>JAXLYP010000005.1:0-415632 GCA_046351395.1 Polyangiaceae bacterium
GACAAGAAGGACGCCGCCAAGCCCCTCAGCGCGCGCGACGCGGACACCCTCGTCGATCGCGCGCACAAGGCGCTCGGCGATCGGCTCGCGGCGTACGCGCTCGTCGGCGAGCTCCTCGACGACACCAGCGCCGCGGACGCCGCAGCCGTCCGCGCACGCCTCTACCCGGACGGCCTCGGGTTCCTGAAGCTGAAGTTCCACGAGGAGTGGGCGGAGAGCGACAAGCGGGTGCGGCGCATCGAGGAGGAGGGACTGCGTCCCGCGCTCGATCGCCTCGCGGGGAAGATGTTCGTGGACGCGCTGATCGAGGCGCACACTCGCTACGGCGTCGCGCTCGGGATCACGAAGGCCGACACGAGCGTGACCGCGGTCGTCATCGACGCGTACAAGGCCCTGGTCGGTGCCATCGAGCAGTACATCCGCGTCGTCGCCGGCACCGTGTTCGACGACGAGCCCGAGGTCGTGGAGCTCGCGACCCGCCTCCTTCGGCCGGTCGTCGCCTACCGGGAGCGTGCGCTCGCGGCCCTGCCCGGCAAGAAGCGCAACCCCTCGGAGGCCTCGACCGGGCCGACGGACCTGCCCGGGGAATCCACGAATTCGGACGGGCGAACCCCCGGCCCGGTTCGGTGAATGGATCCATTGCCGCGATCGGGGGCCGTCCCCGGTCGAGGCAATGGATCCATTCAGCCGACCACCCCCGGGGGGTGGTCGCGGCAATGGAGGATAGGGTCACGCCGGCGACCGGCCCCGCGTAAGTCATCGGATCCATTGACGCGACCGCGTCGGGACGGAGAGAGCCCGAATCCTGGGATTGGCCGGGGCGGGGACGGCGCCCGGCTGGGGCAATGGATCCACTGCCCCGACCACCCCAAACCCCGGCGGAAGCAATGGATCCATTGCCTCGACCGCCGGGGGAACCCGGTCGTGACCATACACTCCATTGGGCCGACCACCCCCGGGGGGTGGTCGCTGCAATGGATCCATTGCCCGACGCACCACGAATCGAAAAACGAACGTCCACCCTGTCCATCCCTCGAGGCAGCTCACGAAGAAGGGGTAACCAAAGCGAAGGCTGAGGATGACGTCGGTCCCCGGATGGTCCGGGGCGGCGCGTGTCGGACGCCTTCGGGGAGGGGGCCCACAGCTCTTGGGCTGCGCTCGACCGACGGTCGGTGCGGTCGACGGAGGGGTGCGCCCGACGGAGACGACCATGACGACGTTCGATAGTGACAAGTACAAGGTCCCGACTGGCAACGTGGCCGCCCTGCTGGCGCTCGGCCGATCCCTGATCGCCGCGTACCGGAAGGACGCGCCGCCGCTGGTCAAGAAGATGAAGAAGCGCCTCGACGAGGCCGTCGCGAACCTCGAGGACTCGTGGAGCAAGCTCGACGCGTCGTCGGGCGGGCTCGACGCGCGCCTCGCGGACAACGTCATCGACAACGCCCACGCGGCGATCGCGGCGACCCTCGAGATGTTCTCGTGGTTGCCGAAGCACCGCGCAGAGAAGGACGTGGAGGACGCGCGGCACGTGCGCGAGCGCCTCTACGGCGGTGGGCTCGAGTTCCTCAAGGCGCCATTCCCCGAGGAGTGGGCGGAGAGCGAGAAGCGGATCCGCCGCATCCACGAGGAGAACCTGCAGCCGACGCTCGAGCGGCTGTGCGGCAAGGAGCTCGTGCAGGCGCTGTTCACCGCGCACACGGAGTACGGCGTCGCGCTCGGCATCACGAAGGCGGAAGACCCCGTCGTCGCGACGAAGGTCGGCGAGCCGTTCCAGGTGCTGCCGAACGTGATCCAGCAGTACATCCGCACCGTCATCGGGATGGTCGACGAGGAGGACGCCGACACGGTGGAGATGGCCACCGCGATGCTCCGCCCCGTCGAGGTGTTCCGCACGCGCGTCCTCAACGCCCGCGGCGGCAAGGGCAGCAGCGATCCCGTGAAGCTCGGCGACGTCGAGACGGATCCGGCCGCGCCCACCCAGCCGGTCGCGCCCGCGCAGCCGGCGCATCCCGCGCAGCCTGCGCCGACGGCACCCGCGAGCCCCGAGGTGAACCCCGGCAAGTAGCCGGGGACGTGTGACGTGCAGGAAGGGAGATGTTGGAGATGAGCCCCGAGCTCGCCCGCCGGATGCGCGCCCTCGACGCGCGCATCGCGGCGGGCTCCGTCCCGAAGTCGTCCCACGATGCGATCAAGATCGCGACATGGAACATTCGCGAGCTCGGGCGGCGCCCACGTCGACCGGACTCGCTTCACTTCATCGCGCGCGTCATCGCGCAGTTCGACCTCGTCGCGATCGTCGAGCTTCGGGAGAAGCTCGACGACCTGGAGACCATCATGCGGATCCTCGGGCCGACATGGTGCGTACATCGCGCGATCGTGATCACCCGTTTCGCGGCATCGTGATCACTCGTTTCGCGGCATCGTGATCACTCGTTTCGCGGCATCGTGATCGCTTTTCCCCAGGGCTGAGCATCCGCCCAGGTTGTAGGAAGAGGTTCGCGTCGGGCGCGGCACGACATCGGCTGTCCTCAACCATCGGCCATCGCCCCCCGCGAGGAGGGTCGATGACCACGGAGAGGCTCGCGATGCACAGGGTGAAAGAGATTCTCAGACAGAAGCTCGATCTCAAGCGATCTCATCGAGAGGCCGCGCGAGCGGCCGGCGTGAGTCCGGGCGCCGTAGCGTCGGCGGTTGGGCGGGCGGCGGCGCTTGGTCTTGAGTGGCTGGCGATCGATGCGCTCACGGAGGACGAGCTCGAGCGGCGCCTTTACGGCTCACGTGGCGGGGCTCGGGACGCCAGTCGACCGCTCCCGGATCCGGCGACCATGCACGTGGAGCTGCGGCGCGCGGGGGTGACGCTCGAGCTCCTCCACCTCGAGTACATCACGCGCCACCCCAACGGATATCGGTACACGAAGTTCTGCGGTGTCTACCGCGAGTGGCTCGCGTGTCGGTCGCCGTCGATGCGACAGACGCATATCGGCGGCGACAAGATGTTCGTCGACTACTCCGGCAAGAAGCCGCACTACGTCGACGCGCAGAGTGGCGAGATCATCGAGGTCGAGCTGTTCGTCGCGGTGCTCGGTGCGTCCAACTACACGTTCGTCGAGGCGACGCACACGCAGACGGTCCCCGACTTCTGCGCGAGCAACGTGCGTGCGCTCGAGGCGTTCGGCGGCGTGCCGCGCGCGATCGTCCCCGACCAGTTGAAGAGCGCGGTCGTTCAATCGGACCGCTACGAGCCCGGCGTGCAGCGCACGTTCGAGGAGTTCGGCCCGGCGCATGGCGGACACTGCGGCGCATCTGGTCGAGAGGGTCATCCCGCATGTGCCGACACGCCAATGGGTGTGCTCCTTTCCGTGGGGACTTCGCGTGCTTCTTGGCTACAACCGCGAGTTGTGTGCGGACGTCCTCGGCGCGTTCGCGGACGAGGTCTCCCGCTCGCTACGGTGGCGCGCGAAGCGCCTGTTCGGGTTGAAGAGCGTGGAGGACGCGCACACGGGCGCGATCACCTTTGTGCAGCGCTTCGACTCGGCGCTCCGGCTGAATGTGCACTCGCACGTGCTGGCGCTCGACGGCGTCTACGTCGAGGGGGAACCTGGGGCGCCCTCCTTCATGGCGCTCCCGGCGCCGAGCGCGGACGAGGTGCTCGACGTCGCGCAGCGGACCGCGAAGCGAGTCGGCGCGCTGCTCGAGAAGGGCGGGCGCACGCTCGACGGCGGGGACGATGCATCGGCGAAGCTCGCGCAGGACCAGCCGGTCCTCGCGTCCTGCTACAGCGCCGCCGCCGAGGGCAAGGTGCTGCTCGGCGAGCGGGCGGGTCAACGCACGGCGCGCCTCGTGCGCCCTGAGGACGCGCGCGCCGATGAGCCCGCCGCCGTCATCGCAGGGTTCAATGTGCACGCGAAGGTCGCGATCCCCGCTGGCGATCGCGCGCGGCTCGAGCGGCTCTGCCGCTACCTTGCGCGGCCGCCGATCGCGCAGGACCGGCTCACGGCGCTCGCCGATGGGCGGCTCCGATATGAAATGAAGAAGCCGTGGCGCGACGGGACCTACGCCATCGTGCTCGAGCCGCTCGAGCTCCTGACGCGCCTCGCCGCGATGGTGTCGCCGCCGCGGTTCCATATGATCAGGTTTCATGGAGTGGTCTCGTCGCACTCGTCGCTCCGTTCGCGCGTGGTGCCCGAGCCACCGCCGGAGAGCGGCGTGAAGCGTCGCGAGGTGCAGCTCTCGCTCTCGTTCGACGAGGAGAGCGCCGAGCCGACGCGGAGGCCCTGGGCCTGGCTTCTCCGTCACGTCTTTCAGATCGACGTGACCTCCTGCCCCCAGTGCAACGCGGAGATGCGCTGGGTCGAGGTCGCGACGACGACGAACGCGATCGCGAGGCTCCTGGCGAAGCACGGCCTTGCCGCACGCCCACCTCCCCACGAGAAGCCCCCACCGCCGGGTCAGCTCAAGCTGCGCTTCGACGCCTGACTGGACTGCGCGCCTCTCGAGAGACGACGCCGCACGCACGGATCCGTCCTCGCTCGACCTCGCGGTCGCTTTCGCCCGACCGCTGACGTCGAGCCGATGCTCAACGCCGAGGTCCAGCGCTCCGAGGCGGATGTTCGGGCTCCCCACGGCGGCCGCCCGGCCCACCGGCTCGGGGGCGCGGACCGGAAAATCGCAGTTCGCATGTCCTAGGCGCTCGCAGTTCGCATGTCCTAGGCGCTCCATGACCGCACCCCCGGCGCGAACCACGACGACGGGCGCCTGAGCTCCTGTTGGCGCCGCGCTCCCCCTCACCGTAAGTGGAACGAGCAGCCTCGCGCTCGCCGCAGGCCCAGCCGCTGACTCGGACAGTCGCGGCCGCCACGAACGCAGCCGCTGCGCGCTAAACCCGTGCTGCCGCGCGAACGCGGGCGCGCTCATTCCGCTCTCCGACAGCGCCTTCAGCGCTTCGCGCGCGTCCGCCTCGTCCCATCGCCGCCCGGGCTCGCTCCATCCACTCCGATCATTCGTTTTCGCCATTCGCGACCACCTCCGCCTGCGCGATCCGCCGCGCAGTTCGCGAAGTCGACCTCAGCCAACCGGAAAATCTACCCGGGCTCGGGCGGGCAGATACCCTCAGGAAGCCGCGTTCGCTAGCGAGGAGCTGGTACTGCTGATCCGCCCATTGCATGAACGCGAGCACCTCGGGGCGCGCGATCGCTCGGCGCTTCTCGCCACGCGTCACAGGAGGGAGGTCAGCCTATTTGCGCTCGTAGGCGAACATGCGCCCGATGCGGAACAGTGCCTCGCGCGCGACCTTGCTCTTCGCGATTGCGGCCTCGTAGAGCTTTCGCCTGGCGTGCGCCCAGCAGCCGACCTCGTCCGGCCGGTCGTCTTTGTCTGTGATGTCTGGCGGCTTCGTGAACAGGATATCGTAGACGGACTTCGCGTCCGCCTGAATGTACCCGGTGTAGCCCTTGAACATCGCGTCGACTGCCACGCTGGTTTCGCGCGGCGTGTTTCGAAGAGCACGTGTTGCGGTCCTCGAGCATCACGAAGAAGTGTCCGCGACGGCACGGGCGCCGCCCCGTCGCCTCCGTTGGCTCCAGCTGAACCGCGACTCCGGTCGCGTCCGTCGCGATGCAGAAGGCCGTCGGCATCGCTTCGTCGCGCATGGCGAGCTTCGGTTTTCGACCGCGAGGGCGGGGATCCGGATCTTCGTCGCATCTGGGCGGCGGCCGCTTCCACCCTCAATAGACGCCGAGAGATCTGGGCGGGAGGCCGACACCGTCAGGCTTGTCAATGCGCACTGCCGCCGCAACGGAGCTGGCAGAATCCACGGCAAAGCGGAACACGCTTGGCTGCGCCTTCGACCCGTTTGCGAGGAAGCACGCGCCACACGCGGGCAGACATCGAACTTCACCAAACTCAAACGCCTCATCGCTTGTTGCAACTGTCTCGAACGTATCGGTCTTGATGTCCACGGCTAGGAGGCGGTCCGGGACGTCCGTTTCCAACGAGCCAGTCGTCGGGACCAACAACGTCGTGTCGCCCGCGAAGTCCAGGGAAAAGCCCAATGCTTGTCCATTTAGGGCTGATGCAGGAATGATCCTGAGCACGCTGAAGCTGCCGACATCCACGAGACCTATTCCGGCACTTGCGAGGTCGGGATCTGATGCGCCATTGAACGCGCCAGAGCAGCTCACTGCGAGAAGTGAGCTATCGGGGGCGCGCGCGAACCCGGTACACCCCGAAAGCCCCGAAAGGGGCAAGATTCCTACGACCTCGTCCGTATTGGGATCGATCTTGATTACCACGTCGGTACCGCTCTTGACGTAGTTCTGGGAGTAAATCGATATCACCGCAAACACGAAGCCGTTGCTGGCGAGCATCCGCCCTGGGTGGGGAAACAGGTCGGGGGGGAGGCCCGACAGATTGGAGGCCACGTCAATCCGCCCAGTTATAGAAAAGGTGATCGAGTCGAGCACCGCGATGTCACCTCCAGGAGCACTCGTTCCCTCGATGTTCTTCGCGACGTCATAGCGGCTGACGTACGCCTTTCCAGTGGCGACATCGATATAGTCGTGCGGGTTTGTCCCTGGAGTCAGCGACAGTTGCCCCGCAACAGTGGCTGTTTCTGGCGCGAGCCACGTGACTACGGCCGCTGGATTGCGGTCTACAACGACGATCCTACCTGGTGTTCGACTGGTGGGCACGACAACGTCCCCCGAGAGCGCAGCCGACAACCCGACAGGCGCGGACGCGGAGGTGAGAATCGACGCCGACGCGATCCCGCCATCGAAGTCGAGAACACTCACTGTGGACGCCTGGTAGTCACTCGACAAGACGACGAGTCCGTGGCCGCACTCCCCGTCCGGAAGGACGACGCCGACGCCTTGAGTGTGAGGTTCCGAGGTACACCCGGACAATGCAACGAACGCCACACTCAGCGAAGCAGCACGTTGCGGAAGGATCGGCGCGCGCGGCCCCGAGTCTTCAAGAAAGGTCGTTCTGGGCATGAATTCGGCGCGATCGTACCCGCAGCAACGGTCCGTGTCACCTCGGTCGTTCTTCGCAGCGGCCCCACGGAAGGCTGTCTCGGCACATGTGCGGAAACGTCAGTCCCTCGGGAGCGCGTCGACGACCTCGCGCTCACCCCCGAGGGATGTACCGGCTCGTCACTCGACGACAACCCGTCAGGCAGAGCTGGGCCGAGTCAGTCGACGCAGTTTACCCACGCCCCCTTGTTGATGGTCGTTCTGAGTCGCCACTTGTCCGGACTTGGGGCCGTGTCGACGTCGACCCACGCCCAGTCGGTAGTGCTGTTCGATCGGAAGTTCCCCCACAAGCCGTAGAACAAGCACACTTTTCCGTTGGTCCAATCAACGGCGCCCAAGTCCGTTGTGGTGTTGCCGCCCGACCATCCGGCGCTCCAACTTCCCAGGTCATGTGTGATGTTCATGCATGCGGCGGTAGCCTCGCTATTGTTGGAGCACGTGAGCGACGCCTGACCACCGCTATAGGTAATCTTCACTTCGTCCCCCCATGCCGAGAAGGAGTTCCCGTTGTTGTTCTGAATCTGCATGATGAAGCATTTGTATGTGCCCGTCGGCTCGGTGAGCGCAACGGTCTGGCTGCCAGCTCCGCTGTGACTGCACGAGGTTTGCACAGCGTAGAAGTCCCCCGGATAGAGGCCCCAGCCGTTTGCGCGAATGCTATTGCTCCCGCTTCCAGGGGTCGCGAAGACCGTAAGCTGATGGAACCCTCCACCAGCTTGGTGAACGACGGCCCGCCCTTCCGGCGTCGTCGAACCAGGCTTCGCAAGATTGCCGCCCAGGCCGTTCAAGAATCCCTGCGTCCCAACACTCACCCAATCGGTGGTTGAGCCGTTGATGACATCGAAGTTCAGGTAGCCAGTAAACTGCTCCTGAGCCTGCCCAAGAGGCTCGTCCGGCTGATCGTTTGGCGCATCGGGCTCAACGGAGCACGCCATCATGAAAGCCGAAAAGAACGCTGCCCCTCCCAATCGTTCCCACTGACGCATATGTCCCTCCTTGGCCGGCCAATTGGCCGAGTAGACAGCGCTACGCTCGGATTCGAGGTCGGTCAAGTCGAAGTGCGAATCACGTTGCGGAAGGAGGTTGACATCTAGCTGGAAACCAGCTGATCTCCCGCAATGCGCAAGTGGAACTGGGGGATTCTGTTGCGGGTGTCGAGCATCGCTGTCGGCGTGGTGGCCACATCAGGCTGCGAGCGGGATGTTATTCGAGACACTGCGGGCGCGGGGTCGGGCGGATCGAGCGGGAGCAACGGGTCTGCATCTGGCAAGTCATCATCCTCGACAGTCAAGCCCGAGCCAACGAGTTCGGCGGCGAGTGGACCGGACCCCAATGTGTGCGACAAGTTCTGTAGCGTCGCCGGGGGTTGCTTCGCGAACTGCCAGGCGACGTGCGCCTCGTACCTCGCGGACCCCTGTGCGCTGGAGGGCAACGAATACGTTCAATGTCTGACAGCCAACCTTAACCCGCAGACTTGTCAGGCCTACGAGTGCGATCCCAACCCATTGCTCGAGTGTCGATCGACGGTTCCGCAAGAGTGCGGCGGAGCGGGCTGCGTTGGGTCCAGCACCGTGTGCTCTTGCACCCGCGAGTGCGATGGGGGCGAGCAGCGTGCCATCTGCAACTTCCAGGACGGCAATGCGACCTGCACTTGCTACCTCAACACGTTGTCGGTCGCGACGTGCCAAGCCCCACTGGAGGAGGGCGGATGCGATCTCGAAAAGGGCTGTTGTTCGTTCTATTTTGGATCTCAACCGAAGGAGTAGTCCAGAACGTTATTGCGTCACGGGGCGGGACTGCCGAATCGCGTGTTGACGAGTCGGGAGGCGCTCATCGGCGCCTGCGGCGCTGAACACAAGCCTCGCGAATGTCGGCTGATACCGGTTCGCTCAGGTTCGAGCGGATAGGACATTCGACCTGCGCTTTTTTCGCTTCCGCTACGGTCCGCCGCGGGGCAATGCGGAGCCCGAAGCTCGGGGACGCGCAGCTGCACCTCGCCTCGAGCCACCTGAACCTCCACGAGCGCAGCGAAGACGGCCGCGAGGTCGATCGAGGACGGATCGGTGCCTCCGGCCTCGAGAGGCGCGCGTTGGCGGTCAGGCGTCGAAGGGGAGCTTCAGCTGACCCGGCGGTGAGGGCCTCTCGTGGGGAGGCGGGCGTGCGGCGAGGGCATGCTTCGCGAGGAGCCTCGCGAAAGCGTTCGGCGTGGTCGCGACCTCGACCCACCGCATCTCCGCGTTGCACTGGGGGCACGAGGTCACGTCGAGCTGAAAGACGTGACGCAGGAGCCAGGCCCGCGGGCGCCGCGACGGCGCGGCGCTCTCCTCGTCGAAGGAGAGCGAGAGCTGCACCTCGCGAATGTTCACACCACTCTCCGGCGGAGGCTCGGGCACGACGCGCGAACGGAGCGAGGAGTGCGACGAGACCACTCCATGAAATGGGATCATGTGAAAGCGTGGCGGCGGGACCATCGCCGCCAGGCGCGACATGAGCTCCAGCGGTTCGAGCACGACCGCGTACGTCCCATCGCCCAAGGTCTTCATCTCATAGCGGAGCCGCCCATCGGCGAGCGCCGTGAGCCGCTCCTGCGCAAGCGGCGGCCGCGCGAGGTAGCGGCAGAGCCGCTCGAGGCGCGCGATCGCCGGCGGGGATCGCGACCTTCGTGCACGTTGAACCCTGCGATGATGGCGGCGGGCTCGTCGGCGCGCGCGTCCTCGGGGCGCACGAGCCGCGTCGTGCGTTGGCCGGCCCGGTCGCCGAGCAGCACCTTCCCCTCCGCCAGCGGCGGCGTAGCACGACGCGAGGACCGGCCGAAGGGCCGAGTCGAACTCTGCACGAAGGTGATCGCGCCCGTGTGCGCGTCCTCCACGCCCAGACCGGCAAGAGGCGCTTCGCGCGCCAGCGGAGAGAGCGCGAGACCTCCTCCGCGAACGCGCCGAGGACCTCCGCACACAAGTTGAGATCGTAGCCAATGAGCACGCGGAGGCCCCACGGAAACGAACACACCCATTGGCGCGTCGGCACATGCGGGATGACCTTCTCGACCAGGTGCGCCGCCGTGTCCGCCATGCGTCGGCCGAGACACGACGGGCAGAAGGCGCGTCGTTTACAGCTCCACGCGACGAGGCGCTCGAACCCGCAGCGGTCGCACGCGATCGCCAGACACCCGTACTCCAGGATCCCGCACCGCAGATACTCGTCCAACTCGCGCGCGACGAACTTGGGTAGCCCGCCGTGCTCCGCCGCCTGCTCTTGGAACGACGGCCAGTACGTCGCAACCGTCTGATAGAGGACGGTCTCCTCGGGCCGGTGCCGTCGATAGCCTTCTCCCGCAGAACGAGCGTGCGCGTGCCCCACGGCGCGCGCCCTTCGCCAACGCCGTGCCCGGCCGCGCGACCTTCACGATGTGGCTCAAACAGGCTTCGGCGAGCGCCTACTCAAGTGCGCCACCCCTGACGGATTGGCGGAATCAGGTGGCGCCCGCCACCCCTCTCTTCCCACGGAGTCCTCGCGCTCGGTGGCTCACTCGCCTGCGCGCGTGAGGTGGGCGGGGGAGGAGCGGCAGAGTCGGACTGAGAGCCCATCGCGATGATCGGACGCAGATCGTTGATCGTGCCCGCCATCGCGCGCGCTCGACCCTCCGTGGAGAGCCAAGGTCACCGCGCGCGCCGGCTCCGCAGCGTCTGCTTCACCGCCTCGCTCGTCCTCACCAGGAGGTCGCGCGGCGATTCATGATGCTGGTGGCCGCGTCGACGAGGCCGCGCAGCGCGTCGCTCGTCGGCGCGAGCTCCGGTGAGCGCCTGCTGGCTCCAGCGGAGCGCGTCGATCCGGCTCGAGAACGTCGCGTGCTCCAGGGTGGCGCGGCCGGCGCGAGGACGCCGATCGCGAGGCGCAGCGTCGCCGCGAGGAAGCCTCGAACTCGAGCGCGCACGCTGCGGCGCTCACCGCGGCCGCGACCGCGAGCGCGCCGGACAGACCTGCGAGGCGTCGGTCCGTTCCGGTCGCGGGATCCACGGACGTCGCGCCGCAGTGCGGGCACGTCCCCTTCGAGGGAGGTGTCGCTTACAGCCCCGTATACTGCTCCCATACCGACAGACGGGCGTACCGCTGTGTGAGCCACCGAGCGCGAGGACTGCGTGGGAAGAGAGGTGGCGGGCGCCACCTGATTCCGCCAATCCGCCAGGGGTGGCGCTCTTGAGTAGGCGCTCGCCGAAGCCTGTTTGAGCCACATCGTGGAGGTCGCGCGGTCGGGCACGGCGTTCAGAAGGGCGCGCGCCGTGGGGCACGCGCACGCTCGTTCTGCGGGAGCAGGCTATCGACGGCACCGGCCCGAGGAGACCGTCCTCTACCAGACGGTCGCGACGTACTGGCCGTCGTTCCAAGAGCAGGCGGCGGAGCCCGGCGGGCTACCCAAGTTCGTCGCGCGCGAGTTCGACGAGTACCTGCGGTGCGGGATCCTCGAGTACGGGTGTCTGGCGATCGCGTGCGACCGGTGCGGGTTCGAGCGCCTCGTCGCCTTCAGCTGTAAGCGGCGCGCCTTCTGCCCGTCGTGCCTCGGCCGGCGCATGGCGGACACTGCGGCGCATCTGGTCGAGAGGGTCATCCCGCATGTGCCGACACGCCAATGGGTGTGCTCCTTTCCGTGGGGACTTCGCGTGCTTCTTGGCTACAACCGCGAGTTGTGTGCGGACGTCCTCGGCGCGTTCGCGGACGAGGTCTCCCGCTCGCTACGGTGGCGCGCGAAGCGCCTGTTCGGGTTGAAGAGCGTGGAGGACGCGCACACGGGCGCGATCACCTTTGAGCAGCGCTTCGACTCGGCGCTCCGGCTGAATGTGCACTCTGCACGTGCTGGCGCTCGACGGCGTCTACGTCGAGGGGAACCTGGGGCGCCCTCCTTCATGGCGCTCCCGGCGCCGAGCGCGGACGAGGTGCTCGACGTCGCGCAGCGGACCGCGAAGCGAGTCGGCGCGCTGCTCGAGAAGGGCGGCGCACGCTCGACGGCGGGGACGATGCATCGGCGAAGCTCGCGCAGGACCAGCCGGTCCTCGCGTCCTGCTACAGCGCCGCCGCCGAGGGCAAGGTGCTGCTCGGCGAGCGGGCGGGTCAACGCACGGCGCGCCTCGTGCGCCCTGAGGACGCGCGCGCCGATGAGCCCGCCGCCGTCATCGCAGGGTTCAATGTGCACGCGAAGGTCGCGATCCCCGCTGGCGATCGCGCGCGGCTCGAGCGGCTCTGCCGCTACCTCGCGCGGCCGCCGATCGCGCAGGACCGGCTCACGGCGCTCGCCGATGGGCGGCTCCGATATGAATGAAGAAGCCGTGGCGCGACGGGACCTACGCCATCGTGCTCGAGCCGCTCGAGCTCCTGACGCGCCTCGCCGCGATGGTGTCGCCGCCGCGGTCCCATATGATCAGGTTTCATGGAGTGGTCTCGTCGCACTCGTCGCTCCGTTCGCGCGTGGTGCCCGAGCCACCGCCGGAGAGCGGCGTGAAGCGTCGCGAGGTGCAGCTCTCGCTCTCGTTCGACGAGGAGAGCGCCGAGCCGACGCGGAGGCCCTGGGCCTGGCTTCTCCGTCACGTCTTTCAGATCGACGTGACCTCCTGCCCCAGTGCAACGCGGAGATGCGCTGGGTCGAGGTCGCGACGACGACGAACGCGATCGCGAGGCTCCTGGCGAAGCACGGCCTTGCCGCACGCCCACTTCCCACGAGAAGCCCCCACCGCCGGGTCAGCTCAAGCTGCGCTTCGACGCCTGACTGGACTGCGCGCCTCTCGAGAGACGACGCCGCACGCACGGATCCGTCCTCGCTCGACCTCGCGGTCGCTTTCGCCTGACCGCTGACGTCGAGCCGATGCTCAACGCCGAGGTCCAGCGCTCCGAGGCGGATGTTCGGGCTCCCCACGGCGGCCGCCCGGCCCACCGGCTCGGGGGCGCGGACCGGAAAATCGCAGTTCGCATGTCCTAGGCGCCGGCCGCGTCGGAGATGCCGGGACCACGACCGCAGACGAGGATCGTTCGCTTCATCCTCGAACGACGATTGCGACGCCGCGCACCCGAGCCCGTGCGCGGGCCTCATTCGTCGATCGTCACGCGCACGACCGCGTCCCCGGGCTGCGTCTCGTCGACGTGCGCGAGCCTTCGGAACGCGCCGAGGTCGATCCGCCCCTTCATGTCGCGCGTGGCCCGCGACGCGAGGAACACGTCGGCGCCGCCGGGGCGAGACCACGCGACGAACCCGTCGAGGAGCGTGGTCTCGTCGTCCATTTGGACGAACAGCCACGTCGGATCGGCGCTGGTGCCGATGAGCGCGCCGCACGAGTACGTCGCCTCGGTGTCGGTCCCGCACGATCTCGAGCGGAGCGCGTCGGCGGGCAGACGCTCCCCCGCGAGCGTGCCGAAGTCGACGACCTCCTCCTCGCCGCCGCTGTCCGCGAAGACCACGGCGCCGCTGACCTCCTCGCCGGGCGTGCGCGCGAGCAGGTGCGCGCGCGCGGCGACGATGCGCGACTGATCGTAGGGGTTTCGCTCCAGCGTCGCGCCGCCGCCGAACGCGACGATCGCGTCGCCGATTCGCCCGGGCGCGGGCCTCAGGAACCCACGGATCGCGCTGGGCGCGCCGATGCGCTCGGCGTAGCCCGCGCTGAACGTGTAGACGAGCTGCGTCCCGTCCTTGAACAGGATCTCGTTGACCTCCCTGCCGCCGGCGCTGTCCTCGCACGTGAGCCACGCCTCGCGCGCGCCGCCGCGCTCAATCTCAATCAGCGCGTGCGGCTCGCCTTCGTCGCACGACGGGACGTCGCGCGGGAAGCGCACCTCCGCGTCGCAGCATCCCTCGGGCAGGCAGACGCGGGTCCCGAGCTCGACGCCGGTGCGTTCGCACGTGCCCGCCGGGCACGGCTTGCCGAGCGCGGCAGACTGGCCACACGCGAAGTTGCCGTCGTGGAGGCACGTCTGGTCCCCCGGGCAGGGCTCGCCGAGGCACGACACGAGGGCCGCACGGCACGCGAAGGTCGGCCCGTTCGCGGCCGCCTCGCGGGGGACGTCCTTGGCCGCGGCGCGCGGCGTGGTGGTGACGCTCGGTCGTGCGGCGGCGGGGACCGCCGGCGGCGGCGCGACCTCGCGCGCGCCGCAGGAGGCGATGACCGCGGAGAGCACCGCGAGCGTCGAAAGGGCGGGCCGCACGGACGGCTGCCGCTTCGCTTCGCCCGTCGACAGGGAGGAGGAGCGCCTGCGCATCGAGCGGCGCATCCTACTCGAACGTTGACGGCGCGGCGGGCTCACTCGACGACGAGCGCGAGCGTCGACGCGATCCCCGGGATCGACGAGGTCGTCGTGCCGGCGGCGATGCCGTCCACGACGAGCCCGTTCCACGGCCCGAAGATCAGGTTGAGGGACGACCCCTGCCGCGCGATCGACTCGTCCGCGAACGTCCGCGCGTCGCCAGCGACGCCCGATGCGAGCTCCGCGCCCGCCGCGTCGACGAACGTCGGCGCGAGGATCGCCGTCTCGCGCGACGGCGACGTGGAGCTCGGTGATCGGGGCCTTTGCCGTCGTCCCCCTTGCCGTGGCGGAGCTCGACGACCTGCGCGTCCGTGCACGACGCGCGTGAGGCTGTCGACGAGGTCCTCGCCGTCGCGCAACTCGAGGTCGAAGGAGCCCTCCTCGGACGCCATCACGTCACGAAGCTCGTGAAGCGGATCCGAACGCTCGGCCAATCCGCGGACGGCCGACAAGGCGGCGGCCGCTGAGCTCGGGAACCGTCGCTTCAGCGAGGCAGGACTGACTTGGCAATCCAGACGGGCAGGGCGGTAGCCCACACAACGGACTGCCCGCCTGGGATTGCGGGGTCGATGGAGGAGATGGCGAAAAGGGGCACCCAGGCCCGAACGCTGTTCCTGCACCGGCCGCGAGCGGTCCGGGCAGCATCTCCGTCGCTGGCTACCTCGGTGTGGCGGGTGGCGCCGGCCCCAACGGAACCCTCGGCCAAGGCGGTGGCGGCGGAGGTGGTCGCGATCTGAGCGGCTGCTCGACGACCGGCCCGAGTGGAGGAAGCGGCGGCGCTGGCGGATGCGGCGGGCTCGGTGGCGAAGGTGGTGGGGCGGGCGGCGCGAGCATCGCGCTCGCGTCGATCAAGTTGTCGCTGACGCCCACGAATGTGCACCTGAGGGCCGGGCCTTGTGGCGCTGGCGGTGCTGGAGGCGATGGTCAGCTCGGCGGCAACGGGGGCGCCGGCGCATTCGGCGGGGGCATCGCCAGCAAGGGCGGAGATGGCGGCAAGGGCGGCGCTGGCGCGGGTGGCGGAGGCGGGAGAGGAGGACCGAGCATCGGCCTAGCGAGCGTCGGGCCGGCCGCTGCGCCGACCATCGACGACGCGAACATCACGGTCGCGATGACGGGCGCCGCGGGTGGGAAGGCTCGCGCTCGTTGAAGCGGGAACACGTCACGATCCGAACCTCCGCTCGCTCGAGGCGTTCGCGTCGAAGGGGGTGCGGGGCGCCATGATCGACTACGCGCGCGGGCGCGCCTACGACGTCGACCGCACTGCCGCTGGGATGTACGCGGCGGATTCGAACGACGACGGGGATGACGAGGCCCACGAAGAGCAGCTCCGCCGCTCGATGCTCGGTGAGGTGGGTTTAGCGGTGGCGGAGAACCTCCACTACCTGCGCAGGCAGGCCGCGAGCCTCCTGATCGCGAAGCTCTACGCAGAGCGCGATACCGGCACCGAGGACGACGTCCTCGAGCGTCGGGATCGCGACGACCAGCTCGCGTTCGTGAGGGAGATCCTCCAGGGGTTGCCGGCGAGGCAGAAGGAGGTGGTCCGGCTCTTCTACGAGGAGGAGGTTCCTCTCGGCGAGATTGGCGCGCGGTTGGGCGTGGGCCGGAAGACCGCGTGGAGAGACCATGACGCCGTGAAGGCGGCGGTAGCGAAGGTGGTCGCGAGGCGCGGGCGGTGAGGAGCGTCGGGCTCGTGTGATGCTCAGCGCCCAGTCCCCATGCTTTCCGCACCCGAGGATGCCGCCGATTGTCGGCAGAGACGTCGTGGTGCGTGGGCCTGTTCGTCACGGCCAAGACGGGCCTCTACGCCGTCGAGCTCGGCGCCTGTCGCGCTCGGCGCCGACTACTCCGAGGTCCCGCCCTTCGAGGTGCAGTTCGCCATTTGCTCGGCGACGTCCCACCCCGCGTTTGGATAGTAGCAGCTGTAGAAGTACCCGGAGGCAGGGGGCTCGCGTTGCAGCACCCGAGCGCGTTCGCGGGGCACTCCTCCGCGAGCGAGTTGCTCGGCGCCATGAGACAGTTCTTCTTGTGCTGCTCCTCGACCGATGCGCCCGTCGGAGAGGCGACATACTGCTGGCACTACCGCGCCGCGTACGCCGCGCCCGAGTGGTAAACGCCTGCCCGATGGGGGTCACGGGCGCGACGGGGCGCGATCGCCAGTTCGAGAGGATCAACGGCGCGATGGCCGCGAGCCCCGGGGAGCTCATCTTCTCCCCGGGGCGTCAGGCGCAGCACATCGAGTCCTTCCGCTCGCACTCGATGGACGACCGCGCGGCGTCCCGTCCGCCTACCCCTGAGTCGAGAGGTCCCGGCGCATCGCTCTGATCCCAGCGTGTGGAGCGCGGCCTGGACGATCGGTCGGATCCTTCGGACGCCCGTCCGGTGTCTCACGACTCCGCGCGCCATACACATCTGTTCGAAGGAGACGACGAACATGTTCGTGCACGAAGGTGATGGTTTGGGGTTCTGCGGACGACGCCACGGCGCTCCCCGCTCGGCAAAGAATGGTTGGGCCCTGGCCACGAGTGTTGCGACAGCTCTCCTGGGTGTTGCTTGCGACGATGGCGGTACCCCCGGGACCGGGGGGGCCGCATCGACGTCGACCGTGAGCGCCGCGACGACCGGAAGCAGTGTGAGCGCGGGGAGCAGCACGAGCAGCGCGAGCTCGGGCGTTGGGGGAGCGGCGCCTGTCGAGGCTGCGGCGTTCGTTCGCGGCGATCTGTTCACGACGGACATCGCCGCGGCCATGGCGAAGCACGACATGCTGGCGTCCGGCGGCGAGGCCCAGTCGAAGGCGGGTGGCGACTTCGCGCACGATCCGTTCCTCGGGACGACGCTCCTCGGGACGAAAGAGAACCAGTTCGTCGCCATCGATCGGTGGTCGAGCGACGCGAACATGGACGCGTTCTACGGCAACCCCGACTTCCAAGCCGCGTTCGGGCAGCTGTTCGCGGCGGCACCCGAGTTTGACACGTTCCTCCGCACGGACTTCCACCAGTGGGGGAGCCTGGACGCCGCCGACGCGTCGAACCCGCACTTCTTCGTTGTCGTCCGAGGGACGTTCAAGAGCCTCCCTGACCAGGTCCAATCGGAGCACGACGCGATCGCGATGGCGGGCGAAGCGCAGGTCAAAGCGGCAGGCGACGTCGCTCACGTCGTCTACTCCGGCCGCAAGGATCCTCAGGAGGCGCTTATCGTCGACGTGTGGGGGCAGGCGGACAACATCGTGGCGGTCTACTCGGATCCCAACTTCCAGATGGCCGTCGGGGGCCTCTTCTCGTCACCTCCCACGGTGGGCGTCTACACGTCGACGGATTGGCACGGGTGGTGACATGGCGAGCCTTGGTCCCAACGTGAAGCTCCACCTCCCCGAGCGCGAGCGCGCATCGTTCAATCGCGTCATGACCGAGGTGTTCGGCGCGACCGTGCTGACGCCGTCCGAGAACACGGACATCTACGTCCTCGAAGGGACTCGGGTCGGCGTCGAGGTCGTCTCCGACGCGGCTGCCCTGGACCCGCGAGACGCGCGCACGAAAGGCACGTGGTTCGAGATCCTCGTCGATGATACGGCCGCGACCAGGGCGGCCCTCGCCACGCGCGGTCTCACGCCGTTCCCCTACGCCGACAAGATCCACGACTACTTCCAGCTCCCTGGTGGGCAGGCGCTCCGCATCGCCGGGCGCTCCGGTTGACCTTCAGGCTAGACGTTGGGCGCTTCGCGCACCCAGCGGGCTCGGTGTACGTTCGACGCGAGGTGGACGCGCTCTCACGGATCATCAACGCCGTTCGGCTCCGTGGCTCCGTGCTCTCGATCGCCGAGCTCGCGACGCCGTTCGGCGTGTTCACCCGGGGCATCCCGGACGGCGCCATCTTTCACGCGGTCGTCGAGGGGAGCGCTCGGCTCACCCTCTCCGTCGGCCCCGACGCGCGCCCGCCGTTCGTCGACCTCGGCGAGGGAGATGTCGTGCTCCTGGCGCGAGGGCAGGGCCACACGATCGTCGACGAGGCCTCGAGCAGTGCGCTCCACATCTCGCAACTGCCGCGGATCGACGGCGTGGTGCCGCGGCTTCGCAGCCTGTCGAGCAAGCGCCCAACGACCCGCATCGTGTGCGGCATGTTGCGGATCGATCGCGGCTCCTCGCAGTCGCTCCTCTCGCTGCTCCCCGCCGTCCTCCACCACCGCGCTCGCGACGTGGACGCTGACGCCGCCGAGTGGGTGCGGTCCTCTACGCGGATGCTCGAGCTCGAGCTCCGCCGCAACGAGGAGGGATCGAAGGCGATCGCGGGGCGGCTCTGCGAGGTGCTCTTCGTGCAGCTCCTTAGAACGGCCCGACTCGAGCCAAAGGGTTGGCTGGCCGCGCTCTCCGACGCGCAGATCGGACAGGCGCTCGCGCTCATCCACGAGGACCCGCGATCTCGGTGGGACGCCGCGATCCTCGCGGAGCGCGTGGGGATGTCGCGCTCGGGCTTCTTCGCCCGCTTCACCGACCTCGTCGGTGAGGCGCCGGCGCAGTACCTCGCGCGATGGCGCATGAGCGTCGCCGCCGATCAGCTCGTCAACGGCGACAGCACCCTAGCGGAGCTCGCCGAGGTGAGCGGCTACGCGTCCGAGGACGCGTTTGCGCGCGTCTTCAAACGCCACTTCGGCCTCACCCCGGGCGCGTATCGCAAGTCCGCGCGGAGCGCAGCCAACCTGTCGTGAACCCTTCTCGAGTACGTCCCTCCGACCTTCGATCTCCGGGAGGGGCGCGCTCGTGAGCTTCCGCGTCTGCGCGTTCGACGGGCCGGAGGGCGCGGGAGGCAGCGGCTCGGGGACGTAGCACTCGTAGCCCATGAGGTCGGCGCACCCGAGGATGCCGACTACTCCCAGGTGCCGCCCTTCGACGTGCAGTTCGCCATTTGCTCGGCGACGTCCCACCCCGCGTTTGGATAGTAGCAGCTGTAGAAGTACCCGGAGGCAGAGGGGCTCGCCTTGCAGCACCCGAGCGCGTTCGCGGGGCACTCCTCCGCGAGCGAGTTGCTCGGCGCCATGAGACAGTTCTTCTTGTGCTGCTCCTCGACCGCTGCGCCCGTCGGAGAGGCGACATACTGCTGGCAGAAGAGCGGGTTGCCGCCGGCCGCCTGGATGCAAGCGGCGTTGCCCGCGGGCCCCGCGCCCGTGGAGGTCGTGGCGTTCGTCGAGCCCGAGCTCGACGACGACTGAGTCGCGGAGGGGCCGCCGCTCGTCGGGCAGTTCGAGCCGTTCCCGCCCCCGCCTCCGCATCCCCCGGAGCCGCTCGCGCTCGACCCACATGCGGTGATCGATGCGAGTGCGCCAAACGAGACGACGCAGAGGAGGAGTGGGACGGCGTGAGGAGGAAGACGGGATCGGACCATCGAGGACTCCTATCGAGGAAACGACACGCAGGCGAACGCCCACGCTCTCTATCTACGGAGCCCAACCTCATGCGTCATTTGGCATTATCGGACAGCGCAAGCGCGCCCTTCGCAAGAGCCAGAAACCGAGGTCGCGGCGCGAGCTTCGGGCCCCTGCGAGGGCGCTCACGGCGGGACGATGCCGTCCCCGTTCACGAAGGCGTCGGTGCCGTTGTCGGTCCGGCACTCGGCCCAGTCGGGTTTTGGCGCGCCAGCGTCGTCGACGATCGCGAAGAGAGTCCCCGTGAGGGGGCGGCAGCATCAGGGTCTCCGCCTGGAAGGGATCGAGCGTCGTCCGCGTCTGCCGCGAGCCGACCTTCGTGTTTGCGCGCGGCGTGCCCTGGTAGGGGCCCACGGTGACTCCGGCGGGGAGCGCAGCCTCACCGAGGTTTCGAACCGTGGCGACGATCCGTCCGCGCGAGCAGACCGTTGGCCGCGTACGTCGCGCCCGCGAGCGCGAGCACGTCGATGAACCTCACCGGATCGATCGCGCGGTTTTCGGGAGCGTCTCTCGCAGGTGTCCGCGAGGGCGAGGAGGTCGCACGGGCCTTCAGTTGGTGTTGCAGTCGTCGCTGACGCGACACGCGTTGTTACTCCTCGAAGATCAGCTCGGGATCGAGCGAGACATGGTGCACAACAGAGCATCGAGGCGACCCGGCCGTGGGACTCGTTGTCGCGTCGCGAGCAACGCGCAGTCCTCGTCCTCTCTCGCAAGCTCGAGGACACCGAAGACCCCACGCGCTTCTCGAGGCGGGCGATGGGGCTTCGGCGTCGCTCGTCAAGCTGCGCGTGGATAGGTAGGCGCGGATCGTCGCACTCTGGGACGCCTATCGACACTGGACTCGAACACACGCGCGGCTCCTCGCGAGCACGCTGCTCGCGGAGTGACCATGGGGGGAGGGGCTCGCGAAGCGCAGGGCGACGGGTGGGGCGGAGCCGGATCTGTCCGGTGTGCTGAAAGCGGCCATCCACGGGGCGCTCCCCTGGGCCTGGCTCGAATTGAGGCACCGTTGGCGGAAGGTGGTGGCGAGCGTCGGGGAGGAGGCCATCACCCTTGGTGCCAACGTGGCGCAGGGGCGCCGCCGAGCCGAGAGGCTGCGGATCATTGGGCCGCGGACGCGCGCTGGCGATTGGAGAGCACGCCGGCCGCAAGTGTAAGCTTCGCAGCAATCAACCGTTCGGAGCGCAGCCATGCGAGCCAACCCCCTGCTCACCGCCTTCATCCTCTCCCTTTGCTGGAGCGGCTGCGCGACCCTCTCCACGAAGGGCTGGTCGTCGGGTGGCCTTCGCCTCTGGTGTGAGGCACGGTCCAGCGCCGAGACGACAACCTTCAGGGCGACCCTCTTCGCTGCCGAAGCGGGCGACCTCGCGCAGCGTCTCGATCTCGCGGACGCCGATCGACTCTCGATCCGTGGTGGCGGGACCGAGGTGGACCTCCGGCGGCACGTCGATGCGCGCAGTGAGCGGAACGGCGAGTCGACCTCGACGTACGCCTACGAGGCCTCGATCCCCACCGATCGAGCGGAGAGCGGCCTTGAGCTCGGATTTGCGCGCGGCGAGACCGACGCGATCTGGACCCGGGTGCCCATGCCCGCGCCGCCAGAGCTCGCGCTCACCAAGGGCGAGCGACAGCACCTCGCGTGGAGCGCATCGTCGAGCGGCAGCAAGGGCACGCTCGCGATCTTCGTCGCGTGTGACGCCCCGCATTCTCGAGGGCAGGAGGACGTCAACGCACCGCCAGCCGGGGGCCTGGGTGCCGTGGCGTCGTACGCGCCCCCAGAGGACGCGGGTGGCATCGACGTCGACACCCTGCTCTCCCTCGCCAGGACCACCTCCGCCCCCAACGTCCCAGCGGACTGGAGCGGTTGTGCGAGCCTCTCGGTGGTCGTTGTGCGCGCGGCGATGGTCGAGCTCCCGGCGGGCACGTTCGGGAGAGCGGAGTGTGGTGTCGAGGCGTCGCGTGCGATCAGGTTGCCTCGGGGCGAGCCGCCACCCACGGCACCAGCGGATTCAGGAGTGGAGGCGGGGCAATGAGTGGGCCCTCGATTCGTGTGAGTGCCGTCGCGCCCCAGCTCCGCGCCGTCCTCATCGGCGTCCTCGCGTCCTCGGTGAGCGCGTGCGGGGCCTGCCCAACTCCCAGCGGAGACCTCCGATTCGTCCCGTTGCCGCCCTCGGGGGATGGCGCTGCGGCGCTCGCCATCGACTGCGAACGCGGGTGCGGTTCGATCGAGCGGTGCGCTGGCCGGACGCTCCAGGACGGTACACCCGGGCTCCAGTGTGGGTATCTGGAAGGCCCCACGAGCTGCGGGATGGGCCGCCGTCCGCTCGGGCTGGCGGCGACGCCACGCGGGCGCGGGGGTCGGCGTTCGACCCGGGCGCGTGAGGCAAGCCTCCTCGCCGAGTTCGCGATGTTGGAGGGCGTTTCGGTCAGCGCCTTCTTGGAGCTCGCCGACCACCTCGACGCCGTCGGCGCGCCCTTGGTGCTCGGCGTGCGAGCTCGCGCCGCCGCCATCGAGGAGGCGCGACACGCGTCCGCAATGCGGCGCTTCGCCCGCCGATCGGGCGCCCGCTCCATGTCGATCCGTGTAGCGTCACAGCCACCGCCACCACTGCTCGAGCTGGCGCTCGCGAACGCCATCGAGGGCTGCGTTCTCGAGACGTTCGGCGCGCTCATGGCCCATCGGCAGGCACTCGTCGCTACGGATCGTCGCTACCGCGAGGCGATGGCCATCATCGCCGAGGAGGAGACATCTCATGCCGAGCTTGCGCGCGACATCGACGCGTGGGCTCGGAGCGTGTTGTCTGCGAGCGAGCTCGTGCTGCTGGACCAAGCGCACCTCGCCGGGTGGAGCCGACTCGCGAATCCACAGGCGGCGCCTGGCCTCCAGCGCTTGGGTTGGCCGGACGGTACCGAGCGAGCCCGCCTCGCATCCGCACTTGGCCGGGCGATGTGGGGGTTGGGCAATTGCGCTCGAACGACGAACCGCGGCGGTGAACCAGCGAGTAACCCAACCAGCGGCGCCGTTGACGGCACGAACGCTGGGCACTCCGCACGGCGCCCTCGGCCCGAAGCAACATCGGCGCCCGCCGGGCGTGAGTCACTCCGTGTTCGCTGAGCGTCAGAGCGAGAGGAACGCGGTCACCGATGCGTGCCCGCCGTCGGCCGCGCAGCTTGTCACGTGGTAGCCGAAGGTTCCGCTCGGCTTGGTCTGCGCGATGGCCGCCTCCACGCACGCGCACGTCGGGTTCACGGCGCACTCTGGCGGCAGCGGCTCGCAGGCCGCCTCGAAGCACCCGTCCTGCTTCGGCGCGACGTGGACGCACGCCTCCCCCGCCGCGCACGCGAGCCAGTCGCACGCGAAGCTCGCGCCCTGGGGGACCTCCTTCAAGTGGCACTGATGGCCGTCGCCGAGCGCGTAGTGGCAGACGCCGCAGATCTCGTCCGCGCTGCAAGGGTCCTCCTTGCAGGGGACTGACGAATCGTCGTGCGCGGCGCTGTTCGAGCCGCCTTCTCCGCCGTTCCCGCCCCCCGCGCTGCTCGCGGTCTCGCATCCGATGAACGCGAGAAAGACGACACCGACCCCACCGAGAGCAACCAACGAATTGGGCATACGCGATATGCGCCTGCAATGCGAATGACACGATTGTCGCGACTTATCGCGGTCCCCAGCAAGCCTCGGCACACAGTGGCCGACCAATAGGCTCGATGATGCATTCGACTTGTCCAAGATCACTCGGGCAAGTCGCCGAGGGGCACGCTGAGATCTCGGATGATCGAGAGGTTCGCCAGGGCGGTGGTCGACTGGTGGGGTGACGGCCGTGAGGGCCTTCAAGTCCTCGATCCCCCGGCTCGATGCGGCGGAGGGCGGTCGCGCGCGCAACCGAGACTTTCCTCTATCAGTTCAGACGGTCGCGACCCAGTGGCCCGAGTTTCGTGGCGCCGTCGAGCAAGGGTACAACGCAGACGTGCGCCCGGCCTAGGGGGGGCGACGGTTCAGGTCGTGGCGCGCGTACGTCGCGCCGGTCTCCTTCAGCATGGGCGAGCGAACGCGCGAATTCCCTCACACGAGCCACGAGGTTCGAGAGCGACGTGGAGATCCGCGAGAACTGTGGGAGAGATTGCGGTATCGTCCGCGACGTGTGGAGACGGCGGCCGCTCGCGATCGTGCTCGCGCTGCTCGCGGGGACAGCGGGGTGCGGCGACCCGGGCGCGCGCGCCGAATGGCCCTCCGGCGCGACGGCGTCCGCCGCCGCCACCTCCTCCTCGGGGGCCGCGGCGAACGCCCACCGCGAGCCCCCGAAGGAGCCCAATGCGCCCCTCGTCGAGCTGCCCCCGCTCGCGCCCGCCAAACCCTCGGAGGCGAGGGATTGGGATTGCTCCGTCATCGGTGCGTCCGTCTCGAACCTCGCTGCTGCCTTCGGAGACGTCCTTGCGAGCTTGCAGATCCCGGTCGCGCGCCGCGCGAGGGTCTGCGGAACGGAGATCGCCGCCGACCAGCCCACGGCGGTGATCTCGTTCCTGGCTGCACCCGGTCTCTCGCGCTGGACGTCGAGCCACGCGGGCGCCAGCGTGCTCGGCCGTCCCGTCTTCTCTGGAGACTCCGTGTGGGCCGTCGTCCTCCGCGCCGCGCGTGAGTCAGGCCCAACGCTCGGGTTGCTCTCGCTCGACGCAGCGAACGGTCTTCGCCGGTTCGAGCTCACCTTGCCCGCGGAGTACTTCGAGGGACTCGCGCCCCTCGAGGGTGGGGCCGTCGCGCTCGCTGCGTCGTCCGAGCGCGGCGCAACGTGGAGGGGTCGAGCGGTTCCCGCCGGCGGTTTCATCGCGCGCGTCGAGCGCGACGGCGTGCTCGGGTTCGTCTTGTCCGCGCCTCGCGTGCGATGGCTCGCGTCGAGCGGCGACGTGCTGGTCGCCGCCGCCGAGCAGCCGTTCCGCCTCGAGCGAGCGGATCCAGAGACCGGTCGGACGATCTGGTCTGCCACCGCCGCCGATCAACCGAAGGTCGAGGGCCTCGCGGTTGGGGACGACGGTCGCGTCGCCATGCTGGGGACCGCGCTCCCACCGGAGGGAGGCGTTGGGCTCGGTGCGACCGGGAACGCACCACCGATGCTGTTCGCCTTGACGGGGCCGAACCCCAGCGCCGTCCTCGGCGTCTGGTCGGCGTCCGGCAAGTTCGTCCGCGCCGCGAAGATCGAGGCTTCAGGAGGCGCGTGGGCAGGTTCGCTCGCGTTCGTACGAGGCGAGATCGGCCTCGGCGCCAGCGTGATTGGCAAGGGGGCGTTCGGCGCGTTGGACGTGCCCAAGGACGCCTCGTTTCTCGCCGCGGCGAGTCCGGAGGGCGAACCGCTGCGGCTCGTCGCGACGTCGATCCGCGCGGCGGCGTTTGCCGGGTCCCCAGACGGGTTCGTCGTCGCGACGTCGCGGGTCGAGGCGGCCGCCTTGAGCGCCACGTCCGACCCCGATGCGGAAGAGGTCATCGTGTTTCGACGAGGTGCCTTGCCGACCGCCACGCGCTGACCCCCCGTCTTGCGTCTCGCGCGCGCGGCCGGGCACGTCCCCTCTTCGAGGGAGAAGTGTCGCTAACAGCCCCGTATACCGCCCCCATACCGACAGACGGGCGTACCGCTGTGTGAGCCACCGAGCGCGAGGACTGCGTGGAAGAGGGTGGCGGCGCCACCTGATTCCGCCAATCCGTCAGGGGTGGCGCTCTTGAGTAGGCGCTCGCCGAAGCCTGTTTGAGCCACATCGTGGAGGTCGCGCGGTCGGGCCTGCGAAGGGCGCGCGCCGGGGTACGCGCACGCCTGCAGGAGCAGGCCATCGACGGCACCGGCCCGAGGAGACCGTCCTCTACCAGACGGTCGCGACGTACTGGCCGTCGTTCCAAGAGAGCAGGCGGCGGAGCCCGGCGGGCTACCCAAGTTGTCGCGCGACGAGTACCTGCGGCGGGATCCTCGCCGAGTACGGGTGTCTGGCGATCGCGTGCGACCGGTGCGGGTTCGAGCGCCTCGTCGCCTTCAGCTGCAAGCGGCGCGCCTTCTGCCCGTCGCCTCGGCCGGCGCATGGCGGACACTGCGGCGCATCTGGTCGAGATCCCGCATGTGCCGACACGCCAATGGTGTGTGCTCCTTTCCGTGGGGACTCGCGCTTCTTGGCTACAACCGCGAGTTGTGTGCGGATTGCCCGCGCGTTCGCGAGAGGTCTCCCGCTCGGGCATGGTGGCGCGCGAAGCGCCTGTTCGGGTTGAAGAGCGTGGAGGATGCGCACACGGGCGCGATCACCTTTGTGCAGCGCTTCGACTCGGCGCTCCGGCTGTCGTGTACTGGACGTGCTGGTGCTCGACGGCGTCTACGTCGAGGGGGAACCTGGGGCGCCCTCCTTCATGGCGCTCCCCGGCGCCGAGCGCGGACGAGGTGTTCGCGCAGCGGACCGCGAAGCGAGTCGGCGCGCGTTCGGAGAAGGGCGGGCGCACGCCTCGACGGCGGGGACGATGCATCGGCGAAGCTCGCGCAGGACCAGCCGGTCCTCGCGTCCTGCTGGGCGCGCCGCCGCCGAGGCAAGGTGCTGCTCGGCGAGCGGCGGGTCAACGCACGGCGCGCCCTTCGTGCGCCCTGAGGACGCGCGCGCGGCGCCGATGAGCCTGCCGCTGTCATCGCAGGGTTCAATGTGCGAAGGTCGCGATCCGCTACCCGTGCGCGGCTCGAGCGGCTCTGCTGGCCGCTACCTTGCGCGGCCGCCGATCGCGCAGGACTGGCCTGCCACGGCGCCGCCGATGGGCGGCTCCGATATGAAATGAAGAAGCCGTGGCGCGACGGGACCTACGCCATCGTGTTCGAGCCGCCTGGAGCTCCTGACGCGCCTCGCCGCGATGTCGCCGCCGCGGTCCCATATGATCAGGTTTGGTGGAGTGGTCTCGTCGCACTCGTCGCTCCGTTCGCGCGTGGTGCCCGAGCCACCGCCGGAGAGCGGGTGGCGTGAAGCGTCGCGAGGTGCAGCTCTCGCCTGTCGAGGAGAGCGCCGAGTTGACGCGGAGGCTCCCGTCATTTCTCCGTCACGTCTTTCAGATCGACGTGACCTCCTGCCCCCAGTGCGCGGAGATGCGCTGGGTCGAGGTCGCGACGACGACGAACGCGATCGCGAGGCTCCTGGCGAGCACGGCCTTGCCGCACGCCCACCTCCCCACGAGAAGCCCCCACCGCCGGGTCAGCCCGGGCTGCGCTTCGACGCCTGACTGGACTGCGCGCCTCTCGAGAGACGACGCGCCGCACGCACGGATCCGTCCTCGCTCGACCTCGCGGTCGCTTTCGCCCGACCGCTGACGTCGAGCCGATGCTCAACGCCGAGGTCCAGCGCTCCGAGGCGGGATGTTCGCTCCTCGGCGGCCGCCCGGCCACCGGCCGCTCGGGGGGCGCGGACCGAAAATCGCAGTTCGCATGTCCTAGGCGCCCGATCGAGCTCGCCGCGCGCCTCGGCGAGCTGGGCGTCGCGCTGCCGCAGATCCTGCTCCGCGCGCTGCACGCGCTCGAGCGCGATGAGCGTCGAGCGCCGGCTGCTCCGCGCGAGGTAGAACGTCACCGCGTACATCACCTGCTGGATCGCGACGCGGTACCAGCGGGACGCACAAGTGGCACGTCACGCACGGAGAACACCGCGAGATCCGGCACGAGGTCGAACGCGATCGCGCCCGTCGCCAGGAGGTAGAGGCCCGCGCACGTCCCGTACACGGCCCACGCGCCGCGGCGATCGAGGCTCGACGCGTAGAAGTAGATGCCGACGGTGAAGAGCGTCGCGGACGCGGAGTAGAGGCCGAGGTAGTAGATGAACCCGACCGCGAGCGTGACGAGGAACACGCCGATGCGCGCGTGGACGTCGGGCGAGTACCTCGTCGGGTCACGCGTCAGGCGGATCGCGACGAGCAGGACCGCCACCGACACCGCTCCGATGAGGCCTGTCGCGACGCGGAGCCACAGCGGGCCAGGCAGGATCGGCATCGCGGCCGACGTTGATCCCGGTCATCACCATCATCGCCTGGTAGAACGCGGGTGCGCCGGCCTCGCGCGCGGAGGACGTCCGCCGGCGCGGCGCGCTGCTCGGCTCGGTCGTCGGCGGAGGCGGCGTGACCGAGGGTGCGTGCGCCGACACGGGCGCGCGCGCGGACGGGAGCGCGGCGGTGGCCGCGAGATCCACGTCGTCGTCGTCGGTCGCCCCGCTCCCCACGCGGACGAACGTATCCGCGTTGGGGGCAGGAATCAGCGGGCGCGAGCGCCCGCGACCGGGCTACTTCTTGGGAGCGACCGGGGCTCCGCTCACTGCCGGCGCGGCGGAGGCGGAGGCCGAGGCCGACGTGGCCGGAGGAGCCTCGGCGCCCTCGCCGCTCATGAGGAACATCAGCAGCATGATGCCGCCGGCGCGTCGGGCCTCGGGCTTGAAGCCCACGAACGCGACCTGCTCCTCCTCGGGCTTCCCGTCGGCCTTGAGGACGGTGACCTTGCCGTCGTCGGCGATCGAGATCTGGCCCTTGTCGTTGCTGACGATGTTGTCCTTGGCGTCGAACTTCACGCCCTTCTCGTTCTTCCCGTCCCACGTGATGAGGCCGTCCTTGGCGACGGAGACGGTGTGCTTGCCGTCGGTCGACTTGAGCTCGTTCTTCACGAACTTCGCGGCCTCCTTGCCGTCGGCCAGGACGGTGCCGTCCTCCTTGAGCTCGATGGTGTGCTTGTCGATCGTGATCTTCATCGCCGCGAACTTGAAGTCCGGTCCGGGCTCGGCAGCCGCGGCGGACGCGCTCGGCGCCGCGGAGGCGCTCGGCGCGGGCTTGGCGGACGTGGAAGGCTTGGTCGACGTCGCGGGCTTGGTCGAGCCCGTGGCGCTGCCGCTCGGGGTGGTCGCGGCCTGGTCACCGCAGCCTGCGAGGGCGAGTCCGGCGACGACGAAAGAGACGGCGAAGAGGGGGTTCTGACGTTGGGTCATGCGGGCCCGCTAACACCGTCCGGCGAGCGACGGAACCTTGCGAACCGCTTGCTCTTCTGCCTACGGGCGGCGCCCGCGCTCTGCCTATGATGCGGCCATGACGGCTCGGGGGGTCCTTCTGGTCATCGTTCTGTGGCTCGTCGGCTGCGCGTCGAACCCGGCGCGACCGTCGGGAATGCCCGAGGTCGCGTACTGCGACGACACGATCGAGCACTGGCAGGTGAGGGACTGCGCGCCGTCGCGCCTCCTCTCCCCGGAGATCCAGGCGCGCCGAGCGCTCACGTACCGCGTCACGCGCGACGCGAGCCGACGCGTCGCGCTCGTCGAGGTGATCAACGGCGTCGGTCGGCTCGTCGAGGTCAGGAGCGACGACTGCGCGTCCTGGGCCTACAGCTACAACGGCGACGAGGACATCCCGACCGAGGTGCTCGAGAAGGACCCTCACGGGAAGGTCCTCGGGATCACGCGCGTGAGCGAGGCCGGCGCGAAGGTCGAGTGGCTCGACGCGAGCCGCAAGCCCTCGCGGCGCGACACGACGACGATGACCATCAAACGGGTGACGTACGACGAGCGCGGTCGCGAGCTGCGATCCCGCTTCTTCAACGGGCGGGGCGCCGCCGTTCGCGACGGCGATGGCGTGTACGGGTACGACTACACCGTCACCGAGGACGGGCTCGTCTCGGGATGGACGGTCATCGGCGCGGACGGGAAACCCACCGTGCAGGATCGCTGGTCGACCATCGTCGAGGTCGTCCGCAACGCTTCGGGCGCGCGGGTGGGGCGTCGACCGAAGGACGCGAACGGCGCCCCCGTCATCGAGTCGAACGGCGTCGCGGGTTACGACCAGGAGCTCGACGAGGTGGGGAACCTGATCCGGCAGACGAACCGCGGCCTCGACGGACGACCCATCGCCGACGAGCACGGCGTGGCGATCACGGCGCTCGAACGGAACGCGCACGGTGAGCTGATCCGGCTCCGCTACCTCGACGTCGAAGGCCACCCGAGTCCGTCCATCCAAGGGAACGGAGGCTGGGACGCGACCCTCGACGATCGCGGCAACGTCGTCGCGTTCGACATCGTCGACCCGAAGGGCGCGCTCATGGTCGGCTTCGGCGGGTTCGCCCGGAAAGCCCTCGTCGTCGACGCGGACGATCGCGTCACCGAGGAGCGGTTCCTCGACGTGGCGGGCGCCCCGACCACCACGAAGGCGGGCGTCGCGTCGATCTCGACGACGTACGACGCGCGCGGGAACCTCTCGGAGACGCGCAACTTCGATCGCAAGGGCCGTCTCGTCCGGAACAAGGAGGGCTGGGCGATCCGGCGGTGCAGCTACGACGACGCGGATCGCCAGATCGGCTGCGAGACGTTCGACGCGGCGAGGCGTCCCGCGATCGTCCGCGACGGCTACTACAGCCGCGTGCAGGTCCGCCACGACGAGCAGGGGGCTCCCGTGGAGTGGCGGTGGAGCGCCGAAGGCGCCTCCGGGCCGCCTCGCGTCCATGGCGGCTCGAAGCGTGTCGTCGAGCGGGACGAGCTCGGCTCGATCGTGAGCGATGCGTACTTCGACGAAAGGACAGCGCCGCCGGTCGCAGAGCGTCGGTGGCTTCGCGCGCGTCGAGTTCCAGTACGACGACAACGGCTCCGCGACCCGAAGTTCGCATACCGCACGTCGGACGGGAGCGTCGGCAAGGTCCGAACGATCGCGCTCGACCCGCACGGCTGGTCCACGAGCGAGGAGGAGACCGGCGCGGACGGAGCGCCAGCGAGTCCGATCTTCCGCACCGTGTTCACGCGCGACGCGCGCGGGCTGATCGTCGGGATCGCCTACTTCGGCGCGGACGGCGCGCCGGCCGCCGGCGCGGAGCACGTCGCCAGGCGCGAGCGCGCGTACGACGCGAGCGGTCGCCTCCTGCGCGAACGCCACTTCGGAGTGGACGGCAAGCCGCTGGAGGGCGTCTCGGGTGTGGAGCGGGTCTACGATCCGTTCGGTCGACAGACGTCGGAGACGTGGATCGACGGCAAGGGAGCGCCCGGCGGCACCATCGCGGCGAGGCGCGTGAGGAGCTCCAGCGGCTCGAGGACGATCGCGCACGTCCCGTCGCGCCACGGCTTCTTGAGCTCGTACCGGAGCCGCGCATCGGCGAGCGCCGTGAGCCGGTCCTGCGCGATCGGCGGCCGCGCGAGGTACCGGCAGAGCCGCTCGAGGCGGTCGCGATCACCTGCGGGGATCGCGACCTTCGCGATACACGATGAACCCTGCGATGACGGCGGCCGGCTCGTCGGCGCGCGCGTCTCAAGGGCGCACGAGGCGCGCCGTGCGTTGCCCGGCCCGGTGCCCAGCAGCACCTTGCCCTCGGCGGCGGCGCCATGGCAGGACTTGAGGACCGGCTGGTCCTGCGCGAGCTTGGACGACGCGTCGTCGCCGCCGTCAACGCGCGCCCGCGCTTCTCGAGCAGCGCCGCGACTCGCTTCGCTGTCCGCTGCGCGACGTCCGAGAACACCTCGTCCGCACTCGGCGCCGGAAGCGCCATGAACTCGAGCGCGCCAGCGTCGGCATCGCCAACGCCCTCGACGTACACGCCGTCCAGGCGCCAGCACGTGCGAGTGCACATTCAGCCGAAGGGCCGGAGTCGAACCTCTGCACGAACGTGATCGCCCCGTGTGCGCGTCCTCGACGGCGCTCCTCAACCCGAAGCGCCGCTTCGCTCGCCAGCGGAGCGAGCGGAGACCTCCTCCGCGAACGCACCGAGCACCTCCGCACACAAGTTGCGCTCGTAGCCAAGGAGCATGCGGAGGCCCCACAGAAAGGGAGCACACCCATTGGCGCGTCGGCACACGCGGGATGACCTTCTCGACCCGGGTGCGCCGCCGTGTCCGCCATGCGCCGGCCAAGGCACGACGGGCGAAGGCCCCGGCGCTTACAGCTGAAGGCGACGAGGCGCTCGAACCCGCAGCGCTCGCAGGCGATCGCGAGACAGCCGTACTCGGGGATCCCGCATCGGAGGTACTCGTCGAACTCGCGCGCGATAAAACTGGGCGAACCCCGTGCTCGTCCGCGCGCTCGCGAAACTCGGGCCAGTGGGTCGCGACCGTCTGATAGAGGACGGTCTCCTCCACGCCGGTTGATGTCGTCGATAGCCTTCGCCGGCGGGCTGATGCGTGCGCTGCGTGCCCCACAGGCCGCGCCGATGGCGGAGCGGCATGCCCGGTCGGATGACCTTCGCAAGGTGGCTCAAGGGCTTCGGGATGGACATCCTCGAGAAAAGGCGATGACGGATTGGCGGAATCGGGTGGCGGCCGACAGCCCTTCTGCTCCGGTGAGCGGCGTCCAGAGCCGCGAGGTGCAGCTCTCGCTCTTCGGCGACGAGAGCGCCGAGCCGAGCAGGAGGCCGTGGGCCTGGCTGCGGCGGCCTCGCGTCGGGCGAGATCTCCATCCGCAAAGCGGATCGATGGGCGACGGCGAACAGCGTCGTTCTACGGGAGCAAGGGAGCGTCTCGCTCGTACCGCCGACCACGACGATCCCCGACCTCTACCGCGTCGGTGCGCTCGATCCGAGCCCAGGCATGAACCTCACGAAGCGCGCCGAGATCCTGGTGAAGACGCGCTGGGGCCGAGAGGCGGGGCTCGGCGCCTCACGTCGCAGGTCGTCCCGGGGCTCGGCACGTACCTCACGGATCTCCCCGAGGTGGCGGACCGGTTCTCGCTCCTCGTCCGCGAGAAGATCCTCGTCCGGAAAGCGGAGCTCGGAGACGGAGACGAGGACGCCGTACGTCAGCCCTCCCGCTCTCGCCGCCGCTCGCCGCGCGGGCTTCTCTGTCGGCCATGGCGACCGAGGCGGAAGCGATCCGAGCAATGCGCGAAGGCCATGCGCGTGCAGCGGAGCGGAAGCTGGAGCTCATGCGCACGGAGGCCCGGAACCCGGGGTCGCGGCGCGCAGTGCTCGCCGCGCTGGATGCGCTCATGGAGGCCGGCCTGTGGCCGGCCCGCGCGACCCGCTGAGCGAGCAGGGCGTCGCGGGTGCGCGCGCGCTGGGCGAGATCGGACAGCGTGCCCGCGCGGCCCGCGGACCAGGCGGAGCGGGGTGCTCGCTGCCGCCGTGCGCGCGCTCGACGGGCTGGCGCGCCATGGATGGTCATCGGCGGCGTCGCGCTGATCGTCCGCGGCGTTCGACATGACCACCGATCTCGACGTCGTCGTGCGCGGCGACGCGGTCGAACTCGACGCTCTCCTCGCGGCCCTCGCGGCGGCGAAGATCGTCCCTCGCATCGCCGACGCCGTCCCGTTCGCGCAGAAGAACCTCGTGCTGCTGCTGAAACACCGGCCCTCGAAGGTCGAGATCGATCTGTCGCTCGCGTGGTCGGGCTTCGAGCACGAAGCGCTCGCGGCTGCGACCACGGCAAAGCTCGGTCGCGTCCGAGCGACCTTCGCGACCGCTGACGCGCTGGTCGTGTTCAAGGCGATCGCAGGGCGCCCGAAGGACATCGAGGACGCAGCGGCGCTCCTCGCTCTTCACCGGGACATCGATCTCGCCCTTGTGCGTCAACGCGTCCGACGAGTCGCCGAGCTCGCCGAGGAGGAAGCGATCAACGAGAACCTGGAGTCCGCGGTCCGTCGAGCGCGCGTCAACCTTCCACCGCGCTGACTTCGCTCCCGCCTCCGCCCCCTTCGGATCCCCGGGCCCACGGGCCGGCGCCCAGTCCTCGACCGGCGAGGCTCAGGCACGCTCGGGATCGCGAAGGTCCGGGAAAAAATACTTCGCCGGAGCTCTTCACGTCGACCTCGACTTTCCCGTCCTCGTCGAGGAAGCCGCTGTATTCGCTCCCGTCGCGCAGCCGCAACAGGAACCGTTGGTAAGGGATCGGGTTCCCGTCCTGGTCGACGAGCTCGATCTTGGACACCTCGGGAGACAGAAGACAGGAAGCCCGGAGAAGCAGCACAAAATCATTCTGCTTCTCCGGGCCTCCTGCCTTCCCGTCTTCCTGTGACTCTCCTCTGAAACTGATTCAGAATCGCGCTCGCTGATTTAGAGGGGCACCTCGAATAGGGGTTCTGTTTGGGTGCGGCGGGGTCAGGACCTCATGGAGTCGAGGGGCTCGCTCCACCCAGCACGAGCTCGTAGTCCATCGGCGGGCCAGAAGCGTCGGCGATCCACGTCCCATGATCGGGGACCGCTTGAACGTCGACGTGCATGAGCTCGACCGCGAAGGGTTCGAGCTTGAGCTTCCATGCCTCGAACTCGCTCGTGAGGACCGGAAACTGCAACGCCCCGGAAGCCGCGGCGACCCGCGCGGTCCAGTGCGGCGCCTCGAGCGAGATCCCATCCCCAACCGCTCCATCTCCGAGTGTCCACACGACGGTTGGCCGCTCTGGATCCGTCCAATCGGTGTGGGCGGGTCCAAAGCCAGCCAGCCGACCGACGTCGAAGACGAGGCTCGGCGGCGGTTCCGTCCCGTTGTAGTTGCGTGTTCGCTCGCCCACCCACGTAAGGGGTGCCAGCGCGCGCATGAGCACCTTCCACCGATGAAACGGATGGAAGTCACTCGGAAATTCGAGGTAAACCGAAGACGTGCCTCCGCCGGCCATCCGGCCTTCGACACCATCCGCGTCGTAGACAATATCAGTGGTGAATCCGTCGGGTACGTCCTCCAGCGAGAAATCGAACTGCTGGATCTGTGGAACAGACTGGACAGGCAACGTGAGATTCTGCGGAGCACCGTCGTCCGAGCTGACGCCGGATGCGTTTGCTCGGCCGATCAGGTGATAGTCGACATCGAAGAACAGGACGTCGACGTCGAGCGCGCACTGCACATCTATCTTGCCGGCCGGCAAGGTCGGTGGGGTCGAAGTCGGCGGGGTCGAAAGCGTGTAGTACTTACCGTCGTACAGATCGCTCCACGGCCGCCCCCACACATATCGGGTGGTAGGAGGGATATCGGTGACATCGAGCGTCAGCTGAAAGGGCTCCGTTGCACCGCACGGCGCGGGTGGGGGCGGCGCCACACTCTTGTGGTGGCTGTAGATCCCAGCGACGACACCGTCCGTCACGCTGACCGTGCTGACAAGGTGCGCGCCGAATTCATCGATCAGGAGCGCGCTCACGGCACCGCCGACCGGCGCCTCGAGGGTTGTACGACCTTCACTATCCGTGTCCGCTTCGCTCACGAGCTGTCCCGTGGCGTCGCTTCCAATCACGTGGATGCCTGGTGCGCCAACCTGTTGGGAGCCGACCAAGTCGTACACGCGGACCTCTTGGACGTGGACCACCGCCCCACTCGACGAGGACTCGGCAGAAGACGAGGAGGATGAGAATGCGCCGGTGGTCGACGAGGACGACCTCCCGGAGCTGGAACCGACCTGATCGACCTGCGGCAGGCAGCTCGCCGCGAGTAGGGCGAACGCTGAAACGGCGGTCGCAGAACGGCCGGAACTCATTCTGCGGCGCCTCGCAAGAGGTATGCCGACACAGACTTGCTGTGATTGTTGGAAGCGGCGTCTTCGAGTGACGAAAACCGTCACGTCCGCATGGCGAGGTGACGATCTGCGCGCCGCGACGCGCAGTCGGACGGGGGGGCGTCCGCTCCATCCCGCGAATCAGTCGAGCGCCGCGCCCCCCGAGACCCGGCCTCGAACGCGCGGATGCTCTCGACGACATGGGCACCGCAAGGCTCGTGGACGGCAGATCGGGGACCGCTCGAACGTCGACGTGCATGAGCTCGACCCCGAAGGGATCGAGCTTGAGCTTCCATGCCTCGAACTCGCTCGTCAGGACCGGAAACTGCAGCGCCCGGAAGCCGCGGCGGCCCGCGCAGTCCAGTGCGGCGAAGCTTCCCGCATTGGAAATTCGGCGGAGTTCGCTGCCTGGGAAGCTTCGCGGTAGGCGGACGAGGTCCTCCCGGCGACAGAGATCCTCGGCCGCGCCGAGGCCGAGGCGAAGCGCCTCGGCGCGCCTTCGAAGACGGCCTTCGCCGCGACCAAGGCACGCCTTCGCGGCCGGACCATCGCGCACATCCAGTCGACCCTCGAAGAAGACATTCGGAGCCTGCTCCCGAGCTGATCGCGCTCGCGCGCGGAGCCGTCAGTCTCCGCCCGCGGGCACGTATCGAAAGTCGTCGATCGACTCCCCGAGCGCGACCGCGAGCGCCTTCTTCGTCTTCGCGTCCGCCTTGCCGCTCGCGAACATGAGGCGGCTCGCCTGGAAGCGACGAACGGCTTCGGTGACCGCGGCTTCGTCCTCGACTCTGTCCGAGGGGAGGTCGGCGCGCATCACGAGCGCCTCGACCAGCCCCGCGTGGGTATCGAGCAGGTCCCGCAGCTCCGTCGAGGTCCCGAGGATCGCGGTCGCCGCTGCGGGGTTCGAGATGCGCACGATCGGCTCTCGGAAGACCGTGACGTGGTGGCCGTCGACTTCGACGGGCACCAGGTGGAGGCGGGGCATCGCACCGCGCTCGCGCAGCGCTGCGTCGAGCCGCACGCCGCGCACGTCGCCGAGCACCCCGCCGTACGTCTCGACCTCGTCGATGGCGCGGAAGCCCTGCAGATCCTTCTTCGGCAGCTCCTTCGAGAGGTTCGAGAGGGGATCGGCGAGCGCCGACTCCGACGCGTTCGCGCCCGGCAATATCCCGGCGATACCCGCGTAGGTGGTGAACGCGAACGGCGAGACGATCTCGACGTATCGGCGAGGCTTCGTCTTGGCGAGCGCGGTCTCGGCGTAGAGCGAGAAGATGCGGACGAGCGCGGACTGCGCGCCGTCGTTGGCGTGCGTCGCGATCACGAGCGACGACCGTTGCCCGTCGATCGCGACCGCCACCTGGAGACGTCGTTGGGTCGCCCAGAAGTACTCGAGCGCGGCCTTCGGAAAGTCCGCCGCGAGGAGGTCGGCGTTCGCGGGGTGCAGGAGCGTCAACCCTCGGACGACGACCGACGCCTGGAGCTCGAGCAAACTCACGGGTGTCCCTTCGATCTCGATGACCTCGGTCGGCTCCACCGGTGACCTCGGGAGCTCCTTCAGCACCACCGAGCGGAGCTTCACCTTCGTCTTGCCGACGACCCGGAGTCCTTTGCGCCGGGGGCCATCGACGCCCTTCTCCGCGCTGAAGAAGTCCTTCTCTTGGAGCGCCGTCGCCTTCCGGTCGGCGAGCGTCTTGTACGCCGCGGTCTCGGACTTCAGATGCTCCTCGATCTTCGCTTCGGTCACCACGTCGACGGCCCGGTTCTGCCTCTCGATCTGCGCGCGTTGTGCATCCGTCGCGTTGGGGGGTGGCTTGATGGCGTCCTGCCCGACCACCACCGGAATGCGATCCCCTGGCAACACGATCGCGACCTTGCCCAGCCCGGAGACCTTCGCGACGAGATCCGCCGTCCGGTACTCCGACCATGCGGAGTGCTGGAACGGCGCGGCGGCCGCGACCTCGGCCGCGTTCGCGCCGGTCCGCTTGTGGATGCCGTAGAGGTCGTTCAACTTGTCGCGGTTCGCCGCTTCGTCGAGCGTGATCCGCATGCCGGTTCGCGCGTCGATGACCTCGTAGACGTCGTGATCGCCGCGTACGCCGAGCGCGGGCCCGGCCGCCTGCAGCTTGTTCCAAGCGGCGCGCGTCGCCTCGCGCGTGTCGTCGGGCAGGTTCGCGATCTTCGTCAGAACCACGGCCTCCGTTCGCGCGTTGCCCAGCATGAAGTGCCCGCTCCCATGGACCTCCTCCAGGATGCGCTGGAGCGGCGAAGCGCCTTCCACGCCATGCTGACGTGCCCACGCGGGGAGCATGCCCGGGTGGAACACCAGCCCGTCCGCGCGGACCAAGTACCCGGCGTCGTGCGCGGCCTTCGCGTTGGACGCGTCCGACGCGCTGACGTGCGTCGCGGTGGGCAACGAGTCGGGGCCGCTCGGATCGGCCATGAACACCACGAGCCCGTTCAAGGGGCCGCTGTCGGCCGTCTTCAGCTTGATCGAGAGCGCCTTCGACCAGAACGCAGGGTTCCCGACGAACCGAAGGGACGCCTCGTTGGTGAGCCGCAAGACGAGGATGAGCTCGTATTCGGACGCGATCGCGCGCAGCGATTCGAACTCCGCGCGGTTGTACCGCTTCGCGAGCCCGGACGCCTGCCACTCCTCCGACGTGAGGAGCGCGCGCCCGCGCGTCGATCCCGGCTTCCGGGTCCAGGAGAAGCTCACCGTCGAGAGGAGGCTCTTCCGATCGAGGCGCTCGATCACTTTCGCGACCGTGCGCCCGAGCTTCGTCGCGGGGGGCGCCTTGGGCGGAGGTGGGAGGGACGCGTCGGCCGGGCTGACGCGCGCCTGTCCGAGCGCGCCGAGGACGAGGTTCGTGAAGAACCTCGCGATGATCATCGGCAGGCGCGCGCAGAGCGCCTCCATGTAGGCGATCTGGCGCGCGTCCGCCTCCTGCTTCGCGCTCACTAGCTCGGACTGGAGCGTCTCCACGACGGCCTTCGCGACCAGGAAGCCGAGCTGCTTCACGCGCGCGTCCTTGTCGTCGATGTTGAGCATGAGACCGATCAACCCGGCGACCGCGCGCGCGAGCACCTGCTGCCAGAGGAGATCGAAGTCGGCCTTCTTGGGCTTCCAGTCCGTCGAGATGAACAGCACCAGCAGGTCGCAAATGAACTCCACGACCTGGCGGACGATGTACTCGGCGACGCTGCGTTGCCTCGCGCTGTAGCCGCCCGCCTGCGCGGACTTCATGAAGCGTCCAATCAGCGCATCCACGAGGATCGAGGGCAGGCGGTTCTTCAACACGGCGAGGAGCTCCGGCACCGCGGTCGTCCCCGCGGCCCAGGAGCCGACGCCGTACGCGGAGCCCTCGATGAACATCACCGCGATGCGGTAGCCGAGCTCCGTCACGGGGTTCTGCGCGGCGGCGAGCCGGGCCGCGATGTGCAGCGCGCTGAACGCCGAGTCGGCGACCAACCGCGCGTAGCTCTCACCGGCCGCGGCCGCCTCGATGTTCCGCTCTCGCTCGTTCGACGCGTTCGCAGAGAGTCGAGCCATTTGGTGGCGCACCTTGTTGAGGCGCACGCCGATGTCGTAGAGCTCGTGCTCCGAGGGATCGTCGCTCGGGTGCGGGATGCCGAGCAGCTCGTTGTGGAGGTCGTTGAAGTCCTCGTCGCGGATCTCGGTCGTAGCGACGATCTTCCGCTCCTCGACCCCAGGAGCGTCGGGGACGCGAATCGTGCCGCTGTGGGAGCCGCGGCTGAACAGTGACTGCCAGAGCGCGGCGAGGCTCGCTCCCACCCAGACGACGCCTCCCATCTTCGTCTCTTTCCATATTTCGTAGAGAGACGAGAGCTGATCGTCGAGGAGGTACCACTCCTCCTTCAACATGCGCGCGAACTTGCCGCCCAGCGCCTCGTACTCCGCGCGACCGTAGCGCTGGAGCTTCCCGAACAGCACCAGCACGACGACGGGCTGGTCTTGCATCGTCGTCGGCACCTTCGGCGCGGACGCGCGCGTGAACGTCCGCTCGGTCGCCGACGTGAGGTGACAGACACCGAGCGCCACGGGGCAGGCCGCCGCTTCGGCGTTCACCTGGATCTTGGTCTTCTTCGCCATCGCTCAGCCTCCGTGCCGCGCCTTGAGGGCGTCGCAGAGCTCGTCGTCCACGACCTCGGAGGGCGCGAGCCCCTCGTCACCACGGAACCGAGCGATCGCTTCGCGGAGCCGCGCGTCGGCGGGGTCCGCGGCGCGCGACCCCTCGAAGTAGCCGAGGTTGTGGAGGCGATCACAGACCCCGGAGAGCTCGTCGATCGGGTCGAGCACACCGACCATCAGGACGTGCTCCTCGAACGACGAGGACTCCGGGTCCCCGACGCGAATCACGGCACGCGTCGCCGTCGGATGAATGTTGGCGCGGACCCACCCATCCCCATCGAGGGATCCGCGCGTCGTGGTCGGACCGGCCGACATCGTGCCGTCGACGAGCAGCTCGTACGGCTCGTCCGCTCGCGGCTCGCCGTTCAAGTCCAAGAACCGCACCTGGAGCTTGCTCGGGATGCCCCGCACCTTGAACGTGTGCCGCCGCGTGGTCTCGCAGGTCTCGTCGCGAGGCTCCACGTCGGGCAGGAAGATCTCGTCGCCCTCGTGGAGCAGGTTCGGATCTTTGCGCTTCGCGCGGAGTCCCTCATTCTTGGGGTGTTCCCATACCGTCTTCCAATAGAGGCGGCGACTCGCCGCGAGGCTCTCGGTGGTCTGCCCGGATCGCACGCGATGCATCGCCACTTCAGGGCCCTCCGCTTCGAGACTTCGCGTCCTTGGACGTGCCCGTCTTCTCCCAGGCGTCCTTGTCGTAATCGGGGAACGACACCGTGCATCGACCGGCGGGTATCCGGTCGACGTAGGCGAGGCCGCGGTGATCCAGGCGACCCTCTCGGGTCGTGCCGTCAGGGAGATCGACGCGATATCGCTCGCCAGGAATGGGTCCTCCCACCTCGTCCAGGAGCTCGATTTCGATCCACGTGAGCTTCACCGCGGGTGCGGTCTTGGTGGGCGGCGGCGCAGTGTCTTCACCCTCCACTCGGCCGATGCCTTGGACGTCGGTTCGGCTGTGCCAGAGCTCGAGCTGCCCGCGACGCAGGCGCTCCGCCACCGCGGCGAGGGTGTCGCCGACCGCCGCGTAATGACCTCGAAGCGAAGGGTCCTGCCCGACGAGGTCGCTCAGGATTTGCGACCGATCCCACCGCGCCGCCAGAAGGTGGCGGATCTGCTGCGCCGCTTCCCCTGCCGGGATGCGTCGCGCGCCGATCGGGACGAGGTCGCCTGCGCGCGCCTCGTGCGGCTCGAGGAGATGGTAGGTCGTCCCTCCCTGGTGAAACGCAGGCGTTCTTCGACCCATGAACCGTCCTCTCGTCGCCGCCGCGGCTCGCTAGACTGGCCGAAGCTCAGCCGCTCGAGATGCCACGCCGGGAGAAAACAGCGCGGTGTCCCCGCTGTCAATTGGACATCGGGAGAATCGGACGAGCCATCGTCGCCGGTAAAAATGACCATGGACGGTGCGGCGCGCTTCGTCCGCGGAGCGGGTGCATCGGATACGAGAGCGAGTCACGAACCCCTGAATGGGCGAGCGCGATCCTGAATCACGAAAGACCGGAGAGTCGAAACGCCAAAGCGCCAGGGACGCCAGCGGAGAGGCCACTTCTCGTCCTCTCGGCGCTCTTGGCGTCTGCTGCGTAACTCAGACTTGGGCCTTCGTCGGTTTTTGCTCGAATCCGAGGGACCTTGCCTGCCTTTCGAGGGAGCCGATGCGCCGCTCCCGGTAGTCGAGCTCCGCTGCTTCGGCCCCGCCTTCGACGTGGGTCCCACCGTAGCGGAGCAGACGATAGTAGGCGCATCCAGAGGGCCGATCGACGGACACGGGGCACCTCGAACAGGGGTTTGTTTAGCCGCGGCGGGGTCAGGACCTCATGGAGTCGAGGGGCTCGCTCCACCCAGCACAGGGGCGGCTCTTTCAGGAATGGGGAGGCGCAGCTGCGGTGCAGCTTGCCTCAGCCCCATCGTTCGACGACCTCGACGTTCGACCCCATCGGGCACGCGAAGCTCCCCGTCGTGTGCGTCGATTGGTGCGACGCACTCGCGTTCTGCACGGCAGCGCAGAAGCGGTTGTGCGGCAAGATCGGAGGCGGCTCGGCCCCGTTCCCGGACGGAGACGCGACGACGAGCGAGTGGATGGCCGCGTGCTCCTTGAACGGCGCGAACGATTACCCCTATGGCGACGCTTTTGCGCCGATGGCGTGCAATGGAAAATATGGAGGGCCGAGCCAGCCCATCGACGTTGGTAGCAAAGCTGCATGCGTCGGTGGCTTTCCCAGTCTCTTGGACATGAGCGGCAACGTCGCCGAGCTCGAGGACTCCGTCGTGGGAAGCGTTGGCGCGATGGACCCCGTTCGTGCCCGCGGGGGCGACTTCATGGACGGGGCGCCCGGGCTCGCTTGCGCTGCTCTGTACCAGGGCGGTGATGTCTCGCGATCATTCCGCGCGTTCACCATCGGGTTTCGCTGCTGCGCGGACCTGGTCACGATGCCCTGAGCGGCGACGCGAACTGTCCTTCTCCCAGGCGGGGAGAGGGGCCGAGGACCTATCGACGGCCACGCGTGCGGCGCTGAGATCAGGCCGTGGCGAAGTCGTCGCCGGCGACCTCCCACGCCACCGCGAGCGCGCGGACGCGGTCGTTCGGCAGGCGGCGCGACCAGAAGAGTCTCCTGCGCTCCGCGGACGGCCAGCGCGCGGCGATCGCGTCCAGCCGCTGAAAGCCAGCGCGGATCGCGCCTCGTGCCTCCTCGCGCTCGCGGAACAGCCGTACGACGGCTCGAGTGAACGATGGAGGCGACGAACGGGCGCGCGTGAATCGGGCTTCAGGGCGCGAGGAAGAAGCCTGCGATACCGGCTGCGGAGAACGGTGGCGGCTCATGGTTGCCGAGGGTCGTCTCGCAATAGACGACGCCATCCACGGCGCAGCCGTCGTACGCGACGCACGGGGCGGGCGACGTCGGCGTCGTCGTCGCGCCACAGCCGTCCTTGCCCACCCAGAGGTCGCGTGCGGCGTGCGCGAAGCTCACGGGGACCGTCGGGTCCCCGCCATTGTGGGCGATCCAGATGGGCATGTGCGGCGCCGCGCACGCCGCTCCGGCGACCGCTGGCGACAATCCGCCGGAGACCGTCGCGCTCTTCCTGATCACCGACGGTCGCGCGCACGCGAGCGTGTGCGCGAAGAAGCCACCATGGCTTCTCCCGTAGCTCCAGACGCGATTCGGGTCGATGCAGTACTCGGCGGAGAGGCGCGCGTAGAGCGCGTCGAACAGCGCGACGTCGCGCCCGTCCGGGCGCCAGTCCCAGCCCGTCCCGGTCACGCCTCCGGCCGCCTCCGCGGGCAAGCCGTCGACGCTGAGCCCGTCGGCATAGACGAGGATGGCCGGCGTCGCGAGCGCGCCCTCGACGTCGATGGAGGGCCGGAAGGTAGCGCCTGCCCAATTGTTGCCATGCCAGCCGAACACGACCGGGATGGGGGTCGTCGGATCGTACGCGGCTGGTACGACGAGCACGAACGTCCGCGCGACCCCCGCGACGTCGATGCTCTCGTTGGTGACGCCCCCCACACTCGGGATGCCACACCCCGCCGTCGCCCCGCCCGCACCGGACGAGACGGTCGAGCCCCCGGACGTCGACCCCGTCCCGACCGTCGTCGGCCCGCCCGATGCCGCCCCGGCCCCGGCTCCCGTGACCGAGCTCCCCGTCGCGGATCCGCCGCCACCGTCATCGCAACCGAGCGTACCCCCCGAGAGCACGAGCCCGAGTACGCCAATCCAACCTACGACGCCGATGATTCTCGAGGACCTCATAGAGGGCGACCCTCTCACTCGTCCGGCGCGGCGTCCCAGAGATTTGCGTCCACGTCGCGCCGTGGACCTCCACTGGATGAAGCGCTACGGCCTCGATCCGGACGTAGGCCGGCGGGGCAGGTAGGCGGCTCGGCGCAGGTGCGCGTGGCGCGCTTTCGGGGGCGATTGGCGCGCGACGAGGCGGGTGTAGCGCTACCTCTGTCGGCGCCGATCACCCGCGGGGTTCTTATGCAACGAGCTCTCCTTCCATCCACGTTCCTGGTCGCGATGGCGGCGTGCGGTCCCGCGGCGCCCCACGCGAACCTGCAGCAAGCTCCTGGCAGCGGCGACGCGGCGGAGGCGTCCACGCCCGGGGGCCGAGGCTCCGGTCCGGTCGTGGACGTCGCCGTCGGGTGGGGCCACGCGTGCGCGCTCGCGCAGGACGGTTCGGTCTGGTGCTGGGGCGCGAACCGCATGGGTGAAGTCGGCGACGGGACCCATCGCGTCCGAGACACGGCTCGGCGCGTGAAAGGGCTGACCGACGCGGTCGCCATCTCCGCATCCGCGTTCGCGACGTGCGCAGTGCGGCGCATCGGGACGGTCGTTTGTTGGGGGTCGCTCGGCGGAAAGAAGTCTGCCGCGCCGGAGCCGATCGAGGGTGTGGCCGGCGCGGTCGAGGTCTCCGTCGCAGCGAGCCACGCGTGCGCTCGCACGTCCGACGGTCACGTCGCGTGCTGGGGAGACAATCGCTTCGGGCAGCTCGGCGACGGAACGTTCACGCAGCGCGCGTCCGCGGCGGACGTAGCGGGCGTGGAGGGAGCCGTCGGCGTCGCGACCGGCTCGAACGGCGTGAGCTGCGCATGGAACGCGGAGGGCGTCGCGAAATGCTGGGGCAACGACGGCTATGGCGTGCTCGGTCGACCCACGAGCGCGAAGTGCGGCGCGACGCCGTGCGACCCGCAACCGGGTCGGATCGAAGCGCCGGACGTCATCGACGTCGCAGCCGACGACCACTCGCTCTGCGCCGTCGAGAGGTCGGGGGATGTCCGCTGCTGGGGCGTGACGAACAGCTGCATGCGCGGGCGGGAGGGGATGGGCGGGGACGACGAGCCTGCCTGGAGGCGCTCGTCTGTCGTGCCCGGCCTCAAGGCGACCGCGCTGCGCTCGAACCTCTGTGCGCTCGACGCGAGCGGCAAGCTGTCCTGCTGGGGGCGGGACGCGCTGGCGCGCGGCGTCCCGAGCCCGCAGACGTGTGGACCCGGACCGGCGACGGACGTCGTACCCCCGAGCGCGACGAAGGTGGCGATTGGTCTGTTCCTGAGCTGCGCAGTCTCGACCGAGGGCGTCACCTGCTGGGGTGAGGCGAGTGACGGCGAGCGCGGCAACGGCAACCGAGACGCGGCGGTGCGCGCGCCCGTCGTCGGCATCCTCGAGGACGCTCCGGCGGACGAGCCGCTCCCTGTGGTGGCGCTCGCCGCGTCACTCTCGAGCACCGCGTCCCCGGGGTTCGCGCTCGTGTGGAAGAACGCCGTGCTGCACACGCGTGAACACGAGCCCGTCGGGCGGCTCGCCCCGTACGAGGACGACCAGCGCGGTGAATCCTACGACTTCCGCACGCTGGTCCGCGTCGTGGACGTCAGCGGCGAATGGGCGACCATCGAGACCACCCCGAGCGATGCACGCGAGCTCCAGTGCAGCGGCGAGCGCCTCGAGAGGCCCTATCGGCTGCGCGCCAGCGTGCGCATGCGCGATCTCTCCCCCGTCGTCGCGCGCGACGTGACCGCGACGTTCGAGGACGGAACCGAGATCAGCGTGGGGAAGGGGACCGCGGTCGAGCCCGTGAAGGGCGGCTTCCAGATCGAAGGCCTGCGGATCGCGCTGCCGCTCGACCCATCGGCGTTCGGCCTGTCGTTCGAGAAGCCTGGGCTCGAGTCCGTCCCGCGCACCGATCGATGGCTCGCCGACGACGCGCGCGTGTTTCTCGGAGGGCTGCGCGTCGCCACGAGGAGAACGTTCGGCCTCGGCGCCATCGAGCTGCGCGGAGACACGCAGCTCGCGACGATCGCGTCGCCCTGTCTCACGATGCGCGTCCGCGTCGAGGGGGATCCCGTGGCGTCCGGAGGCGGTGCGGGGATCTTCGACATGGGCGGGGGCCGGTCCTTCCGGATCGCGGCGGGAGCGCCCGCGTACTGGTCCAACGGGACGTCTGCCGGCGAGACCACGTCGCAGTGGTCGTCCTCGAGCGCGCCCGAGACGATCGACGGCCGCATGTGCTTCAAACTCGGCGAGGTCGCGATCTGTCACGACCCCAATGACGTGACCGCGCCCTCGTCCGAGAGCGCGGCTCACGAGAGATAGCATCGGCCATCGGGCGTCAGGTTGACGACGTACACGTCCGTCCCAGAGCGGTATTTGGACGCCTCTTCTACGAACAGGGACGCCATCCCCGAGGCGCTCGCGGTGGGCGCCGAGGCCGCGTCCCGCAGGTCGACGACGCCGCAGGGCCGCCTCCCGAGCGTCTGGCACTCCGGTCGTCGCCAGCCACTCGGCGTAGCAGTCGATCGAGTCGGAGGAGATGCTCACCTCGGCGTCGTGCGACGCGGGCAGGCCGCTCGTGTCGAACGAGAAGGTGTACATCGGGGGCGCGCTGCCATTCACCGCGGCGCCGATGTACAGACAATTGCCGCCCTCGATCGACACCCGCTTCGAGCTCACGACCTTGATCCCCAAGGCCGACGCGCCGCCACGATGCAGCTCGGGGTCCCCCCATGCTCCGTGAAATGGTCCCCGCCGGATCGCCGCGCGGCAGGACGATGAAGCTCGATACCAGGAGCTCAGCTGCCCGGAGGCGTCTCGAGCGGAGTTCGCGGGTCGATGACGGAGCCATTCGTGGGCTTCTGAAAGAGCCCGTCGTCCAGCTCGGAGTCGATTGTATCGAGCGTTCGTGGGTCCTTGCGGCAAGGCTCTATTGTGTGAGCGCCGCGGCGCCGAACGTCGGCGCGGGGCTGAGCACCGCCGCCGACGCGTCCGCGCTCACGACGCTGTTCACGCGGATCCGCCCGACCGCCCCGCCGCCAAAGCCGGGCTCTACGTGGGGATTGCATGAATCGGTGGGCGACTCCCACGCGGCCTCATCGTCCGCGGCTGGCCTCATCTTCCCGGGGACGCTGGTCCTCGAGTCGATGGCGCAGCTCGCGGGGGCGATGCTGGACGAGGGATGTGCGCGCGACGATCACCCGATGACGCGCTCGATGTTGGTCGGGGTCGACCGGGCGCGGTTCAGAGGAGAGATTCACCCGGGTGACCAGATCGTCCTCGAGGGGACAGTCTCGCAGCAGGTCGCGCACGGCGGATCCCGAGACGCCCCCCGCGGAGCTGTTTCTCACGTCCGTTTGGTGACCGAGCACGAGCGGTCGTAGTGGCGCTTCGACGGAAGGACATCTCGGCGCGGCACCGCCAGACCTCTTCTGTCGAACTCAGAGGAACCCACCAAAACGATCCTTGTCCGTTGACATTGGACTCGCCTTCGCCGGGGCTTCACACGATTTCGCGCTCAGCGTCGTCTCGACGTTCGAAGCATCCTTGAATATCCAGACGACGTAGTCTGCGAGGAGCGAGAGGTCCACGCTGGTGGGTCGGACGCCGAGCGCGCGGATCTTCGCATACGCCGACCCGAAGGAGCACCGTTCGTCGGGCGCCGCACCAATCTTCTTCGCGGTAGGCGACGAGGTCCGCGTTCCAAAGAGATAGCCGGACGCCGTCGCGATGACGTAATCGGGACGACCGGCGCCATCGAAACTGCAGAGCGCCGCGGAGTGGCCGTCGTCCGACGCGGCAATGCGATCTCCACGCAGCTTGAAGGAGGCCACCGCCAGCTTCATCGACGCGTCGACGCGCTTCACCGTCGTGAGGCAGAGCGCGATGAACGCGTCGGGGTCCACCTTGTCGAGGTCGAAAGGCATCGGTTCACAAAGGGTGGCGGCCTCGCTACACGGACGCCGAGGCGGTGCCGGCACCGAGCCCGACGCGGACCCGCCCGGTTGATCCGCGGCAACCGACGTCGGGACGCTGGACACGGTCGCCGTCGCCGACGGCCGCGCCGAGGTCGACGATCGACTCGAATGGTTCGACGACGACCGGGCCCCCAACGACAGGAACAGAAGGACCGCGCCGACGATGAGGATCGCGGCGGCAGAGAGGGCCCCTCCAAGGATGAGCCAGGACTTCGAAGCCGGCGCCGCGACAGGCATCACCGCTGGAGCCCCGTAAAACCCAGGCCCTGCCGGGGACGAGGGCGCGCTCGGAGCGACAGGTGGGTTCGCGTGCAGCTGGGTCACGGTCGCGACAGGACCGTCCAGGGCGTACGCGCCTGCGCCGTGCACGAGCGTCGCCTTCGCGAGGACCGGGACCACGTGCGAGACGGTGAGCGAAGGGTCCTGCGCGGCGCGAACGCGCGTGAGCTCGGTAGCGATGAGGGCGATCGCCGGACGGCGTTCGGAGGCGGGCTCGAGCATGGCGTCGACCAACTGCGTGAGCACAACCGGCGCCGACGGGGCGCGTGTGGACACTGCGGGCGCGCGTTCGCGCACGATACGAAGGACGATGGCGAGGACGTCGTCGCCCTGGAACGGTCTCTCTCCAGCCAGACAATGAAAGAGCAGCGCGCCGAGGGAGAACACGTCACTCCGCGCATCGACCTCCTCGCCGCGCGCCTGCTCCGGGGACATGTACGCTGGCGTACCGACGATGGCGCCCGCCTCGGTGAGGGTCTGGCGTCGCCGCAGCGCCGCGACGCCGAAGTCAAGCAGCTTGACCATGCGGACCGACCCCCCGACGAGCATCACGTTCGCGGGCTTCACGTCCCGGGGCCCGCCGCCGCTCGCGGGCGCGCCCGCGAGCGCCGACGCCAGCGCCAAGCCGACGTCGACCGATTCCAGCGTGGAGAGCGGCCCCCGCGCGAGCCGATCCTTCAGGGTCTCCCCAGCCAGCCATTCCATCACGAGGAATGGCTCGTTCGCGGTCGTGCGACCGTGGGCGACGTACCGCACGACGTTCGGGTGCTGGAGCGCGACCAGAACTTCCGCCTCCCGCACGAAGCGCGCAATGTCGGTCGGGTCGGCTTGGCGCAGGACCTTCACGGCGACGGGCGCGCCGCGCGCGAGGTCGGTCCCTCGAAAGACGACGCCCATCGCGCCGGAGCCCGCGACCGCGTCGAGCCGGAACCGACCTTCGAGGACGTCGCCCTCTCTCATGTTCGCCTCGCGTGCGCAGCGATGCCGGCTCGTTCGTCGAGCGCACCGGACGGTCGCGGCGCGGGGGTCACGCGTCCGAGGGCCGCGGAACCGGCGCGTGGGGGCTCACCGCCGTCGAGGGACTTCGCTCGGGTCACGCCGCCGCGATGGTCGCACGACCTCTCCGTTCGCGTGTGGAGATGATCGATTGGTCTTGATTGCGATGCCCATCCTCGGGGATTCCTCGGTCCAGAACCCAACAATCGCGTGGCGTGCACGAATGGCGGACGGCGACGCGGTCTTCATCCAAGAGCGCACCCGAGCCGTCGAGGCTCCGCTGGAGGGAGTGCGAGAAGAGCGTCCAGGATGGGAGCCGCCATGCAGCGCGTCGTCGAGCGAATGGCCGGATCGCCCTCGCCTCGAGCGGCCCCGCGCGACGCCGCGTTCCTCGTCGCCGGGAGCGATGGGGAGGCCCCTGCCCTCATCACTCCGCGTACGTGAGCGTGAAGTCGTAGCTCGCGCAGTCCTCGTACCCGGGTTGATCGACGCGGACCACGAACGTCGTGAGCGTGGACGAGCCTTCCGTGCACTCGAGATGCATTTGCACGTTGGTGTCGGTGGCGCAGCACCCGTCCACGCCGCTCACGGACGCGTTCGTCGAGCTGCCCTCGCACGCGAGGATGTCGGGGTGGCTCGTGGTCGCGCACTCGGGGAAGACGCAGAACCGCGTGCCCGAGAGGATGTTCATCGGCTGGACGACGACCTTGGTCGGCCCCGCGCAGACGTCCGTCGCGTTGTCGAACGCGTAGAAGTCGGCGTCGTCTCCGCCGCCGAGCATGCCGCTCTTCAGGGTCGTGGTGATGGGGAAGCAGCTCACGTCGGTGTGATCCTTCGTCGCCGTCGCGAGGCTGTCGTTCGGCTCGGGCCCGGGGTCGGGGCACGTGGACCCGCCGGTGCTCGAGGTCGTCATGGAGGCGCCCGTGGTGACGCCGCTCGCGGACGTGCTGCCCGCGCCGCCCACGCCGCCCGAGGAGGAGGACGTCGTCGACCCGGTGTCGCCGCACTTGCCGACGGTCGCCGGATCGCCGGAGGCCGGGTCGCCCCACGCCTCCACGTCGGCCTCCGCGACGAGGCTCGATCCGCCGAGGTCGAGCGGCACCGAGAACGGCGGGATGGGGAACGACTTCGTGCCGAGGAAGGGCACCTCGATCTCGATCGTCGGCGCGATGACCAGCGTCCCGCTCCGCGCGACGTCCCCGGCGTAGGTCGCGTGCGCGCCGTCGATGGACGCGCACGTCCCCGTGAAGCCCGCGTCGAGGAAGCTCCCGTCGGCGATCTCCAGCACGAGCGAGCCCGGGATCCCGCCGGGGAGCGGGATGGGCGGCAGCTTCGTCGGCGGGATCGCCGCGTGCGCGACCACGGGCGCCCCGATCGAGAACGGATCGAACGGCTGCACCGCGCCCACGTCGATCTTCACGTTCTCGATGCCGGGGATCGGCCCGTCGTAGGAGGGCAGGCCGTCGATGTCGACCTTGAGCGCGCCCGTCATCGCGAAGCCGCCCGCGATCGTCACGCCGCCACTGCCCGGCTTGCCGTTCAGCGCGGGCGACGCCTCGTCCCCGCTCGCGATCGCGTGCGCCTCGACCGTGACCGTCCCGCTCGCGGACAGATCGAACGACGCCTGCACGGGCGACCCGGGGGGCTGTAGCCCCGTCGAATACGCGAAGCCGGGGAGCATCTCCGCGGACGCGCGGAGCAGCACGTCGGGCGAGCCGCTGGTCGTCGAGTCGTCGCAGGCGCCAGCGGCGATCGCGCCCGCGCAGGCGCCGCCGAAGAAGAAGAGGAAGGTTCCAAAGGATCGAAGTCGCATGTCGTCACCCAGGTCGAGGGCCGGGTTCGTCCCGGCGAGCGCACCATGGGTCGCGCCGCGGCGACGCGCGCATTACATGCGCATTACAAGCGCGGCCGCGTGCGCTATCCGTCGTCGAATGAATCGACTTCGCGCGGGGGTCGTGCCGGCGCTCTTGGCCGCGCTCGCGGGCTGCGGAGAGGCGTCGCGGAGCGCGGGCGCGAGCGCGTCCGCAACGAAGCCCGGAGGCTCGGAGATCGCGGTGACGAACGTCGAGGGGTTCGCGAACGTCGACGAGGCGCTCGCCGCGTTCGGCGCGGCCACGAAGCTCGCGGAGTCCACGTGGCCCGGCGCGAAGCTCGGCGGCGTGCGCGTCTCGGACGAGGTGCCGTCCGGCGGAAGCGCGAACGCGTACGCCCTGCGCGTGAGCTACGAGTTCGAGGCCGATCCGGCGGATCCGACGGCACGATCGGGCTCGATCGTGTGCGCGCCCGCGTGCGCCCCGATCCGCCACAAAGTGAAGCGCGCGCCCGCGCCCGCGCTGCCGTGTGCGCCGGCCGCGGCGCTCGCGGCGGCGCGCGCCGAGGGCCTGAGGTCGACGCGCCCGCTCGTCGCGTACGGCTACTGGAACGTCGACGAGCGTGCGGGCTGGACCTTCCGCGACGGGGAGGCCGTCATCGAGATCGGCCGCGGCTGCCGGCCGCCGCCGTAGCCCGCCCTCACGGGTTCCTCCGGCACTCCTCGGGCACGCGCGCGGGGCGATCGACGGAGCGGGGATCCCCGGGCGTCTCCTTCTCGACGACGCCCTCGACGAACCAGCACATCGGGCGGAGCTCGTCCTCGGTGATCGACGTCGCAGCGGGGACGCACGCGCTGCGCTGCCCCGTCGAGCAGTACGGGCCATCGAAGAGCCGGAGCCCGGTCTGATCGTTCGCGAGCTCGGCGAGCACGGGCGCGACCTCGAGGCTCATCTCCGCGCCCGCGGCGACGGGGTTGATCACGAAGTTCACCGTGCTCTGCTCCGGGTTCGACTTGATGCTCGGGTGGAACACGTCCACGGGCGTCCACGTCCCGCGGTGGATGTCGTCGAAGATCGACGCGTAGAGCGGCCCCCAGTTCCACGCGACCGCGCCGAGGCAGCTCTCCTTCGCGCGGTCGCAGCCCGCGGGGTTGTTGTTCGCGATCGAGAGCGCCTTGCGCTCCGGGTGCGCCGCGTTCCACGCGGCGACCGCGTCGACGACGCGCCCGTTGTCGGCGTTGTGCGCGACGACGTCGCACCCGGTCGCGAGGAGCTCGTCGGTGAGCCGCTCCTCCTTGTGCGTGCCGCGCGCGTCCGCGGCCTCGGTGTCGAACCAGAACCCGATCCAGCGCACCTCGACGGCGATCTTCGCGTCGAACCGGCGCGCGCCGAGCGTGAACGCGTTGATGTAGCGGACGATCTCGGGCGTCGCGAGCGGGCCGACGAACCCGAGCCGGTGCGAGCTCGAGCGCTGCGCGGCGGCGAACCCCGCGAGGTACCACGCCTGCTCGAGCCGCCCGCCGAACGCGCCGACCTCGCTGTTCGGGGCCTCGGAGTAGACGAGGAAGGTGGTGCCCGGGTGCGCGGCCGCCCGCTCGACGACGGCGTCGCGCAGGCTGGAGGAGTTCGCGACGATCACGTCGAAGCCCCGCGCCACGAACGCGTCGATCGCGCGCTCCGCGACGCCGGGCAGGTAGACGTCGCTCACGAAGTCCGTCTCGAGCCACGGGAGCCGCGCGGTCACGTCCCGGCGACCGCGGTCGTGCGTCCCGGTCCAGCCCTCGTCCTCGGGGACGCCGACGTAGAGGAAGCCGACCTTGAGCGGCTTCGCGCACACGCCCTCGCCGCACTTCGTGCCGGCCGGGCAGTCGGTGCTTCGCTCGCAGCGCTTGGTGCACATCCCGTCGAGGCAGCTGAGCGACCCGCAGTTCGCGTCCACGTTGCAGGCGCGACCGGCGCGGCTCTCGTCCTGCCCCTTCGCGCGCATCGCCCACCACAGGGTCGCGACGGTCGTCGCGGTCAGCGCGGCGGCGAGCGCCGCGAGCGCGAATCGCGCGCGTCGCGGGCGCGCCGGCGGGGTGTCCACGACCGAGGGCGCGCTCGTGCCTCCGAAGCGCGAGATCGCCTCGACCGATCCCTCTCCGAGGGCGCGCGACGCGTGCTCCACGTGGCGCGACGCGGGCGCGACCTCGAGGCGGGACAGGGCGCGCGCGAGATCGGCCGCGTTCCCGTACCGGTCCGCGGGATCCCGCGCGAGGCACCGCTCGATGATGGACGCGCACGGGCGCGCATCCTCGGGGAGGCGCGAGGCGATCTCGCTCGCGTCGCTCGATTGGATCTTCTGGAAGAGCTCGTCCACGCCGTGCCCGCCGAACGCGGCGCTCCCCGTCAAGAGCTCGAAGAGGATCGTCCCGACGGCCCAGATGTCGGATCGCTCGTCCGCGTGGTTCGCCTCGATCTGCTCGGGCGCCATGTAGCGCGGCGTGCCGACGATCGCGCCCGCGCGCGGACCGACGGCCGGCGGCGCCGCCTCGGCGTGGCCCTTGAACTTCGCGACGCCGAAGTCGAGCACCTTCACGCACGGCGACCCGTCCGTGCGGTGCGTGAGGAACACGTTCCCCGGCTTCAAGTCCCGGTGGACGATGCCCGCCGCGTGCGCGAGCGCGAGCACGCGACAGATCTGCAGCACGAGCTCGATCGCCTCACCGAGGGGCAGCCTGCCGCGCAGCTGGAGGACGCGGGAGAGATCCTCGCCCGTGAGGTGCTCCATGACGATGTACTGCTCCCCGCCGTGCAGCCCGGGGGGCTGACCGGGAGCGGGGTCGAGCTCGCCGACGTCGATGATGCGGGGGACGTGCTCGCTGTCGATCTTCGCGGCGACCTTCGCCTCGAGCTCGAACCGAGAGCGCGCGCGCGTCGCCTTCGCGTAGTGCGGGAGGAGGAACTTGATGGCGACGGTTCGGTCGAGCTTCGCGTCGAACGCCCGCACCACGAACCCGATGCCGCCGCGCGCGAGGACGCGGACGACCTTGTATCGCCCCGCGAGGACGTCCCCCTCACGGACGTAGCGCTCCTCCACGACCCGGACGGGCTTCACGTCGAAGTCGGTCGAGTCCTCCCCCTCCTGGCCCTGCAGCGTGGCCGCGAGGTGCTCCTCGAACGCGCGTGCGTCGGTGCCCGCGCGACCGTCGGCACCGAAGGAGGGGCTCGGATCCTCGCCGGGGGAGGGGGCGTCACCGGTCGTCGGGTCGTCGCTCATCCTCCCGTTCGGAGGATGTTACCCCCGAACGGAGGGCGGAGAGTGCCAGCCCGAGTGATCGGCGCAGTACGGTGTCCTGCCGTTAGACGACGGAGAGAAACTCCCCGGCTGGATTCGAACCAGCATTGCCGGCGTGATGGGCCTTGTGCGTGTGCGCGCCGATGCGGTGGGCTGTGGGCCCGAGAGACGCGCTGCCGAGCCCGACCTGACCTCGCCCGGACCACGTCGACGGCGGCCTCGCCCCGAGCCCGCACCGGCGGGCGGGTCGGCGAGAGCATCGACGCGGCGTCCCCGACGGAGGGCGTTGGGTTGACGGAGCGTGGGACTCCGCCTAAAGCCTCGGTCCCTTTCTGCGCGGTCTCCCGCGCCGCCCGAGCGAGATCCCAAGGAGCAGCATGCGACGCTATCAGTTCACTTCCGAGTCCGTCACCGAGGGCCACCCCGACAAGGTCTGCGACAAGATCAGCGACGCGATCCTGGACGCGATCCTCGCGGTCGATCCGCGCGCCCGCGTCGCGTGCGAGACGATGGTGAAGACGGGCTACGCCGTGATCGCCGGCGAGATCACGACGAACGCGCGGATCGACTACACGGCGACCGCGCGCAACGCGATCACGGACATCGGGTACACGGACTCGGCGATCGGGTTCGACGGCCACACGTGCGCGATCCTCACCGCCGTCGAGGCGCAGTCCCCGGACATCAGCCAGGGCGTGAGCGAAGGCCAAGGCCTGCACAAGGAGCAAGGCGCCGGGGACCAGGGCCTCATGTTCGGCTACGCGACGGACGAGACGCCCGAGCTCATGCCCGCGCCGATCAGCTACGCGCACCAGATGGCGAAGCGCCTCACCGAGATCCGCAAGCAGAAGAAGGTCGACTGGCTCCGCCCGGACGGCAAGACCCAGGTCACGATGGAGTACGAAGGCGACAAGCCCTCGCGCTGCCAGGCGCTCGTCATCTCCACGCAGCACCACGAGAAGGTGAAGCACAAGGAGATCGTCGACGCGATGCGCGCGCTCGTGATCGAGAAGGTCATCCCGGCGAAGTTCATCGACAAGAACACGAAGATCCACGTGAACCCCACGGGCCGCTTCGTCATCGGCGGACCGAACGGAGACGCGGGCCTCACGGGCCGCAAGATCATCGTCGACACGTACGGCGGCATGGGCCGTCACGGCGGCGGCGCGTTCAGCGGCAAGGACCCGAGCAAGGTGGACCGCTCGGCCTGCTACTACGCGCGCTACGTCGCGAAGAACGTCGTCGCGGCGAAGCTCGCGTCCAAGTGCGAGGTCCAGATCGCGTACGCGATCGGCGTCGCCCAGCCCGTCGGCGTCTTCGTGAACACGTTCGGCACGGGCCGAATCGCGGACGAGGTGCTCGAGCGCTACATCCTCTCGAACTTCGACATGCGCCCGAAGGCCCTCATCGACGAGCTCGATCTGCTCCGTCCCATCTACTACCAGACCGCCGCGTACGGCCACTTCGGCCGCGCCGCGGGGAAGAACGGCGAGTTCAGCTGGGAGGCGACGACGCGCGCCGCGAAGATGGCGGACGACCTCAGCAAGCCGAGCGCGACCTTGGTCAACGGGAACGGAGCCCACGGCAAGGCCAACGGCAAGCCCAAGGCGGACAAGAAAGCCCCGAAAAAAGCGAAGCGAGACGCCCTCACGGCTTGACTCCCGGCCAACTCTCACCCACACGTAAGGGTGAGAGATGGCTGAGCGAACCGAGCTCGTACCCGAACACGCCCGCTCGTCTTGCGCCGACGCGGCCGAGAAGCTCCTCCAGGTGGGGGAGCTCGCGGCGCTCGTCGGCAAGACGGTGCGGGCGATTCACCATTACGAGGAGCTCGGCCTCATCGCCCCGGACGCGCGCTCGAAGGGCCGCTTCCGGCTGTACGACCACGACGCGGTCACGCGGGTCCGCTGGATCTCGAAGCTCCACGACCTCGGCCTGTCCCTGACCCAGATCCAGGACATGGTGGCGAGCTTCGAGCACGCGCCGTCTGCCGGGCGGGCGACGGCCCAGGTGCGCGCGCTCTACACGGAGAAGCTCGCGGCGACGCGCGAGCAGATCGCGCACCTCCGGGACCTCGAGCGCGAGCTCGAGGAGAGCATCCACTACCTCGACGCGTGCGAGCCCTGTGACACGACGGGCGTGCGCCGCCCGAGCGTGGACGCGGAGGACGCGGTGGTGCGTCGCCTCCCCGTGATGGACGCGCCGAGCGAGACGCGGACGGTGGGGTCGTGCGTGCGCTGTGAGACCCGGGACCGCGAGCACGAGCCCGAGCTCGTCGCGGGCCTCCTGCGTGGCTCGTCGGAGAAGCCGAGCCGCGCGAAGAACTCCGTCATCGCCAAGCCGTAAGGAAAGAGCCCGAGATGTCGATCAAGCTGCCCATCTACCTCGACAACCACGCGACGACGCCGCTCGACCCGCGCGTCCTCGACACGATGCTCCCGTACTTCACGGAGAAGTTCGGGAACGCGGCGAGCCGCAGCCACTCGTTCGGGTGGACGGCGGAAGAGGCCGTGAACGTCGCGCGCGAGAAGATCGCCGCGCTCATCGGCGCGAAGAACGCGAAGGAGATCGTGTTCACGTCCGGCGCCACCGAGGCGGACAACCTCGCGATCAAGGGCGTCGCCGAGTTCTACAAGGACAAGGGCAACCACATCATCACGACGGTGATCGAGCACAAGGCGGTGCTCGACTCGTGTAAGCGCCTCGAGAAGGACGGGTACGAGGTCACGTACTTGCCCGTCGACGCGGAGGGCATGGTCGACCCGAAGGCCGTCGAGGCCGCGATCACCGACAAGACGATCCTCGTCAGCGTGATGCTCGCGAACAACGAGGTCGGCACCGTCCAGCCGCTCACCGAGATCGGCAAGATCACCCGCGCGAAGGGCGTGCTCTTCCACACGGACGCGGTGCAGGGCATCGGCAAGACGCCGTTCGACGTGGAGGCGATGAACGTCGACCTCGCGTCGATCACGGCGCACAAGATGTACGGGCCGAAGGGCGTGGGCGCGCTCTACGTGCGGCGCTCGAAGCCGCGCGTGCGCCTCAGCGCGATCATCAACGGCGGCGGCCACGAGTTCGGCATGCGCTCGGGCACGCTCAACGTCCCCGGCATCGTCGGGTTCGGCAAGGCCGCCGAGATCATGACGAACGAGTGGAAGGCGGAGTCCGAGCGCATCGGCAAGCAGCGCGACACGCTCCTCGCGAAGCTCCGCGAGCGCCTCAGCGACATCAAGGTGAACGGCTCGATGGAGCACCGGCTCCCGGGCAACCTCAACGTGTCGCCTGCGTTCGTCGAGGGCGAGGCGCTCCTCATGGCGATCAAGGACATCGCGCTCGAGCGGCTCGGCATGCACGAGCGCGACTTCGTACGTCCTGCACTCGATGGGCATCGGGGACGATCTCGCGCACTCCTCCATTCGCTTCGGCCTCGGCCGGTTCACGACCGACGAGGAGATCGACTTCGCGGCGAACCTCGTCGCGACGAAGGTCGAGAAGCTCCGCGAGATGTCACCCCTCTACGAGATGCACAAAGAAGGCATCGACCTCGCGTCCGTCCAATGGGCCGCACACTGATTCACTCGGGGGCTGGTGCAGCCCCCGCCCCACCTCGGGTGGGGCCCCACCCCAACTCCTGAAGCTGCGCGCGGGGCCCCAGCCCCGCTTGCAGGAACCCGAACCCGAACAGCCGCAGAGGCCACCATGGCGTACTCCGAGAAAGTCATCGACCACTACGAGAACCCGCGCAACGTCGGCACGCTCGACAAGAGCGACGAGAACGTGGGCACCGGCCTCGTCGGCGCGCCCGCCTGCGGCGACGTGATGCGCCTGCAAATCAAGGTGAACGACGCGGGCGTCATCGAGGACGCGAAGTTCAAGACGTTCGGCTGCGGCTCGGCGATCGCGTCGTCGTCCCTCGCGACCGAGTGGCTCAAGGGCAAGAGCGTGGACGAGGCGGAGACGATCAAGAACAGCATGATCGCGGAGGAGCTGAACCTCCCGCCGGTGAAGATCCACTGCTCCGTCCTCGCGGAGGACGCGATCAAGAGCGCGATCAGCGACTTCCGCGCGAAGCAGGCCCAAAAGAAGGCGCTCGAAGCAAAGTGACGATGACGATGGCAACGGAGATGACCGAGGCGCAGAAGGCTGCGTTCAAGCCGTCCGCGCAGATCGACACGGGGGTCGCGAAGGGCACGCTCGCCGTCAGCGACAAAGCCGTGGACGCGATCCGCGCGGCGCTCGCGAAGCGCGGCACGCCGGACGCGGCGCTCCGCGTCGGGATCAAAGGCGGCGGCTGCTCGGGCTTCTCGTACGTGATCGAGTTCGCGGACGATCCGCCCCGCCAGGGAGACCTCGTCCTCGTCTACGAGGCCGAGGGCAAGTCGACGGTGCGCGTGCTCTGCGACAAGAAGAGCATCATCTACCTCGGCGGCTCGATCCTCGACTACGAGAAGACGCTCATGTACCAGGGCTTCAAGTTCAAGAACCCGCAGGAAGCCTCGAAGTGCGGCTGCGGGCACTCGTTCACGGTCGCCTGAGACGCGCGCCACGCGCCGCGCCGGGGCCTCGGAGAGTCACGTGCAGAGTCCATTCGAAGTGCTCGAGATCGAGCCTCGGTTCGACATCGATCCGAGCGCGCTCGAGGCGCGACACAAGGAGCTGTCGAGGGCGCTCCACCCCGACCGGTACGCCGGTCGACCCGCGAGCGAGCGCCGGCTCGCGCTCTCGAAGGCCATCGAGGTGAACGAGGCGTACCGCGTGCTGCGCGACCCGATCCGGCGCGCGGAGGCCGTGGCGCGCGCCCGATCGATCCCCGTCGGGGAGACGAGCGAGCCGAAGCCGGACCCGGAGCTCCTGATGGAGATGATGGAGGCGCGCGAGGAGCTCGCGGACGCGGGCAAGAAGAAGGATGGGGCGAAGGTCGAGGCGCTCGCGGCGACGATGAGGGAGCGCGAGGCGCGGCTCCTCGCCGCGCTGAAGACGGCGTTCGACGCGAAGGAGGACCCGAAGATCCTCGCGCTGCTCGGCGAGCTCCGCTACGTGCGTCGCTACCTCGACGAGACGGACGCGCTCGTCGAGCTGTTCGAGAACGGATAGGAACCGCGCGGCTTATGCTCCTCGAGATCTTCGACCCCAAGGCCGCGCCGCGGCCGATCGGCATCGACCTCGGAACCACGAACTCGATCGTTGCGCGCATGCGCGACGACGTGCCCGTCGTGATCGCCGACTGCAACGGGACGTGGCTCGTCCCGAGCGCCGTGCACTTCGACAAGAAGGGCACCGTGCTCGTGGGCGAGGACGCGATGCGCCTCGCCGCGGTCGATCCGAAGTCCACGATCGTCAGCGTGAAGCGGCTGATGGGTCGAGGCGCCGCCGATCCCGAGACGGCGCGGCTCGGCACGTTCGATTTCGTCTCCGCCTCCACGCCCGAGGAGGCGAAGACCGTCCGCTTCCGCGCGGGCGGGCGCACGCTCACGCCGGTCGAGGTGTCCGCGGAGATCCTCCGATCGCTGAAGAAGATCGCGGAGGACGAGCTCCAGCGCGTCGGCGGCGCGGTCATCACCGTGCCCGCGTACTTCGACGACGCCCAGCGCCAGGCGACCAAAGATGCGGGCCGGCTCGCCGGGCTCGAGGTGCTGCGCCTCCTCAACGAGCCGACCGCGGCCGCGCTCGCGTACGGGCTCGAGAAGAAGCAGAACGGGCTCTTCGCCGTGTACGACCTCGGTGGAGGGACGTTCGACGTCACCATCTTGCGGCTCGACGACGGCGTCTTCGAGGTGAAGTCGACAGGGGGAGACAGCGCGCTCGGCGGGGACGACATGGACCGCGCGCTCGCGAACGAGCTGCTCCCGAAGATCGTCGGCGACGTCGGCGGCGGGGCCGCCGAGCAAGGTGCGCCTCCCGAGCTCGTGCGCCTCGCGCTCGACTCCGCGCGGAAGATCAAGCACGCGCTCACGGACAGCCCGGAGGTGGAGGTCGAGCTCCCCACGCGCGGCGGCTCCGCGACGGCCCTGAAGATCACGCGCGAGCATTTCGACGCGCTCGTGAAGCCGCTCGTCGAGCGCACCGGCGCCGCCTGTCGCCGCGCGCTGCGCGACGCGGGAGTGAAGCCGAACGAGCTCGACGGCGTGATCCTCGTGGGCGGCTCGACGCGCGTGCCGTTCGTGAAGCGGTACGTCGCCGAGCTCTTCGGAAAGACACCGCTCGACGACATCGATCCGGAGAAGGTCGTCGCGCTCGGCGCCGCGATCCAGGCAAACGTTCTCGCGGGATCCGGCTCGGCGGACGACGTCCTCCTCCTCGACGTGCTTCCGCTCTCGCTCGGCATCGAGACGATGGGCGGCGTCGCGGAGAAGATCCTCCCGCGCAACACGACGATCCCGACGGGCGCGAAGTCGGTGTTCACGACGTACGCGGACAACCAAACCGGCTTCGATCTCCACGTGGTGCAGGGCGAGCGCGAGCTCGCCGCGGACTGTCGGTCGCTCGCGCGCTTCACGTTGAAGGGCATCCCGCCGATGCCGGCCGGGATGGCGCGACTCGAAGTCACGTTCACGATCGACGTCGACGGCCTGCTCTCGGTGAAGGCGAAGGAGCTCACCACGCAGATCGAGCAGACGATCGACGTCAAGCCGAGCTACGGCCTCACCGACGAGCAAGTCGAGGAGATGCTCCTCGCGGCGCTCGATCACGGCGAGGGGGACCTCGCCGCGCGCCGCCTGATCGAGGAGCGCGTCGAGGCCGAGCGCGTCGTCCTCGCGACGAAGAAGGCGCTCGCGGTGGACGCGGATCTCCTCGTCGAGGGGGAACGCGCCGCGATCGAGGAGCAGCTCGCGTCGCTCGACAAGGTGATCGGCGGCGCGAGCGCGGGCGCGATCCACGCGGCGGTGGAGCTCCTCGACGCGACGACGAAGGCGTGGGCGGGTCGGCGGATGGACCGCGCGATCGCGGCGGCGATCGCGGGCAAGCGCGTCGACTCCGTCGAGTCGACGGTCGCCGAGGCGCGAGGCGTCGAGGCCCACCTCGAGGACCACAGGAAGAGCTGATCATGGCCAAGGTAAAGTTCCTCGCCCACGGCACGAGTTGGGAGATCGACGTGCCCGTGGGCACCTCGCTCCTCGCGGCGTCGAAGCAGATCCACGCCCCCGAGGGAGACGCGTGCGGCGGCGTCTGCGCGTGCAGCACGTGTCACGTCCACGTCGTCGAAGGGAAATCCCTCCTCAGCGAAGCCGAAGAAGAAGAAGAGGACATCCTCGACAAAGCCTTCGACGTCCGCGCCACCAGCCGCCTCGGCTGCCAAGCCAAGATCGAGCGCGAAGGCACCATCGTCTGCGAGGTCACCCGCGAGAGCCTCGACGCCTACTACAACGAGCACCCCCAAGTCCCCGACCCCCGCAAGACCAAGAAGTAACTCGCCAGGCAGACCAAGAAGTAGCCCGCCCGCCCCCATGCAGAGCGAGCGCAGCGAGCCAGCGCATGGATCGACGCGGCAGGGGAATCGCGGCGATAGCTCTCGCTGACACGACTACATCAGCGAGAGCGAGTCTGGCACATCCAGGGTTCAACCGCCGAGTCGCCAAGAGCGCAAAGAAGAAGCGACCCAGCAGAGCAGTTGCGGCGCCTTCGGGTGCTTCTCTTTGGTCTGTTGTGATTCAAGATCGCGGTCGCTCATTTGGCGCCCCAATTCCCCTGTGCAGCTTCAGGGACGATAGGCGTGTCAGCCGACGCGCCCCCGCCACCACGCGAAGTGAGCGTAGCGAGCCAGCGCATGGATCCACGCGACAGGGGAATTGGGGCGATAGGCGCGTCAGCGGAGGCAGCGCTATGGGAGGCGCGCGGAAGCGTGGTCTCCTCTCTGGGAAGACGAGGCTGAGCACGCCGACCGACGCGCTCCCTTCGCTCGCCTAGCGCCCCGATTCCCTACTGAAGCTTCATGTTGAGGAGGTACGGCCCGCTGTGACCGGCGCCCTCGGGCGTGTCGCCTTCGACGAACAGATAGTACGTCTTGCCCGCGGTCACGTTCGCGTTGAGCGTGAGGACGTTGTTCGTGGCCACCGTGCTGTAGCGACAGGACGCGTTGCCGTTCTGGCCGAACCCGTTCCCGTCGATCGGGGGGGTGGGCATGTCCGCGAGCGTGAGCTCCTTCGCCGTGTCGTTGCTGCAGTCCGCCTCGTGAATCCACGCGACCGAGTTCCAACACTCGGGCTGGTTGTAGCCGGGAGGCTGGCAGTAATCGATGCCGTTGTAGTCGCGGCCAATCACGACCGTGAGGACCCCCGAGCCGGACGGCTGCACGGCGAACACCTGATCGGGCCCGCTGAAGCCGGTGAAGCTGCACGACCCCTCGTAGTCGTCCTTCCCCTGCGCCGTGTTGAACAGCGGGAGCGCGGTGGGAACAAAGACGGTCTGGCCCTTCGCGATCGCGACCGTGCCGACCGTGGGCGTGATGTCCGCGCACGCGTCCGGAGCGACCGTCGTCTCGAACTTGCACGCGCTCGGCGTCCCAGGATCACCGCAGCCGTCCCCCGGCGTCGACGTTCCGACGTCGCACTGCTCCTCGCTCGAGTTGAGGATCCCGTCCCCACATTTGGGCGAGGCGCAGTTCAGCGTCAGCGAGAACGCCCCCGACGTCTTTCCGGCACCATCGACGACGATGAAGTACGTGCCCGGCGGGAGCTCCCGGCCGAGGTGCTTCGTCTTGTTGATGCACTCGTCGCCGCCCGTTCGATCCGCGCATCCCATCGCCCGGAGCTCGAAGGCGCTGTCCCACGTCCCACCGTCGTCGATGTCGGCGGTGAAGCTGCAGTAGTGATCCGTCTTGAGCTGGTAGACGACGTCCGGCGCGGACGTGGTCATCGGGTCGGAGTCGGCGCAGAACTCGTGGTAGTCGTCCTTCGCGCCGATCGTCGTTCCGGTGAGCTTGATCGACTGGTCGAGGCCGAGCTCGATCACGTTGCCGGGACAGGCGTCGCTCGCCTCCACGTTCGGCAGACCGCCCGTGCCCGTCGAGGAGCTCGTGGTCTGCGCTCCGCTCGAGGAGGACGATGTCTGCGAACCGCCAGAGCCTCCCGTGCTGGTCGTGTTGGTCGTGTCATCGCAAGCGAGCAGGCCGAGCACGGACGCGAGGGGGAAGAAGAGGGACTTTCGAGTCATCGGAACCTCCATGGCACTTCAAGAACGTGGTTGGAAGTCTCTTTCCTTCGACGAGGCGCCGCAATCGATGGGCGGGGGAAGCATGAGTCCGCCGCGTGCCGGGCGAGGATGAGAAAGTTGTCGATTCAACCTATCACAGCGGTGGGACTTCGCCCCCCTCCGCAGGAATACCCGCGTTCGAGCATTGGATGCGCGTGAACCCCTCCGGGATCACATTCTCGTCGTGGGCCACGAGAAGGACGCGCCGCTCGCGCGCCTCCTCGGCGAGGATCGCCCGGAGCTTCTCGCGCTGGGAAGCGTCCAATCCCGCCTCGGGCTCGTCGAGCACGAGCAAATCGGCCCGACGGGCAAGGGCCCGGGCGATGAGAAACCGCTGCCGCTCACCGCCGGAGAGCGACCCCATGGGGCTCTCGAATCCTGCGCGCCCGAGCACCGCGCCGAGCCCGACCCGGTCACAGGCATGCACGAGCGCGTCCAGCTCGGTCACCCCAGCGAGGCCCGCATGGAAAGCGAGCGTCTCGGAGGGCGCGACGAAGCTGCGCTGAGGCAAGAATGCAACTCGCGACCGAAGCCACTCGAAGTCCGCGGCGCCGAGCCGCACACCGTTCGCGACGACGCCCCCCTCCGTCGGCGAGAGGAATCCGAGGAGAGCGAGGATCGCGGACGTCTTTCCGACCCCGTTCTCCCCCGCGAGGACGACCCCTCCCGACGCGAGCTCGAACGTGAGCCGAGCGGGTGTGGCGAGCGAGGCGCCCGCGCGCACGACCGACACACCGACGAACGCGACGCGCTCGAGCGCACCGTGATCCGGCGCAGGGGGGCGCGGCGTGGTCCCCTCTCGCGTCACTCGGTCGAACAGCGCGCGGTGGACGGAGGATCGCGCGACCCCGTCGACGCCCCGCGCGACGGCGACCGCGAGGCCGAGGCCCGTCGCCCCGACGACGCCGAGGTCCATCCAACCGACCTGTTGCGCGAGCTCGTGCAGCAGATCCTTCGGGGTCAGCACGAGGCCGAGCGCGAGCGCGGAGGGCAGCGCGGCCGACGCCGCGCTCAGCCGGTAGGATCGGCGCTCCGCGTCGGCCATGCGCGCGACGGAGCTCAGCATTCGATCGAGGTGGGCGCGCTCGGCCGCGTGCGCGCGGAGCTCGAGTCCGGCCTCGACGAGCGCCTCGGCGTCCCGCGCGACGCGCGCGAACTCCTCGAACGCGATCTGCTGCACGCGGCGCTGGGCGCGGCGGCTCGCGCGCATCCACACCGCCGCCGCGACGAGGCCCGCGCCGATCGCGGCGGCCCAGTACAAGGGCAGCGTGACGACCCCGAACACGACCACCGCGGAGAGCGCGACGGCGTCCGCGGCGAGCTCCGAGATCGCGGTCGCGCGAAACGAGCTCACCTCGCGGACCGAGTCGACGAGCATCGACACGTGCTGCGCGTCCGCGCGCCGAGCGAGCAGCGTCGCGAGCTCGGTGTGCTGGATGCCCACCGCGACCTCGCGCCACGCGCGCTCCGTCTCGCGCGCGACGACTGCGCCCTTGAGCAGCGCGCGCAAGACGGACGCGAGCGCGGCTGCCCCAGCGATCGCTGCGGCGATCTGGCTGCTCCGCGGGACGGCGAGCAGCGCCGCGATCAGCGACAGGCGCCCCGTGAGTTCGAGCAGGATCAGGAGCGCGAGCACGTGGGAGCGAGTCGCTATACTCCCATCGACTCGATGGCCGGAGCCAACAAACGCGTCGCGCGCGTGATCACCGCCACCGCACGGCGCGCCGCCGCGATCGCCGCGCTGACGGGGCCTGAGCTCGCGTTCGCGTGCGCGGCGTTCGCCCTCGCTCCCGTCGTTCGAGCGTCCCTGGGGCGGTTCGGGCTCGAGCGCACGATGAAGCACCTCGAGCGAATCGTCCCGCCTCGGACCGCGACCGGTGCGGTGAGCGTCGCGAAGGGCGCGGAGCTCGTCCGGTGGGCGTTTCGCGGAGGGGACGGGACATGTCTCCCCGAGTCGCTCGTTCAGCTCGCGCTCCACCGCTGGTTCGGGCCGGAGGTCGAGCTCGTGGTCGGCGTCCAGCGAGGAGAACCCAGATCGAGCCAGCCCGTGGGGTGGGAGCTCCGAGCCCACGCTTGGATCGAGCGCATCGACCCCACCGGCGAGGCGTCCGTGGGCGAGCGGACTCCCTTCGAACCGATCCTTCGCCGTCGGCTCCGCGCCTGACCGCAAAGGTTCGCGGACCGCACAACTTTGCTATCGTCTGAAGACTGTGTGGCTGATCCTCGGCGGGCTTCTGGTCCTGATCACGCTGGCTCTGTGGTGGCTGTTCAACCTGCCTGGCTGGTTGACGATCGTCATCATCGCCGTCGTCGTCCTCGGCGTGGGTGGTCTCTATCTCTATCGGTTCATCGCCGGTAGACGAGCGGCGAAGAAGCTCGAGAAGGCGCTCGCGGACCAGGGCGTCCAGCAGGCGAACAACGCGCGGCCCGAGCGGCGCGCGGAGATCCAAGAGCTCCAGAAGCAGCTCCAGGGCGGCATCAACGCGCTGAAGACTTCGAAGCTCGGTCGCGGCGGCAAGAGCGGCGCGGCAGCGCTCTACACGATGCCCTGGTACATGATCGTCGGCCCGCCGGGCGCCGGGAAGACGACCGCGCTGAAGCACTCGGGAATGGTCTTCCCGTATGGAAGCTCCTCGGGCGGCGGTGTCCGCGGCGTCGGCGGCACGCGCAATTGCGATTGGTGGTTCACGAACGAGGCGATCCTCCTCGACACCGCGGGCCGGTACACCACCGAGCAGGACGACCGCGACGAGTGGCTGAGCTTCCTCCAGTTCCTGCTGAAGTACCGGAGCAAGCGGCCGATCAACGGGATCCTCGTCGCGATCAGCATCTCCGACTTGATCGACGCGACGGAGCAGCAAATCGAAATCACGGGGAAGAAGCTGCGGCAGCGCATCGACGAGGTCATGACGCAGCTCCACATGGTCGTCCCCGTCTACGTGCTCTTCACGAAGGTCGACCTGATCGCCGGGTTCAACGAGTTCTTTGGCGACCTCCGCAAGAGCGATCGCGCGCAGGCCTGGGGGACCACGCTCAAGCTCGACGTCCCGAAGAACGAGCCGGGGAAGCTGTTCGACGCCGAGTTCGACGTCCTCCTGAAGACGCTCCACGGGCGCGCCCTCAAGCGCCTCGCGGGCGAGCGCAGCCGCGAGGCGCGCGAGAAGATCTTCCAGTTCCCGCTCGAGTTCGCGGGCGTGAAGCGCAACCTCTCCGACCTCATCTCCTACACGTTCGCCGTGAACGCGTTCCAAGGGACGCCGATCTTCCGCGGCTTCTACTTCACGAGCGGGACGCAGGAGGGCCGCCCCCTGGATCGCGTGCTCGGTCGGATGGGCCAGGCGATGGGCATCCGGACCGAGGGCCAGGCCCAGCAGCAGGTCGTCGAGTCGAAGAGCTTCTTCCTCCACGACGTGTTCATGAACATCGTCTTCCCGGACGGGGACCTCGCTGCGCGGAGCGCGGGCGAGGTCCGGCGGCGCTGGGTCATGCGACTCGCGATCAGCGGAGCCGCGCTCGCGCTCGCGCTCATCCTGGCGATCCCGGGCGTGAACTCGGCCCTGAACAACAACGACCTGATGCGGAGCACGGAGAAGCTCACGAAGCAGGTCGCGAAGATCAACTGGGTCGAGGGCAACCCCGAGGACAGCTTCAAGACGCTCGACCCCGCGCTCGAGCGGCTCAAGCAGCTCGATGACGGCGCGAAGGTTGGCTACGGCTGGATGATGTACCAGGGCGAGAAGTACAAGGACCCGGCGAAGACCGTGTACCTGAACAAGATCGCCGAGGCCTTCATCAAGGTGGAGATCGAGAACCTCGAGGCCGAGCTCAACCACGTCGACTCCGAGGCGACGCACTACGTCCGGAACCGAGAGCTCTTGAAGGCGTACCTCACGCTCACCGAGCCGAACGGCGCCCATCCGAACCTCAACGTCGACTACGCGACGGATCACTTCGCGAAGACGTGGTGCGACCGCCTGAAGGCGCGCCTCGGCTCGAAGGAGCTCTGCTTCGTCACCGACAAGTTCCCGACGGGGCACATCAAGCCGCACCTCCGCTACTTCTTCGAGAACGTGAAGGCGAACCGCACGACGCCTCCGCCCCGCAACGAGCAGCTCGTCGAAGAGGCGCGGCGCACGCTGCAGAAGATCCCGCTGCGCGCGCGCTACTACGCGATGTTCGTGGAGGGCCTCATCGAGGAGAAGTACGACGAGAGCGGCGACGAGAGCTACGAGAACCTCGTCTTCCCGCCCGTCACGCTCGGCCGGATCTTCAAGAACCGACCCATCGTCGCGCCCGCGAAGGGCTGGATCTTCGACAGCCGGAAGCGCCAGAAGGAGAACAAGATCTACGAGGTCGCGGGCCCCTACACGGAGAAGGGCCACGCCGTCGTCTACACGCAGTTCCAGGGTGCAGAGGCGCTGCTGAAAGACGAGGACTGGATCGTCCCGCTGGACGAAGAAGAGAAGAAGCCGGGCAAGATCCTCGAGACGGTCAAGGCGATCACGGACGACTACCAGAAGCGGTTCGTCAAGGAGTGGGAGGGCTTCCTCGACGACGTCATCGTCCGTAGCCCGACGGACGTGGAGGAGACGCTCGCGATCCTCGAAGAGCTGACGCGCTCCGACTATCCGTTCGTGATGCTCATCGGCGCGGTGGTGGAGCACACGCAGTGGCCGAACAAGAACCCCCTCGAGGGCCGCGCGGGGCTCACGGGGTACCTCAACCAGCGGCTGAACCAGAAGCTCTCGAGCGCGTCCGGCGGGTTGCGGTTCAACGTGGACGTCTCGAAGATGGCAGCCGAGCTCAGCTTCATCCCCGAGCGCTTCAAGAAGCTCACGACGTTCACCACCGGCAGCGCCGTCGACGGCAAGACCACGGCGCCGGATCACATCCGGTACCTCGACATCCTCAAGGACCTCCAAAAGAAGGTCAGCACGCGGAAGCGCGAGACGCAGGGGCTCGAGATCCTCGGCCTCGACAAGGAGTTCAGGGACGCGCGAACCGCTGCGGAGGCGCTGCTCAACGCGAACTACGATCAGCTCGCGGTCAACACCCTCAAGGTGTACCTCATCAAGCCGCTCACGATCGGCGCGCGAGAGAACGTCGTCCCGCAAGACAACCAGCCGAACCCGCCAGGTGTCCCCGGGAAGGATGCGCCGAAGCCCACCATCCCGAGCGTTCCAAGCTGGATCCCCAAGAGAGTCCCCTGAACCGAGGCCTCTGAAGCGGAAGTCCGCGGACCGCGTTTGAAGCGACCGCCTTCGGCGCGCCTGGAGTTCCGCGGAGGACCGCGGAGGAAGGGAGCGCCGAAGGCGCACCTGGAGTTCCGCGGAGGACCGCGGCGGAAGGGAGCGCCGAAGGCGCGCCCGGAGTTTCGCGGAGGACCGCGGCGGAAGCGACCGCCGCACTGGCCCCGTCACACCTCGATGAGCGTCTCGTCTTTCGTCAGCACGATCTGGCCGGTGATGGGATCGAGCGAGAGCGCCATCTCCACGGCGTCCTCTCCCGTGTCCGCGTAGTACTTGGGGCGAACGCCCATCGCGGAGAACGAGAGGGATCGGTAGAGCCGAATGGCCGCGCGGTTGGTGCGTCGCACCTCGAGCAGCACGAGTCGAACGGCGTTCGCTCGGCTGTAGTCGAGCGCGGCCTCCATGAGCGCGCGACCGATCCCGCGCCGGCGCGCGGACTCCACCACGGCGACGCTGAGGACGTGGAGCTCGTCGGCGACGTGCCACGAGACGAGGAATCCGATGGGCGACGCGCGCTGCTGCGGGCGCGCCACCCAGAGCCGCGACCAGGGCTTCGCGGCCTCGCTCGAGAAGTCGAACGTGGGCTCGTGGAGCGCCGTGCGCGCGAACGGATCGATGAGCGTCGCGTCCTCTCGGAGCCGCGCCGCAGTGTCCTCGCCTCCGCGCCAGACCTCGAGGATCGTCATCTACTTCGGAGTCTCGGTCGGGCAGCCCGTGACGACCTGCACGTCGGTGACCTTGCCCGTCTTGAGCTTCGCGCACGCGGCCCCGACGAGATCGATCTTGTCCGCGCCGTCCCACACCCAGCCGTCGACGGGATCCTGGACCAGCGCCGTGCCGTCCAGGTAGACGTTCGTCAGCCCCATGCTCGAGGGCGGGTCCACGAGCGCGATCTCGCAGGAGATGAGATCCGCCGCGATCGAGCCGAACGTCGCCGCGAGCGCGTCGAGGTCGTTCACGCGGTAGTAGAAGGGATCACCGGGCTGCGCGGCGCCGCCGACGATCGCCATCTGCGCGAGCGTGCTCTCGTACGCGTCGCCCACGTCGAGCCCGATGACGTAGACGAACGCACCCTGCGACGTGATCTCGTGGATCGCCGCGAGGGTCGCGCCCTTGTCGATGCAGTTCGCGCCCGAACCGATCGGAGGCTCGCAGCAGTTCCCATCTTGCTTCGGGCAGAGCTTGTCGATGTTGGGGATACAGGAGTCGACGTCACAGCTCAGCGCTTCGTTGCAGTTCGGGCCGCCGTCGGTCACGAGCAGCACGACCTCGGGCCCCGCGTTGTCCTCGAACGCGTTCTTGAACTTCGGCGCGAGCGCGTGGAGCGTCGCCGCGGTGGGCGTTCCTCCGAAGGGCGTCACGCTCGTCGCCGTCCCGAACGCCTTCGCGAGCGTCCCGCTCTTGTCCCCAGCCGTCGGCGGGAGGACCTCCTTGCCCTCGACGCACGCGTTGTCCTGGCTCGCGCCGTGCGGGAACACCGCGGCGCCGACGCGAATGAGCGGCCCGAGCGAGGCCACGAGATCCTGAGCCGCGTCGTGGAGCAGCGCGTACCGGGTGTGGTTCCCCTCGGCGAGCTCCTTCATGCTCCCGGACGCGTCCATCACGAAGTAGAGGAGCGGCGTCTTGACGACGACCTTGTGGAACTCGTTGCCACAGAAGTTCGCGCCGTCGTCCCCGCCGTCGAGGTTGAAGCCGCCGGACGATGCGCTGGAGGACGACGTGCTCGCCGCGTCCGCGCTGGGATCGTTGCAAGACGACGCCTGGACGACGACGCTCCCCGCGGCGACGACGGCGAGGGCCGCGGCCCATGCGAGACGCGGCCCACGCCGCACCGGGTGCGCCGCTCCGCCAGCGGAATAGCGACGACGAGGCTCCGCCATGATGGCGAGTCTATCCGTTGCTCGCGTTTCTCGGAAGCTACGGTTCCCGGTAGAACCGCGGCACGCGACGAGAGATGTGGGTGAGCACCTCCCAGGGGATCGTCCCCACGTGGGACGCGATCTCGACCGCGGTGATCGTGTCCGCGCCGAGCGGGCCCTCCTGGCGGCCGAGGACGACGGCCTCGTCGCCGACGCGGACCATCGGAATGTCCGTCACGTCGATCGACGTGAGGTCCATCGAGACGACGCCCGCGATGGGCGCGCGTCGCCCCCGGACGAGCACGTGCCCGCGGTTCGAGAGGGCGCGGGAAAGGCCGTCGGCGTAGCCCATCGGGATGGTGGCGATCGTCCGGCGCCCGCGCGCCACGTACGTGTGACCGTAGCCCACGGCGTCCCCGTCCTCGAGCGTTCGGAGCGCGACGATCTCGCTGCGAACGCGCATCACGGGCCGGAGGCGCTCGACGGGATCCCCTTCACTCGCGGCGTGAGACGGCACGCCGTAGAGCGCGATGCCGGGGCGCACCGCGTCGAGCCGCGAGGCGTCCAACCGAAACGCGGCCGCGCTGTTCGCGATGTGGTGGAACCGCGGCGAGAGACGGAGCTCCGCTGCGCGCCGCCGCACGCGCTCGAAGAGCCGCAGCTGGACGCGCGTCGGCTCGAGATCGGGCGCGTCCGCGCACGCGAGGTGCGACATCAGCCCGTCCACGCGGACCTCGGGCGTGGCGGCGCAGAGCTCGAGCACCTCGCTCGCCTCCGACGCCCGGACGCCGAGGCGGGACATGCCAGGGTCGACCTTCACGTGGATCGGGATCGGCTCCTTCCTGTCGCGCGCGCGCGCGATGCGGACGAGCTTGTCGATCTGCTCGGGGTGATAGACGACGGGCGTGAGCGCGTGCTCGTCGAGCTCCTCGAGCCCGCGGTGCTGCGGTCCGTAGTACCCGCCCATCACCAAGATGGGCACGCGGATCCCCGCCTCCCGGAGCTCGATCGCCTCCTCCAGGAGCGCGACGCAGATCCCCGCGGCGCCCGCGCGCTCCAGCGTGCGCGCCGTCGCGGGCGCGCCGTGCCCGTACGCGTCCGCCTTCAGCACCGCCCAGATCTGCGCGGCCGCGGCGCCTTCCTTCGCGTCCGGCGCGAGCGCGCGCTCGACGACGCGGAGGTTGTGCCGGAGGTTGTCGAGGTTGATCTCCGCGCGCGTCGGCCGCACGGCGTCCGCGGGAGCGGCGCGGCGCGGCTTCGCGACGCGTGTCCCGAGCTCCTCCGAGTCCGCGTCCTTCGCGCTGTCGAACACCGACGCCATGAGCCTCATCCTGTTAGTCAGACGCTCGGCGGAGGGTCAAGCTTCCGCGGCGCGCCGGCGACCGAAACGCGCGGCTCGACCGCTCACGGACAGAAGCCGACGCACTTCGCGCGCTGAACGGCGCAGCTCTTCATGCACCACGTCGCGGTGCACGAGCGCTCGCACTGCTCGCTCTGGTCGTCGCACATCCTCATGCAGTCGTTCTTGAGGGGCTTCGGCGGCGGGCCTCCGTCGCCCGCGTCCGCGGAGGCGATCCCCCCGTCCGTCGTGGCGCCCGCGTCGACCGTCATCATCATCGGAGGAGGAGTGAACACGCTCGTCGGCTCAGGGATGGCGTGGTGCGGCGTCGCCTCGGCACTCACGCTCGCGCTCGCCACCTCCGTCGAGCCGAGCTTCTCGAGCTCCTTCTTCGCGTAGGCGATGCGATCCCGGGTCTGCCCGCGCGTGAAGTACCGCACCCACTCGTCCCAGCAGCCCTGCCGGATCTGAGGGTCGACGTCGCCCTGCCAGTCGAGCGCCATGCACCGTTCGAATCGCACGTCGCTCTCGTACCGCGAGCTCACGCTCGTGCCGCAGGCCGCGATCACGAGCGTCGCGGCGCCGCCCGCGGCGAACGCGGCGACCGCGACGGTGGCGAGGCGAGATCCGAGCATCTTGGGAAAGCTAGCGGTCCGGTATCGAGCTGACGAGCGATGAATGGCACGAGGCTCCGCCGAGACGTGGAGGAGCCACGAGCGGCAGGGGAGAGCCGCGGTGGCTCGCAGTTCTAGAGCGGGATGTTCCCGTGCTTGCGCTTCGGGACTTCGTCTCGCTTGGTGCTCAGGAAGTCGAGCGCGTGACCGAGACGGCGCCGCAGGGTGCGCGGGTAGATCACCTCGTCTACGAAGCCGAGCTCCGCGGCCTTGTAGGGGTTCGCGAACTTCTTCTTGTAGTCGTGGATGAACGCCGCGCGCGCCGCCGCGGGATCGGCGGCCTCGACGATCTTCTGGCGGTAGACGATGTTCACGGCGCCGTCGGGCCCCATGACGGCGATCTCCGCGGTCGGGAACGCGAGGTTGTAGTCCGCGCGGATGTGCTTCGACGCCATCACGTCGTACGCGCCGCCATACGCCTTTCGCGTGATGATCGTGATCTTCGGGACGGTCGCCTCGGCGAACGCGTAGAGGAGCTTCGCGCCGTGGACGATGATGCCGCCGTACTCCTGATCCGTTCCGGGCAGGAAGCCGGGCACGTCCACGAACGTGAGGAGCGGGATGTTGAACGCGTCGCAGAAGCGGACGAACCGCGCGGCCTTGATGCTCGCCTTGATGTCGAGGCAGCCCGCGAGGACGTTCGGCTGGTTCGCGACGACGCCGACGCTGCGCCCGCCCACGCGCGCGAACCCGACGACGATGTTCATCGCATAGCGCTCGTGGATCTCGAACAGGCGCCCGTCGTCGACGACGGCGCGGATCACGTTCTTGATGTCGTACGGCTTGTTCGACTCGACGGGGATCATCGTGTCGAGCTCGGTCACGTCCCGGTCGACGGGATCCGCGTTCGGACCGCGCGGCGGGTCCTCCGCGTTGTTCGACGGGATGTACCCGAGGAGCTCGCGGAGCATCGCGATGCACGCGGGATCGTCCGCCGCGGTCAGGTGACAGACACCGCTCTTCGCCGCGTGTGTCGCCGCGCCTCCGAGGGCCTCCTTCGTCACGTCCTCGTTGGTCACCGTCTTGATGACCTCGGGGCCCGTGATGAACATGTAGCTCGACCCCTCGACCATCAGCGTGAAGTCCGTGATGGCGGGCGAGTACACGGCGCCGCCGGCGCAGGGCCCGAGGATCGCGCTGATCTGCGGCACGACGCCGCTCGCCTGGGTGTTGCGCCAGAAGATCTCCGCGTACCCCGCGAGGGACTCCACGCCCTCCTGGATGCGCGCGCCGCCCGAGTCGTTGAGACCGACGACGGGCACGCCGCTCTTCACGGCGAAATCCATCAACTTGCAGATCTTCTGCGCGTAAGCCCCCGAGAGGGAGCCGCCGAAGACGGTGAAGTCCTGCGCGAACACCGCGACCTTGCGGCCCTCGACCTTGCCCCACCCGGTGACGACGCCGTCCCCCAAGTAGCGCTGCTTCTCCATGTCGAAGTCCGTGCAGCGATGGAGCACGAACCGATCGATCTCGACGAACGAGCCGGGATCGCAGAGCAGATCGATCCGCTCGCGGGCCGTGAGCTTGCCCGCCTCGTGCTGCTTCTGGATGCGCGCCGCCCCGCCGCCGAGGAGCGCGCGCTCGTTCAGCTGCTCGAGCTGGGAGATGCCCCCCGCCGCGGAGGATGGGGCGGACGGCGGTGGCTGCGACGGGACGTCAGCCACGGAGGATCACTTGCTTCGCTGGTAGATGCGGGCCCGGCGACCCTTGTTCTTCGAAGCGAGCTTCGCCTTGAAGCGAGCCGAGCGCTTGCGGTTGGTCTTCTTCGGGCCTTTTCCGAGCATCAAAAACATGGGGATCCTCTACGCGACGAGCGCCCGCCGAGCGCGGGAGCCAAAGGGCCGCGGACCATAGCCAAGACGCTCGAACTCCGCAACGACGAGCGCGGTCTTTCTCCCCTGCTTTTGGCGCGGGACTGCGCCGATGCGCAGCCGAGCACGTGCTCGGCGCATCGAAGCCCGCGCCCACGCCTCCCCCTGGGTCGCGAAGAACCCTCGGTGCGGCTGCAGAAAAGAGGTGGCGGCGCGCGTCCTCACCAGCGGGGCCCTCTCGAGCCCCGATCCCCGGCCGCGAGCCCGGCAGTGCGGGATTCGTGATGCAAACGCGTCTCTATTGCGCTTCGTATTGCGCTGGGGGCCATCGACGCCTAGTATCCCGCGCGCGGTCCGGCGCCCGTCGTTTCTCGGGCACCTCGCTCGGTCCACCGAGCTGACCTCGAAAAGCTCCTTCACACCCAGGGAAGATCGCGTGGTCTTCCACCCCCACCGGGCGCGTGCGCGCATCCCAGCCGCTGCACCGCCTGCAACCGACCCACGCGGTTCAGTGCGTGAGTCTGAAACTTCTTTCCGAAGGTCCTAGGGCCCCTCATGGCCAAGAACATCCTCGTCATCAACGTCGACATCCGCGAGACCCGGGTTGCCCTGATCGAGAACGGAATCATCGCCGAGCTCCACCTCGAGCGACAGAGCGCGAAGGGCACGCTCGGCAACGTTTACCTCGGCAAGGTCAGCCGCGTGCTCCCGGGGATGCAGGCTGCCTTCATCGACATCGGTCAGGAGCGCGCGGCCTTCCTCCACGTCGAGGATCTCATCCGCCCGGACGATTTCGAGGCGTACCTCGCGGGGAAGCGGACCACGTCCGCGGACGACGAGTCGTCCCACGTCCACGCGGCCGAGCCCGAGCGCGCAGCCGCCGCCGCCGCTCGCCCGCCCGCCGCGCCCGCTGCCGAGCGCACGAAGGCGCCGGCGGGAGCGCCCGCTGCCCCCGAGCCCGAGCTCCCGAAATACTCGGCCGCTCCGATCGAAGCTGCCCCGAGCGCGGAGGACGACGAGAACACCCCCTTCGCGAGCGACGACGGCGGAGCGGAGGACACGAGCGAGGCCGACGTCGATGACGCCGACGACGCGAGCGACGCCGAAGACAGCGACGCCGACGACAGCGACGCAGACGGAGCCGACGAGAGCGACTCGGACGACGAGGAGCGGGACGCCGAAGGCGAGAGCGACGCCGAGGATGGAACCGTCGACGAGGGCGACGATCGAGGGGCGGAGGGCGCCTCTTTGACCGAGTCGGATGACGACGGCGCCGGAGACGAAGGCGACGAAGACGACTCGCCCGAAGCGGCCGTCGCGGCGATGGAGGCGAGCGCGACGAGCGAGCCCGTGGGCGACGCGCCCCCCGCGACCCCGACCACGGCGGAGGACGAGGCCGCGCGCCGCGCGCCGCGATCCCGATCACGCCGTGGGAGCCGCGGTCGTCGCCGCTCGGGGAGCACCGCGGAGCGACGCAAGGCCATGGAGGCCGCACCTCCCCCGCCGCCCGCCGCACCTCAGCACGAGCGCCGGGGCCCATCGCGAGGCAAGGGCGGCTCGAACAAGCGCGACGGCCGGCGCAGCGGTGGCGACCGGGATCGGGGCGGGCGGGGCTCGTCGAACCGGAGCTCGAAGGCGGATCCGCTTCGCATCTCGAAGACCACCCCGATCCGGGATGTGGTGCGCGAGGGACAAGAGGTCATCGTCCAGGTCTCGAAGGAGCCGATCGGGACGAAGGGCGCGCGCGTCACGAGCCACATCTCCCTCCCCGGCCGGTACGTCGTGTACCTCCCGACGGTCGAGCACGTCGGCATCTCGAAGCGCATCGGGTCGGACAAGGAGCGCGGGCGCCTGCGGGAGGCGATCGACGCGATGAAGCCCCCGAGCGGCGGACTCATCGTGCGCACGCTCGCCGAGGGCCTCACGAAGAAGTCGCTCAAGGCGGACGTCGGCTACCTCGTGCGCCTCTGGGGGGAGATCGCGCGCAAGCGCGAGCAGGCCCCCCGCGCCCCCGAGTGTTTGTACGCCGAGCTCGACCTCGTGCTGAAGGTCGCGCGCGATCTCCTCAACGACGACATCGAGGAGGTCGTGATCGACAACCGCGAGGAGTACATCCGCCTCCGCCGCTTCGTGGAGATGTTCATGCCCGAGCGCGTGGACTCGCTGAAGCTCTACGAGGGCGGGGAGCCGATCTTCGACGCGTACGGGATCGAGGAGGAGATCGGCCGGGCGCTCTCGCGCAAGGTCCCGCTCAACTCGGGCGGCCACCTCGTGATCGACCAGGCCGAGGCGCTGACGGCGATCGACGTCAACACGGGCCGATACGTGGGCAAGGGCTCGAAGGACCTCGAGGACACGATCCTCACGACGAACCTCGAGGCGGTCGAGGAGATCGCCTACCAGCTCCGCTTCCGGAACATCGGCGGCCTCATCATCCTCGACCTGATCGACATGGATCGCGCCGCGAACCGCGAGAAGGTGCGCCGGCGGCTCGAGCAGCTGCTCGCGAAGGACAAGGCGAAGACGACGCTGAACCGCATCAGCGAGCTCGGCCTCATCGAGATGACCCGCAAGCGGACGCGCGAGAGCCTCGGGCGCTTGATGAACGAGCCCTGTTTCTACTGTGACGGGACGGGCAACCTCCAGTCGAAGCAGACGGTCGCGTACGAGATCCTCCGGCAGATCAAGCGGGAGCGCACCACGCTCCGCGGGTACAGCGTGACCGTGAACGCGCACCCCGCGATCGTGGACCTCATGAAGAACGAGGAGCGGACGGCCGTGCAGGAGGCGGAGCGGCGCTACCAGCGGCGCATCGACCTCGTGCCGCGCAAGGAGTACCACCTCGAGCAGTTCGACCTGGTAGGGAAGTAGAGCCGTGACCGACAAGAACGAACCTTCGGAGGGAGCCAGCGGGCCGGACGGCGATCGCCGCGACGAGCGGATCACGATCAACAAGGAGTTCGAGTCGTACGACGCGTTCATCAACGAGTACGTCACGAACATCTCGCGCACGGGCGTGTTCGTTCGGTCGAAGTCACCGCTCGCCGTCGGGACCAAGGTGAACCTGACGTTCACGGTCATCATGGACGACATCGAGACGATCGAGGGCATCGGTGAGGTCGTGCGCGTGCACGACGATCCGCCCGGAATGGGCGTCGTGTTCACGGAGCTCTCGAGCTACTCGAAGGGGCTGATCGACAAGCTCCTCACCGGGCGCCGCACCCCTCGTTCGTAGCGTGTTCACGGGTCTCGTCGAGCAGGTCGGGCGAGTCCTCGCGCGGGAGGATCGCGGGGTCGCCGCGCGGCTGCGCGTGGGCTGCAGCTTCGGCGCGGAGCTCGAGCTCGGCGAGTCCGTCGCCGTGAACGGCGTGTGCCTGACGGTGACCTCCTCCTCATCTTCGTCGTTCGACGCGGACGCGTCCGCCGAGACGCTGCGCCTGTCGACGCTCGCGAAGCTCCGGCCCGGCGCCGCGGTGAACCTCGAGCGCGCGACGCGCGCGAACGCTCGCCTGGGTGGGCACGTGGTGCTCGGTCACGTGGACGGGATCGGATCGGTCGAGGAGCGGATCCCGGTCGGCGCGGCGCTCGACACGCGCGTCGCGATCCCGCGCGCGCTCGCCCCGTTCGTCGCGACGAAGGGCTCGATCGCGATCGACGGCGTCAGCCTGACGCTCAACGAGGTCGAGGACCGCGGCGACGCGACCCTCGTCCGCGTCATGATCATCCCGCACACCCAGGGCGCGACCACGCTCGACTCCCTGAAGCCGGGGGACGCGGTGAATATCGAGGTCGACGTCCTCGCGCGATACGTATTTCGGCAGCTCTCGATTGCGCGGACGGGCCTGGTCGCCGAGGCCGCGGGGGCCTACGAGCCCACCCATGGCGATGGACATGCTGGCGCCGGTCGAGGCGAGACGAGCGATGAACGAATCACCCGAGCGCTCAAACGAGGCGGATATGCCTAACCGAATCCCACCGCCGCGCCCGTCGCAGACGGGCGCCCCCGCCACCGCGGGCGCGACCGCTTCGTTCGCGCGGCCCTCCCCGCGCATCACGATCGACGCCGCGCTCCTCGAGCGAGTGAACCGGAGCCTCGATCGGATCCGCGAAGGGAAGATGGTCATCCTCGTGGACGACGAGGATCGCGAGAACGAGGGCGACCTCTGCATGGCGGCCGATCTCGTCACGCCCGAGGCGATCAACTTCATGGCGAAGTACGGGCGGGGCCTCATCTGCCTCACGCTCACGGAGGAGCAGGTCGAGCGGCTCGAGCTCCCGATGATGTCGGCGCCGGGCAGGAACGGCCCCCCGCTCGGCACGGCGTTCACGGTGAGCATCGAGGCTCGGACCGGCGTGACGACGGGGATCAGCGCGGCGGACCGCGCTCACACCATCCAGGTCGCCATCCGCGCGGACGCGCGACCGACCGATCTCGTGACGCCGGGCCACATCTTCCCGCTGAAGGCGCGGCGCGGCGGCGTCCTCGTGCGGACGGGACAGACGGAGGGCTCGGTGGATCTCTCGAGGCTCGCCGGGCTGCAGCCCGCGGGCGTGATCTGCGAGATCATGAACGACGACGGGACGATGGCCCGCATGCCGGACCTCGAGAAGTTCGCCGCGGAGCACGGGCTCACGCTCCTCTCGATCGCGGACCTCATCCAATACCGCATGCACACGGAGCGGCTCGTCCGGCGCGTCGGCGAACAGGTGCTGCGGCTCGACCAGACCGGCACCGAGTGGACCCTCGCGACCTACGAGATCGTCGGTGAATCTCGGCAGTTCCTCGCCCTCGTGAAGACCCGGGACGGCGCGATCGACGGCACCAAGCCCACGTTGTGCCGCGTCCACCCGGGCTCGCTCATCAGCGATCTCTTCGCGTCCACGCCGTTCGACGGCGGGTGGACCCTGCGCGAGGCGATTCGGATCATCGAGGCCGAGGGGTCGGGGGTCGTCCTGTACGTGCCGCCGCGCGGCGACCTCACGCAGGAGCTCGGCGCGGTCGCCGCGAAGTGCGAGGCCTTGAAGGGTCCCGCCCCGTCGGTGCACCAGGAGACGGCGCTCCGGGAGTTCGGGCTCGGCGCTCAGGTGCTCGCGGATCTCGGCGTGACGGAGCTGCGCCTCCTCTCGAACGCGCAGAGCAAGATCGCCGGGCTCGAGGGGTTCGGCCTCCGCGTCGTGGAGCGCATTCCCCTCAAGCCTCACCGAGGGTAGAGAGCCCCCGGAGGAAATCGAATGGCGGTGAAGGTCGTCGAAGGAACCCTCGTCGTACCCGAGGGAGCGAAGTTCGCGCTCGTCGCGAGCAGGTTCAACCACTTCATCGTCGATCGGCTCGTCGATGGCGCGACCGACGCGATCGCGAGGCACTCGGGCGCCGGCGCGGACGTCGTGATCGTGCGCGTGCCGGGGGCGTGGGAGATCCCCGTCGTCGTGAAGCGGCTCGCGCGCGCAGCGAAGGAGAAGAAGAGCGAAGACTCGTTCGCGATCATCGCGCTCGCCGCTGTGATCCGCGGGTCGACCCCGCACTTCGACTACGTCGCCGCGGAGGTGACCAAGGGCGTCGCGAGCGCCTCCCTCGACACGGGGGTCGTCGCGACGTTCGGCGTGTTGACGACGGACACGATCGAGCAAGCGATCGAGCGTGCCGGCACGAAGGCGGGGAACAAGGGGTGGGACGCCGCCGTCAGCGCGATCGAGATGCTGAGCCTCCAGGGCGCGCTCCGCGGCGCGGGATACTGAGAGCGCGGCGATGGGTGCTCGTACCGCAGCGCGGGAAGCCGCCTTGATGCTCCTCTACGCCACGGACGAGCCCGGCGCGGGCGAGCTCTCGGAGATGCTCCCGCACCACTTTTGGACCGGGATGCTGCCCGAGTCCGCGCTCGACCCGGAGCTCGAGAGCCGCACGTACGCGGAGGAGATCGCGCGCGGCGTCGCAGCGACGCGCGCCGCCATCGACGACAAGATCAAGGCGGCCAGCCATCACTGGCGCCTCGAGCGCATGAGCCGCGTCGACCGGGCCGTGCTCCGCCTTTGCGTGTGGGAGCTCCAGCACGGGGTGCCGCGCGCGGTCGCGATCGACGAGGCGATCGAGCTCGCGAAGCGCTACGGCACGAGCGATTCGAGCAAGTTCATCAACGGCATCGTCGAGCAGATCGCGACGACGCTCGGGGTCTGAGCGCCAACGACGAGGCGCGCGGCGCTCAGGCCACGTCCGTGCGGAACGCCTGAAAGGTGTATCCGAGCTCGACGTCGTAGGTGGAGGCGCCGATACGGATGCCGTTGGTGTGGAGCGTCGCTCCGCGATCGATCAGGCTTCGAAGAGAAGAGACGCGGCCCGTGAGACCGTAGGGATCGCTCTCACCGTCGCGACGACCGAGGACGCGGAGCGCGTCCGTCAGGATCAGATCGACGCCCGACCGCATCGAGACCGCGTTGCCGTTCCGAGTCGCGATGCCGGCGCGGATCCACGTGGCGAGGATCGCGTCGGAGATGAAGCCATCCGGCGGCAGGATCGACATCCCCGGGGACGACGGCGGGCGCGACGCGGGAGGAAAGCTGGAGCGGTTCTGACGGGAGTTCATGTGCGACGGTGCGCTCTCGACGAGCGCTGACGAGAAGTTCTGCACGCCGTGTGCCGATTCTTGGGAAGCTCTGGAGAGATAGGCTCGAAGCCAGTGTTCTATTCCCGGCGATTCGTGACCGCGCGGGGCGAATCCCCGCGCGCCTCGATGGTGTCCGGCGCGGCTTCGGCCCATGGATCCCGCTCGGCGCGCGTGTCGTGTCGGCCTCATCTCGAGACGCGCGACCGCCCCTTTCGATCTCGTTCGCCTACCCCGTGTGCGCGCGCAGTTGCTGCGACGACCGCAGAACTTGGACGGGAGAGCGCGCGCGAAGAGCGTTCGCCATGACAGCTCGATCGCGGCGCGACGCGGAACGCGCAGACGTTACTTGAGCCACACCACGGTGACTCCGTCGCCGCCCTCGCGCGGCTCGCCGGGTCGCGAGCGCTCCACGTAAGGGCTCGCGCGCACCATGTCGCGGAGCTCGCGGCGGAGCGCGCCCGTGCCGTGGCCGTGAATCAAGAACGCCACACGCTTCGACGCGCCCACGCAGCGGTCGAGGAACTGCTCCGCGAGCGCGAGCGCCTCGTGGGCGCGCAGGCCGCGCAGATCGATCGTGTTGTCGCTCGTCTGCATCGGCACGTCCGAGTCCGACGCCGCATCGAAGACATGGAGAGAAGGCTTCTTCGCACGCGCGCCGCCGCTGGGGTCGGCGCCCTTGCCGGACTTCTGGCTCGTCGCTCGGCGCACCTCGGACGCGGATGTGAGCAGCTTGAGAGGCCCCGCGGCGACGCGGAGCTGCCCCCCGCTCAACACCTCGAGCACCTCCGCGTCGGTCTTGAGGCGCGGGACGAACACGCGCATCCCGACGGCTATTTCGCCCGCTTCGAGGACCGCGCGATCGGCGGGGACAGGCCGCGAGGAGTCGACCCGACCGCCGATGGATACGGCGCTCGCCGCGCCGTCGATCTGCCGCTCGATGGAGGCGAGGTCCCTCGCGTCGAGCTTCGCGGAGCGCAGTCGGACCTTCGCGGCCCGCACGTCCTCACGCGCCTGTCGCACCTCCGAGATCAAGCTGTTCGCCTCGCGCTCGACCGTCGCCGCCTCCTTTTTCTCGGCGCGCTCGCGCGCTGCGGCGAGCGACGCGCGCTCTTCCTCGAGCTCCTCCCTCGCGCGATCGAGATCGTCCTTCATCCGCTCGAGTCGGAGGCGGTCCTCGTCGAGCTTGCGGACGAGGGCGCTCAGCGTCGAGGACTCTGCCGAGAGGAGCGCCTCGGCGCGGCCGACGATCGCCTCGGGGATACCGAAGCGTCGAGCGACGACGAGCGCGCTCGACGCGCCCGCGACGCCGAGCGCGAGCCGAAACGTCGGGCTCATCGCTTGGAGATCGAAGCCGACGGACGCGTTCCGAAAGCGGGCGTCCTCGAGCGCGACGACCTTGAGCCTCTCGTAGTGCGTGGTGCACGCGACCGCGCCCCCGCGCGCGACGAGGGACTCGAGGACGGCCGTCGCGAGCGCCTCGCCCTCGCGCGGGTCCGTCCCGGAGGCGAGCTCGTCGAGCAGGACGAGGGTGCCGACGTGCGTGTGCTCCACGATGTCCGCGAGGTTCCGCACGTGGGCGCTGAACGTGGAGAGGTTCTTCGTGAGGCTCTGATCGTCCCCGACGTCCGTCAGGACTTCGTCGAAGAGGCCGATCGTCGAGTCACGCCCTGCGGGGATGGGGAGCCCCGCGCGCACCATGAGCGCCGCGAGGCCCACCGTCTTCAGCGCGACGGTCTTTCCCCCGGCGTTGGGCCCCGAGACGACGAGCGCGGAGCCGGAGGCGAGCTCGATGTCGCTCGGGACGACGCTCGTCCCGTCGAGCGCGAGGATCGGGTGGCGCGCCTTTCGGAGGGCGACCGTCGCCCCGTCCGCGAGGATGGGGAACGACAGATCGAGGTCCTGTCGCAGGTCCGCGGACGCTCCGCGAAGATCAGCGTGCGCGAGCGCTTCGAGCGCGTCCGCGAGCGGGTCGACCGAAGCGGCGACGAGGCCGGAGAGGCGCGCGAGGATCGCGTCCTCCTCGGCTTTGACCTGGGCGTCGAGCACCTTTTGCCGGTTGCCCATCGGGACGATGACGCGTGGCTCGACGAAGAGCGTGCCGCCTCCCGCGCTCGCGCTGTGGACGATCCCCGGGAACCGCTCGTGCGCGTCGGCGCGCACGGGCAGGACGTATCGCCCCTCGCGCTCGGTGAAGAACCCGTCCTGGAGGATGTCCTTGTACCGACCGATGAGCTCGTCGAGCCTCGCGAGGATCCGGGCCCGCCCCGAGCGCCGCTCGGAGCGGAGATCGGCGAGCCGCTGCGACGCGCGATCGGAGAGCGTCCCGTCCGCCTCGAAGCAGCGATCGAGCTCCTCGAGGAGCGCGTCGAGATCCGGGCTCGAATCGCACGCCGCGGAGAGCTTCGGGATCTCTTCCCGGCGCGCGCGGACGAACCGACGGAGCGCGCGGGCGTGCCCGAGAGCGAGGAGGATCGCGGTGAGCTCCTCGCTCGAGAGCAGCGCGCCGACGCGGGCGCGCGCGAGGGCGTCCTCGAGGGGCGGCGTCGCGCTGCGCGGCAGCGGCGATCCCGCCTCGACGAGCGCGGTCGCCTCGCGCACCTCGGCGAGCGCGCGAACGACGCCCGCTCGGTCCAGGAACGGCAGCGCGAGGGCCCGTGATCGCCCCGCGTCGCTCGCGCACCGATCCGCGAGCGCGCGGAGGATGCGGGGGAACTCGAGATCGGCGGCCGTCTTCGGGGGGCACGGAGAGCTCATGGATGGGCTCGGAGGTCGTGCGTGAGGAGAGCGCGCTCCGTCATCACGCGCGCGGGCAGGGTGGACACGGGTCGGTCGAGCGGGCGAGCGCGCGGCGCGCGCCGCAACAAGGCCGCTCGTCGGCTCCGTTCGCGGAGCCCCGAGGAGGAGCGGCCGAGGAGAGCACCCGCCCCGGTGAGCCCAAGGAGCTCATGCGTCCTGCGGGTCTTTCGCCACCCCTCCCGCTGCGCTCGGCATCGGGTTCTGTTCTTTCTCGAGGTACCGAAAGATCGTGCGCGGATCGACGCCCAGGTCGCGCGCCGTTTGCGTGCGGTTGCCGTTGTTCCGCTCGAGCGCCTCGAGGACGTACTTCCGCTGAAACTCCTCCTTGGCCTTCTCGAGGGGCATGATCCCCACGTCCTCGGCGGCGCCGAGGTCGAGATCCTCCGGAGAGAGGAGCGTTTGGTCGCAGAGCACGAGCGCCTTCTTGAGTCGGTTCTCGAGCTGCCGGATGTTTCCAGGCCACGCATATTTGCGGATCGAGGCGAGCGCCGAGGGGCTGAACCCCTTGACCGAGCTCGAGAGCTCTTCGGCGTATTTCGTGAGGAGGGAGCGGGCGATGATCATCACGTCGTCCCCTCGGTCCCGGAGCGGGGGGAGCCAGAGGTTCACGACGTTGAGGCGGTAATAGAGGTCTTCTCGGAAGTTGCCGGCGCGGATCTCCTCTTCGAGGTTCCGGTTGGTCGCGGCGACGACGCGGATGTCGACCTTCTCGGGTTTCGAGTCACCGACGCGCATGACGACCCGTTCCTGAAGCGCGCGCAGCAACTTCACCTGGAGGTTCAGCGGGAGCTCGCCGATCTCGTCCAGGAACAGGGTGCCCTTGTCCGCGACCTGGAATTTGCCCGGGCGCGAGACGACCGCGCCCGTGAACGCGCCCTTCACGTGGCCGAAGAGCTCGCTCTCGATGAGGTTCTCGGGGATCGCGCCGCAGTTGATGACCACGAAGGGCCCGTCCGCGCGCTGGCTGCGGCGGTGGATCTCCTTCGCGATGAGCTCCTTGCCGGTGCCCGTCTCGCCCGTGATGAGGACGCTGATGTCCGTCGAGGCGACCTTCTGGAGCTTCCGAAACACCTCCATCATGCTCGGGCAGCTGCCGATGATCTCTCCGAAGCGCTTGTCCTTGAGCTCCCCCTGGAGCTTCGCCTTGTCCGCGCGGAGGGCGTTCAGGAGCATCGCGTTCTGGAGGATGAGCGACGCTTGCGAGGCGAAGATCGCGAGGAGCTCGAGCTGCGTCCGTTCGAAGAGGTGCTTCACCTTGTCGTTGCCGACGTAGAGGGCCCCGATGACCTCGCCCTGGCTCACGAGCGGGGCGCACATGACGCTCGAGAGCTTCATCGCGATGACCGACTCGCTCTGGCCGAACGTCGTGTCGGCGAGCGCGTCGCTCACGATGACCGGGCGGCCGCTCGAGACGACCTGGCGGACGATGCTGTCGCTGATCGCGCCGCCCGCGTCGACGAGCGCCTCCTTGCGGACGTTGCGCGCGGCGCGGACGACGAGCTTCCGATCCCCGGACTGCGGGCCGCCTTTTCCTTCGGGCACCATGTCCGCGCCGTCGAGCAGGATCAGGAACCCCTTCTGCGCGTGGGTGAGCTCGATGACGTCGTCGAGCATGGCCTCGAGGACTTCGTCCACGCTGCGCCGGTTGATGAGCTTCTCGCTGAACGCGTAGAGCTTGCGGACGCCCGCGACCTCCCCCAGCCCGGTCTCCGCCTTGGGATCGCGCGGGACGGGCTGCTCCTCGGCGGGTGCGGGGCGCTGCTTGCCCTCGGCGAACATCGAGAACACGAACTCGGACGTGCCGAGCAGCACCGAGTCGTTGTGCGTGAGGCGCGCGCGGCGCTTCCGCTTCTTGTTGATCTGGATGTCCGCGTTCGTGTCGATCTCTTCGAGGAAGTCGCGCCCGTCGAACACGATCTTGAGCGTGTGGTCGGCGACTCCCTGGCCCTTCAACGGCACGTCGTCGGAGATGCGCACGGCCCAGCGTCGTCATCGGTCGGTGGACGGCGTAGAGCGCTGGCGATTCTGCGGGAGGAGGAGCTTCAGCGTCGGCATGTGTGAAGCATCATAGTGGGTTTCACGTAGGCCTTGTGTCCTATCATGGGAGCATGTCGTCCGATGGTGCGGTCACGTTCGCGATTCTTAACGCGCTCGCCGCCTCCGCGCTGCTCCAGTCCGTCTGCGACGAGCTCGGCGGGAAGCGCTGCGGGAAATCCATCAAGCCCCTCGTCCTCCGATCGTACGAGAAGCCTGTCGGGTTCATGCGCGCCGGGGAGTCCACGTGGCGTGGGCGCCACCGCTCATCGCGATCGACCTCGAGCGTGAGGCGCAGGCGAACATCTCCCTGCGCGCGGCGCGCGGGCCGGCTCGACTACATGAGTTTCCCGCGATGCGGCGTGGTCGAGAGGAAGGCCTTCGCGCATCGAGACGATGAAGGATCTCGTCGGCAAGCGTCGTGCGGGTCGCGAAGGAGAGCTCCGCAAGGTACGTCGTGCCGCGGATGCAGATCGCGGCGGAGGGCCTCGACCCGGACACGATCTTCAGCGAACAGACGTTCCGTCGAACGCACGAGGCCGTGGTGAAAGCGGTCCAAGCGGGCGAGGCGGACGTCGGGGCGACGTTCGCGTCCTTCGGCGCGAACGCGACCGCACCGACGACGGCGGGGTGGCTCGAGGTGTCGATCCCGAACGAGGAGATCCACGTCATCGCGACGGCCGGCCCCATCCCGAGCGACGTGATCGCCATGAGCAAGGAGCTCGCGGCGGACACCGCGAAGCTTCTCTCGGAGGCGCTCCGCGACCTGGGTCAGCCCGTGAAATTGCTGCTCGGGGCGGAGAGCTTCGAAAAGCCGGACAGCGCACATTTCGACGCGCTCAGGAAGCTGGCGTCCGCCGCGGCCTCCCACGCGGATGGGGCCCGCGCAAAGTAGCCCTGTCGTCAAGACTTGAAGCCCGGCCGCCAGCAACCGAGAAGGCGGCCCGATGAACCGACAAGGCCTCTCCTCCATCCTCGCGGTCGCCCTCTTTGCGGCACCCCTCGGCGCCTGCAGCTCGAAGTCCGGAGCGAAGGCCGAGCCGTCCTCGAGCGCCGAGACCTCGAAGTCGACGTCCTCCGCGAAGCCGACTTCGTCCGAATCCCCGCGCGCGAACACGAGCGCGGTCACGAGCGCGGTGGCGGAGCCGCCGAAGCCCGCTGGAAAGCTCGACCCGAAAGCGGCAGGTCCTGCGTTCTTCTACTTCGCGGGCGCCGGCACCTACATGATGGATTCGAGCGGCAAGCTCACGAAGATCGGCGACTACACCCTCGATGGCGCCGACTTCGGCCCGGACGGGCGCGTCTACCTGGGCGGCATCAACCAGTTCGTCGTGGAGGGGGGCAAGGCGACGAAGCTGGAGGCGCCGGGCTCGAAGCTCGCCGCGGGACCGGACGGGACCGTGTGGACGGTGACGTACCAGCAAGAGGTCGCGAAGCAGGACGCGTCCGGGACGTGGACGAAAGAGAAGATCCCGGGGTCGGACGAGGAGCACGTCTCGAACATCGCGGTCGACGCGAAGGGGGACATCTACGCGGCCTCGATGAACAAGATCTTCGCGAAGCGCAGCGGCACGTGGAGCACGAAGGACGTGAAGGAGCTCTTCAAGAACACGGAGTCCCTGTACGTGGCGGATCTCATCGTGTTCGGGGGCGAGGTCTACGTCGTCACGGGGCACGGCGTCGTCACGCTCGACGGCAAGGAGCTCAAGGTCCCGCAGGAGTACGGCTTCACCTCGCTCTCGGACGGCGGCGTGCGCGCGTTCGACGGGACGCTCGCGATGAAGTCGAGCAACGGCATCCTCATCATCACTCCCGACGGAAAGATCACCGAGAAGAGGACCGAGTCCCTGCCCGTGAAGGGATCGCTCATCGACGCGTTCGCCTTGGACACGCAGGGCCGAAGGTGGATCGGCGCGGGCGATCAGCTCTACATCCTCGACAAGGACGACAAGGTCCTGCAGACGTGGCCCGTGGGATCGATCCCCGGAGATCTGAGCTTCGTCTACGTCGTCGGGGCCGGCCCCGAGCTCCCGCCCGCGCCGGACCCCGTCGTGAAGGCGAACGTGAAGGGCCGCATCGTCGTCGACGGCGCGCCCGTGAAGAACTCGGAGTTCGTCGCGTGCGGCTCACCGAGCATGATCATCACCGGCGCCACGCCTTGCTCCGGTCAGACCGTCGAGCTCTCGGGCAAGACCGACGACAACGGCGCCTTCCTCCTGAAGGACGTCCCCCGCGCGCGCTTCGGCTTCGCATGGAAGGACGGCGGGAAGTGGAAGATCACGCTCGGCCTGGCCGACTCGTGCTGCACCAAGATCACCGACGGCCAGGAGTTCGACATGGGCGACCTCACGGTGAAGTCGAACTAGCGGACGAGCGGCGGCCCATCCACGAAGGACCTCGCGGTTTTCGCGTCGCCGCGCACGCGTCACGGGAGTCGCTTCGACGCGATAGAGCTCCTGCGTTTGTCGGTTTCGCAGGGCGAAGACAGCGTATCGTACGCCCATGAGTGGGAGGGGGGCGGGGTGCCCACGGTGCGGCTCGTTCGATGTGCGGACTTCCGTCCGCAAGGACGAGGTCACGATTCGAGCGCCGATGTCGTGCCTCGCCTGCGGGCACCGCTGGGAGCCAGCGACGCCGAGGTGGGCGCTCGTCTTGATGGCGGTGTTCCTCGTCGTCGTCGGCGGTGTGATGGCCGTCGGCATCGTTCTCGCGCTGCAAAGCCCGAAGACGGCCGCGAGCAGCAGCAAACGCGGCGCGGTTTGGTTCTACGCGGGCTTCGAAGTGTTCATCGTGAGCGCGCTCGTCGTCGTGATCCGCCGCATCGCGCGCCCTCCCCCGCCCGCCGGTCCGCCGCCGCCTCCGCAAATCGACACGGGTGAGCGTGAGCGCTCGGGCGCGGGCCGAACGCGCTCGCCCAGGTCCGCGAGTGAGTCCTCCGCGAACGGCGACCGGAAGGTGTAGGGTCGCGCCGCAGCCTCGCGTGATCGATAGATCGCGCCGAGCGCCGGTCGGGATCGGCTTATGCTCCCGCCCTGCAAGGAAAGGATGATCGACATGGCACTCGCGCTCCCCAAAGAGGCTTTCTTCGCGCTCGCCGCCCTGGGGTGGGTGGACGGCAGCATGCGCAAGGACGAGAAGGTCGGGCTGTCGCGCGCGGCGAAGGAGTGCGGCATCTCGGGGGACGATCTCGCCGCAGTGGAGAGCGCGCTCTCGAGGGAGACCCGCCTCGACGAGTTCGTCCCGGGCGACATGACGGAGTGGCAGCGCGTGCTGACGTACTCGATCGGCGTGTGGCTCACGCGGCTCGACGGGATCCAGAGCACGGAGGAGCACAAGCTCCTCGCGGATCTGGCGAAGCGATTGGACCTCCAGAAGGCGATCTGCGACCGCGCAGCGGCCGCGGCCCTCGACATCGCGGCGCTCCCGACGGGTCGCCCCGACACGTTCGAGTTCGACAAACTCGCGGCGCGCCTCGCAGAGAAGCTCCCCCAGGTCGCGAAGGGCTGATCGAAACCCTCAGTGCACGGTGTGCCACGCGCCGTCGTGCTGGACGCGCTCCGGACTCGGAGGACGAACGATCATCGGCTCGGCTTCTTCGGCCTTTCCGAGGATCGGATCGATCAGCTCGAGCGCGGGCCCCTGCACGAGCTCGCGCGCCCGCTGCCGCGCCGCCCGGCGGCGCGAGCGGCGTGCGAACGCCATGACGCCGAGCGCGACGCCGAGGGCGATGCCGATGGAGAGCACGCTCACCCAAGCGACGCGCCCGGTGATGCGATCACGAACCCGGCGGTCGAGCTCGCCCGGACCGCCAGCGGCGCCGTCGATCGCGTCCTCGAACGTCGCCCCGTTCCGCATCGCGCTGACCCACTCCTGCATCCCGCGACCGCTCTTCGTCTCCGTGAGGTAGCGCGCGGCCTCGGCCGCGAACGCTTCTGTCAGCGGCGTGTCGGCGTCCGCGAGATCGGCGGCGCGCGGGACGTCCCCTCGAAGGCCCGCCCACACGAGCGTCGATGAGTGACCGAGCTCCGAGAGGTGCGCGAACTGCGCGGCGTACCCTTCGATGAACCACGGCGACGCGCCGACAGGGACGGCATCGAGGAGCGCGAGGCGAGCGAGCTGATAGCGGAGCGTGGCCTCCAAGTCCCGCTGGGCGCCGTCCGTCCCCGGGCCCGCGCTGAGGACGATGAGTCGATCCGCGGGGACGAGGAGCCCGCCGCGGGCGGTGACGCGCGCCGGATCCAGTAGATCACTGGACTCGGACGCGCCCTCCAAGACCGCGAGCTGCGGCAGCTCGACGTCGAGACCCGCGATCCGGATTTCGACGTCCATCGACGACGCGCGACCGAGCTGCCAATCGAGCTCGGCGCGCGCGGCGCCGATCTCGGGGACGAGGCGCTCGACGCGCTCACGCGCCGACGGGTGATAGGCGATCGCGAACCCCGGTCCGACCGCGGTGGAGTACTCGGGCGGCAGAGGCGGAGGGATGGCGCGCGCTTCGGTCGGGAGCGCGAGGCCGACGAGCAGGAGCGCGAACGGCAAGAGCGCCGAGATCCGGGCGAGGTGGGTGAAGCGAGCCGAGGCCACGGCGACGCTCTACGGTAGCACCTTGCCCTGGATGTGGACGGTCCCGGACGAGGTGTCGACCGTCTGCGAGACGATGACCGCGGTGAGCCCCAGCGCCGCCACGCCGCCGACGATCACCCAGAACCAAGGCTTCGTGGCGATGCTCCCGCCGTCGTCGGGCGGAGGGGGCGGCGCCGGCGCGGGCGCCGCTCGGGGGCCCGACTCGTTCGCGCCGAGGAGCGCGACCATCGCCGTGTCCACCCCGACCCAGACGTACTCGGGCGCCCCGGCCGTCGGCGCGACGGCCGTGAAGAGCGCCGGATCGAGGCGGATCGAGAGCTCCCCCGCGACCTCGTCGAGGCGCACGAGACGCGCCGTGGCGACGCCATCGGGGGCGACGGAGACGAGGGCGAACGCCCGCGCGTCGACCTTGCGCGCGAGCCCTTCGAGGAGGGCCTTGGACGCCGCGGTGTCGAGCTCCGTGGGCAACGCGGCGCGGAGATCCGCGAGCTCCACGATCGCCGGTGCGGTGGTGGGCGCGCCCCCCGCGAGGACCTGCACGACCGCCTCGTCCGCGCGCGGTCGGAGCTTCGGGGTTTTGTAGACGACGCGCGCGAGGCTGCGCGTCGCGCGCGTCACCGCCTCACCCTCCATGTAGACGCCGTCGGACGAGCTGATCTTGCCGAGCGCGACGACGGCGACCCCTCGGCGTGGACTCTCGTCCGCGGGCGCGGCGTCCACCGTCGGCCCTGGGAGGTGGACGGAGCCGCTCGCAGCCGCCGTGCCTGCGGGTGCTCCGCCGCAGCCAGCGAGCGCGAGGAGCAGCGCGGCGGCGGCGAGCCTCATGGTCAGGAGAGCGCGCGCTCGAACACGCGGTACGTCTTGTAGATGCGGCCCCCCATGAGCTTGATGCCCACGTTGATCGGCGCGTTGTCCTCGACGGTCCACGAGAGCTCCCCGCGCTCGAGCCCCATGAGGTGGCCCGCCTGGTTCATCTGCACGTAGAGAAACGCGCTCAGCCCCGCATATTTGCGGACGTTCCGCCATTTGCGGCGGATGCCGAGGAGGATGAGCCGCCCGCTCTTCGGACCCCGGACCTTGAGCCGCCAGAGCAGCTTGCCGATGCCGAGCGGGAACAGCTTGCCCCGCAGCCCCGCGATGAGCTCGTTCAGGTTCGGCATCGCGAGCGCGATCGCCGCGGCTTCGCCGTCGATCGAGACGATGCGCGTGAGCTCGGGCATGAGGATGAGCTTCATGTCCTCCGCGGACTTCTTGAGCTCCGCGTCCGTGAGCGGGACGAACCCCCAGTTGTCGCTCCACGCGTCGTTGAAGATGTCCGTGATGACGCGGAGCTCGCTCAGCATCTCCTTCGGGTTCGCGTAGCGGGAGGTGACCTCCGGGAGCGCGGCGATCTCGTCGTGCGCCTTCTGGGCGCGCGCCGGGACCTCTCCGAGGTCGTACGTCCAGGCGTAGAAGTCCTTCAGCTTCGTGAACCCGTTCCGCGTGATGTGGCCCGCTTGATAGGGCAGGTTGTGCCCCATCATGATCATGGGCGGCGTGTCGAACCCGTCCACGAGGCAGCCGAGCTCCTCGTTGATCGAGAGCGAGAACGGCCCTCGGATCGACGTCATCCCGCGCGCCTTGAGCCACCGCGCCGCCTCGTCGAGGAGCGCGGCGCTCACCTCGTCGTCGTCCACGGTGTCGAGGTACCCGAAGAACCCCGCCCCGTCCGCGTGCCGCCGGATGTGCTCGTGATCCACCTGCGCGGTGATGCGGCCCACCGGCTTGCCGTTCTTGTAGGCGACCCAGGCGGTCCCCTCGGCGTGCTCGAAGAAGGGGTTCTTCTTGTGATCGAGCTTGTCCGTGATCTCCATGTCCAGCGGGCGGACGTAGTTCACGTCGTTCGCGTAGATGTCGTCCACGACGTCGAGGAAATCCTTGAGCGTTCGTTTGTCGCTTCCGAGTTCGCGGAGCTCGACCGGCATGCGCGTCGGCCTAGCGACGTTCGGACCTCGCGGCAACCATCCGTCGCCGAGAGGTGCTCACAGAGGCGGCAGACCGCCGCGGCGCGCGCCGGGGCGCGCCCGACACCTGGACACCGGGGCTCCCTCGCGGATCCACCCATACGCGTCGGACGCCGTGGTATGTGCGGCCGATGCGCCTAGGTGATCCGGCTCTGCACCCCGCCACCGTCCTGCCCGCGTACTTGGATACGCTCGTGCGAGGCCGCCGCGTCGCCGTGCTCGGGGACAGCTCGCTCGGGATCGGAGAGCTCTTCCTCGAGCGAGGCGCGCGCATCGTCCACGTGTTCGATCGGGACGCGGGGCGCGCGGCGGAGGCCGCCGCTCGCCACTCGGCGACGCGAGGGCGCGTCCAGTTCAGCCCGTTCGTGGACGATCTCGCGGTGCGGCGGGGCGCGTTCGACATCGCGATCGTTCCGGATCTGTCGGTCCTTTCGGATCTCGCCGAGACCGTGCGCGTCGCGAAGCGCCTCGTCCCCCCGGGCGGCCTCGCGGTGTTCGCGACCCCCAACCCGGACGCCGAGCGCTGGCTGCTGCCTCCGTCCGAGGCGGTGGGGGACGCGCCGGGCTACTACGAGCTCTACGATCTGATCGCGGCGGAGTTCAGCGAGGTCCGCATGCTCGGCCAGGCGCCGTTCGTGGGCTACGCGATCGTCGACTTCGCCGCGGCCGATCCCGAGGTCTCGATCGACACGTCCTCGCTCGCGCAGGCGGAGGTCCCCGAGTGGTACGTCGCCGTGGCGAGCGAGCGACCGCTCGACCTTTCGACGTACGCGGTCGTCGAGGTCGCCCTCTCCGACGTGTCGCGCGCGACGATCTCGAGCGAGCCCAACACGCTCCCGCGCGGTGTCTCGGGGGAGTCGGCGGCGCTCAGCGAGGCCAACCAACGCATCGCCGAGCTCCACGCGGAGAACGAGCGCCTCGTCCTCGAGGCTCGGCTCACCCTCGACGCGACGACGGAGCGCGAGCGCGCGAACGACGCGCTCGCGATGCGCGCGGCGGACATCGAGCGAGACCTCGCGGAGTGGAAGAACCGCTGCACGGAGCTCGAGCGAGTCGCCACGGAGGCGCGCGCGCGGGCCGATCGCACGAGCCACCAGGTGAAGGATCTCGACGAGGAGCTCGGCCGCCAGCGCGACCGCGCGACCCGCCTCACCCGCGACCTCGACGAGGCGACGAAGGCGCGCGTCCGCGCGGAGGAGACCGCGCACACGCGGCAGCTCTCCTCGGAGACGATGGTGATCGACACGCGCCTCGCGGTCGAGCTCGCCACGATGCACGAGCGCGTGCGAGAGCTCGAGGCGGCGCTCGCGGAGGCGGGGGATCCGCCGACGCTGCGCTCGCTGCAGAACGCGCAGTCGGCGCGGATCGTGGAGCTCGAGCGGCGCGAGTCCGAGCTCATGGTGCGCGCGTCCGGCCTCGAGCAGACGGTCGAGGAGCTGCGCCAAGCCGGCGAGGAGCTCCGCCGCGCAGGAGAGGAGCACCGCCTACGCGCCGAGGAGCAACAGCGCGTCGGCGACGAGCAGCGGCGCATCGCCGAGGAGCAGCGGCGGATCGCCGAGGAGCAGCGACGCGTCGCGGACGAGCAGCGGCGGACATCGGAGGAGCGGCGGCAGACGATCGACCAGCTGCTCGGGCGAGCGACGCAGCTCGAGGAGGAGCTCAGCGCCGCGACCACGGAGATGGGTCGCCTCACGATCGAGACCGAGCGGCTCGCGTTCGAAGTGCGCGAGGCGGAGTACCGCCGCCTCGCCGCGGATCAGGCGCTCGCGATGGCGCGGGAGGGCTCGGACGATGCGCTCGCCGAGGATCTCCGCGTCCTCGAGGAGCACCTCGTGGAGCGGGGGCACGAGGTGGGCCGCCTGACGCGCGAGATCCGCGAGGCGGCGCGCGTCGGTCGCGAGCGCCTCGAGGAGCTCGCCGCGCGCGACGCCAAGGCGACCGTGACCGGGTCGGCGAGCGAGGCCGATCGGGCGCAGCTCGCGAGGCTCCAGGCGGACGCGGCCGCGGCGTCGTGGAAGATCGCGCAGCTCGAGCGCGAGCTCGCCGCTAGGCCCCCGATCCCGCCCGCGGCGGATGCTCGGACGCGCGCGCTCGAGGAGGCGCTCGTCGCGGCTCAGCGTGAGATCTCCGAGCTGCGCTTCGCGCTCCGAGGGGTCGAGGTGACCGACGCGAGCGAACGCGAAGGCTCCGGAGCCGCGCCGTGACGCGACCCGACCCGCGACGGGATCGAGCGCGCTCCGGGTGGCTCGCCCGGTTGCCGCGCGGGTTCGCGGCGCTCGCGATCCTCGTCGGAACGGCGGCGTGCAGCGGCGCGGCCCCCGTCGCCACCGATCCGCTCGTTCGCGCGCGCCGCGCCGCCGAGTCTTCGAAGGACGGCGAGGTCGTGGGTCGGTGGCTGCTCGCGGAGCTCCTCGCGCCGGGAGGTGAGCCGACGCAGGCCACCGCGGCGCGCGCCGCGCTCGACGCGCTGACGCCGCGGGCGACGGGGATGTATGCGTCGTTCGCGCGCGGCGTCGACGACGAGGCCCACGGCCGGCTGGGATCCGCGGCGGGAGAGTTCCTCGAGGCCGTCGCCGCCACGCAAGCGTTCGACGGCCCGGAGGTCGAGCTCCTGGCGCGCTACGCGAGTCGGCACCTGATCACGCTGCGCTCGAGCGTCCCGCACCTGTGGACCACGGCGAAGCCCGTGGTCGAAAAGGCGATCGAGCACCCGGCACACCTCGGGCTCGCGGCGCGCAACGAGCTCGTCACGTACTGGGCCGCGGAGGAGCACGCCGCGGGGTCCACCGAGCCGTGGGACGAGGTGCTCGAGAAGCACCTCGGGTGCGTCTCGACGACCCGCTTCGCCGGCCCGTTCGGGCGCGTCGCGCCGGGGGACGGCGTTCGTCATTTCGACGCCGAGTCCCCGGGCCCCTGGCCGATGACGTTCGCCAAGGATCCTTCGCGCATCGTCGGTCCGGCCGTCCTCGAGGGCGCGGGCTCGGGGTGCCACGCGACGGCGGACGCGCCCGACTCGGGCATCTTCTACGTGGAGACGTACGTCACCCTCGACCAAGACCACGACGCGGTGCTCGCGGTCGAAGGCGCGACGGGCATCTTCGTGGACGACACGGAAGTCCTCCGGGTCGATCCGGATCGATGGGGCGCGTGGCCGCGGTCGAGCGTGCGGCTCCACCTCGGCGCGGGCCGTCACCGCGTGCTCGGTCGCCTGCTCTCGCCGAGCACGTCCATCCGTCTGGTGGACGAGCAGGGCCTCCCCCTCGCGGCGACGACCTCCGTCGATCCGAGCGCGGGATACACGCTCGTGCCGCCCACGCTCTTGGTCGATCCGGACGCGGTCGCGCCCTTCTACGGCGCGGTGGGCGTGACGAGCGAGCCTCCGCCGCCCGCGGCGCCGAGCGGCGCGCCGTCGGTGGACGTCGACGATCCGATCCTGCGCTCCGTCGCCGCGAGCCTCGCCCACGACGCGGGCCGGGACGACGTCGCGAGCGTCCTCATGGAACCGCTCGTCCGCGACGGGGACCGAGCGACCGGGCTCGCGCTCTCGATCGCGGCCTCGTTCGTGGAGGGCGATCCCATCTTCACGGAGAACGACGCGCGCGACGTCGCGCTCGATCTGCGCACGCGCGCAGCGAAGAAGGACGCGCTGCTCTGGTACCCACGGCTTTGGCTCGCGCTCGACGAGGCGCGCAAGCAGAGCGTGACGGACGTCTTGCCGAAGCTCACGGAGCTCTCGACCGCGTTCCCGGAGGTCCCGGAGATCATCGTCGGCCTGTCGACGATCTACAGCCGCCTCGGCTGGAGCGCGGAGCGAGAGACCGCGCTCCTCGAGGCCGCGAAGCGTTTCCCGGACGACACGGAGATCCTCCGCGCCGAGCTCGAGCTCTTCGACGAGCGGGGGCGCAACGCCGAGGCGGACGCGGTCGTCGAGCGCCTCCGCGTGCTCGATCCCCGGGGCCTCATCGACGTCGAGCGCGCGGTCCGACGCCGCGACTTCGATGGGGCGATCCGCGGCCTCGAGCGCGCGAAGATGGATCACCCGGAGGACAAGGGCATCGTCGCCCGCCTCGAGGATCTCCTCTCGCGCGCGGGCCGCTCTCCGGAGACGTTCACGATGCTCGAGAAGGCGCTCGCGGACGATCCGAAGAGCGAGAGCCGGCACCTCGCCGTCGCGGACGCTCGGTACGCCGCCGGTGATCGCGCCGCGCTCCGGAACGCCCTCGTGGACGCGATCCAGCGAGGCGCGCCCACGGACTCCCTCCGAGACGCGATCGAGCTCGTCGAGGGGTCCACGGAGCTCTCTCCGTACCGGATCGACGGGCTCAAGACGATCCGCGACTATCAAGCGTCCGGCGCCGCAGCGCTCCCCGAGAAGGCGACGCGCAAGGGGAACGCCGCGCGTGTCCTCGATTACTCGGCGCTCTGGATCCACGGCGATGGGACGGCGCGGATGCTCGAGCACGAGATCCTCCACATGCAGTCGCACGAGGCGATCTCGGAGCACGGCGAGATCCGCATCCCGCGGGGCGCCCTGCTCCACCTCCGCACCATCAAGGCGGACGGCACGATCTACGAGCCGGAGCTGATCTCGGGCAAGCCCACCGTGACGATGCCCCACCTCGACGTGGGCGACTACGTCGAGACGGAGACGATCTACACGCTCCCGGGCGACGGGACGGCGGGGCAGAGCTTCATGGGCCCGCGGTGGTTCTTCCGCGAGGAGAAGATCGACTACTACCGCAGCGAGTTCGTCATCATCTCGCCGAAGGACAAGCCGCTCGACCTCGAGATCACGGGCGATGTCCCGGCGCCGGCGGTCTCCGAGACGGGCGCGTTCGTCGTGCGACGGTACCGCGTCGATCAGAACCCCGCGGTCCCCGAGGAGCCGCTCAGCGTGCCTGTGGAGGAGTTCCTGCCGAGCGTCCGCGCCGGATGGGGCGTCCATCAGGCGGACACGCTCGCGCGGTTCGTCGATCTCTCCCGCGCGCGCACCCCCCGGGATCCGCGCCTCGTTCGAATCGCAGAGACGATCCTCGCGAACGGCAAGAAGGGCGACGAGGCGACCCAAGAGGTGCGATCGCTCTCGGTCGACGAGAAGGCGCGGCGCATCTACCGGTGGGTCGCGGCGAACGTCGAAAACGGCAAGGAGAGCGATCCGCGGCGCGCGGTGACGGGCAAGAGCGGGAGCCGCGTCGAGGCGTTCATCTACCTCGCGCGCCTCGTCGGGGTGAACGTCGAGCGCGGCCTCATCACGGACCGGCTCCAGGCTCCGCCCATCGGTCCGATGAGCGAGGCCGAGCAGTTCGGGTCCTTTGCGGTCGCCGTCCCGGGTGAGAAGGGGACTGACTACGCGTGGATGCTCATCGGCGAGAAGTTCGCGCCTTACGGGTACCTCCCGAGCTCGCTCCGGAACCAGCCCGCCGTGCTCCTCGTCGACGGCGCACCCCGCGTGACGACGAACGGCGGCGGCGCCGCGGATGGCATCACGGACGCGGGCGAGCTGACGCTCGACGCCGGAGGCTCCGCCACGCTCTCGCTCGAGCAGTCGTACTCGGGCGGGCTCGCGATCAGCCTGCGCTCCGCGCTCGAGACGCTCCCCGATGCGCGCCTCAAGAAGGCGGTCGAGTCGGAGCTCCTCGGGGACAACCTACCCGGCGCGCGCCTCGCGGACGTGACGCTCGCGGATCTCGAGAACCTCGACCTGCCGCTCCGCATCCAGATGAAGATCGAGATCTCGAACTTCGCGGCGCCACGCCAGGGAGGGCTCCGCATCGCTCCGCCGTTCGCCCCTCACCTGAGCCGGCTCGTGTCGTTCCCCACGCGCCAAACCCCGCTCTTCATCCCCGAGCAGCTGGCGGTCGCGCACCGGATCGAGCTCCGCATCAAGCTTCCCCAGGGGGCGCGCTGCACCCTGCCGCCTCCGACGAAGGCGGAGGCGGCCAACCTGAGCTTCTCCATCGACGACCGCGTGGAGGGGGACGTACTCGTCCTCGACCGCCGGATCGATCTCCCTGCGGGGCGCGTGCAGCCCACCGAGTACGAGGCGTTCGCGAAGTCGATCCGCGCGCTCGATCAGGCGTTCGAGCGCGAGATCCAGATCGACCTCTGAAGAGAGGCGAACCGCCAAGACGCCGAGGGCGCCAGGGAGAGGAGATCCTCTCTACTTGGCGCCCTCCGCGTGCTGGCGGTCCGTCTTCTGCCCGTCAGAACTGGTCGCGGATCTGGCGGCGGATCTTGCCGAGCGCCTGCTCCTGGAGCTGGCGGATGCGCTCGCGCGACAGGTTGTACTTGTCGCCGATCTCCTTGAGCGTGAGCTCGTCCTCGTCGTCGAGGCCGAAGCGCCACCGGATGATCCGGGACTCGATGGGGGTCAGCGTCTTCAGCAGGCGCTGCACCTCATCGCTCCAGTTCTGGTTCGCGAGGTGGTCGAACGGGGACAGCGCGTCCTCCTCCTGGAGGAAGTCGATGAACTTGCGGCCATCCTCGTCCCCCACGGGGCGGTCGAGGGAGAACGGGGTCTCCGCGTAGAAGTCCTTCACCTTCTCGAGCTTCTCGAGCGGGATACCGGTCTCCTTCTCGAGCTGCTGCGGCGTGGGCTCCACGCCGGTGCGAGCGATGATGGCCTGGGTCGCGCGCGCCACGCGGTTGTACGTGTCGAGCATGTGGACGGGGATGCGGACCGCGCGGCCCTTGTCGGCGAGCGCGCGGCTGATCGCGTGGCGGATCCACCACGACGCGTACGTCGAGAAGCGGTACCCGCGGCGGTGATCGAACCGCTCCACCGCCTTCATCAGGCCGATGTTGCCCTCTTGGATGAGGTCGATGAGCGGCAGCCGCCCGCGGTTGTACCGGCGCGCGATGGAGACGACGAGCCGGAGGTTCGCCTTCACGAATCGGTTCTTCACGCGGAGCTGGACCCCGTGCGTGCTGCGTACGCGCTCGAGGTAGCGGTGGTACGCGGGCGTGTCCTCGAGGTGCGCCGCGACGGGGATATCGTCGAGATCCGCGCCATCCGTGTCGATGTTGGGCTCGCCGATGAGGTCGTGCGCGATTTGCATCGCACGCGCCATCCACACGCGATCCGAGTCGGGCAGGCGGATCGTCAGCGCGAGCGCGGTGACGAGCTGATTCCACTTCTTCTGCTCGGCGAGGGTGAGCTTGCGCTTCGAGCCACCTTGCGCGAGCGCCATGAGCGGTTCGAGCTGCGGCGCCTCACACACCTCGGGCCCAGCCTTGCGAACGTCCTCGTCGAGGGCCTTCAGGATGTGCTCCGCCGCCGGGAGGTGGGAGAGCAGCGCGGACCAGTGCGCGACCTCGCTCTCCTCCACGGCGCGCGCCGTGGCCATCTCGGTGTCCTGGTCCATCACCGGGTGGAGCGCCATTTCGCGGAAATACCGCGCGAGCATCGAGTCCCCGCCGCCCTCTTCCATGTCCCGGAAGGAGCGCGCGTCCTCGGTGATGACGGCGAGCGGCTCGTCGGTCGACTCGACGGGCACCTGGCCCGTGTACGCGACGGGCTCCGTGCGCGCGGGGCGGATCGCGGTCTGCTCGAGGACCTCGTCGTCCATGAACGACGGCTCCATCTCGGCCCCACCCGACGTGGAGGGTCGAGCCGTGGAGGGGGCGGGCGCGTCGCTCTTCGTGAACGGCGGCTCCCCTGCTTCGAGCGATTCCATGGACATGGACGGACGCTCGGCCGTGTCGTCCAGCAGATCGTCGGCCCGGTCCTCGTGCGCGGGTTCCAGCTTTCGCGCCGTGTTGCCTTCAGTCGAGCGCGAAACCGGGCGGGTTCGTACGACAGGATGGGTTTTCATCGACCTCGACATGGGGACCTCAACGAGAGTGGGGAAAGCACGACTTCGACGAGCTGGGGGTGCGCTCGGGGAGCGCTCGGGAGATACGGCCCTCGAGGGGTGTGGTTCCCCAGCGAGCGGCGGGATTCATCGACGGGATCGAGCCAACGTCGCGAGACGCGGGTTCAGAAGGACAGACAATCGACACTGAGGTTCCTTGATCCCGATTCCGTCATCGTGATGAAGGGCACAGGCGTGACACTCGTTAGGACGTTGCAACTTCGAAAAAGGTTCTTGCAGAACTGTCGGGATGTGCTCGCGACGGAAATCAAACGGGATACCAACCAACGGAGCTCGTCGCTGATTCCTGACGGTGGGGAGAAGTGAGGGGCGCCACCGAAAATCGGTTGCAAGACAGGTGCCCGGGTGCAAGGCGACGCCGACGGTCGACCTCGCTCATCCCTCTCCTCCTCCAGACGCGGCTTCCTCCTTCGCCGAACAAGTGCCGATCACGCCGCCATTCGTGACCCGCGCTGCTCCTCCTTCGGTTGGGCTCCGCGGCGGCTTCGTCAAGCAAGAGACGCGCGAGCCCCGGTACTTCTTAACGAGCGCGCGAAGATTTCACGCGTCGGGCCGCGCAGTGGGTGCGCGCTGAAAACGCGAGCGGCGGGAGCCCGCTTCGAAGCGCGACACCGACGCGGAGGCCCGCGCCGCGCCCGTCCACCGCGGTGCCCCTCCGCGCGGGGCGCGCTGCGAACGCGACGGGCAAACCGCGTTCGTGGTGTGACGGCGCGGTGACGGCGCCGTCAGCCGTGACAGCGCCGTCAGTGTCCGCAAGTTCTTCAAGCTCGGCACACTCCGCCCACGCGCGAGCGGAGTCGGCCGCGCGTCAGTCGAACTGGGCGAGGAAGCGGGGATCGTTCTCGAACAGGAGGCGGATGTTCGGGATCCCGTAGCGAAGCATGGCGATGCGCTCGATCCCCATCCCGAACGCGAACCCCGTGGTCGTGCTCGGATCGAGCCCAGCGTGGCGGAACACGTCCGGGTGGACCATCCCGCAACCACCGATCTCGAGCCAGCCCGTCCCCTTGCAAACTCGGCATTTCGCGCGCGATCCGTCGTCCGCGCGGCAGAACACGCACCCGACGTCGACCTCTGCGCCGGGCTCGACGAACGGGAAGTAGCTCGGGCGGAAGCGCGTCGGCGTGCCGGGCCCGTAGAGGCGCTCGGCGAACGCCGCGAGGACGCCGCGGAGCTCGGCGAGGCTCACGCGCTCACCGAGGAGGAACCCCTCGATCTGGTGGAACATGGGCGAGTGGGTCGCGTCGTCGTCCCGCCGGTAGACGGCGCCCGCGCTGACCACGGCCATGGGCGGCTTGTGCGTGCTCATTTCGCGCGATTGCACGTTGCTCGTGTGGGTTCGGAGCAGCACCTCCGGCCCCAGCCAGAAGCTGTCCTGCATGTCCGTCGCAGGGTGATCGGGGGGGAACGCGAGGTTCGTGAAGTTGTGGAGCTCGAGCTCGATCTCGGGGCCATCCACGGCGACGAACCCGAGATCCCGGAAGATCTGGAGGAGCTCCTCGCGGACGCGAAGCACGGGGTGCTCGTGGCCTCTGCCGAGCGAAAGCCGGCCGGGGAGCGAGAGATCGAACGGGCGCTGGCCGAGCTCCGCCTGAAGGGCAGCCTCGGCGATCGCGGTGAGCCTCTCGCCGAACGCCTCCTCGACCGCTGTCTTGAGCGCGTTGATGGCCTCGCCAAACGCGGGGCGATCCGCTGGGGCGAGCTTCTTCATGAGGCTCATCGCCTGAGACAGTTCGCCCTTCTTGCCGACGAACTTCGCGTGCTCCGTGCGCAGCTCGAGCTCGGTGGACACCGCGCCGAACGCGCCGCGCGCGCGCTCGGTCAGATCGGTCAGCGGAGCGAGCTCCGGGGCGCCGGCGATGATCCGTACGAGGGCCTCTCGGGCAGGGTCTTGCGAGCTCATTTTCGGGGCGGTCTCTTACAACGACAAGAAGGCGGACGCGGCCTTATCTGACGCGTGGGGGGACAGCACTTGCCGCTCCGCCCGCTTCTGCCGAGCATCGCGGCCATGTCGAAGCTGCTCCCCGTCCAGTGGACCGTCCCCGCCGTCATCCGCGCCCGTTTGGGGGTTCAGGCCGGGAAACCGCGCGCGATGTGCCACGAGGGCCACCTCCTCCTCATTCTCCACGCGGTGCCGACGCCCGGGGAGCTCGGGCACCAGGCGTCATTCTATTGGCGCTCGCCGGATGGACAGTGGAAGGCGGCCGGCCCAACGAAGGGGAACCTCAACACGCTCCGCGCGCACCTGGACAGCTTCACCAAGGCGATCGACGCGCTCGAGCTGCGCCTCGACAAGGCGGCGAGCGCCGCGGACTACTTCGGCGTCCTCCGCGAGCTCGGTCCGCTCCACCGAGCGTGCCGCGCGCTCCATCGGGCGCTGCAGGAGGCGCGGGAGGGGATCGCGGACCCCGACCTGATTTCACTGCGTGATCAGGCCGGTGAAGCGGAGCGCGGCGCCGAGGTGCTCTACGACGACGCGAAGCACGGACTCGATTTCACGATCGCGCACAAGGCGGAGGAGCAGGCCGCGCGATCGCGGGAGATCGAGCGATCCGCACACCGCCTGAACAGCTTGGCCGCCGTCTTTCTCCCCGTGAGCGCGATCTGCGCCGCCTTCTCGATGCAGATCACCTCCGGCCTCGAGGGGGTGAAGACCCCCGGGCTCTTCTGGGGCCTCGTGGCCGGGGCGTTCGTGTTGGGCTTCGTCCTCCGCGCCGCCGTGAAGGGGAAGGACGTGTGAGGCGCGGCTTCAGCGCACGGACCTCAGCCTCGAACGGGTCGCTGTGAGGGCCGGCGCCCAGCGCGTGTTCGCCCCTCGATGATCCCGCCGTCCGCGGTCATCCCGATCGCGACCCCCGGCTCGGTGAAGAGCGCGACGATGGGCGCGGACCATGTGTCATCCCGCCACATGAGCTCCCAGCGCCCGAGCGGCGGCTGGGGCGGAGCGGACGGGCTCGAGCCGACGGCGCGGGAGACGAGCGGGCTCGTGCGGTGATGCATCCAGATCCCACCCGCGCCCGCGGCCCACCCGCGCCCCGACGAGTCGATCGTGGCCGCGGACAGATCCGGCTTCCCCTCGATCAGCTCGTGACGCACGCCGTCCGGGTATCGCCAGACCACCGCCCCGCTCGCGCCCGTCGCGAGGCCGAGTCCCGCTGCTTCGTCCCCGTCCGCGGCGAGGTACGCGCGGACGAGCGGGGTGTCGATGCGCTGGAAATCCCACTCGAGCGGCGAATAGATCGCGGCGAGGCCGCCGTTGTTGCGCGTCCGGCCGGCGACCAGCCAGCGCGCGTCGTCGATGCGCGCGAGCGACATCACGGACGCGACGTCCTCGAGGGGGAGGGGCTTGAGCCAGCGCCGCGCCACGAGGCACGAAAGGATGGGCGGACCGGACGTGGGCTGGCCGACGAGCACCGCCATGTCGTCGATGTTTCCGGACAGGAGCTCGAAGCGGATACCCGCGCTTTCGAAGCGCCTCACCTCTTTTGGGCCTTCGCTGGAATAAATCGCGAACGTCGCTTCGTCGCCGCCGACGAGCCATCTGCCGGGACCTACGCGTCGAACGAACCGAATGCTCCGCTTGTCGGCGAGCCCCTCATGACTGACGCCCGTCCACGAGGATCCGTTCCAGAACGCGAGCCCCTCGTTCGTGGCGGCCATGCAGCGCCCGTCGCTATCCCAGGCGACGTCGCGGATCACGCCGTCGAACGTCCCGGGGTGGCGGAGCGGTGTCCACGTCCAGCCGAGGAGATGCGTCGTCTCCTCGGGCTCCTCCACCTGCGCGCGCCGCGCGTTCACGAGCGACACACGCGGCGACTCGGTGCGGAGCCAGGGCGCGATCATCATCGAGAGCGCGTCCGCGCGGCGCGGGCGGACGTCGATCTTGCCGGCGGTGCCGCACGCGATCGCGAAGTCGATCGCGCGGCACGCCTCCTCGTTCGCGCGCAGCTGGGGGCTCAGCCACGGCGAGTCGCGGATGCTCCGTCTTGTCGGCGAGAGCGCCGCGAGGAGCGCGTCCGCGGGCGTCTTGACGTCGAAGAGCTCCACGCCCGTGAGGACGTAGAAGATCACGCCCGCCATCGAGAACACGTCGCTCCAGGCGCCGATCGCCTTCGGATCGCTCGTCGCGAGCTCGGGCGCCGCGAACCCCATCGTCCCGACGATGAACCCGCCGAACGTCGAAGCGACGCCGGTCGGACGCGCCACGCCGAAGTCCGCGATCTTGAAGATCTCGTCCTCGGCGAAGCCGCAGCAAAGGACGTTGTCCGGCTTGATGTCGCGGTGGATCACGCCGACCTCGTGGACCGCGCCGAGGCCGTGACCGAGCGCCTCCACGAGGTTCGCCGCGCGGTGGGGATCGAACGCGTACCCCGTCGAGCGGACGCTGTGGCTCACGCGCTGGCTGAGCGTCGTCCCTTCGAAGCCGCCGTGGACGTACTCGACCACGAGCCACGGGATGTCGACCGACACGCCGCGGACGCGCACGGCGACGGAGCCCGCGTCGATCAAACGAACGACGAACGGCGTGGGCGGGACGCGCTCGTTCAATCGACCGAGCGCGACGGCCTCCTTCTGCACGATGAGCTTCGCCGTCGCGCCCCACTGCTGCACGAACCAGGGCTTGAGCATCTTGACGACGACGCCGCACTCGCCCTCGGGCGCGCGCCGCTGCGCATAGAAGGCGACGCTCATCGCCCCCTCGCCGACGACGTTCATGATCTGGTAGCGCGTGCCGGGGGACGTGTCGGACGCGAGCTCGCGACCGATCAGGTACTCGAGTTCGTCGGTCGTCGAAACGCGTGGATCGTCCCCGGAATCGGACACCGCGAGAGCTTACTCGACTGTCTCGCGCCCGTTGGCGCGAGTTACAGCTCACCGTTGCGAATGTCTCTGAACTGGTACTAGGGTGCGCGCCATGAAGACAAAGGGAATGATTGCAGTGCTGAGCCTCGCTATGGGCATCAGCCTCGCCGTGGGCTGCAGCGGTGGTCAGACGACCTCCGACGGAGTCCCGGACAACGCGTCCAGCGGAGCGCCGTCGTCCGCTCCCACGCCGACCGTGACGGCCACGCCGACCACGCCGGCGACCACGCCGACCACGAACCCCACGACCCCGAGCTCCTCGCCGACGCCTCCTCCGTCGAGCACCGCGAGCACGGCGCCGTCGTCGACGGGGTCCACCGCCCCGGCCTCCGGTCCGCCGGACGCGGCGCGCGGCGAGAAGCTCTTCACCGAGCAGAAGTGCGACGGCTGCCACGGGACGAAGAAGAAGCCCGGCCGCGTGCCGCTCTTCGCCCTCAAGTGGGACGACAAGGAGAAGAAGAAGGCGCTCGAGATCCTCCACAAGGGCAAGGGCGAGATGCCGAAGTTCGAGGGCAAGCTCACCGAGGCGCAGATGGCGGATCTGCTCGAGTACGTCACCACCAAGTAGTCGGAAAGTTCACCGGAGGCGGACCCACGTGAGAGTGTCGGGCCATGAGCCCCAGCACTCTCGCGTGGAGACCCTCGATCTCGATCAACCGCGGCGAGCGCCGTCGTGAACGGAGCGACGATCCCCGAGCAGCCGCGGGCCTCTACCTCGACGCCGTGCGGCGTCGTTGCCTCGTCGACGCCGTCGTCGTCGCGGATCGCGCGGGCCGCGTGCTCGCGCAGTCCGCGGTCGACCGCGCACCGCGCGCGTCCACGCTCGCCGAGGAGGGCGCGGCCGTCGTCCGCGGCGAGTCCGACGCCGGCCTCGAGGGCGTCGACGTGTTCGCGCACGGTATCGTGGTCGCGGGCGACCCAGCGGTCCTCGTCTCCGCTGGGAGCCGCGTCGATCGGGTCAGCGTCGTCGCGGCGGATCTCAAGCGCATCCTCGGCTGATCCGCGCGAGCGCGGAGGTCCTTGATGGCCCGCGTCGGTCACGGGGTGATCGAGGGGTTCTACGGTCGCCCGTGGACGACGGCGGAGCGCGTGTCCTTCGTCGAGCGAATCGGAGGCGCCGGCCTCGAGACGTTCATCGTTGCGCCGAAGAACGACCCCGCTGGGTTCTCGCGCCCCCGACGCGCGGCGCGGGACTTCTCGGCGATCGCGGAGGTCGCGCGGGCCGCGGCGCGCGCGCGCGTGCGCCTCTACGTGAGCACGTGCCTCGAGAACGCGCCCGCGCTGCTGGACGCGGGCGCGCACGGCGTCGTCGTGAGCATGGACGACACGTGGACGACGTTCGCGCCGGGCCTCGCGACGGAGAGCCGCGGGAGGGCGCACGGCTCCCGCGCCGCGGAGGCGCTCGCGCGGATCGGCGCGACCGCCTCGACGCCCGTGCTCCTCGTACCGGCGATTTATCATCGGCGCGCGGAGGACCTCGGGCGTGGCGCGCTCGCCTACCTCCGAGGGATCGCGGCGGTCGCCGCGGACGTGCCCGTCGCGTGGACCGGACCGAGCATCTTCTCCCGGTGGGTGACCGCGGGCGACGCCGCGCGCTGGAAGGAGGCGACGGGGCTCTCGATCTGGCTGTGGAACAACGCCGTCACCAACGACTGGCTGCCGCTCGCGACCGGGGAGCTCGTCGGCGCGCGCGCGTGGCAGAAGCTCTGCTTCGGCTCGGTGGACAACATGGTGCCGGGCGTCGAGCGCGAGCTCGAGGGGGTGCTCCTCAACGCCGCGCGCGAGCCCGCGGTCAGCCACGTGAGCGCCCTCTGCCTCGCCGCCTGGCTCCGAGACCCGCTCCACTACGATGCGCGCCGCGAGGTCGCGAGCGCGATCCGCGAGGTCGGCGCGCACCACGCCGATCTCCTCGCCCTCGCGCACGATCTCACCTGCAGGCACCCGCTGAGCGCGCCGTCGCGCTTCGAGGCCGCCGAGCTCGCGGACGCGGTGTCCGACTACGTCGGCGGTCGAAGCGGCGCGGATGCGGTGATCGCGCGGCTCGAGGCGCTCGTGCGCGCCGCCGAGCGAGCTCGCAGCAGCGACGACGCTCTCGTCCGCGAGATCCTGCCGACGCTCGAGAAGGCCGCCGCGCTCGGCGCCGCGGCGGCGCTCGGCGTCGAGCGGCGCGAGGGCGCCGCCGACAAGCGGGCGGATCGCCTTCGCGCGGCGGCGATGGAGCCACACCTGCGCCGCGCGAGGAGCCTGCGTTGGCAGGTCGGCCTCGACTCGCTTCACGCGCTGCTGTCGCGGCCCGGAACGCGTCGATAGTCGCTCCACGCGATCCCGTAAGTGCGAAACAGCCGACCGATCGCGTCCGCCTCGCGCGCGTCCGCTCGAGCGAGCCGCAGGCGCGCGCGAGGCGCGCGGAGCTCGATCCAACGCATCGCCTCCTCGCCCTCGACCGGCTCCACCTCGACCGACGCGTCGCTCGAGAGGGAGAGCACCACGCTCCGGTCCGCGCCGACGGCCCAGTGGACGAGGCGTTCACCCTCGAAGTCCACGAGGAACCGGCCGAGCGTTCGCCTTCGACGCGCGGCGTACGCGAGCGCGCCGAGCGCGGGCCCTCCCCAGAGCACCGCGATGAACACGATCGGCCACGGCGCTGCGCCGAACCCGACGACGCCCGTGATGATGGCGGACAGCACGAGCGCGAACGCCGACACCCGGCGGATCGCGCCGTCGAGGGCGGCGCCCTCGCAGACCGTCGCGAGGAGGAACGGGGGCACGTGGCGCGCGGCGCACTCGACGTTCGAGACGAGCGCGCGGCCGTCCGCCATGACGACGTCGAACCGCTCGCGGTCCGCGTCGCTCGTCAAGCGGTCGACGTGGGCAACACCGCGCCGCGCGTGTCGGCGCCGTCGAAGTTCACGCCCTCCGCCTTGGCGTTGGTGAACCGAGCGCCCCAGAGGATCGACCGGTTGAACCGCGCGTCCGCGAGATCCGCGCCCTCGAAGACGGCCTCGCGGCACGACGCCTTGATGAAGCTCGCACCCGCGAGCTTCGCTCCGACGAACGATGCCTGATCGATCTCCGCCTGATCCCAGAGCGAGTCCGCCGCGTCGATGTTCTGAAACTGTGCGCGCGCGAGGACGCTCGTGTCGAGGCGCGCGCCCGTCAGCGTCGCTCCCGTGAACGTGACCGACTCCCCCCGGATCTCGTAGAGCCGCGCCTCCACGAGCCGCGCCCCGACGAAGCTCGCGCCGTCCACGATCGCTTCGCTGAAGTCGGCGGCCTCGAGCACGGCGCGATCGAACCGCGCGCAGTCGAAGCGCGCGCCCACGAAGCGGACGCGGTCCCCGGTCACCTCGTCGAACGACGCGCTCGTCCCGATCGCGCCCTCGAAGTCCGCGTCCGTGATGCGCGCGGTCCTGAGCGACGCGTCGCTCAGGATGGCGGCCCGCAGCGACGCGCGCTCGAGGTTCGCGCCGTCGAGCTTCGCGTGCGTCAGATCCGCCCCGTCGAGCTGCGCCGCGGACAGGTCGACGCCGAGCAACGTCGCGCTCCGCAGGCTCGCGCCCTTGAGCCGCGCCCCCGAGAGGTTGCAGCGCGAGAGATCGAGCGTCGAGAGATCGACCCCCTCGAGAGACATGCCCGCGAGCGTCTCTCCCGACGCCATCCGCCGCTGGACCTCCGCGCGCGCGTCCACGATCGCGGGCGGCGAAGGGGTCTTCTGCTCGTCGGGCGCGGGGGCCTCCGCGCCGCCCGGGACGCCGAGCCCCGGTGGACGGAGGGCGGCGAGCAGCGCTGGATCGACGCCGTGCGCGATGCGCGTCGCGCCGCCTCCGTCGTCCGGATCGGGGCCCGGAGGCTCGGTGGGGGGCGGCAGGTTCAGGCCGAGCGACGCGCGCGTCGCGGGGGCCTCTTCATCGACCTCGGGGCGCATCCGCGTCTCCGGGAGGATCTGCGCGATCGCGGCTTGCACGTCGTCGCCCCCCGTCGTCGACTCCTCGAGGAAGTTCACGCCTCCCGCCATCGCGGACTCGCCGAACGCGTCCGCCTCGTCCGTGAAGTGGGGCTCGTGGCTCGGCCTGCGCGTCGGATCCCCGAGCCCACGGATCGTGGTCTTCGGCGGCCGCACCTTGCGCATCGCGTTCGCGTTCGCCGCCGCCATGTGCTGCCGCGCGGCCGCCGCGCCTTGCGCCGCAGCCTCGGCCGCGCGCGCACGCGCTTGGGCGGCGAGGTTCGCCGGGTCCTGCGAGATGGACATCGGCGGCGGCGTCGGCGTCCGCTGGATGGGCGTCGGCCCGGGCGTCATCTTCCGGGCGACGAGCGGTACCGCGGGCGCGGGCGTGGGCGCGACGGACTCCTTGCGGCGCCCGATCGCGAGCTCGGCGTTGTGGACGATCTCCGCGAGCGACGCCGAGTCCGGCTGGAACGTCTCCGGGTCGTCGAACTTGGGGCGCCGCATCGTCGTGGGGTTGAGCGACTGCGGCGCGTCCTCTTGGGCGGGCATCGCGACGCGCGCGTGTGCGGGCTCGCCGGCCCCCCATTCCGCGGGGTGCGGACCCGTGACTTCGCCCGCCGGAGGCGGCGCGCTGAGCACTTCGATCCGGGGGGAGGAAGGGCTCGACGGGGGCTTTTGGACGTTCCCGGGCGAACGCGACGACGGCGTCGCCTCGCGCAGGAGCGCTTGCAGATCCGTCACGGGCATCGTCGCCTTCAGCGACGACGACACCTGAGCGACGCGCGTGGCCTGCCCCGCCTCGGGGACGGGCGGCTCCAGCCACTCCGCCTGCACCTCCATCGTCGTCGGCGACTTCGCCGTCGGCGCTTCCGGGCGCCGATGGGTCATCGCCTCCGAAGGAACGATCGAAGGGAGCTGGGGTGTCGGCATCGACGAGAACGCGACCGACGACGGCGCCCCTTGAGACGCGGGAGGCATCACGGGCAGCCCAGTGTGAGCGGCGGGGCTCACGGACATCTGCGGGACCGCCGCCGCAGGCTGCGCCGCGACGGATTGGGAGGGAGCGGGCTGCGAGATCGCAGGGTACGAGCCGCTCGCGTGGCTCCCCGTGGGTGCGGACACCGAGTATTGCCCCGACGGCTCCGGGGAGGACGCGCGCTGGCTCTGCGGCGGAGGTGGCCGCATGCTGCTCTGCGGCCACGGCACGGTGCGTCCGCCCACCTCGAGCCCCGCGAGGACTTGCATCGACGCGAGCTGCGCTTGATCGATGTCGAGGTTTCCTCGCCAGAGGAGGCAGACGAGGCCCCGATCCCCGTCCACGAACAGGGTGTCCGCAGTCAGCGGGAACTCGCGGAACGGCGCGTCCCCGAGCGACTCCCCGGGGGCCGCTTGGTAGAGGCGCGCGGCAGCTCGGACGAACGGCAACTGCGTCTCGAAATGCGCGCGATCGGGGTGCAGCCCATCGAGGACGAGCCACTCGTTGCCCTCGAAGAAGGGGCAGCGCTGATCGGGGGGCGCGGCCTGGAAATAGCTCCAAGCGAACGCGTCCGGGATCTCGGGGACGGGGCTCTCGACGACGCCCGGATCGAGCTGGCGCAGCATCCGCCGGCGGACCGGCCAGCTCGCCGCGATGGGCCCGAGGCTCGTGGGCGACGCGGCGTCCTGCGGGTCGACGAGGTTCGGCGCGGGCGATCCCGTCTGCGCCGCCATCCCGCATGGGTTCTCGTCCGGGTGCTGCACCGAGCGCTCGTAGACGATCGGCATGCGCGTGAACGGCACGGGGGCGCTGAACTGACCGTCCGCGAGGACGACGCGCTCGCCGAAGACGTGAATCGACTTGTCGATGTACGGGCGCTGCCCGATCACCGCGAGCCGCGCCGTGAGCGATGGGCACGGGCTCCCGTTCGGCGCGTGCGCGTGCCCCACGAACACGACCTCACCACGCGGCCGGTAGGGCACGAGATCGGACGCGATGAGGACGCTCTTCGCGCCATCGCCCCCGGCGTGCTCGTCCGCGACGACGATCGGCGCGGGCGCGACGACGCGCATCGGCCCGCTCTCGACCATCGAGAACGTGGCCTTGCACGCCAGCGTCACACGGAGCTGACCGGCGGTTCGCCACAGGCGGGCGCCGCACGCCACGTCCTGCGTCGCCATGATCGAGAGCGGCCAATCGGCTCCAATGCTCACGTGTCTGCCCGGGATCTATCACGCAAACCCAGGAGCCGATACAGGTCTCCCCCCTCCTCGGGGTCGCCCGGCCGGGCTTTCGACGGTACGATGGGGGGCGATGTCCGAGCGCGGAGAAGCATGAGCGCGCCCCGGCTGCTGTCCCCGAGGACGCGGCGTTCGGCCCTCGCGGCGCTGGTCGTCGCGGCCTGCGCGGCAGCTCCCCGCGCCGCGCGATCGGACGGCATCCTCGCTGGGAGCGATTTCGTCCCCGTCGAGCAGCGCGTCGCGATCGCGGTCGACGGGGGGCGGAGCACCACCTGGTCCAGCCTTCGGTTCGACGGGCCGGGGGGGACGGTCGCCGTGGTCGTCCCCGTGAAGGCGGGGAGCTCGCTCGACTACAGCTCCCGCGCGTTCTTCGAGGCGCTCGAGGAGGCCACCGCCGTGCGGGTCGTCCCGCCCGATCAAAAGCCCGCGGTCTGCGTCGGACAAGGGACGGACGCGACGTTCAGCGTCGAAGGTGAGCTCGAGGGTCCGAAGCCCCTCGAGCCGGAGGAGTTCATCGTGCTCCCGAGCTCCGTCGACGTGCAGGCGTGGGCCGCGCAGGCGGGCCTCATCGTGGATCCCACCCTCGTCGCCGGTCTGAACGCCCTCGACGGGGACTACTCGTTCGCCGTCCTGCGGTACACGGCCCCGGCGGGCCCTCAAACCACGCGGACTTTCCGCGCCGTCGCGCCGACCCCGACGCCAGCGCTCCCGCTGGTCCTGTCCACGGCGGGGAAGTCCGATCTGCGAATCATCGCCTGGCAGCTCGGCGCCCAGCGCGCGCGGCTCTCGGGCGTCGAGGTCGCGATCGATCCCGATCAGCTCTCGTTCCGCGCGGGTGACGACACCAGCAACTACCGCGCGCTCGTGGACGCCGCGCTGAGCGATCCCAGCCGCTACGCGGTCGAATCCTCGAGCCATTTTGCGCTCGCATCGAGCGCTTCGCTCTTCGATGGGACCGCCTCCATCCGCGCCGTCACGGACGCGTACTTCACGCGCGCCCTCGACGCGGGGGACGCGACGGGGGAGGTCGCGGCGTGCACGTTCAAGGCGGCGACCGCGCTCGCTCAGTCGGCCGCGCTCGGCCACGCCTGCCCGCGCGGCGACCTCGGCTCCGTCGGCCCCGCCGAGGCGTGCGCGGAGACGCCCGGATCGGTCGACGCGGGGCCCTCGCGTGCGGCGGAGTGACGGACGATTTCTCGATCGCGTTCAGCGATCTCGTGGCCTCGGACACCTGGGTCACGCGCACCGTCCTCCGCCTCGCGCCGCACCAGAGCGGGCTCGACGCCGCGGTCACGTTCGGGCTCGGCGCGCCCGTCGATCCGGTGGTGGAGGCCGCCAAGGTCGACGCGAGCGGGTGCAGCTCGAGCAGCTCGTCGACCGGCTCGGGGCCGCCCCCCTCCACCTCGGGCGGCGGCACGATCGAAGTGCCGGTCTACCAGCACGAGGGGTGTGATTGCAGCGGTAACTACGTCTTGATTGGCTACGAGGACGTCCCCGACACCGGCGACGCACCGAGCGCCTACTACGACGACGGGAGCGACGGCTGCTCCGGCTCGCCGAACGACAGCCTGTACACGAACACACCCGAGGACGACTGCGCCTACGATCCCGGCACCTCGAGCGACTCGAGCGGCTGCGATTGCTCGAGCGACGCGGACGCGGGCGGCTGCGACGACAGCGGGGACTACGGGGACGACTGCGCGAGCGACGCGGGCGGGGACGCGTGCTCGAGCTCCGGCGACGCCTGCAGCGGCTTCGACGCGAGCGGCTGCGACTGCGCCGTCGCGGAGAAGCACGTCGCGAGGAAATCCCACGCGCGACCGCGGCGCGCGGCGCTCCCCCTGAGCCCGCTCGTCTACGGGACGGCGCTCCTCGTCATCCCCCTCCGCCGCCGCAACCGCGCGCGTTCTTCCGGTGCGGGAGAGCCGGCGAAGCTTCGAACGGCGTTCCGCCGAGCCGCCCGCCTTCTCCGCGGCCTTGACCGGTCATCGCGTTGAGCCCACGAACGGAATCCCAGTTCTGCAAACACCTGCGGCCTCGATCGATTGCAATCTTGCACCGATCCGCATCATCCTCCCGTCGACCAGATCTTGAATTGCTCCACCATTTCGCTCCCTTTCACGACTCGGCCCCGGGCGCACCGGCGGTGGTATCAACCTTGCTCCCAGATGGCTCGGACGGTGCAACATGAGCGATAGGGGGCGAACGTCATCCGCGTCCGACGAATGGGCGGAGGCCATCGCTGGAGACTTGATCGAGCGTCTCGACGCCTTCGCGTTCGAGCGCGAGAAGGTGCTCGACAAACTCGATATCAAGCGAGCGAAGGCCGCGCGCGCTCTCTCCATGGAGCTCGGCACCGTGCGCCGAACGCTCGGGTGCATCCCACGGGATCCCTCGGACGACCGCACGAACGAGGTCATCCGCCAGTTTCGAGAGCTCCGCGTGCGCGCAGCCGCGCTGATGGCCGGCGCGCCCCTCGAGACCGAGGCGCCCATGGAGAGCGGGCCGATGGCCCGCGTGACGCCCCCGCCCTCCTCCGCCGAGCAGGCCACCGACGACCGCGATCTCGACGAGATCACCGCGGCGCGGACGCCCGAGAGCCTGCGGACGTCGCCGAAGCGACGCTGACGCCGAGCCCGTTACTTGGCGCTCGGCGGGCGCCACCGGAGGACGCGCTTCACGTTCTCCGAGAAGACCTTCTGCACGTCCTCGTCGCTGAGGCCGGCCTCCACGAGCGCCTTCGCGAACCGGGGGAAGTACGACGCGTCGGGCAGGTCCTCGACCGGGTCGCTCCCGTCGAAGTCGGAGCCGATGCCCACGTGATCGATCCCGGCGATCTTGATCATGTAGAGCGCCTGCGCGACGACGTCCTCGAGCGTCGGCTTGGAGCCGAGCTTCACGTATTTGTCGTAGAAATTGATGCCGATGACGCCGCCGCTCTCGCCGATCGCGCGGAGCTCGTCGTCCGTCACGTTCCGGGGGACGTTCGCGAGCGCTCGAGCGTTCGAGTGGGTCGCGACGATGGGAGCGCCGAACTTCTTCGCGATCTCGACGACGTCCGTGAAGCCCTTGTCGCTCATGTGCGAGACGTCCACGAGCGCGCCCGCTTGGTAGACGCGATCGCAGAACTGCTTGCCGAGATCGGTGAGCCCGTACGACTGATCGGGATCCGTGGACGAGGACGCGAGCTTGTCGCTCTTCATGTGGACGAGACCGACGAACCGGACCCCGCGCTGGATGAAGCGATCGATCTGCGTGATGTCCGCGGCGAACGCGCCCGCGCCCTCGATCGTGGCGAACGCCGCGACCTTGTCCTCCGGGACGTTCCCCTTCGGCGCCCACGCGAGCACGTCCGGGTGGGCGGCGACGATGCGGTCGAGCGCGTCGAAGATCGCGTCCGCGTCCGCGATGGTGGGGTGGCCGACCTTCTTCGCGTCCGCGTGCAGTTTGTCCGAGATGTAGATCGCGAGAAAAACGCCCCCGACGTTCCCGGCCCGCAGGGTCTTCTCCGTGATGTGGCCCTTCGGCAGCGACGGATCGCGGCCCTTCTCCCAAACCTGGTAGGGCGTGTCGCAGTGCATGTCGAACGCGCGCGGCGCGCCGAGCGGCGGTGCGGGCGCGAACTCGGGTGCTAGATTCGCGGGCGGTGCAGCGCTCGACGAGCTCGCAGACGGCGCGACAGTGGCGGCCGAGGTGACGCTCGTGATCTGGGAGGGCGCGGCCGTCGATCCGGAGGCGAGGCGGGGATCGGGCTTGCGATCACAGCCCACGAACGCCGCGGCGAACCCGAGGAGCAAGGACCACCGCGCGATCATGAGGCCGAGTCTTACCCCGTGAGCGCCGCGAGGACACGCGGTCTTTGCGCGGTCGGCGCGGTCGGCGCGCTCGCTCTCCTCGAGTGCCGGTCGATCCCTCCGCGGGCCGGAGCGCGGTCCGACGCGAGCGCGCTCCCCTCGGCGTCCGCAGCGGCGCCGGCTCCCGTCACGACCGAGCCGCCGCCCCGCGCTCGCTTCGCGCGCGAGCTCGACGCGACGAGCTTCAAGAAAGGGAACGTGCACACGCACTCCAACGTCAGCGACGGCGACTCGAGTCCCGAGACGGTCGTCCGTTGGTACCGCGACCACGGGTACGACTTCCTCGCGATGACCGAGCACCACGTGCTGCTCGACCCGAAGCTCCTCGCCCCGCTCGAGACGGACACGTTCAAGCTCGTCTCGGGGGAGGAGATCACGATGACGGGGGCCGGAAAGCAGGTGCACGTGAACGGCCTCTGCATCCGCGCCGCCATCCAGGGCGGCACGTACGCAACACCCCGGGATGCGCTCGATCACGCGATCGCGGCCGTCGCCGCGCAGGACGGGGTGTCGATCATCAACCACCCGAACTTCGAGTGGGCGCTCGAGGTCGACGACGTCAGGCGATCCGAGGGGGCGACGCTGCTCGAGGTCGCGAGCGGGCACCCCTTCGTCAACACCGCGGGCGCGTGCGATCCCGGCTCGCCGTGCCGCCCCTCGCACGAGGCGTTGTGGGACGCGGCGCTCTCTGCGGGGCGCGATTTCGGCCCCGTCGCGGTGGATGACGCGCACAAGTTCAAGCCCCCCCGACAGAGCCTCGAGGCCCGCGCCGGGCGCGCCTGGATCCAGGTCTTCTCGAGCGAGGGCGACGCGACGGCCCTCTGCGCGCACCTCCGGGCGGGCGAGCTCTACGCGTCGACGGGCGCGGAAATCACGCGCTTCCGCGTCCACGACGATCGCATGACGGTGTGGCCCCGCTCGACCGACGCCGAGGTCGAGTTCGTCGGGCGCGGGGGCGTGGTCCTCGATCTCCACCGAGTGACCGCGGAAGAGGCCGGGGCTCGCTCGTATGTCGCCGACGGCAGCGAGGGGTACGTCCGCGCACGGGTCCGCGAGCCGAGCGGCGCGCTCGCGTACTTACCGGCGGTGCGGGTCCTGAGGCATGATGCGCCGCCATGAGCGGCCCCACCCCTCGACGCGCGATCGCTGCCGTCGCCACGGGCGCGGCCTGGCTCGTCGGTTTGTCGGCGCTCCTCACGCTCGCCGACGGCTTCCTCGGGACCGTGCACGTCGCGCGCGCGGTGCTGGGCGGGCTGCTCGTGAGCCTCGCCGTGGGCCGCGCGGGCGTGCTCTGGGACGACGACGATCCCGACGCGGACTCCTACAAAAAGCCCGCGCTCCTCGCGCTGAAGGGGGCCGTCCGCGGAGCTTCGGTCGCCCTCGCCACGATCGCGATCGCGTCCGCCGTGGGGTGGGCCACGATCGGCGCGGGGACCCCCGCGCTCGCGATCTTCGTCGGCCTGCTCGTCGCGGCCGGGAACGCGGTGCGCGACGAGCTGCTGCTCCGTGCGCTGCCGATCCACTTCGCGCGGCGCGCGGGCCTCGTCGGTGACGGCGGCCGAGGCCGCCTCTCGATCTCGACGCCCACCGAGCTCGGCGTCGTGGGCTTCTGCGCGCTCGTCTCCCTCGCCCCGCTCGTGCTCGCGCCTCGCGCGACCGCGGGCAGCCTCGTGTTCGCGGCGTCGATCGGCGCGCTCCACGCCGCGATGCAGATCCGATCGCGGAGCGCGTGGGGGCCCATCGCGTCGAGCTTCGCGCTGCGTCTCATCCTCGGTCCCACGCTCCAGGCGGGCCTGCTTCGCATCGACTGGTCGGTCGGCGAGCTCGCGGTGGGCTCGACGGATGCCGGCCCCGCGGTCTGGGTGTTCGCGGCGCTCGCGATCGCGGTCGCCGCCGTGGGAATCCCCCGGCGCCCGCTGCCCCCGCCCGATCCGCTCAGCGCCGGAGCTGCCGCGCGCCCTCGCGCGACTCGTCGATCTCCTCGAACTCGGCGTCCACGACCCGAGGCGTCTCCTGCTTCGCCGCAGGCTTCGGAGCCGGAGCCGCCTCCACCCTGACCTTCGACGTCGCGCCCGTCCATGGGGAGGCGCCGACGACGAAGAGCCGCGGGAACTTGTAGACGACCTCCCCCTGCTCGGTGACGTCGACGTCGATCTCGTCACCGCGCGTCTTCGCGAGCTCCGTGAGGAAGTCGTCCGCCTGCTGCAGCGGGATCTGGAGCGACCCCGCGACATCCGCCGGGCGGAGCACGCCGCCCCGGTTCGCGGCGAGCGCGAACACCGCTTGTGCGCGCTTCGCGTTCTGCTCGTCCGTGCCCGACTTCTCGAGCTTCTTGCCGCCGAACATCATCGGCAGCGCGATGGCGAGGGTGAGCGCGCCGAAGATGAGCCCGCTCATGAGCCCCGCCGTCGAGGAGAGCAGGCTGAGCAGCGTGCCCATCAGGAGCGAGAACGCCGTGCCCACCGCGAGCACGACGTACGCGAGCGTGCGGACCACCGCGCCGCCGACCTTCGCGGGCTGCCCCGCCATCGTCACGCTGCCCGTGGAGAGCACGGAGCGAGGCTGTCCGCAGGCCGTGCAATACGCGTTCAACCCGCGATAAATGATCGGCGCGTCTTGCTTGCAGTTCGGACAGAGCATCGGGCGCCAAGATGCGGACCCCGCGGGGGGCCGTCAAGGCGCGCGCCCAACGCGTGACCGCTTGGTTACTTCGTCGCGTGCGAGACGAGGATCACGATGAGCACCGCGATGAGGCCGCACGCGACACCCACGCCCGCGGCCAGCAAGATGACCTTGCGAGGAGGCCGATCGAGCGGGGCGCTCAGCACGTTCGGATCCGAGAAGGGCTGCCCTTGCTGGATCGCCGCGCGATCCGTGGCGCGACGCCCCATCGAGCCGTAGCGCGCGGCCTTGAGATCCCGGAGGACACCCTCGAGCTGCTGCGCGACGGCGGCCGCGCTCGCGATGCGTTGGTTCCGATCGCGGCGGAGGCACGCGTCCACGACGGCGCAGATCGCTGGAGGAAGATCCGGCTTGCGGGTCTGCACCGGGTCGACGTCCTGCGTGAGGATGCGGACCATGAGGGCGTTGTAGTTCTGCGCCTCGTGCGGGAGCGTCCCGCTGAACGCTTCGTACATTACGACGCCGAGCGACCAAACGTCGGCGCGGCCGTCGAGGTCCTCGCTGCCCTGGGCTTGCTCGGGCGCCATGTACGCGGGAGAGCCGACGACCGTCCCCGTCCGCGTCAGGGTGAAGTTCGTGCTGTTCGTCTCGAACATCTTCGAAATCCCGAAGTCCAGGATTTTTGCAATCATGGTGCCTTCGGGATTGCGATGTAAGTAGATGTTCGCGGGCTTCAGATCGCGGTGGATGATGCCCTGCGAGTGCGCCAGGCCGAGCGCCTTCGCGACGGACATGAACACCTCGCAGCCGAACTCGGGGTCGAGCGTCCCCTCGCGCTGGAGCTTCGTGTCGAGGCCCTCGCCGTCGAGCAGCTCGAACACGAGGAACGGCGAGCCGTCCTCCGCCTGCCCGAGATCCAGGATTTCGACGATGCTCGAGCTCCGGACGCGGCCGCTCGCCTTCGCCTCGTTGAAGAACCGCTGGAGCGCGACCGCGTCCTCCGCGACGTCCGGGCGCATCATTTTGAGCGCGACCTCACGGTCGATGAGCTCGTTCTTCGCCGCCCAAACCGCACCGCTCGCTCCAGAACCGAGGAGTCGGTTGAGACGGTACCGCGACTGGATGAGGTCGCCCGGATTCACGAGAGGTCCGCCGGAAAGTAGACCATCAGGAGGCCCGGCGGCGAACTTTCCTCGCTTTCGCTCCCCGCATGGAGACGCGCCCGTGATCCACTGGAACACGGGCGCGCTCGGATGTGGCCGAAGGGGGATCTTCGGAGGGAGGGATCAGGCGTCGTAATAGAGGTAGAACTCGTGCGGGACCGGCCGCAGCCGGACCGCGTCCACCTCGCGCTCGCGCTTGTAGTCGATCCACGTGCGGAGCAGGTCCCGCGTGAACACGTCCCCCCGGAGGAGGAAGTCCTGGTCCTTCTCGAGGTGCTCGAGGGACTCGTCCAGGCTCCCCGGCATGTGCGGCACGTCCTTCAGCTCCTCGGGGGACAGCGAGTAAATGTCCTTGTCGAGGGGATCTCCCGGGTCGATGCGGTTCATCACCCCGTCGAGGCCGGCCATCATCATCGCCGCGAACGCGAGGTACGGGTTGCACGTCGCGTCCGGGAACCGGACCTCGATGCGCCGAGCCTTCGCGGAGTTGCCCGCCACGACCGGGATGCGGATCGACGCGGAGCGGTTCCGGCTCGAGTACGCGAGGTTCACGGGCGCCTCGTACCCGGGGACGAGCCGGCGGTAGCTGTTCGTCGTCGGGTTCGTGAGGGCGGCGAGCGCCTTCGCGTGCTTCAGGATGCCGCCGATGTAGTGCAGGCCGAGTTCGCTCATGCCCGCGTACCCGTCACCCGCGAAGAGCGGCTTGCCTTCCTTCCAGAACGACTGGTGACAGTGCATGCCGCTCCCGTTGTCCCCGTAGACGGGCTTCGGCATGAACGTCGCGCTCTTGCCGTGCTTCTTGCAGACGTTCTTCACGCAGTATTTGAACCAGAGGAGGTCGTCCGCCATCTTCGTGAGGGTCGAGAACCGGATGCCGATCTCGTTCTGCCCGGACGCGGCGACCTCGTGGTGGCCGACCTCGACCGTGAGGCCCGTCGACGTGAGCGTCGACATGATGTCCTGACGGAGATCGCCGTGCGTGTCGCTCGGCGGCACGGGGAAGTAGCCCTCCTTCGGGCGGATCCGGTGGCCGAGGCCCGGCTTGCCGCTGTTCCAGTGCGCCTCCTCGCTGTCGATCTCGTAGAACGAGCCCTTCGACCCGCTCTCGTACCGCACGTTGTCGAACACGAAGAACTCCGCCTCCGGGCCGAAGAACGTCGTGTCGGCGATGCCCGTCGACCGGAGGTGGGCCTCCGCCTTCTGCGCGATGTAGCGAGGATCCCGGCCGTACGGCTGGCCCGTGATCGGATCGGTCACCTTGCAGATCATGCTGAGCGTGGGGCGCTGGTAGAACGGGTCGAGCTTCGCCGTGTCCGCGATGGGCGTGATCGCCATGTCGCTCGCGTTGATCGGCTGCCAGCCGCGCACGGAGGAGCCGTCGAAGCCGATGCCGTCCTCGAACAGCGCCTCGTCGAGGCGCGCCACCGGGATGGTGGTGTGCTGCCAAATCCCGGGCAAATCGACGAACTTCAGGTCGATGTACTCGACGCCGTTCTTCTTCGCGAACTCGATGACCTCTGTCGGTTTCATGGCTCCCTCGATCGTCCTCTCTTCGAGTCCGAGGCCAGGTCCATCGACCCGAGCTCGGACGAAACCCTCTGCATCAGATGGCGTCTTCGCCGCGCTCGCCCGTTCGGATCCGGATCACGTCGTCGATGGTCGAGACGAAGATCTTCCCGTCGCCGATCCGGCCCGTCTTCGCGCTCTTCTCGATGGCGTCGATCACGCTCTCGACCTGCGCGTCGGGGACGACGATCTCGATCTTCACCTTCGGGACGAAGTCCACGACGTAGGCGGATCCGCGGTAGACCTCTTTCTTGCCGCCGGTGCGGCCGAAGCCCTTCACCTCGGTCACGGTCATCCCCTGGATCGAGCACTCGCTCAACGCGTCCTTGACCTCGTCGAGCTTGAACGGCCGGATGATCGCCTCGATCTTTTTCATCACCGGGGGAGGTTCTAGCGCACCGATGTTTCGGCCAGGTTTCGCTCCGCGCGCTCGCGCGCCACGCGCGCGTGGCCTCCGTCGCCCGCACCGCGCACGGGTTTCGCCTCGAAACGGGGAGGCCGTTTCCGCTTCCGGAGCGGCAAGCCTGCGCGCCGGACGCTCGGCAATTGTCGTGGGGCGCGGGACCGCTTAGTCTCCGGCTCGCTTCCGCCCCGACCATTCCTCGGAGGAAACCGCGGCGGAAGGGAGCGCCGTTCGACGCGCTCACTGGACAAGCGGCGACACCCCTGATGGCGACCACCAACAAGGCGAAACTACCTGTCGGCTTCGTCATCGCCGGGAAATACCGCATCACCGGCGAGCTGGGACGCGGCGGGATGGCCGCTGTCTACGAGGCCGAGAACGTCGACATCGGCAAGCGCGTCGCCATCAAGATCCTCGCCCAGGAGCTCATCTCGTCGACCGTCGTCGTCGAGCGCTTCCTCCGCGAGGCGCGCGCGGTCGCCGCCATCCGAAGCCCCTACATCTGCGACGTCTACGACTCCGGCAAGCTCGAGGACGGGCGGCCGTTCCTCGTGCTCGAGCTGCTCGAGGGCGAGTCCCTGTACGAGCAGATGATCCGCGTCGGTCAGATCGACGTGTCGACGACGGTCACGATCATCAACCAGACGTGCAAGGGCCTCGTGAAGGCGCACTCCGCGGGCATCGTCCACCGCGATCTCAAGCCCGAGAACATCTTCGTCACGAAGGACGAGGAGGGCCGAATCCTCGCGAAGATCCTCGATTTCGGGCTCGCCAAGTTCTACTCGTCCATGGAGACGGGGAACGCGGGGCAAGCGCGCCTCACGCGCGAGGGCGCGGTGTTCGGCACGCCCGCGTACATGAGCCCGGAGCAAGTGCGCGGGCAGGGCGCCGTCGACTCGCGCGCGGATCTCTGGGCGCTCGCGTGCATCGCGTACGAGTCCCTCACGGGGCGCACCGTGTGGAACACGGAGCAGGGCGTCGCGATGACCTTCGCGCAGATCGCGAACGCCCCCCTCCCGGACGCGTACGCGCTCCGCCCGGATCTACCGGAGGGGTTCCGTGCGTGGTTCACCAAGGCCCTGGATCGCAACATCGACAAGCGGTTCCAGACGCCCAAGGAGTTCGCCGACGAGCTCCTCCGCGCGATGAGCATGGCGCAGCTCTCCGCGACGAGCTTCGATACCGAAGACGAGGGCGGCCCCGCGAGCGCGCGGGCGTCCACGCAGCAAGCGACGGGGCAACACCTTCAGACGCTCGACGCGCCGTTCGAGTCGAACCCCGCGCTCGCGGCGCGCACGAGCCGCGCGAAGTTCGCCGCGCCGGGCGCGATCCCCTCCGCGCCGACCGTCGAGCGGCCGACGGGGGATCAGGTCACGCTCGCCGATCCGGCCAAGCCCCAGGGCAAGGGCGCCGGGCGCGTCATCGCGGCCGTCGCGATCCTGGGCGTGGTCGCGGCCGGCGCATACGGCGGCTACCGCGCGCTCGTCCCGCCCACGTCGCCCACGGCGGTCACGAGCGCGCCCATCCCGGACGCGGGCGTGCCGGTCGCGAGCGCGTCGACCTCGGCGGACCCCACGCCCTCCGCGACCCCGCCGTACACCCGGATCACGCTCCCCTTCGTCGCAGCCGTCTCGAAGGCGCAGGACGAGATCGCGAGCGGCGACCTCGGCGCCGCGGAGAAGACGCTGAAGGACGCGGCGCAGGCGAGCGGCCACCCGTTCCCGAAGAACATGCTCGCGCACGTCCAACGCGCGACGACGGGGCGGAGCGGCAAGTGCACGCTCACCGGGCTCGGCCGCCCACGCACGTACGACCTGCTCCAGGAGCGCGCCACGCAGCGCACGGCGACGCAGTCGGTGATCGCACGCGCGGGCGACGGATACCTCGTGGCCTGGCTCGAGGTGCTCGAGAACAAGCAGCAAGCGTTCGCCGTCGCGCTCGACTCCTCCCTCCGCCCGAAGTCCGAGCCGTTCTCGATCACACCCGAGGGCCAGGCGATCCTCCAGATCGACTTGCGCGCCGTGGGCGATCAGTTCCTCTTCACGTACTGGGAGTCCAAGGTCACCGACCAGGCGATCTACGCGCGGTACCTGCACCTCGACGGCTCGATGGCGTCGAAGGGCAACCTCATCTCGAAGCCGTCCACGAGCTCCCAAGTGTGGCCCTTCCCCGAGGCGCTCACCGTGCCCGGCAAGGGCCTCGCGATGGCGTACGTGGGCAACTCGGACCGGACCGAGGAGCTCTTCCTGCAGTTCCTGAAGGACGATCTCAGCCTCGACGGCGACCGCATCCGCCTCACCGCGCTCCGCCCCGGAGCCGGATCGAAGACGAAGGTCGGCGCGTTCGACGGGGCGGTCACGTCCGAGGGGGCGCAGTTCTTCGTGCGCGTGGATCGGGACGCGGAGCGGCCCTTGAAGCGCATCTCGATCCCGATCGCCGGGCCCTGGGAGAGCATCCCCACGAAGGACCTCAAGGTGTCATCCCCCGACGCGTCCGTGGGGACGCTCGACACGGTGCTCGACAAGCGCGTCGGCGAGGTGAAGGCAGCCTGCGGCTCCACGGGCTGCTACGTCGTCTGGGGGTCCGATCAGGGGGACGGCGTGGACACCGCGTTCTTCGAGAAAGGGGCGCAAATCTGGAACAAGCAGCTCGCCGCGCGCGGCCGGCACCCCGCGATCGCGACGAACGATGGCCCCGGCGCGCAGGCGATCTGGTTCGAGGGCGGCAAGCTCGTCACGACGCACCTCCTGCGCGACCCTCCCTCGGTCGTCGATCCGATCCCGATCGCGGCGAACAGCACAGCGTTCGCGCCCGCTCCGTCGATCGCGGGGGGGCAGAAGCCCGACGAGTGGTTGATCTCGTGGATCGACCAAGAGGGCGCGCCCACGCCCGGGCAGCTCCGCGGCGAGGTCTACGTCGCGCGCATGGAGTGCAAATAGGTTTCATGCTCGTCATTCCAGCACGGGCGGACGTGAGGGCGCGGCCCTGGGAGACCGAGCGCCTCTACTTCACGCCCGTCGAACCGATGGAGGCGCAAGACCTCTGGCCCGCGATCGATCGGTCGCGCGAGCTCCTGAAGCAGTGGCTCCCCTGGGTCGGCTTCACCGTCGACATGCAGACGACCATCCGCTTCGCGGACGCGTGCGCGCTCGACTGGGACCAGGGCAAGGCGGTGCGCTTCGCGATCCACGAGAAGTCGAGCCGAGCCCTGCTCGGCGTCGTCGGGCTCGAGAGCTGCGTGCACATCCACCGCGCCGTCGAGCTCGGGTACTGGCTGCGCGCGGACGCGCAGAAGCGGGGCTTCATGAGCGAGTCGGTGCGCTTCGCGATCGACTTCTCCTTCCGGCACATGGGCGTCCACCGCATCCGCGTCGCCGCCGCGACCGACAACCACGCTTCGCTCAACGTCATCCAGCGCGCGGGCTTCCGGTTCGAGGGGATCGCGCGGCAGGCCGAGTGGTGCAACGACCGTTGGCTCGATCACGCCGTCTTCGCGATGCTCTCGACGGACTTCATCCAGCGCGAGCTCGGCCCGAACAGCACCCGCTGATCAGCGCTCGCTGATCGGCACCGTCGTCACACGGCGCGATCAGGCCCGCGCCATCGATGCGGGCTTACTGCACCCAGCGGACGAGCACGCACGTGATGTTGTCGGGGCCGCCGTTCTCGTTCGCCTTCTCGATCAGCTTCGACGCGGCGGTCTTGATGTCGCTGTGCGTGCGGAGGACCTCGGCCATCTCGTCGTCCGAGACGGGGCCGCTCAGCCCGTCCGAGCAGAGGAGGTACGTGTCCCCGGCGGCCGGGAGCTCGAAGCGCGTGTCGACCTTCACCGTGTCCTTCATCCCGAGCGCGCGCACGATGACGTTCTTGTGCGGGAAGTTCGCGATCTCCTCCTCCGTGAGGCGCTTCATCTTGATGTAGTCGTTGAGGAGGGAGTGGTCGTCCGTGAGCATCTCGAGCTGCGTGTTGCGGAACCGGTAGACGCGGCTGTCGCCCACGTGGGCGACGTAGATGCCGTCGTTCGCCGTGAAGATGCCGACGAACGTCGTCCCCATGCCGCGCTTCTTCGACTCGCGCTGCGCGGTCTCGTAGATGCGGAGGTTCGCGAGCTTGATGCCAGTGATGAGCCGGTTCTCCTCGTAGCCCTTCGTGCGGTCCATCTTGTAGGGCCACGTCCGCTCCGGATCGCTCTGCGTCGCCGCGAAGAACTCCTGGAGCGACTCCAGCGCCATCTTCGACGCGACCTCGCCCGCGGCGTGCCCCCCCATCCCGTCCGCGACCAGAAACAGGCCGTAGTCGGCCATGATCGCGAAGTTGTCCTCGTTGTGATTGCGCTTGCGGCCGACGTTCGTCTCGCCCGCAACTTCAATACGGAATGCCGCGTTGGGGTGGTGCATGCCTCGCGTGAATGGTCGCGGGGTTCCCCTACGCGGTCAACTGCTCTACGACACGGCTCGCGGCCGAGGACCCCTGATCGAGGCTGATCGGATGCGCGCCCCCGCCCCTGCTCACGACCGCTCTGCCGGCTCCCGGGCGGGTCACATTGGATTGTTGAACGGGTCGACGAGCGGCTTCCCCGTCCCCTTCGCGGGGCTAGGGGTGGGGGTGGGCGCGACCCCACCGTTGCTCATCGCCGGTCCCCTCGAGTCCAGGGTCGCCGGCGTCGTGCTCGCGGTCGTCGTGGCGGTCGTGTCCGGGGGGGACCCGAGCGTCACCTCGACTTGCTTGTAGAGCTGCTCCTTCGTGAACAGCGTGAGCACCACCTTCTCGCCGATCGCGTGCTTCTTGATCGCCGCCGAGAGCTCTTCGGGCGACGTGACGGGCTCCCCCGCGACGCCGAGGATCATGTCCCCGTCCGACGAGTCACCGCGCAGCTTCGCCGTCGACGCGGGGCTGTTCTTCGCGACGGAGACGACGCGCACGCCGCGCGCGAACGTCCCTTGCTGGGCGACGCCCTGGATCCCGAGGAACGGCTGGGGCGCGACCGCGTCCGCCGGGACGCCCTTCAGGAAGCTCTTGATCGCGGACACCGGCACGCCGAACGCCACCGGGATGCACGGTTTGTCGCCCTCTTGAGGGAGGCACCCGCGGCCGATGATCCCGACGACTTTTCCGTCCTCGTCGACGAGCGGGGTGCCCAGGTTCGTCGGGCTGATGCGGGAGCCGAGCTCGAGCGCGTTGTCGAGGTGCTGGTCGTCCCCACCGATGATCATCTTGTGCGACGAGATCTCCGTCGACGTGGGCGTGACGCTCTTCGAGGCCGCCGCGTACGACGTGATCTTCGCGTTCTCGTGGATGGGGTCGCGCGACGAGGCGATGAGCCCCTCGGACCATTTGCCGCTCTGCGGGACGAGGAACGCGAGGTCCCAGCCGCGATCGTGATGCCCGAGCTTCAGCTTGACCGTCGTGCCGTCCGCGTAACGCGCCTCGAGATCGTTCCCCGAGCCGAGCGGAGAGAGCGCCGAGAGGATGCGCCCGTCTCCCGCGAGCACCGCCCCGAGCCCGACGGTCGTGCCCGCGCGCGTGATGACCACCACGCCCCGCGCCGCCTTCACCTCCGGCGGATCTTCCTTCGGTGCATCGACCTTCGCGTCCTTCGGCGGCGTCTTCGCCGGCGCATCGGCGAGCGCGGTCCCGGAGAGGGTGGCCACCCCGAGCAGCGCCAGGAGACCGAGTCCGTAACCAAAACGTCGGACGCGGTGTGGACGGTCGTTCACAGGGCGAGAGGCGGCGCGATCACGGTCCATGAGGTTGCTCCAACTCCGAGCCGACAGGCTGTCCGATAGGTTGTCGGGGTTCGACGTCAGGTGCAAGGCACGCGCCCAACTTCGCGTTCCTTTCGGGCCGGAGAGACGCGCGCGGAGGTTTCTCGCCGTTCCCGGTCACGAACGACCCGGATGGGGTCACATGCCGAGAGAAGAGGAGAAGATGGTCAAAGCGCTCGCGCGGGTCGACACGAGCTCGGCCGACGAAGCTCAGGCGATCGAGAGGTTGATCGCCGAACAGCAGTATCGGGAGGCGCTCTCCAGGTGCGCTCGCGCGTACTCCGGCCCGCTCGGCAGGCTCTGTATGGCGATGACAGGGTCCCAGGCGGAGGCCGAGGAGCTCGTTCAGGAGACCCTGATCGCGGGGTTCGACGGCTTCCCCCAGTTCCGGGGGGAGGGGTCGGTGCGGTCCTGGCTCTTCGGGATCGCGCGCCGGATCTGCGGGCGCCACAACGAGATGAAGAACCGCCGGCAGGCGCGCCTCCGGTTGGTGCACGACACCGGGCGCGGCGGGGACGTCGGCGAGCTCCACCTGGAGCGCGAGCGCGCGATCCGCGCGCGCAACGCGCTCGCCGAGCTCAAGCCGAGCGAGCGCGAGGCCGTGGTCCTCCGCTACGAGGCGGGCCTTAGTTTCAAAGAAGTTGCAGCTGCATGCGGAGTGGACGAGGCGGCGGCGCGCAAGCGCGTGAGCCGGGCGCTCTCGAGGCTCCGGGAGTCGTTGGGCGATGCCTGACGCGCGTGTAGTCGGGGAATTTGGCGAGATTTGGGATGGCCGGTCGGACGGCCACTTGGGCGGATCGAGGAGCGGGAGATGAGCAGTTTGAACACCGAGCTGTGCCACGAGGTGGACGAGTCCCTGGGCGACATCCTGGACGGGCTCGCCGCCTCGCGGCTCATGGACCACATCGCGGAGTGCGACGCGTGTCGGGACAAGCGGTACGAAGCGGAGCGCGCGGTCGAGGTCGTCGAAGCGGCGGGGCTCGACTTCCGCGTCGCCGACGACTTCGCCGAGCGCATGATCGCGGCCGTCGAAGCGGCGCGCCCGAGCGGGCCCACGGGCGCGATCATGCCGCCGCTCGTCCGGCAGAGCGGTGAGGTCGCCCGCATCACGGGGATGTTGGAGTCCCCTCCTGCGTCGCAGCCCCAGAGCACGCCGATCGAGAGCGGCGCGCGCGCCATCGACGGGACGGCGCCCACCATGCTCGCGCCGTCGTCCCTCGAGGAGCGGCTCGCGACGAGCGGCACCACCGAGGCGACGGTGGACGTGAACCGCACGACGCTCGACGCGGGTCCCCCCGCCTCACTGGAGGGCGCAGCGGAGCCGGTCACGGGCCCCAACAAGACGGTGATCCTCACGCCGACCGCGCGGTCGCCCCGGCCCTCGGATGCCCCGATCGTCGAAGCCATCACGGGGAAGGCCGACACGAGCAAGAGCGATCCCGGCGCCGGCGCGTCCACCCTCACCTCGGACGCGGTGGACCTCGTCCGGCCGAAGCGGGGCGTGGGCCCCACGATCGAGGCGGAGCCCCTCCCGTCGAGCGCGACGTCGCGCCGCGCCGACGCGGCGCCCCTCGGCTCGAAGCCGAAGTCCGAAGTGAAGACCGTGGCCCCGAAGACCAGCGGCGGTCGCGTCGTGTCGCTCTTCCGCAAGCCCGTGTTCCTCGGCGCGCTCGGGACGGGCATGGCCGCCGCCGCGGTCGCCGGGTTCTTCCTGCTCGGAAAGAACGGCGCGGTCGTCCCCCCGCCCCCCGCCGCCGCGGCGTTCGTGGACGGTGCGTGGACGGGGAGCGTGGAGAGCATCGCGCGCGCGGCGACCGACGGTCGATCGGGCGTCGAGGTCTGCACGGGGGAGAAGCAGGACCAGTGCTCGGCCCTCGAGAAGGGCGGCGCGATCGCGGCGGGCTCCCTCGTCCGTACGGACGCGCGTACGCGGGCGCGCCTCGCGCTCGTCGACGGGACGGTGCTCTCGCTCGATCGCAGCTCGGAGGTCTCGTTCGCGGGCGGCGCGACGCGACAGGCGAGCGTGCGCGGGCTCGTCATCGCGGACGTCGCCAAGGCGGACAAGGCCGTCCCGGCGAAGTTCATGGTCCCGCAAGGCCAGGTCGAGATCGTCGATCCGAAGGTGGACGCGAAGCTCAGCATCACGACGAGCGACAAGCGCGCCGCGATCGAGGTCGCGCGGAGCTCCGTCAAGGTGACGAACGACGGGAACACGTGGGCGAAGGTGCGATCAGGCGAGGAGGCGAGCCTCGCGTCGAGCGGCGCGCCGACGATCGGCGCGCGGCACACGATGAGCGACATGCTCGAGTGGAGCGATCAATCCATCGAGTCGGTGGACGGGACGCTGAAGGGCGTGGGCGAGCTCCGCGCGAAGAAGCCCGGAGACACGCAGGAGAAGGACCACGCGGTCCGGCTCTCGAAGCACCAGGTGAAGGTGCGCGTCGTGGACGTGGTCGCGCGGACGGAGGTGGACGAGACGTTCACGAACGACAGCGACGACACCCTCGAGGGCATCTACCGCTTCCCGCTCCCGCCGGACGCGCAGATCGAGAAGCTCTCGCTCGAGGTCGACGGCCAGCTCGTCGAGGGCGCGTTCGTCGACCGCGACCGGGGCGCGGCGATCTGGCGCGGCGCCATCCACAACGCGACCCCGACGGCGCCGAAGCCGCGCGAAGAGATCGTCTGGGTGCCCGGGCCGTGGCGCGATCCGGCGCTGCTCGAGTGGCAGCGCGGCGGTCGGTTCGAGCTCCACATCTTCCCCATCCCGAAGCACGGCTCGCGGCGCGTCGTCCTCACGTACACGCAGACGGTGCAGCAGTCGGGCGGCGTGCGGAAGTTCTCGTACCCGCTCGGCCTGGACGCGAGCGCGTCCAACAAGATCGACGAGTTCGGGATCGACCTTCAGGTCCTCGGGCTCGACAAGGGCTACGGCCTGTCGACGCGCGGCTACCAGCTCAACCCGGCGAGCGCGCCGAACGGCGGGCAGCGCGTCGTCCTCGACGAGAAGAACTTCATCCCTGCGGGCGATCTCAACGTCGAGTACGCGCTCCCGGATCGGGATCACGACGTGACGACGTGGGCGTACCAACCCCCGAACGTCACGGCCACCGGCGGCGCTCCGCCCGTCGCGACGACGCCGGTCGTGCTCGGCAACACGAAGGCGGATCGGGAGAAGATCGCGAAGGCGAACGCGCCATCGCGGAACGACACTCGCCGTACGTCGCGATATCCGGTGCGCCCGGAAGCCCCGCGCTGGGGCGAGGGTCACGAGCGACTCCACGTGATCGTCGTGGACTCGAGCCGGTCGATGGTCGGCGAGCGCTACTCCCGCGCGACGCGGCTCGCCTCGAGCCTCGTCCGCGAGATGGACCGGCGCGACACGTTCATGGTGATGGCGTGCGACACGACCTGCCAGGTGATGGGCGCGTCGAGCACGAACAGCCTCGGGCAGGTGCTCGAGCCGAGCACCGAGTCGGCCCAGGAGGTCGAGCGGTTCCTCGGCACGATCGAGCCGGACGGCGGCAGCGATCCGTTCCTCGCGGTCCAGGCCGCGCGGACGGTCGCGGGCAACCCGAAGGGCAAGGAGCTCCGCATCCTCTACCTCGGGGACGGGACGCCCACCGTCGGTCCGACGCGCGCGTCGACCATCGAGGCGTCGATCAAGCAGGCGCTCCCCGCCGGGGACGGCGCGCTCATCGCGGTCGCGCTCGGGAACGACGCGGACACGACGACGCTCGCGGCGATGGCGCGCGGCGGCGGCGGCGTGATGATGCCCTACGTCCCGGGGCAGCGCGTCTCGGCCGCGGCGCTCGACGTGCTCGGCGCCGCCTCTGGCTCCACGCTCAGCGACGTGCAGGTCGAGCTTCCGCCGGGCCTCGTGCAGGTCACCCCATCGCAGATGGACTCCATCCCGAGCGGCGGCGAGGCCTTCATCTATGCGCGGATGACGTCGCCCACCGTGAAGGGGACGATCACGCTCCGGGGTCGCGTGAACGGGGACAAGTTCGAGCAGGCGTACCCCGCCGACATCACGGCCTCGTCCGACGCGGGCAACGCGTTCGTCCCGCGGCTCTTCGCCGCCTCCAAGATCAACGACCTCGAGCGCGGCGGGCGGATCGAGGACAAGGAGTCCGTGATCGCGCTCTCGCAGAAGTTCGCGGTCGCGAGCCGGTTCACGTCGCTCCTCGTGCTCGAGAGCGAGGCGATGTTCAAAGCGTTCGGGCTCGAGCGATCGAGCGTGGACTCGGGTTTCTCGGGTGAGGTCGGCGCGCGCTCCGCGAGCTCCTCGTCCGATGAGACGACCCGCGATCGCGAAGAAAAAGCTGCGGCCGAGGGCGACTTCGACGGGCGCAACAAGGACAAGGACGCGGGCGACGACCTGAAGAAGCCGGACGTGGCCGGGATGCCGATAGGCGACGACGGAGGCTTCGCGTCGCCTCCGGTCGCCCCCATGGGCCGCGCGGCCAACGCGGGTCCCGCGCCGACCACCGCGCAACCCGCATCTCCCCCGCCCGTCGCCGAGACGACGCCGACGCCTTCGCCGAAGCCCGCGACTCAAGCGACGGGAGGGGCGGACGATCCGTTCTCTCCGCACTGGGGCAAGAAGACCGCGCCGGTGACGAAGCCGCCGCCCTCCATCCCCGCGACGCGGTTGGTGCCGATGAGGCGCGTCTGGGACCGTCACTCCACGTTCGCGACCACGAACGTCACCGCGCCCACCCTCGCGACGGCGCTCGCGGAGGCGCAGTCGGCGTCGAACGCCGCGCCGAACAGCCGCGACAAGACGGTCTCGCTCTTCAAGCTGCTGGTCGCCTCCTCACAGGTGAGCGACGCGACCGAGCTCGCCTCGAAGTGGTCGCAGCGCGACGCGCTCGACCCCGACGCCCTCATCGCTCGCGCCGACGTCGCGGCGATGAACGGTGATCGAGAGCGCGCGCTCCGCATCCTCTCGGGGCTCGCGGACGTGCGACCGGGCGACAAGGCCGTCCAGGAGAAGCTCGTGAACACGTTCGCGGCGCTCAGCCCGGATCTCGCGTGTCAGTTCCGCGTGTCGCTCGCCGACCTCGATCCCTCGAACGTGAAGAACGTCGCGAACGCGGCGGTCTGCACCCAGAACCTCGGCTTCCTGAACGTCTCGAACAGCCTCGTGAGCAGCGTCGACAGCTCGCTCACGGCGAGCGTGACCACGGCCATGAAGTCCGTGAAGCTCGCCCCCACGGCCGGCTTCGGGGACGTGAGGGTCGAGGCGACCTGGACTGGCACGGCGGATCTCGACGTCGCCGCGATCGACAGCAAGGGCAACCGCATCTCTGCCCTCGGCTCACCGCTCAAGTTCGTCTCGATGAGCTGCACCAACGCTCGGGCCAAGGGCACTGAGAGCTGCGCCCTCGCGGGCCTCACCTCCGGCAACTACGCCATCGAGGTGATCCGCACGACGCCCTCGACCGAGCCCATCACGGGCACGCTGAAGGTCACCTCGCCCGAAGGCCAAGTCCGCCAGGTGCCCTTCACTCTCACCGGCACTCGCCTCGAGGTCGGCTCCGTGCAGGTCTCGTTCACCGAGCGCCTCGTCCCCGTCAACGATCCCGGCCTCGGCGCCTGGCGCTGACCCGCGCGGGGGGCGAAAGGCCCCCCCATCGACGGCCCTCTGCCTCGGTCCGGAACGCGTGTTCCGAGGCCGAGCAGAGCGCTCCAGCGCCCCGAACCTGGACCATAAACAGAGCGGCCGAAGGGGGGTTCTGGTAAGCAACTCGGGCGATGAGCAGCAGCGACGACAAGGGGCACGACGAGGCCCACGACGACGATCACGGGCACGACCACGCAGCATTCGATCCCGAACCGGCGAAGGAGCTCTCGGTGGACGAGCCGCGCACGCCGATGTGGGCGCCGATCGTCGGCGCGGGCGTGTTCGTAGCGGCGGCCATCTACGTGCTCGCGAGCCCCGAGTCCTCCGCGGCGCCCGCGCCGAGCGCTTCGGCATCGGCGGCAGTCGCGACCGCAGCCCAGGCCCCGGTCCTCGCGGCGCCGAAGCCGAGCGCCGGCCCGAATCCCCTCAGCCGGGATCAGATCGCGGATCTCCAGCGCCGACTCCAGGCGAAGACGGCGGCGTCCACCGCCCCAGCCACGCCGCCGAGCGCCGCTCCTTCAGCCGCGCCGAGCGCTTCCTCGTCCGCTGGCCCCGCGAAGTCCGCGGCGCCCGCGAAGAGCGCAGCCCCGGCGGTGCGGCCCGCCGCGCCTCCCGCGCAGCCGCCCGCGCCGCCGCGACCGACCCCCGCGCCCGAGACGTATCCCGCGCCATGACGACCGTGAGCGATTGGAAGGTCGCGCTCGTCCTCGGCACGGGCACGATGGGACAGGGCATCGCGCAGCTCTGCGCGCAAGCCGGGCTGACGACGCGCCTCTTCGACATCGACGCGGCCAAGGTGAAGAAGGCGATCGACGGCATCGCGAGCATCACCGGTCGCAGCGTCGAGAAGGGGAAGCTCACCGCGGACGCGCGCGCGGAGCTCCTCGGTCGACTCGAGGTGACGACGGATCTCGCCGCTGCGTCCGCGGGGATCGACCTCGTGATCGAGGCCATCCCGGAGCTCATGGATCTGAAGGTGCAGGTCCTCGGCACCGTCGTCGCGTCCGCGCCGAAGGAGGCGATCATCGCGTCGAACACCTCGAGCCTCTCGATCACCGAGATCGGCGGGCGGCTCGGCGCCGCCGGCCGCACGGTGGGCCTCCACTTCTTCAACCCGCCCCCGGTGATGGAGCTCCTCGAGATCGTGCGCGGGCTCGCCACCGATCCGGTGACGATCGAGCGCTCGCTCGAGCTCGCGAAGCGGCTCGGCAAGACGCCGATCGTCGTGAGCGACACGCCCGGCTTCGCGACGAGCCGGCTCGGCGTCGCCATCGGCGCCGAGGCGATCCGCATGCTCGAGCAGGGCGTCGCGTCCGTCGCGGACATCGATCGCGCAATGGAGCTCGGCTACCGGCACCCGATGGGGCCGCTCAAGCTCGGCGACCTCGTCGGCCTCGACGTGCGGCTCTCCATCCTCGAGCACCTTCACCGCGAGGTGGGCGAGCAGTTCCGGCCGCCCTCGCTGCTGCGACAGATGGTGCGCGCGGGAAAGCTCGGGAAGAAGTCCGGCGAGGGCTTCTACACGTGGACCGCGGACGGGCCGGTCCCCTCGACCCCTCCGAAGAAATAGCGCGTCGGACGCGGGGCTTCCCTTCGCAGGGATCTCCTGGTTTTCTCGGACCTCGCGGATCACCCGCGGCGCGCGCGGCGCTTCCCGCGCGCGCATGACCAGGAGGGGAGGCCCGGTGCACAAGCGCGAGCTCTTGCTGAAGAAACGGTGCGACGTGAAGTACGACGAGATGCGCGCGGAGGACGCCGCGGGCTCGTCGCACCGGACCTGCGAGCGTTGCGAGACCCCCGTCCACGACCTCTCCGCGCGCACGGAGGCGGAGGCCCGCGCGTTTCAGCGCGAGCACGCGGACGCGTGCGTCCGCTACCTGCACGACGACGAGGGCGCGGTGCTCCACGTCGATCGACCGCCGCGCATCGTCCCTCGCGCGTGGCTCGTTCGAACGAAGCGCGCGGCGCTGATCGCGGCGACGCTCGCGTCGTCCACGTTCTCGGAGGCCTGTGGACCGCAGATCCGGGAGAGCCAACCGGGCGGCGCCGGTGGAACCAGCGCGACCGGCAGCACGACCAAGGCGAGCACCACCGGGAGCGCGACCACCACGAGCAGCGGGAGCACCGGGAGCGCGAGCAGCGGCACGGGCCCGTAATCGGGGCGGTAGGCCCGGCCGACACAGTACTCCGAGCTCGAGCACTCGCCGCGAGCCCGAGCCCACGCGCGCGAGAGCCGCGGGTCGAGCGCCGCAGCGGAACCTGGCGGGGGCTACTTCGCGTCGGCGCGCGCGCCGCCGTCCGCGGGCGGGGCATCGACGGGCGGATCCACGATGAACCCCGCGTCCGTGAGGATCGCGCCTGGCGGGAGAGAAGGTTCCTGCTCGCCCGCGTCCACGGCACCAGCATCGGCATCGCCCGCGTCGACGGGTGCAGGCGGCGCGTCCGGGGGCCACGCGATGTACACCTCGTCGCCGGTCGCGCGATCGACGACGCGCGCCCAGTTCGTCCGCGGGTTGTCCGCGATCCGCACGGAGAAATGCGTCGTGATGCGATCCATCGTGGGCCGCTTCAGCACACGCTTGTCCTCGCGCGGACCATCCCCGAGGCCGGGCACGTTGAAGCGCGCGCGATCGAGGAGCTCGCGGCCCGAGTAGAGCTCGATCGCGTAGCGGCCCATCACGCGCGGCGTTCCTTCGGGCTTCGGCGTCGTCGCGGGGTGAGCCTTGCCGAGCGAGACGACGCCGGACTTCACGTCGATCTCGAACACCCAGTGCTTCGTCGATTTCGTCACCGGCGGATCGGGGAGGAAGCCCTCCTTCGGTGGATCCGCGTGCGCCGAGAGCACGATCGGCAGCGCCGCGCCGACGACGCTCGCGCACGCGACGGCGGCGATCCAGCGGGCGGTGCGGGGCTTTCGCGGAGGGGTCATGGGTCGACGCGCTCGAGAGCGTTCCACGCGCGCTCGTCGCCGTCGAGCGCGCTCCACGCCTCCCGCAGCTCCAGCGGCACAGGCGCGATGATCTCGAGGGTCCGACCGCCACGCGCGAGGCGGACGCGCGACGCGTGGAGCAGGATCCGGTCGAGCGGGAGGACGCGGCCGTCGCTCGCGACGACGGAGGAGGGGCCGCGCCGCCTTCGATCGCCGAACAGCGGCGCGCGCGCGCCTGCGAGGTGCTCCCGGATCTGGTGGAGCCGCCCCGTCTCGAGGCGGAGCGCGACGAGCGTCGCGCCGCGCGCCGCGCCGAGCGTTCGAAAGCGCGTCCCGGCCGGCTTTCCCGCGACGGGCGCGTCGAACCGTCCGGCCTCGGCGAGCTCGCCCTTCGCGATGCCGACGTAGAGCTTCGCGAGCGCGCCCGAGCGCGTCGCCTCGTCGAGCTCGGCGCTGCCCCGCCGCGTCGTCGCGAAGAGGACGACGCCGCTCACCCCGACGTCGAGCCGCGAGACGGCGTGCGGCTCGGCGCCCCCGCCGAGCGCCGCCGCGACGATCGCGGCGAGGCTCGCGTCCCCGCGGTGATCCGCGATCGTCGCGAGGGCGGCCGGCTTGTTCACGGCGATGAAGTCTTCCTCGCGGTGGAGGATCTCGAGCGGCGCGTCGGCGCGCCCGCGGGCCGCCCACACCTCGACGACGTCACCCGGTTGGACTCGCGCTCCAGCGCGCGCCCGCGCGCCGTTGACGAACGCGCGACCGTCGCCGAGCGCGCTGGGATCGCGCATGCGCTCGAGGATCTCCTCGACGCCCGCCTCGGCGCCCTCGACGACCCAGCGCGCCTTCACCGCTACGCCTTGATGCGCAGGCCGTCGGGATCGTAAAGAGGCTTGACGGTCACGCTCGCGGGCACGTTCTTCGTCGCGACCTCGAGCTCGTACTGGCCCGCGAGGAGCCACCCGGTCCCTTCGCCCGGGGGGAGCCGCACGTACCCGAGGCCGATGCCCTTCTCGAGGGTGTACCCGTAGCCCGCGCTCGCGAGGTAGCCGACGCGCTCGCGCTCCCCGGCCGGGCCGACCCGCAGGATCGTCTCGCGGCCGAGCAGCACGACGTTCGGATCGTCCACGGTGAACGTCGCCATCCGCCGCGCGATGCCCTTCTCGCGTTGGGCGAGGAGCGCCTCTCGACCGAGGAACGGGACGCCGCTCTTCAGCTTCACGGCCCACGCGTGCCCAGCCTCGAGCGGCGTGTCGTTCGGCGTGAGATCGCTGCCCCAGTTTTTGTAGCCCTTCTCGAGGCGCAGCGAGTCGATCGCGCGGTACCCGGCGTCCGCGATGCCGAGGTCCTCGCCCGCCTCGATGAGCGCGTCGTACACGACGAGCGCCGACTCCACCGGGACGTGCAGCTCGAAGCCGAGCTCGCCGACGAACGTCACGCGCGTCGCGCGGACGAGCGCGCCGCGCACCGCGATCTCCTTGAAGTGGCCGAACGGGAGCGCCGCGTTCGACACGTCGTCGCGCGTGAGCTTCTCGAGCACGTCGCGCGCGCGCGGCCCCATCAACGAGAGCACCGACGTGCTCCCCGTCACGTCGAAGAGGCGCGCGTTCTTGCCCGCAGGGACATGGCGGCGGATCCAGTCCCCGTCGTGCGTGCCGTACGCGGTGCCCGTGACGATGTAGAACGTGTCCTCGTCGAGGCGCGAGACGGTCACGTCCGCCTCGACGCCGCCCCGCGCGTTGCAGAGCTGCGTGTAGACGACGCGGCCGACGGGCCTGTCGACGTCGTTCGCGGCGAGCCAATTCATCGCGTCGCGCGCGTCGGGGCCGGCGAGGATGAACTTCGCGAAGGACGTCTGATCGAACACGACGACGCGCTCACGCGCCGCGCGGTGCTCCTCGCGCACGTGCTCGAACCAGTTCTGTCGCCCGTACGTGTACACGTCCTTCGGCTCCACGCCGACGGGCGCGAACCAGTTCGGCCGCTCCCACCCCATCTTCGAGCCGAACACCGCGCCGCGCGACGCGAGCTTCGAATAGAGCGGCGAGACCCGCGTCGGCCGCGCGGAGTGGTCCTCCTCGAAGGGCCACGCCATCGTGTAGTGCTTCGCGTACGCCTCGGTCGTGCGCTCGAGCACCCACTGCTTGTCCCGGTGGTGCTTGCCGAACCGGCGGATGTCGACGGGCCACAGATCGAACGTGGGCTCCCCTTCCGCGATCCACTCCGCGAGCGCCCGCCCCGCCCCGCCCGCCGCGGCGATGCCGTACGCGTTGAATCCCGCGCCGACGAAGAACCCGCGCAGCTCGGGCGCCTCACCGAGGATGAAGCTCCCGTCGGGCGTGAAGCTCTCCGCGCCGTTGATGAACGTCTTGATGCCGACGTCCGCGAGAGCGGGGACGCGCGCGATGGCGGGGGCCATCAGCTGCTCGAAGTGATCCCGGTCGGGCGGGAGCAGCTGGAACGTGAAGTCGTCCGCGACGCCGTCCGTGCCCCAGGGGATCGGGTTCGGCTCGTACCCGCCCATCGTGAGGCCGCCGACCTCCTCCTTGTAGTAGCAGAGCAGATCCGGATCGCGCAGCGTCGGCAGGTCCTTCGGGACGCCCGGGATCGGCTCGGTGACGAGGTACTGGTGCATCATGGGCTGGATCGGGATCGTCACGCCGACCATCGCGCCGATCTGTCGGGCCCACATGCCGCCGCAGTTCACGACGACCTCGCAGTCGATGTCGCCTTGGTCCGTCGTGACCCCGACGACGCGCCCGCCCTTCGTTCGGATCGCGCGGATCGGGCAGTCCTCGATGACCTTCACACCCGCGAGCCGCGCGCCCTTCGCGAGGGACATCGCGAGATCGGACGGGTTGACCTGCCCGTCCGTCGGGAGGAACGCGGCGCCGACGAGATCGTCGATCGCCATGATGGGCCAGAGCTTCTTCGCCTCTTCGGGCGAGAGGAGGTGCATGTCGAGGCCGAAGCTGTGCGCCGTCGTCGCTTGGCGCTTCACCTCCGTCCACCGCTCTTGGTTGCACGCGAGGCGCAGCCCGCCGTTCTGCCGGAAACCCGTCGCGTGGCCGGTCTCCTCCTCGAGCTTCGCGTAGAGCTCGACGCTGTATTTCAGGAGGCGCGTGATGCTCGCGGACGTGCGGAGCTGACCGACGAGCCCCGCCGCGTGGAACGTGGAGCCGCTCGTGAGCTTGGCGCGCTCGAGGAGCACGACATCCCCGAAGCCGAGCCTCGCGAGGTGGTACGCCGTGCTCGCCCCCGCGACGCCACCGCCGATGATCACCGCCCGCGCATGCCTCGGCAGATCGCTCATGCGATCCGTCTATCACGGCTCCGCGGCGAAGCCGCGGCCGAGCGGCGCCTCGGCGCGGCTCCCGCTCAGGCCCCGGGCGGCCGCCAACCTGGCGGCGGGGCGAACGACGAAGGATCGCGGGGCGGCTGTGGCGCGGGGACGAAGGGCTGGAACGGGGCGCCGGGCGGCGCGTAAGCCCCGGCCTGCTGCGCGTGCGCGAGCCGGTTGCGGCGCCGAACGAGGACCACCGCGGCCACGATCGCGGTCACGATCGCCCAGCCGATCAGCCCAGGGACGAGGAACTTCGAGAGGGCGGAGAACTCCGACTCGTCCATCCGAAACGGCTTCATCGAGAGGGTCGCCAGGGAGTCTTCGAAGAGCGCGTCGAAGCGGGGATCGGATCGCTCCCCGACGAGGATGAGCGCGTACGCGCCCCCTCGGACCGGGACGTACGCGGTGCGGACGCGATCGAGCGTGCCGCCCGGGAGGTGGATCTGGATGTCCGTGTCGAGGTCGATGACGGTGAACCCGTTCACCTCGCGCACCGTCTTCGAGCGCAAGGTCGCAGCGCCGAACTCGGAGCGGAGCGCGCGCTCGACGCCCGAGGTGATGTCGTCGATGTCGGCGCGCGTCGCGGTCCGATCGAGCGACTCGAACGCGATCTGCATCGCGAGCGCGTGCTCCTCGGTGGCGAGGATCGCCCACCCGATCTTCTTCGTGTTCGGCGGCGTCATGCCGCTCCGCACCTGATCGACGTCCACGCCTTCGCACGCGTGCGGGTCGACGACGAGACCAGGCGTCAGGAAGCACACGTGCTCGCCCGAGCGAGGCGGGACCTCCACCTTGAAGTCCTCCTTCGGACCGACGAACTCGTACGCCCACGCCGCGGGTGCGATGAGGAGCGCGAGGAGAACGGAGAGCGCGAGGGCCAGGTTCTTCATGGGGCTCTCCCTCGTATGGCACGGCTCGACCGGAGCGAACACCCTGGTAGGGATGGGCTCGACCGCCGAGGACTCGGGGTCGCGATCGGATCGTGGTACGAATGCGTGGAGCGGCTCTCATGACGACGTCACCGAACCGTTGCAGGGCTCTCGATCGACGGAGCTACAGGGGGCGATCCCCGGGCTTGGCCGCGGGGGCGGCCCTCGTCGCCGCCCTGTGTTCCACGGCGTGCGAAGGGGACCGCCCCGTCGTGGCGAACAGCCTGTTCGGGTGTTGGACCCCGGAGGGCGCCACCGCTCCGAAGCTCTGCTTCGGAGCCACGGCGGTGCCTCAGCCGAACGAAGGCGCGAGCGCGTTTGCCTGGTGGGACGATCCGACCGGCGAGCCCGCGTACAAGCGGGAGTTCGAGCTCGGAATTTCGGACCGCATCCTCGTCCTGCACCTCGACGCGAGCCCGTTCCAGCGCTGCGCCAAGGCCGGGTTCGAGGGCGACACGCTGCTGCTCTCCGAGTTCAAGGACGCGGACGGGAAGTGCGATCCCGCGGTCGCGAGCGCGACGCCGAACACGCGGTGGATCGAGCTCGAATGACTTTGTTTCGAACCGACGCTTGACCCTCCGCCAAGGGGAGACCTCAGCATGGGCGACGTGGATCGGAAGCTGACGATCGGCGAGCTCGCGCGCCGCACGGGCGTCTCGGTGAAGCGGCTGCGCTTCTACTCGGACGAGGGTCTCCTGCCTCCCGCGGCGCGGTCGCGGAGCGGGTACCGCCTCTACACGGAGGCGCACGTGCGGCGCATCGAGCTCGTGCGGACGCTGCGCGACGCTGGCATGAGCCTCGACGACATCGCCCGGGTGCTCCGGCGCGACGTCACGCTCGAGCAGGCGCTCGCGCTGCGGCTCGCCGCGGTGGAGGCGCACGTCGCGGGCCTCCAGCGCGTCGCGAGCGCGATCCGGACAGCGCTCCGATCCGGACCGACCGAGGAACGGCTGAGGAGGATCATGATGGTGACGAAGACGTCGAACGAGGAGCGAAGGCGAGTGGTGGAGCGGTTCTACGATCAGGTCGTGGCGGGCGTTGCCGTCGGGGATCCCGCTTGGATCACGGGGATGATCGAGGCGAGCGCTCCGCCGCTCCCGGAGAACCCGACGCGGGAGCAGCTCGACGCGTGGGTCGAGCTCGAGGGGATCCTCGGGGATCCTCGCTTCCTCGCGTGCCGCCGGGCGAACGCGGAGGACGTCTGGACGAAGGCGCCGGAGGCCGTGTTCGACGTGCAATACGCGGCGATGGCCGCGGCGCACGAGGCGCGCGAGAAGTCCGTTCGCGCCGACTCGGCGGAGGCGCGCGCCATCGTCGATCGGCTCGTCGAGGGCACCGCCCACGCCGCCGGCGCGGACGCGGCGGCGGTGCGTGATCACATGCGCGCGAAGTTCGACCCGCGCGGAGCGCGATTCTGGGAGCTCGTCGCGCGCGTGCGCGACGACGCGCCACCGCAGCGCTTCGACGACTGGAAGTGGCTCGGCGAGGCGCTCGCGAGCGCCTGAGCGCGGGCGTCGCCCGCGTCGAGGTCGTCGATCGAGCTCGCCCTCCGCGTCGCGCCACATCGACGAGCGTGATCCTCCATCACGAGAGGAGAGACATAGCCGCCAAGACGCCTGGGACGCCAAAGAAGGAGAAAGCGATCCCTTCTCACCCTTGGCGTCCTCGGCGTCTTGGCGGCTGATCTTCTGTGCTGTCTGTGAAGCGCGCTCGCCGATCTAAGGGCGCGTCCGGAAATAAGTGGCTGCACCGAGGGCGACGATGCGCCCTGCGGCCAAGGCGCGACGACGAGGAATAGTGGGGCTTATTCTGAGGAGGAGTAACGCCGGCCGCGGGGATGCAGCGTCGGCCGAATGCGCCAGCGATTTCCGGACGCGCCCTAGGAGTCGCGGCTCCCGAGCTTCTCGATCACGCCGCGATCGCCGTCGACGCGCAGCCGATCGCCGGTGCGGATGCTGCGGGTCGCGCCCTCGACGTTCACCACGGCGGGTAGGCCGTACTCGCGCGCGACGATCGCCGCGTGCGAGAGCGGGCCGCCGAGCTCCGTCACGAGCCCCGTCGCCACGAGGAAGAGCGGAGAGAGGCCCACGTCCGTCGTGCGGGCGACGAGGATCTCGCCAGCCTGCAGCGCGGCGAGCCCCTCGCCCGCGGGGCCGAGCACGCGCGCGAACCCCTCGACGACGCCCGCGCTCGCGGGGAGCCCCTCGAGGCGCGGTCCGTCGCTCGGCGGCAGCGTCACGGGCGGCGGGCGACCGATGAACGAGGCGGGCGGATCGGGGCGCGCGAGATCGCGGAGGTACTCTGCGCGCCGGAGGCGGAGCACGTGCCCGATGTCGGCGCGCCCGCGCGCGAGCGCGCCGTTCAGCTCGTCGTAGGTGCAGAAGAAGACGCTCCCCTCGGGCAGCGAGGGATCGATCCGGCAGAGGCGCGTGTCGACGTTCAGCGCGATCATCCGGATCATCCCGAGCGTCCGCGTCACCCACGCGCGCATCCGCTCGCGGAGGCGCGTGAAGTGCTGCGTGCGCGCGACGAGCAGGCGCACGGCGCCGATCTGGAAGCGCGACATGGACGCCTCGAGCTTCGCCATCGTCCGATCGGCGAGGAGGCGGGAGCGCGCGGGCGCGGCGTCCGGGTCGATCGCGGGCCCGCGGAGCGCGGCCGCGAGCATCGCGAAGAGCGTCCCGGGGTCTTCGCGCCAGCGCGGCGTGGAGAGCTCCGCCTCGCGCACGGAGCGGTCCCCGAACGCGTCCAGGAACTCGAGGAGGGCGGCGCGCGTCGCGCCGCTCGGGAGTTGAGCGAGGTCGCGGGCGTCGCCGGAGAGGATCTTCTCGCGCGCCGCGGGCTCGCGCCGCGCGATGCCCGCGACGCGGAGGAGCGCGATGCCCGGGCTCGCGCTCTCGAGCTGCGAGATCCCCCCGGTCAGCGTCTGCGCGAGGGAGGAGGCCGCGCGCGCGCGCCTCTCGGGCGCGTCCTCGTCGTCGCTCGAGCGAGGGAGGGAGCGCTGCACGACCTGCGTGAGCGCGATGTGCGACGCGAGCGACGCGGACGCGCAGTTCAGCATCAGATCCGCCCCGCGAGAGAGGAGCAGCATGACTCGGCGAAACGTCTGGACGAACGCGTCGTCCGGGAGGATGGCGAGGTCCATCTCGCGCAGCAGTTTGTGCTGCCGCTCCGCGTCCGTGTCGAACGCCGCGACCTCGCGCTGGAGGCCGACCTGCCGCGCGAGGAGCTTCGGCAGCGTGAGCGGCGCGCGGAACAAGAAGCCCCGCTTGTCGACGTCCTCGGTGAGCTTCTCGAGCGACTCGATGAGCTTCGCGTCCACCCCGCCCGAGAGCCCGAGGATGGAGCGCGGATCGAGGCCGGGCACTTGGGCCGCGATCGTCATGAAGGTGGTGAGGTTCAGGTAGAACCGACCGTTCACGTTCGCGACGAGAACGCTCGACTTCGGCACCTTGCAGCCGAGCGCGCCGAACGCCGACCGAAACCCTTCGTCGGCGATGCGCCGCGCGATGGACCAGGTGAGCGGCGTGGCCGCGCCGGGCAGCGCCTCGCCCACGTTGGCGCGCGACCAGATCGTCTGCTCGTCCCCGCCCTCGGGGAAGAGGCCGCCGGTGAGCGGGCGCGCCTGGAGGATGACGATGCTCCCGCCCTCGACCGCGAACTCGACGTCCAGGGGCTCGCGCCCCGCGAGCTCGAGCTCGCGCGCGATCTGCGCGAGGCGTGAGAGCGCGCGGCGCCCGAGCGCGGGTGTGGCGATCGCGTCACCCGTGTCGACGGAGTCGAGCCCCCGCTCGGTCACGACGAGCTTCTGGGGCTTGTCGCTGATCACCTCGCGCACGACGGTCCCGCGCGCGTCGAGCGTCCAGGTGTCGCTCGCGCTCGCGCCGTCCACGATGGGTGCGCCGAGCCCGAGCGTCGCGTGGACGACGCGCTCGCTGCGCTTCCAGAGCTCGCCCTCGAGCCCGGGCGGGGGTCCGGTGAACATCACGCCCGCGGCCTCCGCGACGACCGTGCGCTGGATGAGGACAGGCATCGACACGGCGCGCAGGTTCCACTTTCCGAGGTACGCGAGGGTCCGCGGCAGGTAGAGGCTCGCCCAGACCTGTCGGATCGCGTCCTCGAGTCCGCGGCGGGACCGCACGCCCAGCACGCTCGTCGCGAGCCCGGCGAGGGAGGAGGCGCGCCCGTCCTCCACGGTCGCGCTCGAGCGCACGCTGAGACCCCACGGGGCGTTCGGCGCGACTCGGCCCCAGAGCTCCTCGAGCGCGGCGGACACGTCCTCGGGGAACGTGAGCTCGAGCACGCGGTCGCGCGCGCGCGCCGCGCGATCGACGCCGAGGGGCGTGTCCCCGAGCTTGATGAGGGACGCGACGTCGTGGTGCTTGGGCAGCCCCGCCTCGACGACGCGCTGGAACACCTTCGCGTCGATCACCCAGCCCGGGACGATGGGGAGGCCCGCGCGGAGCAGCTCCGCGAGCTTCGCGGCCTTCCCGCCGACGCGCTTCTCGCGGGTCTCGCGGCGAAGCCCGACGGTCGCGAGCGGCCTCAGCACCTCGGCCGCCGCGTCCGAGAGCTCCGGCGCCGCGAGCGGCGCGTGCACGTCGATCGCCGTCTCCGTCATGCGCCCGACGGGCGTACCACGCGCCGCGTCGTCGACCAAGTCATGCGCGTGTCAGCCGGAGCCCCAGGGATCGCGTGGGCTTCGACCTCGCGGTGCGCACCGGGAGTCCCGGCGGGAGCGGTGGGAGTCACGCGATGGGCTCGAGTGCGCTCGGGCGCAGGCCGGTCGAGTTGGCCGAGCGCGTAGATGCAGGCAACGGAGGATGGAACGGCGAATGCAGCCGCGTTCTCCCAGGTGAGAACGATGGACGATATCGAACCGATGAGCAGGATCTTCGTGACCTGCAACAGCGAGTACGGTGTGCGTGATCGCCGCGTCGTGGCAGTACGGCACCGAGGCGAACGCGCGTGGCAACGCTCCCACCGAGCGGTCGGGATGTGCGTCGTGTCGGATCCGCGAACGCTCCAGATTGGAGACGTCCTCATGCTCGCGAGCGGGGACGAGCTCCTCACGACGAGCAAGCTCGTCGGCGTGCGGCGCGGAACCGTGATGTCGAACGCTGCCTAGAGAGCGGAGCGCTGACGGGATCCGCGACAATCATCTAGCGCTCGAGGAGGATCCGGACGTCGAGGCCGATCGCCCAGCGCTCACTCGCGAAGTGGTCGCGCGTCGACCCGAGGAAGGCGTACGGGAAGCCGGCGTGGAGGCCGAGATCGGCGACCGGGTGGCCGTCGTCGGCGAGCGTGTATCCGAGCATGAACGTGAGCGGCGCGAACACGCCGTCGCGGATCTCCGACGCCGAGAGGTGCGTCTCGAGGCTGAGGACGCCGAGCCCGCTCGACACGCCGAGGCGGAGGGTCTCCCACGGCTGCACCACGATCCCCAGTGGGATCGCGGGCGTCGCGAACGCTGGATCGGACGAGGGCCCGGTGAGCGAAAGGAACGCGCGGGACTCGCCGTCGGTGGGCGCCACGACGGCGAACCCGAGGGCCGTCTCGATGCGCGCGGTGTTGCCGAGCACGAACCAGATCGGCGTGCGGACCGCGGGTCGCAGCGTGAGGTGGACGGGCTCGTCCTGCTCCCAATCGATCTGGCTCGACAATTGGAGCTCCACGGCGACCTGGGCGCCCTCGTCGCTGAAGAGGCGAACGTCGAGGTCGAGGTCGAGCCCGAGGAAGTCCTCGAAGCCGAGCTTCACGAACGCGCCGAGATCGAGGAAACCGGTCGCGCCGTACGCGATGCCCGCGCGGACCTGGCTCGCGCCGCGATCGTCGGCGTCGGTCGCCGGGTCGCCGCGGAGCGGAGCTCCGACGAGGTCGCTGTGGAGCGCCCAGCTTCGGAGCGGCAGGACGATGGGCCGGCGCACGACCCGCGTCGGGAGGCTCCAGCGATGGCTCGCGTGGGGGGACGACGGGGGCTCGGGCGGGATGAAATCCTTGAGCGACCTCGGCGGATCCAGCGCTGGCTGGCGCGCGTCGACCGCGGACCCCTCATCGACGGCGGGCGCCTCATCGACGGCAGATGGCTCGTCGACGGCGGGCGCGTCGACCGCGCGCGGCGCCTCGCCCGGCGACGTGTCGGGCTCGTCCGCCCGCGCTACCGATCGCACGCACGCGAGCGCAGCGACGAGCGCGACGATGGACGCTCGCCCCCGCAGCATCACCGGATGACGCGGCGGGCGACGACCCGCCCTGCTTCCACGGCGCGCAGCGCGAGGTTCATGACCGTGGTCGGGGCCTGCTTCGGGACAATCGCCGCCGCGTCGCGGTGCGGCTTGTCGACGTCGAGGAGCCCCTGAACGACGCTCGTGAGGAACCCCGCGTGGAGCTTCGCGTACGTCAGATCAGCCGCTCCGACGAACAGCGTGGTCGTCACGTCCGTCCCGCTCAGATCGAAGCTCACCGAGACGAGGAGTGGCTGGGACATCAGCGCCTTGAAGTAGGGCGTCACCCCGTCCACGAGCTTCTGCTTCATCGCGTCGTTGTTCATCGGGCTCCTCGGTACACTTCCATCACGCCGTTCATCGCCTCGACGGCGTCGCGCTCGCTGCGGCGGTCGGCGTCGTCGTCCTGCGCGGCGCCGAGACGCGCGAGGTGCGCGCGCTCGGCCAGCGCGAGGCAGTAGCCCCCCGGCGGCGGTTCGCAGCCATCCGCGCGGAAGGCGCATGTGCGCTCGAGCTCGGCGCGGGTCGCGACGTCGACCGAGTGATCGGGATCCCCGCCCTCGAGGCTCGCGAGATCGCCGATCTGCTGGCGGAACGTCTGCGACCGGAGGAACACCGAGCCTTCGCCGTTCCGCACGAACTCGAGGACGCGGCCGACCTGGGGGTACACGAGCATCGCCCCCCCGATGATCTCCCAGAGCGACGCGCGGCCAGGGCGGACGTGCTCCACGACCGAGTTCACGTGCGTGTGACCCGTAATGTAAGCGAGGAGCCGGGGCTGATCGAGGAACAGCTGCTCGATCTGCTCCCCGGCGTCACCCATGAACGCGCTCAGGTTGTGATGTCCGAACACGACGAAATACGCGTCGTCGCGCTGCCTCGGATCCCGGATCCCGTTGCCCAGGAGCTCGTTCCGCAGCCAGTCGATCTGCGCCGGGAGCACGTGGCCTTGCGCCCCGTGGAAGAAGCTCTCGGTCGCGCTCTCGGGAAGGATCTCGGACGTGTTGAGGACGATCATCCGGAAGACGCTGCCCTCCTCCCCCTCCATCGTGAACGCGTAGTAGCCGCGCGCGAGCGGGCAGAGACCTTCGGCGCCCGTCGGGCACGCGAGATCGAAGCCGTGGAAGTAGGTCTTTCTGCCCTCGAGCCAGATGCCCTCGGTCGGCCCGTGATCGCCGAGTGTCTGTTGGGATGCGAGCACCGGCAGGGACGTGTCCTGTTTGGCCCCCCGGTTCGAGTGGAAGCGCATGAACCGGTCGGTCGTCCCGATAGGCGTGTACGGGAGGACGACGTTGAACCCCCGAATGTCGTCCGCGCGAAAGGTCCCGAAGAACCGGTTGTCGTGGTTCCCGACCGCGTCGAAGTACGGCAGATCGAGCTGGTTCATGACGCCGAGGTACTGCGCGAGCTCGGAGAACATCCCGGAGTCCATCGTGTCGCCGGTGTGGATGACGAACCTCGGCTTCATCGGATAGCGGAACGAAGTGTCTGTCTTCGCCGCGTCGAGCTGCGCGCGGGCGCCGTCGTCCGCGAGCTCGTTCACCGCGAGGATCGCGGAGAGGTACGAGGCGTCGCCGAAGCGCTCGAGGCGGTCGTCCCGGCCCGCGGCGCTGATGATCCCGTCGTACGAGGCCGCGTCTCCGTACGGCCCTGTGAGCTTCACCCCGCGCTCTTTGATCTGCGCGTCGCTCAGGTGCACGAACGAGAGGAGCGACTTCGCGCTCGTGAGATCCGGCGCCACGTCGTTCGGCCCCCTGTGTCCCGGCGCCTTCTCGCAGAGCGCCCTGTCGGCGTCGGTGGCGTAGGCGCAATGGAGGTGCAGCTTCGGCGTGGTGGCCCAGACCCCGGTCGCGGACGCGAAGGCCGTCTTCGTGCAGACGTAGTCGCCGAGGACGTGGGTATCGATCGTCTCGGGAGCGCCCTCCACGTGCTCGAAGCGCCAGGCGTTCGGGCAGCCCTGAAGAGCGACGGTGAGCGCCAACAGGGTCGCGCGCGCGGCGCGGCTCATGGGGACCTCTTCAGATCGAGCGCATCGGACACGATGGGCCGCTCGAGCCCTAGGTGCCGAACGACGACGTAGCAGTCGTGCTCGTTCGTTCGCCCGCGCCGATCCCACGTCGCCGTCCATTCGTCGGGACCGTCGAGCGCCACCTCGAAATCGCGTCCTTCGTCGGTGGCCATGACATCGCCCGGCTGGGCGCTCGGCCGCGCGCCGGACGTCGGGCACTCGATCGAGACGGTCGCGAGCCCACACATCTCGTTGTCCGTCATGCCTCTCCAGCGGAACGTCACGTGGGTCGGATCGCTCTGGTCCGTCTCGCCAGCTCGCCGCTCGCAGCCGAGCGCAGCGGCGCTCCAGTCGCCGAAGCGACAGGTCGACTGCTCGGGCCAGATCCCCTTCGATGCGCCGGGCTGGAACTCGCGGTGCGCGACGTACTCGAGCGTCGGGAACGCCGGTCCGCAGGGGGTTTGGGCGTCGTTGCAGACCATCGAGTACGCGAGTCGCCCCAGCTCCTCCGCGACGAAGAGTCCCTGGTACGGGCCATAGGGCGTCGTGCCGCCCTCGTAGTGCTGCGCGGAGTATTCGCCCGGCATCGTGAGATAAAGGCTGTACGAGTTCGTGAGCCCGAGCGGCGCGACGATCGCATCCAACCAGCGGTTTCCATCGTCCGCCGAGCCGAGGCTCTGCATCCGCGCCTTCACCTCCGCGATGATTCGCCGGCCCGTCTCGGTCGTCGGCTCACCCGGCACGCTCGCGAGGACGAGCGGTGGGCCCGTGTCGGGGAGGAGCGCGATCGTCTGGAACGCGACGATATCGGGGAACTCGTCGGCGTCGAACACGAGGTCCTGGATGGCGCCGAAGATCTTGATCTTGGTCCCGCTGCAGCCCATTCCGCGGCTGCGGATCGCTCCCTCGCTCATCTCGAGGAACCCATAAAGCGGTCCGCGCGAGGCCTCCGACCCGGCGGCCTCGGCGCCCCCGAGGACCGCGCCCTCGCAGAGGCGCCCGAGGGACGTCCCGGCGCCGCGGAGGGATCGCTCCGAGTACGCGACGCGGAGCTCGACGTCGCGCCGAAGGTCCGGCTCGAGTCGATTGAAGAGCGTGTACGCCGCCTCGGCCTGGGCCGTCGCGGCATCCAGGAGGAGCTCCTTCCCTTGCGCCCTTCCGAGCGCGCCTGGGCTCACGTCGCCCTCCGCGCCGGTCGCGGTCGCGGCGACGAAGCCAGGCGCGCCGATGCGCTCGGCGAGCAGCCGCGCCGAGAGACCGTGCACGTCGCCGTGGAAGAGCGGGTAGCCGGCGGGCATGGCCGTGCCGTGGACGGCGAACGCGGACCACGAGGCGGCGGGCTTGCCGTCGAGATCGACGCGCAGGAGCGTGAGCGTCCGATCGACGGCGTTGACGTCGTCGAAGCGGAGGCCCTGGTCGGTGAAATTCCGTCGCCACGCCTCGATGCTCCGGTTGAAGGTCGCGCTCGCCGGCACCTGGATCTGACCGTAAGCGATCGCGGCCTTCTTCCTTTGGCTGCGCGCGGTGCGGATGCCGTCGGCGATGCGCGTCGCGAGGAAGTCGACATACTCGGGGATGAACGCGGGAACGGCGCCGACCGCCTGGTTCAGGAACTTGTCGCCGAAGAAACCGCCCGGTCCGCCGTGCGTGTGGGTCGTCGCGATGAGGACGTGCGGCGGATCGAAGCCGTCCGGCGCGAGGAGCGCGGCGACGCGACGATGGACGAGCGAGCTCGCCGCGCCGAGATCCGCCTGGACCATGGCGAGCGACGTCGAGCCCCGCGCGAGCACGATGATCCGCGCCTTGAGCCGAAGCCAGTACCCGCGCGCGTCACCGCTCCCGTTCGACGAGTAGCCGTACGTCGGCAGGCCGGGTGGGGGCGTGATGTCGACCTCCCACGCACCGCCCTGGAGGTCCGCCGGCTCGTCCTGCGACGTGGGGACCGGCTGATCGACAGACTGGATCGGGCCCTTCGCGAGCAGGCAAGACGTCGCGAACGCGTGGGTGGTGAAGGCAAGCGCGACCCGTCCGATTCGCGCGGCGAGCCTTGAACCCTCCCCCATGCGGGGCATGGTCGTTCGATTCCAGCGAGTTGCGCAAGCCGTCACGTCGCAAGTCGCACGGATGGCTCGGGACGCGTGGTCCACACTTCCCTGCCCGCGCGGGGCGCGGCTGTTCGAATGACTCCTGACGAACGAGCCGGAAGAAGCTCTCGACCCCGCCCGCGATCCGCTCGGGTCGATCGCGGCCCACACGGTGAGTCCACTAGGCAGCGGTCGTCCATCCACTTTGGGGAGCAAAGGAGCTGACCCATCCAACGCAGGGCCCTTGAGTTGGGTCGTTGTGGAAAGGGGTCGGCATCGTCGCTGAGTCTCCGGGAGCGGGGCGGACCGCAGAACCACGGGAGGTCACTCTGGTGCCTGCGCGACCGAGCGGAGGGCGGAGACCTACGGCTTCGAGGCCTCGGCGACGGCGATGGGGCACGGGCGCGCCTTCGCGAGCGAGGCGCGACGCGCTGAGCCCGCGTCAGGGCGGGTCGAGCGATCGCAGAACGCGCTCGTGGAACACGAGCATCTCGCAGCCGCCGGGGCCCTTGTTCCAGATGTAGTCGTGCGGCCCCGCGGTGATGACCTTCTGATGCGCGACCCCCACCGCGTCGAGCGCGGCGGAGAACGCCTTCACGGAGTCGAGGAACGGGTCGTCGTCGCTCGAGACGAGCCGCAGGCTGACCTTGTGGTTTTGGTTGGCGCGCAGGGCGAGATCCGCGAGCCACTCCGCGTCCTTCACCTCGATTTGGGGCTGGAGCGCGCCGACCGACGAGAACACCTCCGGGTGCGACAGCCCGACGAGCAGCGCGAGGCGGCCGCCCATGCTCACGCCGTCGATGCCCGTGCGCGCGCGGTCACGCGGCGCGCCCGTCGCCTCGCTCACCTTCGGCAACAGCGTGGAGATGAGGAACCGCGCGTACGGCTGCACCTCGTCCTCCTTGGGCTTGCCGAGGTTCGGCGCGTACGGACACGCGACGACGAGCCCCGAGTACGGGTTCGCCGAGAGCGACGCGTTGATCTTCGCGAGGCGCTTCGGCCCGAGGAAGCCCTTCACGTCCTCGCTCTTGATGGGCCCGCCGAGGAGCTTCTCGTGGATGCGCCCGAGCTCGTAGTCCTTTTGCCAGCCCTTCGCGCCCCCCTCGAGCCCTTTGGTGGACTCTCCCTTCCCGTGCAGCGCGATGATCGTCCCGAGCGACGCGCTGTTCGGCGGCACGAGCACCTGCGCGACCTGCCCCTCGGGCTGATCCGTCGACGCCTCGAACTTCAGCGTCCTCCACTCCGAGCTCGGCGCGCTCGGCGCGGGTGCGGCGCTCGGCGCGCTCGACCCGGATCCCTGGCCCGCGTAGCTCCGCGAGCAGGCGGACAAGAACCCCGCCGCTGCGATCGATCCGAACGCCCGCCGACCGATGCGATTCATTTCCGAGCATTGTACCGCGCCAAGCTCCGTCCGCGCGATTTGCGTGCCATTTTGGGGTGTCGCATCCCGTAGCACCACCCCGAGCTCGTCGCCCGAGCCGCAGCCGAGTATCGACCGCGCGGGGACCTCTTCGGGTCGGGCGCGCGCCGCGCGATCGCGGTGAGCCTCCTCCCCTCAGGCTCGGCTCACCGCATCGAGACGGCGCGCACGATCTGCCGCTGCGCGGCCGCGAACACGGCGAGGACGGGCAAGCTCAAGAGCACGTTGCCCGCCATGACGACGTTCCAGCTCGTGCCGGTGCCCTTCGCGCGGAGGAGCGCGATCGAGAGCGGCAGCGGGCGGACGCTGTCGTCCGTCGTCATGACGAGCGGCCAGAAGTAGTCCGAGTAGTGGTAGACGAAGCTGAACAGGAACATCGCCGCGAGCGTCGGCCGCAGGATGGGCCCGAGCACCAAGTAGATGACGCGGAGCTCGCTCGCGCCATCGAGCCGCGCGGCCTCGATGATCTCGTCGGGAACGGAGAGGAGCGCTTGCCGCACGAGGAACGTGCCGAGCGCGCTCACCGCGAACGGGACGACGAGCGCCGTCATCGTGTTCACGAGGTGCGCCGAGCCGAACATCAGGAACACGGGGATGAACGTGATCTGCGGCGGGACGAGCAGGCACGCGACGACGAGTCCGAACGCGACGCGCCGGCCCGTGAACTTCGTCTTCGCGAGCGCGTACCCCGCGGGGAGCGCGAGCAGCACCTGGAGGGACGCGATCGCGAGGCTCATGAGGAGGCTGTTGGCGAACGAGCGCGCGACCGGCACGGTCGCGAACACCTCCTTGTAGGCGTCGAGCTGGAGCGACTTGGGGATGGGCGTCGCGGACGCCGCGATCTCGGCGCCCGATCGGAGGGACGTGAGCGTCATCCACAGGTAGGGCGTGAGCCACACGACGACCGCGAGCGTCATCGCGATGGCGCGAGCGCTCACGCCGAGGGCGCGGAGGGGCCCGAGCCTCATGAAGCGCCCTTCGCGCTTCGCCGGAGCACCCACGCGTTGAGCCACGTGAGCGCGCCGATCCCGACGAAGAACACGACGACGAGCGCGCTCGCCCGCCCGACGCGGAGGTTCACGAACACCTCCTCGTAGATCGCGTACACGAACAGCGTCGTGCTCTTCACCGGGCCGCCTTGCGTCATCACGCGGATCACGTCGAACGCCTGGAACGAGGCGATCAAGCTCGTCGTCACGACGAACGCCGTCGTCGGCCGGAGCGCGGGCCACGTTACGTGGACGAACCGGCGGAGCGGCCCCGCCCCGTCGAGCGCCGCGGCCTCGTGCAGGCTCCTCGGGATCCCCTGGAGCGCGGCGAGGAACACGACCATCGCGTAGCCGGTGACCTTCCACACGGTGACGAGCGCGAGCGAGATCGGCGCGACCGCGGGATCACCGAGCCAGCGCGGCGCCGGCAGGTGGAGCGCGGAGACGATCGCCGTCGCGGCGCCCGCGCGATCGTCGAGGATCCACATCCAGAGGAGCGCGACCGCGACCCACGACACGACGTACGCGCTGAACACCGCGCCGCGCACGAACCCGTAGATCCGCCCGGGTCGGTTCAGGAGCAGCGCGAGCCCGAGGCCGAGCGCGGTCGAGAGGGTGACGACGATCCCCGCGAACGCGAGCGTGCGCAGCGCGATCTGTCCGAGCGCGCCGCTCTTCGCGAGCGCCGCGTAGTTCTCGAGGCCCACGGGGCGACGCGGGTAGAGCATGTCCCACGCGTAGAGGCTCTCGTACACGGCCCGGCCGAGCGGGTAGATCACGAAGATCGCGAGCGTCCCGATCGTCGGCGCGAGGAGCGCCCAGCTCCGTATCGCGCGCCCCTTTCGCCCCGGAGGCGCGCGCATCTATCCGTCCTCGAGCGCGGCGCGCTGCGCCTCGCGGAGCACCTCGCGCGTCGGGCGCCCCCCGAGGATCGCGGCCTCGAGGCTCGGCTGGATCACCTCGCGCTGGACGCGGAGGAGCGACCTCGACCAGGGCCACCCGTGCGCGCGCGCGAGCTGGTCAACGGGGACGCGGTCGTTCGGGTGCGTCGTGTAGTAGCCCTCGCGCTCGAGCGCTTCGACGCCCGCCCTCGACACGGGGAGATAGCCCGTCGCGGTGGCGAACCGGTTCGCTTGCGCCGGCTGCATGACGAACCGCAAGAACGCGCGCGCCGCGCGCCGGTGCGCGTCGGGCGCGCCGCGCGGGACCACGAAGAACGTCCCGCCCGTGGGCGCCGATCCGCGGACGCCGCGGGGGAGCGGCGCCGCGCGCCACCGAAACTTCGCGTTGTCGTCGAACTTGCGGAGGTACGCGTTCGACGTCCAGATCATCGCGGCGCGCTTCGCGAAGAAGTCCCCGTTCACGACCTCCCACGCGTCGTAGTCGCGCCCCGGCGGAGGCCGCATCACGCCCGCGCCCACGAGCTCACGCCAGAGCTCGATCGCCTCCGCGGCCGCGTCGCTGTCGAGCGCGGGGCGCGCGTCCGCGTCGAACACCGAGCCTCCCGCCTGACCGACGAGCGCTACCCAGAACCACCAGTCGATCGCGCACGCGAAGCCGAAGCGCGTGTCCGCCCCGGATCCGGTCGTGAGCGCGCGCGCCGCCTCGCGGAGCTCGTCCCACGTCTCGGGGGCGCGGACGCCCGCCGACTCGAGCATCTCGTCGTTGACATACATGATGGGCGTCGAGCGGTTGAACGGGAGCGCGTGCGTCTCGGCGCGCGCGCCGAACATCCCCACTTGCGTGAGCGCAGGCACGAGTTCGAGACCCTCGGCGACGTCGTCGATCGGCTCGAGGACGCCGGCCTCGACGAGGTACGGCAGCGACTCGCCGACCACGTGCGTCAGCGCGGGCGCCATCCCCACGTGCATCGCCGTGCGGAGCTTCGCGAGCGTCTCGAAGTAGTCCCCCTGGTACACGGGCGCGATGCGGTGCTCGCTCTGCGACGCGTGGAAGTCGGCCACGATCGCGAGCAGCACCTCGCGCGGCTTGCCTCCATAGCTGAACCAGAACGGCGCGCCGCGCTCCGCTCCGCAGCCGATCGCGAGCGCGCTCAGGCTCGAGGCCGTGAGCGCGAGCGCCGCCCGACGGGTCAGCACGCGCGGCCCTCGCGATCGAAGAACCGGCACCGGCCCCGCGGGACGACGAGGGAGACGCGCTCGCCCACCGAGCGCGCGGAGAACCCGTGCTCGCGGACGCGGATCATCGCGCCGTCCGCGTCGACGTGGAGCACGGACTCCGATCCGAGGGGCTCGACGAGGGTGAGCGTCCCGCGCCACGTGTACGCGCCCTCGTCGTCCGGCGCGTCCCCCGCGACGCACGCGCAGGCCTCGGGGCGGAACGCGACGTCGACGGCGCTCGGTGCGGCGCCGCCCTCCGCACGTCCGTCCGCGACGCGCGCGATCGGCAGCACGTTGATCTCGGGCGAGCCGAGGAACGACGCGACGAAGCGCGTCGCCGGGGACTCGTAGACCTCGCGCGCGGTCCCCACCTGCTCCACGCGGCCCGCGCGCATCACCGCGACGCGGTGGCCGATCGTCATCGCCTCGCTCTGATCGTGGGTCACGTAGATCGCCGTCGCGCGGAGCTCGCGCAGGAGCGTCGCGAGCTCCGTCCTGAGCGTCGCGCGGAGGGCGGCGTCGAGGTTCGAGAGGGGCTCGTCGAACAGGAACACCTTCGGCTCGCGCACGATGGCGCGGCCCATCGCGACGCGCTGCCGCTCCCCGCCGGAGAGCTGGTGGATCCCGCGATCGAGCAGGGCGTCGATCTCGAGGAGCCGCGCCGCCCGCTCGACCTTCTCACGCCGCACGGCCTTCGCGACGCCGCGCATGCGGAGGGGGAACTCCATGTTCCCGCGCGCCGTGAGGTGCGGATAGAGGGCGTACCCCTGGAAGACCATCGCGACGTCGCGCGCCTCGGGCGGTACGCGCGCGAGATCCGTCCCGCCGAGCACGACGCGCCCGCTCGAAGGCGCGTCGAGGCCGGCGATCATGCGCAGCACGCTCGACTTGCCGCATCCGCTCGGCCCCACGACCACGAGGATCTCGCCCTCGCCGATCGTGAGGGACACGCCGTCCACCGACGGCGCCTTCGCGCCCTCGTGCGTACGCACCAGGCCCTCGAGCGACAGCACCGGCGGTCCTTACAGGCGTTCCGCTCGGTTGGCCAAGTGCGCGACGTCCCCCACGTCGCGCGCCTCAGCTCCGCAGGATCATCGTGGTCGGCGCGGCCGACGGCTGCGCGAACGACTGCTCGACCAGGACGACCTCACCGTTCTTCACCCGGTCGACGCGCCAGTCGATGATCTCTGCGCCCCGCACGATGGGCCGACCGATGCGGCTCCCGACGGGCACGACGACGCTCCGCCCGCGGCTGTCCGCGATGATCGCGTAGCCGTCGCGCGTCCCGTGCACGGTGCCGCGCACGACGAGCTCGCCCACGGCCGTGTCGCCGAAGGGAACGGTCGCCTCCCGCGCGCGCAGCGTCTCCTCGCTCGGCTTGCCTTGGCCGCAGTCATTGCAGCCGTCGTCGGGGTAGCGGCGGAACGGATCGCGGAGCGTCGACGGGTCCACGTCATTGAACGCGTCGCGCTGCGCCTGGGTGAGCGGAGGCGGTGCGTCCTCCTTCGCGACGGTCGGCTGCGCCGCAGCCGTCAGCGCAGGCTGCGCAGGCTGCGCCGCGGGCGGCGGTGGCGCGGTGACGTCGCTCGGTGAGGCGCACGCTGCGGCGAGCGCGAACAGTCCCATGAATCCGCTCTGGACGCGGAATAGCTTCGAGGATTTTCGGCGTGGCGTGGAGCGCATCCGGGGATCGTAGCAGCCGGCGCCCATGGGACGAGGACCTTGCCAAGCGCGCCTCGGCCCCCCCGCCTCCGAAGAGAGGCACCTCGGCGCCGCGGCGACGGAGCGTGCGTGCAGTCTGCTTGGGCTGCGCGTCGATGCGGGGGCCTTCGCGTGCCATCGAGGGTGCGCCCTCAGACTGCGCGACTCCCACCAGAGAACAGACAATTCCGCGGGGGGAGCGAGGCCGAGCGGAGCGCCTTCTGCGGGCTCACGACGTTTGCGCGCGAGCGGCCTCAGTCGAGCGGGCGGTAAGTGACGAGGAGCTCGCGGCCCACGTAGCCCACCGAGACAGACAGTCGCCGCGCGTCCCGCTCACAGACATAGTTCGGCCCCGCCTCGATCGAGTCGAGGCGCACCGCCCACCCGGCGTCCGTGAGGAGCTGCTTCAGCTCGTTCACGATCGCCACGGCGTCGTCCCGTTCGACCCGAAACCTATATTCTCGCCCACCCGACGGCGCGCGCGCGCCGAGCTGCCCGCCGCCCGGGACGGGCACGTCCGCGAGGTCGGGGACCTCCTCGGCGGGCGGTGGGGAGACGCGCCCCGATCGATTGCGGAGCCCGTGATAGACGGAGAGCCAGAGCTCGCGGCCCCCGATCGCCCGGAGCGTCGTCTCGTCGGGGTCTTGACCGTCGATGAGCGCGTAGACGAGCCGCGCGTAGTGGAGCTCCTGCTTGTCGGACTCGACCTCGAACCGGTAGAGCGCGGGCCCGTCGTCGGGCTCGGCCTGGATGCGGAGATCGTACGTGATGAGCTCGTCCTCCCGCACCGGCTCGGCGTCCGTGAGGGCGCGCTTGAACATCGCGCTGATCGCCTTCGAATAGCGCGTACGCGCCGCCGAGCCGAAGACGGGCACCTCGGAGAGATCGACGTGCTTGAGCGCGCTCCGGTAGTCGCGCAGCGCGGACAGGACCTCGCGCGCGTCGTGGCCACTCTTGGACACGATCTCGAGCCGCGCCTCGCCCTCCACGCCGTACGGCGTCCCCGTCGCCCAATAGGATTGGGTCTCCTTGATTTGCTTCTCGAGATCCCGGCGCGCAGCCTCGACCTCGCTCCCCCAATGCGGCCGGAGTTCGAAGGCTCCAAAGTAGAACTTCGCGTTCGGGCCGCCGATGGTCGTCCGCGCGTAGGGGGCGACGTCCCGCGCGAGCCGTTCGATCTTCTCCGCGTCGTCGGCGTCGAGCTTCGGGCCGTCCCCGAGGCTGTCGCCATAGCGCTCGAGCGTGTCCGCCATTCCGAACAGCCAATACGGCGCGCCCGCGAGGCGCGCGGCCCCCGTGCCGCGATCGCATTTCGCCCCCTCCGGAGCGCGACAATAGAGCTCCGAAAACCCGCTGTGGGGGCGCGGGACCAACGTCGGATCCAGGACGATCTTGTCGACGCTCGTGCCGATCGCGATGACGGGATCCGCGTGGTCGTCGAACGCGATCGCGTACGCCGTCGACGCGAGCTCCGGTCAGGCGCTTGCCACACCGGAGGAACGCTTGCGCGCGATCCGTGTCCCGGATGATCGTCGCGAGCTCTTCGATCGCATAGAACCCGTCCGCGTCGCGCGCGAGCTCGTAGAGGTCCAGACCGCCGCAGCGCGCGGCGTTCGCGGAGTACGCGCGCGCGCGCTCGACGTACGTCGCGGGCCGCGGGGCGCGCGACACGGAGGCGAAATGGCCGGAGAGCTGCTCCGCGGGGAACGGGAGCGGGTTCCTCGCGGGGTGTGGGAGCTCGACCGCGAGCACCGCGCCCGCGCCGAGGAGGGCCACCACGGCGCCGATCCCGAGGCCGGCCCGGAGCGCGCCCGAACGCGCGGCGCGCGCATCGATCGGCGCGGGCGGCGGCGCCTCCGGCGCCGCGGGGGCGGGCGCGGGCGGCAGCGCACCGCGCAAGGCTTGCGCGACGGGGCTCGAGGCCTCCGGCAGGGTCCGGTCGATCGGCGCAGCCGGCGCGCCCGGCGGGCTCTCCATTCGCCATGTGTCGCTCAAAACAGGTCGATCCACAAGCATGGGTCACGCGCGCAGGGGGTCGACTGCGGTAACGTCGCTCCGTGCAATCGCGGTCTCGTCGGCGCGGGCTCGGGGAGCGCGCGGAACGCGCTCGGCTGCGCGCGGCCTGCGCGGCGCGCGGGGTCGCGCTCGCGCTCTCCGTGATCGCGTCGGAGGCGCGCGCGGACGACCCCCCTCCACCGGCGGACGCGCCGCCCGACCCGATCGATGTCTCGGTCCAGGGAGAGGCGAAGAAGGAGCCGGATCAACAGGAGCTCACGCGCGCCGAGACGCGGCTCGTGCCGGGCGCGTTCGGGGATCCGTTCCGCGTCGTGGAGTCCCTCCCCGGGGTCGTCCCCCTCGCGTCCGGACTCCCGTACTTCTACGTGCGCGGCGCGCCGCCCGGGGACGTCGGCTACACGTTCGATGGGATCCGCGTGCCCCTGCTCTATCACCTCGGGCTCGGCCCTGCGGTCATCCACCCCGCGCTGATCCAGAAGGTCGATCTCTACCCGAGCGGGTCGACGCGCCTCGGGCGGTACGTGGGCGGGATGGTCTCGGGCGAGCTCTCCGAGCCGCGGTCGGATCCGCACGCGGAGGCGAACGTGCGCATCGTGGACGCCGGTGCGCTCGTCGAGATCCCGTTCGCGAAGGGCAAAGGGGACGTGCTCGCCTCGGGGCGCTACTCGTACACGGGCCCGCTGTTCTCGCTGCTCGCGAACGACACGCAGCTCGACTACGGCGACTACGCGGCGCGGTTCTCGTACCAGTTCGACGACCACCACCGGCTCGGCGCGTTCTTCTTCGGCGCGTACGACTACCTCGGCCAACCCGACGAGCTCCACCCCGGCGAGAACGTCACGCTGGTCGAGACGATGTTCCACCGCGCGGACGTCCGGTACGACCAGCGCGTCGACGAGCACCTCGCGCTGCGCCACGACGTGATCCTCGGCTGGGAGCAGACGGCGCTCGGCACGGATCGGCTCGTCGTGGACCGGATGCTCGAGCTCCGGTCGACGCTCGTGGATCGGCCCGACGAGAGCACCGAGATCCAAGCCGGCCTGGACGTGACGATCGACGGCGACTCCGTGGATCTCGAGGAGGACGTCATCCAGGGCGTGGACCCGGACTGCCCCCCCTATCCGGACTGCTTCTCGGCGTTCTTCAAGAGCCGCACGGACGTCGTCGCGAGCGGGTGGGGCGAGGTCGCGTTTCACGTCGGCGACCGCTTTCGCCTGGTGCCCGGCGTCCGCGTGGACGTCTACAGCTCGAACGACCTCGTCGACGTGGGCGTCGATCCGCGCGTCACCTCGGAGACGACGCTCGCGAAGGGGGTCACGCTCACCTCGTTCGTGGGCTGGAACTCGCAGCCGCCCGCGTTCATCGTCGCGGGGCCGGGGTTCCGCCCTCCCCTCGACGACGGCGGCCTGCAGCACTCGCTCTCGACGAGCATCGGCCTCTCGTGGGCGCCGGATCCGAGCTGGGAGTTCAAGGCGACGGTGTATCGCACGTCGTTCTTCGACATGAACGACGCGCTCGGCACGTCCTCGCTGTCGTCGTCGGACGGCTTCCCGGGCGGGCTCGACAAGTTCGACGAGCGCTTCGACGGCACGTCCACCGGCCTCGAGCTCTCGGTGAAGCGGCGCCTGACGAAGAAGCTCGGCGGGCTCGTGTCCTACTCGCTGGGGCGCGCGGATCGCATCGGCAAGAGCGGCGAGCGCGTCCCCTCGGGCTTCGATCGGACCCACGTCGCGAACCTCGCGCTCACGTACGACTTCGGGAGCGGCTGGCGGGGCGGCGTGAAGAACCTGTTCTACTCCGGCACGCCGATCCTGCGGCGGGACGCAGACAATCGCGTGGTCTACGACGGCCGCCGGCTCGACCCGTTCTACCGGTTCGACGCGCGCGTGGAGAAGCGCTTCACCATCCTCGACAAGGGCTTCCTCTCCATCGTCCTCGAGATGCTGAACGTGTTCGTCACCAAGGAGTCGATCGGCGTGAGCTGCGACACGGACGGCCGCTGCACCACCCAAAAGCTTGGTCCGATCGCGATCCCGAGCATCGGCGTCGAAGGCGGGTTCTGACGGTCGTCGCGAGCGCGACTCAGCGCCCGGCGGTCTTCTGCGAGGCGCCGCTCGCCGCCTCGTCCTCGAACTCCTCGTCGCGGATATCGGGCGCGCGCGCTTCGCTCGAGATCGCCTCGACCCGGACGGCGGGCGCCGCTACCCCTCGCGCGCGCTGGATGTGCGCGGCGAGCGCGTCGGGATCGGACGAGGACAGGATGGTCGCCTGAGCGCCCCCGCCCGGCTTCTTCCACTCGATGCGCACCGCGCGCGACGTGTCCTGCGCGAGGACGTACGCCCACGCGCCGTCGTACCGCTTGATGCCTCCGCCGATGGAGAGCATCGGATAGTCCTTCACCTCGACGCGCGTGATCGCGTCGAGCGGGATCCGCGGCCCGAAGAGGCCGAACTGGACAATCACCTCTTTGTCCGTGACGGTGGTGCGCAGGGCGATGAACATCGCCCAGAGGAGCGTGAGCAGGAGCGCGAACGGGATGAGCGCGAACGCGACGGCGAGCGGCATGGGCTTCTGGCCGATCCCCGCGAAGCCCATCCCCGCGCCGATGAGCGTCATGATGGGCGGGAAGAGGAGCACCCAATGGAGCCGCCACACCGTCCGCTCGCGGTGGAGGATGCTCCCCGAGCCGGCCATGTACTGCTTCTCGTACGCATCCTCCGCTGTCGGCTTGTCGCTCATCGGCCCCTCGCGCGCGCAGGGTATCCGCTCCGCGCGACGAGGGGATGGCCTCCTTCCAGGACCGAGCGAGCCTGCGAGCGAGGGTCCTCCCTCCGGAACCGAGCGAGCCTGCGAGCGAGGGATGCAAAATCGGGAGGTGTCGGAGGGGGCGATAGCCCCCTCTGACCAGGGGAGGTAGCGAGCTCGCGAGCGACCCGGAGGGTCCTCCCTCCGGAACCGAGCGAGCCTGCGAGCGAGGGATGCAAAATCGGGAGGTGTCGGAGGGGGCGATAGCCCCCCTCCGACACGGGAGGTAGCGAGCTTGCGAGCGACCCGGAGGGTCCTCCCTCCGGAACCGAGCGAGCCTGCGAGCGAGGGATACAAAATCGAGGTGTCGGAGGGGGCGATAGCCCCCTCTGACCAGGGGAGGTAGCGAGCTCGCGAGCGACCCGGAGGGTCCCTCCTCCGGAACCGAGCGAGGGATGCAAAATCGGGAGGGTGTCGGAGGGGCGATAGCCCCCTCTGACCAGGGAGGTAGCGAGCTTGTGAGCGACCCGGAGGGTCCTCCCTCCGGAACCGAGCGAGCCTGCGAGCGAGGGATACAGATTGGGGAGGTGTCGACGGGGCGATAGCCCTCTGACCAGGGGAGGTAGCGAGCTTTGCGAGCGACCCGGAGGGTCCTCCCTCCGGAACCGAGCGAGCCTGCGAGCGAGGATGCAAAATCGGGAGGTGTCGGAGGGGGCGACAGCCCCTCTGACCAGGGGAGGTAGCGAGCTTGCGAGCGACCCGGAGGGTCCTCCCTCCGGAACCGAGCGAGCCTGCGAGCGAGGACAAATATCAGAGCCCGAAGAAGCCTTTGATCCCCTTCAGGATGCGGGCGCGCTCGCTCTCCTCGCGCTGGCGCATCGAGTCGAGGTCGAGGCCTTCGCGCACGGCGAGGAGCTGGACGCGCCTCGCTGCGAGCGTCGCGGAGAGCTCCTCGACGACGTCGGGCCGGCCGAGGAGGACCTTCTCGAACGTCTCTTTCCCGAGGCGGAAGCAGACGACGTCGCTCGCCGCGACGACGTCCGCGGCGCGCGGCTCGCCCGTCATCAGGCCCATCTCACCGAAGAAGCCTGGCGCTTCGATCGTCGCGACGGAGAGGTTGTGCTCCGCCCCGGGGCCGGGGCCGTCCGGATCGTGGCGGACGCGGATCTCCACTTTGCCGGACGTCATGACGTAGAGCCAATGCGCGACCGCGCCCTGCCTCGTGACGATCTCGCCCTTGCCGTAGATCACGTGGCTCATGCCCTCCGCGAGCGTCGTCAGCTCCTCGTCGCTGAACGGCTTGAAGAGGCTCACCGTGCGCAGCGCCGCGATCCGCTCCGCGAGGTGCTCGGCGTGGCGGCTCGTCTTCCAGCGAGCGTCCTTGTTCTCGAAGAGCGTCGTGTGGGCGGGGATCGCGAGGGGGATCTTCGCGCGGTGGAGCGCGGTGTAGACGCGCGCGCGGACGCGCGTGTTCGTCGGATCGTCGGACGCGAGATCCTTGATCCAATACCGGACCGCGTAGGTCGCGAAGCTCTCCTTCCCGTCCTTCGAGAAGTCCATGCAGACGACGTTCGGCTTCGGATCGTCCGCGACGTTCTCGATGGGCTGAGACAGACACTCCGTCACGACGTCGATGACGCGCGTCGGTGAGTAGCGGAAGTCGACGTTGAACCAGACCCAGAGCCGCTGAGGGACCTCCTTCCCGTCGCGCTTGCCGAGCAGCGTGATGGAGCCCTGCAGCAGCACCGAGTTGGGCACGACGATCGTGGACCAGTCGCGCGTCTCGATGACGGTGTGGCGCCAACGGACCGCGCGCACGCGGCCCTGCTTGCCGTTCTCGAGCTGGATCCAGTCCCCCTCGTGGACCGATCCGTCGATCTGGAGCGCGACGCCGCCGAGCAGGTTGCCGAGCGTGCTCTGGAGCGAGATCGCGAGCACCGCGCTCACCACGGCGCCGGACACGAGCGCGCCCTGCGGGTTCAGCCCGTTCATCGACAGCACGGCGAGCGTCGTCGCAACGTAGCCCACGAGCACGACGAGGTCGCGCACGATGATGGGCGTCGCGACGCGGACCCGCGGGAGGATCACGACGAAGGCGAGCGTCCCCGCGAGGCTCACGAGGACCCACCACTTGAGGATGTCCGCGGCGACGGCGAACCCCTTGATCCCGCTCTCCAGGCCGATCGCGACGAACAGGTACGAGGCGCCGAGGCAGACGGCGTAGAGCGCGTACAGGATAACGATCCGCCGCAGCTGCTTGCGCTGCGTGGGCGCGAGCGCGTTGACGAGCGCGGCGACCACGACCAGCGCGCCCAGGGTGGCGATGCCCCACGCGAACTCCGGCTTCACCCTTCCTAGGAGGCCGGGTCTCGCGCGGACCTGCCAACTTCTCGGCACCCGCGTTGCTTGCTCGATCCCGGATGAAGTCCCCAAAGCGCTCGACGATGCCCGATCCGGGGCACGTCCCGGTGAACCCCGCCCCGCCGCGAGACCGCGCGGGACAACCTGCCCCAGCTCGTCCCGCGGGACGGCGGAAAGCGAGCGGCGTCCAGCACGTCCCCAACGAAGAGCCCGGGGCGTTCGTCAAGCGGATGCACACGGGCGATCCCTTCGCGGAGGAGCTCGGGGAGGACTTCGTGCGCGCCGCGACGAGCGGCGAGGACGAGCGCACCGAGTCGCGCGAGGAGCTCGCCCTCGAGGAGATCGGCGGGCCGTTCGTCATCTCGTCGGCCAACACGGAGATCGCTCGCGACGAGGACGAAGCGAACCCGCCCGAGGCGACGCGCGAGCCCTTCCCGAAGACCTGAGTCCGCGGAGGCCTCAGCCCTTCCAGCCGTCCTTCGCGGCACGCACGGCGCCGAGCACCTGCGCCGGGGCCTCGGCCCCGTAGCGCTTCTTGAGCGCCTCTTCGCGGACGCGCATGAACGGGTTCGTCGCGAGCTCGCGGCCGAGCGTGGAGGGGACCGTGGGCTCGCCGCGCTCGCGCTTGGCCTTCGCCTCCTCGAGCGCGGCGCGGATCGCCTCGTTGTCGGGGTCGACCTCGGCGGCGAAGCGGAGGTTCTGCACCGTGTATTCGTGCCCGCAGTACACGCGCGTGTCGGGCGGGAGGGACGCGAGCTTCTCGTTCAGCGAGGTGTTCATGTCCGCCGCGGTCCCTTCGAAGAGGCGTCCGCAGCCCGAGATGAAGAGCGTGTCGCCCGTGAACACCGCGCCGTCGACCACGTAGGAGATCGCGCCCGTCGTGTGCCCCGGCACGTGCAGCGCGCGCACGTGGAGGCGGGCAAGATCGAACTCCCCGCCGTGGGAGACCCCCTGGGTCTGCGCGGGCACGCGCCCGCGGTCGCCCTCGAACGCGACGACCTCGAGCTTGCCGTAGCGCGCGATGAGGCCCTCGTTGCCGCCCACGTGATCGTAGTGATGGTGGGTGTTCACGATGCCGACGAGCTCGAGGCCCTCGCGCTCGATCGCGGCGATGACGGGCGCGGCCTCGGACGGGTCCACGACGAAGGCCTTCTTCTCCCCGTCCGGGCGGACGAGGTACGCGTAGTTGTCGCTCAGGCAGGGGACGATCGTGACTTGCATGGGGTGGAGTCGAGCACGGGGAGCGCGGGATCGACAGCCCTTCCGCGCGAGCTCAACCGCGGCTCGCGGCGCGCCGGAAGGGGGCGAAATGCTTCTCGCTGTGCGCGACCCCGCACGCCCGGTGAAGCGGGTCGCCGCAGGTCTCGCAGCGCACGCCCTCGTGGCGCATCACGATCTCGCGGCCGCACTGGCCGCACTCGAGCCCGGCCAAGTTCTGCCTCGAGGCGGGCGCGGCCCGCTCGCGCAACGCCGGGGCGGGCTCGCCGAGCTCGTCGTAGACGGGAGGTTCGGGCTCCGGGAGCGAGGGCAAACCGCGCATCTTCCGCTCGTAGTCTCGGTGCGCCCGCGCGTGCTCGGCGAGACAACGCTTGTGGAGCGCGTGTTTGCAACCCCCGCACGCCACTCCGTCCTCGTCATCGACGATCGGCTTCTGACACTCGAAGCACTCGCGCCCGCCCGCCGCCTCGTCGGGCACACCGACCATCGGCCCGTTCGTGAGCAGGGTGCCGAGCGCCGAGCCGAGGCCCGCGCCGAGCAACCATCCGAGGATCGCCCCCGCAGCCACGGAGCCCCGGTCGTACCTCGGCCCCGCAAACCAAATCGCGAACAGGATCTCCGTGCCGAAGATGCAAAAGAACACGAGCAGCGCGGCGCCCGCCCTGGACTTGCCGCGCGCAGCAGCGCGCCGACCGAACGAGCGAGCGATGAGACCGGCCAAGAGAATGTCGACCATGAGAGCGCCTTTCCAAGGAGATAGAGCGAGGACTGCGGCGGACGTGCCGCGCGACGAATCTCCGCGCACGAGCGCCGAGCGCCGAGGATCGGTTCGCGCGAGGTGTCTTTGCCCTGGGTCGCGACGGGCGCGGCTCGATGGACAGCCCTTCCGACCGAACGCGAGGTGTGCGATCACCTTCGGGTGCATCGGTTTCGGATCGGAGCGGACGAGAACGGGCTGGGGCCGCGGCTCGGGCCGCTGATCGTCACGGCGGTCCTCGCCGAGGTCTCGGAGGCCGGGCACAAACGGGTGACTCAGGCGCCGCGCGGGAAGCTCGCGGCCCTGCTCGGGGACAGCAAGGCGCTGCTCGCGCACGGAGACGTCGCGCTCGGGGAGGCGTGGGCGCGGGTCCTCGTCGCGCGGGAGGGCCGCGTCCCGCTCGAAGCGCAGACAGTCGACGACGTCGTGCACGCGATCGCGATGGATGACGCCTCCGTCCTCCGCCGCCCGTGCCCCGAGCGTGCGCGCCCGCAGTGCTGGGGCACCGCCGGCGAGGCGTTCGAGGCCGCGCCCGAGCTCCTCGAGAGCGTGGATCGCGCGCTCGACGACCTCGCGAAGAAGGGGGTGCGCGTCGCGATGGTCCGGTCCGCGGTCGTGTGCACCAGCGTGCTCAACACGCACGCAAAGCGGGGGCTCTCACGGTTCCACGTCGACCTCCACGCGATGGAGCGGCTCGTCCTCGCGATGCGGGACGTGGCGGCGGAGGACGTCCTCGCGATCTGCGGGAAGGTCGGCGGTCTCGGTCACTACATGGATGCGTTCGGGCCCTTGAGCGGACGGCTCGCCACCGTGCTGAACGAGACGCGTAAGGAGAGCGCCTATCGGTTCCCCGGCGTCGGAGAGCTCCGCTTCGTGATGGATGCCGATGCGGGAGATCGATTGGTGAGCCTGTCCTCACTCGTCGGAAAGTGGATGCGTGAGGTCCTCATGAGCCGCATCACGCGGCATTATCAGGCGCTGGACAGCGCCGTGCCGACGTCGAGCGGCTACCACGATCCCAACACCACGCGGTTCATCGCCGCTACGGAACTCCTCCGAAAACGCGGCAAAATCCCGGACGACTGCTTCGAGCGTCGGCGCGCAGAGCCCGCGGCGACGGGCACGAAGGGGCCGCCAGCGAACGTCTCTTTGGACTTGTAAGAATGTCGTAACCAGGAGATGCACCGTAGAGCGCCATGCGTGTTCGCTCGCTCGTTCTCCCGTTGTTGGCTGTGACAATCGGCGCGGCCTGCGCGACGGGTACGCCGAGCGGCGACGGCGCTGACGGGGGCAGCGGCGGCGCGGGGACGGCGAGCAGCGCCGCGACGACGGTGTCGACCGTCGCGAGCTCGTCGAGCGCGGCGTCGACGACCGCGGCGTCGTCGAGCGAGGCGGCCACGTCGTCCTCGTCGTCCTCTTCGTCCTCGTCCGGCGGCGGCCCGGTCTGCGGGGATGGGGTCATCGAACCCCCGGAGACGTGCGAGGACTTCGACTTCGGCGGCAAGACGTGCGCGTCGTTCGGACTGTCGGGCGGCACCCTCCTCTGCAACACGTTCTGCGGCGTCGTCCTCACGAACTGCACCCCGAAGGAGTCGTGCTCGAACCAGCAGGACGACGATCAGGACGGGCTCACGGACTGCGACGACGACGAGTGCGCGACCGCGGCCGGGTGCCTCGACTCGTGCGCGGCCCCGTTGAGCCTCACGGTCGGGAGCTTCGAGTTCGGGGACATCACGGGGAGGCCCGACACGGTGTCGATCGCCTGTTCACCCGGGGGTCGCGAGATCGTCTACTCGTTCATCGCGCCCAACACCGCGGACATCTCGCTCCAGATCTTCTTCGCCGACTTCGACCCCGCGGTCGCGATCCGCACGTCCTGCGGTGACCCGATGACGGACGTCGTCTGCAAGAACGAGGGCCCGAACTCCGAGGAGAAGCTCAAGTTCTCGGCGACCGCGGGGCAGCAATACTTCATCGTCCTCGAGGCCGCAGACAACGGCTCGGGCTCCTTCGATTTCGAGCTCGACGAGCTCCAGCCGGAGTCGTTCTGCGACGACCTGAACGACGACGACTTCGACGGGTTCCTGGACTGCGACGATCCGACGAACTGCAAGGGCACGAACTTCGCGTGCACGCCCGGCACCGGCGCGGTGGGGGAGTCGTGCTCGTTCCCGTCGGACTGCGCGGCGAACCAGGGCGATCCCATTTGCCTCACCCCGAACCTCGGGTTCGTCGGCGGGTACTGCTCGGAGTTCTGCGATCTCGCTGCGGACGACTGCCCTGGGGACGCGGTCTGCGTGGACCTCGGATTGTCGACGAACGGCGTGTGCCTCGACGGCTGCATCACGACCGCGGATTGTCAGCCGGGCTATGTCTGCTTGGACGAGGGGCTCTCGACGAAGGTCTGCGATCGGGCGCCCGAGGTCGCGTGCAACGACAACCACGACAACGACTCGGACGGGCGCGTGGACTGCGAGGACGCGACGTCGTGCGCGGCCTCCCCGTCCTGCGCGCCGGGCCCGGGCGCGGCGGGCACGCCGTGCCAGCTGCACAACGAGTGCGCCTCGAACGGGACGGATCCGTACTGCATCGACCAGTTCACGTTCGGCTGGCCGGGCGGGTATTGCTCCGAGTTCTGCGTGCTCGGCGCGGAGGACGACTGTCCATCCGGGAGTGTCTGCTCCACGTTCGCGACGCCTCAGGAGAGCTCCAGCGCGAACGGGCTCTGTCTGAAGACGTGCGCGAGCCAGGCGGACTGTCGCGCGGGGTTCACGTGCGGTAGCGACGGCACGAACATGGTCTGCTTGCATATCTGAAGGGAGCGGAGCCGAGAACATGAAGACGACGCGCGGATTCGGGCTCCTTGCCCTCTCTCTCGTTTTGGGGTGCCAGGCCGGGGCGACGGGCGTGGGCGCGGGCGGGGCGACCGCCGCCTCCACGACGGCCGCGGAGAGCACCAGCGGCGATGCGGTCGTCGGTTCGACGGGATCGCAATTCATGTCGGGCACGGGCGTCGGCGGACAGGCGCCGATGTGCACGCCCGGCGGACCGGACGACGACGTCGACCAGGACGGGTTCACGCCCACGGAGGGGGATTGCGACGACTGCGACCCGAACCGCAACCCGAACGCGATCGAGGTCCCGACGCCCGAAGGGAAGGAGGCGTTCGACGAGGACTGCGACATGCAGGTGGACGAGGACGACACCGTCCTCTGCGACGACGGGCTCCTCATCGACGCCGCCGATCCCATGGATGGCGTGCACGCGATCGACCTCTGCAAGGCGTCCACCGGACCGAAGGATTGGGGGGTCGTGAGCGCCGCGTGGGTGCTCGCGGATGGCTCCGCGCCCCCATCGGATCCCGCGACTCGCCAGAAGTACGATCTCGGGCACGGGATGCTGGGCTCTTTCGGCGCGAACGTCACTGTCCGCAAAGGGAAGAGGATGCTCGCGCTCTCGAGCGGGACGGCGCGCAACCCGGGCGATCCCGGATACCAAAACCCTGGACAGTCCGACAAAGGGTTCACGAGCGGCCAGCCCGAGGGCTTCCCGAAGGAGTCGCCCGCGTGCCCGGGCACCGTCACGGGCCAGCCCCACGACGCAGCGGCCATTCAGCTGATCGTCCTCACGCCGTCGAACGCGAAGGGGATCAGCTTCGACTTCGACTTCTTCACGTATGAGTGGCCGGGGTTCGTGTGCAGCCCGTACAACGACTTCTTCGTCGCGCTCCTCTCGCCGAAGCCGCCCGGACAGGCGGACGAAAACATCTCGTTCGACAGCCAGGGCAACCCAGTCAGCGTGAACAACGCGCCCCTCGAGGTGTGCGGGTGCGCCGGGAACCCGCCGAACCCGTGCCTCGCGGGGACGAAGACGTTCAATTGTCCGCTCGGCGACATCGAGCTCATCGGCACGGGATTCGGGTTCGACACGGCGGGATCGGATCACGGCTCCACGAGCTGGCTGCGGACCGTCGCGCCGATTCAGGGTGGAGAGCCCATTCAGCTCCGCTTCGCGGTGTACGACTCGGGGGACGGCATCCTCGCGACGACGACCCTGGTCGACAACTTCCAATGGATCGCGACCCCCGGCACGAAGGTCGGGACGAACCCGGTCCCGAAGTGATCAGGGCGGCGGGACGACGGGGACGGCGAGCTTCGACCCCGCGTCCCGGATGAGGCGCTCACCGCCCGCGTCCCACCAGGCGGCGTACGTCGCGGAGCGCTCTTTCCGGCGCTCGCGCCACATCCCGCCGACCCATTTCACGTAGCGCTGGGTCTCGTTGGAGAGGGACTCCGCGCCGTTGAGGTGGCGCTTCAGTTTGTTCGGACCGCCATTGTACGCGGCCGCGGCGAGCTCGATCGAGCGGGTCCTGTCGCCGGGGACTTGGAACGAGAGGAGCTGATGGCCGATGTACCAAGCCCCGAGATCCAGGTTGTAGTCGGGATCCGTGAGCTTCTCTTTGGGCTGCTCGGGGAGCTTGCGCTCGGTCGCGATGTGCTTGCCGGTGAGCGGGATGATCTGCATGAGGCCGAGCGCGCCGCTCTTGCTCTTCGCCGTCGGGTTCCCCCCGCTCTCGACGAGGACGATGATGGCGAGGAGCTCGGGATCGACGTTGTTCGTCGCGCCGAGCCGCTCGAGCCCCTCGCGCCAGTGATCGACCGTCTTCGGGAGCCACGAGATGCCGATGGTCGTCGCGGGCGGCTCGTCGTCCGGTGCGGCGACCGCGACGTCCGCGCTCGCGGACTCGCTCGGCATCGCGGACTCCTCGGGGGGCGCCTCCCCGGATCGCTTCTTGGAGCACCCGAAGAGCGCGAGGACGAGGGCGCACCCTAGGATGAAGGGAGAGAGCCGCGGCACGGATGGACCATGACACCGAACGCTCGAGGCGTGGGGCCTGTTTCCACGGCCCGCCGGGCGTTCAGTCCGGGCCCGCTTCCCTGCCCCGACGCCCTGGCGCCCGCGTGCCTGACATCGCGCGCGGACGTCACGCTTCGACGACGAAGCAGACACTCGTCGCGGTGCTCCCGCCGATGTTGAGCGTGGCGAAGCGCCTCCGCCCGCGCTCGAGGCGGATCTGGGTGTCACCGGCGCGGTCTCGGACCTGGTTCGCGGCGTCGAGGAGCATGCGCACGCCGGTCGCGCCCACGGGGTGACCGCCCCCGATCAGGCCGCCGCTCGGGTTCACGGGGACGCGGCCGTCGCGCTCGGTCACGCGCTCCTCGATGGCGCGCGACGCGCGGCCGGGCTCGGTGATCCCGAGGTGATCGATCGCGAGGTACTCGGTGATGGTGAAGCAGTCGTGCGCCTCGATCCCCGCGAGGTCGAGCGGGCCGTCGATGCCCGCGCGCCGATACGCGTCCTCGATCGTTCGGCGGAGGTGAGGCATCAGGAAGGGCGATGGCGGCAGGGGATCGCCGAACGCGTCGACGCCGGGGCGCGCGCGCCGTTCGAACTTGGCGGCGAGCGAGAGCCCCGCGGTGCGGTGCCCCCAGCCCGCGATGCGCGGTGCGCGCGCGCCGTGCCGCGCCTTCCATTCGCGCTCGGCGAAGCGCCTCGACGCGAGGACGACGCCGGCGCCACCGTCGGTGACTTGGGCGCAGTCGAGGCGTCGCAGGCGGCCCTCCACGATGGGGTTCGCCACGTCGTCCTCACCGAACGCGGCGTCCGCGAACGTCCACGCGCGGGTCTGCGCGCGCGGGTTCGCGCGCGCGTTGGAGAGGTTCTTCTTGGCGATCGCCGCGAGGTGCCGCCGATCGAGGCCGTGGACGCGCTCCACTTCGTCGGCGACGTCGGAGAACATGCGGGGCCAGACGTAGCGCGCGTCCTTCGCCTCCTCGCCGACGTGCGCGGCCGATCCCATGTGGCGCGCGGCGATCTCGCCGCTCACGTTCCGCTCGATCTCCACGCCGAGCACGAGCGCGACGTCGTAGCGCCCCGCCTCGATCTCGGCCATCGCGGAGAGGATCGCGAGGCTCCCGGAGGCGCACGCGCCCTCGTGCCGCATCGCGGGGACGCCCCAGAGCGCGGGGAGGACGGACGCGGGCATCGCGCCGAGGTGCGCTTGCCCCGTGAAGAGCTCGCCGAACGCGTTGCCGACGTGGATCGTCCCGACGTCGACGGGGTCGAGCTCCGCCGCTTCGAGCGCCCCGCGCGCGGTCTCCTCCACGAGGGCGCCGATGGTCTTGCCCTCGCGCGTGAGGTGGCGCGCGAAGTCGGTCTGGAAGCCGCCCAGGATGCAAACGCCGTCGGACATGAGCGCGATCTTCACCGATCCCGCGCGCGATCGGGGAGGTTCAGGTCTTGGCGGTGCGGTACGTGTCGAGCGGCGACTCCTGGGGGACCATGTCGCGGAGGCGCTCGATGTTCGCGAGCTCGCCCATGACGACGAGGACCATCCCCGCCTTCACCTTGAACGTGGGGGCGGGGTTGTAGTGGAACGCGTCGTCCTCGTAGATCGCGACGACGAGGAGCTTCGTCTCCGAGCGGATGGGGAGATCCTTGAGCTCGCGCCCGCTGAACCAGGAAGTGTCGGGGATCTGCACCTCCTCGATGCGCAGGACCTGCCCCTTCGCGGTCATCATCCGATCGAGGAACTGCACGGCCGTGGGTCGCAGGAGCTCGTGCGCCATGCGGAGCCCACCGATCATGTTGGGGGAGACGGTGGAGGTGGCGCCCGCGCGCATCATTTTCTTCGTCGCGTCGGGGTGGATGACCTTCGAGACGATGCGCGCGCTCGGGTTGAGGTTCCGAGCCGACAGGGTCACGTAGAGGTTGTCCTTGTCCTCGGTGAGCGCGGCGACGACGCCGCGCGCGCGCTCGACGCCGGCGGCGAGGAGGGTGGCGTCGACGGTCGCGTCGCCGACGACGTAGAGCACGTCCCCGCCGAGCTCCTCGCTGATCTCCTCGAGGTGGGTGCGGCTCGCGTCGATGATGACGTGGGGCGTCTTCGTCGACCGGAGCTCCTGGATGACGTGGCGCCCGGTCGAACCGGCGCCCGCGACGATGACGTGCTCCTTGAGGGCGGCGACTTGCTTGTTCATACGGCGGTTCCGGAGGCGCTCACCGAGGACGTCCTCGACGAGGAACGTCGTGAGGTTCGATTGGAAGTAGGCGACGACGCCGATGCTCGACAGGATGATCCCGACGATGAGCAGTCGGCCGTAGCGCGTGTGCTGGAGGCCGTCGGGCTCGCCATACCCGACGCCGGTCGCGCTGATGATCGTGTGATAGAGCGCCTCCGAGTAGGACCACCGGCCGTAGCCGAGGTACGTGAGGCCCGCCGCGCCCACGAAGAAGATCCCCGCGAGCATGAGAATGGGGCGGACCAAGTGAGCCTTCCGCTCGCGCCGCTTCTCCACACATCCAACGCTATCGAGGCGGGCTCGGGTGGTCCAAGTTCCGAGCCAACGGGGCGCCGTGTCCATCGGGCGCGCGCCGGAGCGACGGGGCGGGTGGAACATGAGCCACGCTTCTTCCTCTTTTCTTCGGCCGGGCGCTCGCGTCGACGGCCGTTACGAGATTGTGTCGCTGATCGGCCGAGGGGGCTCGGGTGCGGTGTACCGCGCGCGGCACGTCGTGCTGGACAGCGAGGTCGCGATCAAGGTCATCCCGACGAACGCCTCGGACGCGCCCGCGCGCGCGTCGTTCGCGGCGGAGATGCAGGTGATGTCGCGCATCGATCACCCGCACGTCGTCCGGCTCCTCGACGGAGGGTTCATCGAGGGCGCGGTGTTCATCGTGATGGAGCTGCTCCGGGGGGAGCCGCTGCGCGCTCGACTCGGATCGGGGCGCGCGCTCGACGTGGTGGTCGCGTGCACGCTCCTCTCGCAGGTCGCGGAGGGGCTCGCGGCGCTCCACGCCGCGCGCGTCCTGCACCGCGACATCAAGCCGGAGAACGTGGTCGTCTCCCCGGACGGGACGGCGAAGATCGTCGACTTCGGGCTCGCGCGCGTGCGCACGGCGGCGACGTACGCGACGAACGCGCCGCGCGCGGTGGGGACGCTGCTCTACATGTCGAGGGAGCAGGTGATGCATCAGCCGCTCGACGAGAGCGTGGACGTGTTCGCGCTCGGGCTGATGCTCGAGGAGTGCCTGACGGGGACACACGCGCGCTCGAGCGCGCGCAGCGTCGAGGACGCCATCGCGGCGATCGTGCGGGGCGATCCGCTCCCGCGGCTCGGGGCGCGGCGGCCCGATCTCCCGCGCGAGCTCCTCGATCTCGCGGACCGGTGCGTCGCGGTCGATCCGCGGCGCAGGCCGCCGGCGCGCACGTGCGCGGACGTCCTCACCGCGTTCGCGGTGTGCGCGCGGGGCGAGGATCCGACGGAGCGCGCGCCCAAGCCGAACTTCACGAGCGCGCCGATCCCCGCGGTCGAGACGCCGCGGAGGCGGGCCCGCGGGCCGCGCGCCTACACGAGCGCGCGGCACTCGCTGCGCGTGGTAGCGCTCCTCCTGGGCGTCGCGGGGGTCATCGCAGCGATCCTCGTGCTGCCGAGCGTGATGGAGTCTTCGACGCGCCCCGCGCGGACAGCGATCCCGGGTCGGCGAGGCGCGATGCCTGTCCCGCATGCGAGAGCCCCGGAGCCCGGAGTCGCGTCCGCGTACCCGCGCCCGAGCTCCAGCGTGCCGAGCGGCGCACCGTCCGCGGAGTCTTCCGCTTCGCCCTCAGCGGGGGCGTCCGCGAGCGTCGCGCCGCCGCAGCCGCGTCGTCCTGTCCAGCGTCCGCCGGCGGGAATCCTGAACCCGTGGTGATCGGCGGCGAGATCCGAGGAGGCGGAGGGCGCTACGAAGTCTTCGAGCGTTGGCCAGGGTCGGTTCGACGAAGACGTCTAGATCCTCGGTCAACCGGGGCTCGCCGTGCCCCGCCACCGCGTGTCCGCCGATCAGGAGGAACCGAACTCGACGGGAGATCAGCGCACTCAAGAACTCGCTCCAGTCGCGATTCAGCTCGATCTTCACCGAACCAGACCCTCCTCAGCCGCTCGACACCGGAGATGCGCTCCTCGAACGACATGGCCGCGACGTCCTCGCGGTCGAGTGCGTCGGCCTCCTCGAAGGTGTTCGCGACACGGATGATGCGCTCGATCACCCTGGAATCATGACCGCGCGGGCACGGATCACCAAGCAGAAGGTTTCGATCCCCGGACTCCCGCGAGCGCTCAGCTTGAGGAACCTGAGCGGTCTCCTACCGCCAAGCGCATCTCCCTTCCGTCGCCGACGCACAGAGCTGCAGAACTTCGACGGGTGCAAGGTTCCGGTCTACGATGCGAGGCGCGCCCCTGGCTAGAGGAGGTCGACCATGACGGAGAAGGTTACGCTCCAGGGGCTCCACCCCAAGAACACGCCTGCGAAGCTCGGGCCTCCGCCAGCCGCTCTCCTTGGCGGGGTCGACGCAGTCGCTCCGTCGGAGCCCGAGGAGACCGCTGCGATGCCCTCGCCGACGCCGGCCCCCGCGGCCGAGGAGTCGCCCCCCGCACCCGCCGACGCGGCCCCCGGTCCCGGGGAGGAGGACGTGGAGGCGCCCAAGGAGCCAGCTCCGGAGCCGAAGCCCCGCGGGGCGTCGAAGAAGCACCTCTCGGTCGCGCAGAAGGCGGTGATCGCGGAGCGCACGGATCGCATCCTGAAGTCGGCGAAGCCGGGCTCCGCGGAGTACGCGGACGCGTGCCGCGATCGCGCGGAGGCGGGGCTCGTCGTTCCTGCGATGAAGAACACGGAGATGTCGCTGCACGCGTTCGCGCAGTTCGCGCAGGTCACGGCCGCGGACGAGGCGGCGGCGCATCGGAGAGCGGTGCGGAAGAGCGCGTTCGCCGTGATGATCGGGCTCGTGGTGCTCTCGGGCGCGCTCGCGATCTACCTGTTCATCGACCGGGACAGCGCGAAGTCGGGGGCCGCGTCGAGCGCGTCCGCGGCGCCCTCGTCGGCGGCGAAAGCGGCGGACAAACCGACCGCGGCGGCGCCGAGCGTCGCCTCGGCCCCGGCCCCGAATGCAGCGGAGAGCGCCGTCACGCCGAGCGCGACGGCGGCGGCGAGCACCTCGACCCCTCCATCGAATGCGCCGCCGATCGTGCGGCCGAGCTCGGCTCCGCCCCCCAAGCCGTCCGCGGTGCCCGCGGCGTCGGCGCCGAAGAGCACGTGGGACCCGGCCTGGAAATAGCCGCTCGCAAACCCGAGCGATCGAGCGCGGTCGCACGCATCTTCTAGGACCCGGCGCGGGACCCGAGAACTTCGACCGGTCCGGCGTTCCGGTCTACGATCGGGCGCTCACTATGCGAATGAACCGCACATTTTCGGGCGCGCTCGTCGCCGTCGCGCTCCTCACGGGCTCGGTGGTCGCGGCGCCTGCGCGCGCGGACCAGGCCGCGGACGACGCGGCCGTCCTCATGAAGGACGCGGCGGCGGCGTACGAGAAGGGCGACTTCCAGACGTGCCGCACGAAGGCCACGGAGGCGTGGGGGAAGTTCCAGCACGCGCAGATCGCGGGCCTCCTCGGCACGTGCGAGGTGAAGCTCGAGATGTACGTCGAGGGCGCGACGCACCTCGACTTCTACGTGAAGCACTCGAGCGGCGCGGTGAACCCGGAGTCTCAGGAGATGCTCGCGAAGGCGAAGGAGCGCGTCTCGGAGGTCACGCTGTCGTGCACGCCCGGCGAGGTGAACTGGAAGATCGACGGCAAGCCCGTCGAGTCGTCGACGACGACGGTGTTCCTCGAGCCAGGGGCGCACACGATCGAGGCCGCGAAGGAGGGCTACAAGCCCAAGCAGGAGCCGCAGAAGATCGCGGCCGGCACGAAGATGACCGTGACGATCAGCCTCGAGCCGGAGCCCAAGGGCGCGGGCGGGGGTGGCGCGGGCGGCGCGGCGCCGGACACGGGTGGCTCGAAGCTCCCCATCTGGCCGGGCGCGGTGCTCCTCGGCGCGGGCGCGGTGGGGCTCGGCGTTGGGATTGGCCTCGTCGTGGCCGCGGCGGGCAACGACTCCGACGCCGTCGCGGCGGGCAAGGGGCTGACGTGCAATCCGAACAACCTGAGCGCCGCGTGCCAGGGCGTCGCGGACAGTCTGTCGGCGAAGGACGGGTTGAACACGGGGGGCGCGGTCGCGCTCACGCTCGGGGGCGCGATGGCGGTGACGGGCGCGATCCTCCTTCCGCTCGCGATCGCGGGGCGCGGATCGCCCAAGAAGGATGACGAGAAGCCAGCGACGGCGTGGACGGTCGTCCCGGTCGTGAGCTCGACGTATGGTGGTTTGACCTGGCTCGGAGCGTTCTAGACATGACGGCTCGACCCTTCCTTACTCTCTCCATCGTCTCCCTCGCCGCGCTCGGCGGGGCCATCGCGGCCTCGGGGTGCTCGACGGATCTCTGCAACTACGTCGCGTGCGTGGAGGGCACGGGCGGCGCCGGCGGGATGACGTCGTCCAGCACGTCGACCGCGACGGGCACGACCGGCACGACGACGGGCGCGTCGATGACGTCGAGCTCCACGGGCGTGATGCCGGGCTGCGAGCTCACGGAAGGCATGGCGATCGAAGCGACCTGCGGCGTGTTCGTCAAAGCGGGCCCGACGAACGGAGACGGCTCGCAAGCGTCGCCGTTCAACACGATCAGCGCCGCCGTGGCGGCGCACCCGAACCAGGCGATCTCGATCTACGTGTGCGGGACCGACACGTTCGACGAGGCAGTGAACCTCGGAGCGTCGTCCCTGCGCGGCGGGCTGACGTGCGCCGATTGGAAGTTCTCCGCGACGAACGGCCGCCCGACGATCGAGGGCCCACCCGACCTGATCGCGGTGACGAGCATCGCGATGGCGGGCCAGTCCCGCGTCATCGACTCGATGATCATCCACTCCCCCGCAGCCGTCAGCCCCGGCGCGTCGTCCATTGGGTTGCTCGTCTTTGAAGGCGACATGCTCATTGCGCGGTCGAAGATCACCGCTGAAGCGGGCGCGAAGGGGAAGAAGGGGACGGACGGCGGCGCGCAGGGGCCCGCGAGCATGGGTGGATTGCCGGGAAAGAACGCTTGCGGGGCAATCATCCCGACACCTCCAGGCTCCACCATCATCCAGAGTTGCAACGGTATGGCGGGCGCTTCGCTGGGCGGTTCAGGAGGCAATGGCGATATCGGCAATGGCTCGGACGGATCCCCCGGCAGCGCCGGTGGACTCGGACAGAAGGGCATTGGCGAGCCAGGTAGCGGTTCGTGGAGCTGCTCTGGCGGCGGGAACGGCACTGGGGGAGCCGACGGTTCGCCCGGAATGGTGGGACTCAGCGGGACGGACAAGGGAACGCTCTCCGTTTCCGGATTCACCCCACTCCCCGGTGGGGACGGAGATCCCGGTGTGAACGGACAGGGCGGTGGTGGCGGCGGTGGCGCCAAAGGTCTGATCGATTGCGATCCGGTCGCCATGGGCAACCAGACAGGTCCAGGCGCCTCGGGCGGAAGTGGCGGCGCGGGTGGGTGTGGCGGTCTGCCGGGGGGCGGCGGCGTGGGCGGAGGTTCGTCGTTTGCGGTCGTAGCCCTGCAGGCCGCGCTGAGCTTCTCCGGCATGACGTCGCTGGCATCTGGGCCGGGCGGTATTGGTGGCGACGGCGGCATTGCTCAGCCCGGCGCGAGCGGCGGAACGGGAGCGTCCGGCGGTATGGGGGTCGCGGGCTCCAAGAACGCCTGTCGGGGCGGCGACGGTGGCCAGGGCGGCAATGGCGGCGGTGGTGGAGGGGGCCGTGGTGGCCACAGCGCGAGTGTTGTTTACGTTGGCACCGCTCCCAACCCCCTCGGCGCGACGTTCGGCCAGGCACCATCGGACGCAGCTGGCGGAATCGGACACGGCAATCCGAACGGCGGCAACAACGGGATGAGCGGAGTCTCGTGCAAGATCCTCGACTTTGCTGGTGAGACCTGCGCGATGTAGACCACTCTGCGGTTCTTGACTGCGATCACCAGGAGAAGCCCGCTTCGGTGATCGGATGAACGGCATGGATGTCCGCCAGGTAGCGCAGCAGAGGGCGGCACGCGTGCGCGTCGACGGTCAGGAACTGGAACTGGAACACCCACTCGTCGGGGAACGCGTCTCCTGCGTCGGTGCAGAACCCGCTCGAGACGCCTGATTCGAGCGTGAAGCCGTGCACCTCCACGAGCCGGAACCAGGCGCGGATGGCCGCCTCGAGCTCCTCGCCGGCGGCCTCTGGCAGGTCGTCCGCGAACTGTACGCGGAGCGTTCCGTGCTTCAGCGTCGCTCGGTGTGTCGGGACGGGGACCCACGGAAACGGCGCTGAGATCTCCGGAAGCGGAGGGAACTCCGCCACCCTTCGGAGCTCCTGCCCCGGACTGCTGGTGGCCTCCACGCGCAATCGCTGAACGTCCTCGGTCCCGTACATCAGGGATCTCACGAGCGGCGCGAGCGCCGCCTCCGACATGGGCGGGAGCACGAAGTCGAGCGTCGTCGTCGCACCGACGGTCCGCTCCCCCTCGACACGTGCGGCCCGCGGATCCGCCCCCGAGACCACCGGAAGCACGCCGACCCGCACCGCCTCCACGAACGCGTCCGCCGCCGCGCGCGGGGTCTCCTCGGCGTCCGCGCGTGGCCCAACCACGACGGTCGCGCGGATACGAGTATTGTCCGCTCCGAGATGCACGTCGGTGGCATGGGCCACGCGCGCGCCGAACCTTCCTTCATCCGCGACCATGAGACACCCCTCGCCTGTGGAGGCCCACCGCCGCGCGACGCGGCGGATCATTCATGACGGCACAAACGCCCGATTGCCCGGGCCCGAGCTCGTGCGCGAGGAGCGCGATGTAGGCGGGAAGCGTCGCTGCCTCGATCTCTCCCAGGCTCAGCCACGGTCTCCACGGCTCAGGCACGACGCCTCGCGCCCCAAAGACACGAGCCTCCGCCATGTCCCACTCACTCGAGAGGGCACGACAGTCGGGGAGATCCACCGCGACGAGCGGGGCCGGCTGACCTCGGCCGATCGCCGTGAACTCATCGTTCGCAAGAACGGCCGCCTCCAGCGAATGCGTGATCGCACCCCCCGTGGTCGCCATGCCCACCGCGACGTTTTCGTCCTCCGCCGAAGACCACCCGCCGATGCGTGGACACTCCTCTTGCCCGTCCGTGTCCCGGCGAAGGCACAGGAACGCCGCAGCCTCTCCGACGACGAGAGGCGCGCGGAGGCGTGGCGGACGGACTGCGGCGCGCACCATGCGCCATTCCATCCACGGTGATTCGCAGGCGCTCGTGATGCCTCCCCAGATCACACGCCGAAACCGGCCCTCCAGAGCGACCCGCGCGCGGTCCAGCGCCCCGACGGACTGGGCGGCGCCTTCGCACCTGAGCTCCACCTCCAGATCCGTGAACCCGGCAGTGACTAGCGCGTCGCGCAGGTGGCCGGCGACTTCGTCGCGAACAACGGCTGACGCCCGAACACTCTCCACGAACGCGGCAACCATGGGATCGTCCTCCGCGTCGGGAGGAGAATCGACGCTGAGCAGAAGCAGCGCTGGCTCGGCTCTCGAGACGGCTCGCGGATCAAGGCGCGCGAGGCAGTCGCGCACGGCCGGAGCAGCCACGAGGCACGAACGCGCCATGCCGCGGAGCTCGTCCCCGAACGCGACGACCGGCGCGATGGCCTGACGGGCGCCGTCGATGCCAATGAAGGGTCCACGGACGATGCGTTGAATCCGCAGCGCGATCGAGTTCGACGTTTCCGCGAGGGTCTCGCCGACGCTCGTGCGGGCGCCCGCCGCCTCGATGACCAGCTCAGGACCGGACATCGCTATGGCGCGCGAGCTTGCGGAGCTCGAGGATGGTGACTGGGGGCAGCTCGTCTCCGAACGAGCTGACGTCGAACGTGTGGCGAAAGGTGAGGGTGCACTGTCCGGTCGACGGGAAGAGCTGAAGCAGATCCAGATGGGGTTCGGCGCCTGGCTCAGAGCCGACGCGGAGCCGAAGGAGCACGCGCGGTACGGTGCGAAGCCCCTCACCGATGAGGTCGAAGCCGTCGAGTTCGATGGGTTCGCCTCCGCGAAGGAATGGCCGAGCGACCAGGCCTGGCTGCGCGACATCGAAGTACGCGTGATCGTAGTCGACCGGCAGCAGGGGGGCGCGCGTCCGTTTCCACGTCTCGTCGAATGTACCGGCGAGTCGCGCGCGACGCTCATCCAGTGCCGGTAGGAACCCCGCGCCGCTGCCCATGTAATCGAGCGCCCCGGTACGTACGCGAACCTCTGCCCCGCGTGCATCGCCGTGCACGATGACGCTCGTGCCCGTTCTCCGCGGTGCGACATCCGAAGGCGCGCGCTCCTCGTCCGCGCGGGCGATCGAAGCGCCCCCGGAGTACGCTCCAGGTCTTTGCTGTTGTGCCGTGACCTTCACGATCACGGAGACGTGCTCGGCGCCGTCCTTCTCGGTCCAGAGAAAGGGGAGATACGGGTACGGGGTGAAGTTGACGACTCTCACGCGTCCCTCGCGATCTCACGGAGACGCTCGTGAAAGAGCACGGTGGGCGTCGGCGGCAACGCAGGGATCGGCGAGGACGGCGGCAGGACATCGAAGAACCCTCCTCGTCTTCGCGGGCGGTCCGGCAAGAAGCCGGGGAAGACCTCCTTCGCTCTGGCCGCGAGGAAGCGGAAGGACGGAGGCTCGGCGCCCACCTCGGATCGCGATTCGACGCCGTCTAGCGACAATCGCTTGCCCAGGTGGAATCGATCCCGACTCGCGGCGTCGGCCCAGCTTGCCAGCCAACCGCGAGCGCGCTGCGCATCAGGAACGATCTGCTCGCCATCCTCGCGGACGGCGCCGCGGGCGAAGACCTGCCCGGTCATCATGTAGAGCGCTTGTAGCGCCGCGCGGGCGACGTCTTCCGGTCCCTCGAGCGCCGGGACGAGCGTCGCAGCGGTCGCTGGGACACCCAGAATACCGAGCGCCCAGGCAGAATTCGCGGTGGGTCGATGAGCGGTAGCCGTGGCGATACGACTCGCGGATCGGCCGTCTCCGACGAGCGCGAGGGCCAGAGCTCGCGGATCGCCGGGAGCACACAGCGACACGTCCTCCGGGACCAACGCATCCAACACGGGCCCGAGCGCAACCCGGGCCGAGCCCGCGAAGCGCTCAGACCGAGCGATGGAGAGAATGGCGAGCGCCTGCTGCTCGCGTGGGCCCTCGACCAAGACGCTCTCGACGATCCGCGAGTGCGGGGTGCCCAACCGGCTTCGAAGCGCCGCGGCGACGAGGCCGATGGTCGGGTCCTTGGCTCCAAGATGCGCGAGTAGCACCCCGTCGGGCACGTCACCCAGGAACGCCGCCGCGAGCACGGTCGTGGGATCATCGATCACCGCTGCGCCGATCAGGCGACTATCTGCGAGCGCGCGCGCGATCGCGAGCCGATTGCCCGTCTGCAGGGTCGTCCGGCCCCTCGAATCCACACAATGGTTGGGGTTCAATGCGCCCAGGACCCGTGCTGCGGTGTAGGCTTCGGAGTACAGGCGCGAGCCGACGCGCAGCGATGCTTCGTCGATCGCTTCGTTCTTTCGCATGGCGAGCCCCGTCAGGTGGCGCGCGACGGTCTCCGTAGTCGCCATGCGCGTGGACTCGCGACGCGTTGAAAATACCTCAGCGTGGATGCGGATCCAGATCCCCTCGAGCGACTCCAGGTGCTCGCTCGCCAGGCGCAGGTTGCGATAGGGATCAAAGTCCACGACGTCGTCGCTCCGCGATGTACCGGTCGAACGAGGCCTTCAGGCTGGGGTCGGACCGAATCTTCTCCCCCCACGCCGCTGCGACGGCCTGCCAGACGTCCTCGGTGAGGACGAAACGTCGGAGCACGAGCTCGCGGGGCTCCCCTGAGGCGAGCGCGAAGCTGAGATCGGCATATCGCTCGAGCGGCATCATGCCGAGGTCGACGCGCATCGGCTTGGCGCCGCTCGTCGGGGAAGACGCGCGGTGAAATGGAAGCGTCTCCAGCGAAACTTTTCCCGGCGCTGTGGTGAGCCCGCTCTGAGGCTCCACCGCTACCGGCCCGTAGCTCGGCGAGACGGCGGCGTTCGCGAGCACGAACGGCGTGGCGGCCGGCTGAGCCCCGCGAGGGTCCGCGACCGTGGTCATCCGCTGAGCTGACGCGGCGGTGTGCCCCGCGCGCGACTCGAAGGGCGTCGCAACCGGTCGACCCGACGGAGGTTCCGCCATCGTCGTCAGTCGGGGTAGCGGTTGGGAGGCGAGCGGCGCCGGCGCAACGCCCTCCTGCGCAGCCCCCGGAAGAACGGCGGTTGCGCGCAGGTGAGCGGGTGGCTCCGTCTCCACTGGGGTAGCCGCCATCCTGGAGAAGACAACCGGCGAGGCGGCGCCTGGTGCGGCGTGGACCGGCACGCGGTCGACGGTCTGGCCCGCAGCCGGAAGCACGGCTGCTTGCGCTGCCAGGGCGGGCATGTCCGCTTGTGTGGGAACAGCCACCGCCGCCAGATAGGCGCGCACGTAGCGCTCGAGCGAGTCGCCAGCCAGCGCAATCGCCTCCTGTCGCAGGACCCGAGCCCAGTGGAGTTCGGCCGCGGCGTAGTCGCGAGGCCGGGGTGACCTCTCGCCACCGACCGCGTCGATGCGTGCCGCGGCCGCAGCGAACGCCTCGATGTCGTCGCTCAAGGTGGCCATTTTGCCCCCGGGAAGAACCGCTCGCGCCATTCGGTGGTGTAGCGTTGGAAGTCCTCCATGGCGCGGAAACGCCCGAAGGGTCCCTTCGCAAAGATCGGCTTGAGCGCCCTCGCGACTTCGCGGTAGGCGGCGAGCTCGTCGGGGCCATGTGCGTCGCCCGCCACGGGACGTTCCCCGGCTTGGATGACGACTCCGTTGGGAATGTCATGAAAGACAATCGCACTGCTGAGGGAGGATCTCAGTGCCTCTCTCCCCCCAAGCTTCGCGAGCAGGGGGGCGTCTACCAGGGTCAGCCAGTTGACGCACTTGATGCCATCGGTCGCGTCGGCGCTGACTCGATGGGCGCCCAGGACATCAAACCCGTGGAATCGTGCCGTGATGGCGATCGCGGACTCCTCGGACTCCTGAGAGGCCAGCGGATGGGGCGCGGCAACGATTCCGAGGCCGCCGTAGCCGTGCCTGCAGCGCAACTCCCGCGCGGTCTCGAGAAATAACGAAAGAAACACATCGTGGCCAATCGCCGCGTGGTCAAGCGTGAACCAAAGATAGTTTAGCGTATTGGCAGTCGGCGGTCGCAATTTTGCCACAAAGTTCCACTCGCCTGGCACTTCCTGGTCGAGGGTCGTCGACACTCCCCAGAGGAGGCCATCCTTGGCCTTTGCCCAACGCCGCCGCGGATACGCGATCGAACGAGCGTCGAGCCTCCGGACCCGATCCGTCTCCGCATCGGAGAAGAAGCTCGCTTTGTCGCCATATCGCTCCGCGAAGCGTTCGTAGACGCCCGCGGCTTGCGCGGCGTTCGCGTCGCTCGGCACCGAGAAGAAGCTCGCAACGAGCGCCACTCGGACCGGGTGCTCTTGCAGGTAGTCATTGATGTGCGGACCACGCACTCTGCTCACGGTGGCCATTTTGCCCCCGGAAAGAACCGCTCGCGCCACTCGCTGGTGTACCGCTGGAAGTACTCCATGGCGCGAAACCGCCCGAAGGGTCCCTTCGCAAAGATCGGCTTGAGCGCCCTCGCGACTTCGCGGTAGGCGGCGAGCTCGTCGGGGCCATGTGCGTCGCCCGCCAAGGGACGCTCCCCGGCTTGGATGACGACGCCGTTGGGAATGTCATGAAAGACAATCGCACTGCTGAGGGAGGATCTGAGTGCCTCTCTCCCCCAAGCTCTGCGAGCAGGGGGGCGTCGACCAGGGTCAGCCAGTTGACGCACTTGATGCCGTCGGTCGCGTCGATGCTGACTCGATGGGCGCCCAGGACATCGAACCCGTGGAATCGCGCCGTGATGGCGATCGCGGACTCCTCGGACTCCTGAGCGGCCAGCGGATGGGGCGCGGCAACGATTCCGAGGCCGCCGTAGCCGTGCTTGCACTCCAGATCGCGGGCGGTCTCGAGAAAGAGGGAACGAAATGCATCCGCGCGGACGGCGGCATGGTCAAGCGAGAACCAAATGAAGCTCAGCGTCTTGTCGGTCGGTGCGCGGAGACTTGCGGTAAAGTTCCATTCGCCTGGCACTTCCTGGTCGAGGGTCGTCGACACTTTCCAGAGGAGGCCATCCTTGGCCTTTGCCCACCGCCGCCGCGGATACGCGATCGAACGAGCGTCGAGCCTCCGGACTCGATCCGTCTCCGCGTCGGAGAAGAAGCTCGCCTTGTCGCCATATCGCTCCGCGAAGCGTTCGTAGACGCCAGCGGCTTGCGCGGCGTTCGCGTCGCTCGGCGCCGAGAAGAAGCTCGCAACGAGCGCCACTCGGACCGGGTGCTCTTGCAGGTAGTCATTGAATCGTAGGGTCATCGAAAGAGCCCTCTCAAAATGCCAGGATACGGGCTAGCCACACGGGCAGGGGGGTGCGCGAAGCAGCCGCAGCGACCGCTCCCCCTCCACCTGTCACGAGGAGTATTCCCGCTCCGATCCCCGCGCCAATCGCGACGGTTGCCCAGCCGATTCCCGATTCCGTGGGCACTTCAAAGTGCACAGGGACAACCACCGGGACGCGCACCGGGACGCGCACCGGCTTCGGGTCAGGAACCCGTACTCGCACCCGGCGGCGCTTGGGGGGTGGCCGTCTGGCGTTGCACCCACAGCTTTTCGCAGTGAGGACAGTCGTCGGTCCGATGTTCTGGTACTTCCGCACCTGGTTTTGCAGCCCCGTCCCCGAACCCCGCGGATCCCCGTCGAACTTGATCTCGAAGATCTGTGCAATGTTGCCCGGAGTCGGACTGTCGTAGCGGTTCCAAGTGACGACGACGTCAGGCCGCGACGAATTCCTCCGCTTGTTGCTGTTCTCCCAGGAACCCGGGATCGGCAGCGGCTTGCGGTTCTTATCCTTCTGGTACGCGCTCGGCGTCCAGCTGGGGACATACGTCCCGCTCGGTGTATAGGGCACCTCCACCCAGACATTATGGAACCTTGGATCCCACCCCATTCCCCAGTCTCCCGCCCTGTTCAGAACTGGGGTCGGCGTCGCCAGGAACGCGTCGAGGCACCACGTCTTGAAGCCCGGTTCATTGCAAAAGCAGAGAATCAGGCAGAGCTTCGCTTCGATCGAGAGGAGCTCGGAGATCTGCAGCAGGACCGACACTGCGTTCCAGGGACTGCCATGATTGTGCTTCGTCTTGTCGAGGTGCCTCGGGGCGGGTGCGCCCTCGAAGAACACATCCGGGCTCGAGGTCGAGAACGAGCCCTTGCCCATGTTGACACCAGAGAAGATGCCGCCGCCGGTGCCGGGCTCGTCGAGGTAGCTCCGCGCGAAGAAAGACTTGGCGTTCATGACCGCGTATCCATCGCAGAACACGCTCGCGCAGGTCCCTTCCGCGTCGATCGAGTAGATCGCATTCGGGTAGGCGACGGGGAGATCGGCCGGCGGCGTCCTGCAGACGTCCGGGAAGGCATATCCGGTGCCGTCGGAGCCACGGTGGACAACCGTCCGATCGTTCGCTGTGACGGTGACGGCCATGGCTCAGTTGATCGAGACGGTCGCGCCGAGAAGCCGCTGTTGGCCTTCGGAGATGGAAACGAGCTCGAGGCCACGAATCTCGACGCGGCCGTCACCGGTGAGACGAATGCGCGCCTCCCCCGCACGGAGCTCGAGCACTTCCGTCGCGGCGATCTCGATCACTCGCTCGACGGCGGCCCCCGAAGACGGAGCGGCTGGAGCCATCCGCTGGCGCAAGATGCCCATGATGACAAGGGTGCCGTCTTCGAATGTTCCGAGCGCGACCTCGCTTCGAGCGCGAATGCACGCGATGATCTCCGCTTCGCTCGCGGCAGTAGCAAGCGCAGCCGGCCGTACCGCGCCGTCCACAACCACCATGATCTGTCCGTCCGGACGGAGACTGCTGAGCTTCCCGCGCAACAACCCCTCCGCCCGCGGATTGGGCGACCGCTCGATGGATCTGACCGCTTCACTTCGCTTTCGCACGGGGTTGCTCCTCAATTGTTGGTAATCTTGCCGCCCTTGACGCTGACGTCGGTCCCCTTGATCGATATGTCGCCGCCCTGGAGGGCGATCGTCCCTTCGCCGTCGATCGTGACATCGACGCCGTTGATGGTGATGGACGGTGCGCTAATCGAGATCGCCGTTCCCGAGCTGATCGAGAGATCTCCCTTGGATTTCAGGCCCAGCGTTCCGCCGGCCTCCATCGCGATATCTCCCTTGACGTTCAGGCTCGCGTTCTGCCCATTCATCGTGAACGTCCCGAGCGCGCCGCCTCCCCCGCCGCCCTGGACCTGGCCGCCCACGGTGACTGTGTGCTCCTTCCCAGCCGTCACCAGATCGCGCTCCGCGATATCCGCGAAGCGGTCATGGCCGATTGTGCTCCGCTGGTCGTTGGCGACGCGCTCCTCGTCGTCGTGCCCGACGACGCGCAGCTGATCGCGCTGTGCTCGGATGTACAGGAGCTCGGCGCCTTTGGCGTCGTCGATCGAGATCTCATGAAACCCCTCGCCGCCAGGACTCGAGGCCGAGCGTAGCCCGGACTTCGTCAGCTCGGCGGGTTGTGGAAACGGGAGTGGGTGAGTCGCGTTGTAAACGCAGCCCGTGATCAGGGGCCGGTCGACGTCGCCGCGGAGGAAGGTCACCACCACCTCCATGCCGATTCGGGGAAGCAGCTGAGCTCCCCAGGCTGCGCCCGCCCACCCCTGTTCGACGCGGAGCCAAGTCGAGGTCGTCCCATCCAGCTTGCCGGCCAGATCCCAATGGAACTGAACCTGTACGCGCCCAAACGGATCGGTGTGGATCTCCTTGTCCGTTGGTCCGACCACGATGGCCGTTTCGCTGCCCTTGGCCTCCGGGGGGCGCCGCCGCTTGGGTCGAATCGGCGCGGCTGCGGGCTCGGAGACAAAGGCGTTGTGGTAGCGCGGCGATCCCCGGGGAGTAGCGTCAGGCGCGTAGGCCGTGTGGCGCACCTCTGTGATCACGTAAGCGCCCGAGAGGCTCGGGACGTCGTGGCCCTCGATCTGGATTGTGCGGCCGGGCATCATTCTCCGGCAGGAGCTCTGGCCTTCGGCGACGAAGGCCTCTCTTCGCTCCTGCTCGAGCCGAGTGGACCCGGCCACGAGCTCTGGCGCGCCTTCGTCTCCCTCCCCACCGAAGGTGTATGCAAGGTGAGGTGTGTTCTGAGTCTGCGCCATCGCGCGAAGTTCGACGGTCGGGCGATAGAAGTCGTAGGCTCGGTCGAGCGTGACGCCGGATTTCACGCTGCGGCGGGCCGTAAACTCGAACACGTGAGTATCGGAGGACACGAGCGCATCCGCGCTGCCTGTCACTTGGAACACCGGATTCCCGTCGATGGGGGAGTAGGACTGGGGGGTATCGCCGAGGACAACGACCTCCGTACCTCCACCCATGCCCGTGCCGTCGGTCGAGCCCTCGAGTGAGGGATGGTCGAAGGAGAAGAATACGCCGACCTCGGCGAGCAGGCGGCGGATGAACGCGTAGTCCGACTCGCCATACTGGACGGTATACCTTCGCGTCGCCTGCCAGCCGGTGATCCTCAGGCGATACGCAATGCGGTGCTCGGCGAGCAGAGAAGTGACGACATCGAGCGCGCTTTTGTCCGTGTACACGCGGCTGAATTTGCGCTTCTTGAGGAGCGCGAGCCGCGGGCCGATGCGGAAGCGCACGATCCGCCGACGCTGGTAGGTGCCCGCCTCCGCTGCGACCTCGAGAACGATGCCGTGGATGACCCGCACGAGTCTCGACCCGCCAGCCGACGGCAACTGAAGCATCGCTCGGAGCTCCAAGACGGAGTCGTCCACGAGGAGGTCATCCTCCGGTGGAAGCGCGACACGAACGTCGAAGGAATAGAGCGCATTCGCGCGCTCCACCCCGGTCACCGAGAGGACGTGCGGCTCGCCAGCGAACATTCGCCCGAGGAGATGAAAGCCGAAGCCGTCGCTCACCGGGCGAAGCTACCAGGGCCGCCTGGGCCTGCAAGGCGGATCCGCCACCCAACGTACCGCGGGCGATGGAGGCGTGGGGAGTGTGGATGGCCTCCCAGATCCGCAGAGATCGGACGCGATCGCAGCCACGAGGAGTTCGCGCTCTGCGGGAGGCTCGGGCACGCGCCTGCGGAGCCTATGGAGAGCTGAGGGCTCAGGCCCGGCCGCCTGAGCGTTCCGTCGGGGGCGCCGACACGAGCACGCTCGTCGATCGGGTCCGCTGAGGCCCACAAATCCGGCGCCTCAGGGAGCGCCGGGCGGTCGAATCTGGGTTGTGGCTCCGCTGTCGAGGCTGCGGAGCGGGTTCGTCATTCGTCGGCGCTGCTACCGGGGCCAGGATCGCGGATATCGCCTTCGGCGGCGGCTCCGCGTGATGGAACACGGTTCCGATAGGTTGGCCGTCGCTGACACGGTCTCCGAGCCACCTCAGGCGCCAATTCTTGGCGATGTCGGTGGCGGACAGCCGAAGCCACAATCATGAGGCGCGAGAGGTGATCGGCTCGTACAGCTCGGCATTCGCCGCCGGCATGATCGACAGTAGCCCAAAGCCAAACGCTTTCGCGGGACCGAGGCCGCTCGTGAGGGTCGCTCGGAATGCATCGACGTCGACGACCCGGAGGAGGCCGTCGAAACGAACTCCTGAGAATGTGCGGTTCGCCTGCCCCTTTGCCTGCCGCTCGGGCTGCAGGGTGAGCTCCTCGGGGACGACTTCGAAGCCACTGGTGCTCGCCTTTCGGGTAAGCCACGCGATCCGCGATGCGTCGTCCCGCAGGGGTACGCGCTGTCCATTGGACTTCGAGTCCCCCTGGCTCTTCGTGTCGATCTTCCGTGTCACGTTGGCCTTGAGTCGGAACCGCAGTGTCATGCCCGCCGCGAGTGCGTCGCCGCGCAGGCGGTCCACGCGGGGGTAGCGGGCGACGAGATCGTCGATCTCGATGAAGTAGCCGTTGGGCAGCCTCGTGAGGTTGGGCTCCAAGGCGCTCTGAACGACGAGCAACGCCTGACCGGCGTTCCCAAAGTCCACGCGGTGCAGCGCGCCACATTGCTTCCGCGGCGCGTCGCCGAGGTCGCCTGGAAAGAGCGACATGACCGTTCGGTGCAGGTCGCTCGGATCGCGGAGATCGCGCCCGACCTGGCGGGAGCGCGGGTTCAGAAGGCCGCGAGTGAGATACATGGTGCCTCCTCTTGTTCCAGTCGGCGATCGCCGGGTTCGATCCATAGCGTGCGCTGATAACGCTGCACGAATTTGCGCCGCGAGAGCGCGAATGACACCGGTTGGTCCTGCCGGGGCTCTGCTCCTTCCTCGGTTCGAGCACATTCGACGATTAAGCGCGTCCTGGCCGCGGCGTCCTCCACGTTGGGGGTCCAGGCGCGCTTCGCCGGCCGAGTGAATGGCGCCGCTCGGAGTGCAGCTTCGGGGACGAGCCCGACCGTGCCGTCCGGCACTTGCACGGGGAGCGACGGCGGGCACGCCTTCCTTCCCAGGAAGAGGGGCCAGTGCGGAGCGCCGAGCGCCTCGTGCACCGTCTTCGCGAGGCCATGATCCTCGAATCCCATGGCGCAGAGGAAGGATGCGCCCATCAGGTAATCGCGGTGCGTGAGGATGGGATCCTTCGCCCCGTTCGCCAGGTGCGGCACCCCATTGAACGTGCCGCCCCCAACGGAGTGATAGTCGGTCAGAATCTCGCCCTCTCGATCCACCCGCACCGCGAACACGCCCTTGGCGAGCTTCCCGAGGAGCGCGTCGTCATCGCGCGTCATCCCGAGCGCTGCGCCAAGGAGGCCGATGACCCCGCTCTTCGACGGCTCGCGTTCGGTGTCGCGATACCCGAACCGACTTCGCGTGCCCCACGACTGGAGTGGGCCCTCGAGTCGGAGAAGGACGGAGATCACGCGGCCCCCAGCGCCGCGTTCAAGCTCGCCGAGACCAAATCATCGAGCGACGCGCGATTCGTTGCCGCGGGGAGCTTTGCGTTGAAACCCTTCGCGAGCTCGTCGCTCGGGTCCAGAACGACGAACGAGCGATCGACGCGTCCCTTCGCGCCATACACCTTGTCGAGCGAGGCGGCATACGCTCCCAATCGGAGTACGGACTGCGCGACCAAATCGCTGTCGTGCCGGGGCCGCACGGGATCGACGAACGCGTTCGCGAGGGAGCGCGGCGGCGCCCCATCGCTCACCTCAGCGAAGACCAGGGAGGGCGGGTTGTGTGCGGCCATCGAGTTCTGCTTGCCCGTGGGAATGGCAAGCACCGCCGCTCGCACGAGAGCTTCGACTGCCTGCCGCGCCTGGGCGGTCACGCCGCCGTCTGAGCCGAGGTTCGCCTTCAGATCTCCGATGTCGACCACGAGGTATCGGTAGAAGCAGGCCGAATTGAACTGGATCGTGCCCATCATTCCCGACCCCGCCGTACCCTCGTCCCGGAGGTCGTCGACGGCGGTGTAGAAGTCGAACTCCATCGAGACGCGATGGGTCGAGATGGCGTGCGCCACCTGGCAGGCCGCCTCGACGTTCCAGCCGGGCTGGTCGGCAATCATGCGGCCGAACAAGGCGAGCTCGGGCGTGCGCGACGCATCCTTGAGGATCTTCTCGACCGCCGCGCGCACCGCCGGATCGGCCGAATCCTTTGCTTCGCTCTTCTCCTTCTTCTTCGAGGGCCCCTTTTTGCCGGCAGCTTTCGGCGGATCGGCCGAATCGGCGGGCTCGGCCTTCGGCGCATCGAGGGACAGCTTGTCGAAGTGCTCGCTGACCACCCCGGCGAGTGCATCGAGTGCGCGCGTCGGAAGGAAGAGAAGGTACTGGGTCTCGTCTTCGTCCGCCTTCAACCCGCCCGCGGCGAGGGCACTTGTAACGGCGCGCTTCGCCGGTCCCTCCTCCACGCCTTTGGCCTTCATGACGCGCTCCGCCACTTTTGTGATCAGCCGCTTGGTCCGCGCCGCCAAGTCGCCCTGTGGCAGCAGCTTCTGCTGGTCGAACGCCTGGCGGATCGCGCGCTTGTAGCACTGGCTGGATATCCTTGCGCGGCGGACGCCACCAAGCTCGCAGTCTTTCGGCGAGCCCGTGTCATCACGGTTGAGATTGGACGGCGCAAAGTTCTGAAGAATGTGCAGCTCGAGTTTCATGGAGACACCTCTTTCGGCGATGGCGTGGGGGCTTGCTCCGAGTCGCTTGCCCAGAAATCTCGTGCCCAATCGCGCTGAACGCGCCGATCGGGACGATCGAAGCGGACCAGATCGCGAAGCAGCTTCTCGTAGTCGATGGAGATCTCCTGTGACTTGAGGAGACCGACCGCGTGCCGCACGTGCTCCCCGACGTCCTCGGGATGGGCGTCGAGCAGCGCAACGAACCGTGCTTGCATCGCCGGAGTGATCTTTCCGTCCGGGCTGCGCTTGAGGCAGAGCTCGCGGTAGGACTGTGCCAGGCTCTTCCCCCTCACGTGGGCGGGGTGGAGCGCGTACAACGCACCCACCAAAAAGAACGCCCGGTCGCGTGCAGCGTTGGAGGAGTCCGCGGGCAAGTAGGGGACGACATACGGTGCGGCTTGGGCCGCCATGCCATGCTCGTCCGTGAGGGAGCGGCGGAGCGCAGCGAGCGCGCCCCGGTCCTCCTCCTTCACGTGGCCCCCAATGGCTCGGATGAAGTCGTGGATTCGATCGGTCTTGTCCGGCGCTTCGTCGCTCATCGGGGCTCTCCTTGGATTTCTGTGGCGGTGCTCCGCGGCTGCCGCGGTATGAACTCGTGAAGCATCAGGTTTAGGCGTTTGCGGCCCTCCGCTTCCGCGATGTGGGCCCGCGCGCGCTCGCCCAGGCGAGACGCCGCGTCTTGGAATGCCGCGTTGGCGTGCGTTCGAAGATCGATCTTCCACCGATCCAGTGCGGTCTCCGGGTCTTCTACCCTCGCAAGCATCGACAGCCATGACGGGAAGTCATTTCCGACGCTCGACCAGTAGAATGCGAGCGTTCCGAGCGCGGACTTGAGCGCGGTCACGTCCTTGGTGTCGGGCTTTCGGTCGCCGATCGAGAGGTGACGGGTGCAGAGGAAGAACAGGACCTGCGTGTCCAGGCCTCGCCCGACTTGCTCGGCAAGCTCGATGGCGGAGCGCAGTGCCTCGACTCGGTCGGGGTCCACCAGCATCGAGGCGGGCAGCGGGACCTGTTCGGCGCGCCACAGAAGGATGCGCGCTTGATCCGTCGCCATGCCGAACAAGCCGAGTCGGTAGCGCGCACTCCTCGGAAGCACACCGTTCACGACGAGACTGGAGACTTGTACGACGGCGAGTGGCGGCCTGTTCTGGTCGCTCCCCGAGGCGGCATCGAACAGCGCGGTCGAGTCGCGCCAGACCGCCCGCTCCTCGTCGAACCGAAGCGCTACCGGACCCTTTGTCTTGTCCCTCACGAAGTAGGCGAACTGCGGATCCCCAGGTGCGTCCGCCATGCGTTCGCCGGCGGCTGTGATGCATTCCCGGACGCTGAGGCCGTCCGCGTCGCGCTGGGGGAACAGTTGGACGCGGCGGACGGGAAAGAGGAGCTGGTCGATCGGGCCTGTGGCGTTGCGTTCGAGACGCCCGATCTCCCGCTCTCGCTCCCAGGGCGGAAGATCGTCTGGGATTCGGGGACCATAGAGCAGATTCAGCAGCAGGGTTTGTCTGAGGTCGGCGCCCATGGCGAGCACGGCCGCTCCCCCTCGGAGCGCACCGCCCTTCCAGCTGGCGGCTTCATTCTGAATCCGACCGCCCTGGGCATACCCGATGAAGCCGAGCAGCCCACGAGCCGCTTCCGCGGCCGAAAGCCGAGGATCCTCGGGCACGCGTTCGAAGTGAACGGCGGCGGAGGAGTGGGACGACGTCTCGATGATCATGCGCCAAAGCAACATCCGTTCGCCCGGGTCCCCTCGCTCCGACTGGAGCTTCTTCTCGAGATCCACGACCTGGAGGAACGGGCGCGCTGGATCGAACAGCCGGAATCGGTGCCCCCAGCGCTCGAAGTAGGACCCGATTGGCGCGCCGGGGAGGACCGGCGCGTTCCACAGCGCCACCCACGCGGCTCGATCGGCTGGGGCCAGGGCGCGGTCGAGGATGGCGAGCAGCAGTCGGTGCAGCATGATCGTCACGAGCGGGGACCCGTCGCTGATGCGTGCAAGCGAGTGAGCGTGTGCCAGGACGTCCCGCAGACCGAATTCCTCCACTCGACCGTCGAGGCGCTCACAGGGAATCCAGGGCTCGTCCAGGAGGTCGAAGAGGTCGTTGGTGTTCGTTGCGATCATGTGCGCGTCCTTGCGGCAGAGAGTTGGTCGGTGAGCTTGCCGATCACGAGCCCCAAGGCGGGATCGAGGGCCAGTGGCGTCGAGCCGATGAGGCCACGACCAGCGCAGTCGAGAACCAGCAATCGATGGTGTCGGAGGAACCCCGACCTCCGAAACGCTCTTGGGTACGACTCGTCCGACGCGAGGAGAGCGCTGACGATTTGCGGTCTCGAGATGGAGACCGAGCTTCGTGCGAGTTTCTGTACGACCGCGAAGGGGAGCTGTTCCTGTCGAGGATCAAAGCGGAACGACAAGTCGGTCGCGAGTCGGAGCTCGGCCTCATGAGGGACGACAGGGACGACGGTAACGCTTCGATCCCCAAGCCGAGTCACGGCCCGGAGTGCCTCGTGGACTGCGGGATCCTCCTCGTCGAAACGACACGCAAAGTTGGCGAACGGGTCGTCCGACGAGGGCGACGGCAAGAGCTTGTCGAGCGCCGTCCGCGCTTCCCCGCGAGTGGCGTCGTGGAGCGAAGCGGCGAGCTCGACGAGACGAGCCCGTAGCGGTCCCTCGGGGTGGGCGGCTGCCCAGTCGGTGGCGTAGACGTCCTCGATGAGCTTCGGGATGTCGTTTGGAAGGCGTAGGTGGTCACGGCCCCACAGCGCGAGGTAGGTCGCGAGCAGAACGCCCTCGTCGTAGACGTACGACGCGGCTCCGAACGTCGGTCCGGCGCTCGCGTCCGCTCCATTGGGGGTCTCGATCCAGAGCGCGCGCTCTTGGAGATGTGGCAGCCTTGGCCGCGCATGGCGATGTAGCCGGCCTGCCCGCTGGAGCACTAGGTCGACCGGGGCGATCTCCGTCACCATGAGGTCGAAATCGAAGTCCAGGCTCTGTTCGAGGACTTGGGTGCCGACCAAAATGGAGGCCCGCGGCCGCTGGCGGTTCGGGTCGTCCGAGGGCGGTCCGTAGGCTCGGCCGGCCTCCTGCTCGCGGCGCAAGCGCACGCCGAACGGCAAGCGGGCATGAAGCAGACGGAGCTCGACGTCGTGTCCGATCGCTCCGGAGCTCTTCGCGGCTTCCAGTTCGAGGAAGAGCGCCTGGGCTGTGGACACGGTGTTGACGATCCACGCGACGTTGCCTCCTGCGCGGGTTGCCTCGATGAGCCCCCCAAGAATGTCTTGCCGTCCCTTCCACTCGAGCCGCACGCCGAAGGCTTCACTCTTGGAAGGAAAGGTCTGCGGCGTGGCGACTCCATCGGTGACGACCGTGACCGCGGGGTAGGGCACCGAGGCGGGTGGAGCCGCGCCAAACGCGCGGAGCAGGCGCTCGCGCTGGGGTGAAGCGAGCGTGGCGGAGAGCAAGACGACTGTCGCGCCAAGCGCTCGAAGCCACTCGCAGAGGCGTGCGAGAAGCGTCGACGTGAAGGCGTCATAGGCGTGCACCTCGTCGAACACGACCACCTTCCCGGCGAGTCCGTGTAGACGCAGGAAGTGGTGTCGGCTTCGCAGCACCGAGAGCAGCGCCTGATCGACGGTGCCGACGCCGAACGGTGCGAGCAGAGCGCGCTTCGATTGACGGAACCACGCGTCGGCGACGGGCGCGTCATCCCTGTCGGTCGCGGGCCCGTCGATGGATCGGAGCGACAGCGCTCGTGCGGCAAGCTCGCCATACGCGTCGGACAATGCGGCGCCGCCATGGACCAAGTGGAGATTGTGCGCGCCCGGGAAGCACTCGCTCAGGAAGCGTTCGATCCGTCCCAGGATTTGGTTGGCGGTCGCCTGGGTGGGGAGTGCGAAATAGAGTCCGTCCGCACCGCGCGTCGCGAGGGTGTCGAATGCGAGGAAGGCTGCCTCCGTCTTGCCTTCCCCCATGGGAGCCTCGACGATCGCGAGCGAGCCCATGGGCAGGGTGGCGAGCACCTCCGTGAAGCAGCTGTGGAGCGGCCAAGGGTCCCGGCGGAACAGCTCCTGGAAGCTGCGGCGGGACGAGGGCGCCGGGCTCGCGCGGAAGCCCGCTGCCGCGGTGGCGTTTGCTGCGCGTTCGCGTGCGAGGGCCCAGTACGCGTCGACGCCGCAATCGCTCGTCGTGTAGAGGAACACGTCCGCGTTCGAGCCAATCCAATCGGCGGCGGTCGTGAGTCCCGCGAGGTCGGCGGCGAGGGCGGGAGCGGAGCCGCGAAGGTCGGGCCGGACTCGGCTCGGGCCGGCGAGCACGACGCGCTTGAGATCGCTCACGAGGCCCGTGCGGGCGCGAATCCAAGCCATCTTGCCGACGTGTTTCGTCGTGCCTCGAGATCGCACACCTTCATGTCGGTGGCGAAGTCGCCGTGGTGCGCACCGACCGCCCGCGCGACCCACCTTGCGAGCATTCCATCCACCCCCAGGGCGACGAGCTCCGGGGGCACCAGAACGGTGCTGAGGCCGCCATGTGGCTCGCGGCTTTCCCCGAAGGCGTATCCGAGGGCAGTGAGCCGGGCCTCATGACCGTCTGCGATCCGCTGGAACGCCGGGGTCGCCTTTCCGAGGTCGTGTAGCGCGACGAAGAATGCGATCCATGGAATGGCCTCCGTCGAGGGAAGGCCGATCGCGTCCGACATCGCACGCGTCCGGGCGGGTCGCAGTTCGAGCAGATGCAGCGCGACGGCGGCGACGTCGAGGATGTGGAACGCGAGGGGATGCCAGGCGGGACCGCGCTCGGCCCGCGCGGGATCCGCCTTGCCCCAGAGTTCGAGGTGCCCGCGTCCGTCGCTCACGAGGACGGACCTTGCGCCTCGCGGTCGGCCGAACCCGTCGACACGTTGGCGCACGCTGAACGCTCGGCGCCCTTTGCGGTCTGATCCCCCCTCACGCGGCCCCCCTTCCCGGTCGCGAAGGACACACGCATCTGTTCGGATGCGCAACGTAATTCGGCGTGGGAGCGCGGACCGGCGTATGTTCTCGATGGAGGAGGGGACCGTGGGACAACGTACGGCGACGGAGACGCTCTCCGCAGTGATCGTCGCGTTCTGGAAGACGCGGGTGTGGTCGCAAGCGGAGCTCGCGCGCGAGCTGGGCGTGCACGTGAGGACGGTGCGCCGCGTTCTCGACGACCTGCAGCTCGCGGGTTGGCCTCTCACCCGGGAGGAAGATCACCCGCACGTGTATTGGAGCACTCAGCCGGGCTGGTTCCCCGGAGGCGTGATGCTCGAGAGCCGGGACGCCGCCGCGCTCCTTCGCGTCCTTGCGCGGGTCGGACCGAGCAGGGAGCGCGCGCAGCTCATCGCGAGGCTGTCTCAGGGAACGCCCGCCGTCCTCGCTCGAGCGCTCCAACGCGTCGTCCCCGGTACCTCGGAGGTGGAAGAGCAAGCGCTCGGTGTGCTCCTCGATGCGCTCGCGCAGGAGCGCCCGGTTCGCGTTCGGTACTACAGCGCGAGTCGCGGGACGCTGAGCCACCGCGTCCTCTCCGTGCAGCGGGTGATGTTGGGGCCTCCGAGCCGACTCGTCGCCTGGTGCCACGCGACGAACCAGCTTCGCTGGTTCCGGGTGGACTCGATCACGGGGGTCCAGCCGGATGTGTCCGCCACGTTCCACGCGGTGGACGACAGCGTCGTCGAGGAGCTCGTGCAGAGCAGCATCGACGGCTTCCACGGGAAGGAGAAGGTGCGGATCTCGTTCTTCGTCCACGACCCGGACGCTCGCTGGGTGGCGAACAACCTCCCCGAGGGCTTGAGCGGAACGCCCGAGGATGGAGGGCTTCTGGTCGAGGCGGAGACCGGCGGACTTCTTCCCGTCGCGCGGTACGTCGTTGGACTTGGGGCGGCCGCTGAGTGCCGCACAGCAGAGCTCCGTGAGGCGGTTGCGGAGCTTGCACGGGGCGCGCTTCGGCGAGGGACGGAGTCCGCTCGAGAGAGACAATCGTAGGGGGCTTGTCGGACGGCTAGAGCACCGACCGGTTCGAATCACCGATGCGATCCACAGGCCGCGTCGCTGTGCTCCTGAGATTGTCAGGAGCAGTCTTCCGGTGCGCGCTCCTCGGGCGCGCGCCTCCCACCCAGACACCCGCGAATCCACCGCCGATTCAAACCGGTCGGTGCTCTAGCGGTGTTCAAGTCGAGAACCGGATGGTCTGTGCGTATTTTCAGCCGTACGTAAGCTGTCGTCCGAATGGGCTCGGTCGACGCCTCACGCTGGCGACATGCCCGAGCCGGTGGTGACGGATCTATCGCAGCTGCCCCGGGTGGGGGATGGCTGGACGTTCTTGTATGCGGAGAGGACGCGCGTGGAGCGGGCGGATTACGCGATCGAGCTCCGCGATGTGACTGGGCGGGTGCAGGTTCCGACGGCCGCGCTGAGCACGCTTCTGCTTGGCCCCGGGGCGGTCATCACGCACGCAGCAGTGCTCGCGCTGGCGGAGAGCGGCTGCTCGATCGTGTGGTGTGGCGAGGGCGGAGCGCGGTTCTACGCGGCCGGTCTCGGGGAGACTCGTCGTGGCCGAAACGTGGAGGCGCAAGCGCGTGCGTGGGCTGAACCGCGCGCGCACGCGGCGGTGGTGAAGCGGCTCTACACGATGCGGTTCCCCGGTGGGCTGGACGACGGCCTCTCGCTGGAGCAGGTCCGCGGTCGGGAGGGGGCTCGCGTACGCGATACGTACGCGCGGCTATCGACGGAGACGGGCGTGCCGTGGAACGGACGAGCGTACCGGACCGGTGACTGGGGAGCAGCGGATCCGATCAACCGCGCGCTCTCAGCGGCGAATGCGTGCCTCTACGGGGTGTGCCATGCCGCGATTGTCGCGACGGGGTTCAGCACGGCGCTCGGGTTCGTCCACGTAGGGAAGCAGCTCTCGTTCGTGTACGACATCGCCGACCTCTACAAGGCGGACATCACGATCCCCGCGGCCTTCCGCGCCGTGCGAGAAGGGGTCTCGAGGATCGAGTCGCGGGTGCGCGCAGAGTGCCGCGCGATGTTCTTGAAGGAGCGCCTGCTCGAGCGCATCGTCCCGGACCTCCAGCGGGTCGTCGGACTCGCGCCCGAGCGCGCGACGCTCGCCGTGCACCAGGGAGCGCAAGCCGGTGAGGAGGGGATGGGCGCCGAGGCGGGCCTCTTGTGGAACCCGGACGGGTCGACGACCACGGGCGGGGTCAACTTCGCTGAGCCGACCCATTCGCCAGCAGCAACGTCCGCGGAGGAGATCGACCCCCATGCGGACGACGCGGCGTGGGCTTTCGGAGACGGGGAGCGCGAGTGACGCTCCTGATCGTGGAGTGCGCTCGGCCTGGGCTGCGTGGGCAGATCACGCGTTGGATGCTGGAAGTGCGGGCCGGGGTCTTCGTGGGAACGTTGTCGCAGCGCGTGCGCGATAAGCTCTGGGCGCTCGTATGCGCACGCCATCCGACGGGTGGATGCCTGCTCGTGTTTCGGGCGCCCACAGAGCAAGGCTTTGTCGTACGGAGCCACGGCGACACCAGCCGACAGATCTTTGACAACGAAGGCTTGCAGCTCGTGCGTCGGCCGTTCCGCCGGGAATCCCCCGAGCGACACCTCGGCCCTGACAAGTGAGCTAAACTCGCGTAAACATAGAGGGTCGTCCCCACGCGCGTGGGGGTGAGCCGGGACCTCGCGCGGTTCGGAGGGCGCGCGGGGCGTCGTCCCCACGCGCGTGGGGGTGAGCCGACCAAGTTGGAGACCGAGCGCGCCGACGCGGCGTCGTCCCCACGCGCGTGGGGGTGAGCCGCCATTTCACGCCCCCGGGGCTGGGAAGCGGTAGTCGTCCCCACGCGCGTGGGGGTGAGCCGTCGCAGCGGAGGCCGTGACGGGAGCGTCGTCCCCACGCGCGTGAGGGGTGAGCCGAGGAGGCGGAGCGCCGCCTCGCTCAGGCGCCGCCTCGTCCCCACGCGCGTGGGGGTGAGCCGGGGCACGGCCTCTCCTCGGGGTCCGCGACCGCGTCGTCCCCACGCGCGTGGGGTGAGCCATACGAGTAGCCGAATCCGCCGGTCTTCAGGTCGTCGTCCCCACGCGCGTGGGGGTGAGCCGACGAGCGTGCTCACGGCGCCACCTCGTTCGAGGTCGTCCCCACGCGCGTGGGAGTGAGCCGCGCTGATCCCCCGGATCGTACGTCCCATCAACGTCGTCCCCACGCGCGTGAGGTGAGCCGGCACGCACCTGGATCAACTTCGCGATCACGACGTCGTCCCCACGCGCGTGGGGGTGAGCCGAAGGGCGGCACGGCGCTCTACAGCGCTCGAGGTCGTCCCCACGCGCGTGGGGGTGAGCCGGAAGAAGAGGGTGTCGCGACTCCAGCGATCGGAGTCGTCACGCGCGTGGGGGTGAGCCGTCAGGCAACGCACGACGCGCGATCGCGAAAGCGTCGTCCCCACGCGCGTGGGGGTGTTACACCCGCCCCCGGCAACCCCGCCGCGCCTCCGTCGTCCCCACGCGCGCGTGGGGGTGAGCCGCGATCCGAGTCCGCGGAGGGCTAAACTATGGCCGTCGTCCCCACGCGCGTGGGGAGTGAGCCGCGATCAGGTCGGTGATCACCTCCTCGGTAGGCGTCGTCCCCACGCGCGTGGGGGTGAGCCGACCGCAGCATGCGGCGCATCGGCTGGGTGCGTCGTCCCCACGCGCGTGGGGGTGAGCCGAACAATCCGACCCGGTTGAAGGCAGGCCAGGAATCGTCCCACGCGCGTGGGGGTGAGCCGTTCCAGGGGTGGCACAAGCCGGCGGGTGGTGCGGTCGTCCCCACGCGCGTGGGGGTGGCTTTCGAGCAGGGCGTCGTCGAGCGCGGCCTTCTCGTCGTCCCCACGCGCGTGGGGTGAGCCACCCTTCGGTGGTCTTGCCGTGGCGGATCAGGTCGTCCCCACGCGCGTGGGGGTGAGCCGGTCGCGGCTGGCATGAACAGCTGGGATCGCGCGTCGTCCCCACGCGCGTGGGGGTGAGCCGCAACCGGCAAGAAGCAAGACCAAGCGGACGATCACGTCGTCCCCACGCGCGCGTGGGGGTGAGCCGCCAGACGCGTGGCTGACAGAGATGCTCCTCAAGAGTCGTCCCCACGCGCGCGTGGGGAGTGAGCCGAGCGAGCGCGCAGCGCTCATCGCGGGGTTCAAGTCGTCCCCACGCGCGCGTGGGGGTGAGCCGCGCCGCGTTCCCTACGCGCCCGAGCCGATTCAGTCGTCCCCGCGCGCGTGGGGGTGAACCGTCGATCGGACGGAAGGCGGTGGGCCGCTACAACGTCGTCCCCACGCGCGTGGAGGTGAGCCGAAAGTTGTGCACCGTCGCACACCCTGTGGTCGTCGTCCCCACGCGCGCGTGGGGGTGAGCCGTACGCCGCGCCGCTCGTCGGCGTCACGCGAGTCGTCCCCCCACGCGCGTGAGGTGAGCCGTACGACGGGCCGCTCCCGTACGTCGCTCACCCCGTCGTCCCCACGCGCGTGGGGGTGAGCCGTTCTCGCAGCTCGCCGCAAGGGGACGCGCGCGTCGTCCCCACGCGCGTGGGGTGAGCCGGATAGCCAGCGCCTGTCCGACTGGATATTGCGGTCGTCCCCACGCGCGTGAGGCGAGCCGGGACCGCGCGTGAATGACGACTTTGGAAAGGTCGTCCCGTCCCCCACGCGCGTGGGGGTGAGCCGCGCACTGCGCTGGACACGATGCTGGATGTCGAGTCGTCCCCACGCGCGTGGGGGTGAGCCGCGCACTGCGCTGGACACGATGCTGGATGTCGAGGTCGTCCCACGCGCGTGGGGGTGAGCCGTCGGTCGATCGCGTCTGGAATGCCCGAGAACGCGTCGACCCCACGCGCGTGGGGGTGAGCCGGCGTCGCTCACGAGAATGCGCTCACCAAGGGCGGGTCGTCCCCACGCGCGTGGGGGTGAGCCGATGTCGATGCCGGTGTTGAGACCAACGATCTCGTCGTCCCCACGCGCGTGGGGGTGAGTCGGCAGGAGCGTGATGGGAACGAAGGTCGGACGAGTCGTCCCCACGCGCGTGGGGGTGAGCCGATCGAGACGACGTCCTTGTACCGCCCGATCTCGTCGTCCCCACGCGCATGGGGTGAGCCGCCCATCGCCCGCGACGCCTTCGCCGCCCTCTCGTCGTTCCCACGCGCGTGGGGGTGAGCCGCCGCGCATCGGCTTATCGCCACCTCGCCGAGGGTCGTCCCCCCGCGCGCGTGGGGTGAGCGAGAGGCCGCGTCTCGACCCGCCACCTCCGCCTCGTCGTCCCCACGCGCGTGGGGGTGAGCCGAGCCGCTACGAATGCATCAACGAGGACTGCGCGTCGTCCCCACGCGCGTGGGGGTGAGCCGGGCCGGCGGCTCCACCTCGAGTTCAAGAGCGCGCCGTCCCCACGCGCGTGGGGGTGAGCCGTGAACAACCAGCCGTAGGTTCCCTGAAGGCCTACACGTCGTCCCCACGCGCGTGGGGAGTGAGCCGATGCTCGGCCCGCTGGGCCCCCCTCCCGTGCGGTCGTCCCCACGCGCGTGGGGTGAGCCGAGGAGCGACGACGACGCGCTTTGGAGCGCGCGGTCGTCCCCACGCGCGTGGGGGTGAGCCGAGAAAGGCGAGCTGGACTTGCATCCACGTGTCCGTCGTCCCCACGCGCGTGGGGGTGAGCCAGCGGGGTTGGACCCATGGCGACCTGCTTCGGGCGTCGTCCCCACGCGCGTGGGGGTGAGCCGCCGCTCCGCCGTTAGTATTTGGTTTCATATGCGTCGTCCCCACGCGCGTGGGGGTGAGCCGGAAGGATGCGCGCGGGGTTCATGTCGCGCGTCGTCCCCACGCGTGGGGGGTGGCCGAGCACCATCGACACCGAGGTTGAGATCACGTCGTCCCCACGCGCGTGGGGTGAGCCGGCGCACGGCGCCTACCGAACGATCGCGACGGAGTCGTCCCCGCGCGCGTGGGGGGTGAGCCGATCGCGGCTGGGTGGTCCGGCGCAGCCAACTCGTCGTCCCCACGCGCGTGGGGTGAGCCGAAGAAGAAGCTCGTCGAGGCGTTCATCGAGGAGTCGTCCCCACGCGCGTGGGGGTGAGCCGTCGACCCCCGCAACTGCACCAGTGTAGAAGTCGTCGTCCCCAGCGCGCGTGGAGGTGAGCCGCCAACCCCCTGAGGTGAGGCCCGCAGACGCTTCGTCGTCCCCGCCCGCCGTCAGGAGTGAGCCGCTGCCCGAGCGCGCCGAGCAGATCAGGCGCATGTCGTCCCCACGCGCGTGGGGGTGAGCCGCCATCGTCGACACGATCGTCGCGGACGGCTACGTCGTCCCCACGCGCGTGGGGGTGAGCCGTGGGTCGATCGGGAACGACGCGTCCCCGCGGTCGTCCCCACGCGCGTGGGGGTGAGCCGATCGCCGGCGAGCGCTTCCGAGGGCATCACCCGGGCATCACCGGGTCGTCCCCACGCGCGTGGGGGTGAGCCGACTTCGGCTCGCCGAACCGAGGCTTACTACGTTGTCGTCCCCACGCGCGTGGGGGTGAGCCGGCGCGTATTGCCGATCGCGGTCCGCGATCTCCTCGTCAGCCCCCGCGCGCGTGGGAGTGAGCCGGCTCCGGAAGCGTCGCGAACCCTCGCCGGCCGGTCGTCCCCACGCGCGTGGGGGTGGGCGGCGGCGGCGCTCGGCGCGAAGCGGGCGGGGCGGTCGTCCCCCCACGCGCGTGGGGGTGAGCCGAGATCGACGCGCGCGCGCCCCCGCACCCAAGTCGTCCCCACGCGCGCGTGGGGTGAGCCGCGAGACGACCGTCCTCGCGTGCATCGAGTCGTCGTCCCCACGCGCGCGTGGGGGTGAGCCGGCGCCGGCGACGCCGGCCGCCTTGGCGCGCAGTCGTCCCCACGCGCGTGGGGGTGAGCCGAAGACCAAGCCGAAAGCAAGGAAGGCGCTCGAGTCGTCCCCACGCGCGTGGGGGTGAGCCGATGATCCCGAGGAACCGGTACCGGATTCTGGCCGTCGTCCCCCACGCGCGTGGGGGTGAGCCGGTGGGACCGGGACCGGCGCGACGGTCGCGATCGTCGTCCCCACGCGCGTGGGGGTGAGCCGATCACCCCGCGCGACGCGTTCGGCGGATCGGGGTCGTCCCCACGCGCGCGTGGGGGAGTGAGCCGTACAGTGGCCAGAAGCCGCAGGGTTTGAGGTCGTCGTCCCCACGCGCGTGGGGGTGAGCCGGACGCCCTCAAGGGGACAGGCGTGACGATCGACGTCGTCCCCACGCGCGTGGGGGTGAGCCCGAGGAGACAGAGGACTCTGTCAATCCTGAGGATGTCGTCCCCACGCGCGTGGGGGTAGGCCGTTCGCGACGCCCCGGCGGCCTGATGGCCATGTCGTCGTCCCCACGCGCGTGGGGGGTGAGCCGGCCGACACCGTCGCATCCACGATCGACAACCGTCGTCCCCACGCGCGTGGGGGGTGAGCCGTTGTCCGCCGTGTACCCGCCGAAGATCCGCGAGTCCGTCCCCACGCGCGTGGGGGTGAGCCAGCCAGCCAACTTGAAGAGCTGGCCGAGCGCACCTCGTCCCCACGCGCGTGGGGGTGAACCGTCGAGCGGCCGCGCGCCCCGCGAGGGGCTCCGTCGTCCCCACGCGCGTGGGGGTGAGCCGATCGCGCTTCCGACGCTCGCTGGAGATGACGAGTCGTCCCCACGCGCGTGGGGGTGAGCCGAGATCCGACCCTCCCGACGACGACGCCGAGGAAGTCGTCCCCACGCGTGGGGTGAGCCGAAGCGCTCCGGGGTGTGGGCGCTCCACATCGCGTCGTCCCCACGCGCGTGGGGGTGAGCCGACGCAGGAGCAGGCGCAGCGGGACAAGGCGCGGTCGTCCCCACGCGCGTGGGGGTGAGCCGACTGGTGGTTTCGGATACTCGTACTTTGCGGCGTCGTCCCCACGCGCGTGGGGGTGAGCCGTCTTCGTCGAGACGGTTCCGGTGTGGATCTCGTCGTCCCCACGCGCCATGAGGTGAGCCGACGGTCGGGGTCAGTCGTGCTCTGCCGTGGCGTCGTCCCCGCGTGGGGTGAGCCTTTGGTGAGGACCACAAGAACATCACCCGCGCGCTGTCGTCCCCACGCGCGTGGGGGGTGAGCCAGTGGAATGGCGTCTGGTGGCGGACGTGAAGCGCGTCGTCCCGCGCGCGTGGGGGTGAGCCGGACCCGTTCGACATGAACCACGCCGAAGTCGCGTCGTCCCCACGCGCGTGGGGGTGAGCTGGCGAACGGAGGGGGCCAACTGAAGATCACGCGGTCGTCCCCGCGCGCGCGTGGGGTGAGCCGATCTCTTGGTTGTCGCCGATGCCCGCAGGCCACGGCGTCGTTCTACGCGCGTGGGGGTGAGCCGTTGACGGGGGAGATCCGTACAGGCTCGCAGACGTCGTCCCCCACGCGTGGGGGTGGGCAAGATTCGATGGCACCGTCGACACGTGAACGCGTCGTCCCCACGCGCGTGGGGTGAGCCGAAAGCGCGTCCTTGGCATGCCATGGGGCAGCATCGTCCCCACGCCGCGTGGGGAGTGAGCCGTCAGACCACAGCCGCGACGAGGAATTCCTAGTCGTCCCCACGCGCGTGAAGTGAGCCGATACACACTGGACGGCCAAAGCACGCGTAAAGTCGTCGCCACGCGCGTGAGGTGAGCCGGGACGGAGAGCGGCATGAATGAGCAGAATCATGTCGTCCCCACGCGCGTGGGGGTGAGCCGTTCTTGCACGAACCGAGCAATTTACCTAGCTCGTCGTCCCCCCACGCGCGTGGGGGTGAGCCGAACTTTCTTCGGCGGACTCCGGGTAGCGCACCGCCGTCGTCCCCACGCGCGTGGGGGTGAGCCGCCGACGATCTCGGTGGTCGCTCGTCGTCCTGTCGTCCCCACCCGCGTGCGGGGTAGAGCCGTAATCGCCGTCCTCGTAGACCTCGCCGCCGACGTCGTCCCCACGCGCGTGGGGGTGAGCCGTCCGTCCCCGCGGCCGACTCGCCGGCGAAGGAGTCGTCCCCCCACGCGCCCGGGGGGTGAGCCGAGCAGGTCGATCAGGGAACGACGCGTCCCCGCGGTCCGTCCCCCCACGCGCATGGGAGTGAGCCGTTTCCCCGCAGATGATCGGCCGGTCGCTCCGTCGTCCCCACGCGCGTGGGGGTGAGTTGAGCCCATGACGTACTGGACGCTCGCCTTGCCCGTCGTCCCCCACGCGCGTGGGGGTGAGCCGTTGGGGGCCGCCGTGTCCGCAACGCGATCCGGGTCGTCCCCACGCGCGTGGGGGTGAGCCGAACGGACACACGATCACGTACTGCGACGCGACGTCGTCCCCACGAGCGTGGGGGTGAGCCGCGGTGCCGGCGCTTGCGGATCGATCGGCGGCTGTCGTCCCCACGCGCGTGGGGGTGAGCCGATCGCGGGGTGGTGGGTCTGGGGGCTCTGCCAGTCGTCCCCACGCGCGTGGGGGTGAGCCGGGCACGTGTACCCCCGCGTGGGGGTTCTCGTCGTCGTCCGCACGCGCGTGGGACGCGGCGCGATACTGATCCATCGAAGGGTGAGCGACGGCGTCGAGGCGTCGGACGGATCCGTCGGCTCCCAGGGTCCATTGTCCCAGCCGTCGGGTGAGCCGTTCGGACTCGACGTCCCCGATATCGAGTCGCAGTGCGCCCCACGCGCGTGGGGGAGCCTGGCCCTCGCGATAGGAGTGACCAACGGCCGCCGCTTCCTTGCGCGGGCTCCGGACACTTGCTCGTCCGAGGACCTACCCAAGAACGGAGCCAACGAATCCCTCCACGAGGACCGTCGGTCTACCCCGAGCCGCGGGCTCGTTCCCCAGGACCGCAGGTCCGATCGCGCCCGAAAGATCCGCTCCCGGCGGACCGCGGGTCGGGCAGAAGCCGAAAAATTCGCTCCGCAAGGATCGTTGGTCCAATCGAAGCGCCGAAAACCGCTCCCCGAAGACCGCCGGTCCACCCGGCGCCGAAAAATCCGCTCCCCGAAGACCGCCGGTCCAGCCGGCGCCGAAAAATCCGCTCCCCGAGGACCGCCGGTCCAGCCGGCGCCGAAAAATCCGCTCCCCGAGGACCGCCGGTCCAACCGGAGCCGAAAAATCCGTTCCCCGAGGACCGCCGGTCCAACCGGAGCCTCAAAACCTGCTCCCCGAGGACCGCCGGTCCAACCGGAGCCCAAAAACCTGCTCGCCGAGAACCGCCGGTCCACCTGGAGCCCCAAAACTCGCTCCGGGAGGATCGCGGCTCCACCCGGAGCCCCCAAGTCCGCTCCCGAAGGACCGCCGGTCCACCCGGACCCCGACAAGGCCCTCCAGAACGACCATCGCTCCAACCGGAGCCCCCTCTCTCTCCTCGAAGCGCATCCCGACCTCGCCGGCCGCCCAAGAAAAGTTACCTCGCCCGTTCGATTTTCGCTCCCAGCCTGACCCGCAGCGCGATCTCGGGATCACTTACCTAGCGAGGGGACGAAGCGAGCCGAAGGCGCGATCGCGCCGGAGGCGAGGTGCGTCCTCGCGCTGAACCAACCGGCCCAGCGGGCCCATCGCGGTCGTCTGCCGCGCGCTCACCACGCGCGCGCCCGCCGACTCGCGCACGGGCGCGCACGCCCGCAACGACCACGCAAGGAGACGCCGTCATGGCTTCTGTCACGCCTTCTGATCTGAGTTCAAAAGCGGCCGCGCAGGCGGCCACCGCGCTCCCCATCGACGCCCCGCGCGTCGCGCTGAGCTTCGACCCCCTGATTGGCGAGCAGGCGCTGCTCCAGTGCAAAGCCGCGCTCCTCGCGATGGATCCAGCGCAGGTGCTCATCCCCAACTGCGACATCATCCAGACCGCCGTCGTCTCGATGCAGCTCGTCGACGTCCTCCGGAGCGCGCGCATCGCCCCCGCGTTCGCGATGCTCTCCGCGGACGTCATGGGGGACGCGACCCCCGAGCGCGTCGAGACCCTCGCGCAGACCCTCTTCTTCCTCGAGACCCGCATCCGCACGAAGAACGCCACGAGCAACGAGATCCGCGTGGACGTGGAGCTCATCACCCAGGGCACCGCCGTCCGCGATCGGATGCTGCGCGTGCTCGCCTATCACTTCGAGTCGAACCCCGTCATGAAGGCGGAGGTCGCGGACATCCGCCTCGGCGCGGGCTACGTCGATCTCGCCTCCGATCTCGCGCGCGTCGCGACGCACTACTCGACGCACCGCGAAATCCTCTCGAAGGACACCTTCCAGTACGACGCGAAGGACGAGGACCTCGCGCGCGGGATCTCGCGCGAGATCATGTCCGCGCTCCACGCGACGACGGACAACTCCCTCTCCGATCTCCGGAACCGGTGCTGGACGAAGCTCACCCGCGTGTACGCGAAGCTCAAGGCCGCAGGCGAGCTCCTCTTCCTCGAGAGCCCGCCCGACCTCGCCCTCTTCCCCACGCTCCGCACCGCGGTGATGGCGATCACGTCCCGGAGCCGCGGGAGCGACAAGACCGAGCCCGCCGCTCCGGACGCCGCGCCCCCCGCGCCCGGCCTCGCGCCCGCGCCCGCCGCTCCGATGACGCCCGCGCCGGCGATCGGAGTCGGCCCGGGCGGCAGCCCGATCGTGTGATCCGCCGGAGGCCCTACCATGTCGGACTCCACCGCGGATGATGGCCTGTTCCTCGGCGCGACCCGCTCGCTCGACATGGGGCCGGCCGCTCGGCTCGTGATGCCGCCGCATCACCTCACTACGCACGGCGTGATCCTCGGGATGACGGGCAGCGGCAAGACCGGCCTCGTCACCGTGCTGATCGAGGAGGCGCTGCGCTCCTCCGTGCCCGTGCTCGTGATCGATGTGAAGGGCGATCTGCCCAACCTGCTCCTCACGTTCGCGGACTTCCAGCCGAGCTCGCTCCGACCCTGGGTCGAGCTCGGCCCGCGCGACAGGGGCCCGAGCGCGCTCGACGCGCTCGCGAGCCAGCTCGCGGAGGAGCGGCGCGCAGGGCTCGCCGCGTGGGCGATCACCGAGCGCGAGATCGCCGACTACACGAGCCGCGCCTGCGTGCGGGTGATCACGCCGGGCGCGGACGCGGGCGAGCTGCTCCACGTGCTCTCCTCGCTCGAGCGGCGCTCCGACCGGTGGGACGTCGACGCCGAGGGGGCGCGCGCGGCGCTCTCCGCGGCGATCTCCCTCATCCTCCGCCTGCTCGCGCGGGACGCGGATCCCGCGCGCAGCCGGGAGCACGTCCTCCTCTCCGTGCTCGCCGAGCGGCGCCTCGTCGCGCGCCAGTCCGCGGATATCGCGTCGCTGCTCCCCGAGATCCTGAGCCCACCGGTCGAATCGATCGGCGCGCTCCCGATCGACGAGTTCCTCTCGAAGAAGGCTCGCAAGGAGCTCGCCGCAGCGCTCAACAGCCTCCTCGCGTCCCCCACGTTCGCGAGCTGGCGACAGGGCGCGACGCTCGACGTGGGCGAGTGGATGAAGCCCGTCGACATCGAGGCGCGCACCAAGACGCCCGTCACGATCCTCAGCGTCGCGCACCTCGACGACGCGGAGCGCGAGCTCGTCCTCGGCGTCGTGCTCGAGGAGGTGCTCACGTGGGTGCGCGGCCTCCCAGGCTCCCAGCAGCTCAAGGCGCTCGTGGTGTTCGACGAGGTGTTTGGGTTCCTCCCGCCCCACCCCGCGAACCCCTCCACGAAGCGCCCCCTCGTCGCGCTGATGAAGCAGGCGCGCGCGTTCGGCGTGGGGGTCGTGATCGCGACGCAGAACCCCATGGACCTCGACTACCGCGCCCTCTCCAACGCGGGCGTGTGGTGCCTCGGCCGCCTCCAGACGGACGCCGATCGCGCGCGCGTGCTCGATGGGCTCGTCGGGAACGCGGGCGAGGAGGCGGCGCAGCTCGGCGCGGTGCTGAAGCGCCTCGCGCCGCGCTGGTTCCTGCTGCGGGACGTGCACTCGCGCGCGGGCACGGTGTTCCTCCAGCCCCGGTGGGCGATGACGTTCCTGCGAGGGCCGATGACGCGCCAGGAGATCCGTCGAGCGAGAGGCGTGCTGCCACGAACGGCCGCGTGAGCTCACGCCGGATCGTCGTCGCCTCCACCGGCGAAGTCGTACCAGGCTCGGTCGAGCGCTTCGCGCGGCTCGATCCCTGCCTCGACGAACGCGTCCTTCATCTCCTGCTCGATGGCGCGCATGTGGCGCTTCACCGTGCTCACCGAGATGCCGAGCGCGGCGCCGACCTCCTCGCGCGGCTTGTGTTGAATGCGGAGGAGGCGAAACACCGCCCGGCGCTCCCGCGAAAACCCGGCCACGACGCGGTTGATCGTCGCGGTCGCGTGGGTGACCGCCTCGCGGTCGAGGAGGAGCGCCTCGGGATCGGGCTCGACGGGCGCGTCCGTGCTGAGCGCGTAGGCCACCGCCATCCGCTGGATGCGGAGCCGCCCCTCCTGGGCCGCGCGCTTGGTTCGACCCCTCGGGGTGTCGTCCGCCTCGTCGCGCATCGCTCGCGCGGCGGCGCGCGCGGGCGCCGCGTCGTCCCCGAGGAGGGACTCCATCTGCACCGCGTGGACGAGCGGATCGTCCTCGCGCCGCTGGAGACGCGCGAACTTCAGCATCGCCCCGACGACGTAGGAGCGCGCGAACGCGGGGAACGGCGCGCCGATGGACGCGTCGAAGTGCAGCGCCGCGTGGCACAGCGCCTCGTTGCCGACGGACTCGAACTCCTGGGCGGTGTTGCGCGGCCAGTCCCTCGCGAAGCTCCTGGCGTAGCGCTCCACGAGGGCGGACGCGGAGCGAATCAGGATCTGCTCGTCTCGGGTGAGCGGGCGGCTCACGGGGTGCCGCTCCCGAGCTTCCCCTTTCTGATCGCGTCGTCGGCGGGGGCGCCGGTCGCGATGTCATCGCTCTTCGCGACCACCGGATCGTCCAGACACGCGCGGAGCGTGGCGCGCCCCTCGTCGGTGGAGAGCAGATCCGCGATCAGGATGCGCCGCATCTCCGCGAGGACGTGCGGGGGAACGATCTTCTCGTACCCGTGGATCGCGTCGTCCGCGATCTCCTCCGCTTTGCGCTCGAGCTCCTCCTCCCGACTCACGAGCCACCAGTGTACGGGCAATGGCGCGGGGCGGGCGAGATGAACCGGGCGCACGCAACACCCGGAATGGAGGCTCTGCGGGCGCGCATCGAGGCGTGCGCGCTCCCGCGGCTGGAGCCCGACCGACGGATGATCGCGACGTGGAACATACGCGCCTTCGGGGCAGCGCCGCGGCGGGAGGACTCGCTCGCCTACATCGCCGAGGTGATGTCCCACTTCGACCTCGTCGCGATCGTCGAACTTCGACAGAACCTCACGGACCTCGACGCTGTGCTGGCTCACCTCGGTCCGCATTGGGACGCGCTCTTCACGGGGGTGATCCGCGACCCGGCGGGGAACCACGAGCGCGCGTGCTACGCGTTCAACACACGGAGGGTGCGGCACCGTCGGCTCGCGTGGAACCCCCAGGCGCCGCGGACGAAGGCGGGAGACGAGTACTTGCCCAAGCTCGGCTGGTGGCGCCCGCCCTACCTCGCCGCGTTCCGCGCGGGGGACACGGATCTCCTGCTCCTCACGGCGCACGTGCGGTGGGGAAGGAGCGCCCGGGCGCGACTCTCGGAGCTCACGCTGCTGGCGGATTGGGTGGCGACGGAGATCGGCAAGGACCCGTTCTGCGCGAACCAGGACGTGATCGCGCTCGGGGACTTCAACATCCCGAACGAGAGGAGTCCGCTCTTCGCAGCCGTGCAGGCGCGCGGCCTGACGATCCCAACGGGTCTCCTCGGGACGCACGGGTCGAACCTCGCGAAGAACAAGCGCTACGACCAAATCCTCCACGCGCCGGGCAGCGGAGGCGCGTTCACGGGCAGGGCGGGCGCGCTCGACTTCTATAGCGGTCCGGGCGGAGTCGGCGCCCTCTATCCGCGGAGCGTGGACGCGCGCGAGTTCACGTTCGAGATGTCCGACCACTTGCCACTGTGGGCGGAGCTCGCGACGCGCCGGACCCCGCCGTGAGCACGCGGGGCAGACCTTCGGAGGCGGAGGACCCGGATGCGGAAGAGAGACTCGAGCAGATGGCCCGGGAGATCGCGGCGGAGGCGAGCCGCGGGTACGAGCGGATGGTCCCCGCGCACGTGCTCGCCGAGATGCGGCGAATCCTGGTGTTCGACCTCGTATGCACGGACGAGGGGCGCGCGGAGCTCGGGGGGTGTCTTGGACAAACAGCGCCGTGTGGGTGCCGTCATGTGCCTATCCCCGGCTGACTTGTTGGCGTCGGTTCCGCCGTGACTTGCGCGGCGGCCCCGGCCCCCGCGCGCGCGCTCATCCCGAGGACTCCGGCGCTCTCTCCAGCCGAGCCGGGCCCCCCCGCTTCCCTTTCTTTCGTCTCGGCTGTCCATCGCTGCTTCTCGTGCAGACCTATCGGGGAACTCACCCCAAGGAGTCCCAATGTCGACAGAGACCGGCCCCCGCGCACCCCTGACGTGCGCACCGCTGCCATCGAAATCGCAATTCCGGACGGTTATCGCGGGGTGCATGGCCCGGCGCATCCGTCCTCTTCGGAAATCCGCGCACGACGCGCGAGGAGAGGGGAGCATGACGGGGGCGACTCGTTGGCCGCTCTGCCTGGGGATCGTTGTGGCGAGCTCTGTCGTCACGGGGTGCGACAACGCTGGCGCTCCGACGGAAATCGAAAGGCAGGAGGAGCACGTCGCGCAGTCCGAGCAAGCCCTTGGGTCATGCCGCACCGCCGTCCTCTCGGCGTCGAAGACCATTGCCTTTCCCCCACCGCAGGGCACCCCATCGTATGCCGACGGACACGCTGCGTTCAGCCCGCCGATCAAGGTGGCCGTCCCGGCGGAGATCCCAGTCACCGCGGGAAACAGCGGGCACGGCCGCGTAGTCCTCACTCTCGGCACTGCGGCCGGGCCCATCGCCTGCGTGTATGAGGGCTACAAACCCCTCCCACACCACCCCGAGAAAGAAACGCCAGCCAACCCCGGCAACAAGTACGTCTACCTCAGCTGCGACGACGGCGCCGCTCCGGGGGCCCTCCGGACCGCCGCGAGCCTGCACCTGCATGTCCAAAGCTCGTCGTTCAACGCAGGCACCACGACGGTCGGTGTCACCCTCGTCGAGCAGCAGCCCTGCGGAGGAGGATTCGACTGCAGCACCGCGATTGTCGACGACGGAAACGCATGCACCACTGACTCGTGCACATCTTGCGGCGGGGTGACCCACACGCCGGTCGCCGCAGGCACATCCTGTACGGACGGCAATGCCTGCAATGGCAGTGAGATCTGCAACGCCTCCGGGGTCTGCGTGGCGGGAACGCCTCCAGCGCTCGATGACGGCAACCCTTGCACGACGGACGCGTGCACCGCCGCCGGCGGCGTGACGCATGCGCCCGTCGCAGCGGGCACGTCTTGTGCGGACAGCGACCCCTGCAATGGCAGCGAGACCTGCAGTGCGGCCGGGATCTGCTCGGCCGGGACGCCTCCGGCGCTCGATGACAACAATCCTTGCACGACGGATGCGTGCACAGCGTCCGGCGGCGTGACCCATACGCCCGTCCCGATGGGCACGTCTTGTGCGGACAGCGACGCCTGCAATGGCAGCGAGACCTGCAGTGCGGCCGGGGTCTGCTCGGCCGGGACGCCTCCGGCGCTCGATGACGGCAATCCTTGCACGACGGACGCGTGCACCGCGTCCGGCGGCGTGACCCACGCTCCAGTCGCGATGGGGACGTCTTGCGCCGACGGCGACGCCTGCAATGGCAATGAGACCTGTAACGGCGCAGGCGCGTGCACGGGGGGAACGCCGCCGACCGTGGACGATGGCAATGTCTGCACGACCGATACATGCACCGCGTCTGGAGGCGTGACCCACACCCCCGTCGCGGCGGGCACGTCCTGCAGCGACGGTGACGCCTGCAATGGCGCCGAGACGTGCAATGCCGCGGGCGTCTGCGCGGCGGGCGCACCGCCGACGGTCGACGACGGCAATGTCTGCACGGTCGACGCGTGCACCGCTTCAGCTGGCGTGACTCACACCCCTGTCGCGGGGGCGGCTTGCGGAGCTGCGACGGCATGTGGCGGCGCTGGGACGTGTGACGCGTCCGGCGCGTGCGTCGCCGGGACGCCGACGCCGGTCGACGATGGCAATCCGTGCACGGCGGATGCGTGCGATCCCTCGACTGGCGCCATCACCCACGTGCCGACGCCGGGCGCGACTTGCTCGGACGGAAACGCGTGCCACGCCACCGGGACCTGCTTCGCGCGAAGCGGCTTCGCGGTTTGCCTCGTCGGCGGTCCACCGCCACCGGTGGACGATGGGAATCCGTGCACTGCGGACACCTGCGATCCGGCGCTGGGCGTGATCCACACGCCGACCCCCGGCGTGGATTGCGGCCCCAACGTCGACCCCTGCGCACCTGGCGACCGATGCGACGCGAGCGGCGCGTGCGCCGCGGACTCCCCGCCGCTCCTCGACGACGGCGACCCCTGCACGGTGGACGCGTGCGACACCGAGGCTGGCGTGACGCACACGCCACCCGACGATCTGGACGACGGGAATCCATGCACGCTCGACGCGTGCGACGCTGCGGGCGCGGTCACCCACACCATCACGGCGGGGGCGTCCTGCGCGGATGGCGACGCCTGCAATGGGGAGGAGACTTGCGACGCGGTCGGCACCTGTTTGGCTGGCTCGCCGCCCGTCGCGGACGACGGCAATCCGTGCACGGTGGACGCCTGCAATCCCTTCTCTGGAATCACCCACACGCCTCGCCCGCTCGGGGCGTCTTGCTCCGACGGCGATGCGTGCAACGGCTCGGAGACCTGCAGCGCGTTGGGCGCCTGCGTTCAAGGTCCCGCTCCCACCCTGGACGACGGGAACGTCTGCACCGTCGATGCGTGCGATCCGGTGTTGGGGGTATCGCACGTGCCCGTGCCCGTCGACGACGGCGACCCGTGCACGCATGACGTGTGTACGCCGGGCCTGGGCGTCACCCACGCCGTCGCCGTTGGCGCGCCCTGCGGCACCAACGCGGATGCATGCAGCGGCGGGGACACGTGCGACGCGACCGGAGCGTGCGTCCTCGCACCGGCGCCCGGCGTCGACGACGGGGACCTGAGCACGATCGACTATTGCGATCCGGCAACGGGAGTCCATCACGTCCCCGCGCCGCCCCTCGACCCCACGGTGACGACCACCGTGCTCGATTCCCTCTCGTTCCTGTACTCCGGCCCCGACGCCATTCAGGTCGGTGTGGCGCCAGGGGCGTTCGCGCTCGAGCGCGCCGCCGGCGTGTCCGGCCACGTCACGCTCTCGGACGGCAGCCCCGCGGAGCTCGCGGCGGTCCGCGTCGTCGGCCACCCCGAGTACGGCGCCACGATCGTGGACGCCCACGGCGACTTCATGATGGTCGTCAATGGGGGCGGCGTGCTGACGTTCGACATTCAGCGGCCGGGCTACCTCCCGGTCCAGCGCGCCGCGCGTCCCGAGTGGAACACGTACGCGAGCATCGACGACGCCATCCTGATCCCGTACGACGCCGCCGGGACCTGGACCGACTTCAACCCCACAACCGACCTTCAGGTTGCAAAGGGCACGGTCGAGACGGACAACATCGGCACGCGCCAAGCCACGTTGCTCATCCCGCCAGGTACCACGGCGATGGTGGAGATGCCCGATGGGTCGCTCACCCCGCTCGCGGGCGGCACGGTGCGACTCACCGAGTACACCGTCGGCGCCAACGGCCCCGAGAAGATGCCCGCCGCGCTTCCCAGGTCGAGCGGCTACACGTACGCGATCGCCCTCACCGTCGACGAGGCGGAGGCCATGGGGGCAGCCCATGTCCGGTTCGACCGCCCCGTCGCGTTCTACGTCGACAACTTCTATCGTTTCGCCGTCGGCGAGTTCATCCCGCACGGCGTGTACAATCGGGCCCGCGGCGTGTGGGAAGGCGAGCGCGACGGTGTCGTCGTGCAGATCGTCGGCATCACGGCGGGTCGCGCCGATCTCGATACGAATGGCGATGGGATCGGCGACACCGACAGCGACCTCGAGGCCATGGGCGTGACGGCCGACGAGCGCGACGCGCTCGCCGACCAATATACGGCCGGCACGACCCTGTGGCGCGTCCCCATCGACCACTTTTCCACCGAGGACTGCAACAAGCCAAGCTATCCGGAGGAGCCCAACTGCAAGCCGATGGAGTGCGACGCCGTCCCCGACAAGATCAAGGTCGACGACCCGAAGCCGAAGCCCTGTCAAGACAAGGGATCGCGGATCGAGTGTCAGAATGGGATTGTCGGAGAGCAAATCCCGCTCCCCGGTACCGGCATGTCTCTGCGCTACACGACGGAGCGCACGCCGGGGTACGTCGCGGCGAGAAAGATCTCCGTTCCCTTCTCTGAGTCCGTCGTCCCCCCGACGATGCAGCGCATCTCGGTAACCTTGCAGATCGCCGGTCAGGTCTTCGAGCAGGTCGAGACGTGCCCGTGCGCCCCGGATCAGCGGTTCGAGCTCACGTGGGACGGAAACGATCGCTATGGCCGACCCGTGCAAGGCGAGCAGCCCGTCGGCGTGACGTGGAGCTACTTCTACCGTCGAATCATGGGCAGCTCCCCGAGCGGCGCCGGCTATTCGTTCGGCGCCGGCTCCGGTGGCATCTCCGCGGCCTTCATCAACTCGTCGAGCCCAACGAGCCCCAATGGCTACTGGGACTTCCAGGTCAGCAGCCGCGCGTGGCTCGGTACCCAGGACGCCCGGAACTACGGGCTAGGCGGTTGGGAGCTCTCTCCCGTGACTGCGTACGAGCCGCTCTCTCGAACACTCGTGCGCGGCGACGGATCACGCGAGGCCGACGCGTCGTTGCGCGTTGGCTCACCGGGCGCGTACGCCATCCATCATGCCGTCTCGGGTGCCTCGGGGGCGTTCACGGTCCTGCCGGACGGCGCGATCGTGTACCAGGCCGCCGACAATCCTGGCATCCAGCCGGTCTACCGCCGCGCCCCCGATGGGACGACCTCGCAGCTCACCCAAGCAGCGGCGAACTGCAGCTTCACGGTCGACGGTGGCCCGGCGCTCTCCGCGTGCGTTGCCGCGGAGAGCTTCGCCCACTCTCCGGACGGCGCGACGGTGTACCTCGCGGACAGCGCCACGCGAGGCATCCGCCGCATCGACCCCGACGGCAATATCCGAAGCGTGACGAAGTTGATCGAGACCGTCGGCGTCGACGGAGAGGGGTGCCCCGACGGGGCGGTCGCGCGGGACACCATGGTGACCGCGAGCCAACTCCAGGCGAGCGACGACGGGAGCCTCTACTTCGTCACGTCGATGCTGGACAACATTGGGCTCCACAAGGAGATTGTCTGCAGGATTGGCCCCGAGGGCCGGCTGAGCCTCATCGCGGGCGGCGGCAACATCGGCTCGAGCGACACCAACCTCACCCCCGCATGGAACCGCCGCTTCCAGTCCATCTCTGCGTTCACCGTCGACCACGCTGGCAACGCGTACATTGCGGAGGGCGCTGGCTCGGTGGGTTCATTCCTTTGGCGCGTGACACCGGACGGCCTCGCTGAACGCGTCGCGGGCGGCGGCGGCTCCGCCGATCGCTCCCTCGACGATGTCGACCCGCTCTCGACGCTCCTCGTGGACGTGACCGCGATGGCCGCGGGCGGGGACGGCACGGTGTACTTCCTCGCGACCGGTCAGGCGTGGGGCGAGACCGTCAATGTCCCCGGCGTACGTGCGCTTCGCTCGGACGGACGCATCTACAGCGTCGCCGGACACAGCCAAGGTGGCGCGAGCGCGGTCGACCTCCCCGCGGACGGCAGCGTCGCCGCCGGGGCGGGGCTACCGCAACCGCGGGGCCTCGGCGTCGGTCCCGACGGCACGGTGTATGTCGCGACCGTCCCAGCGGCGGGCGCGCCGACCCTCCTCTCGATCACGCCGACCCATCCTGGCCTCACGGGGCAAAACATCCTGGTCCCCGAGGAAGATGGCCGCGTGGCGTACGTGTTCGACCCGCGCGGGAAGCTCGTCCGAACCGTCGATTCGGTCACGGGGACGTCGCTCCTCGAAGTCGGGTACAGCCCCGGTGGTCGCGTCCAGTCTCTGACCAATCGCGACGGCCTCGTGACGACGGTCGAGCGCGACGCGTCCGACGTCGCCACCGCGATCGTTGGCCCGTATGGCCATCGCACGGAGCTCCATGTCGGCGCGGACGGGTTCCTCTCCTCCGCGACCGAACCCACCGGCGCGACGTGGCAGGTCGCGTACGACCACGGCCTCGTGACGTCGTTCACGAACCCCAACAGCCACACCAGCGTCCTCTCGTACGACGTCGATGGCCGCCTCCTCTCCGACGCCGATCCGGGCGGTGGCAGCAAGTCGTTCGTCCGAACCGACCTCGAGGACGGCTGGCTCGTCACGAAGTCCACCGCGATGGGCCGCACGACGCTCTACAAGTCGACGTTCGACGCGGACGGCACGTCGCACAGCGAGATCACGTTGTTCGACACCCTCGTCTCCACGACGTCGGAGGACCCGACGCGGCGGATGTTCTCGACGTCGCCGACTGGAATGACCGAAGGCTGGCAGGATGCTCCTGATCCGCGGTTCGGTCTCCTCTCCCCGACGGGCGAGCTCTCGACCCACACCCCCGGCGGACTCACCCGCCTCCTCTCCGTCCAGAGGAGCGCGACCCTCGCCGATCCCAACGATCCCCTGAGCGTCGTGACGGAGACGACCACCGTCAACCTCAATGGCCGCGCGGGGTCGTCGACGTACGACGCCGAGAACGACATCCAAGTCGTCACCTCGCCTGCGGGCCGCGCGGTCACCCGCACGTACGACGCCGTCGGCCACCTCCTCCAGGTCGACGCGCCCCTCGTCCTCCCCGTCATCCTCACGTACGATTCGAACGGTCGGATGCAGACGGCGCAGCAGGGAACGCGGCAGATGACGTGGACCTACGGGTCCGACGGCCTCGTCGCGAGCGTCACCAATCCGATCGGGGAGACGACCTCGTTCGAGCGGGACCCGAATGGCCGAGTCACCGCCACGACCCGCCCCGACCTCGAGCGAATCCTCGTGAGCTACGACGCGGCGGGGAACGTGACGCATGTCCTCCCCCCGGGGAAGCCGACGCACGACTTCACGTTCGACAACCGCGAGCTCGTGACGGCTTACAGCCCTCCGGATCCGGCGACCGGTGGGCCAACGCCGACCGCCTACGGATACAACCTCGACCAGCAACTGACGGACGAGGACCAACCCGGTCCGCGGAACGTCCACGTCACGTATGACAATACCGGTCGCTCGACGGAGGTCACGTTCCCGACTGGCTCCGTCACGACCGCGTACGACACCGCGGGCCGCGTGGCCAACCTCTCCGGCCCCACCGGCGAGACGCTCACGTTCCAGTACGACGGCGAGCTCGTCACGGGCTCCCAGCTCGTCGGCTCGGTGTCCGGCACGGTCGGGTACGCGTACGACAACGACTTTCGCGTTACGAGCGAGCTCGTGAATGGCGGGTCCGCGGTGTCGTATGCCTACGACGCCGACTCGCTCCTCACGGCGGCGGGTGCGCTCACCCTCGCGAGAGATCCCCAGAATGGCCGACCCACGGGCGCGTCCCTGGGGGAGGTCACCGAGTCGGTCAGCTACAATCCGTATGGCGAAGTGTCCGCGTATTCGGCGGCGTTCGCCGGGTCGCCGCTGCTCACGTACGGCTACACCCGGGACGACCTCGGCCGGATCGCGTCCAAGACGGAGACGGTCGAGGGCGTCACCAGGACCCTCGCGTACACGTACGACAACCTCGGCCGCCTCACGCAGGTGACCGACGACGGCGACGTCGTCGAGAGCTACGCGTACGACCTCAACGGCAACCGCACGAGCAGCGTCAACTCGGGAGGCGTGTTCGCGGGGACGTTCGATGACCAGGACAGGATGACGTCGTACGGCGACGTCGCGTTCACGTACGCCGCCAATGGCGAACTCGCGTACAAGATCGACGCCGCCGGCGCAGGCACCACCGGGTACACGTACGACGCCCTCGGCAACCTGAGGCAGGTCGCGCTCCCGAGTGGCAGCGTCATCGAGTACGTGGTCGACGCGGTCGGCCGAAGAGTCGGCAAGAAGATCAACGCCGTCCTGACCCAAGGGTGGATCTGGCGGAGCGCTCTCCAGCCTGTCGCCGAGGTGGACGGCGCGGGGAATGTCGTCGCCAGGTTCGTGTACGCCGACGGCGGGAATGTACCGGCGTACATGATCGCTTCGGACGGGAGCACGTACCGCCTCCTCACCGACCACCTCGGGAGCGTGAGGCTCGTGGTGGACGTCGCGACCGGCGTGGTCGCGCAGAGGATGACGTACGACGCGTGGGGCCGCGTCTTGGAAGACACGAACCCGGGGTTCCAGCCGTTCGGGTTCGCGGGTGGGCTGTACGATGCGGACACCGGGCTCGTGAGGTTCGGGGCCCGGGACTACGACGCGGAGACCGGGAGGTGGACGAGCCGGGATCCGATTGGGTTGAGCGGCGGGGTGAATGTGTATGGGTACGTCGACGCCGACCCGATCAACGATCGGGACGAGGCAGGGTTGCTGCCAATGGACGGACAGTCGACCGACCGACACCTCGCAGCCCGGCTCGGGGTCGAGGCCCAGGATTGGGCTGACCCGAACTTCGTGAAGGGGGAGGCGTACGGCGCGTTGACCGCACCGGTTGCGGGGCTCGCAATGTTCGCGCTCGCCGTGGGAACAGAAGCCGTCGCTGGCAGCATCGCTCGGGCATGCTCCGCCGCGCGGGGACTGCCGACACTCACCAAAGGCCCCGGAAAGAGGATGTTTGGCGAAGCGCTGAAGCACTTACGGGCGCTATCTGGCCGCCAGAGAGTGGACGCCTTCAAGAACTTTGCCTCGCAGATTACCGAAGCAACAAACGGGCAGTGGTCGGCGAAGTCGTTCGACGCCACGAACGCGCAAGTCTTCGCAGGGGAGGGCGGCGAAGCGCTCGTCTTCGACAGCGCGGGAGAAATGTTTCGAGGACATCTCAGCGATCGCGCCGCCTTCTCCCTCGGGGATGGCGGAAGCGTCACGGTAGACTTTAGTCTCCTCAAGCCCCTGTAAGGATCTGGAAATGACTCAGCGAGCGCCGATACTGAACGAAGAGCAGGCAATGCTCGAGATTGACTCAATCAAGAGCCCCGCGATGCGAACGCTCCTGCGGATGGCTGTCGCGCAGGCGCGGCTCGAGATGATTCGGGGGTCCGATCAAAGCGAGTCGGAATGGAAGTCGAGCCTGCCGGGGGCACCTTTCGACCTTAGATTCTTTGTTCGCGTTCTCAGGAAGGCTTTTCGAAGTGAGCACGTCGTGGCGGCAATCCTCGAGGGAAAGTCGGTAGCCGAGGCGACCGGTTGGGCCGAATGGGACGAAGGAACGAACATGTGAGATGCTTGCGCCGACATCTGAAGTTGTCGGCGAGGTCATGTCGATCCGTCCCGCCCCGAGGGCTCGGCGTTCCCGCACACAGCCGTTCGGCGTATCAGCGAACGAACCGCCGCCCCCCACTCGGGTCCGCGTCCGCGCTGCTCAGCGGGCGCACTCCGGCCCCGAGCTGCGCGCGTTGGCACGGACTCAAGCGACGGTCGTCATGCGGCAACGCACCGGTACCTGACCGAAAACGCGGCGAGCCGAGCTTCCGCTCGACCACCAATGGCAAGCTGACTGAACCAAGTGGGCGCGCTCCCTGGTGCACTCTCGCGAGCGATTGGCATCCTCGGTCGGGGCCGGAACCTGCTCCGCTTGATGAGGGGTTTCGTTGGAGATCAACGCGGTTCTATGCGACGCTCGGACACATCGCGAAGCCGTATGATCCGTGACCATCAGAGCGCGCAGGTCACCAGCGGCGAACACTCCGCTTCCGGCGAGCGCACGCCCCCATAGGATCCCGGCTATCCAATGGCCTCCGCGATCCGAAGGAGCACGGCGGGCAACGCCGACCGCACGTCTTCATCCGAGACGCGGACGACGCCCGTCGCCGCGGCGGGTCGCCACGCCGCTGCCACGTCCGAGACCGCATCCGAAACCTCGCGCGTCGGGGCTCAGGGCGCCGCCGGAAGTCTTAGTACGAACGTCCTAGGCGTCCCGTCCATCTCCATCGCGACGCCGATCAACACCGTCCCGTCGGCGCTCGCGCCGAGGACGCTGTTCAGGACGAGCCCCGCGGGCATCGTGATGCCTGCTGCGGCGGCTACGTCCGATAGTACATGCATACCCTCTGCCTCGCTCCAGACGAACGCGATCGGGACACCGAAGAACGCGTCCCCCACACCGCCGAACACGCGCGTGCCATCGGCGGTCATCGCGTTCGGATAGACGGGATCCGTCGGCAGAGCGACGTCGAAGCGGGTCATCAGCATCATCCCCGCGGCCTCGTTCCACACGAAGCCCTCGTTCCCCTGGATGCCCGCGGCGGTCCTCCCGTCCGCGTCGATCGACAGCACCTCGCCCGGCGCATCCATTTCCTGCGGCAAGAGGAGCGTGCCCGTCCCGTCCGCCTTCCAGACGGCGGGGGTCCGATCGACCGCGCCATTCTGCGCGAACCCCGCGGCGACCTTCCCGTCGTCCGAGACGACGGTCGCGCGGTTCGTCGGGGGGTTCGTGCTCCCGAGGGCGGGCGAGCCCAGCACCTCGAGCTTCTGGAACGTCCCCGTCCCTCCACTGTCCGTCCACCGGAACGCCTCCGGGAAGCAGCCATTCCACACCATCCCGACCACCACGGAGCCGTCCGCGCTCACGTCCCACGCGCCCGCGAGATCCTGATCGCACCCCGCCGGATACGGGGTCTCGACGTGACTCCAGCCCGCCGCCTCGCCGAAGAGACCGGCGACGACCGGGTCACCGTAGAGCGCCGTCACTCTCCCCCCCGCGGACACGCCCGTCGCGAAATCCCGCGTGGGATCCCCCACCGACGTCACGACCGACGCCTCGTTCGTCACCGTGTCGTAGAACACGACCTTCGCGTCCAGCGTGGAGATGTCCTCGAACACCGCGCGCCGCCCGTCCGGCGTGACGTCGATCGCGAGCCCGTAGTCGAGCAGGACCAGGCCCGGCTCCGGCGCGCCACCGCCCGCGCCGCTCGAGCTCGAGGAGGACGCCCCCGACGACGCGGACGTCGTGGTCCCGCTCGTCCCGCTCGTCGCTCCGCTCGCGGAGCTCGAGCTCACCCCGTCGTCGCAACCCACGGAACCAGACAATGCAAGGAGGAGGGCGGCGCTCGGGCCTCGGTAAGAGCTCATCGTTCGACTGTGACGGAGCTCGGCGCGCGCCGCTAGTGCAGCCGTGCACAAATCCACTAGCGCACATGCATGCGTTCGTGCACTTCTGCGAGGCATGGACTTCGACGCGCTCGCCGCGCAGCTGATGCGGGCCCTCCGCGGCAAGCGATCCCAGGCCGCGCTCAGCCGGCGCCTCGGCTACTCCACGAACGTCGCCTACGCCTGGGAGTCGGGTCGGCGCGCGCCCACCGCGGCGGAGATGCTCCGCGTCGCCGCGCGCACCGGCGTGGACGTCCGAGCCGCGGTGGGCGGGTTCATGTACCGCCAACTCGACGCCGATCCCGCCGTCCCCCCCTCGAGCCCCGCGTTCGTCGCCGCCCTGCTGCGCGCCCTGCGCGGGGCCACGCCCATGCGCGTGCTCGCCGAGCGCGTCCGCAAGAGCGGCTCCGCGATCAGCCGCTTCCTGTCGGGCGCCACCGAGCCCCGCCTCCCGCTCTTCCTCGAGCTCGTCGAGGCGACGTCCCGGCGCCTCGTGGATCTGCTCGCGCGCCTCGTCGACGTGACGAAGCTCGACGCCGCGCGCGACGAGTGGACGCGCCTCGAGGCGATGCGCCGACTCGCCTACGACAATCCGCTCGCCGAGTCCGTGCCCCGATGCCTCGAGCTCGAGCCCTACGCCGCGCTCCCGCGCCACCGCACCGGATGGATCGCGGAGCGCCTCGGGATCTCCGTGGAGGACGAGGTGCGCACGCTCGCCGACCTCGCCCGGGCCGACGTCATCCGGTGGGACGGCGCTCGCTATCGCCTCGAGCGCTCGCGCTCCGTCGACACGACGCGCTTCGATCCGAGCGCCGCGCGGAACCTCCGCGCCCACTGGACGGACGCGGCGGGCGCGCGGATCCGCGCCGGCAAGGACGGACAATTCTGCTATCTCGTGTTCACCACCGACGAGGCGACCCTCGCCTCCGTTCGCGAGCTCCACCTCGCGTACTACCGGGACCTCCGCGCGCTCGTCGCGCGGTCGCCCGAGAGCACCCGCATCGCGGTCGCGAACGTCCAGCTCTTCTCCCTCGACGGAGACCTGCCCGCCGCCGCGCCCGAGCGAGATCGCCGCGACGATGCACGACGCCCAATCGCTCGCCGGCACCGCAGCGGACCTCGATGAGGTCGGACGCGCTCGCGCGCTCGCAGCTTGGTCCCATGAGGACTCAGGGCAGGTTGGTGAGCGGCGCCGGGATCGCGTTGAAGAACTGGCGAGAGGTGCTCTGGTCGCCACCTCCGCCGGGATCGTGGCCCGGCTGACCGTTCAGGTTCGCGCCCCGGGCGATGACGGAGCCGTCGAGCATCAGGGCGAGCATGGTCTGGTTACCCGCCGCGCTCGACGACGCCCCGCGCGACGCGGGTGGGGCTTCGTGGCTCGCCGCTGACGTCAGGGCTTCGCCATGGGACCGTGCGCGATGAGCGCGCTCTTCCACTCGCCGCCGTCCTTCAGGAGGGGCTCTGTCGGGAGGCCAGCGCGGCGCTGCGCCTCCTCCCGCTGCTCGTCGGTCATCCGAGCGGGCAGGCCCATCCACGTCGATCCGCTCACGCGCGCGGTGGGGCGGGACACGCGCATCCAAATGGCGTCCCCCGCCACGACGAGCGTCGTGGTCGCGTCTCGACCAGCGATCTCCTTCGACGCGGTGACGTCCGACTGCGCCGGCTCGCCGACGACGTCCGCGAGCTGCCACTCGACGAGGCTCACCCGTCCATCGGAGCCGCAGCTGGCCTTTCCAGTGTAGACACCTATCTTGGGGACCTCGCCGCACGGGCCACCGAGCCCCTCGAACCCAGCCGGCCGCTTCGTCGTCGTGCCCGCGGACGAGGCGGCCGACGCAAGAGGCGCCGGCACGACCGCCGAGGCCTGGGCCGAGGCGACGGCCGTGGAAGTTGTGGGCTCCGTCGTCGCTCCCGGCGCGGACGACGCTACGGGCTCGGCGAGCCGATCGGGCGGCGAGGCGCACGCGGACGCGCAGAGCAGCGCCGCCGCGGTGAGGGCACCGCGCGCCGCATCGACAGACCTCGCCTCTCTTGCCTTGACTCGAGCACTCACGATGGGGGAGGCGTAGCACGTCCCACGGCGACCCGCGTCTTGGTGCACTCAGGCGGTCCCTTGCGCGCCCGAGCGCTGCCGCGACGTCTGCGTTCATGCGTTGCCACACGAGCACCCAGCGCTGACCGTGTGCGCTCGCGTCGTCGTGGCCGTCACCCCAAGGGCATCGCGAATCTCACGAAGCCCGGCTCGGATCGACTACGCTGTGGCATGCGCCTTAGAGCTTTCTTTCCCACGGTCCTCTCGGTGGTCGCCTGCCTCGCCGGCTGCGACAGTGACGTGCAGATCGCCGCGGGCGGCGCGGGCTCCTCGACGAGTTCGACGCCGTCTTCGACGGGTAGCAGCGGCACCGGGTACTGTCCTGCCTCGCCGCCCGAGAGCGGATCGGCGTGCTCCGAGGTCGGCAGGTCTTGCACCTATGGGGACGATCCCCGACCGGTCTGCCGCACGAGCGCCGGGTGCTCGCCGATGGGCTGGAAGGTCGAGGTTCCGACATGTCCAGCGCCCACGCCGCCCGAGGTCTGCGGGACCTCCCCGCAGACCAACGGCACACAGTGCGCGATGGAGGGGGCCTATTGCGTCTACGCAGACGACACCATCTGCGGATGCAGCGCGTGCGCCGGCGGCCCCTGCATGCAGTTTCCCGTATGGAATTGCACGAAGGCGCAGGGCGGGTGCCCTCCTCCGACGCCGAACTCCGGCGCGGCGTGCAGCCCGAACTTGCAGCAGTGCGACTACGGACAGCCCTGTGGCGCCGGCGGGATCTCGATGAGCTGCGTCGCGGGCTTCTGGCAGTGGCAGTCGTTCGCGTGCCCACTCTGATGTAGGCCCCGCGCATCAGCCCGGCCTGAGAGGGCGCCACGGCTCAACCGTGACGCCGCCGACGTCGGCGTCACGGTTGAGCCGGCCGACGGGATCTCCTAGGTTCAAGGGGCCGTGCCTTCCTTTCGAGCTGCGCTGTCCTCCTCCATCTTCAGCCTCCTCGCGCTGTCCGCGGGGGCGTGTGACCCCTTCACCGGGCCACCCGGACACGGCGGCGGAGGGGGAGCGAGCTCGTCCGCCGACTCGACCGCGAGCTCCACCGTCACGACGGACGCGGCGTCCTCTTCCTCGTCCTCGACGGGTTGCCCCTCCCCCTGCGACGGCGGCGTGAACGCGACGGGCGAGTGCGTCGGCGGGACGTGCAAGTACACGTGCGCCCCCGATTTCGGCGACTGCGACGACGACCCCTCCACCTGTGAGGTCGATCTCACCGCCGACGACCACTGCGGGTCCTGCGACACCGTGTGCGGCACCCACTGCGCCGTGATCGACGCGAAGCACCAGTGCAACGACCCCGTCCAGGCGGCCGCGGGCGCGAGCCACACGTGCGCCGTCCGGCGAGACGGATCCGTCTGGTGCTGGGGGTTCAACAACTGGGGACAGGTCGGCATCGGGTCGATGGTCCAGACGCAGTTCGTCCCCGCCCTCATCACCCTGCCCTTCAAAGCAAAGGCGGTCCGCGCCCGCTTCAACTCGACGTGCGCCATCGGGGTCGGCGGCGAGGTCGCCTGCTGGGGCCAGGACGGGAACGATTTCTACACGCCCCTCCTCTACACCCAATTCACCAACGTCACCCAGCTCGAGGTCGGCGGCCTCAACCCAGCCAACAACGGGGACGGACTGAGCCTCTTCATCGGCGACGCGGCGGGCTCCGCGCGCAGCTTCATCGTGTCGAACGTGACCGAGCCCGGAAGCGCTCTGATCCAGGCGGCTCAGGTCGAGGTCGCCGCCGGCGGGGGCCACTATTGCGTGCGCAATTTGGCCGGGGAAGTGCGCTGCGCGGGCGCGAACAGCAAGAACCAACTCGGCATGGGCTTCCCGACCACGACCGAGGCGATGCTCCACAAAATCGACTCGTTCACGGCCAAAGCGATCGCGCTCGGAGGCAGACATTCGTGTGGGATCACCCCCACCGATACGCTCGAGTGCTGGGGCGACAACAACCAATCGCAGGTGGGCATCCCCGGCGTGACGCACAACGTCCCGAAGGACATCCCCATCCCCGGCGGCGCACCCGTCGAGCAGATCGTCCTCGGGGACGAACACTCCGCCGCCCTCGCGGGAGGAGCGCTCTACCTCTGGGGCTCCAACGTCTCCCACCAATCGAGCCAAGCGGCGGACATGCCCGTCCTGTCCCCCACCGCTTATCCGCTCGCGAACGTGACGACGATGGCGCTCGGGACCTCGCACACGTGCGCGATCACCTCGGCCGGCAAGATGCTGTGCTGGGGCGCCAACGGTGGCTATCAGCTGGGCACGGGCACCACGGCGCCCAGCTCGACGCCCGTCGAGCCCCTCTGGCCCTGACCGCAGACATTGCGCGTCTCCCCAGTCAGGGCAGGCTCAACGTCTCCACCGCCTGGCCCGGGGTTCCATCGTTGTTGATTCCTGCGCCGACTCCGGCCGCGCCCGCGAACGAGGGCGACACCGGATCGAACGACAGACCGGTCGCGTCGCACATCGTGTTCACGGACACCAACCCGACCGAGTGTCCGCCCGAGCCGCCGCCGCCGTTCCCCCCGTCGCCGCCCGCACCACCTTGGCCGCCCGCGCACGCGTCCGTCGCGAACGCGCCCGCGATCAGGTGATTCCCACCGTTCCCACCCGCACCGCCCGGAGCGCCCGCGATCCCCGGCGCGCCATCACCACCGCGGCCCGCCTGCGCGGAGGCCGCGGTGCAGCCGACGAACGTGACATTCGCGGTCCCCACGACCACGAGCGCGATGCTGGATCCGCCGAACGTACCGCCCGCGCCGCCCGCGCCGCCGCAGCCGCCCGCGCCCCCCGAACCTCCACTGTCCGCGCGACATCCATCGACGGAGTGCGCGCCGCCGCCGCCGCCGCCGCCGCCCCCGATCCCACCGGGGTCTCCCGCACCCCCGTTCACGCCGACATACGTCGTCCCCACGATGCTGCCGGCCCCGGCTCCCGCGGAGCCATCCCCGCCATCGCCTCCCGGGACACCTTGCGCGCCAGGCTTGCAGGGCGGACAGATCATCCCGCACGCTTGACCGCTCCCTCCAATCCCGAGGGCGGGGTGCATGGCATCCAGTGGCGCGCCGTTGCTCCCAGGGAGGCCATCGCTCCCGAGGCCCGTACCGCCCTGCCCACCCTCACCGCCAATGCTCGACGGGCAGCTCGGGTTGCTCTTCGCCGCGCCTCCCAAGAAGAACGTCGTCTCCGCGGGCGAGCAGGTCCCGTTCAACGTCGCATGCCCGGCGTTCCCAGCCCCGCCCGCGACCGGGGGCGCGGCGTTCTGCACGGCATCCGTGCCGTCCTTCGCGGCGCTCGCCTCGAAGCGGGACTGCTCGAACCTCGTCGGAGCCCCCTCTACGATCGCCGCGATCGACGAGTCCGAAGCCGCCACTCCGGGCGGGGCGTGGAACGTGAACCCGAACACGCGCGCCACCGTCGACGCCATCGGATCCGGGGTGACGACGAGCGGCACGCCACTCGCTGGTGACACGAGTGTCCGATCGGCCGCCGTGGGCTTGCCGACCCAGCGATAGCCCGACGTACAATCGATCCCACCGAACAACGAGGTCCCCTCGACGAGCTGGATCGTCTCGTCGAACTGCCCCGAACAGACATAGACCGGCTTGCCCGCGGGTGTCGCGACCGCGAGCGCGGTCGCGATCGAGCCGAACGGGCTCGACTGCGTGCCGACCCCCGTGGCCCCCGGCGCGACGAACACCCCGCACGACTCCGGGATGAGCGCGCCCTCCGTGACGTCGCACGGATCGGGCATCCCCGACGACGACGACGCGTCGGTGGAAGACACGGTGGACGTCGACGACACCGTCGTCATCGCGGACAACGTCGACTCCGATGAGGAAGACCCCGACGCGCCCCCTGCCGCGGACGACGTCGTCCCCGTGAACCCGTCGCACGCACCCGCCGCAAGCGCCGTGAGGCCGAGGAGCGCGACCGCGCACGCCGAGCCCGCAACCCTCGCTCCCCGCCCCCGACGCGCGAGGAACCCCCACCGATGCGAAGTCATAGGAGCAGACTATCCGAACTCTCCGCGAGCGCGCATCCGCGCGCCCGGCGACGCGACGGCGCTGACCCGTGATTCAAACCGCGCCCCCCTCCGTGGGGAGTCGCTCGTTCTTAGATCGGCGGAGCCTCGAGACTGATCCGGCCGAGCGCTCCCGCCCTGAACTCGTGCACCAGGACCTCGGACGCCTTGTGCAGATCGATGACGCCGCCCGCGCGGAGCGCACCTCGCCGGCGCCCGATCTCCTCGAGGAGCGCGGTCGGACTCGCGGGCACGCCCGGCAGTTTGTAACGAGCGACCAGCGCCGGCGCGGCGACCTCGAGCAGGTACGCGGCGCCGAACAGCGCGACCGTGAGGTAGTCGATCGCCGTGTCCGGGATCGACCCCGCGAGCGCGAGGCGCATCGCGCCGACCTCGTCCTCGATCTTCGGCCACATCAGCCCCGGACTGTCCGTGAGGACCATGCCCGTCGCGAGCGTGACGGTCTGCTGCGCGGTCGTCACCGCGGGCTTGTCCCGCACCTTCGCCACGTCTCGCCCCATCAGCGTGTTGATGAGCGTCGACTTGCCCACGTTCGGCACCCCCGCGACCACGGCGCGGATCGGCCGGTGCTTGCCGAGCGGACCGACCGCGGCGCGGGCGAGCTCGTCCACGCGCCTTCGCGTGTCCCCGGGGCGCTCCGTCGTCGAGGCGAACGCGCTCACGCGCGGCTGCGCCTCGAACCGCCGGATCCACGCGGACGTGGTGGCCGCGTCCGCGAGATCGCTCTTCGTGAGGACCTTGACGCAGGGCTTGTCGCCCCGCAGCTCCTCGAGCACCGGGTTCGAGCTCGCGGCGGGGAGGCGCGCGTCGAGCACCTCGATGACGAGATCCTCCGAGGCGATCCGCTTCGCGAGCTCGCGGCGCGCCTTCGTCATGTGGCCCGGGTACCACTGCAAGCTCATGCTTCTCCCTTGCGCGCGCGCCCGGCGGGCCTCGGACGTGGGGCGAACGCGCGCGTCGAACTGGGCCTCGACGAACGCGTGCCGCTCGTCCCGCGCGAACCGCATGCCATCGGGGCGCTCATCCTACGGCCTCCATCGCGGTGTCGCACCCCGCATCGCCCCTCGCGCGCTCCGACCGGGGCCCGAGCCGTCTCGAACACTCCGTGGCGCGCCGAGCGTGCTCGATCCGCCGCGGCTCCGTCCGCGGAAGCGTCAGGGCGCGCCGCGCGCGCGCGTCGCTTGCGCGTGAGGCCACTCGAGCGGGCCCTACACGCACCCTTTACTCCTTAGGTCGTTGGTTCGAGTCCAACCCGCGCGGCGCGCGGTAGCTCAGGTGGTAGAGCAAGGGATCCTCAAGACGCGGCCCGCTCACTCGGCCTCGAACCTATTTCTCGAGCGCGGGATCGCGCCTCTCGGATCCGCGCTTGAAGTGCGGGCCCGTCACCCAGATCGCGAGAGCGATGAACACGATTTGGAACGGTAGCCGCCCCCACGCGACCCAATCGGGGATGGGCTCGCCCGGGGTGAGCTCGATGTGGCGCACCGCCATGTTGATGTTCGCCGGGAACACCGCGACGTAGAGCGCGACGAGCCCCCACCCGGCGAGCCTCCGGATCTTCGGGATCTGAATCGCGAGCCCGAGGAGGATCTCGAAGACGCCGCTCACATAGACCAAGAGCTTCGGCTCGGGCAGCTCCTGCGGGACGATCCGGGTGAACGGCTCGGGGTTCTTGAAGTGCATCACCCCGACGATCACCATCGCGATCGTCACGAACGCGCGCGCCACCGTGCGCGCCGTCTCCTTCCAGCTGCGTGCGGTCGGGGTGCCGGAGGCCGTCGCGTCGGTCATCGACGGGCACCCTACTACGGCCGGCTCAGCTCCCGACCATCGCCTTCATCGGGGGCTTCGGCGGGGACGGCGGCGGGGAGGCAGGCGACGCGGTGCTCCCCGCGGGCCTCGGCGGCTCGTACGCCGGCACCATGGTGCCCGCGGGCCTCGGCACCTCGCTCGCGGGTGGGATGGGATCGCTCACGCGCGTCGGCGGATCCACGAAGTCCCCGACCGCGTCCACCAGCTGATCCAACGCCGATCCCCCCTCCTTTGGCTCGCGCTTCGACGGCTCGCGCTCCTCCCGCGCGTCCCGCGTCGAGCGGTCCCGCCCCGTGCGCTCGTCCTGCTTCGCGGTCGGCTTCTCCGAACACCCCGCGAGCGCCGCCACGCCCCCCGCCGCGAGCACGACCGCCGCCGCCACGGCCAGAGAGCCCGCGGCGCGGCGGAGCGGCGAGACCGGCCGCGGGGCGATCCTCTCCTCGATCGCGCGCGAAATCGGGGCGGGAGAGGACTTGCGGACGAGCGGGCGAGACGACGAGTCGTTCATGGGCTCGGTTCAAACGTCCCCGCCCCGAGAAAGTTCTCCCGGCTCCTCAGAAAGTTCGCGCGCCCACAAGTGCACACGAGCGCCGCGTTCGTGACCGGGAGTTTCGAGCCGGTCGCGCGCCGCTACACCTTCTCGATGCGGTCCTTCCCGAGAAGGCCCGCGGGCTTCACGAGGAGCACGAGGATCAGGCACGAGAACACGATCGGATCCTGGAGCACCGCGTACTTCGTCGTCTTCGTGAGCTCGCCGAGGACGCCGATCAGGAGCCCCCCGAGGAGGGCACCCGGGATGTTCCCGATGCCCCCGATGACGGCCGCGACGAACGCGCGCGTGCCGATGACCGCGCCCATGGTGGGCGAAGTGAGGGATTGGTCGAGGCAGTAGAGGACAGCGCCGAGCGCGGCGAGCGCGGAGCCCGTCATGAACGTGAGGCTGATCACGCGGCTCGTGTTGATCCCCATGAGCCGCGCCGCCTCCGTGTTCATGCTGAGGGCGCGCATCGCCTTGCCGAACCACGTCTTCTGGATGAGGAGGTAGAGCCCCGCCATCGTCCCGAACGACGCGACGAGGATCGGGATCTCGTACCCGCCCGTCTTCACCTCCGGGGGGTACGGCTTCGGGCTCGCGCCGAAGAGGAGCTGCGCGAGGTTCGTGAGGAGCACGCTCATCCCGAGCGCGGTGACGAGCGGGGCGATGCGCGTCGCCGCGTCCTTCGCGCCCTTCGATCGATGGCGCAGCGGCGCGTACGCGGAGCGCTCCACGAGCGCGCCGAGCGTGCCCGCGAGGAGCATCGCGCCCATCGTCCCGAGGACGATCGCAACGACGGGCGACGTGGGCGCGATGAGCGCGCCGATCAGGTAGAGACCGAAGTACGCGCCCATCATGAACACCTCGCTGTGCGCGAAGTTGATGAGCTTCAGGATCCCGTAGACCATCGAGTAGCCCAGGGAGATGAGCGCGATCATCGCGCCCTGAACGATCCCCGTCTTGAGGGCCTCGAGCATACGAGCCGAAAGTACGCGCCGCGGCGCGGAATTCCTAGAGGAGACAGCGCGTGGAGGCCGAGAGGCTCGAGGCCCCCTCACCTCCACGCTCCGGCGGGCTACTTCTTCGGCGCCGCGCTCGCGCTCGTGGCGGGGGCCGCGCTCGCGCTGGTGCTCGCGCTCGGCGCCGCGCTCGCGCTCGGCGCTGCGCTCGCGCTCGGCGTCGACTGCGCGGTCGCCGAGACGCTCGGCGCGGGCGGGGTCTCGGTCTTCTTGCCGCCGAGCATCGCCTCCGCGCCGGGGCCGAGCGCGTCCTTGAAGACGGAGATGCCGCCCTTGATCTGCGCGACCACGATCGGCTTCTCGGCGTTCCGCTTGCCGTTGATCGTGATCTTGCCCGTCGCCCCCTCGAAGTCCTTCGTCTCGGCGATCGCGTCGCGGATCCCCTGCGGCGTGTCCGCCTTCGCGCGCTTGATCGCGTCCGCGAGGACGAGCGTGGCGTCGTACCCGCAGGCCGCGAGGCTCACCGGGATCGCGCCCTTGTATTTCGCCTTGTACGCCTCGGCGAACTTCTTCGCGGGCTCCCAGGGCATGTTCGACGCGTAGTGGTCCGTGAAGTACGCGCCCTCGAGGACCTTGTAGAGCTCCTCGTTGCTCCAGCCGTCGCACCCGACGAACATCTCGCCCGAGATCCCCATCTGCTTCGCCTCCTGGGCGATCGGGATCATGTCCGAGTAGTAGATCGGCGCGTAGATCACGTCCGGGTTCGCGTCCTTCACGGCCTGGAGGTACGTGGCGAACTTCGTCTCCGTCTTCGGGAAGCCCTTCTCGATCACGACCTTCCCGCCGAGCTTCTCGAGCGCCTTCTTGAACTCCTCGGCGAGGCCGGAGGAGTACACGTCGTCCTGCGTGACCATGACGGCGACGTTCTTCTTGCCGAGCGTCTTCACGATGAAGTCCGCGCCGACCTGGCCCTGGAAGTCGTCCGTGAAGCAGACGCGGAACGCGAAATCCACCTCGGTGACCTTGGGGTTGGTCGACGACGGGGTGATCATCGGGATCTTCTTGTTCGTCGCCGTGATGCCCGCCGGGATGGACAGGCTCGAGGCGACCTCGCCGAGGAGGGCGACGACCTTGTCCCGATCGATGAGCTGGAGGACCTTGCTGTTCGCCTTGTCCGGCTTGCCCTCGTCGTCCTCGTAGAGGACCTTCATCTTCTTGCCCTTGGGCGGGGCCTTGTTGATCTCCTCGACGGCGAGGTCGATCCCCTTCTGCGTGTCCTGGCCGAACGCGGCCTCCTCCCCGGAGAGGCTCAGGTACGCGCCCACGAGCCACTCGGTGTTGCTCCCACCGCCGCACCCCTCGAGGCCCAGACCCAGCGCGCTCGCGGCACCGAGCCCGAGCGTCCCTCCCATGAAGTGTCGACGTAGCATAGGTTCTCGTCCTCTCCCCTTCCGACTCGGCGGATCCGCCGTGGGATCGAGCGCCCTCGGGCGCACTCGTTTCGAGGGCCGGGACGTATCACTGTTGCGGGACTCCGTCAGCAGTCTCCCGACGCGAGCCCACGCCCCCGCATCGGAGCGAGAGTGGCTCAGTCGCGCGCGCGAGGGAGGCCGACGGCGGCGTGGAGGAACCTCTCGAGGTTGCCCTTCGGCCCGCGCAAGCGGCTGTCCGCCTCGGAGAGGATCTCGAAGCCCGCCGCGCGCACCGCCTCGCGCGCGCCGTCGATCGCGCGCTCCCGCACCGCGTCGTCCCGGATGACGCCCTTGCCTCGCGTGACCTCCGATCGGCCCGCCTCGAACTGCGGCTTCACGAGCGCGACGAGATCGCCTCTCTGGAGCACGCGCACGATGGCCGGCATCAGCAGGCCGAGGCCGATGAACGAAGCGTCGACGACGACGAGATCGATCGGCGCGTCGAACGCGTCCGCCGTGAGGTCTCGCGCGTTCGTCCGATCGCGCACGACGACGCGGGGATCGTTCCGGAGGCGCTCGTCGAGCTGGTTCTCCCCGACGTCCACGGCGAACACGCGCGCCGCGCCGCGCTGGAGCAGACAATCGGTGAACCCACCCGTCGACGCGCCGACGTCCAGCGCGACGACCCCGTCGAGCGCGCGGAGGTGCGCGGCGGTCGGCAGATCGTGGAGGGCGCCGTCGAGCTTCTCGCCCCCGCGCGACACAAACCGACGCCGCGGCTCGACGCGCAGATCCGCCGTCGATCGCAGCGCCGCGCCGGGCTTGTCCACGCGCGCGTCCCCGCTCCACACCTCCCCCGCGAGGATCAGCGCTTGCGCTTTTTGCCGCGTGGGCGCGAGCCCGCGCTCGACGAGGAGCACGTCCGCCCGCGCGCGCTTCGCGCCGTCCGAGCCGTGCGCGCCGCTCATCCGTCCTTCTCGGGGTGGATGATCCCCGCGAGCTCGGCGACGCCGTCCCCGATCCGCGGGCCCGGCCGCAGCGCGGCGTTCGTCGCGAGGCGCGCGACGCGGTGGCTCTTCAGCGCGCGCAGAGAGGCGAGCCCGGGGGCGGCCGCGAGCAACACCTCGGGCGGATCCGCGTACGCTCCCGCGGATCCGTCGATCACGACGTCCGGATCCAGCGACAGCACGCCCTCCGGGCTGAGCTCGGGGTACTCGCCGCCCGTCGTCACCGCGTTCGCGCCCCCCGCGATGCCGAGCAGCTCGTTCGGAAACGCGCCCGGGCCCGCGCCGACGAGGGGGTGGAAGTCGAACAGGAAGAGCGTCTTCGGCCGAGGTCGCGTCGCCACGCGCGCCCGCACGGCGTCGAGCTTGCCGTCGAGCTCACGCACCACCTCGGCGGCGCGCGCGGCGGCGTCGAGCTTGGTGGCGAGCGCGGTGATCATGTCGCGGATCTGCGCGACGTCGTACATCGGAGGGAAGAACGTATCGATGCCGCGATCGCGGAGGCTCTGATCCAGATCTCGCCCGCCGGGCCTGCGCTCCCCGATGACGAGCGTGGGCTCGAGCGCGACGATCGCCTCGAGGCTCGCGTCGGTGAACCCGCCGATCGTCGGAAGCTTCTTCGCGGCCTCGGGGTAGTCGCAGAACGTCGTCCGTCCGACGAGACGATCGCCCGCGCCGATCGCGAACGCGGTCTCCGTCATGCTCGGCGACACGCCGACGACGCGCTGGGCACGCCCCTCCTTCGACGCACGCGCGCCGCTTCGGCACGCCGCGACGCTCGCAGCGGCCAGCAGCAGGAACGCGCGGCGGCTCGTCGGGGACACGGAGATCGGGAGATGTCGAGGAGGGAGCGCGAGAAGCTCAGCGATCGCGACGACGGCGCCGGAGCCGGGCGCCCACGGCGAGCCCCGCGACGAGCGCGGCCGGCGCGAACCAGGGCACGGGGTTCGTGGGATCCTTGTCCCCCGACGACGAGGCACCGAGCGCGACGACGCTCGCCGCACACGTCGTCTCCGTGACCTGCTTCTTCTTCGTGGGCGGCGGCGGCTCCGGGATGAGCGCGCAGGCGGACTGCGTCTCGTTGATCGGATCGCACTCGTAGCCGTCCGGGCAGAACGCGGCGTCCGTGCAGAGGCGCGAGCACACGTCGTTCATGCAGACGCCGGAGGCGCACGTGTCGTCGCACGCGCCGCCGATGGGGAGGTTGAACTCGGGATCCGTGGGGAACCCGGTCGCCCAAGGCGGCGGCGGGTATCCGCCGAGCTCCGCGGCGTGGAGCGCGCTTTCCATGATCCATTGGCCCCAGGCGTGGACGGAGCCGTAGATGGGATCCTCGCACCCCACGATGCCCCGAGACGTGACGCCGACCACGCGGTTCTGCATGTCGAACGCGGGGCCGCCCGAGTCACCCTCGCAGATGCCCTGGTCGCCCTCCCACTCGGTGGCCTTCTGGATCCCGAACGCGTTGCACTGCCCCTCGGTGCAGCTCACGAACAGGTTGTCGCGCCTTCGCCGCTGACCCGCGCCGCTGCCCGAGTCGTTCGTCGCCCCGAACCCGACGGCGTAGTACTGCTCGCCCTTCGCGAGGATGGAGTCGACGCGCGGCACGAGCGGGACCGCCTCCGAGGGGTCCACGTTGTCGCTCAGGATGAGGATCGCCTGGTCGTTCCCGCAGAGGAGCTGGTTCTCGGACGGGACCGTGAGGACCTCCCTCACCGTGTGGTAGTCCGCGGCGTTCTGCGAAAAGAGGTTGTTCTTCGTGGTGACGAAGAAGTTCTTCGCGGCGTGCGGCTTGGCCGCCGTGGTCTTCGAACAGTCCACGCCGCCCTGCACCTCGTTGAGGATGTCGGAGACGCAGTGGCGCGCGGTGAGGACCAGGTTCGGCGTGAGCAGAGATCCGCTGCAGAGCGCGCCGATCTGGTTGTCGAAGATCCCGACGGTCGCCGTGTCGCTCGAGTCGGCATAGCCGCCCTTGATCGGCTGCTTCGTCGCGGAGACGGTCTCGTTCCCACGCCCCGCGCGCTCGGGTTCGACGTCGCACGCCAAAACGCCCGCGGTGAGAGATCCAAAGAACACCAAAGCAACGGCAGTTCGAAGGCGCATCGGGTGCCATTGTAGCGGAGTTCCGGCGGCCTTGATCGAGTGAGATCCGTGACGCACCGCAGCTCGGGGCGGTGGCGGTCGCCACCCCAATCCGCCGATCCGTGACCCCCGCCGCGCGCGGATCGAGCCGAATCGAAGCCCCGCGCGCGTGGGCGCGCGCCTTGCCAAGGGCGCCGGCATGAGCGCTCGCGATCCGCTCCTCTGGGTGGGCATCGCCCTGGTCATGGGCGCACCGGTCGCGGTCGCTCCCGCGATCGCGCTCGCGAGCGTCGCGGTCGTGCTCGTCGCTTTGCACCTCGTCGCGCGCCTGCGCACCCGTGAGATCGCCCTCGTCGTCGTCGCCCTCGCGCTGAGCGCGGCGCGGGCGCGCGTCGCCCTCGACGACGCGGCAGCGCAGTACACGAGGATCGTCGAGGTGCTGCGGGGGCCCACGCGCTGCGTGGGCGACGCCCGGGTGACGAGCTCGCCCATCGTGCGCGGCGGGACGGTGCGCGCGCGCTTCGCCTGGGTCACGGTGGCGTGCGCGGATCGCGCGGTGGAGCCGTTCGCGTTCTTCGCCGCGAACGTTCCGCGCGCGCTCGGCCGCGGAGATCGCGTCGCGATGATCGCGACGCTCGCGCCGACTTACCTCTTCCGGAACGAGGGGAGCGGGGACGGCGTCTCGATGATCGCGCGCGCGCGCGCGGTCGCGTCCGGCGTGGCGGACGACGTCTCCGACGTGAAGCCCGGGGCGGACTCGCGTGGTGGATCGACCGGGCGCGCGCGGCGGTGCGCGAGGCGATCGAGCCCGAGCTACCACGAGGCTGCGCGCCCCCTCGGCCGCGCGCTCGTGCTCGGGGAGACCGATCTCGCGGAGGACGACGACGAGGCGTTCCGCGCCTCTGGGCTGTCGCACATGCTCGCGGTGTCGGGGACGCACATCGTGGTCGCGATCCTCGGGCTCGTCGCCGCGGCGCGCTTTCTGCTCGTGCGGTGGTCCGCGCTCGCGGAGCGCACGGACGTCGGCCGGTGGGTGTCTCTCGGCGCGGTCCCGCTCGCGTTCGCGTACGCCGACTTCGCGGGCGGTGGCGGGTCCGCGCTGCGCGCCGCTGCGATGACGTCCGGCGTGCTCCTCGCGCGGGCCGTCGGGCGCGCGAGCGAGCCGAGCCGCGCGCTCGCGCTCGCGTTCACCGCGGCGTCCGCGGTCGATCCGCTCGCCTTCAGCGACGCGTCGTTCGGGCTCTCGACCGCGGCCACGCTCGGCCTCGTCTGCCTCTCGCGCCCCCTCGCGCGGCGGCTCGCGGGCGCGCGTCGTGAGGGCTTCATCGCGCGCGTGAGGCGCGCCGTGTCCGCGGTCGCGGCGACCACGCTCGCTCCCACGATCGCGTGCGCGCCCGTGCTGGCGAGCTTGTCACCGCGGATCCCGCTCGCAGGCCTGTTCGCGAACGTGATCGCGGCGCCGCTCGGCGAGACGATCGCGCTGCCGGTGTGCCTGCTGCACGCGATCGCGGCCCCCGTCCCGGTCCTCGGACCCGCGCTCGCGCGCGTCGGCGCGGGGGCGCTCCTCGCCGTCCAAGCGATCGCGCACGCCGCCGCGGACACCGGCCTCGCGCTCCCCGTGCCGCCCCCGACCGCCGCGCAGATCGCGGTGATCTCGTCGGGCGCGATGGTCGCCGCGATGTGCCAAAGGAGGCGGTGGATCGCGCTCCTCCTCTCGGGCTGTTGCCTCGTCGGGCTCGAGCTCGCCGCGCGCACGTCCGGGCGGCCCACCGGCGAAGTGCGGGTCACCGCGCTGGACGTCGGCCAGGGCGACTCGCTCCTCGTGGATCTGCCGGACGGCTCGCTGATGGTCATCGACGGCGGCGGCCTCGTGGGCAGCCCCGTGGACACGGGCAAGCGCGTCCTCGCGCCCGTGCTGCGCGCGCGCCGGCGATCCCGCGTCGACGTCGTCGTCCTCTCGCACCCCCACCCGGATCACTTCACGGGGTTGCTCCACGGGCTCGACGGCGTCGAGATCGGGGAGATCTGGGACACGGGCGAGGTGGACGCGAGACAGAGCGCGCCGCTCTGGCGCGCGTTCCTCCACGAGCAGGCGCTGCGCGGCGTGCGCGTCGTGCGCCCACCGGAGCTCTGCGGCCGCGCGCGCGCGTTCGGCGGGGCGACCGTGGAGGCGCTCTCGCCGTGCCCGCTCGGGGACGACGCGAGCACGAACGACAACTCACTCGTCCTTCGCGTGCGATTCGGCGCGCGATCCGCGCTCCTGATGGGGGACGCGGAGCGCGACACCGAGGCGCTCCTCGTCGACCGCCACGGCGCCGCGCTGCGCTCGGATCTCCTGAAGGCGGGTCACCACGGGAGCCGCACGTCGAGCTCCCCCGCGTTCATCGACGCGGTCGATCCGGCCGACGTGTTCGTGTCGTGCGGCGTCCGCAACCGCTTCGATCACCCCCACGCGAACACGCTGCGTACCCTCGCCTCGCGCGCCGTCCACCGCACCGATCGCGGCGGTGAGTGGCGATGGAGCACGAACGGCGAGGCGATCGACATCACCTCGCCGTTCGGGGGAGACGCGCTCGACCGCGCTACTGCGGCGGCTCCATCGTCTCGACCTTGACCGTGCCGCCGTTCGCGATCCACTGGAAGTTGTCGACGATCGCGGTGGAGTCGAGGTTCTGATCGCCCGTGTCCCAGATGGAGAACCGGATGAGGAACTCGTCCCCGTGGCCGATCGGCGCTTGGGTCTGCAGCCAGGTCGTCCCGCCGCCCGTCTCTCCGTTCGGCACGAAGCTGTTCTCGAAGCCCGTCCCCGTGAGGTCCATCGCGGTGGAGGGGCAGCACGGGTTCGGCGCCATCGGGCAGGTGCCCATGCAGTTCTGGGCGTAGTTCATACACGTCGCGCAGACGTCGAAGAACGCGATGTTCACGCTGACGGGGTTGTTCTTGCTGTCGAACGAGATGTTCCCGTTCACCGCGCCCATCGGCGGAGGGTCGACCAGCGCGATGAACTGGTCGTTGAACTTCGTGCAGATCCACTGCGGGTACTCGAACGTGTTGAACCGGAAGTCGAACTTGTACCCGGTCGCGTTGGAGGGCGCGCGGAGCACGACCTGGAGCGCCACGTCGTCGTTGATCGTCGTGCCACCCGCACACCCCATGACGGCCTGCGGGAAGGCGGGCGGCGGTGAGCCCGCCTTCGACTTCATGTTGCGGCCCGTGGCCGCGCCGGCCTGGCCCGGGAGGCGCGCGCGGCCCGAGCTCAGCGCGACGAGCCTCTCGCCCGCGCGCGGTCCGACGAACGTCCCGAAGTTGGCGAGGATGCCGTGCTGCAAAGGCTCCTGCGTGCCGTACGGGTTGCCGTTGGCGCGCACGTAGGACGCCTGCACGAGGCCCCAGTGCTTCACGTCCGACGAGGTCTTGCAGATCTCGATCGCCCTCGCCGCGTCCTCCGCGGTGCCGTCCGCCGCGAGCCCCGCGTCACAGGGCGGCGCGACGTTGTCGATCATCGTGTCGCAGTCCTCGTCCGCGGGCTCGGGGACCATGCCCGTCATCGGATCGGGTTCCGTGATCTTCACCTCGACCGCGTTCGGGTTCACGTTCGCGTCGCAGTCGTTGCAGTCGCCCTGGTTGATCGTGTAGCCGTCGCCGTCCTTGTCCTCGTCCGGCCCGGCGTTGCACGTGCCGCCGGCGCCGGTCGATCCGGTCATGAACTGCGCTGCGCTCGAGGACGCCGCGCCTCCGTTCGACGACGTCGACATGCTGGCGGACGACGTGCTCGTCATCGTCGCGCCGGTACTCTTCGACCCCGTCGAGTCGCTGCCTCCCGCCCCCGTGGTGCCGTCGTCGCACGAGGCGACCAACGCGACCATCGAGAGGATCCCCGCACCCGTCCAAGGAAGTCGCTGCTTCATAGGTCTCCCAGCGCGGCCGCGAGAGAGCGCCGCCCCTTCGAGACTAGCCTGCCGAGCCCGGCCTCTGGAACTGCTTCCTTTCTTTCGGGACGGGGATCGCGCAGGTTGTGCTCCATGGTGGCGCAGTCGACAGCCGAGATTCGGAAGCGGCTCGACCGGGAGGTGGGGCGCATCGATCGGCGCGCGCCGTTCACGGTCGCGCTCGCGTACCCCTCGCCCTACCACACGGGGATGAGCTCCCTCGGGTACCTCCAAATGTACAGGCTCATCCAGGAGGAGCCCGGGATCGCGTGCGAGCGCGCGTTCCTCCCGGAGGCGGAGGGGGAGGCCGCGCTCACGTACGAGTCCCTGCGGCCCCTCTCCGAGTTCCCCGTCATCGCGATGAGCGTCGCCTACGAGCTCGAGCTCGCGGGAGTCGTCCGCATGCTCGAAGACGCAGGCCTCGAGTCGCTGCGCGAGAAGCGCTCGGATCGGGACCCGTTCATCCTCGCGGGCGGGCCGCTCACGTTTTCGAACCCGCTGCCGCTCGCGGCGTTCGCGGACGCGATCGTGATGGGCGAGGCGGAGGACGTCGGGCTCGAGGCGCTCCGCGTGCTCGAGGGAGCCCCGTCCAAGGCCGCCGCGCTCGAGGCGCTCGCGCGCACGCCGCACGTGTTCGTCCCCGCGCACCACGGCGCCGACATGCCCGCGATCGCGAAGGCGGGCGGCGCTTCCCTGCCCGCGTGGGCGCCCATCCGGACGCCCGACACGGAGCTCTCCAACATGTTCCTCCTCGAGGCGGAGCGCGGCTGCTCGCGCGCGTGCACCTACTGCGTGATGCGCCGATCGACGAACGGCGGCATGCGCCTCGCGTCGACGGAGCGAATCCTCGAGCTCGTGCCCCGCGACGCGACCAAGGTGGGCCTCGTGGGCGCGGCGGTGAGCGATCACCCGAAGATCGCGGAGATCCTGAACGCCCTCGCGGACTCGGGCCGCACCGTGGGAGTGTCGAGCCTGCGGCCCGATCGGCTGAGCGACGAGCTCGTCGGCGCGCTGAAGCGCGCGGGCTACAAGACGCTCACGACGGCGATGGACGGGCCGAGCGAGCGCCTCCGCGCGAGCCTCGAGCGGCGCGCTCGCGTGAAGCACCTCGAGCGGGCTGCGGAGCTCGCGCGCGCCCACGGCATGCAGCGCTTGAAGCTCTACTTGATGGTCGGCCTCCCGAGCGAGACGGACGAGGACATCGACGAGTGCGCCGAGCTCGTGTCGACGCTGTCGCGCACGATCCCCGTGGCGCTCGGGATCGCGCCCTTCTGCGCGAAGCGCAACACCCCGCTCGACGGCGCGCCCTTCGCGGGCATCGCGACGGTGAACGCGCGCCTCGCGCGGCTCCGCGCGAAGCTCAAGGGGCGGGGGGACGTACGGGCGACGAGCGCGCGATGGGCCTGGGTGGAGTACGTCCTCGCGCAGGGCGGGGTCGAGGAGGGCCGCGCCGTGCGCGACGCGGTCCACGCGTCCGGGAGCTTCGCGGCCTACAAGGCGGCGTTCGAGGCGGTGGAGCGGAGGGCCCCGAAGCGACGCAGCCTCGCCATCGCGGCGGTCTAGCGCTATGAACGAGCCGTGCCCGAGAAGCCGCTCAAGAAGGACGTGAAGCGCGCGGCCGCGGCCCCTCCGCCGAAGGGATCCGCGGCCTCTCCGCCGCCCCAGCCCGGCGCCCCGAACGCGATGCGGAGCGCGCTCGCTCAGGTCGCGTTCATCGCGGTCGCCGCGCTCGCCGTGTACGGCTTCGTCCAAGCGGCGCAGGGCGATCAGCGGCGCTCCGCGTGCACCGCGCTCTGCGCGATGGGGCCCGCCTACGCGGGCAGGAACCGCGTCGCGCCGGACTTCGAGCTCCCGGACATGGACGGCAAGCCCGTGCGGCTCTCGAGCTTCCGCGGCAAGACCGTCATCCTCAATTTCTGGACGATCACGTGCGGCCCCTGCAAGGACGAGATCCCGTCGCTCGCGGAGCTCCAGACGATCATCGGAAAGCGCAAGGACGTCGTCCTGCTCACCGTGTCGACGGACGACGGCCCGGACGACGTGCGGGATCGCCTCGCGGTCCTCGCGGGCTCCGACCATCCCTTCCCGATCCTCTTCGATCCCGACCTCACCGTCACGAAGGACAAGTACGGCACGGAGCTCTTCCCCGAGACGTGGATCATCGATCCGAACGGCGTCATTCGCGCGCGCTTCGACGGTGAGCGCGACTGGTCCGGGGCGACGGCGTTCAACGTCATCGAGATGGCGAACGGCAAGGGCCCGAGCTGCGTCATGCAGTTCAACGCGGGCAGGCCCTTCGGCCCCTTCGGCTCGCTCTGCGAATCGGACTGAGACAAGCGGGCAACCGCCAAGAACGCCAGGAGCGCCAAGAGAGTGGAAGACTCTCTCTCCTCGTCCTCGCGCGTCTTGGCGGTCGTCCCTTGCGGGCTAGTTCGTGTTGAGCTCGACCCGGAGGAGCTTGCGGCCGATGAACAAGTAGTCGCCGTGAGAGAGGTCGCGCTCCGTCTTGATGCGGAGGTACGTGCCATTGCGGCTCGAGAGATCGGTCAGCGCGAACTTTCCGTCCGCCTCGTCGATGCGGCAGTGCGCGCCCGACATGTAGAGGTCGACGGGGAAGTTGAGGTCCCCGCCCTCACGCCCGATGAGCAGCGAGCTCGAGCGCGCGCACACGGTCATCCCGATCGCTCCGCCCTGGAGGATCTGCGCGAGTCGGAACGGGCTCGGGTGCTTCGGCGAGGAGTAGAAGTACGTGCCGTCCGGGTTCTGGCCGTCCGACGCGTGCGGCGTGGTCTCGAGGCGGAAGAGCTGCTCTCCCACGAGGAACGTGTCCCCGGGCGTGAGGTCGACGGTTCCGCGGACGCGGATGTACACGCCGTTCAACGACCCCTCGTCGCGCACGACGAGGCGACCATCTCGATAGAAGAAGTTCGCGTGGCGACGCGACACGAACGGGTCGTCCGGGAACACGAGCTGCCCGTCTCGCCCGACCACGTGCTGCTCCGCCTTGAGGTGGAACGAGAGGCCATCCATGCCCTCCCCGCGGATGAGGATCAGCTTCGCCTTCGCCGGGTTCTGCATGTCGCCGAAGAAGAGCGTTTGCGCGTTGAGGATCTCCGGCGGCACGGCCGCGCCGCATCGCCCGCAGAACTTGTGACCGCTCGGGACTGCGCTCGAGCAGGAACGGCAAACGAAGCTCTTCGCTTGTTCCATCAACTCCTCCTGAGACATCTTGCTGAAATCGAGCGGCGCCGACGCGCTCGCCGCAGCCGCCGCGACGGGGGCGGCGGCCTTCGGCGAGTCGTCGATCGAAGCTGGGTTGCCCGAACGACCCCCCGCGCGAGCGGCTGCGTCGCTGCGCGGCGCGGCCGGCGGAGGCGCGGCCGGTGGAGGCGCGGCGGCGGGCTGCGGGCTCGTGTTCGCGCGCGGTGGCTTCGGCGCGGTGAGCGGCTTCGGCTCGGGCTTCACCTCGGGCTTGAGGTTCGGAGAGCTGTTGCGCATCGCCATCATCGCGAGCGCGGAGGGCTTCACCGTCTTGTTCGCGGCCGGAGGCGGGATCGAGCCGCGCGCGGCGGCCTTGGGCGGCGTGGACGCCGCTGCAGCGGGCGCGCTCGACAGCGCCGGCTTCTGGAACAGCGCGAGGTCGTTCGCGCACGACGTGCACTGTGCAATCCCCATCGCGTTCCAGTGGTCGCACTGGCCACACACGATGCCGATTTCGGATTGCTCTGAGTGCAAAGGAGATGCTCCCAAACGGCTCGCGCAGACAGGCCGAGCGATTCGCGCGGACCGTTCCGCGCCAAGGTCGAGCGCGATCGTCGCGCTCGCGAGAGAATGCCCCGTTGTTGTATCTGCGCGACGGTTGAAGGGTCAAGCCGGCGGCCAAGGCATGCGGGTGTTCAGTCCATCAGCGGATGTACATGAAGCGCGAGTCCGTGTCCCCCGTGCCCGCCTTCCCCCAAAGGCGGAACACGATGAGGTCGTTGCAGGTCTCCGCCGGCACCGTGCCGAAGTCCCGCGAGTCGTCGTGGAAGCTGCGGTTGTCACTCAGCAGAAAGAGGCGCCCCGCCCCGACTTTGTGAGTCGACTTCGACTCGACGCCCGGGACGTACGCGCGGAAGTGCCAGCCGCCCCCCATCTCCACGCGCGAGCACTGCGCCGCGATCTCCGATCCGCTCGTCGGGTGAGGCACCTTGATGGGGTCCTTGCACGCGTCCGACGTGTTGTAGCGAGTGCCGTTCACCGTGACCGACGGGCCCTCGACCTCCACCGTGTCGCCCTCCATGCCCACGATCCGGCCGACCACCCAGCGCTGCGGATCCTCCGGATCCGCGCACCGCACGAGCTGCCCGAAGCTCCGCTTCCCCACGGTCATCACGAGCACGACGTCCCCCGAGCGGAGGGACGGCCGCATCGATCCATCGAGGACCTGATCCTCCGGGATGGTCCACAGCTTGAACATCGTGAGGCGGAGCACGAGGATGATGACGGCGAGGATCCCCACGACCCACGCGAGGCCCTTCAGGAACTTCTTCATGGAACCCCGCTCCTCGTCATCCGCTCCGCACGTGATCGTACCCGCGACGCTGAGGACAGGCCAAGCTTACACGTTGCCTCGCTCCTCTCGCTACGCGCGCCCTCGAAGAGCCGAGAGGACAGGCCAAGCGTTGCCTCGCTCCTCTCGCTACGCGCGCCCTCGAAGAGCCGAGGTGAGTGGCGCTCGATCGAGCCGGCTCCGGGGCGGTGCCTAGTCCGCGCCGGGCCGCGTGCTGCAGGAGCGGAACGGGGGCAGGTCGCTGACGCTCGCGCCGTTGCGCGAGATCTCGTGCGCCGCGCTGAAGAGAGCCGCCCACTTGTCGAGCCGCGTGAAGTACGAGCGCCCGGTGGTCTTCGAGCTGTTGTCCATCACGCTCGCGGAGACCACGCCGAACACCTCGCGCCGCGTGTTGTCGTGGCTGTCGAACGCGGGGCCGCCCGAGTCCCCCGGGCAGATCGAGACATCCGCGACCACCTGGTTCGTCGTCACGCTGAGGACGGGACCGCCCGTTCGGATCTCGCGGTGGATCGTCGACGAGTCCGCCGCGCACCGGCCGAAGCCCATCGGATCGAGGCCGTCACCGATTTTCGGCGGCGCGTCGACGCGCGGGGTCCAGATGGGCATGCCCACGAGCCGGCGCGAGAGCACCAGGATCGCGATGTCCCCCTCCCCCTGCACGTATCCGCACTCGGGCGCGAGCACCATGCGCACCGCGACCTCGCCGTACGGGAAGTCGTTGCCCCCGAGCTCGACGTGCACGTCCGTGGGCTCCACGTCCTCGAAGATCACGCGCCCAGTGTCGTCGCGCTTCGAAACACAGTGGTGCGCCGTGAGGACCAGATCGTCCGCGATGAGGGTGCCGGTGCACGCGACCGGACCGACGACCCGCACGACCGCGTCCGCGAGCGCGTCGTTCGTGATGTCCAGCGGGAGCTCGATGTCGCGGCGCTCGGAGTCGTGCTGACCGGCGGGCATCGGCGGAGCCTTCGGGGCGTGGCCGCAACCGAGGAGGCCCACGGTGAGCGCCAAGGCGGCGCCCCACGCGCCCCTTCGCAACACAAACCGCGAACGACGGGGTTCGCTCTCGCGCTGACCGAGTTTCACGCTCGCTGGATCCTCGTCGTCACAGGGTGGCGGCCGGGAAGAAGTAAGGCAGCCCAGCTCCGACCCCGATGGTACGAATTCCTTGGTCCCCCTATTCAGTTTTTTTCGGAGCGTGCCGTAGGGCCTCCGGCCGCGCTGAGTGAACGCGTCAGTCACGAGATGGGACCGGCGCTCGGGTGGGCAGGAGGCTGTGGGGAGACTCCGGGCGGAGGCGCGAGCCCCGCGAGCCCTGACGCCGAGGCGTTTCGCTCGGGACGCGGAGGCAGAAACCGGGGACAGCCAGGATGTCCTCAGCGGATCGCGACGAGGTGGATCTCGTGCCGACTGCGCCGGTACGCGGCTTGCGCGCCCTCCGGATCCTCCGCGGCGTCCTCGATGCCTGCCTGGACGAGCTCGGAGAAATAGGCGCGATCCGCCTGGCCCATCGCGCCGACCCAGGGCGGGCACGCGATGCTCGAAGTGCAGGTGGAGGTGAGGTCGTCCGCGTACTCGAGCGCCTTGGTCGAGTGCCCGTTCGAGTAGTACGCGCGGCCCCGGAGGAGCGTCAGCTCGGGGCTCTGGACCTCTCGGTGTGTCTCGAGGAGCGAGACGGCGAGGCCCGGCTGCTTCACGTCGAGGTAGGTCGTGGCGAGGGACGCGAGGTGGGTCGGTGTGGGGTCGACCGCCGCGGCGCGCTCGAGTCGGTCCAGATCGCGGAGCGCGTTCGCCCCCGAGTCGAGGAGCGGAATCGCGTCGCCCTTGGCGCCCGCGAGGGCCGCGACACCGACCAGTGCGGCCGCCGTCACGTTGACCCCGATGAGGAGATATCGCCGTTTCTTGAGGTTCTTCATCCAGCGCTCGCTCATCGCAGTTTCCTCCGCGGCAACAGCCCAGGAAGACAGGGACAGGCAGACGTCCCGCTTGTTCCAAAGATTCTACTGCGCGGCCGGAACTTTTCCTCCGATCTCTCGCTGCCAATCGGCCTCGTCGCACACGAGGTGCTCGCCCGGGGGCAGCGGCGCCATCCGGCGGGCGCGGAACGCGCCATCCGACCAGGTGACGAGCAGGTGATCGCGGCCGGCGTCGAGGGCGTACGCCGCGTGCGTGTGCGTTCGACAAATGCCCACGATGCGGAGCGTGGCGTCCCCCGGATCGAGCGGGGGCTCCCCCCGGGTGGGATAGAGAGCGTGAGGCCGGACGCTCGCGCCGCTCTCCGTCGTGAGGTCGAGGCGAACCCCCGCGCCCGTGTGCACGAGGAACAGCGGGGCGTTGCAGATCATGATCGCCGCCACGACGCGCTCACCGTCCTCGAGCTTCACGGCGGTATCCATGTCGCCGATGCCGTGCTCGGGGCCCACCGGCCCGATCTTGATCGTCGGCCTCTCCAGTTCGAAGACGCGCGCGTAGGGCGCGCGATGACGGAGCTTCGGCGGCATCCAAAGGAGGCATGGCGCGCTGTCGATCGGGAGATCGCCCGAGGCGCTCGGGATCGGCGCCGCGGTGGAGGGGGACGAGATCGCGGCGCGCGGAGCCGAGGTCTCGGCGGGGGGCGCGCCCGGAGCATCGAGCGCACGACACGCCGCGAGGCTCACGACGCTCACCACCGCGATCCCCCCCCAGGCGCGCATCAGGGGAGCAAGCGCGGCTCGGCAGAGACCTCGACGAACACGCCCGCGTCGTTCGCGAGCGTCGCCCTTCCGCCCGCGCAGGAGAGCTGCATCGGGAGGTCGACGAACTTGCCCGGCGTGTTCGCGAACACGAGCGTCGACGTGGGCGGCTTGTCGAACGGCCAGGCCCACTTCTTCACGCCCACGCTGAACTTGTCCCCGACGCGAGCGATGAAGCTCTTGCCGTCGAAGCAGGTCGCCGCGGGCAGCGCGTCCTTCGCGCCGTTCGGGCTGGGCTTCGGGAGCTCGGGGAGCGGCTTCGGCGGAGAGCACTCGCCCCCCTCGGGGCAGTAGATCAGCGTCTTCTGTTTGTCGGCCTGCTGGACGACCCAGCCGCCCACCCCCTCGAGGCAGTTCATGCCCGCGACCGCCGCGCCAGCGTCCAGGTCGGTGAGCGCGAACGTGCCGTCCGCCCACGTGCCGAAGAGCGTTCGAGACGAGCCTCCGCCCTCGAGCGCGAGGGTGAAATAGGTCCGCGTCGACGTGTTGCACGTGAGGCGAACGTCGATGCTCGAGGTTCGAGCGTCGAGGGGTGACCGGCCCTCCGAGGGGAAGAGCGGCGTGGGCTTCACGGTGCCCGTGTCGCGCGTGGTCGCGAGCTCGATCACCCCCTTCGGCCGCTTGAGGAGGAAGAGGGGCGTGTTGCACACGAACGCGACCGCCGCCGTGCTGCTGTCCATCGCGTAGTCACAGACCCGCTCCGCGCGATAGCCCTCCAGGTTCACGATGGTGTCGATGCTGTCGAACCAGCGCTCGTCGTCGTCCTTCCCGTCCCCGTTGCGCCGCCGCCGGCCGCGCTCGTCCTTCGCCGGTTTGCCGAACATGAGGCCCGTGGTCTTGTCGAAGCCGACGTCGCGCCGGTAGCGCTCGAGCGCGGGCTTCGCGGGCGGCATCCACCCGTCGCACGCCGCCGTCGCGTTGGGCGCCTCGGGGGCCGTGAACGGCTTCGCCGACTCGAGGCTCGAGAGCTTGATCGCCGCTTCCGCCGCGGCTGCGACGGGGCTCTTCGTCTTCGCCACACCGCCCGTGAGCTTCGCGTCGAGCCCGGCATTCAGCATCGGGATCGGATCGCTCTCGGTCACGCTCTTGTGGGTCACGTCCTCGAGGTACGACGTGAGCTTCTCGAGGAAGTCCGCGCCGGGTCCGCGCGCGGCGCGGAACGCGTCGTACGCCGTTCGACCGAGCGGCATGCACACGTCCTCCACGGCCTTCGCGTCGACGGCGTCGATCGCGATGTTCGCGCGCACGACGTACCAGCGCGCCACGTTCGACGCGGCGTCCGTCGGCGCAGCGGCGAGGAGGCAGCCCTGGAAATCCGCCCACGCATCCCGCGCCTCCTGCTCCTTCGCGCTCGGTCCGCCGACCGCCTTGTAGATCGCGTACCCGCCGCCGGCCGCGCCGCCGAGCAGCGCGAGCGCGAGGACGCGGTTGCGCCACTTCGCGCGCTGCTCCTTCGCGTCGCGCCTCCGAATCGCCTCGTCGCGGCGGCGCTGCTCCTCGGGCGAGAGCGGCGCCGAGCCCACCTCGATGCCGACGCGCGGGGGCGGCGCGAGGCTCTTCGGCTTCTCCGGCGCCTCCGCGAGCGACGCGCGCACCTTCGCGAGGCGCTCGCGCACCGCGGACGCGCTCGCGGGACGGTCGTTCGCGTCCGGCGAGACCATCGCGTCGATCAAGCTCGCGAGCACGAGCGGGACGTCCGGGCAGACGTCCGAGAGGGAGGGCGGGTGCTGCACGCCGGTGAAGATCATCGCGGCCACCTCCGCCCGCTTCTCCGGGGAGATCTCGGTCTCGCCGGCGGCCGCGAGCGTCGGCAGGGCGCCGCTCGCGCACTCGAACAGCGTCACGCCGAGCGCGTAGAGATCGCTCTTCTCGTCCGCTCGGACACCCTTCGACACGACCCGCGGGTCGACGTAGCCGAGCGTCCCGGCGATGCCGTGCGTGACCAGCGTCGCCCTCGCGGTGCGCTGCAGATCCGTGAGCACGGCGGGCAACGCGCGCGCGTCCTTCCCCGAGAGATCCGCGAAGAGCCCGCGCGCGTCGAGCTCGGCGGAGGGCTCCGCCGCTGCGCCTCCGCGGCTGATCCCGAAGTCGATGAGCGTGTAGACGACGCCGTGCTCGATGATGTTCGCCGGCTTGAGATCGCGATGGATGATGCCCGCCGCGTGGATCGCCTCGAGCGCGGACGCCATCTGCTCGCCGAGCGCGAGCACGTCCTTCACGGGCAGGCGCCCCTTCGCGATCCGCGCGTCGAGGCTCGTCCCCTCGACGTGCTCCATCACGATCGCGACGAGGCCGAGCTCCTCGTCCGTCACCATCGCGTTGAACGTCACGACGTTGTCGTGCTTCACGCGGCAGAGCGCCTGACCCTCGCGCGTGATGTGCGCGCGCTGACCATCGAGCGGGAAGAGCTTGAGGGCGACCGTGCGCATCGCCTCCTCCGCGCCGTCCTCCGCGGCGCTGGCGTGGCTCAGCTCGTCCGCGACGAACACGGGCGCGAAGCCACCCTGGCCGAGCTTCCCCTCGGGCCGGAGGCGGTAGCGTCCGATGCGGCGCTGCGCAGGCGGGCGCGCAAAGAGTCGTTCCAGGGCTGCGTCGAGCGGGCTCGCGGTCGACATGGCGGCCGGATGCAACCACCGCGGGAAGCATCGGGCAAGGGAGCGCCCCGTGCGAGGCGCGCCCCGAGCACGGGCCTCAGGGGACCGTCGTGACGTCGATGGCGCTCGCCTTCTCGTCGAAGGTGACGACGAGCGCGACGAGCCCCACGCCGCACACGAGCGAGAGGTCGTGGTCCGTTTCGATCTTTCCGCGCGCCGCGAAGATGGGCGCGGGGCGGTCGGCCGGACCGGCGAACACGATGTCGCTCTTGGTGTAGGCGACCCAGTCGCCGCGCGGGCTCTGGCAGGACTGGACCTTGCGCACGCCCGGGACCGTGGGCTCGGTGCGCGCAGCCTCCGTGCGACACGCGCCCGCCGACGCGTCGCACACCACCCAGCTCCGCGCGGCGTCCGTCTGGAACCAGAGCCCTTGCTCGTCGCAGCCGACTTCGGTCGCGAGCGCACCGCCGGCGTCGCGCTTCACCGGCGCCTCGTTCGCCGCCCAGGACACGACGAGAAGGCGCGACGCGGCGGTCCGCGCGATCGCCCACGTCGTCTTGGGAGCCTTGCACCCCAGGATCGCCCCAGGCGCCGACCCCTGCGCGTCGACGCCTGCGAGCGACTCCCCCGGCGACGTCAGGTCGACGAGCTCCTTCTTCTTCGGGTCGACCGCGAGCAAGTGATCCCAGACCTGCGTGACGCGCGCGTCCCGCGGCAGCGTGGCGGGCCGCGGCAAGCTCGGCATCGAGGGAGGGAGGGACTCCGGATCGAAGCAGCGCGCGCCCTCGCGCGTGATTCGACAGTGGTTCAGCCAGGCCTCCCCCGAGGTGACGAACGATCGGAAGAGCGGCGGCCCCTCCTTCGAGCGATCGAACGTGAACGCGCTCGGCGCGAGCTGATCCGCGGCGAACAAAGGCTCGATGCGCTTCGGCCGCGGCACGTCCGCGGCGGGCTTGCCGAACGAGGGCCCGACGATGGACGCGCGCCACGCGTCGATCAGCACCGCGACCTTGGGCTCGATCTCCTCCGACGTGACGCTCTCGCGGCCCTTCACGAACGGAGCGAGCGCCGTCTTCAGGCGCTCCGTCTTGGGGCTCTCGGAGAGCTCCGCGTCGACGCGCGCGGCGTACGGCTCGCAGCACGCGAGGTACTGCTTCGGGGCCGACGTCTCGGTCCAGAGCACCGAGATCTCGTGGAACCGTGTCTTGGCGGCCGCGCCGTCGGGCGTGTCCTCGTCGAGCAGGCACACGACGAGGCTCGCCCAGTCGTCGTCGAGCCGCCGACGCGCGGACGCCTCCATCGCGTCGATCGCTCGCCACGCGCCGACGCCCGCACCGCCGAGGAGGAGCGCGCCGGCGACGCCCGCGACGACGCGACGGCGTGATGCGCGCGCGAGCCGCTTCTGCGTCGCGGCGAGCTCCCTCGCGACGTCCGCCACCGAGGCGAGCACGGGGCGCGGCGCGGGCGCCGAGAGCACGTCCGGCGCGTCGAGCGCCGCGAGCACCTCCTCCGCCGACGCGAAGCGCTTCGCAGGGTCGAGCGCGAGGAGGCGATCGACGATCCGCGCGAGCGCCGCGGGCGCGTCGGGGGCGACCGCGCGCACGGGCGGCGCCGCGCGTTCCCCCAAGAGGACCGCGCGGAACGCGCGGGTCGGATCGTCCGACGCATCCGCGGCCGCCTTCGCCGGGAGCTTGCCGGACAGGCACTCGTACAGCGTCGCGCCGAGAGCGTAGAGATCGGCGGCGCGCTCGGTGTTCGCGCCCGCAGAGAGGCTCATCGGATCGATGTACCCGAGCGTGCCCGTCACGCCCGCAGTCGCGAGCGTCGCGCCGCGCGTGCGCCGCGCGTCGCTCGGGATCGTCGCCGACGCCGCGCCCGCCTGCGCGAAGTCCGCGAGCACCGCGGCGAGCCCGGGCCGATCCACGAGGGGTCCTTCGACGCGCTCACGCGCGGCGATGCCGAAATCGATCAGCACGTGACCCGCCTTCGCCTCGACGATGTTCGCCGGCTTCACATCCCGGTGGACGAGGTTCCGACCGTGGATCGCGCGGAGCGCGCGCGCGACGCTCGCGCCGATCTCCCGGACCTCCGCCGCGCCGATGGGCCCGCGCGCGAGGCGAGCCGCGAGGGGTGGGCCCTCGACGTACTCCATCGCGATGCCGATGAGCCCCCGCGCTTCATCCTCGGCGATCGAGTAGTACTTCACGACGTTCTTGTCCTTGACCTTGGAGAGCGCGATCGCCTCCTTGAGGATGCGCCTGCGACGAGCGGCCGCGTCGGCCCCCGGTTCGAGGGCGAACACCTTCAGCGCGACCCTCCGAAACCACGCGCCGTCGTGGTGCTCGTCCGCGAGGAACACGGGCGCGTACGCGCCCTGCCCCAGCTTCTTCGCGGGGTCGAAGCGGAAGTCGCCGAGCGTCTGGGCCCCACCGGCGAAGAGCTCGTCGAGCGCGGTCACGTCTCTTCGGGGAGCGGAACCAAATCGTCCCGATGGACGAGCTCGATCGCCTTTCCGTTCGGCTTCTGCCCTGCGAGCCGCGCGACGTCCGCCGAGCCGTGCTGCGCGAGCCCGCGGGCGAGCTCGCGCCCCGAGAGATCGAGCAGGGACACGCTGTCCCCCGCGTTGTACGCGCCGCGCGTCCCCACGACGCCCACGGAGAGCACGCTGCGGTTCCGCGCCACGGCCTGCGCCGCTCCGGCGTCGAGGAGGAGGGCGCCGCGCGGGCGCAGCGTGAACGCGATCCAGTGCTTGCGCGCGCTGATCCGGCTCGTCGACGCGGCGAAGAGCGTCCCCACGTCGAGCCCATCCATCACGCGCTCGACGACGTTCGCCTCGCGCGCGGCCGCGATCACCACGCTCGCCCCCGCGAGCCTCGCGCGGCGCGCCGCCTCGAGCTTGCTGATCATCCCGCCCGTGCCGACGCCCGACGTCGACTTGCCGGCGAACTTCTTCGCGTCCTTCTCGATGTCGCGCACGAACGGCACGCGCACGCCGACGTCGTCGAGGAGGCCCTCGACGTCCGAGAGGAGGAGGAGCGTGTCCGCGTCGCAGAGCGGCACGACCATCGAGGCGAGCTGGTCGTTGTCGCCGAACTTGATCTCCTCGAAGCTCACCGCGTCGTTCTCGTTGATGATGGGGATCGCGCCCGCCTCGAGGAGCGCCGAGAGCGCGCTCCGCGCGTTGTTCGCGCGCTGCCGATCCGCGAGATCCGCGTGCGTAAGGAGCACCTGCGCGGCCGTGATCCCGAGCGGCTCGAACGCCGCCTCCCACCGCTGCATGAGCGTGCTCTGCCCCGCGGCCGCGGCCGCCTGGAGCCAGGCCATGTCGCTCGGACGCGACTTCAGCTTGAGTCGGCCGATCCCGAGCGCGATCGCGCCGCTCGAGACAAGCACGACGCGCCGGTTCGCGCGGCGCTGCGCCGCGATCTCCCCCGCGAGGCGGGTCCACGCGTCCCCCGCGAGGCTCTTCGAGCCCACCTTGATGACGAGGCAGCGGCTCTTCGTGAGCCGCGCCCGCGCCGCGGCTTCGTCGCCCTCAGGCTTCGCCACGCCCGAGCTCGTCGAACGCGGCGACGAGGCGACGCTCGAGGTAGGCGGGGAAGCTTGCGCCCGCGAGGATCGCCGTGTCGAGCCATCGGGTGAGCTCGTCCCGAAGGTCTTCCCCTCCCGGCAGGAGCGGGAGCGGCTCCGGACGCACGGACGGGGAGAACGCGCGGGTGATGGCGCGATCGATGCGATCCCTCACCTCGCGCGCCTCCTCCGCGTGGACGCGCACGGCGCCGCGCGGCCGGACGTTCGCGACGTAGTGCTCGAAGAGGAGCCCGAGCGCGAACACCTCGACGCCGCTCGCCGCGGTCGACACGAGCGCGAGCGGGCCGAGGCGCTTGAACACGGTCTTCGAGAGGACCCCGATGCCCTTGCGCACGAGCTCGCGCACGGGCGCGTCCGCGGACGTGCGCGCGAGCGCCTTGCGCGCGTCGATCGTGAGGCTCAGGCCGTGCCGCTCGACGACGTCCTGCGCGATCGCCCCGCGCACCTGCGCGATCACGCGATCCGGTAAGAACGGCAGCGGGATCGCGGACGCGGCGAGAGAGAAGCCCGTGAGCAGCGCGAGCCGGCCGCTCGTCGGTCGGGTCGGGCTGTGGATCGCGGTCGCGGCGTGATCCGCCGCGCCGGTGTCCGCGGAGCGTTCGTCGGTCATGACCCTTCTTACCCGAGGCTCGAGAGGTCCACCACTGCCGCGCGGGCGACCGACGCCGCCCTGAGGATGACGTCCGTCGTCATGCCCTCCGGCAGCGACACGGCGAACCTCGTCGGCCCTCCCTCGAGCTCTACGCCGCTCCGCCCGAGCTCCGCCGCGAGCGCGTCCGCGTTCGAGCGCACCGTGAGCCGGTAGCGCGCCGCGCCCCCGACCGACGGCACGAGCTCACCGCGCGCGAAGCGGAGGATCGTGGACGCGCGCTCCACGATCGCCGCGTCCCGACCTCCCGCCTCGGCGCGATCCGCGCTCACGATCGCGCGGCGGCCCTCGGCGGCGCGCGAGAACGCCTCGAGCACGTACGCGGAGGCCGCGTCGTCGAGGTGCGCGAGCGGCGACTCCACCACGAGCACCGGGGGCCGAGCGACGATCGCCTGCGCGAACGAGAGGATCCGGCGCTCCGCGACGCCCAGCGACACGATCTTGCGGCGCGCGATCGCTCCCGCGCCCACGGCGTCGAGCGCGCGCGCGGCCTCGACCTTGGCCGCGCGGCCGAGGCCCGCGAGCTTCGCCGCGACGACGAGGTACTCCATCGCCGTGAGGTCGACGGGGAGCGGCGGATCGAGCGGCGCGACGCCCAGGTTCGTCCGAAACGCGGGGGTTCGCGCGTCCTCACCCCCGACGAGCAACGTCCCCGCGGAGATCTCCACCGTCGCCGCGCTCGCGAAGCTCGGATCCGTGCCGCGCGCGAGCGCGAGCGCCCCGAGCGGCACGTTCGTGAGGAGAGACACGAGCGCCCCGACGTCGCCCGCGATCACGACGAAGTCGCCCGTCGTCCGCGCGTCGAACGGGCCGAGCGTCGGCGCCCCCGCGACGCTCAGCGCGGCGCCGCGCGCCTCGAGCAGGGGCGCCGCGGTCACTGCGGATCCGGCTCGAACGACGCTTTGTCGTACGCGCCGGCTTTCGAAGAGAACGAGAGCGACTCGAAGCTCTCCGCGCGCGCGAGCGGCTTGTCCTCGCCGTAGACGAAGAACGGCGCGAGCGCTCGCGCGGCGTCGATCATCGCGGGCGGGAGGAGCGCGGTCGCGCTGCCGACGGGGGACGCGCCGTCCTCGAGCTTGAAGCCGATGAGCCCGAGCAGGAGTCCGAGGAGGGAGTCGTCCTCCTCGGGGAGCTCGACGATCGGCGCGTCGTCCGGCAGTCCGCCGAGCTTGCGCGCCTCCTCGAGCGCCTCGCGGAAGCCGCCGATGTGGTCCACGAGGCCGCGCTCCTTCGCCTGGGCCCCCGTCCACACGCGGCCGCGCGCGATGGCGTCGACGTCCTCGGTCGTCATCTTGCGGCCCTCGACGACGCGGCCGACGAACAGATCGTAGAACTGCTTCACCTTCTTCCCGAGCTCCTCGCGCTCGTCGTCCGTGAACGGGCGGAAGAGGGACTCCGCGTCCGCTCGCGGCGCGGAGCGGAACGCGTCCGAGCCGACGCCGAGCGTGTGGAGGAGGCCCGACAGATCGACCTTTCCGTAGAAGATGCCGATCGATCCGGTGATCGTCGTGCGGTTCGCGAAGATGGGGCCCCCGCCGACCGCGACGTAGTAGCCACCGCTCGCGGCCGCGGATCCCATCGAGATCACGACGGGCTTCACCTTCGCGGTCAGCTGGACCTCGCGGAGGATCACGTCCGCCGCGAGGCTCGAGCCGCCCCCCGTCTCGAGCCGGAACACGACGGCCTTCGCGCCGCTGTCGGCGCGCGCGGCCTGGAACGCCTCGGAGAGCGTGCGCGAGCCGGCGAGGCGCATGCCGAGGAGGGGGATCGTCTGGCTGTCGCCGTCCACCATGTCTCCGTCGAGGTAGATCACGTCGACGTGATCGCGCGGGAGCCACTCCCGCGGCGCGTTCCCGAGGGGCAGCTCGCCCGAGAGCCGCGCGCTCTTCCCCATCACTTCGTCCACGAGCGCGCCGACCTCGTCCGGGTAGACGAGCTCGTCCACCAGGCCCGCGGCGCGCGCCTCGGTGGCGATGAACGGCCCCTTCGCGATGGTCTGCTTCAGCGCCTCCACCGACATGCCGCGCCCACCCCCGACGTCGTGCATGAAGACCGCCTCGGACTGGTTCACCAGATCCTGGTGGTCCTCCTTCGCGACGTCGCTCGCGGTCTCGTTCGTGAGCTGCTCCGCGGCCGTCTTGTGCGCGCCGATCCGCACGAAGTCCGCCTGCACGTGCAGTTTGTCGAGCGTGCCGCCGAGGTAGAAGTAGCGGGACGAGAGGCCCGAAAAGCGGAGCCCGCCGGCCGGGTTCATCGCGATGCGATCGGCCTGCGAGCACGCGAACAAGGACCGACCCGCCGCGTCCTCGAGGTGGCAGATCACCTTCTTTCCATGGGCTCGCAGCGTTCGGAACGCGTCCCCGAGCTCGTCCGCGTGCGCGAGCGTGGCGGCGGGCTCCGCGGTCATCACGAGCAGGACGCCGTCGCACTCGGGATCCTCGGCGAGGCGCCAGAGCCGCCGGAGGAGGTGGAGGTGACCGCGCGCCCCCGGCGTCGCGTCGATGTCGATGCGCACCACCTTGCTCGGGAGCGGCAAGCCTCCCTCGCGGTACCAACGGACCGCCGCGCCCGCGTAGAAGCCGGTGGAGTCGTAGCCCACGGCGTCGCCGAACACGGCGCCCGCGCTGACCTGCGCGGGCCCCCAGTCGACGTCGAGGCCCGCCGTCGCGACGTAGGAGCGCGATTCTTTCGCGAGGTCGAACAGCTTGATGTCACCGCGAAAGCGCCCGACGTGCGGGATGTCCACGCCGAGCGTCGCGCGCGGCACCACCGCCTCCGACCGCTCGTAGATCGACGCCTCGAGCCCGACCTCGAGCGCGCGCTTGCCGACGATCGGCCGGAACGCGAGGCCCACGTCGTAGCTTCGCTCGGAGGTGGTCGCGTTGTTCGCGCTCACCGGGATGTTCAGGTCCCTGCCGACGAACGAGATCGCGCCCCACGAGAACGGCCTCCAGGTGACGCCCGCGGACACCGAGAACTGCCCCGCGGCGCGCCGACTGTCGGACACGCTCCAGCCGAGCGTCGCGCCGACGCCCAGCGTCCGGCCGACGCGGCCGCCGAGGCTCCAGCGGAACCACTGGTACGCGTCGTCCCCGAGCGGCGTCGACGTCTTCGGTGGGTTCATCAGATCGAGGCGCAGCCCCGACGCGAAGATCCAGAGCGGATAGGCCAAGGAGAACGAGTACCCGCGCGGGGAGTAGGACGAGTCGTCCTGGGTGTAGAAGCTCATGAAGCGGAGCTCCGGCGCCGGCGCGAACGCGAGGTTCCCCGGGTTCGTGACGATCGAAGACACCTCGTCGTTCGACACGATGGAGCGCCCCGGATCGGGGACGGCGTCGCTCAGCTTCGCCGTCGGTTCGGCGCGCGCGCTCGACCCGAGGGCGAGCAGCCCGAGCGCCGACGTGATCAGGGCCCCGGCGCGCCTCACGCGTCGCGCTCCGGCGGCGCGCCCGTCAGCATCCCGCGCGCGGTGGCGACCGCGCGGATCTCGTCGCGCCGTCGCGCGAGCTCGTCGTTGTCCTTCACCGGCAGGAACCGAGAGCGCGCGCCGTCCCGCGGGACGCGCGCGAACCGGGGCTCGAGCGCGGCGGTGATCTCGCCGAGCAGGCGCTCGAACTGGATCGCCTTCCTGTCTCCGACCTTCTTCTCGACCTCCACGAACGTGAACTCGAGCTCGAGCGCAGCGAGCGCCGCCGCCTCGACGAGGAACGTGTTCGTGTTGAACACCGGCACCGTCACCGGATCGAACCCGATCGGGAGGCGGAACTCCTCCGCGATGATCCGTCGACCGTTCCAGACGACCGGTCCACCGCCGCGATCCGAGCCCACCTTGTCCACGACCTCGACGGTCACGGGCCCGCCGTGCGCGAGGTGGAAGCCGAGGAGCGCGGGGTCGACCGCGGCGCCGAGGTTGTCGAGGTTCGCGATCCACACCGTCTTGCCGCCGTTCGCGATGAAGCGCTCGAGGAGCCCGCTCGCCGCGAGCGCCTCCGGGAGATCGCCGTGGCCCGTCGCGTACACGCTCGGCTCGCCGTGCTCGTCGACGAACAGGCGGCCCTCGGGGGTCAGGCGCAGCGAGACGCACTGTCGAAACACCGCGACGTGCTCGAGCCCGGGCCGGCCCTCGAGCGCCTTGCGGATCGGGCCGTCCGTCGCGTCGCTCGTCATGAGCCAGAGCGGGACCTTTCCGCCGAGCGCGGCGTGCTCACCGAGCCGGAGCTCGAGGAACGTCTTCTTGTCGACGGCCTCGACGAGCGCCTTCACGACGCCGCCCATGCGCGTCGCCATCCCGCCCGCGAGGACACAGAGCGCGACCTCACCGCGCTCGATCGCGGCGCGCCCGCGCGCGCGCAGCTCCTCGTAGTTCGCGTCGGAGGGCGCGGGCGCGTCCATGACGTCCCCCGGTCGCGGGGGCTCCACCGAACCGGTCAGGCGGTTGCGCGCGTCACGATCCTTCCCGGCGCTCGCGGCCCATTGGGAGAGGCGCGTCCGCGAGAAACCATGAGCCTCGAGGGAGGCGACCAGGTCGGACGGGAGCGCGGCGAGATCGTCGTCGAGGGACATTGCGCGCACTCTACCACCAGCCGCCCCACGGGCCGATCGACCGCGAGCCCGCGCGCGCTCGCCGCGCGTTCGAACCCACGCCTTCGCGGGCTCGGCCGTCGTCAGCGCGCGCGCGACCGGCGCCGCCGCGCGGCCGCCGCGCCGCCCAACGCGAGCGCGATGAACGCTCCCGCGCGCGTGTCGTTCTCGCTGGCGACGAAGCAGCCGCATCCGCGATCGATCAGGATCGTCCGCGGACCGCCCCCTCCATCACCGCCCGAGCCGGGGGTTCCGCTGCCCGACGTGGCCGCGTGCGAAGACGTCGCGCTGGTGCTCGAGCTGGACGACGTGCTCTTGCTGTCCGTCGAGAGCGCGATCGAGAGGTTCGGACAGCTCGCGCTCGAGACGCTCACGAAGTACGTCGCCCCGGGCTCGAACGGGGGTGAGCTGTTCTGGTCGATGACGATGTCCGTCTCGAACTCGTCCGACCCTTGGAACGCGTAGTCGTACACGAGGGGATTCGGCAGCCCGTTGTTGTCGACCGTGTAGGTCACGTGGTCGCCCTTCCGGATCAGCACGGTGTAGTTCGTCGCGTCCGGAAAATCGGGCGACATCTCGAGGTGGAAGTGCACCGCGGAGTCGGCGGGGCTCGTCTTCCGCGAGAAGTGGAACGGGCTCTGCAGCAAGAACCCTTGGTCGATCAGCGAGAAGCAATCTTGTTGCAGGTAGTACGAGAGCAGCTCGAGGCCCGAGATGATCGTGCGCTTCGTCTCGCCGTCCTCGATCGCGATGACGGGCCCGCAGTCGTCGAGCCCGCGGTCCGCGAGGATCTTGTTGATGCCGGCGGCGTCCGCGTCCGTGAGCTCGGCGTTCGCGATCATCCCGTTCATCGTCGTCACGAGGCCCTGGTAGAAGTCGCCGAACGTGGCCCCGGCGCCGAGCAGGGTCTCGGCGCCCCACACGAGCTTGTCCGCCTTCGCTTGGCCGAGCAGGACGCGCAAGCTCCACGAGACGCTCCCGATGAGCTCGCCGTCCGCGTGCGATTCGAGGCCCACGTCGTCCGGGCAGCGCTTCGACGTGACCGTGAGGTCGCGCTGCGCGCCGAACGGCGCGAGCGCGGCCTCCCCGAGGACTCCGCTGTCGTTGTCGCTGCACGCGTAGTAGTCCGCGAGCCCTTCGTCGATCGCCGCGGAGAGCGGCTGGAGGCCGTACTCGTTCGTGTAGAACGGGCCGAGGTTGAAGTTCACCGTGTTGCCCGCGACGTAGTGACCGAACTCGTGCTTGAAGACGTCCGAGTCGTAGGCGAAGTCGATCTGCGATCCCTGCCCGATTCCGATCACGTTCGGCGCCTCGAACTGCCCCGACTGTCCGAACGGCGAGAAGAACGCGTTGTCGAGCGGGGAGCCGTCCTCCATCGCGTTCGCGACGGCCGTGAGCTTCCAGTTCGGCGTCGTCTCGTTCACGCCGAGGGACGCGAAGAACTCGCGCATGTCCGTCAGGTGGTAGTAGAGGTTCACCTGCGCGAACGCGTCCTTCGGGTCGAACGGATCGGCGGGCGGGTTGTAGAGGAAGTCCGTGCCGCTCGAGGGCACGAGCGTCTGCTCGAGTTCGTACCCGAACCCGGCGCTCCCGGAGACGTAGTTGGTCACCTGGAGCAGCCCGCTCCACCCGTCGAGGTGGACGGGCGCCGCGCTCTCGTCGAGCGTCGCGAGCGGCAGGTCCACCGGCATCGGCGTCTCGACCTGATTGACCGCGTAGACGCGACCTTTCGCGTCGAGCACGACGGGGATCCGGAGCTCGAGCTTGCCCGTGTTCGCGTCGACGACGTAGCGCGTCCCGTCCTCGCGCACGTCGAGCACCCAGACGAGGACACCACCGCCCCGGCCGATCACCGCGAGCTCCGAGCGGAACGGCGCGAGCGCGTGCCCCACCTTCGTCGCGAGCTTCAGGGACGCTTCGCTCGCGTCGAGCGCGGGCACGGTGGAGATCGAGAGGCCGCGCGCGACGTCCATCGCGACACGGCGCGGCTCGCCGCGCTCGAAGCGAACCGCGCCGCCCTTGTCGAGGACGCGGAGCCCGCCCCAGCGCTGCTCGATCAGCACGGTCAACGTCGACCCCGTGCCCACGGTCTCGCGGGCGGAGAGCTCGAGGCCCTCGATGCCGAGCGTCGCCGCGTCCGTCGCGAGCGCGTCGAGCGCGGCGTGCTCGGGCGTGCCCACCGCGGCCCCCGCGCGCGTGGGGAGGGTCATCCAATCCTTCGCGAGCGCGGAGGACGGAGCGGCGATCAGGGCCGCGAGCGCGAGGAGCGACGCGAAGCGGGGGGCCGAGGGCTTGGACATGGACCGGAGCACTCTACTCGGGGTGCCCGGCCCACGGGTTCTGGATCAGTCGTTTGATCCTCTTTGACGCGGTGTCGCGCGTCGCGTTCCCCCGCTACGCTCCGACCCCGATGACGACGCGCCTTCGAGACCTCCTCGCCCTCAGCCGCCGCGCGCTCGCGCGAGCGGATGCCCTCCTGGTCGCCGCTCCCGTGGGGCTCCTCACGGTGACCGGGTGCAGTCCGACGCCGACCACCAACACCGTCACGGACGTCGAGCTCCAGTCCGGAGCCTCCACCGGCGGCGGCGAGATGGTCGAGGTCCACACGACGAGCAGCGGCTCGGGCAAGCCCCCCGCGAAGGAGTGCAAATCCGAGCCAGCGCAGATGACGGGTTGCGGCGGGGGGCGAGCGAAGCTCCTGAGTTCGCTCGCGGACTGCGGCCTCGAGAAGGACAAGGACATCGACTCGGCGCGCTGCACCGAGTTCTGCGGCGCGTTTCCGACGAGCCACTGCAGCATCGACCAGGACGGGGAGACTTCGTACGTCTACTGCCACTCGGCGCACCCCTGCCTGGGGCGGATGCCGGCGCGGCGGCGCCTCGGGCGGCGCGAGCGCTCCGCGATCGACGTGGATGCATATCTGCGGCACGCCTCGCGGATGGAGGCCGTGAGCGTCGACGCGTTCGTCGAGCTCGGGGAGTGCCTCGCGCGGTTCGGGGCGCCGCGCGCGTTCGGCGCGGCGTGCGCACGGGCCGCTGCGGACGAAGCCCGCCACGCGACCCGCATGAATGGCCTCCTCGAGCGGCGGGGCGCGCGACCCGCGCGCGCGCGCGCCAGCGTACGGCGTGGGTTCGGGACGCTCGAGAAGCTCGCCCTGCACAACGAGCGCGAGGGCGTCGTCGGCGAGACGTGGGGAGCCATCCTCGCCGCGTTCCAAAGCACGCGCGCCCACGATCCGGGCGTGAGGCGCGCGTTCGCGACGATCGCCCGCGAGGAGATGCGCCACGCGGCGCTCAGCGCGCGCATCAGCGCGTGGTCGTCGAAGCGGCTCGACGAGGCGGGCCGCGCGCGGCTCGCCGCGGAGCGGCGCCGCGCGGTGGAGCGGATCGCGCGAACCTCGACCGGGTTCCCCGGCCGCGAGGGCGCGAACGAGCTCGGCTGGCCGAGTGAGCACGAGCGGCGCGCGCTCGTAGCGGAGCTCGCGGCGTTCTTCGCGTGAGGCGCGCCGCCCTCTCGGTGTCCGTCGCGCTCCTCGGCTGCGCGGCTCCGCCCCCGAGCGCGAGTGCCCCCGAGGCCGTGCCGCGTCCGCGCGCGTCCGCGCAAGCGATCCCGCCGAAGCCGAAGCGCCACGTCGAGGTCCAGGTCTACCGGATGTCGATGTGCCCGTACGCGGCGAAGTTCCTCGGGACGCTCGGCGCGCTGCGCGACGCCTTCGATCTGGACGTCCGCGTCGACTACGTCGGGACGATCGACGCGAACGGAGAGCTCGGATCGATGCGCGGCCCGAACGAGCTCACCGGCGACCTCCTGCAGGTCTGCACCGCGAAGCACACGCCGAAGTGGCTCGACGTGCTCCTCTGCCAGGACGCGGACGTCGCCCACGTACCGGACAATTGGCGGTCGTGCATGAAGGGCGCGGGCTTGGACCCCTCCACGATCGCCGAGGCCGAAGCGTGCTCGAAAGGGGACGAGGGCAAGGGGCTCCTCGCCGCGTCGTTCCAGAGCGCGAAGAGCCGCAGCGTCTCCTCGAGCCCGACGATCTACGTGGACGGCGAGAGCTACGACGGGCCACGCGGTCCGAGGGGCTTGCTCGGCGCGATCTGCGGGCACTGGATGACCCAGCCGGACGCGTGCCGCAGCATCCCCCCGCTCGACGTGACGATCCTCTCGGACGCGCGCTGCCCCGACTGCGCCCCCGAGATCCTGAAGGGATCGCTCGAGGGCCGCCTCGACGCGCCGACGATCCGGATGCTCGACGTCGCGAGCCCCGAGGGCGCGACCCTCTACGCACAGCTCGGCGTCGCGGACGTGCCCGCCGTGATCGTCGATGCCAACGCCGACCTCGGGATCGACGCCCCCGCGTTCGCGACCGCCAACCGAGTCGGGAACTACCGGTTCTACTCGACGAGCGACTGGAACCCCCGCTGCAACGCGCCGGGCGGGTGCGAGCTCTCCGAGTGCGCGCGGCGCCTCGCGTGCCGCGTGGAGGAGCCGCTCACGATCGACCTCTTCATGATGGGCCTCTGCCCGTTCGCGGCGAAGGGCGTCCTCGCGCTCGGCGAGCTCGTCGACGAGCTCGGCACCCACGGCGTCACCCCGAACGTGCGCGTCCATTTCATCGGCTCCGGGACCGCGGCGACCACGTTCACGTCGCTCCATGGGCCTCGCGAGGTCGACGAGGATCTCCGGGACGTCTGCCTCTTCGACCGGTACCCCGACAGCGGGAAGTTCCTCCCGTACCTGCGTTGTCGCGCGAAGGACCTCACCCAGGAGTGGAAGCGGTGCACGGGCGCGGCCACCGGGATCGACGCAGCGGTGATCGACGCGTGCGCGACGAGCGCCGAGGGCAAGCGCCTCCTCGAGCGGAGCTTCGCGGATTCCGCCGCGGAGGGCATCGAGGCGAGCCCCTCGTGGATCGCGAACGGGAAGTACGCGTTCCGCGGCACCAAGATCGGGGACATCAAGCCCGCGTTCTGCGCGCACAACGCGGTCGAGGGGTGCTCGACGCCCTGACGCCCCTGACGGCCGCGGCGGTCGCTGGTAAAGTGGCGCCCATGACGACCGCCGCAGTGACGACCAGCGACGCCCGACCGACGCTCACCTCGCTCCTCCAGGGCCGCGCGTCCCGCAAGGAGATCGCCGCGCACCTCGACGGACTCGCCCCCTATTCGCGCGTCGAGCAGGTCACCGCGGTCGGCGGCGGGCTCATCGGGCGCCTCTACGAGTCCGTCGCGGGGGCCGAGCCGCTCACGATGGAGTTCTTCGTCCCGAAGCGCGAGACGGGGACGGTGATCTTCGAGGGGAGGAACTCGCTCCCGATGTTCACGCGGTTCCAGAAGCGGTTCGCGCGCGTCGGCGAGGTCGTCATCGGCTACAACCATCAGACGATGGCCGTCGTCACCGGCCCTGGGTACTTCGTCGTGCGGCCGCCGACGGAGGGCGAGGCGCACCCGGACGAGCTCTTCTTCGACTACACGATGGACCCGCCGCGATCGGGCAAGCCCGCCGAGTGGCCTATCTGGAAGAGCAATACGTCCGGCCTCTCGCGCGCGGTCTACGCGCACATGAAGGACTACTGCAGGCGCGTCGCGAACGGCGTCCTCGTGGGCAAGGCGTACAAGAACGGCGTCGCGCAGGGCGCGTACTTCACGCTGACGCTGCCGCACTGACGCGCCGGCCGCTCGCTCAGGGGTCGCGGTAGCTCGTGTCCCCCGCGAGGAAGCGGCTCACGAGGCCCGGAGTCTCGAACCGCTCGCGGCAGACGGCGAAGTCGAAGATCAGCTCCCGGAGCTTGCAGCGCGGCACGTCACGAGCCTCGTCGGCGCGGTCGCCGAAGAACTCGATGTAGCCGTCGGAGGTGAACGCGTACGCCGCGTCCGTGTCCCTCATGGCGCGGAGCGTGAGCCGCTGGATCTTCTGCACGCCCTCGGGCCCACCCGGGCCGTGCAGCACCGCGCTCGCGTTCGTCTCCGTCGCCACGCCCCACAGGGACTCGTCCCACTCCTCCCACACCCCCGCGATCGCGAGCCCGGGCTGCGACAGGATCTCGCGCTCCGTGCCGGTGTCGCCGTGGAACGTGCGGAGGTAGCCGCCCGCGCGCGCGATCGCGACGTAGTCCTGTTCGTCGCAGAACCCCGCCGCGGTGACTTCGCCCGGCCCCTTCGGGAACGTCCGGAGGGCGGCCGCGGTGGTCGCGCTCACGGCGCGCGCCTCGGCCCCCACCCCCACGAGCAGGCGCGAGGTGTCCGCCGAGAAGTCGAGCACGCGAGGCGGAGCGGCGACGGGCGCGGTCGCGGTCACACGCGCGCTGCTCACGTTCCAGATGCGAAGCGAAGCGTCCGCGCTCCCCGTCGCGAGGAGCCTGCCGTCGCGCGAGAACACCATCGAGGAGACGCCCTCGGCCTCGCCCTCGAAGCGACGCACGCCGCCCACGAGATCCCAAAACGCTGCGCCGCTACCGTCGCTCACCGCGAGCGTCTTTCCGTCGGGCGCGAGCGTCACCACGCCCACCCGAGGGAATGCGACCTCGAGCGAGCGCACGTCGATGCGTCCTCCCGTCGCCACGTCCCAGAGTCGTACGCTGCCGCCCGCGACGCCCGCGAGGACGGCGCCATCCGCAGAGAGCGAGAGGCCGTCCACCCGGCGAGCCTCGGCGCTCGGTCCGGTCGCGCTCGCCTCGACGACGCGAAACGCGTCGCCGCTCCACGCGCGGACGCGTCCGTCGGCCGTCCCGAACGCGAGCGCTCGGTGGCTGCGGGAGAGCGCGGCCGAGCTCGCGGGTGCAGCGTGCGAGGTCGCGCGGGCGAGCTCCTTGTCGTCCCGGAGGCTCCACGCCCCGATGCCGCCATCCGCGCTCCGCGCGACCACGCGCGTCTTGTCCGGCGAGAGCGCGACGCGGTCGCCCACCGGTCCGACGAACGGGCGAGTCTTCTTCGCCGCTACATCGACGATCGAGGCGGCGCGCTCGCTCGTGCAGAGGAGCGTGCCGTCGTCGAGCGCGGTGAGAGCCCCGATCTCCCCGGCGCCGACCTCCACGCGGCCGACCTCCTTGCCGTCGACCCCGCGAAGCGCGACCACGGCGCTGCCGTCCGCGGTGAACCACGTCTTGCCGTCTTTCGCGAGCGCGAGCCCGCGCCCCGCGGAGAAGTCCCAAAGGACCTTGGCCGTCGTCACGTCCCACGCGCGGACACCGCCTCCCCGCTTGCTCGCCGCGAGGATCTTGCCGTCGGCCGACACGCGGAGGGACTCGGCGACTCCCCCGTCGAGCGCGTAGCGTCGCGCGTCCGCGTCGGCCGGCCGCTCGCGCAGCTCCGCCGTCCTCCAGCCCTCGATCGATTCCGTCCCCGCGAAGAGGATCGCGGTGTCGCCGGAGAACGCGACGGCCCCGACATCGCCTACGGCCACGGCCGAGGCGATCGTCTGCAGCTTCGCGGCGTCCCACAGCTGGACGTGGCTAGACGTGCCGCAAGCGAGGAGCGCGCCGTCGCTCGAGAACGCCAACGACAGCGCCTTGCCCGTGTCGAGGCGCGCGGCCTCTCGAAGGGAAGCGCCGTCGAGGAGCGCGACGGCGGAGCCAGCGGCCACCGCGACGCGCCCGCTCGGGCTCCACGCGAGGTCGCGCGCTGGCGGGAGACCGTCCTCCACGGCGAGGGTGACGTGGTCGACGAGCGCCGTCTCGAGCTCGTCGAGCCCCCGATCGAAGAGCCGCTGCGCGTCCGCGCGCCTGCCGAGTTGGTTCGCGACGAGACCCGCGCGGAGCAAGGGCCGCCCGTTGGGGTGAAACAGATCCCACGCCCTCAGGTAGAGCTCGTACGCCGCCTCGAGCTCGCCCGCGTCCTCCTTCGCGATCGCGGCGTCGTACGCCTCGCGCGCAGGGGGGATCGCCTCCTCCTCGGACCTCGGCACGTCGACGACCAGCATGCGCTCGATCGCGCGCTTCGCCGCCGCGCGCGCCTCCGGGGGCGCAGCGGGATCGCTCGCGATGAGCTCCGCGAGCGGTCGGACGTCCCGAAAGCGGCCGAGCCCCGAGAGCGCATCCATCTCCGCCGCCCACGACGCGCGGCCCTCCGCGGGGCAGAGGTCGTTCGCGCGACGGATCACCTCGAGCGTGCGGTGCAGCCGGCCATCCTGGAGCAACCCGGGGACGCGGTCGCGCGCGCGGCGCGCGACGACACAGGGATCGTCCGCCGCCACCGACGACGCGCTCGCCTGCGGGATGGGCGCGGGCGTCTGCGCGCTGCACGCGCCGCAGACGACGATCGCGGGGAGGACGAGCGTCGTGGATCGTCTCACGGAGGAGCGGAGTCTAGAGCACCGGCGACGTTCGGTGCGCTCGAGCACCGCTCTCCGCTTCGAGAGGTCACTCCTTCGCGAGCAGCGCGGCGACGAACGAGGGCACGTCGCGGGGCGACGGCATGCCTGCGAGCTTCAGCGCGCGGCTCAAGCTCGGGAGCGATCCGTACCCCATCGCGTCCGCGACCTCGCTCGCGGTGACGCCCTCCGCCGTGAGGAGCGCGGCGGAGAGGAGCACGCGCCGCCGGCTCCGCGCGTCCTGCCAGGTGGACGCGTTGAACCCGAACCGCGTGTTGAAGTCCTGCACCATCCGGTTGACCGTCCGCTCCGACACGCCGAGCCGCGCGTGGAGGTCCACGATCATCGGCCGATCGCGCATGTCCGAGAGCAGCTCGTCGAGGGCGGACGAGAGCTCCTTCGTGGGCGGCGCGACGGCCTCGGATCGGAGTACGAGCGTCACCCCGAGGCCCGCGCCGACGTGCGTGATCGTGCGAAGCAGACAATCTTCGCGCGCGGGGTCCTCCCCTTCGCGCGACGCGAGCGCCGAAAAGAGCGCCTCCGCGTCGCGGACGACCGGCGCGGTGGCGCGGACCACCGCGAACCCTTGCGGACGCGGCCCCGCGGCGGACGCGTCCCACTCGATCGCGAGCGCGCGGTACCGCTCCCCCGCGCGGCTCTGTCGCATGAGGAGGGCGCTCTTCGACTCGACGATGCTCACCTCCCCGGCGCCGAGCCAGGCGCTGCGGCCAAATGCCTCGATGCGCGCGTGGCCCTCGAGGACGACCGTCGCGACCGGCCGGCCGACCTTTCCTATGCGATCGTACGCGAGCGTGCTCAGCCGGTCGTCCGACACGACGCCGACGTTCTCGACGGCGTGCACACGGAAGAGCTCGGAGAACGCAGCGTTCGTCTCGAGCCAGGCGCCCACGCGTTCGAGGCCGGTCTTTCGGTGGGAGAAGATCAAGGGGAGCGACCAACGTACCCGAGGCCGCGCACACGCTGAGCGGAGGATCGTCGTTGCGAAGGACTTAGCGCGATCGTAGCGTCCGTCTCCCGTGCGCCCGAGAGGGGGCCGAAGGAGCTTCGATGAGTGAGCGTATCGCGTGCATCGGTCTGGGTTACGTCGGGCTTCCTGTCGCGCTCGGCTTCGCGCGCAAGTTCGACGACGTCGTAGGCTTCGACATCCACGTCGAGAAGGTCGACGAGCTGAAGCGCGGGTATGACCGCAACCACGAGGTGCCCGAGTCCGTCCTCAAGGCGACGAAGCTCAAGATGACGGCCGATCCGGCCGCGTTGAAGGGCTGCACGTTCTTCGTCGTCGCGGTGCCGACGCCCGTCGATCAGAACAACGTCCCGGATCTCACGCCCGTCATCAAGGCGAGCGAGACCGTCGGCAAGGCGCTCTCGAAGGGCGGCGTCGTCGTCTACGAGTCCACGGTGTACCCCGGCGTGACCGAGGACATCTGCGGGCCGATCCTCGCGAAGGTGAGCGGCCTCGATCGGAGCGAGTTCAAGCTCGGGTACTCCCCGGAGCGCATCAACCCCGGCGATCACGAGCACACGCTCGAGAAGATCGTGAAGGTCGTCTCCGGTGAAGACGCCGCGACGCTCGAGCGCGTGAGCGCCGCGTACGGCGCGATCATCGACGCCGGCATCCACAAGGCGCCGAGCATCAAGGTCGCCGAGGCGGCGAAGGTCATCGAGAACACGCAGCGCGACATCAACATCGCGCTGATGAACGAGCTCGCGCTGATCTTCGATCGCATGAGCATCCGCACGGCGGACGTGCTCGCCGCCGCGGGGACGAAGTGGAACTTCCTCAAGTTCCGCCCCGGCCTCGTCGGCGGCCACTGCATCGGCGTCGACCCGTACTACCTCACGACGAAGGCGCAGGAGCTCGGGTACCAGCCGGAGGTCATCCTCGCGGGCCGGCGCATCAACAACAGCATCTCCGCGTTCCTCGCGCAGCGCCTCGTGAAGCTCCTCATCAACTCGGATCGCCCGGTGAAGGGCGCGAAGGTCGGCGTCTACGGCCTCACGTTCAAGGAGGACTGCAACGACCTCCGCAACAGCAAGGTCCCCGGCATCCTCACGGAGCTGAAGGAGTTCGGGATCGACGCGATCATCCACGATCCGCTCGCGAACAAGGCCGAGGCGAAGCACGAGTACGGCCTCGATCTCGCGGATCTCGACGCGTTCAAGGACCTCGACGCGGTGGTCTTCGCGGTCTCCCACAAGGAGTACAAGCAGCTCGGCGCGAAGAAGCTCCTCTCCGCCGTCCGGGACGGGGGCGTCTTCATCGACGTGAAGAGCGCGCTCGAGCCGAGCGACATGGAGCGCGGGATTCGGTATTACAGTTTGTAGGATCATGACGAGGAAGACGCGCTGGCTCGGCAGTTTGGGGTTGGCGCTCCTCGGTGTCGCCGCAGCGTGCGACACGGATCCGCTCGTCTCTCACGGCACGTCGTCCGCGAGTACCGGCACGGGCCAGCAGTGCGTGCAGCCGGGCGACACGTGCGGCGTCACGTTCGTCTACCCGCTCGGCGACGCGAAGTCGGTCGAGCTCCGCGGGGACTTCGCGCCCGACGGGTGGGACGTCGGGCGGCCGCTGTCGATCGACGCGGGCTCGTGGCGGGTGACGATCGACGCGCCCGATCAGTCGACCATCCACTACAAGTTCTTCGTCGACGGCGCGAACTACGTCCCCGATCCGAACAACCCCGACCAGGAGGACGACGGGTTCGGCGCGAAGAACTCGGTGAAGCACGTCTCGTGCGGCGTCGCGTGCGGCACCGGCGGAGCGGGCGGCGCGCCGCCGGGCGCGTTCGATTGGCGGAGCGCCGTGATGTACTTCGTGTTCGTCGATCGGTTCGCGAACGGGGATCCGTCGAACGACGGCCCCGTCGCCGGGATCGAGCAGCCCGCGAACTACCAGGGCGGGGACTACCAAGGCCTCCTCGACAAGATCAACGCGGGGTACTTCGACGATCTCGGGGTGAACGCGCTCTGGCTCACGGTGCCGATGGACAACCCGAACGTCGCGGGCCCCGGCGCGGACGGGCACGCGTACAGCGCGTACCACGGCTATTGGCCGCAGAACCTCGACCAAGTGGAGGAGCACTTCGGATCGCTCACGCTCCTCCAGAGCGTCGTCTCCGCCGCGCACGCGAAGGGCATCAAGGTGCTCTTCGACTACGCGATGAACCACGTCCACATCACGAGCCCCGTGTATGCGCAGCACCCGGACTGGTTCTGGCCGCTCGACTTCGACGGAAAGCACTGCGTCTGCGGCGACGGATGCGGGTGGGACGGGTACGACGGCCGCCGCTGCTGGTTCCGCGACTACCTCCCCGACTGGAACTTCCAGAACCCGGAGGCGCGCAAGGCGTCGATCGACAACGCGATGAGCTGGATCGAGAAGACGGGCATCGACGGGTTCCGCCTCGACGCGGTGAAGCACATCGAGACCGTGTGGATCTCGGATCTGCGCAAGCGCCTCAACGAAGAGGTCGATCAGTCGAAGGGCCGCTTCTATTTGGTCGGCGAGACGTTCGACACGGGCAACAGGGACTTCATCCGCCAGTACGTGTCGCCGGATCTGCTCGACGGACAGTTCGACTTCCCGCTGCGCGGCGCGATCGTCGACAACATCCTCCGACGCCAAGGTTCGATGGCGGATCTCGACGGGTTCCTCGGATCGAACGACGGCTACTACGACGGGATCATGTCGACGTTCCTCGGCAACCACGACATCGCGCGCGTCATCAACACCGCGCTCGATCAGCCGTGGGGCACGTGGGACAACGGCGGCTCGTCGAACTGGACGAACCCGCCCGGCGCGCCCTCGAACAAGGCGCCGTACGAGCGTCTCGCGCTCGGGTTCGCGTTCCTCCTCACGACGAAGGGGATCCCGCTCATCTACTACGGCGACGAGATCGGCATGCCCGGCTCGGGCGACCCCGACAACCGCCGCATGATGAAGTTCAGCGGCCTCGGCGCGAACGAGGCGTGGCTGAAGGACCAGATCGGCAAGCTCGGGAAGATCCGCGCCGCGCACCCCGCCCTCTGGAAGGGGACGCGCACGAAGGTGAGCGTGACGAGCGACACGTACGTCTACCAAATGAGCTCGGGTGCGGACGTCCTCTACGTGGCGATGAACCGCGCCGACCTCCCGCACTCGGTCGACGGTCTGCCGTCGTCGAGCACGGATCTCCTCACCGGCGCGAAGATCAGCGGCCCGAGCTACGATCTCCCCGCGCGCAGCGTCGTGATCCTCGAGCCCTGAGGCTGCGCTTACACAAGCGCGCCGAACGCTGACAAACCCTTACTTGCCGGCCCAAGGGGTCGGACGCATTCCTCGATCGCCATGGGAGGACATGCGGGAGCGGATCCGAAGAAGGTCGTACGCGCAGCGATGATCGCGAACGGCGGCATCGCGATCGCCAAGTTCGTCGCGGCGTACCTCTCGGGGAGCGCGACCATGCTCGCGGAGGGCGTTCATTCGATCGCCGACACCGCCAACCAAGGCCTCTTGCTCGTCGGGATCGTCCTCTCGGCGCGGCGCGCGGACGAGCGCTTCCCGATGGGTCGCGCGTCCGAGTCGTACTTCTGGTCGTTCATCGTCGCGCTCCTCCTCTTCTTCCTCGGCGGCGTGTTCGCCGTCTACGAGGGCGTGCACAAGCTCCAGCACCTCGGGCACGAGGCGGCGCACGGTGTGCCGTGGGCGCCGATGGCCGTCCTGGGCGTGTCGATCGCGCTCGAGGGCGGGAGCTTCCTCGTCGCGTGGCGCGAGTTCCAAAAGGGCCGCGGCGACCAGCCGTTCTTCGACGCGCTCTTCGGCGGAAAGGATCCGGTCATCCCGGTCGTGCTGCTCGAGGACGCGGGCGCGATGATCGGCCTCGTCGTGGCGCTGGTCGCCATCGTGATCGGCTGGGTCACGGGCAGCGAGATCGCGGACGGCGTGGGCTCGATCGTCATCGGCGGCCTGCTCTGCGTCATCGGGATCCTGCTCGCGAAGGACACGCGGAGCCTGCTCATCGGCGAGGGCGTGAGCCGCGCGGTCAAGCTCGACACGATCGCGATCACCGAGGCGACGGCGGGCGTCGCGAGCGTCCGGCAGTTCCTCAGCCTCCACCTCGGGCCCGACACGGTGCTCGTCGCGATGAAGGTGCGCTTCGTCGAAGGCCTATCCCTCGCCGAGGTCGAGAAGGTGACGGACGCGCTCGAGGCCAACATCCGCGAGAAGCACCCGATGATGAAGCGCATTTTCGTGGAGGCCGACAGCGACTACGACGCCGCGAAGGACGAGAGCGCCCCCGTCGAAGCGACCGCCGGCGCGTGACGCGCGGCCGAGCTTCGCGGGCGTGAGCATGGTGCTAGCCTCTCGGCATGCGAAAAGCGCTCGCCGGTACAGGTCTCGTGGTCGTGGCTTCGCTCGCGCTCGTCGCGTGCTCGAACAAGCTCACGGGCGAGCTCGACGTGAAGGGAGAAAAATTCGTTCCGGAGTCGTGCCGCTCCGGCCAGGCCCTCGGGTTCTCGGGCGTCGAGCTCACGGCGAAGGACGGGCGGCGCATTCGGATCGCGCAGTCCGCGGCCGGCGATGGGTTGGCGATCTTCTTCCCCGCGGGCGAGACGAAGGGCGTCGAGCTTGGCAAGTGCGGTGCGTTCTCGATCGAGAAGCAGAGCAGCCGCATCAACGACGTCTACAACGTGAAGGGCAGCGCCACGATGGAGTGCGAGGCCGAGGGTGTCGCCATCAAGGGCGCGATCACGTTCGAGAACTGCCACTGAACCTCTCTCTCTCGGAGGGGTGCTCACGCGTGAAGACGAGCCCGCCCGCACGGTCGCGTCCCCGCGGCGCCATCGCGTGGATCGTCGCGGGGACGGCGCTCGTCGCCTGCTCACAACCCGCTCACCCGCCGTCCGGCGCGAGCACCGCACCCGAGGCGAGCGCGTCGAGCGCGGAGCCGCCTCGGTCACGCACGGACTACCTCGTGTTCGTGCAGCGGAGCTTCGAGGCACACCTCGCGCCGCTCGTCGCGCTCCGCGAGGGCGAGGGTCACGGCGTGCAGGTCGAGCGGCTCGAGGACGTCTACGCGAAGGCCCCATCGTCGGAGCCGCGCATCGCGCTGCGGGACGAACTTCGCCGCGTCGCGAAGGAGCAGCCGAACCTCCGGTTCGTCCTGCTCGCGGGGGATCCCCAGAGCGAGGGCACGCCCCTCCCCGCGTTCACGCACACGCTCGAGCCATGGGCCGCGGAGTTCGCGGGCCAGACGTACGTCTCGGACGACGACTACGCGACCGCGGGCGTCGCGCCGCTCGCGGTCGGCCGGCTCCCGGCCCGGTCGAGCGCGGAGCTCTCCGCGATGGTGTCGAAGATCGTCGCGTACGCGAGCGGGCCGATCGGCCCCTGGCAGCGGCGGGTCGGCGTGTTCGCGGGGCCCGTGGGCCTCCGCGAGTTCGATTCGATGGTGGAGGACTACGCGTCCGACGTGCTCAACGGCAACGTGCCCTACGCGTTCGACCTCCGGGTGATGTTCGCGTCGCCTTCTTCCCCGTACGCGTTCGCGTTCGATCGCTTTCGAGACGAGATGATCGCCTCCCTCGGTCGCGGCTCGCTGATGAGCGTCTACGCGGGGCACGCGTCGGAGACGGAGCTCTCCGGGGTCGCCTGGCGCGGCAAGCGCTGGCCGATCGGCAGAACGGAGGACTTCGCGCGGATCGACGCGGGCACGTCGAACCCCATCCTCGTCGTCCTCACGTGTGAGTCGGGCGCGTACGACATGAAGCGCGGGCGGTCGATCGCCGAGTCGGCCATCCTCGCTCCCCACGGGCCCATCGCCGTGTACGCCGCCTCGGCCGTCAGCTCCGCGATGGTGAACTTCGGTTGGGCGGAGTCGCTCATCGACGCGTTCCTCGTGAAGCGCTCGAAGACGGTGGGCGACGGGATCGTCGACGCGCGCACCGCCCTACCGACGGGCGGATCCGCGCTCGGCCTCCTCTCGACGCTCGCGCTCGACGATCTCGACGCGCAAGACGGACCGGACGCGCGCAGGGAGCACCTCGCGATCTACAACCTCTTCGGCGACCCGGGGACGATCCCCCGATACCCCGGCGAGCTCCCCATCCGCGCCCCATCGAGCGCGTCCGCGGGCTCGACCGTGACGGTCACGCTCGATGCGCCCGACGGCGCGGCGGAGCTCGAGCTCACGCTGGAGACCGCGCGCAAGGAGCTGAAGCCGGGGGCCGTGCCCGCAAGCGACCTCGAGGCGCTGCCGCTCGACGAGGCGTTCGCCGCGATGTCGAAGGGGAACGCGAGCGCGAACGACAAGGTCCTCGCTCGCGTCCCCATCGGTGGCTCGACGCGCCCCCTCTCCGCGACGGTGCAGGTCCCGTCGCGGCCCGGCGCCTACTGGATCAAAGTGAGCGGCACGCTGGGCGGAGACGAGGTCTCTGCGGCCACCGCGCTCCGGGTCGAGTGACCGGCCGAAGCTACGCCGTCTTCTCGAGCACCAGTTGAATCTGCAGCGCGAGGAGCCGAGGAAACGCGTTCGTGAGCACGCGGTCGACCTTGCCCATCGCCTCGACGAGGAACCTCGGCAGCGGGACGTGCGGGGCCTCGGCGATCACGCCGCCGGAGTTGAGGAGCGTGAGGAACTCCGAGTAGGACTCGTGGACGATGCGGAAATAGGGGACCTTCTGCGCGAACTTCGCGCGGTCCTCGAACAAAAGATCCAGCACCGCGTTGTTCGCGGACCACGGGTCGCTCGGATCGTTGCAGGGCACGCGCTCGTCGAAGACGTCCACGTTGTAGTCGAAGCCCTCGTGGCGCTGGAGGCGCAGCACGGCGCGCATGAGCAGCGAGCCGTTCACGTCCTGGATGAAGAGGCGCCCCCCGGGCCGCAGGATCCGCCGCGCCTCCTCGAGGAACGCGAGCGGGTGGGCGACGTGGTGGATCATGTTGGACTCCACGACGAAGTCGAACGCGCCGTCCTCGAACGGGGTCTTCAGCGCGTCGACGTTCTTCACGTCGAGCCAGTCGTACTCGGCGAAATCCGTGACGAGGAGCTTGCCCTTGTCGATGATCTCGCGGCTCAGACCGGAGCCCGCGCCGAGCTCTACACCCGTCCAGCCCGGCTCGATGAAGTCGTTCATCCAGGCGTACCGGTGCTTCACGACGTAGGCGAGGTTCGGCGTGGCCCGCTGGAAGTACCGCTCGCGGGCGCGCGCGCAGTCTCCGACGTGCTTCATACGGTTTCCATCGGAGGGCGGCTGATAGGCTGGACGCACGGTCGGTACGTTTCCATAGGCCCCCTCGACATTCAATCCGGCGAGCTCGACCGTCCGCCCTCGCGCGGGGGTCGCCCGCCGAGGCGCCCTTTCGGCACGGTGTCCGAGGCCAAAAACGGCGGCGGGAGCATCTCGGCGCGGGGGCAGCCGGGTTGTGGTGTAGTGGTCGAACAGAACCAGACGATCGGGCAACGAACCTGGTCCGTAGAAATGGCCCCCGAGACACCATGATCTCCATCGTCATCCCGGTCTTCAACGAAGAGGAGACGCTGCCCAAGCTCAGCGAGCGGCTGGTGAGCGCGTCGGCCGCCTGGAACGACACGTTCGAGGTCATCCTCGTGGACGACGGGAGCTCGGACCGAACGCCGCAGATGCTGAAGGAGCTCTGCCAGCGCGATCCGCGGTTCAAGTCGCTCTCGTTCTCGCGGAACTTCGGTCACCAGACCGCGGTGACGGCGGGCCTCAACCAGGTCTCGGGGGACGTGGTCGCCGTGATGGACGCGGATCTCCAGGACCCGCCCGAGGTGCTGCCCCGCTTCCTAGAGAAGTGGCGCGAGGGGTACGACGTCGTCTACGCGATCCGGAAGAAGCGGAAGGAGGGGCCGTTCAAGCGGTTCGCGTATTGGGCGTTCTACCGCATCCTCGACTACCTCTCCTCCATCAAAATCCCGCTCGATTCGGGCGATTTCTGCATCATGGATCGGCGGGTCGTCGATCTCCTGAACGCGCTCCCCGAGCGGAACCGGTTCGTCCGAGGGCTTCGCTCGTGGCTCGGGTTCCGGCAGATCGGCGTCGAGTACGAGCGGGACGCGCGCTACGCGGGCGAGGTGAAGTACACGCTCCGCAAGCTGCTCCAGCTCGCGTTCGACGGCATCGTGAGCTTCACGTACCGCCCCCTGCAGATGATCGGGGCGGCGGGCCTCGTCATCTCGCTGCTCTCGTTCCTCGGGTTCATCGCGTTCTTCATCCTCAGCGTGTTCGACATCCACGTCCTGGGACACAGCCCGCGCGAGTCGCCCGGCTCGACGACGCTGACGCTCGCGGTGCTCTTCCTCGGCGGCGTGCAGCTCATCTCGCTCGGCGTCATCGGGGAGTACCTCGGCCGCATCTTCGACGAGGTGAAGCAGCGCCCGCAGTACATCGTGAAGGACTCGGTCGGCCTCGGGACGGTCCGCGTGCCGCGCGCGCCTCGGCGTCGGCGCGCCCCGAAGGACACCGAGGAGAAGGTGGACGAGAAGATCGCCGCCGATCAGGAGGACGACGCGTCGCTCGAGCTCGAGGTCTCCCGGATCAGCCAGCTGCCCTCCGCGGGTCTCGTCGCACGAGCCTCCTCGTCGCGTTCGTCGTAAGGGGCTCCGGATGACGACGCTCATCCTGGGCGGCGGGGCGACGGGCCTCGCCGCTGCGTACATCGCCGCCACGGCTCCCGGGCGGGCGGGCCGAGACGTGACGGTCGTGGAGGGCAGCCCCAAGCTCGGCGGTCTCCTCTCGACGTTCGAGACCGCGGGCGATCGGCTCGAATATTTCTACCACCACTTCTTCACGCACGACCGCGAGATCAACTGGCTGCTCGCGCGCCTCGGCATCACGAGCGAGGTCCTCTTCAAGCCCACGGTGATGGGCGTGTTCCGGGACGGCGCGATCTACGACTTCACGACGCCGGTCGATCTGCTGCGGTTCAAGCCGCTCTCGCTCGTCGACAAACTGAGGTTCGGCGCGTCCAGCTTGCTGCTCTCGCGGTACCCGGATTGGCGCAAGCACGAGGACGAGAGCGCGCTCGCCTGGTTCGAGAGGTGGGCCGGCCCGGGGGCGACCGCGGCGATCTGGAAGCCCATGCTCGACATCAAGTTCGGCAAGTACGGGGCCGACGTTCCGGTCGCGTGGATGAGCGGGCGCCTGCGGCAGCGCCTCAACTCGCGCGAGAAGGGCCGCGAGAGCCTCGGGTATCTGCTCGGGAGCCTCGAGCGTTTGGTGGAGCGCCTCGAGGAGGAGCTCCGAAGGCTGGGCGTGAGGTTCGTCCTCGGTCGGAAGGCGAAGTCGATCGCCGTCGAGGGCGGCCGCGTGACCTCGCTCGAGCTGGAAGACGGCGAGCGCGTCGCGTGCGACGAGCTCCTCGCGACCGTCCCTGCACCGGTGCTCGCGAACCTGCTCCCCGCCGACCGGGGCGCGTACGCGGAGGAGCTCCGACGCATCAAGTACTTCGGCGCGATCTGCGTGGTCCTGACGATGAAGAAGCCGCTCAGCCACGTGTATTGGCTGAACGTCGCCGATCCCGGGTTCCCGTTCGGGGGGATCATCGAGCACACGAACTTCGTCCCGCCCGCGCGCTACGGGGGCCACCACCTTGCGTACCTCTCGCGCTACATCGACCTCGCCGATCCGCTCGCGACCGAGGACACGGCGGCGATCGGGGAGCGGTGGATCGGGGAGCTCCCGCGCATCTATCCGAACTTCCGTCGGGAGGACGTGATCAAGGTGCAGACGTTCCGCACGCACGGCGCCGCGACCGTGGTGCACCGGAACTACTCGAGGGTCGTCCCGCAGTGTCGCACGCCGATCGGCGGGCTCTTCGTCTCGACGATGGCGCACATCTACCCGGACGAGCGGAGCGTGAACAACTGCATCCGCATCGCCGCGAACGCGTGCCGCGTGATGGGGATCCAGCACGAAGTCCCGGACGGCGTGAGCCTCTCGGGCCAAGTCGGGTTCTGACGCCTCCACGCCCTCCCCTTCCGGAGGGCCGTGGGCGCGACGTCGCAGCCATTCGACGGCGAGAGATCGTACCCTCGCCCCAGTCAGGAGCGGCGGGCTGGACCGTCGCAGTGGGGCCCATAGAGACCATGACGACCAAGAAGCTTTGCCAGTTCATCGCCATCGAGTCCGCGGTGAAGAACCGCGTCACCGCCGAGCTGACGGAGGCGCACAAGGAGCTCCAAAAGAGCGACTTGTTCAACGGACACTCGCGGCGCTACGAACCCCGCAACGAGGACCCGACGTCCCCCGTGGGGGAGCGCCTGCCGGAGGAGAACAAGAAGGTCGTGGCGCGCGCGGAGGCGATCGTGAAGCTCACGATCGACCGCCTCGTGGAGCACTACGATCTCGCCGCGACCCGCGACTACGGCAACTGCATCGCGAAGGCGGACGTGGAGGTCGACGGCAAGGTCCTCCTGAAGGACGTGCCCGTCGCTCACCTCCTGTTCCTCGAGAAGCGCGTGGAGGATCTCCTCACGTTCATCCGGAAGCTGCCGACGCTCGATCCCACGGAGAACTGGGAGATGAACGCCTCGCAGGACCTCTTCGCGACCGCGCCCGTGCAGTCCGTGCGGACGAAGAAGATCTCGCGCGCCCTCGTCCTCTACGAGGCAACGAAGGAGCACCCCGCGCAGGTGAAGGAGATCACCGAGGACGTCCAGGCGGGGACGTGGTCGACGATCAAGTACTCGTCCGCGATCCCGCTCAAGAAGCGGAACGAGATGCTGCGGCGAGCGGAGGAGCTGCAGAAGGGGATCAAGTTCGCCCGCGAGAAGGCGAACGCCACCGAGGTGGAAGACAAGAAGGTCGGGCGCGCCGTGCTCGATTTCGTGTTCGGAGGCTGAGCCCCCGTGAAGGCCGAGCCCGCCTCGGCTACGACAGACTTGGGCCCGGGGTTCGCCTCGGGCTCATGAGCACAACCTGAATCGCATCGTCAGCATCATCGCGAGCGGCCGAAGAGTGCAGGTTCGAACCCTGCCCCGCCCACCGGAGAGCTCGCTCTCCGAACAGACACGGGCGGGTAGCCCAACAAGCGCGAGGGTGAGGCCCACAAGCCCGCCGGAGCGCCTGGCAGAGGCAAGCCGAGCGACCCCAATCTCAGACTATCGCTCCAATCTAAAAGACAAACGCGGATCTCCAATCAACCGGTGCGGGACACCGGAGTCGGATGCGGGCTCATCTCCCGCCCCCTCAGCCGAGCCCTCGATCGCGCTCCCTCCGTGAGCCCGGATCGAGGGTTGGGCTGGGGGGTCGTCTAACGGTAGGACACGACTCCTTCAATCTCAGCTCGCACCTTCAACGGACATCGTGGGGATCTCGAACAGGCGCTGACCAGGTGCCCCGGCGTAGGCTACACGCCGGGGTGCCGCTTTTTGTGGGTGTCGAGGGAAACGGCGCGCGCTGCGGTGGATCGCTCGCGCCATCGGATCCCGTGAGCGCACGATCGCGCCGCGAGCGTCGCGCCCGCGGGCGACCCATTGCGCGCGTTGACCCTTGAATGACCAACGCCCCTCGGTAGTCTCCGGTGCGTCGATGCGCCGCCTCGAGGACCGAGACTCCGAGAAGTTCTGGGAGGCCTGGACCAAGGGCACCACCCTGTTCTTCAAGTACGGGAAGCTCGGCAGCGGCGGGCACACGAAGCTGAAGAAGCTCGCGAGCGAAGAGGCCGCGAACGCCGAGCTCGAGGCGATGCTGAAGGCGAAGCTCGGAGAAGGCTTCGTCGAGATCGGCGAGGACGGCGAGCCCATCGAAGCCGAGGGTGACGACTCCGAAGGTGACGGCGGAGACGAGGCCGACGCCAGCGACGACGGCGACAGCGACGGCGACGGCGAGGACGACACGAGTCGCGACGACGACGGCGATTCATCGGACGATGAGGACGATGCGGCGGACGAGGCGGACGAGGAGGACTCTGCCGCGGAGGATTCCGAGGACGGCTCGGACGAGGAGGACGAATCCGACGACGAGGACGAGGACGACTCCGACGACGAGGATGACTCTGACGGCGAGGACGATTCCGACGGCGAGGACGACGAGGACGACTCCGAGGACGAAGACGAGGACGAAGACGACGACGACGACGACGAATCCGACGACGAGGACGAATCCGAGGACGAAGACGAATCCGACGACGAGGACGAAGACGAATCCGACGACGAGGACGAAGCCGAGGACGGCGAACCGAAAAAGCCCAAGGCGCGAACGACGGCGTATGTCGCGCCGGTCGCGGTCGCGAAGGTGGAAGGGCCGAAGCCTCTCCGGCGGGCGGCGGTGGCCGCGCCGACGACGCCCGATCTGGCGCGCGCGGGGGACGCGCTGCGCGCGCTGTCCGCGGCGCTCGGGGGGAGGAGCTACCGGGTCGCGCTCGCCGCGAGGCGCGCACGACGGGCGCTCCAGCGAGTCGCGGGCGTGGACCCGCGCAAGACGGCGCAGCTCAAAGAGCCCTTCGAGGCGTTGATGGGGGCGGTCGTCCGCGCGGAGAAGCGACTGCCGCTGAAGCACGCGCTGGGTCTGCTGGCGGAGGTGGACGGCGGCGCGTTGGGCCGTGCCCTCGCGGTCTGGAGCGCGAACACGCCGGGGTCGCTCAAGTCCGCGATCGCGTTTCTGTCTGCGGAGCTCGAGGCGCTCGGGCCGGACGCGGGGATGTTCGTGGCGACGCTCGCCCAGCCGGACGCCGCTCCGTCGCGGCTTCGCCGCGGGGCGGCGCAGATCCGAGAGGAGCTCGCGCGTCGAGGTTCGTCGGCGGAGAAGTTCGTCGCGGCGATTCAGCCGATCGCGAAGGGGACGTACGCGCGCCGCGTGAAGGAGCTCCTCGAGCACCGACCATGCTGAACCGCAGACGTATCCACCCGGTTTTCGAGAGATCCACGCGGGCTCCGCAGAGGACGAGGGTCGGGTGAGCTCCTCGCAGGCCGCGCTCGAGGATCTCGAGCGGCTCCTCGCCGCGGAGGCGCCGACGTTCGTCGACGCGCTCATCGCGTTCGCGGAGCGCGCCTACGAGGAGTACGAGGACGACGAGGCGACCGCGCACAGGAGACCGCTCCCACCCGAGGCGATCTCGCTCGCCGAGCTCGAGCGGACGCTCGTCGCGGCTCGCGGCTCGACGAACCGGACCGTGCGGAGGATCCGCGCGAAGGAGCTCTGGGAGCGCTATTTCGCGCAACCCCCCGAGTGGATCGCGCCCGAGCTCCGATCCGCGGAGCTCATCGAGCGGCTCTACGCGGAGAGCGATTCGAGGCCGTTCGCGCGCGTCGCGCTGCTCGACGTGATCGCGCGGGCGCCGCTCGAGCTCGGCGTCTTCGGCGGGCTGAAGCGCGTGTTCAAGCGCGCCGAGCGCGCGCTCGACCTCCAGGTGTACGGCGCGCTCGCCGCGCGCTTCGACGAGGCCGCGAACCACAGCGCGAGGGGCGTGAGCCGCGCGACCCTCGTCTACCTGCGGCGGCGCGCGTGGCGCGTCCTCCGCGAGATCGGGCGCCACACGCCCGAGCTCTACCCCGCCCTCGCGGTCGAGATCCTCCGGAGCTACGGGGAGGGCACGTACTTCCGCGGGCTTTGGATCGCGAACCACGTGTTCGCGCACGGCTCGAAGCAGTACTCCTCCACCGCGTTCTCGATCCACGACGGCGCGACGCAGCTCAAGCACCGCGCGTTCGCGGACGCATGGAAGCGGAGCCCCGACCCGCTCATGCTCCTGCTCGAGACATGCCGCGCGGACGATGCCGCGCGGTTCGCGATCGCGTCCTTGAAGAAAGACTTCCCCGACGCCCTGCGGAGGGTGACGCCCGCGTGGCTCGGCGGGCTCTCGGCGCGCAAGCTCCCGAGCGCGCACGACTTCATGATCGAGGCGCTCGAGGCGTCGCCCGAGCTCCACCAAGGCAAGCTGCGGTCGCTCGGCCTGCACGAGCCGGTGCTGCGCCTGCTCGCGTCGCCGAGCAAGAAGGCGCGCGCGTACGCGATCGAGTACGCGCGCGCACACGCGAAGGACCTGCCGCTCGAGCGCCTCGTCGCGCTCCTCGGCTCCGATCACCCCGATGTGTGCGGCTTCGCGGCGGCCCAGCTCACGGCACGCGCGCCGCGCGACCTCGGCAAGCGCGTCGTCGCTTCGCTCCTGAAGTTCGACGAGACGAAGAAATGGGCCGACAAGGCGCTCAACGAGAGCTTCGACCGGTCCGAGCTCGACGAGGACTTCCTCGCGGCGCTCCTCCTCGAGGACGACTGGGCGTCGAACCAGTGGGCGCAGCAGTACATCGGCAAGAAGCTCAAGCCGAGGGAGCTGCCCGTCACGTTCTGGATCCGCCTCTTCACGGAGCAACGTGTGACGTCGAACTCCCGGAAGTTCGTCCTCGCGCAGCTCCAGTCGTACCCGGCTCAGGATCTTCCGCCCGCGTGGCTCGCCGACGCGCTCGCCAAGCGCGAGCTCCTCCGCGCGCTCGCCGCGTGGATCCCGAAGTGGGAGCAGCTCCCGCAGGGGTTCGATCTCGAGCGCCTGAAGGGCCTCGTGTTCGATCCCGTGCTGCGGGAGAACGTGTTCGCGATCCTCGCGAAGACCAAGCTCGTCTCCCCCGGGGACGTGGGGCTCGGCTGGCTGCTCGCGCTCGCGAAGCGCGCCGATCCCCAGCTCCACGAGTGGGCGCACCGCTACCTCCTCATGAACATGCGGCCGGAGCACTTCGCGCCGGGCTCGAGCGGCACCGCGGGCGACAAGGACGCTGGCATCGCCCGCCTCTTCGAACTCGCGATGGGGCCGCGAGAGTCGGAGGCGGTCCGCACGTTCGCGCAGACCTACCTGCGCTGCCATCACCCGAAGCTCGGGAAGGACCAACCCGAGACGAAGCAGTACGGCATCAAGCCCGGCGTTCCGCGGGCCGCGTACACCGAGGCGCGCGTCTGGCCCGCGCTCGGCGACGCGCGCTCCGACGTGCGGCGGTTCGGCGTCGACGTCACGCGCGCGGAGCTCCGCCGCTGGAACGCGCAGCAGAAGATCTACGCTCTCGGTGAGAGCCCGGCGAAGGAGGTGCGCAACCTCGTGTTCGAGGCGCTCCTCGGCGCGGGCGATCCCAAGGCGGATCCCGACTTCGTGCTCACGCCCGAGGAGCTCGACGCGGCGAGCATCTTCTCGATGACCGAGAGCCGGCGGCGCGCGACCCGGGACGTCGGGATGGAGCTCATCCGCGCGCACTACGCGCGGATCGGCGGGGCGGACCGGCTCGGGTGGCTGATGCAGAGCGCCGATCGGGAGGTGCGCCTGTTCGCGGTGAAGCTCCTCTGGGAGAAGCACCGACCTCGACGGACGCCGCCCGGGTGGGCCCCGAAGACAAAGAACGTGGAGAGCGCCTTGGTCGAGGGCGGCGACACGTTCGCCGACGCGGAGGGCCTGCGCGCTCTGCTCCGGAGGCTGCTCTTCATGCTCCCCGGAGTGCGCTCGAGCGAAGCGCGTGAGGCCGCGACGGGCCGTCGCCTGTCCTCGTCCGTCGCGAAGGGCTACGTCATCGAGGTCGTGACCGAGCTCGGGACGCGCGATCGCGCGTTCGCCGAGGTCGTCGCGCCGGTCCTCGGGGAGTTCACGGGCTCCGCGTCGAAGATGGAGTGGGAGGCCTGCCTCTCCGCGCTGATGCGCCTCCGCGCGACGCACGGGAGCGCCCTCGTGGAGGGGCTCGTCGGCGAGGCCGCGCGGGCGGAGGGTGCGCGCTGATGGCGGCTCCGCTGATCGGCCACTACGAGAAGGTCCGCGCGCTCGCCGCGGGTGCGCGGCTCCTCGCGCTCGGCGGCCTGGGCCCGGGCGACGCGTCGACCGTCTCGTTCTTCGATCACCTCGCCGGTCAGACGAAGCTCGAGGTCGCGCTCCCCTGCCAGGTGAACGGCCTCGCGATGCGAGGGGAGGCGGTCGCCGCCGTGGGCTCGGATGGCACGCTCCGGGTCCTCGAAGCGGGGAAGATCGCGCGCGAGGTCGTCGCGCACGAGCGAGCCGTCTCGGCCGTGGCCTGGGTCGGGGACGCGATCGTGACGGCCGGCGCCGATGGTTGGCTCCGCGCGTGGACGAGCGGGCTCGAGAAGCGAGGGGAGTGGCACCTCAGCGGGAGCCCGCTTCGAGCCGTCGCGCTCGACGCGACCGGCGCGCTGGCAGCCGCCGCTGGCGACGACGGTGTCGTCCGCACCGTACATCTCGTTACAGGTGCAATTCGTGAAATGAGCGGGCACGAAGGCCCTGTGCTCGCGCTCGCCTTCACCGTGACGGACGGCCGCCTCGTGTCTGGTGGAGAGGACGGGACGCTCCGGCTCCATTTCCTCGACGGCCCGATCGAGTCCGAGGTCCGCGGAAAGGACGAGAGCGGGCACGCGGGCGGCGTCACCGCGCTCGCCATCGCGCCCGCCGCGCTCGAGCCACTGCCCGACGAGGCCGTCGCGCAGGCGGCCCCGAAGAAGCGCAGCGTCGCGCCCGTCTCGCGCGGCGATCGCATCTGGTCCGCGGGCGCCGATGGCAAGGTGCGCCTGTGGTGGACGGGGGAGCGGAGGAAGCCGCGCACGCTCGAGCTCTCGCGGGAGCCGCTTCACGCGCTCGCCGTCAGCTCCGCCCGCGACGCGAAGACGCTCGGGTCGTTCTTCGTGGGCGGGGACGACCGGTTCGTGACGTCCGTCGCGCTCCCGCGCGCGGCCGCGCCGGGCGCGGCGGTGAAGCGCGGCCAGGGCCTGGTCGCGCTCGAGGAGGCGTTCTCGGCGACCTCTCCCGCGAAGCGGAAGTCCGCGATCGACGCTGCCGCGGCGCTCCCGCTCCCCGAGGCCGCGAAGCTCGTGATGCGCCAGCTGTCGAGCGACACCGATCCCGAGGTGCGGGCGCTCGCGGCGACGGCGCTCGCCGGGAGCCCCCACCCCGACGCGAAGAAGCGGCTCCGCGCGGCGCTCGAGGATCGCGCGCCGACCGTTCGCTTCGCGGCGCTCGGCGCGCTCCGCAACCTCGACGTCGCGCAGCCCCTCCGGCCGCTCCGCGCCGCGCTCTCGTCCCCGCAGCCCGACGTTCGCATCGCCGCGCTCGCTGCGCTCCGCCCGATGATCGCGGACGCGCCGCTCGTGCTCGGGTGGATCGAGGCCGCCGTCGCGGACGCGGACGCCTCGGTCCGGCGGGTCGCCATGGAAGAGCTCGCGCTGCACCACGCGTCCGCGCCGGTCGAGGCCCTGCGCGTGGCCTTCGAGCGCGGCCTCGCGGACGTGCGCGCGAACGCGATCGTGCGCGCCATCACCGCGCGCCTCGTCCCCGACCCCGTGGTCGCCGCGAGCGTCGGCCGCGCGCTCGACGACGAAGACGCGGTCGTGCGCAGGCTCGCGTTCACCGCGAGCGTGCTCGCCTCGCCGGACCTCGCGCGCTGGATGAGGGCGCACGACCCCTCGTTCACGCGCAGCCTGAAGGAGGTCGCGCAGCGCTCGCTCGAGATCGAGGCCGGCGAGCCCAGGCCCGACGCGCGGGGTGCGATCGCGCCGCACAAAGAACCCCCTCCGGACGTGATCACGAGCCGCGCGGAGGCGCTCGTTCCTCCGGGCGACACGCCCGAGAGCCTCGACGAGACGGCGCGCGGCCCGCTCCTCGCCGCGTTCGCGTGCAAGACCGCCGACACGACCCTGCGCGGCGCACACGGGCTCGCGCTGCTCGGCGATCCGCGGGCGCTCGGCGCGCTCCTGCCGCTCTCGCGCGAGGCCGCCCCCGCGGTTCGGCGCGCCGCCGCGAGCGCGCTCGCCTCGGTGGACGACCTGCGCGCCACGCGGCGCATCGAGTGGATGCTCGGCGATCGCGAGGCCGCCGTGCGCGACGCGGCGATGGAGCTCGCCGAGAAGCTGGCGAAGGATCCGTTCGATCTCGCGCGCGCGGCGCTGCGGGCGCCCGCGGAGGAGGTGCGCGTCCGCGGGCTCGACGTGCTCGTCAAGCTCGGCAAGGGCGCGGCCGAGGCCGAGGCGCTCCTCGGGGACGCGCTCGAGGACGAGGCGTCGAAGGTGCGCGCGGAGGCGTTCCGCACGCTGTGGGCGTGGCACTCCGACGACCCCTGGGTCCCCCTCGATCGCGCGCTGGTCGGTCGGTTCCCGGATCTGCGCCTCCGAGCGATCGCCGAGCTCGAGTCGCTCGCGGGGAGCGGGCCGACGAAGGACGGCGCGCTCGAGCGCCTGACCCGCGCCATCGGGGATCGGGACGCCGCTGTGGGCAAGGCGGGGTTCGATGCGTTGGTGCGGATCCGTGGCAGAGAGGACGCGCGCGCGGTCCTCGCGGCGCTCGCCGCGCCCGCGGCGCCCGTGCGCGTGCACGGGGCGCACGCGGCGATTCACGTCGCGCAGGCCGCGCGCGCCGATCTCCGGAGCCCGCTCCTCAAGGCGCTCGAGGACGAGGACGCGGCGGTCCGAGCCGCGATGGTGGACGCGATCGACGCGGTCTTCCCGACGGACGCCGGGCCCCTCCACATCGCGCTCCAGAGCTCGCACCTCGATCTGCGCGTGCGCGCGGCGGAGCTCCTCGCGGCGCGGCGCGACGAGCGCATCATCGATCCGATGCAGGCGCTGATCCTCGACAAGGAGCTCCACCTCCGCATCGGCCCCGCGCCCGCCCTCGCGCTCCGAAGGCGCGCCGCGACCGCGCTCGCGAGCCTGGGGTCGCCGCGCCTCCTCCGTTGGTTCGCGACGGTGCTCCTCCTCGACGACGACGGCGTCATCAAGGAGCAGGCCGCGCGCGGACTCTCGAACGCGAGCCGTCGCGGAGAGGAGGGCTACCTGCTCGACGCGCTCGGACACGCCGAGCTCGCGGTGCGCTCGTGGGCGGCGGAGGGCCTCGCGCGCCTCGGGGACGCGCGGGCGATGCCCGTCCTCTCCGGGACGCTGCGCCACGAGCACCCGCCCATCCGCATCGGCGCCATCTTGAGCTTCGCGGCGCTCGGCCCCGAGGGTTACGGCGGCCTCCTCCAGGGCCTCGAGGACCCGTCGCAGGGGGTCCAGGAGATCGTCCTCGCGATCCTCCTCGCGCGCGACCTCCGCGCGTTCCGGCGCGGCGAGCCGCCGGAGCTCCTCACGGCGGCGCTGTCCTCGGAGCGCGCGGAGGCTCGCTTCGTCGCGGCGCGCGCGCTCGAGCTGCGGATCGAGCCGGAGGAATACCTCCGCTACCTGGTCGACGCGCTCCTCCCGCACCGCCCCGAGAAGGCGGCCGATCTCGCGAAATGGCCGGACGAAGAGCGGCGCTCGCGGCTGATGGTCGCGCTCGCGGAGGCGCTCGCGGGGGATCGGCCCGAGCAGCGGTACGCGGCCGCGCAGGCACTCCGACTCCGCGCGACGCCGCTCGTGTATTTCCGCGAGGTCGAGCGGGCGACGCGGCCGCGATCGGTGAACGCGCCGTGGGTCCCGGAGACATCGCCGTATGCCCCCGAGCCTCCCGCGCCGAGCCCCGACGATCCTCCCCAGAAGAGCACGGAGGGCTGGCTTCGGAGGCTGTTCGCGTCCGGCCCCGAGGGGAGCACGACGCGCGGCGACACGACGACCTCGCCCGTGTCCCCCGCGGATCAGAGCGCGCTGCGCATGCTCGCGTTCGGGGCGTACGTCGGGCTGCTCCGGCAAGCGCCCGTGGGCGAGGACGACGCGCAGCGGGTCCGGCGAGACGCGATCGAGCGCATCGTCGAGCTCGGCCTCGCGAGGCACGTCTCCGTCGCGGCCGCCGCGCCCGCCCTGTCGCGCGCGCTCGACGATCCGCACCACTTGGTCCGAAAGGCCGCGTTCGCCGCGCTTCGAAGGCTCTACGCCGACGACGCCGACGTGGCCCTGGATCTCGCGCTCGGCTCGACCTCGCCGGACGTGGGACGCGCCGCGCTCGACGAACTCCTCTCGCGCGGCGAGCGCGCCCGACCGCGCGTCGTCCGAGCGCTGGACGCGAACGTCCCCGAGGTCCGCAAGTACGCGTTCGAGATCCTCGAGAAGCTCTCCCCGAAAGGGAGCACCGAGCCCCTCCTCGCCGCGCTCGGCAGCCAGCACGCGGACGTCCGCGTCGGCGTCCTCGAGAAGCTCGCGGGGCTGCGCGATCCGCGCGTCACGGCGGCTCTCCTCCGGGCCCTCTCGAGCGATCACGAGGATCTCCGGCTGCGCGCCGCCGAGCTCCTCGCCGACGCGAAGGACGGTCGCGCGATCGACGTCCTCACGCCGGCGCTCCGATCCGAAGACGAGCGCGTCGCCGAGCGCGCGCGAGAGGCGCTCTCGAGGCTCGCGACCGACGCCGCCGTCGCCGCGGTCGGGGAGAGGCTCGAGGAGGAGGGCGCGTCGGACGCGGAGCGTGAGCGGTTGATCGCCGCGCTCCTCCGGACGCGCAACCTCGTCGCGCTCGGCCCGCTGTCGTCCCGGTTCGCCGACGAGAGCGCGGCCATTCGCAAGGCGGCCGTGAGCGCGGGGCTCGAGCTCCTCGGAGACCGCGAGAGCCTCGAGGTCCCGTTCCGAGCGCGACGCGCGGCCGCGCTCGAGTCGGGCCCTCTGTCGCCTCCGGGGCCGGCGGGCTCCGCGTCACCTCTAGGGCCGGCCGGCCCGGGCGCGCGAGGGCTCCGAAAGAAGCGGGACGCGGGGGCGACGGAGGCGTTCCTCGCGAGCGCGGCGCGAGCCAAGGATCCCGAGCTCCGACTCGTCGCGGCGCGCGAGCTCGACGACGTGCCCGCCTCCCCCACCGCGGACGGATGGCTCGTCGCGCTGTTCGGAGATCGCGCGCGCGAGGTGCGCGTGCGCGCCGTCGAGTCGTACGCGACACGCGTCGAGCGTCGCTCCGCGACCCCCGCTCCGCTCGAGGACGTGGTGAAGCTCGGCGCGCGCGAGACGCTGCTCGGCGCGGCGGTGGGGCTCTCGCACCGCGGCGCTCTTCGCGAAGGCCGCGCCGCGTTTCGGCCGCTCATGCTCTACGTGCGCGCGGGCGAAGACGCCGAGCGCGTGACCGCGATCCGCGCGCTCGGGAGGCTCGGAGATCCGCGCGCGCTCGCGGAGCTCGAGACGATCGCGCAAGGCGGCACGGAGGACGCCCCGGCGGACGTCGCGATGCAGGCGGCGGCGCTCGAAGCGCTCGGACACCTGCATCGCGCGCTCCAGGATCCCGAGGCGAGGGCGCGCGTGCGCGAGCGCGTCGAGGGGTCGCTCGGCGTGAAAGACGCCGCGCTCGCGGCCGCAGCGGTGCGGGGCGTCGCGGCGCTCGCGGGCAAGGATCCCGAGCCGGGCGACGCGCGCGACCGCTCCCGAGGTCGACTCGAGGCGGTGCTCCTCACGGCGTCGGGACACGTGAGCGAACGGCTCGAAGCCGCCGCCGCGCTCGGGAAGCTCGGAGACCCGACCGCGGAGGCCGCGCTGTCGCAGGTGGTCTCGGACCCGCAGGAGGCCGTCGCCTGGGCCGCCCTCGAGGCGCTCGACAAACTGTTCCCGCTAGAGAAGACGCGCGTCGAGTTCCACGCGGTGACCTCTCGACACGCGGACATCGCGAAGCCCGCGGCGATCTTCCTCGCCGAGTCGGGGGACGCGGGGCTCCTCCTCGAGCGGCTCCCGAAGCTCGATCAGGATCTCCGCGACCAGATCCGGCGCGGCCTCGCGCGGCGTGACGCCGTGCCGGCCGGGGTAATAGTCAATCTGCTTGACGGAGGCAGCGCGTCGAGCCGAGCGGACGCGGCTTGGCTCGTCGGCGCGCGGAGCGCGGGGGCCCCGCCGCCAGCGGCGGACGCGGAGCTCCTCGTGGATGCGCTCGCGCGCTCGTTCGAGCGGAGCGCGACGAAGATCGCGAATGACGGTGGCGCGTCGGAGGAGACCCGAGCGCTCGAGGCGCGTGCGGCGCACGACGCGCTCTGGGCGCTGCGAAGGCTCGCACCGGAGGACGCGCGGGTCGCGCGCGCGTCCACCACGCTCCTCGAGTCCGACTGGGCCCAGCCGTTCGGCAGGCTGCGCGTCGAGGCCGCGCTCGGGCTCTCGACCACGACGGACCTCACGGGCGCCCTTTCCAGCACCGACCTCGCCGTCCGGGTCGCCGCGATCGAGTCCCTGCGGGCGGCCGGCGTGGAGGCGCCGCGCTCGGCGCCCGCGGATCCGGTCCTCCGAGCGCGCACCGCGCACCGGCCACCGCACGCGCGGGAGGTCCTCGAGGCCCCGAGCACGCACGCGTGGCGGGTCCTCGCAGGAGGAGCCCCCGCGATCGCGCCGGCGCTCGTGGACGACCTCATCGCGGCCACCGCGACGGGAGAAGACGCCGCGCGGGCGGACGCGATCGCGCTCCTCGGAGCGCTGGCGAGCACGTCGACCGACGGGCCGGTCGTGGCGCGCGCGCGGCAGGCCCTCCACGCGATCTCGGGTGACAAAGGGGCGGCGAAGGTGGAGCTCCGAAAGGCGGCCTATCGCGCGCTCCGGCACGCGGGACGGGCCGCGTCGCGGGCCGCCCGCGAGCGCGCGTTCGAGCAACGATCGAAGGAGTCGCCATGACCGTGGTCGCGCTCCGCTACTCCGCCCCGAGCGAGGTGACGACCACCGCGGGGACGTCCACCGTGCGACTCGCGCTGGACGCCACGCGCGGGGCCGTCGGCGCGACGGGGCGCGTGTTGGACGCCGAGCTCCTCCGCGACGCGCTGCTCGCCGCGATCGACGTGCGCGAGAGCGATCTCCGCTACAAGGGCCGCGATCGCGCGGCGTACCTCGCGTGGCTCGTGAAGAAGGGCAAGAAGGCGAGCGCGGCGGTCTGGGAGGCGCAGAAGGCGTTCCTCGACAGCGCGTACAGCGACGACCTCGTCCGCGCGCGCGGCCTCGATCCGCTGCTCACGGTCGACCGCGACGCGCTCTCCATCGAGGTGTTCTCGCGCGACGAGTCCGCGTACGCCCGCCTCTCGATCGACGCGTCGCGGTTCGACGGTTGGCGCGCGAAGACCGGGACCACGGTCGTGGATTTGTCGCCGGCGGCCGCGGAGCAGATCGAGCGGATCCGCACGTACCAGCCCGTCTCCATCGACGCGTCCACGAGCCTCTCGGGCGCTCCCGTCGCGCGCGAGATCGAGCTCCCCGCGGCGTGGCTGCGCGGGTTCCTGCAGGTGCAGTCCGCGGCGACGTTGCCGCGCACCTCGCTCGAGATCGCGCCCGTCGATCTCTACAGCGCGCTCTTCGGTTTGCGCCTCCGCCGGACCAAGAAGGCGCCGAGGAGCTTGCGCTTCGAGCTCGTCCCCGGCGCGGCGCCGCGCCTCGTCCTCGAGCCGTGGGACGTCGTGATCGAGGGGCACGGACCCGCGTACGACGGGAAGAAGGCGCGCGTCGTGAAGACGTATGGGCGCCAGCGGCTCCTCACGCTCGCGCGGCTGCTCCCGCACGTCACTCGGGCGCGTGTGCACCTCCTCGGCCCCGGCCTGCCCACGTTCTGGGTCCTCGATCTCGGGCCGCACGCGCGCTTCACGCTGGCGATGACGAGCTGGTCGGAGAGCAGCTGGGCGAGCGCGACCAGCTTCGACGCGCTCATGCCCCGCGAGGGAGACGACAAAACGATCGACGCCGCCGTCGCGCGCCTCGGGAAGGATGGCCCGGCGGCGCTCGACGATCTCGCCTCGAAGGTAGGCGTCCCCGCGCGCGTCGCGCGCGCGGCGCTCCAGCGCGCGGCGCTCCAGGGGCGCGTCCTCTACGATCTCGCGACGGACGCGTACCGCGCTCGGCAGATCCTCGCGCAGCCCATCGACGAAGCCGCGATCCGCTACGGCTCGGAGCGCGAGGCGCGCGCGCACCGCCTCCTCGGCGACGGTGAGAAGGCCGAGGGCTCCATCACGATCGTGAAGCTCCACGTCATCGCGGGCGAGGGGATCGAGATTTGGGGTGAGATCGCCGAGCCCGCGTCCAAGCGCACGTACACGCCGCGCTTCCTGATCGACGGCGAGGACCAGGTGCAGAGCGCGTGGTGCAACTGCGCGACCTACCAACGCTCCCAGCTCCGCGAGGGGCCGTGCGAGCACATGCTCGCGCTCCGCGTGCACCACCGCCGGCAGGCCGAGGAGCTCGAGCGCCAGCGCAACACCCCCGAGGGGCGGAGGCTCATCGTCGCAGAGACGCGCACCCTGCTGAGACGCGATGCGCGCGGCCGCGAAGTTTCCTATCGTGTGTCCCTCGACGGCCGAGTGGTGCTTCTCCACTGGGTCGATCCGGGCTCGCCGGGCTCCACCGGCGACGCGCGGACCCCCGGGTCGCCGACGGCGGCGCCTTCGCCGCGCTTTCAGCGGATGGGGTTCGACACGGGGGAGGACGCGCGACGCGCGTACTTCACAAAGCTCGAAGCGCTCGAGAACGAGGGCTTCGTCGACGCATCGGATCAGGACGCGTGAGCGAGAAAGGAGGCCCGGAACCAACACACGACGACGCAGGCGATTCGAAGTGAGGGAGTGAGCCTCGCCAGCCTAGCGCCTCGAGCGCAGGGGCGGTGCCGCGCCGCCCTGGAGAATCTCGCCGCAGTCATCGCAAGGTAGCCTGTTCTTGACTCTCTCACGGAGGGGTGCTCAGGGCCCCCAGGTGAGCTGAGACAACCTCTCGAACCGACGTTTCACCTGGGGGCCCTGAGCACCCCTCCGTGGAGAGTCGGTGAGGCTACCGTGCCCCGAGTAGGAAGGTGACGTGGCTCACCCCCTCTCTTCGACTCGCCTGCAACCGCGCCGCATCGACTGACCGCGACCGACCTGCCGGGAGATCTCTTTGCCGTCTCGACTCGAACGCTCCACCAGCGCCGCGCGCGTCGCGGTGCTCGACGCGAACGCGCCCATCGCGCCCAAGCCCACTCCGGCGGACGCGGCGGTCGCCGAGCGCGCCGAGCGGCATCGCGTCCTCGTGGAGCGCTGGAAGGCGATCCAGTCCGCGGGCGGACGCGAGGCGTGGATCGTCGCGGAGCTTCGGGCAAAGGGCCTGCTCGTCACCACCGACCCAAAGACGCTCTCGGACGCGGAGCGCGGCGAGTACAAAGAGAAGAAGAAGCTCGAGGCCGCCGAGCGGCGCGCGCTGCTCCAGCAAGCGTGGCAGGCGCACCGAGCGACACACGTCGTCCACGTCGGCCGCGTGTTCTTTCGCGACACGGATCGCGAAGCGAACGACGCGCGCGACGCGCGGCTCGCGCGGGCGCGCGAGAACGGGGTCGACGCGATCGACTCGGTCGACAAGCTCGCCGAGGGCCTCGGCCTCACCGTGCCGGAGCTCCGCTGGCTCGCGTACCACCGCGAGGCGTCGACGACGTCGCACTACCGGTCGTGGACGATCCCGAAGCGCGACGGCTCGCGCCGGACGATCACCGCGCCGAAGCGCAAGCTGAAGGCCGCGCAGCGCTGGATCCTGCGGAACATCGTGGACAAGCTGCCCGTGCACCAGGCCGCGCACGGCTTCCTCGCGGGTCGATCCATCCAGACGAACGCCGCGATGCACGCCGGGGCGGACGTCGTCCTCAAGATCGACGTGAAGGACTTCTTCCCGACGGTGACGTACGCGCGCGTGAAGGGCTTGCTCCGGCAGGCAGGTCTCGTCGAGAGCGTGGCGACGCTCGCCGCGCTGATCGTCACCGAGTCGCCGCGCGATCTCGTCTCGTTCCGGGGCAAGACGCTGTTCGTCGCGAAGGGTCCACGCGCGCTGCCCCAGGGCGCGCCGACGTCCCCGGGGATCACGAACGCGATCTGCGTCCGACTCGATCGCCGCATGTCGGGCCTCGCGCGGATGCTCGGGGCGACGTACACCCGCTACGCGGACGACCTCGCGTTCTCGTTCGGTCGCGGCGACGCGAGCACGGACGAGGACGAGGGCGCGCCGCGCCCGCGCCCACCGATCGGCACGCTGCTCCGCGGCGCGCGCGAGATCCTCGAGAGCGAAGGGTTCGTCGTGCACGACAAGAAGACGACCGTGCGCCGCAGCGGATCGAGCCAGCGCGTGACGGGGCTCGTCGTGAACCGCTCGGCCGAGACCCCGCCCGGCGTCGCCGCGGCGCGCGTCCCGAGGGACGTGGTCCGCAGGCTGAAGGCCGCGATTTGGAACCGCGAGAAGGGGCGCGCATCGGAGCGACACGGAGAGTCGCTCGAGCAGCTGAAGGGGCTCGCGGCGTTCGTCCACATGACCGATCCGAAGCGCGGCCGCGCGTTCCTCGAGCGGCTATCCGCGCTCGAGCGCCGAGAGAAAGGCTGACGCTCGATGCCTCGCGATCTCGACGACGGCGAGACCATCGAGGTCCAGGGATCCGGCCGGGAGCCCTACCAGCTCAAGAACACGGGGGGCGTGTACTCGTGCACCTGCCCCGCGTGGCGCAACCAATCGTTCACGCCCGATCGGAGGACGTGCAAGCACCTCCGCGCGCTGCGCGGGGACGCGGCGGAGCAGGCGAGGCTCGGCAGCACGGAGCTCCAAGGCAGGCCGGTCGCGCGCCCACCGGTCGCGTCTTCGGGGACCGACGTCGCGGGTGAGGAAACCAGCGCCGCGGCGGACAAAGCGCCCGCGCTGCTCCTCGCGCACACGTGGGAGACGCACGTCGATCTCACGGGTTGGTGGATGAGCGAGAAGCTCGACGGCGTCCGCGCGTACTGGGACGGGACGCGCTTCATCTCGCGCCTCGGGAACGTGTTCTTCGCGCCGCCCTGGTTCACCGAGGTGCTCCCGAACACGCCGCTCGACGGGGAGCTCTTCGGAGGTCGGAAGAACTTCCAGCGCACCGTCGGCATCGTGAAGCGTGCGGACGGCGGACCGCTCTGGAAGGAGCTCCAGTACTGGGTGTTCGACGCGCCCTCGCACGGCGGGACGTTCGAGGAGCGCGTCGAGTGGCTGAGGGCGAACCTCGAGGGCCGCGCGCCGCACGTCGTCGTGCTCGCGCAGCAGCGCACGCGCGACATGACCCACGTGCGCGACGAGCTCCAGCGCGTCGAGTCGCTCGGCGGCGAGGGCCTGATGATGCGCCGACCGGGCTCTCGCTACGAGGGGACGCGGAGCATGACGCTCCTCAAGCTGAAGAGCTTCTTCGACGCGGAGGCGAAGGTCATCGAGCACCTCCCGGGCGCGGGCCGACACAAGGGGCGCCTCGGGGCGCTCGCGTGCGAGCTCCCCGATGGAACGCGCTTCAGCGTGGGCACCGGCTTCAGCGACGCGGAGCGCGCGGATCCGCCGCCGGTCGGGAGCGTCATCACGTTCCGCTATCAGGAGCTCTCGAACGCGGGCGTCCCACGGTTCCCGTCGTACGTCGGGGTCCGGCCGGACGTGTCGTGGGATCCCTCGAAGCGAGAGCCCACCCCCGCGCGCGCGGCCGCGCCCGCCGCGGCCGCGCTCTCCGCCACGGCGGGGCGCGCCGAACCGGAGCGGGACGCGCTCGAGCGCCCCGAGGACGGGGACGAGGCGCCGCGGTACCGGCGCTTCGAGCACCACGACGGAGAGACGCACTCGTTCTGGGAGATCCAGGTCGAGGGCTCCGTACACCGCGTTCGCTACGGGACCTTCGAGCGCGGGATCAAGCGCTACGCGAGCGACGACGAGGCGCGCTCGGAGGCCGAACGTCGCATCGAGCAGAAACTGTCCAAGGGGTTCGAAGAGGTGGAGGACTGACCATGCCGCGTTACGAGTTCGTCGAGGGAAGTTCGAGCAAGTTCTGGGTGATCGAGCTCGAGGGGAGCAGCTTCACCACCACGTACGGAAAGATCGGCACGGACGGCCAAACCAGCGTGAAGGACTGGGACAGCGAGGAGAAGGCGAAGAAGGAGTACGACAAGCTCATCGCGGAGAAGGTGAAGAAGGGCTACCAGCTCGTAAGCGGCGCCGACGCTGCTGCGCCCGCGGCGAAGGCCGCAGCACCCGCGGCGAAGGCGGCGGCGCAACCTCCGAAGAAGGAGGCGGCGGCGAAGAAGGCAGACCTCTTCGAGGACGAGGGCGAGGACGAGGACGAGGCGCCGAAGAAGAAGCCGGCCGCGAAACCAGCGCCCGCCAAGGCGGCGCCCGCCGCGAAGCCCGAGCCCGCGAAGGCGGCGCCCGCCGCGGCCCCGGGCGCTGCGGGGGGCAAGCGCCACTTCGAGTTCGTCGAGGGCTCGTCGAGCAAGTTCTGGGAGATCGAGCTCGAGGGGACGAGCGTGATCACGACGTACGGCCGCATCGGCACGGACGGCCAGAACACGGTGAAGGAGTTCGACACGGAGGCGAAGGCCACGAAGGAGTACGACAAGCTCGTCGCGGAAAAGACGAAGAAGGGCTACGTAGAAAAGTAGAGACCGCGGACGAGCCGCGGCTCTCTCGAGCGCCTCGGCGCGAAGAGGTCCCTTGCCGTCCCCGCTCTGGTTGTTCGCGTACGGGTCGCTCGTGTATCGACCCGCCATCCCCTACGTCGAGCGCGTGCCCGCGATCCTCTCCGGGTACGCGCGCCGGTTCTGGCAGGGCTCGACGGATCACCGCGGTGTGCCGGGCGCCCCGGGGCGCGTGGTGACGCTCGTCCCCTCGCCCGACGCGCGCTGCGCGGGGGTCGCGTACCGCGTCGACGACGCCGAGCGCGAGCGCGTCCTCTACGATCTCGATGTCCGCGAGCAGGGCGGCTACGACCGGGTCCTCGCGCCGCTCGTGGATCGCGGCGGCGCCGTGATCACGGAGTCGGCGCTCGTCTACATCGCGACGCCCACGAACCCGAACTGGCTCGGCGACGCCCCGCTCGAGGACATCGCGGCGCAAATTCGATCCGCCGTCGGGCCGAGCGGCCCGAACGTCGAGTACGTCACCGAGCTCGCGAAGGCGCTCCGTTCGCTCGAGGCGGACGACCCGCACGTCTTCGCGCTCGAGGCGCTCGTCACCGCCTGACGCTCGCTCCTTCGCGATCCGGGGGCGCGGCGCTCGGAACGCGGCCACGTCCTCCCCCGACGACGGCGCGTTCTCTGCCGCGCGGCCCTCGACGAAGAATGTCTGTCCATCGCATCCGCCTCGTTCGGACTCCTGGGCCATCGAGGGAACGATGCCACCAACGACCGAACCCAAGCCGCAAGCGAAGAAGCAAGAGATCTCGTACACGTGGACGAAAGTGGACGCGGACATCTACGCCGCCGTCATGGACGGCAAGGCGCCGCCCGACGAGACGCAGGGCGGGTGGGTCACGCCCTACGGAATCCCTTCCAAGTGCGTGCTGAACCCGCCGGACCCGGGGAACCCGATCGCGCTCGATCTCGCGTGGAGCTATTACGGTGAGTGCTGGCGCGCGAACCGGTTCCACGTCGCCGGATCGTGGATCCCGAACGACGCCGCGCGCTGGACCGACTGGTCGTGGACGCCCGTCGATCACCCCGGCATCAAGGACGGGAAGCTCGGCGCCTATCACGCCTACGAGTGGATCGAGTGGCCCATCCCGGGGGACGTCGACACGCTCGGCAAGCTGTGCGCGCACCTGGTGAAGACCGATCCGGTCCAGTTCCCGAAAGAGATCTACCTCAACACGTCCAAGGACCCGTCGCTCGCTCCCGCGATGATGCTGTTCGACTATTGGGGCCACTCGGCGTGGCGCTGCGCCAAGATGATGGAGGCAGGCGTCCAGGCGGCCTACAACGCTGGGGGCGGCGACATCACGATCGCGCCCGCTCCGGGATCGAAGGAGAGCTTCGGCTGGGTGCTCCGCCGCAAGACCGTGCTCCCCCCGGTCCCCGCCGCGCCTGCTCCGCCTCCACCTCCGCGGGCACCGTCCACCAGTGTGCTCGGCACGATCACTGGGAACACGGGGACGAAGGTGCAGACGCCGGCGAGCCTCGCGGAGGACGTAAAGAAGTACGTGACGCGTCTGCGCCTCAGCTGCGGCGAGATCGACGGTCTCTTCCGACTCTCGGACGCCGTCCTCCGCGAGCGCATGAGCCAGGTCCACATGGGCACCGCCGTGAAGGCAATCGCGGAGGTGTCGCGCGACGACAACAAGTACACCCAGGAGCCGCGCGAGATCGCGGCGCTCCTGGACGACGTCCTGCCGAAGGCGCGCGACTACTTCTTGGCCACGCCGGTCTCGGGCCAGAACCGGCTCGTCTCCACGATGAATACGCGCGCCTCGCTGGACGCGGAGACGACGAAGCTCCACGACTTGCTGTTCACCGAGACGTACAGAGACCTCGTGCGCGAGTGGAACCGCGCGATGTTCGGCGTGTACGACAGCCTCGCGAGTCGCATCACCATCGACGGAGTCCCGATGGAGGGCGCGTCCGTCGACAAGGAGTACCTCACCCTCGACAACATGCTGCAGGAGACGCTCGCGGGCGCGTGCGAGACGTACGGCGAGGCCGCCTACCAACTCGACGACGACCCGTCGAAGGGGTGGAAGACCCACGGCGAGCTCCGGGACATTTTCGACGCCGCGCCGGAGAGCTACGCGACGAGCGTCGACGACATCGACGGGCCGAGCCCGATCGCCGTCACGCTGACGGCGACCGGCAAGCACTACTCGACCGGGAGGAAGTTCTCGAAGGTCGGTCTCAAGCTGCTCCAGGCCGTCGTCAGCTGGGGCTTCTTCAAGGAAGCCCGCGACGTCTTCACGCTCGAGAAGCGGGAGGCGTTCGCCGAGGAGATCTTCAAGCGCGTGCCGAAGTGGATCCTGGATCCGGAGGGCGGGGCGGCGACCGAGCTCCGAGAGTCGATGCGGACGGCCCTCATCGCGAAGGACCGGGTGGCGGCGGCGAAGGTCACCGACACGGTTTCGAAGAAGCTCGAACCGAGCGCCGTGAAGGCGCTGTTTCGAGTCCTCGACCTCGCGAGTGCCGTCTGCTCGTTGTTCTCGACCAAGGAAGGCTCGGCGCTCGTCGTGGGCCTCTCGTTCGCCGAAGACGGTACGAAGGTCGCCGAGAAGGCCCTCGGCACGTTGGAGTCCATCCTCGAGCGGCTGAAGCGGTTCGAGGGCATGGCCAAGAAGCTCGCGACCGCGGGGGCTTGCTTCGGCGTACTGAGCGCCGCCTTCGGGCTGACCAAGGGGATCGTGAAGTTCGTCGAGACCCTCTACAACGGAGAGTCCACGAGGGCTGTCATCGCTGCTTCGCTCGAGCTCGCGGGCGGCATGAGCGCGGCCACGGGCGCGGTGCTCGTCCTCGTCGGCTCGTCGACCGGCGGGGTCGTGTTCGCGCTGGAAGCGCTCGCGGCGGCGCTCGCGCTCGTCGCGGGTGCGATCGCGCCGAAGGGCACGGCGAAGGCTCCGAGCGGCCCGCAGAAGACGCGGATCGGTCCGATCATGACGGAGCTCATCGAGACGCTCCGCGCGAAGACCGCGTGGTCCCAGTTCGAGAAGGACAACCCGGACTCGGAGAAGGCCATGGCCCGCGTCCTCGAGTGCTGCAAGGGCGCCAACGGCGACCTCGCGCCCGCTCACAACGACTGCGCGAACTGGTCCAAGCTGCGCGCGGTCGGCCTCGATGACGACGCGATCCGCGGCGTGCTCCTGATGATCGACGCGACGCGGCCCACCGACGCGGGGCCGGACTGGCAGTGATCCTCAGCGCGCGACGCTCACGCCCTTGGCCTTCAAGATCTGCACGAGATCGCGGAAGGAGATCACGTCGGCGCCGGGGCAACGCTGCACCGTCTTGTTCGGTTCGCTGGCCGAGGGGCCCGGGCAGCCGTCGAGCGCGAAGGCGACGCTCTTGAAGAGCGCCTTCAGGTACGCCCCGTCGTCCCAGCGCGCGAAGTGGTGGCCGACGTTCCACGGCGTGTGATCCGCGTCGTACGACTCCACGAGGCTCCGCTCGTAGTCCGCCTCCATGTCCTCGCGGGTCACGCTGAGGAGCCGGTAGTTGTAGTCCATGGGGATGCTCTTCGCGCCGGCGTGCGGCATGAGCGCGAACTCGAGCATCACCTTGTTTTGGCCCTCGGGAACGAGCCCATAGGGCGCGCGCGGGGACGAGGCGAGGCTCGTGTCGTAGAGAAAGCCGTGCTCGATGAGCGCCTCGAACATCGCGTCGTTCGACGCGAGGAAGGGCGCGCGCCAGCCGATGAATTTGTAGATCTTCAGCGCCGGGTGCTTGAAGTTCGGCTGGCCGTTCTTGAAAAAGAGCGTCTTGCCGTCGTACTCGACGGGGAACTGGGGCGGCGGGAGGCACACGTCCGTGTCCTCTTGGAACGTGGGCGCGCCGCACGCGAGCCCGTCGGGGCACGGCTTCTTCATGTTGCACGGCTGCGTGCAGAAGCTGTCCCTCTCGGTCACCGCGAGGCACTGCCCCGACCCGCAGTCGTCGTTCTTCGCGCAGCGCGCGCCGACCTCACCCGGCTGCGCGCCCTCCTTCCCTTGGAAGACCGGGAAGACGAACGAGCCGTCCTCGTTCTTGATGGGCTTGAACACGGCCGTGACCATGAGGTCGTCGAAGTGTTGGAACTCGGCGTTCCATTGCGCCTTCGACCACGTGCGCCCGTCGTCGTGGCCCACGCCGTGACTGCCGATCTCGTGGCCTTCGTTGAGCGCCTGCTGCGTGAGCGCGCGCCGCACGAGGATCTCGTTGTCGCTGTGGGCCTGTCCGATCTGCGAGTAGCCGGGGTTCTTCGTGTAGTAGCAGGCGTTCACGAAGAACGTGAAATGCGGCTTCTTCCCGGTGCGCGCCGCCTCGCTCCGCGCGAAGTTCATCACCTCCGTCCAGAGGCCGAAGCGCATGCTGCCGTCGAACGCGGGCGAGTAGTGGAGCGGGTCCTCCTTGAAGCTCACGCCGAAGGAGCGCTCGTCGAGCGTGGTGGGCGGACCGGCGGGAGCGCCCGGCGGGAGCGAAGCGGACGCGAGGGCGCTGGCCGAGGCCGAAGGTACGGCGTCGATCGGCGGCGGCGCCTCGACGCTCGGCGCGGGAGGGGGCGGAACCTCGATCGCCACGCCGCTCGGCGGTGCATCCACGCTCGGGGTCGGGGCGGCGTCGCTCGCCTCGAGCGCCGGAGGCTGGCGCCACGGGTCCTCGCGGTGACCGCACCCCGCCCCGAGCGCGCAGGCGATCGCGAGGTGTGCGGCGTCGAGCTTCATCGAGCCCCTCAGCCGGAAGACTTCGCGCCGCCCGGAGCCGCCTTCGGAAGCTCGATCACCGGCTTCTTCGGGTGCCGGCGGTAGAGAAGGAACGTGCGCCCGAGGGTCTGCGCGACGACCGCGCCGAGCGCGAAGCCCAAGCGCTCCGCCACGTCGTCGCGGTCTTCAGGGCACTCCGTGAGGAGGCGGATCTTGATGAGCTCGTGCCGATCGATCGCCTCGCGCGCCGCGGTGATCGCGCTGTCGGTGAGGCCGTTCTTGCCGAGCTGGACGAGCGCGTCGAGCCCGTGGCCGAGCGCACGCAGGTGCCGCTTCTGCTTGCCCGTGAGGGTCTGGGGTGTCGCCATGCTGTCGCCTACTTCTTCGGCCCGACGAGCGATCGGAGGGTCGCTCGGGCGACCTCCTCCCCAGCGGTGTTCCTCATACTGACCTCGATGGGGTACTCGCGCCGCTCGCTCGTCGTCACGAGGGGGCACTCGCAGATGCCTCGGATCGTGCCGCGCGCCTTCTTGAGGTACTCGATCGAGATCCCCGCGACGATGAAGCGCGCGTCGTCCGGCAGCGTGTACGCGAGCGCGAGGTTCCCGGTGAGCTCGGCGAGGTTCACGAGCGCGACGGCGTGGATGCTCTGCAGGTGGTTGCGCACCGCGGGTTTGTCCGTGAGCCGGACCTCGGCGTACCCGCGGCGGACCATGTCCACCTTCGCGTCGATCGTGCTCGTGTACGCGGCCGCGAGCCCGATGGCGCGGCTGAAGACGAGCTTCCCACCGGGGAGGGGCGACAGGAGGTCCCAGAGCTCGCGGACGACGTTGCGATCGGAGGACGCGAGCGTCCTCGGGTTGAAGCGAGAGAGCGTCGTTGCGAGATCCATGGGCCGGGCACCCTACTACACCCGACGAAAGGAAGGTCTTCCAAGCCGCGCGTGTTCCTGGGAGAGTCCCGGTCTAGCCTTGGCCACCCTGACGACGCCGCCCTGGATCCCGACGCTCGCCGAACGGCTCGCCGCAGTGATCCGCGGCAAGCCCGAGGTCATCGAGCTTCTCCTCATCGGCGCGCTCACGGCCGGGCACGTGCTCGTTGAGGACGTCCCCGGCGTCGGCAAGACGACGCTCGCGAAGGCGCTGGCGCGCACCATGGACCTCGCGTTCGCGCGCATCCAGTTCACGCCCGACCTGCTGCCGTCGGACATCCTCGGGACGCACGTGCTCGATCCGCGCGAGGGGACGATGCGCTTCCAGGAGGGCCCGCTCTTCACCAACGTCCTGCTCGCGGACGAGATCAACCGGGCCTCGCCGCGCACGCAGGCGGCGCTCCTCGAGGCGATGAACGAAGGCCAGGTGACGATCGACGGCAAGACGATGGCCCTCCCGGAGCCCTTCCTGGTCCTCGCGACCCAGAACCCGATCGACTTCCAGGGCACGTACCCCCTGCCCGAGGCGCAGCTCGATCGCTTCGTTTTGCGCATCAAGGTCGGCTACCCCGCGCTCGAGGACGAGGTGAAGATGCTCTTCGATCGCAAGACCGTCGATCCCCTCGCGGACGTCCCGCGCGTCGTCGGCAAGGACGAGCTCGTCGCCGCCCAGGCGCTCGTGCGGGACGTGGACGTCAAGCCCGCGGTCGGGAAGTACATCGCCGAGATCGTCGCGAAGACCCGCGCGAAGGACGACGTGGCGCTCGGCGCGAGCCCGCGCGCGTCCCTTTGGCTCTTCCGCGCCGCGCAGGCGCGCGCCCTGCTCCGAGGCCGGGCGTTCGTCACGCCGGACGACGTGCAGTCGCTCGTCGTCCACGTCCTCGCGCACCGGATCCAAATGAGCGAGCGCGCGCGCTACGGCGGCAAGAGCGCGGCCACCGCGGTCTCGGACCTCGCGATGGAGGTCCCCGTCCCGACATGAGCGCGGTCGCGCGCCGCCCGCTGACCCTCCGGCGCGTGAACCTCGCGCGGCTCAACCACATCCTCATCCCGACGAAGAAGCCGGATCGGGATCGCCTCCGGAAGAGCCTCGGATTCAAGCTCGTCCGGCCCGGCTTCTGGTTCGTCACCGCGCTCTCTCGCGAGGGTCGCGCGTTCACCGTGGGAGCGCTGCTGATCGGCGCGGCCGGGCTCGACGTCACGGACGCGGACGTCTACCTCCTCTTCGCGGGCATGGTCGGCATGCTGTTCGCCGCCTTCCTCCTTCGACCGTTCTATCGACTGCGCGCGTGTCAGATCGAGGTGGACTGTCCGCCCCGCGTCTCCGCCGGATCGAAGCAGACGTTCACGATCTCCGTGCACAACGCGGGTGAGCAGGATCTCACGAGCCTCCGCGTGGAGCGCCCGTTCCTCCCGTGGGACGGCAAGTGGCTCGGCGCGCCCCTCGGGATCGCGCGGATCGGACCGGGCGCGACGGTGAACGTCCACACGGAGGCGACGTTCGTCGAGCGCGGCGAGCACCACCTCGACGCGTTCGAGCTCGCCGCGCTCGTGCCCCTCGGCCTCGCCGTGAGCCAGAGCCTCCCGAGCGGCGCGTGCCGGTTCCTCGTCGTCCCGAAGATCGCGAACGTGGTCTCGCTCGATCTCGCGGCGCCGAGCGCGTCTGCGAGCCGAACGCGGCGCGTCCCCCACCGCGCCCAGGGCGAGGACGAGATGGCGGGCGTGAGGCCCTACCGGTTCGGCGACCCGCTCAAGCTCTTGCACGTGCGGACGTGGGCGCGAACGGGAGTGCCCCACGTGCGGCAGTTCGTCGAGGAGCGCTCGGAGGGCGTGGCGCTCGTCGTCGCGCTCGATGGCACGGACGCTCCGGAGGATCAGATCGAGGCCGCGATTTCGCTGGCCGCGGGCGTCGCGGCGCTCCTCGTGCGTACGAGCGGGATCGAGCACCTCGTGATCGCGAACGAGGTGACGCGCGTCGCCCCCGCGCGCGGTCGCGCGGCGCTCGACCTCGTGCTCGATCGGCTCGCGAACATCCGTCCGACGCCGCCCGCGCTCGACGCGGAGCGGGCGCTCCGGGACATCGCGGGGACGGTGACGACCGCGGTCGTCGTCACGGCGGACGACGCGCCCGCGCGCGCGAGCCTCATCGAGGCGATCCGGAGGCTCGACGTCCCCGCGCGCTGGGTGGAGGTCGTCGCGGATCCGTCGCGGCGCTCCCCAGCACAGCCTCGCCTCGCGCCCGGGCGCAAGACCGTCGAGGTCTCGAGGATCACGCGATCGGAGGCGATCGCGTGCTGAAGGAGCGCCTCGTCGCGATCTCGATCATCTGCGCGTGCGTGCCGTTCGCGCTCGCGGCCGGGACGGTCGCGCTCGCGGGCATCGTCCTCGTCCCGGCGCTCCTCGCGCTCGTGATCGGGCCGCGCTTCAGGGTCGAGCGGAGCGCCGAGGCGATGCTCGGGTTCGCCGCGCTCGTGGTCGGCGTCCTCGCGCCGCGCGTCTTTCCGTACGACGGGGACCTCACGGGGGAGTTCCTGTCGGACCGCGCGAGGCTCCTCGCGTGCCCCGTCCTCCTCTTGGTCTCCGTGCGCGCGCTGCTCGTCGCCCCCACCTGGGGTCAGCGGGGCACGCTCGCGCTCGCGCTCGTGGGGCTCACCGCGGCGGGGCGCGCCAAGATCGGCTCCGGCTACGCCGCGTGCGTGATCGCGTTCCTCCTGATGTCGGCGATCGCGCTCGCCGCGACGGATCCATCCCGCGCGTTGCCGCAGCGGAGCCGCGCGTCGCACGCCCTGCGGATCGCGGGCGCGCTCGTGGTCGGCGGCGCGATCGCGGGCGCCGCGGGCGTGGGGATCCCGAAGCTCCACGCGGCGATCATCGATCGCATCCTCCGGGGCGCGCACGACCGCTCCGGGTTCTCGAACGAGATGACTCTCGGCGCGATGCACGACATGCTGCTCTCGGATCAGGTCGTCATGCGCGTGCGCGCGTCGGGCGTCGGCACGCCGGACTACCTCCGGGGCGCGGTGTTCTCGCGGTACTATGCGAACGGGTGGCACGCCGACACGGACGAGCTCCGCGAGTACGTCCAGGGCGCGGAGGCCCCCGAGCCGGGCGCGACGGACGTCTCGCTCGAGTTCGTCTCACGCCCCGAGCGCTACTTTCTCCCGCTCGATTCGTCGGGCGTCGTCGCGTCGAACGGCAACTACGTGGAGGATCGGTTCGGCCTCCGTTGGCCGACCACGGTGAAGTACGCGAAGCGCATCTGGTACCGGGCCGCGCCCAACGAGCGCCTCGCGAGCCCCTCGCGGGAGGATCGCACGGTTCCGTTCGCGCTCCGCGCGGAGCTGGATCGCCTGCTCGCGTCGTGGGACATCGATCCGTCGGCGCCGCCGAAGGAGACGCTGGAGCGGATCCGCGTCGCGCTGGAGCGGAACGACGCCTACTCCCTCGACTACAAGAGGACGCCCGGCGTCGACGCGATCCTCGATTTTCTCACCACGCACCGGGAGGGGCACTGCGAGTACTTCGCGGGAGCGTTCGCGTTGCTCGCGAGGCGCATGGGCATCCCGACGCGCGTCGTCGCGGGGTACCGCGTGTCCGAGCGATCGCCGCTCGACGACTACTTCATCGTGCGGCAGCGCGACGCGCACAGCTGGGTGGAGGCGTGGGTGGACGGCGCGTGGATCACGGTCGACGCGACGCCGGCGGGCGCGGCCGGGACGCGCGAGACGGGGTGGCTCGGGGGCGTGTTCGACTGGCTCCGCACCTCCTGGGAGAAGTTCGACGACTTCCTCGCCGCGCGCTCCCCGTTCGAGCTGACGCTGGCGCTCGTCGCCCTCGTCGGGCTGCTCGTGCTCATCCGATTGATGCGCGCGCGGCGCGCCCGGCGCGCTTCGCCGCGCGCGCGGGGCGACGAGGCGCTCCCCGCGTTCGAGCGGCTCGAGGGAGCGCTCGCGAAGAGCGGCTTCGCGCGCGCGCCGCACGAGACCCTCGAAGCGTTCGCGCTGCGCCTCGACCGCTCCCCTCTCCGAGAGGCCTCGCCGGTCGTCCGCGCGTACGCGGATCACCGCTACGGTGGCGTCGACACCTCGGAGACGGTGACGGCGAAGCTCGAGGAGGCGCTCAGGGCGTTGGCTTCGCGGTCGGCTGCGCCGACGGCTTCGCGGTCGGCGTAGCCGTCGGCTTGGCGGTCGGCGCGGAGGTGGCGTGGGCGGTCGCCGTCGGGTGCGCGGTGACCGCGGAGGTCGCGCTCGCGCTCGCGCTCGAGCGTGGCGGCGCGGTCGAGGTGCCGCTCGGCACTGCGGTCGGCCGAGCGGAGGGCGACCCGGAGGGCGAGGCGGCCGCCGTCGCAGAGATCGACGGACGGGCGGGCGGGTTCATGAAGTCGTCGAGGAGCGAGTTCTCCTTCGGGGGGTTCATCGGCACGCCGGGCGCAGCCTCCGGCACCGCGGAGCTCCCGCACGCCGCCGCCACCACGAGACCCACGACCGCGGCGACGACGCCGGCCACGCGGCCGCGTGAGAACAGATTCGATGCGCTCGACATGCGGCGGACCGTACAACTCTGCCCCCCCATCGTCCAGACGCGCGGGGCCCGTTAGTTTGGCAGCGATGGAAGGCCCGTGGTGTAATCCCGCCCGTGCGTTTAAGTGAATCCGCGGAGCCGCGGCGAAACGGCGTGTCGTCGGCGCGCTCGACGACTCTCCTCTGCGCCTTGCCGATCGCGCTCTTGGCGCTCGGTTGCCAGCACCAGTCGACGCCCAAGACGCAGGCGGATCTCGCGGACGACGCGACCCCACCGGGCAGCGGGGAGCCTCAGCCCAAGGGGAGTCCGCCGCCCGATCCGGTCCGCCCGGGCGTCCCGACGATCACGTACCCCGCGTTCCAGGTCCTCCCCGACGGGCGCTCCGTCGTCACCCTCACGACGACCGGGACGAACTCGCAGGTCACCGAACAGAAGGCGGAGGGGAAGCTCATCTACTTCGTCGCGGGCGTGAACGTCCCGTACAAGGTCAACCGCCTCCCCCTCGAGACGGGGAACTTCGCGACGCAGGTGAGCCGCGTCACGGTGTCGAGCGCTCCCGGTGGAGCCACGGTGGTCGTCGACCTGCGCGAGCCCGCCACGGGCTCTCTCGCGACCACGAAGATCGAGGGCGGAACGCAGATCGCGATCACGCTCCCCAAGTCCGAGAAGTGGGGCCGAGACGGCCGGCGCGGTCAGATCGGTGGCCCGGGCTGGGAGGACGTGGAGAGCGACGGCGAGCACCGAAGGCACCGAAGGAGCGCCGAAGGCAACGACATCGAGAACGCGGAGAAGAACGAGTCGGAGGACGGCAAGCGCTACAAGCGCGCCGTGAGGCAGTCGATCCCCTGGGTCGATCGCCACATCACGCTCCCGTACATGACCCTCATGCCGGACATCGGAATCTCGGTGTTCGGCGAGGGGACGAACGATCCGAACGTGCACCTCTCGTCCGGGATCCACTGGGGCATCACGGATCACATCGAGGTCGAGCTCACGCCGAACACGTTCCGGTTCTCACCGAACGCGGCGTACGCCGAGCCCAGCCTCGGGGCGACGTTCCTGTTCTTCAAGACGACGGTCGAGATGGCCGGGCGAGCCCGGTTCTTCGCGCCCATCGACTCCGCGAACATGAACGCCGCGAGCGCGCTGCTCGGCCTCTCTCTCCCCGTCTGGATCCACCTCGGCCACGTCGCCCGCCTCGAGACGGGTGCGACCGTGTCGATCAAGGTGAACAAGCCCGTGGTCTCGGGATTGTTCGAGGTGGGGGTGACCCCCGTCCTGGAGGATCCGGGCATCCCGCTCAAGATCGTCTTCCAGCCGGCCGAGCCCCTGTTCGTCGGCGTCGGCACGGGTCTCACAATCCGGGACTTCTCCAACGTCAAATCGTCGACGTTTCTCCCGCTGGGCGCCCAGATCGGCATCACCGCCTCGAACGAGCAGCACGAGCCGTCCGCGGATTTCGGCCTCCGGTTCGACCTGCCGCATTTCATCGCCCCAGGCGATCCGAACGACAAAGTCCTCGAGGACACGTACCAGGTCGCGGCCTGGCTTCGTTGGTACTACTACCTCTAAGGGCGCGTCCGGAAATAAGTGGCTGCACCGAGGGCGACGATGCGCCCCGCGGCCAAGGCGCGACGACGAGGAATAGTGGGGCTATTTTGAGGAGGAGTAACGCCGGCCGCGGGGATGCAGCGTCGGCCGAATGCGCCAGTTATTTCCGGACGCGCCCTAAGCTCCTCGCGACGGCGCAGAGCCGGGGAGCCCCCCCGAGCTGAGGAGGCCCCCGGGCAGAGCTCGTTTCCTCGGGCCCTCCACCCACCGCGAACGCGCGGGCACGAGCCGCGCACGGCCTGTGGTCGCCGCGCGAAAGAAGTGCGCTGGGGTTCGGGAGCGCGTCGCCACTCCCCGCTGAGCGGGCCGAACGCGCTCGACTACGCGGTGGCTAAGGCTAGGCGATCAGATCTTTGAGCGCCTTGATGGGCGTCGCCCGCACCTTGCGCGAGGCCGGCTTGGGCTTCACCAGGATCTTGTCCTTGGTGAACGGGTGAATCTTCTCGCTCGCCTCCGTCGCCGGGGTCGTCTTCGCCTTGAGCTTCACGAGCCCAGGGATCACGAGCTCACCAGGGCCGTTCGCGCCGAGTTGGTCCTTGATGAGGTTCGCGAGCGCCTCGAGGACGGCGTTGATCTGCTTCTTGTCGAGGTGCGACGCCTCGGCGAGGGCCGCGACAAACTGCGTCTTCGTCATCTTGCTCGAACCGGCCATGGAACCCGTCCTCCACGCTGAGGGATGCCTCTTCCGAAAGCCGAGCCATAGCGAGGGGTTTAAGCCGTCGCAAGGGCAGATATCGGCCAGGTTCAAAAGTTTTGCTGTGTTTTGGTCAAGCCGCTTGACTCGAGGAAGTACGCGACCCCGAAGAACAGCATGGTCGCGTCCGGCCCGACGAGGGTCCGGCGCACCGATCCTTCGACGCTGAATTCGCGCGCGAGGTACCCGACGCCCGCGGAGAGCTGGTGCGAGTTCGCACCTTGATCGTACCTGTACCCGAGGCGCAGGGGGACGTGGTTCAGGAGGAGGTATTCTCCCCCCACCATCGCTCGAGCGCGTGGCCCGTCGTACGAGTTGAAGTCCGCGACGCCGTCGGCCTCGATGGTGAAGTCCTGGTTCGCGACCGCGATGCCTCCGCCCGCCATCGTCGGGAGGTACCCGTTGTCGGGGAAGGTCAGGTTCTGACCGCTGAGCCCGATATGGACGAGCTCGCCGAGCTTGAGCGTGAAGCCGGCGTCGAACGTCGGCAGGTTGACGGTCGCGAACCGACCCCCGCTCGGATCCTTGAGCCCGCCGCTCACCTTGCTGTCCCCGAACGGGCCGAACCCCTGCTCGGTGAGCTTGAGGTACCGACCTCCGACCCCGATGAAGATGCTCTGCGTGATCGGGAAGCTCAGCGCGAGCCGGATGTCGACCCAGGAGCGATCCAGGCCGCTCGGATCCATGAACCCGCCCGTCACGGACACGCCCCCGGCCAGGCGGTTCGTGGTCGAGTCGACCACGACGCCCCCGTACACCTGGTGGCCGTTCTCGGGGGTGACGTTCGCCATCGCCTCGATGTGGTAGACCTGGGTGAGCGCGACGTTCGCGGGGTTGAGGAACGGCGCGGTCGTCCCGTTTCCTGCCGCGCGGAGCGCGCCCCCCATGGCGGACTCGCGGGTCGTCTCGACCTCGCCATAGTTGTACGCGAACGTCGCCGGCGCCTCGGTCGAGCTGACCTGCGTCTCCTGAGCGAACGCGCGGCCGGGGATCGCCGCTCCGACGAGAGCGAGCGCGGCGACGAGCGAGCGAGGCGGTGGGACGACCGGCATCGGCGTCCGGTACACGCCCGTGTCTCGGGGGGCCAAGTTCCAGGCGGGGCCCGGGCGAGCGTCCGCGCCGCGCAGGGTATTACACACGGTTCGCATGACAGCGTCTGTCCAATCGGTAACGGGATTGCGGCTGCATCGCTCCCCGCCCTCGCGGGGGTCACCCGCCCAATGGGCGACACGATCAAGACCCAAAAACCCAGCGTGGCAAAACGCGCCGAAATTCGCGCCATTTTGGGCGCGCGCCGCGTTCGCGCTGGACGTTGAGACGAGCTCGATGGTACCCACTTCCTTGTTCGGTCTTCGGCGAGAACGGAAGCGCTCTCGAAGCACTCGAGCATCCATCGTCGTGGCAGTGACTCGTTCGACGTGAGGGGTCGTTCGGAGGACGATCTGCGCGCAGTCGAGGTTCTCTTCGTGCGAGAGCGGCCGATGTCATGATCCGTTCGGCGGTTGCGATTTCTTCTTCGATCAAGCTCGGTAGGCGGAGGAGACCATGCCCTGTGGAAAACTTGGGGTCGAGCGGATGTCGCGAGCCCCTTCCTCGTCTCGAGGGCGCGTGATTCACACGAGTTTCACAGGCAGATCCATCGCCTGAACCACCCCACACGTCGAGCCTCGCGCTCTGTGGAAAACCTGAGGTCTCACGCCTCGAACGAGGCGGGAGCGAGGGTGTCCTTGGAGCATCGGGCTCGTTTTTCCTTCCGTTTCACGGCGCAGTCTGAAAGAAGGCGAACCCTTTCTTTGCGCCTGTTCCTCGGGGCCCCGGGCCCTTTTGCTGCGAGCCGATGGTCCGACACGATGCTGAAGAACCGGGGACGATGACGAGCGATTCCGCATTCCGTGCTGCGATCGAGCACACGCGCGCGCTCTCACCCGCGACGTTCGATCAATGGTTCGCCGGGGTCGCGTTCGACGACCTCACGGACGGCGTGCTGACGCTCCGCGCGCAGAACGAGTTCATCCTCGAGTGGGTGCACGAGAACTTCATGCCCGTGATCGTCCGCAAGCTCCGGGACATCACCGAGTCGAGCATCCAGGTGCGCTGGGTCGTGGACGCGAACCTCACCGACCCGATCTCCGCGGGTCGCGTGGAACCCCCGATCCGCACCACGCCGACGCGCGCGAGCGATCTGCCCCCATCCTCGAGCACGGACCTCACCGCGGATGGGGTGCCGCGCGAGCTCGGGGCCGATCGGAGTTCGCAGCTCCCGCCCGCGTCCTCGCGCGACGGCGGGCGGCGGCCCGCGAACATCGGCGTCACGCTCGAGGACCTGAACCCGAAGCAGACGTTCGCGAGCTTCGTCGTCGGCCCGTCGAACCAGCTCGCGCACGCGGCGGCGATCGCGGCGGCGGGCGGCGGGGGTCGTCGGTACAACCCGCTCTTCATCTGCGGCGGGACCGGGCTCGGCAAGACGCACCTCATGCACGCCATCGCGCACCGCATGCGGAGCGAGCGCCCCCACGCGCGCATCCTCTACACGTCCGCGGAGCGGTTCACGAACGAGTTCATCGGCGCGATCCAGCACCGCAAGATGGACGAGTTCAAGGCGCGCTACCGCGCGAGCTGCGATCTCCTGCTCGTCGACGACATCCAGTTCCTCGCGGGCCGGGACCAGACGCAGGAGGAGTTCTTCCACACGTTCAACGCGCTCCACGGGCTCGACAAGCAGATCGTCGTCACGAGCGACAAGTACCCGCAGAACCTCGAGCGGATGGAGGAGCGGCTCGTCTCGCGGTTCTCGTGGGGCCTCGTCGCGGACATCCAGGTGCCCGAGCTCGAGACGCGCGTCGCGATCGTGAGGAACAAGGCGGCGCTCGAGGGCTTCGGCCTCGCGGACGACGTCGCGCTCTTCCTCGCGCAGATGGTCCGCTCGAACGTCCGCGAGCTCGAGGGGACGCTGATCCGACTCGCGGCGAAGTCGTCCCTCACGGGGCGCACGGTCGATCTCGCGTTCGCGAAGGCCGAGCTCGCGCTCAGCACGAAGATCAAGCCGCAGCAGATCAGCGTCGAGGACATCCAGCGCGCGGTCTGCCATCACTTCCACCTGCGCTCGACGGATCTCGTTTCGAAGGACCGCCACAAGAGCGTCGCGTTCGCGCGACACGTGGCGATGTACCTGTGCAAGCAGCGCCTCAAGTGCAGCTTCCCCGAGCTCGGCCGCGCGTTCGGCAACCGAGACCACACGACGGTGATGAGCGCGGTCCGCAAGATCGAGGCGCAGCGCGACACGGATCCCGAAGTGCGCGCGCACCTCGAGGCGCTCGAGCGCAAGCTCGCGGACGGCTGAGCTCTCTCTCTCGAGCCACCTCGGAGCGAGCGAACGCCCACGGCCGAGCTCATCCGCCCGCGCGCGGGGTGGCGCGGTCGAGCTCGAGCTCGGCGGGACTCGCTGCGTTTTGACTCGATTGTCTGCTTGCGTAGCCGAACGCCACGCGTAGCCTCGTCCGTACCGAGCCGCGCCGCGCGTGCGGAGGGACACGAGGACACATTGAAGTTGGAATGTGGTGCGCGCGCTGCGGCGGCGCTGATCGGGCTCTCGGCTTCCACGATGGGGTGCGCGGCGCGCCTCGCACCCGCTGCGGCCGCGCCCGCGAGCTTGGGCGCGCACGCGGTCGGCGTGACGCGCGTCGAGGTCCCGGATCCGGAGGGGTTCCGTCGACTCACCGTGGAGGTCTGGTACCCGGCGGCAGCGCCGGCGGACGGACCTCCGGTCGTGTACGAGATCGAGGCGCTCGGGCTCGTCGCCGCGCGCATCGGATCGATCGCGAACGCGCACCGCGACGTGCCGCCGCTCCGCTCGGAGGGGCCTCGACCGCTCGTGCTCTTCAGCCACGGCCGCGGCTCGACGCGCTTCGCGAACGCGAGCCTCTCCGAGGTGCTCGCGAGCCACGGGTACGTCGTCGCGGCGCCCGATCACCCGGGGCACACGATGGAGGACGAGCTCGCCGGCATCGGGGACGTCGAGCGATCGGAGAGCGCGTTCGATCGGCCGCGCGATCTCTCGCGCGTGATCGACGATCTCGCGGCGCGCTCCTCGCGCGCGGACTCCGCGTTCGCCGATCTCGTGGACCTGTCGCGCGTGGCCGTCGCGGGGCACTCGTTCGGCGCGCTCGCCGCGCTCGGGCTCACCGGCGCGGGGTTCGACGCGGCTCGACAGAGGCAGGAATGCACGATCGCACACGACGACTGGCGTTGCGCCGCAGTGTCGGTGTTCGGCGCGGAGCCCTACCGCTACCGCGACGCGCGCGTGAAGGCCGCGCTGCTCATCAGCCCTGCGGGGTTCGACCTCTACCGCGCCGACGGCGTCGCGCAGGTCGACGCACCGACGCTCGTCGTGGGCGCGCACCTCGACGCGGAGAACCCGTTCGACGCGTTCGCGAGGCCCACGTTCGACGCGCTCACGAGCCCGCGCTACCTGCTCGATCTTCCGCAGGCGGGGCACCTCACGGCGACGAACGTCTGCGACGTGATCGACTCGATCGGCTTCGTCGCGAAGGCGTTCGGCGGGCGCGGGGCGCGCGACGGATGCGGCGGCGCGTACTCGCCGCGCGACGCGCTCGAGGACGTGGCGTCCGCGGCGCTGCCGTTCCTCGATCTCTATCTGAATGGCGAGAGCGAAGCGGCGGAGCCGCTCCGCGTCGCGATCGAGTCCGCGGGGCGCGGGCCGCGCGCGATCGCGGCGGCGGGCGGGGCGGGCCGCGGCGCCGCGCGCTGATCGACAGCGCGCGGATCGCGCCGGGCATGTGCGTTGCTCCCGATCGGAGCATGCGTCGCATCCTCGTCACGAGCTCCCGCATGCCCGCAGCGATCGACGAGATTCGCAAGCTCGGCCGCGCGGGACACGCGATCCTCTCCGCCGACACGTTCGCGGGCGCGCCAGGCGCCCACTCGCGGTACGTCGAGCGCGCCCTCACCGTCGCTTCACCGCGGTACGAGCCGCGCGCGTTCGTCGAGGACGTGAAGGCGATCATCGAGGAGCAGGCGATCGACCTCGTCGTCCCCTGCTTCGAGGAGGCGCTCTACCTCGCGCGCGTGCGCGACGAGCTCCCGAAGCGCGCGCGCTACGCGTTCGCGGAGTTCGAGGTCCTCGAGGTGCTCCACGACAAGCACCGCCTCACGGAGGTCGCGCGCGCGCTCGGCGTACGCGCCCCGGAGGGGATCGTCGTGCGGAGCTCGGAGGAGCTCGCGTGGGCGGCGCACCAGTTCACCGACTACTTCGCGAAGCCCGTCTACTCGCGCGGAGGGGTGACCGCGCAGACGAACAAAGGCCCGCTCGCGGGTGCGCGCGATCCGTCGATGGTCACGCCGACCGACGTCGACCCGTGGATCGTGGAGGAGTACGTCGAGGGCGAGGACGTCTGCTCCTTCAGCGTCGCGAGCCGCGGCCGCGTGACCGCCCACGTGACGTACGTCCACCCGAGGCAGATCGAGAACGCGGGCGGGATGGTGTTCGAATCGATCGACTGCCCCGAGTCCCTCGAGATCACGCGCCGGTTCGTCGAGTGGTCGAGCTACGAAGGGCAGATCGCGTTCGACTTCCGGAGGAGCGCGCGCGGACTCCACGTCATCGAGTGCAACCCGCGCCCGACCGCGGGCGTCCACCTGATGCCCGGAAAGACGTTCGTCGACGCGCTGCTCTCGCCGCGCGCGGGCGCCCCGGTCGTGATCCCGGCGGGCGTGCGCGCGAAGTACAGCCTCGGTCTGCTCCGCGACATGGCGCTCCACCCGAGCGAGGCCCGCGAAGACTGGCGCTACCTGCTCTCGGACGCGGCCGACCCCATCGTGGATCCGGACGATCTCATGCCCGCGCTCTGGCAGGTCCTCTCGTCCGGGATCACGCGGACGTACCGGCGGCGCCACGGCTACGCGCGCAAGCGATCGACGGACCTCATGGCGGCGTACTTCGACGACATCTGCTGGAACGGAGAGCAATCGGCGCTCCTCCGGGAGCAGCCCGCCTCCGCGCCGTCGCCCTGGGACCCCGAGCGCACGGACACCGTGTGGCACGCGGCCGCGCTCGCCGTCGCCGCGGCGGTCGCGGCGGCGGCGAGCGCCGAGGAGCGGTCGGACGCGGAGGTCACGCGTCGACTCGCGTTCATAGAAGCGCGCCTCGACGCGGCGACGCCAGCCGCGGACCGATGGTCGTACGGTTGGTTCACCGCGTACACGACGCTCACGGTCGCCCAGGCGGGCGTCGCCCTCGGGACGACGGATCCCGGCCTCCGGGCGGACATGACGGTGGGCGCGTTCTCGAGCGCGTTCGGTGTCCTCCCGTTCGCCGTGCTCCCGTTCAAGCCCCGCTTCGCGGCCGCGGAGCTGTCCGTGCTACCCGCGCGCACGCCGAAGGAGCGCGCCCGGAAGCTCGGGCGCGCGGAGCGCCTGCTCGAGGACGCCGCGGACGCCGAGGCGTTCGGCCACGGCTGGATGATGCAGGTCGGCGTCCTGACGGTGAACGTCGGCATCGGCCTCGGCCTCGCGCTCGGGTACGACCGGATCCGGAGCGGCGTCTCGACGACGCTCATCGGGATCGCCGTCAGCGAGTTTCAGATCTTCACGCAGCCCACCGCGGCGATGGAGGACTGGGACGCGTACCGTCGCGGGGACCTCGGCGCGGCGGCGCCCTCGCCGGCTGCGGAGCTCAGGCTCTCGCCCATCCCCGGCGGGCTCGCGATCGGCGCGAGCTTTTGAGACGAAGTTGCGGTAGAGGCTCGCCATGCGAGCCCTCTTCCTCACGGCCTACGGCGACCCCGACGTCCTCCAGATGCGCGACGCGCCCGATCCCACGCCCGGCGCCGGGGAGGTGCGGGTCACGGTGCACGCCGCGGGCGTGAACTTCGCCGACATCCAGGCTCGCGTGCGGCTCTACCCGGACGCGCCGAAGGCGCCGTGCGTCCTCGGCTACGAGGTCGCGGGCGTCGTCGAGTCGGTGGGCGTGGGCGTCGACGCGTCCCTCGTGGGAACGCGCGTGATGGCGCCGACCCGCTTCGGCGGGTTCGCCGAGCTCGCGGTCGCGAAGGCGGCGGACCTCATCCCGCTCCCCGCTTCGACGTCGTTCGAGGAGGGGGCGGCCATCCCCGTCGTGTACGGGACCGCGTACGGCGCGATCTGCAAGTACGGGAACGTGGAGGAGGGAGAGGTCGTCGTCATCCACGCGGCCGCGGGCGGCGTCGGGACGGCGGCGATCCAGCTCGCGAAGGATCGCGGCGCGACGATCATCGGCACGGCGTCGAAGGCGAAGCACGAGAGGCTCCGCGAGATGGGCGTGGAGCACACGATCGATTACCGCACCGAGGACGTCGAGGCGCGGATCCGCGCGATCAGCGGCGGCAAGGGGGTCGACGTCATCCTCGACGCGCGCGCCGGCTCCGGCTTCAAGGAGAGCTATCGTCTGCTCCGCGCCGGCGGTCGTCTCGTGATCTACGGCGCGAACGAAATGGTGAGCGGAGAGAAGATGAACCCGCTCCGCGTGGCGAAGGTCTGGTTCCAGACGCCCCGGTTCGACGGACTCGACCTCATGCAATCGAGCCGGAGCGTGATCGGTCTGAACATGCTCAAGGTGTGGGACGACCAAGGATCGCTCGCGTCCCTCGCGAAGCCGATCGCGAAGCTGCTCGAGCGCGGGGTCATCAAGCCGGTGCTGGGCGAGGTGTTCCCGATCGAGAAGGCGGCGGACGCGCACCGCTACATCCAGGATCGCAAAAACGTCGGGAAGGTCGTGCTCCGCGTGCGCACGAGCTGAGGTCGGCGCGCGATCGAGCTCAGAGGCTCATCCAGAGGAACATCTTCTTCTTGTCGGCGACCGCCTTCACCGCGAGCGCGCAGATCGCGTCGAGCGTGGACGCTACGGCGGGCGCCTTCCAGCGCTTGTCCATCGCGAACTCTTCGGTCTTCGCCCAGAACGCCGCGACCTTCTTGCGCTCGGGCGCGTCGAGCTTCGCGAGGGCGCGGACGAAGGCGTCCGGGATGCGCATCACCCACGGCCCCTCGTCGGACGCCATCGCGATCGGGTCGAGCTTGAGCGTCTTGCCGCCCACTTTCGAGTACAGCGACTGAAGCTTCACGGGATCGATGCCCTTCACACGGATCCCGTCGAACGCCTGCGCGGCGTCGATCGCGTTCGCCATCGCGTCCGCGTCCGCCACGCCCCCAAGGAGGAGCTCGCTTTCCACACCCATGGGGCCCGATGAGAGCACGTCAGGCGTCGAGCAGCTTCTCGATCTTCTCGCGGTTCAGGAGCCCCACGTGGGTCTTCACCTTCGCGCCGCCCACGAACACCATGAGCGTGGGGGCGGCGCGGACGCCGTAGCGCGCGCTGATCTCCAGTGCGTCATCCATGTCGACCTTCACGACCTTCAGCGTGTCCGCGCGGTCGCGCGCGAGCTTCTCGACGATGGGGTTGAGCATTTTGCAGGGCCCGCACCAGGTCGCCGTGAAGTCGACGAGGACGGGGGTCTTGGACGCGAGGACGACCTGATCGAAGTCGAGGTCGGACGCGGTGTGAACGTTGGAGTCGGCCATGCCGGGTGAGGTCTCGACTCCGAGTGTTCTTACACGCCGTAAGATCGGGGGCGCCCGACACCTAGCACCGGGACATGTTGAACCGCCGACGTATGCACCCGATCTCGGGGAGATCCACACGGCCTCGTCGGTCCCCTCCTCGGATGAGCAGGGCTCGTCCCTCGAGCCCGAGCGCACTCGCTCGGGTTTCAACGTGCTCGGCGCGCCAGGTGTGAGATGAATCTCGCGTTGGACCCTCTCACGGAGCTCGACCGCATCACCCGGAGCGAGCGCGGTCGGCTCGTCCGCGTCGCGCGGAGCGAAGGGCTCGGCGCGGAGGACGCGCTCGACTGCGTGCACGACGCGCTCACGACGTTCCTGCACCTCGCGATGACGGAGGCGCTCCCCGCAGATCCAGCGGCGCATCCCCCGTTCTTGGTCACGATGGTGCGGAACGCCGCGCGCAACGGACGCCGGCTCCACCGCAACGCGCGCCCGCACGAGTCGATCGAGGAGGCGGAGCCAGCGTCGGTCGAGCCGATCCCCGAGGCGCTGGTCGCGGAGGCGGAGGAGCACGTGCGCCTCCGGGGCTGCGTGGATCGGCTGTGCGACACCCAGAGGGCGGTGGTGACCCTGCGCATGCTCGAGGAGCACGACGGCGAGGACGTCGCCGAGACGCTCGGGATCTCGCGCGGGCACGTGGACGTGCTGCTCCACCGCGCGAAGCGGTCGCTGCGCGCCTGCATGACGGAGGAGCGCGCGCCGGCGCGCAACCTCACGGAGAGGGGATGACGCTGAGCGCGCGCGGCATGACGCGCGCGCCGGCGAAGCCCTTCGCGGCGGTCGTCCACAGCGGGCCCGTCGCGTCCCCGAGGCGCTTCGTCACGAGCGCCTCGCGCGCAGCGAGCGCGCCTTCGTCGCCCGCCTTGGGGGGCTCGAGGTTGTACACCGCGGCCCACGCGAGGAGCCCGGCGTCGTGGCCGAGACCGGCCCACCAGGAGGGCGCGACCCCGCCGAGCTCGGCCGTGAACTTCAGCACTTCGGCGTCCTTCACGGCGGCGAGGTCGACGGGGTAAATCCCCGCGGACGCGCGCACCTGGCCGGGGACGTCCATGGGCACGTCGAGCCCGAGCGCGAGCGCGAGCGGCGGGAGCGCCTTCTGCGACTCGCGCGCGCACGTGGGCCCTGCGTCGAGGACGAGCCCCTTCGCCTGCTGCGCGGTGACGAAGTCGCTGCCGGAGCCGCAGGTGTGGATCCCGACGACGTCGAGCCCGCCAATCTTGAGCGCGACGTTCGCTTCGCCCCGCATGCCCTCGAGGATCGCGGCGCGGCTGACCCCGCGGGACGCGAGGGCGCCGAGCAGCGCCTCGTCGACCGCCTTCGGATCCTCACCGAGGAGGAAGACGGGGCCGTTCGCTGCGATGGGCGTGGAGGGCGCGCGCAACAGCAGGACCGGGACGCCCTTCGATTCTCCGTAGGACTTCGCTCGGTCCGCCTCGAGCTGATCGACGCCCGCGATGATTACGGCGGCGCCGTCCGCGTTGAGGAGCGCGAGCGCCTCCTCGATCTTGTCCTCCCTCCCCTGATCGTCGCGCGAGACGATCTGCGCGCTCGACCCGGGGATGCCGAGGGCGCGCGCGAGGCCCTTTCCGATCTCGAGATCCCGGCGCTTGTGCTCGTCGCTCCGAAGGGAGAGGAGGAGGCCCACGGTGTTCGACTCGAGCCGGATGCCCGTGTCCTTCACCGCGATGCGCGCGACCTCGTCGAACCGCTCGCCGAGCAGGCCGCGGGCCTCTCGCACGAGGAACTTCGCGAGATCCGTGTCGCGCAGCTCGATCGCGATGGAGGCGAGGCGAGCGCCGACGAGGAGCAACCAGGGCGCGCCGATCTCGTCCGTGCCCTTCACGTCGTTCACGAGGTCGACGAGCGGGTCCTTCGGGATCCGATCGAGGAGCGCGATGATCTTCCGCTCGACCGCGTCGCGCTCACTCGGCCCGGACTGCGCGATCCACCCGCGGAGGAAGCGCACCGCGTCCCAGTATCGATCCGCGTTCGCGGCGCCGAGATCGACGGCCGCGAGGGAGAGGTGCTCGTTCAGCAGATCGCGCGCGAACGGATCCAGGAGCTTGCCGAAGAGCGCCTCGAGCTTCTCGTACGCGAGCTCGGTGTTCCCTTCGAGGCGCAGCGCGATCCCCTCTGCGACGAGCGCGAGATCGCGCGTCGGCCCCGCGTCTCCGGCGATGAGGGGCGCGGCGAGCGAGTGCGCCTCGTCGAGGTTGCCGTTCGCGACCTCGATGAGCGAGAGCATGGCGCGGGCGGTGCGCGCGGTCGGATCGCGCTCGTAGACCTCCATGTGCCGGCGGAGCTGGGGCGCCAAATCGAGCCGCGTCTGCCGGTCACCTCGCTCCCACTTCGCTCGCAGGGGCTGGAACTCTCCCTGCGCGTGCGACCCGCTCGCGTAGTCGGGCTTCGACGGGTCGATGATCGATGTCCCGGAGCACGCCGCGGCGAGCGCGAGCGCGCCGGTGATCGCGAGCAGGGTCCGGGCTCGATTCATAGGTCCACTCTATCTACATCTACGGTTTGCGCCCCCGCGGGCGCTGCGAGGCGGCGTCCGCGAGGAGCGCGCGGAGCGCGGAGTCCCCATGGCGATCGATCATCCGATAGAGCGTCGTCCGGGCCACGCCGAGGCGCTTAGCGGCCGCGCTCAAGTTGCCGCGCGCGGCGCGGAGGGCGTCCTCGAGCGCGGCGCGCTCGACCCCATGGAGGCTCACGTCTGCGGTCCGCTCGCCCTGGAGGACGTGCGCTGGGAAGTCCTCGGGCTCGAGGACGCGCCGATCGCCGGCGTGTGCGCGCGCGCGCTGGAGCACGATCTCGAGCTCCGTGAGGTTGCCGGGGAAGGCGTGCCGCTCGATCACCTTGCGCGCGGCCGCCGAGAGGCTCCGATCCGGCGCGAGCGCGCTCAGCATCGTCTCGGCGACGTGGACGAGGTCGGCGCGCTCCCGGAGCGGCGGCAGCGTCACCGTCGACACGCGCAGCAGCCGGACGAGCTGCGGGCTCCACGTCGATCCCTCGCGGGCGCGCGGATCCGAGTGCGCCCACGCGATGAGGCGGGCGTGCGCGAGCGGCCCTGCGAGCGCCCGAGGCAGATCGTCCTGCGCGGCGCGCGGCGCCTCGTCGATCGATCGGACGAGGAGCTCCCCTCCGTCGGCGCCGAGGAGAGGCGCGAGCGCGGGGTGCGCATCGACGGGGGCGGACAGCTGCTTGCCGTCCACCTCGGCGACCTTCGTGGGACCGCCCACGGTGGTGAGCCAGCGGGCGAGGCGGAGCCCGCCGGCCCCGCGCTCGGCGACGATGAGGATGGGGAGGCGCGTCCGCGCGTACCGCTCGGCCAGGTCGATCGCGCCAGCCACGGAGGGGTCGCTCCCCCGAACCACGTCCATCGTCTGACTTCGAGCGCCGAAGCGCGTGCCGCGGAGGACCTCGTCCTCCGCGCTGACGAGCAAGCTCGCCGGCCCGCCGCGTCGATCCACGAGAGCTTCCACGCCGACGAAGCCGAGCAGCGTGGGCACCCGGACCCCGTCGCGCGCGCCGTCGCGAAGGCGGTCCAGGCTGACGCCGAACACCTCCTCCGCGTCCGCTGCGCCCTCGATGCCGAGCTCGCGGAGGACGCGGCCCGCCGACTCGCTCGTGAGGACGATCGCGCCGCTCGGGTCCACGCAGAACCGCGCTCGGGGGTCGGGCATCGCGGAGTCAGCATAGTTTGGCTGCGGGCTCGAGACCGGCTTCTTGACGTCCATCGGGCCGTCTCGTAAGGCGTTCTCGCCCTTGGACGACGAGCCTGACAGCGCGCGCGACACCCGCTCCTCGAGGGCGGAGGCGGCGCGTGATGCGAAGCCCGCGTCGGACACCCACAAGCCGAAGGCGCGCGGCGCGGAGCCGTCGGGCCTCTGGGCGCGCGAACGGCGCCGGTTCTTGATGCGCAAGCTCCACTCCCTCTCGGGCGTGGTGCCGCTCGGCCTGTTCCTGCTCGTGCACCTCTTCACGAACGCGCGCGCGCTCGGCGGGGAGGACTCGTTCCAGCACGCGGTCGCGGACATCAACGGGCTGCCGTACCTCCTCGTCATCGAGATCGCGCTCATCCTCGCGCCCCTCCTGTTCCACGCGGGGTACGGCGTGGTCCTCGCGCTCGAGAGCCGCCCGAACGTGGGCCGCTACACGGGCAACCGCAACTGGATGTACACCGCGCAGCGGGCGACGGGCGTGCTCGCGTTCGCGTTCATCGGCTGGCACCTCTGGCAGTTCTGGTTCCAGAAGGTCTCGGGGAAGATGGCGTCCGAGCAGTTCTACGGGGCGCTTTGCGAGAAGCTCTCGACGCCGATCGGGGGCGTCCCGCTCACCGCGCTCGGGTACGTGTTCGGGATCGGCGCCGTCGTGTTCCACTTCGCGAACGGGCTCTGGGGCTTCTGCACGTCGTGGGGCATCACGCCGACGCGGCGGAGCCAGCGCATCAGCGCGACCGTCTTCGGCGTCCTCGGAGCGGTCGTGTTCTTCCTCGGCGCGAACACCGCGATCTACTTCGCCACGGGCTCGAAGATCGCGATCTTCGGCACACCATCGGACTCCGCACTCGCCTCCGTGCGCACCTGCCCGGACGTGCTCGAGAGCCCGAAGCCCGTGAAGCCGGCGGGCGTCGAGGCGGCGGCGCCGACCGATCGCGGCGCCGAGGACCCCCTCGCGCGGGCGCGGTGAGACGATGGCGGCGACGAACCTGATCAGGACGGAGAGCGGCAAGGTGCGGCGCGTGGTCGTGGTGGGCGGCGGCCTCGCCGGCCTCATGACGACGCTCAAGCTCGCGGAGGCGAAGGTCCCGGTCGATCTCCTCTCGCTCGTCCCGGTGAAGCGGTCCCACTCCGTGTGCGCGCAGGGCGGGATCAACGCATCGATCAACACGAAGGGCGAGGGCGACAGCCCGAGAGTGCACCTCGAGGAGACGGCGTACGGCGGGGACTTCCTCGCGAACCAGCCGCTCGTGCTCGGCATGGCGGAGGCCGCGCCGGGCATCGTCCACATGCTGGACCGCATGGGTGTGCCGTTCAACCGCACGCCCGAGGGGCTCCTCGACTTCCGCCGCTTCGGCGGGACGCTCTATCACCGCACCGCGTTCGCGGGCGCGACCACGGGGCAGCAGCTCCTCTACGCGCTCGACGAGCAGGTCCGCCGGTACGAGCTCGCGGACGTCGTGGACGAGAAGGGCCTCGGCATCCGCGGAGAGAAGCTCGTCCGGAAGTTCGAGTTCTGGGACTTCGTCGGCCTCGTGCTCGACCAATCGGGCGTCGCGGTGGGCGCGGTCGCGCAGGACCTGAAGACGATGCAGATCCGCGCGTTCCCCGGGGACGCCGTGGTCCTCGCGACGGGCGGGTGTGGAGCGCTGTTCGGCAAATCCACGCTCAGCGTGATCTGCACGGGCACGGCCGCGAGCGCCGCGTACCAGGCGGGCGCGGCGTACGCGAACGGCGAGTTCATCCAAGTGCACCCGACCGCGATCCCGGGCGCGGACAAGCTCCGCCTCATCTCGGAGAGCGCGCGCGGCGAGGGCGGGCGCGTCTGGGTGCCGAAGGATCCGAAGGAGAAGCGGCGCGGGCGGGACGTCCCGGAGAAGGAGCGCGACTACTTCCTCGAGCGACAGTACCCGGGCTACGGAAACCTCGTCCCGCGGGACATCGCGTCGCGCGCGCTCTTCAAGACGTGCTTCGCCGAGAAGCGCGGCGTGTTCAGCCCGGACACGGAGAAGAACGAGAACGAGGTCTACCTCGACCTCACGCACAAGGACGAGCGCTTCCTCAGGGATCGCCTCGGCGGGGTCCTCGAGATCTACGAGAAGTTCGTCGGGGAGAACCCGTACCAGAACCCGATGCGCGTGTTCCCCGCGGTCCACTACTCGATGGGCGGGCTCTGGGTGGACTTCGAGGCGGACAGTCGGGGCGCGCCGGTCGTGGGGTCGGCGCGCAACCACGCCACGAACATCCCCGGCCTCTACGCGGTCGGCGAGGTCGACTACCAGTACCACGGCGCGAACCGCCTCGGCGCGAACTCTCTGCTCTCGTGCCTCTACGGGGGGATGCTCGCGGGTCCCGCCGTCGCCGCGTACCAGAAGGGCCTCACCGAGAGCGCGTTCGACCTGCCGAAGTCGATCTTCGACAAGGCCGAGCGCGCGCACGAGGAGTCGTACGTGCGGATCCTCAAGCAGAACGCGGACGCGAAGAAGCCCGAGAACGCGTACGTCCTCTTCGGGGAGCTCAGCGACACGATGCTCCGCGACTGCACGATCGAGCGCGACAACCCGACGCTCGACCGCGTCCTCGCGAAGATCGACGACCTCACCGAGCGCGCGCGCGGCATCCGCGCGACCGACACGTCGAACCGCGTCAACCAGGGCGCCCCGTTCGTGCGTCACTTCGAGAACATGCTCGTTCTCGCGCGCGTCGTCGCCGAGGGCGCGAAGCGCCGGGACGAGTCGCGCGGCGCGCACTACAAGCCCGCGTTCCCCCGCCGGGACGACGAGAACTTCATGCGCACGACGATCGCGCTGCACGGCCCCGCGTCCGGCGCCGCGAGCCCGACGGTCCAGTTCGTCAAGGAGCTGGACTATCGAATGGGCGGCCGCACACACCACGCGACCGACGCGGTCGACGTGAGCCTCGTGCCCCCCCGCGAGCGCCGGTACGACCAGGCCGGCGCGGCCGCAGCAAAGTCCGCGAAATAGGCGCGACTCCTGCATCGCGCGCCTCCGCTGCGAGCGCGCGAGCTCGACCGGCGGATGTCCGAGAGCGCTCCGCACCAAAATGCGAGAGCGATGTCGATCCGCGAGACCCTCGCGCGTCGCCCCAGTGAACCAGGACGGAGAGACGCTCCTCCACACGAAAGGACACGACGATGAAGGTCATGGTGATGGTCAAGGCGACGAAGAGCAGCGAAGCGGGCGTGATGCCGAGCGAGAAGCTCCTCGCGGAGATGGGGAAGTTCAACGAGGAGCTCGTGAAGGCCGGGATCATGCTCGCGGGCGAAGGGCTCCACCCGAGCTCGAAGGGGAAGCGCATCCACATCTCCGCGAACAAGCGCTCGGTGGCCGATGGGCCGTTCGCGGAGACGAAGGAGCTCATCGCGGGCTTCTGGATCTGGCAGGTCCGCAGCATCGACGAGGCCGTGGAGTGGGCGAGGCGGTGCCCCGAGCCGATGCCGGGGGAGGAGACGGAGCTCGAGATTCGACCGATTTTCGCGGCGGAGGACTTCGGCGCCGAGTTCACGCCCGAGCTCCGGGCCAAGGAGGAGGCGCTGCGCGCGGAGCTCGAGCGGAAGGGCTGACGGTGGGGCACGCGCGCCGCGCTATTCAAGCGCGCGGCGACGCAATACCCTGCCGCGCGTGATCCGAAGTCCAGTCCTCGCCGTCGCCGCCCTCGGGCTCGTCGCTTGCGGCAACACCCCTCCGACGACGCACGCCCCCACGGATCCGGGTGGGCCGACGACCAGCAAGAAGTCCGACTCGGCGACGCGCGAGAAGGTGGGCATCACCGTCTACAACCAGAACTTCGGGCTCGTCCGCGAGGTCCGCTCCGTCGACCTCGCGAAGGGCCGCGTCGCCCTCGAGTTCGGGGACGTATCGGCGCTCATCCAGCCCGAGACGGTGGCGCTCAAGGCGCTCGACGATCCGAACGCGCTCTCCGTGCTCGAGCAGAACTATCGGTACGACCTGCTCACACCGGAGAAGCTCCTCGAGAAGTACGTCGGCAAGCAGGTGAAGGTCCTGCGCTGGAACGAGAAGCTCGGCCAAGACGAGGAGAAGGACGCGACGGTCCTCAGCGTGGAGGGCGGCACCACGCTCCAGATCGGGAGCGAAATCACCGCCGGGTTCCCGGGCCGGATCACGTTCCCGGGCGTGCCCGACAACCTCATCGCGAAGCCCACGCTCGTCTGGCTCCTCGCCTCGACGGTGGAGAAGCAGCGCATCGAGGCGACGTACCTCACGCAGGGCCTCAACTGGCACGCGGACTACGTCCTCGTCGTCGACAAGGACGACACGGTCGGCGATCTGCACGGGTGGGTCACCCTCGCGAACGACACCGGGACGACGTTCAAGAGCGCGGAGCTCAAGCTCGTCGCGGGGGACGTGCAGCGCCTCAACCCGAACGTGATCACGCTCCAAGAAGTGACGGTCGCGCCTCCCGAGGAGCCCGCGCCGCCGCCGTTCCAAGAGGAGGGTCTGTTCGAGTACCACCTCTACACGCTCGATCACCCGACGGATCTCCTCGACAAGGAGCAGAAGCAGGTGACGCTCCTCGACGCCGTGGGCGTCGGCGTGACGAAGAAGCTCATCTTCAGCGGCTTCGACGGCTACTACCACGCGCCGTACAACGGGATGGTGTCGTCCAACCAGAAGGTCAGCGTGTTCCTCGACTTCGAGAACAGCGAGAAGAACCACATGGGCATGCCGCTCCCGAAGGGGACCGTGCGCGTCTACAAGGCGGACGGATCGGGCGCGCGCCAGTTCATCGGCGAGGACGCGATCGACCACACCCCGCGCGACGAGAAGATCCGAGTGAAGATGGGCGAGGCGTTCGACGTCGTCGCGGATCGAAAGCAGACGGACTGGACCGCGATCGACGAGTGCAGCTCCGAGAGCGCCTACGAGATCGAGATCCGGAACCACAAGGACAACGCCGAGAAGGTCGAGATCGACGAGCCCGTCTCGGGGGACTGGGAGATCCTGAACTCGAGCCACGAGTCCAAGAGGAAGGACGCGCACATGTTCGTGTTCGACGTGGACGTGCCGGCGAAAGGAAAGACGACCGTGACCTATCGCGTGCGGGTGCGCTGGTGTTGAGGCGGCGAGTTCGGCCACGGGCCAAGGCCGCGCGCGCGGCGCGCTGGGGATCGAAGATCGGCGGCGCGCTGGCCGTCACCGTCGGCCTCGCGGGCGGCGTGACGGCGCTCGTCGGATCGACGCGGGCGGCGAAGGCCGCGCCGAGCGCGGCGAAGGTGTCGACCGCGGCGGACCGCAAGGACGTCTCGATCACGATCTACAACCAGAACTTCGGGCTCGTCCGCGAGACGCGCGGGCTCGATCTCGGCACGGGCCAGGTGAGCCTCGACGTGGGGGACGTCGCGGCGACGATCCAGCCACAGACCGTCGCGATCCGAGCGGCGAAGGGGGACATCAAGGTCCTCGAGCAGAACTACAGGTACGATCTGCTCACGCCGTCGACGCTCCTCGAGAAATACGTCGGCAAGAAGATCCGCGCGTACCGCTACAACGAGCAGTCCGGGAAGGAAGATGGGTTCGACGCGACGCTCCTCTCGATGGCCGGGGGTGAACCGGTGCTCGAGCTCGGAGGGGAGATCACGTTCGGCTTCCCGGGGCGCCTCGCGTTCCCCGGCGTCCCCGCGAACCTCATCGCGAAGCCCACGCTCGTGTGGCTGCTCGACTCGAAGCAACCGAAGGCGGACGTCGAGATCACGTACCTCGCGCAGAGCCTCAACTGGAGCGCGGACTACGTCGTGGTCGTCGACGACGCGGACGCGAAGGCGGATCTCACGGGCTGGGTGACGCTGACCAACCAGTCGGGCGCGAGCTATCCGAACGCGACGCTGAAGCTCGTCGCGGGGGACGTGAACCGCCTGAACTACGGCGGCTACGCGGACGACATGAGGCCCATGCCGAGCGCCGCTCCCGCCACGAAGGCATCGTTCCAGGAGGAGGGCTTGTTCGAATACCACCTCTACACGCTCGAGCGCCCGACGGACGTGCTCCAGAACGAGCAGAAGCAGGTCACGCTCCTCGAGGCGAAGAACATCGACGTCCAGAAGAAGCTGCTCTTCTACGGGCAGCAGTATTGGTACCGCGGACAGTACGGCCAGGTGATGTCGAACCAGAAGGTCGGCGTCTACCTCGACATCCAAAACTCCCAGAAGAACGGCCTCGGCACGCCGCTCCCGAAGGGCGTGATGCGCGTCTACAAAGCCGACAAGTCGGGGTCGCGTCAGTTCGTGGGCGAGGACTCGATCGACCACACACCGAAGGACGAGAAGCTCCGCGTGAAGATGGGCGACGCGTTCGACGTCGTCGGCGATCGCAAGCAGACCGACTTCAAGCAGCTCGGGCAGTGCACGATCGAGACGGCGTGGGAGATCGAGCTCCGCAACCACAAGGACACGGCCGCGCAGGTCGAGGTCTGGGAGCCGATCGGCGGCGAGTGGAAGATCGTGGAGTCGAGCCAGCCGAGCACGAAGAAGGACTCGGCGACGTTCACGTTCGACGTGGACGTCCCGGCGAACGGGAAGAAGACGGTCACGTACCGCGTGCGCATCACGTACTGCTGAGCGACGTGAGCCCCGCGACCGTGCTTGCGGGCACGGGGCGCTACTCGGCGTTCTCGGCGAGCACGATGCGTCCGCGCGTCTCCGCGGTCCCGGGCTCGATGCGGACGACGATCCACCGCTTGCCGCCGATCAGCACGTCGTCACCGGCGGAGACGACCTCCGTCTTGATGGTGTTCGTGGAGGGATCGAGCACGAGCAAGCTCGCGAAGTCGACGGACACGCGCTTACCCTGGCGAAAGATCTTCCGCGGCTCGATGTGGTGGAGCCCGATCCGCGTGTGATCGATCTGATCGTTCACGAGCTCGAGGAGGACGACCTCGCGCGCGCTGCCGGCGCACCCCGAGGCCCAGAGGGCGATCGAGCAGGCGGAGGAGCGCGGCGCGCTTCATCCGGGGCTCACTTCGCCTTCTTCAAGATGTCGACGTTCTTGCACGCGACCTCGCTGCCGAGCTTGCATGCCTTCTCGAGCAGCGCGAGGGCGCGCGACGGGTCCTTCGCGACGGGCTTGCCCTCGTAGTACATGATGCCGAGCTCGGTGCACGCCCTGGCCTCGTCCATGTCGCACGACTTCGTGAAGTACGTCAGCGCTTGCTGCAGGTCGACCGGCGTCCCCTCCCCGAGGCGGTGCGCGCTGCCGAGGTTGAAGCAGCCGAGGCCGTCCTTCAGCTCGCACGCCTTCTCGTAGAGCGTCTTCGCTTTCGCGAGGTCGCGCCGAGGCGCGCCGTTCCGGCCCTCGGCCCAGTCGCTCCCGAGGTCGTTGCACGCCTTGCCGTCGTTCTCGGCGCACCGCTTCTCACGCGCCTCCATCCCGCCGGACGCGGAGCTCGAGGGCGCCGGCGCGGTCGAGGGCGGCGGGGCGGGCGCGGACGCCCCGGGTGGAGACGCGCTCGGCGGGGCGCCGTCCTTCTTCTTCGACGACGTGCTCGCCGAGTCCGCGGTGCCGATCGGCTCCTTGCCGCCGCAAGCGACGAGCGTGCCGGAGATCAGGAGGAAGAGTGCGGTGGCCTTCATCGACACGCAGGTTATCCGCTCACGAGGACCCGGCTCTTCAAGAACTGGTACACGACCTTCACCGCGTCGAAGCTCCCGAGGTGGCTCGCCGCGAGGACCTCGTCGAGCGTCCGCTTCCCGTCGACCGCGTCGACGACGAGCTTCTCGGCGCGCGAGAGCTTCTCTCGGAGGGGCGCGAGCGCCTTCTCGTCGACGGAGAGGACCTGGTCCCACGCGATCGTCGGCTCCATGAGCCGCCACTCGTCGACGCGACGGAACCCCTCGAGCAGCAGGCTCGCCACGCCGAGCCCGAGGCGCGCCTCCTCGGCCTCGGGGGAGAACGCCTCCTGCGTGAACCAGAAGCGCCCCGCGCTCCAGCGCAGCATGTCGTAGACGAGATCGCTCACCTGCCGGATGAGCGCCTCCTCGCGCGCCGCGGCCGACACGACGCTCGACTCGACGAGCACCTCCCCGATGCGTCGGCCCTCCGCCGTCGCCTTCTTCTCCGCCTCGTCGACCTGCGCCTTCGTCGCGGCGCCGAGCTCGACGAGGTACCGACCGATGCGGAACTCGGAGCGGCCCCCAGTGAGGCGCGCGAAGTCGATCAGGCCGTCGCGCACGCTGATGACGAGCACGCGCTTCGCGTCCTCGACGCGCATGAGCCCGGTTTGGCGCTGCATCTGCATCATCTGCATCACCTCGGCGAGCGGCACGCGCGCGAGGTCACCCGCGAGGATCTCGCGCGACGTCGCGCTCGCGGCGCCGCGGACGGCGACGAAGAGCTCGTCGAGCGATCCCCCTTCGATGGCAGCGCGGATGACCTTCTCCACCTCACCCGCTTTGCCGGGAGCGATCGCCGCGAGGGGGTCCGTGAGGAGCGCGACCATCCGCCGCGCGAGCTCCTCCTGCCCGGTGCCCTTCAGCTTGCGCGAGAACACGCTCGGCCGCGGCTCCTCGACGGGCTCGAGCATCTCCTTCTCGCGCGCCGCGGCGGCCTGCTTCGCCTTCGCGAGCCCGCTCTCGACGACCGCGATGAGCGCGCGCGCGTCGAACGGTTTGCTGATCGCGTCGACGGCGCCCGTCTGCTGCACGAACTGCTCGCGGATCTTGTCGCTCTTCGCGCTCATCAGGACGACGGGCGGCGCGCTCTCGCCCGCGGCGGAGCGGAGCTCGCGACAGAACTGGTAGCCGTTCATCCGCGGCATCACGAAGTCGAGGAGCACGAGGTCGAACGCTTGGCCCCGCTTCAGGAGCTCGATCCCCATGAGCCCGTCGCGCGCGGTCTGCGTGACGTACCCGTGGCGCGCGAGGATCGCGCTCACGACCTTCAGGATCGTCGCGCTGTCGTCCACCACGAGGACCCGCGCGCGCACCTGCACCGCGGGGTACGGCCCGGTCTGCCCGTAGAACGCAGGGACCGAGCTGCTCATCCGCCTGCGGGGTCCTCCGGGCACGCGCCGTCCGCGCCGAGCTCGTACATCTCGAGCGCGAGCCGACACTGGCGGTCCCTCCGGTCGCTCGTCCGATCCTCGAACCCGGGAGGCGCCTCGCACCGCGTCGACACGAACGCGTCCCCCTCGGTGTCCACGAAGCACCTCACGCCCTCGCACGTCCCGTGGGCCTCGCCCTCGAGGACGTCGATCACCGACTTCGGCAGCAGGCACTGCGCCTTCGGATCGTAGAGCTGTCCGACGAACGCGTTGACCTTCAGATCCTCGCAGGCGGCAAGCGCGAGCGCGAACACCCCGCACGCGAGGCCCAGGAGGCCTCGCGATCGGCGGGGTGCGCGCGCGTCCCGGGGCTTCACGTCGCCTTCGGATCGCTCGGGGCGGGGGCCTTCACGTCCGTCTTGATGTGGAGCTCGACGAGCTGAGACGGATCGACCGCGACCGGCGCGCCGGTCGCAGAGGTCGGTGCCCTGGTTCGTCTTCGGGAACGGGATCACGTCCCGAAGGGTCTGCGCGCCGGAGATGAGCATCGCGAGGCGGTCCATGCCGATCGCGATCCCGCCGTGCGGAGGCGCGCCCGACTTGAGGGCGTCGAGGAGGAACCCGAACATTTCCTTCGCCTGCTCGTCCTTGATCCCGAGCACCGCGAAGACGCGCTTCTGCACCTCCGGATCGTGGAGGCGCACCGAGCCGCCGCCGATCTCGAACCCGTTCAGGACGAGGTCGTACCGGTAGCAGTTCACGCGCGCCGGATCCGTCTCGAGCAGTGGGACGCACTCGTCGACGGGCCGCGTGAACGCGTGGTGCGCCGCGGCCCACGTGTTCGTCTCCTCGTCGTGCTCGAAGAGCGGCGGGTTCACGACCCAGAGGAAGTTCCACTTCCCGCCGTGCCCGTACTCCGGGATGAGGCCCATCTTCTTCGCGACGTCCGTGCGGAGGCGCGCCATCACGGTGTGCACCACGGCCGCCTTCCCGAACTGGAAGCAGATGATGTCGCCCGGCTTCGCGCCGACCGCCTCGTTGATGCGCTTGCGCGCGTCGTCCGTGACGGACTTCGCGAGCGGCGACTGGGTCCACGCGCCGTCCTCGCCGACCTTCGCGCGCGCGAGGCCCTTGAACCCTCGGATGTCCTTGAGCCCCTTCTCGAGCTCCTCGGTCTGCGGGCGCGAGAGGTTCGCGCTCGCCGGAATGACAAGAGCCTTGACGATCTCCGGGGGGACGTCGCGGCGGTATTTGCCGGAAGTGTACTTCTCCGCGATCTCCACCCAGAACGGCACGCCGCCGCCCCCGAGCTCGATGATCAGGTTCGTGAGATCCGCGTGCGGCATCCCGAACCGGAGGTCGGGCTTGTCGTTGCCGTATTTGTCCATCGACTCGTAGAACGGCAGCTCGGGGAATTGACCGCTCGGGTAGAGCTCCTTCAGGTCCACGCCGAGCGCTTGCTTCCAGATGGCGAAGACGAGCCCTTCCATCAGACGGAAGATCTCCTGCTGGTTCGTGAACGAGAGCTCGACGTCGATCTGCGTGAACTCGGGCTGGCGATCGAGGCGGAGATCCTCGTCGCGGAAGCATTTGACGATCTGGAAGTAGCGGTCGAAACCCGCGACCATGAAGAGCTGCTTGTAGAGCTGCGGGCTCTCCGCGAGCGCGAAGAACTTCCCCTCGTTGAGCCGCGACGGGACCAAGAAGTTCCGCGCGCCGCCCGGGGTGTATTTCACGAGGAACGGCGTCTCGAGCTCGAGACAGCCCTGATCGGAGAGGTAGTTCCGCGTCGCGCGGTTGATGAGGTGCCGCATCATCAGCGCGCGCTGCAGCGGCGCCCGCCGCAGGTCGACGTAGCGGCTCTGGAGCCGGATTTCCTCGCGCGTCTCGACGTTGTCTCCGAGGGAGAAGGGCGGCGTCTCGGCCTTGTTGAAGACGGTCGCCTCGAGGACCTCGACCTCGACGGCGCCCGTCGCGAGGTTGGGGTTCGCGGCGGAGACCATCTTGTTCTCTTTCTTCGAGAACTGCTCCCCGCGGGACCGAACCTTCCCGCGGATGCCGATGACCCACTCCGTGCGGACGGCCTCCGCCATCTTCAAGGACTCCTTCGACAGGTCGGGGTCGAAGACGATCTGCGAGATCCCGGTGCGGTCGCGGATGTCGACGAAGATGAGGTCACCGTGATCGCGGCGGCTGTCCACCCAGCCGAACAGCACGACCTCTTTGCCGATGTCGCTCTCGCGCAGCTCGCCACAGCGGTGCGTGCGCTTCAACTCGTCGATGAATCTGCTCACGGGAAGTCCTCCAAGAGAATCGACTCAGGAACGCGCTCTCTACTTTCGCGGCCATCGGCCGTCGAGAGAACGTGAAGGGAGGGCGAGCCGGAGGCGGTGCTTCCTGCCGCCACTCCACCGAGACGGACGCCGAAGTTGGCCTCGTCTGCCCGCCCGTGGCACCCGGGAGGTGGTTTGACCTCCGCCTCTCCTGCACACGTGCTCCCCACCGCGGCGGGGAGCGCGCCCGCGAGCAAGTCGTCGATCGCGGAGGGTCTCCTCGGGACCCTCTCGTGGCTCGTCCCATTCGGCGTCGTCCTCTCGCGCACGTCGGTCGCACCCGCGTTCGACGCGGATCTCTCGAACCTGCGGACGCTCGGGCTCGTCTCGATGGGCCCCGCAGGAGGCGTGTCCACGGCGATCACGCAGCTCGTGCGGTGGATCCCGCTCGGGTCGCTCCCCTTCCGGACGGCCCTCGCGTCGACGTTCTTCCTCGCCCTGACGGGCCGGCTCCTCTACGGGATCGCGCTCACGTTCCTCCGCAGCGTGGAGCGCGAGCGCTCCAGCTGGTTCGCGCCGTCGCTCGCTGCCATCGCGGCGACCCTCGCCACGGTGACGCCGCTCTTCGAGGCCGAGTCGACGATCGGCGGCGGCGCGATCGTCGCGATCGCGTGCTTGTTCGGGGCGGTGTTCGTCTCGCAGCGCCTCTTCGAGCGGAGGTCGGAGCACATCGCTCGGGACGCGGTCTGGGTCGCGGTGCTGCTCGGATGTGCGGTCGCCGAGGACATCCCGTGCGGCGTGCTCGGCCTGCTCTACCTCGTCTGCGCCACGTGGATCGCGCAGAAGCGCGCGCGCCCGTTCACCGTGCCCGATCGGGCGATCCGGTTCGCGATCGGCATCTTCTTCTTCACCGTCGCGGCCCTCTCCGCGCCCGCGATCGTGCGCGCGCTGACGCCGCGCACCCTCGTCGACTTCGGGCCCATGGCCTCCGCGAGGCTCGCGGGCCTCGTGAATCCACCGGCGAACAAGGGCGCGCTCGCGATCCTCGTGCGTGACGTGGGCTGGATCCCGCTCGGCCTCGCCGCGGCGGGCGCGGTGATCTCGCTGGTCACGCGGCGCGCGCGCCGGGAGCTCGCGCCTCTCTTCCTGTTCGCGGTGCTCGACGGCGTCTTCGCGGCCGCGATGCCGGAGCGGCTCGTGAAGATGTTCTCGTTCGCGACCTGGGACCTGGCCGCGCTCGGCGTGCTCTCGATCGCGCTCGCGACGGGCCTCGGCGCGGTCGTCACTCGGCTCGATCGGATCACGCTCTCGCTTCGCCGACCCATCTCGGTGCTCGTCGTCGCGTTCCACGTCATGCTCGTCGCGCTCGTCGCGGAGCAGGCGGGGGACAGGGCGGATCGCGGCGCTCACGTGGCCCCCGCGCTCTGGACGGACGCCGCGCTCGGGGAACTCGAGGCCTCGAGCCTGGTGGTGGTTCGCTCTCCCCTCTTCGAGATGCGCCTCGCGAGCGCGCAGTTCATCGAGGGCATCCGGAGGGACGTCGTGGTCGTCCCGATCTCGTGGCTCGGTCGGGGGAGCGTCGCGTCCGACGCTGCGTTCCGGGAGCGCGCGGTGGAGCCGATCCTGCGGACGGTCGCGCTGACCGGTACGCCGGACGAATTCGGCCTCGCGTCGCTCGCGGACGTGAGGCACCTCTACGTCGAACCCGATCCCGCGTGGGACGCGCGAATGACGGCGCACCTCACGCCGGGGGTCGCGTGGATGAAGTTCTCGGCCGAGCCCCTCGGGTCGAGCGATCGCGACGTCGTCGTCGATCGAATGCAGGGGGACTGGGGCCGGTTCGTCGCGACGGCCGCTCCCGGGGCTCCGAGCGATCCGCTGAGCGAAACCGCCGTGCTCCTCACGGTTCGGCAACAGGTGGCCGCGCTCGTGCGGGCTTCGAGCCTGGACGCTGCGGGGCGCGTACTCTCCGTCGCGCGACGAAGCGCCGGCCCCGACGTCGCGGACCCGCTCGCGCAGGAGACGCGCGTCGCGATGAAGGCGGCGGAGCGGATCGAGACAGCGACGTCCACCCGGCCGCGCGCCGTGCCAGCACCTCCCGCTCCGCGACGCGTGGATCACGCCCCCAAGAAATCCGCGCGTTCTCCCGCGCATCGTTGACGGCGGTCTCGACAGTCGCGTGACGCTCCGCGCAGCGCGCGGGCGTTACTGTCCTGACATCGGCTCAAGTTGGCGCTGCTCAACCCCGAAAACCCACGGGATGTGAGCTGGCACGATCTTCTCATTGCTCGACCGCATGCTCGACACCGAGGCGCAAATCGCGATCGACCGCATCCCCCCGCACTCCGAGATCCGCTACGCCCCGCGAGTCCCGGGCGACGCCCTCGCGTTCGACGACGTATCCACCGACGCGTCGGGCAGCTCGATGGACACCGTCGTACGAGACCTGATGCTCGCCGCGCGCCGCGCGATCGACGCTGTCCGCGCGGGCACGCGCATCTCGCCGAGAGCGCACGCCCAAGCCAAAGCGATCATCGACGAGCTGGGGCTCGCCTTGCAGGACACGACGTCGCATCGACCCGCCATGTCGATCGCGGAGGACGGGACCTGGTTCGAGTTCGATGGTCACCACGTCGACGTCGCGCGTCGTGGCGCCGTCCGCCGCATCCTCGCGGAGCTCGCCGAGTCCCGCATCCAGCGGCCCGGCACGCCGAGGACGGTCGACGAGCTGTTCCAGGTGGGCTGGCCTGGGGAACGCATCCCCTACGAGTCCCAGGTCCGCCGCGTCTACACCGCGATCTGGACCCTCCGCACCCTCGGCCTCGAGGAAGTCCTCCTCACCCGAGATCAGGGCTACCTCCTCGACCCCAAGCGCGACGTTCGCCGCGCCGCCTGAGCGACTCTCTGCACCGCTCGCGCGACTTTCGGCGCGCCCGACACGTCCGCGGGCCTGGTCGCGAGGGTTGTGATAGATCGCCTCCGCCTCACCCGGAGGAGTGGCCGAGCGGTTGAAGGCACCAGTTTTGAAAACTGGCGTAGTCGAAAGGCTACCGTGGGTTCGAATCCCTCCTCCTCCGCTGCCCGCGCACCGGTGCACCCAAGAACAAATCGGGCGGAGCCGAGCGAGCCCGCCCTCCGGAGCCGTGCGAGCCCGCGAGCGAGGCCAAACTCCGGAGCGAGAGTCCTCCGGAACCGAGCGAGCCGCCCAAGAAACAAGGGGAGGTGTCGGAGGGGGCGACAGCCCCCCGACCCCGGAAGGAGCGAACGGAGCGCCAGCGGAGGTGAGCGGCCCGGAGGGCGGAGCCCTCCGGAACCGAGCGAGCCTGCGAGCGAGGCCCCAAAAACCGGAGCCCTCCGGAACCGAGCGAGCCGCCCAAGAAACAAGGGGAGGTGTCGGAGGGGGCGACAGCCCCCTCTGACCCCGGGAGGAGCGAACGGAGCGCCAGCGGAGTGAGCGGCCCGGCGGGCGGAGCCCTCCGGAACCGAGCGAGCCTGCGAGCGAGGCCAAAAAAGAGGCCAAGAAAAGAGCACGCTCGGCGTTGGGCCGGGCGTGCTCTCGTGTTGCGAGCGCCGGTGGGGCGCCCTCTCAGTTCACGTGCGATGGCCCGTGAAGGATGTTGTTGTTGGTCGGTCCGCCGCAGACGACGAAGGGGGCGGGCTGCATTTCCTGGAAGCGATCCAGGAAGGTCTTCGCCACCTCGTTGCAGGTCGCACCCGAGCCGCACTCGCAGGTGTACGCCTGCGTCGGGCCGCCCTTCTGCGGGTTCGTGATGTCGTACTGGGTGTAGGTGACCGTGCCGCCGAACCCGGGCTTCACTTCCGGGACGACCTGCCAAACACGGGCCTGATCGATCACGGCCTTGATCATCGCCCAGCGACGATCCGCGTCCGTACCGTCGCCGACGAGGAGAACGGCGGTCGCGTCGTAGCAGTTCGAAGCGGCCTCCTGAACCGTGCCCTTCGCGACCACGGTCGTGCTCGGTAGCGCGGCCGCGATGGGAACCATGAACACCGCAACAGCGGCTATTTTCTTCGCAAGCTTCATCCGTACAACCTCTCTTGTGGGGGTCTTTTTCTCGGGTTTTTCGTTCCTCGCGCCGTGCCCCCACTTGCGCGATCCTGGGCCGCCCTCCGTTCGTCATGCGAGAACGGGGGTGGCTCAGTCAGTCTCTACACTCGGATTGTCCGGCTTCCGCTCGAAGCGTGCCAACACTTCGGCCGAATTAGTAACGCGATTCCGTGGGACTCGGCGCGATTCCTAATCAATCACATGAAGTTTTGATCCGACGCCTGCACGCGCGACCAGGCGGAGCGTGCCCGTCGATGGGGGAACGGCCCACCCGCCTCGCGGCGATCAGGAGCCCAGGTCGACTTCGGCCCAGGAGAGCCCCGGGGAGAGCACCCAGGAGAGGGCGTGTCTGCGGATCTCGATGCGCACGTGGTCCGCTCGCTTCGGGCCGGGGGCGAACCCGAGCTGCATCAGCCGGGACGATTGGTGTGCGCAGGTGAAGAGGTCTTCGAGCGGGACGATCTCCTCCGCGCTCCTCACTCGCGACACGAGCGTCGAGGGGTGGACGTCCCCACCTCGGTACAGCCAGCGCACGATCTCGTCATACGACTCGGACGGAAGCGGCGAGCCGTCCGCGCTGGGCTCGTGATCCAACCCGAGCACCCACCCGAGCATCGCCACCGCATCCCAGATCGGGTCCCCCGTGTCCGCGAGCTCACGAGGTCCCTCGAGGAGCTCGCGCTCCTCCGCTTCGAGCGCGTCCCGCAGATCGCTCCGCGCGACGTGCGCTCGGACCTCCGAGCTCGGCGCGATGGACTCACCGTGCGTGATCCACGTCCCGAGCGCCGCGAGCGCGACCGCACGACGTGCGATCTCTTCGGACGGCCGAACGACCGCGCGGTGCTCGCGCAGCGGCATCCAGTTCACGGGCGCGAAGCCCATCGATCGCAGGCGAGCGAGGTTCGCCGACCGGACTTGTTCTCGTCGAGCGATCAACAACATCGTACTTCCCTCGCCCTCGCGGCGCCGATCCGCGGATGGAGCCGCGGCTGAATCGAGCGCCTTCGGCGCGCTCGAGAATGAGTCTACGAGCGAACCCCGCGCGAGCGCACGCCCGTTTTGGTGCGCTCGAGCGCCGCGAGGAGGGCCGGCCACCGCTCCTCGAGCGCCCGATCGGCCTCGACGGTGAGCACGCGCGTGACCTCGCCCCCTGCGCCGCGCCCCGCCTCCAGGCTGACCCGGAGCGCGTCCGCCCCGAGCTCGTCCGCGTACGGCTCGCCCCATTCCACGAGCGCGAGCGCGCCCCGCGCGCGCTCGGAGACGAGCCCGAGGGCGCGGACTTCGTCTCCGCTCCCGACGCGGTAGAGGTCGGCGTGCACCACGCGGAGACGCGCTTCGTACTCGTTGACGAGCGTGAACGTCGGGCTCGTCACGCGCTGATCTTCGGGGACGCCCAGCGCGCGCAGCACCGCACGCACGAGGAACGTCTTGCCCGCGCCGAGCGGGCCGGAGAGCAACACGAGGTCCCCGGCTCCGAGCTCCGACGCGAGCGCCCGCGCGATGCGCGTGGTCGCGCGGCGCGACGTGAGCAGCGAGCTCCACTTTCGTCGCACGTGCTCGGCGGGTTCGCTCGGGGCTTGCGTCACGGTGAAAGCCTTGTGATGGTACGCCATGGCTTCCGCGCGCTCGGGTGTTCTCTGTGTCGCCGTCCTCGGCGCCGTCGCTGCGCTCGCCGGCTGCCCCGATCCGCAGGGGAGCTTCGACGAGTTCGGCAAGCGCTACAACGACATCTTCGGCGCGACGAGCTCCGCCGCGACGACGGGCGCGGGCGGCGGCTGCTCCGCGCCCATGCCCGCGGAGATCGACGGACAGTTCCTGTTCTCCCTGTCCGCGAAGCTCAAGCCGAAGAAGGCGATCGCGTTCTTGATGGACGTCACCACGACGGACAGCGGCGGCCAGCTGATGATGGCGTTCAAGGCGACTCCGCTGAGCGGCACGGATCACACGACACCCGTCGGCGCGCCGATCGACATCGCGCCCTTTCCCGTCAACGCGGACGGGACGTTCGAAGCCTCGCTCGGGACCATCACGGTTTCGGGGGACGCGAACCCCATCACTCCCGGCTCGGACATCGTCGCGACGGTGAACCTCCAAGGCCAGCTCTGCGCGGAGAAGCCGGACTTCTTCTGCGGCACGGTCACCGGTCAGGTCATGATGCCCATCATGTACGATCTCGCCGGCTCGACGTTCACCCTGCAGCGAGTGATGGGCGCGCTGCCCTTCCCGCAGATCGACTGCGCGGGCACCCCCGCCGAGTACTGAGCCGAGCCGCGTTCGCCTCTGCCGCGTTCACCGCGGCGGGGCACTCCGTACTGAGCCGCCCGCACCTCGGACAGGACTCCGATGTCAGACCCGGTCGCTCGCCCGAGCGTCCCTCGCGGGCTTGTGTTCGCTGATTCCGCCCGAGTCCGCGGCGCGCGGCGCACGGCACGACTCCTGTAGTGAGTCGAGGAAGAGCTCTGCGAGCGAGCGCTCGTGAGCGGTGCTACCCTCCCAGTGCTTGTCCTTCGCGCGGATGCTCGTGATCCGCAGAGTGCCCCATGTCGCTTCGTCGTCTCCTCAGGCATGCCTGGCTCGCGGTCCCAGCGGGCGTCTTCCTGGGCGCTCTCACGGCGCACGGCGCTGCGTGCTCGCTGGCCACCACCTCCGGGACCGGCGGCTACACGACGGGGACGACTTCGACGAACGCCACGTCCGGCACCGGCATGATCAAGGACGCGTCCCCCGATGGGACGCCCCCGCCCCACTCCTCCAACTACGCCGAGCTCTGCGGACAGGGCGATTGCCAACCCGGCGTCGCTTCGGCGTGCGCTCGCATGACGACGGGCGCAGGAGGGGCGCCCGGAACCACCACGTCGACCAGCTCCACGAGCGGGAGCGGTGGCTCGTCCACGAGCGGGGCTCCCCTCCCCGATCTCGGTTGCCAGGTCTCCGCAGACGGTGAGCACCCCTCCTCCGTGTGTGCAGCGCTCGGCCAATCCGGATTGAACGGTCCTTGCCAGTCCGCTTCGGACTGCGCCGAGGGGCTCGGGTGCGTCGTCTCTCCCGACCAGATGGAGCCCATGCTCGGGCTCTGTCGCCCGTATTGCTGCGGGGACTGGGAGGACTGCCCCGCGGAGACCTACTGCGCCCCTCGACCGCAGACCGAGCGCCCCGACCGGTTGATCCCGGTGTGCACGGGCGTCGTTCCCTGCCAGCTTCTGACCGAGGGCGCCTGCGCCGATGGGCTGATGTGCACCGTGGTCCGCGCGGACGGGTCGACGAGCTGCGTCCCGAAGGGGACGGGCGAGCTCTGCGGCAGCTGCCCGTGCGCGCCCGGCTTCGTCTGCAGCGGCGAGGGCGTCTGCCAGAAGCTCTGCCACACCGACGCGACGGACGAGTGCGGCGTGGGCAGCCTCTGCCAGGGCGGCAGCGTCGGTTACCCGGACGGGATCGGCCTCTGCGTGGGCGGCGATTCGACCTGCCCGTAGTGACTGGATAGGCTCGTGCGGGTGTCGTCTGCCACGCCTCGCGCGAGCCGGTTCGTCTGCATCCACGGTCACTACTACCAACCCCCGCGGGAGAGCGCGTGGACGGATCGGCTCGGGCGCCAACCGTCCGCGCGGCCGTACCACGACTGGAACGATCGCATCACCGCCGAGTGCTACGCGCCCAACGGGCGCGCGCGCATCCTGGATGCGCGGGACCGCGTCGCGCGGATCGTGAACAACTACGCGCGAACGAGCTTCAATTTCGGCCCGACGCTCCTCTCGTGGATGGAGACCGAGGCGCCCGACGCCTACGCGAACGTCCTCGCGGCCGACACGGAGAGCGCGGCGCGCTTCTCCGGACACGGCTCGGCGATGGCGCAGGCGTACAACCACATGATCATGCCGCTCGCGACGCCGCGCGATCAGCGAACCCAAGTCGCGTGGGGTGTGCGGGACTTCGAGCGCCGTTTCGGGCGCGCCCCCGCGGGGATGTGGCTCCCCGAGGCCGCGGTGGACACGTCCTCGCTCGAGGCGCTCGCCGAGGCCGGCATCGCGTTCACCGTCCTCTCACCGCGGCAAGCGCGGTCCGTGACCTCGCCGAGTGGCGTGAAGACCGCGGTCACCGAGGCGACGCTCGACACGGGCCGCGCATACCGCGCGCGGCTCCCGAGCGGGCGCTCGATCGCGCTCTTCTTCTACGATGGCGCGGTCTCGCAGGCCGTCGCGTTCGAGCGGCTCCTCTCGGACGGCGCGGGCTTCGCGCGAAGGCTCCTCGGCGCGTTTCGCGCGCGCGACGGCGAGGACGAGCCGAACCTGGTCCACATCGCGACGGACGGCGAGACGTACGGTCATCACCACCGCTTCGGCGAGATGGCGCTCGCGTGGGCGACCGAGACGATCGGCGCGCTCTCCGACGCGCGGCTCACGAACTACGCCGAGTTCCTCGCGCTCGCGCCCCCCACCTGGGAGGCGGAGATCGTCGAGCGGAGCTCCTGGAGCTGCGCGCACGGCGTGGGTCGATGGAACGACGACTGCGGCTGCCGCATGCGCGGTGGATCGAGCCAAACGTGGAGGGCTCCCCTCCGCAGCGCGCTCGACGCGCTCCGCGCCGAGCTCGACGCCCTCTTCGAGGAGAGAGGACCCTCCGTCCTCCGGGATCCGTGGGCCGCGCGCGACGCGTACATCGACGTCGTCCTCGACCGTGGCGACGCATCCCGAGCGAAGTTCCTCGAGCGCCACGGCGCGGGCGCGCTCGACGCCGACGGCGCGCGCACCGCGTTCACGCTCCTCGAGGCGCAACGCTTCGGGATGCTGATGTATACGAGCTGCGGCTGGTTCTTCGACGACCTGCATGGCATCGAGACGCTCCAGATCATGGAGTACGCGGTGCGCGCGGCCGAGCTCGCCGGAGAGATCGACGGCCGGGATCGCCTCGATCTCCTCCTCCGTGGGTTGGAGCGTGCGAGGAGCGGCCCGAACGACCCGACGGGCCGAGACCTCCTCCGCCGGCGGCTCGACGAGGCGCGCGCCACGGACGCTCGGATCGCGGCGCACGCGGCGCTTTCGTTCCTCTTCGGCCCCGACTTTCCGAGCTTCGACTCGCGCGTCCACGACGTCTCGCTCGGGGCGACCGATCACGCCGATCGCGGCTCGTTCGGCTGCGCCGCCGGGCGCGTGGTCGTGGAGCACCGAAGCACCGGCCGGGCCGAGGCGCAGTGGTTCGCGACGGTGCGCGCGCGCGCGACCTCCGTGCTGCCGATCGAGCCGTTCGCCGTGGCCGTCTTCGCAGGAGCGGACGCCGAGGCCCGCGCGCGCACCGCGTCCGCCGAGGCGCGCCGCGCGAACGACTTCACGGAGGCGCGCGCGGCCCTCGCGCGCTCCGACGGCGAGCTCTTCGAGTCGCTCGGCGCGCTCCTGCCGGACGCTCAGGCGGGGTTCATCGAGCTCCGGGTTCGCGCCGTCGCGGACGACGTGCGCGCGCGATTCCGCGCGATCCACGCACAGTGCGAGCCCGCCCTCTTGCAGATCGCGCCGCTCGCGATGGATCCGCCGAAGATCCTCGTCGCGGCCAGCAAGCTCGTGCTCGGCGACGACATCCAGTTCGCGCTCGAGTCCGATCGGCCCGACTTCGCTGCGCTCGCCGCGCTCGTGAAGACCGCCAACGCGGAGGACGTCCACCTCGATCGCGCCGGCCTCGCGCACGCCGCGAGCAAGATGGTCGCGCGCGTCGCGCGCAGCCTCGAGGGGGACGAGGACTCCGCGGCGGCGCTCGTCTCGGCGCTCGAGATCGCGTTCGCGATCTCGAAGACGGTCGACGTGCGCGTCGCGGAGGACATCGTCTGGGAGCGCTTGCGCGCCTCCGGGCCGATGAACGCGGCGACGCGCGCCGCGGTGAAGCTGCTCCGCCTCGCTCCCGAAAACCTGCCTCCCGACGACGTGCCGCTGGGTTGACAACACCCCGGGTCCAGGCTGAAGTTCGCGCATGATTCGTCTCCAACCGAAGACCCTCGAGCGCATCCGCAACCACTTTCGCGAGGTCGGCCAGCCCGCGAGCGTGAGCTTCACGCGGCCGAGCGCGATCCTGGAGGATCCCTTCAGCGGAGACGAGGACGCGGCGCGGCGCTTCGCGGCGCTCTTCGAGAGCATGTTCCTCATGATCGCGGCGGACGGCGTCGTCGCGGACGAGGAGTTCGAGGTCCTGCGCGGCGCGGTGCGCGGCCTCACCGACAATCAGATGCGCACGGCGCACATCGACAAGCTCCTCGCGGACTGCAAGGAGAAGTACAAGCAGGGCAAGGCGAAGCGCCTCGCAGCCATCGCGCCCGTCCTCAAGGAGGACCCGGCGCTCGTCGAGGCGGGGTTCTCCCTCGCGGCCGCGGTCGCGTTCGCCGACAACGAGATCCAGGACGAGGAGAACGAGCTCATCAACGATCTCGCCGAGGCCCTCGGGATCGACAGCGCTCGGGCCGACGAGCTGCTCGCGCAGCTCGAAGAGGACTCGAGCGACTGATCGGATCGCCGTCAGCCCTTCTCGATCACCCAGACGCCGTTCACGTCGGGCATCGGCACCTCGTGACCGGCTTCGTTCGTGATGCGCACGAAGCGCGCGAGGTGCTCCGGATAACCGGGCTGGAGGTACGACGCGAGGTCCCCGACCTTGATCTCGCGCACCTTCGCCTCCGGGCAGGCGCGCGCGCAGGCCGCGACGAGGCGCGCGACATACTCGTCGCGCGGTAGCACGGCGCGCTGTTCGCGAATCTCGTAGGGGTACGAGGCCGGGCCCCACGTGAAGGTCGTCAGGAACTCGTAGAGGTCGGCGGCGTCGAGCTTCACCTTCGCCGGCGCGAGCTCCTCGAACGCGATCCGGCGCGGCTCGTAGTCGCGCGCGAACGCGCGGAACCCACGCGCCCACGATGCGTCGAGGAGCTCGAGGACGCGCGGCTCGTGCTTCGGCATGACACCGTCGCGGATCACGATCCGGCCGCCCTTCCCGAGGGCTCGAAACGCCGCCGCGACGATGTCGTCCACCGCCTCGAGCCGGAACCGCTTCGGGGGATCACCGCGCTCGCAGTACGAGAAGATCTCGTGCAGCACGGAGCAGAACACCACCGTGGTGAGCTCGGTGTCGGCGAAGAGCTCCGCGAGCCGAAACGCGTCCCCGTGGATGATCTCGTACGGGGGCTCGCCCGAGCCCTGGCGCTCGCGGAACGCCTCGACGACCGCGAGCGAGGAGTCGATGCCGACGATCCGTGAGCCCGGAAAGCGCTCGGCCATCAGCTCCAGCACCACGCCCCCGCCGGGGCCGACCTCGACGATCGTGCCTGGGATGACGAAGTCGAGCATGCGCGCCTTGTCGTACCTCGCGCCGTTCATCGCCGCGAGGTACGACGCCTCGTTCGCGACGCGATCGAAGTCGTCCTTCCGGAGCCCGTAGAGATCGGTGAGCGCCTTCAGCGTCGCGTGGAACTCGGCCGCGGCCTTCGTCTCGTACACCTCGAGGAGCGTGAGCAGCGCGGACGCCTCACGGCTCGGCGTGAGCTCGAAGCGGAGCGCCTGCTCGCCCCCCTTGGTCGACGGCAGCGTGAGGAGCGGGCTCTCGTCGTGCGCGAGCAGGCCCTGCATGAGCTTGTCGTAGCGGGTGGACTCGAGGATCGCCTCGAGCAGGCGCGACGGGTAGCGGCGCGGCGTCCCGTCGGGCTCGCGGAGCTCGGAGACGAGGCCGAGCAGATCGAGGTGCCACGTGCGCGACGGATCGATGCCGGCGCGCAGCGCGGCCCCCGTGCAATAGAGCAGCACACGCACGGCGGCGTTGAGCGACAGCGCCCCGAGCGCCGCCTCGGCGTACCAAATCTGCGCGCGCGCGAGGCGGCCCTCGAGCACGCGCCGAGCGCCGCGGAGCGTGTCGAGGACGCGCTCGACTTGGTGCGGCGACTCGCGGCGCATCAGGGCGCCTCCGCGCATCCGCGCGATGCGCTCCGACAGCGGGGACCGCTTGAGGTCGATGCTCGCAGCGGTGAGCAGGATCGCGTGCTCCTCCTCGGCGAACGCTGCCTCGAGCTCGGGCGTGAGGAGGCCCGGGCGCACCGACGCGGTCTCGGCGCGGTTGATGATCGCCCACGCCGCAGCGAGCTTGTCGGTGTCACCCTCGCGGAGCGACTCCGGGTGAGGCACGCCCCGGAAGAAGTCGTGGAGCGGCGCGAGCGCGTCGCGCGAGACCTCCCCGCGGACCCGCATGCCCACGAGGCCCGTCGCCGCGCAGAGCGCGCGCGCCGACGCGGGGAGGCGGCCGTCTTCGCTGAGCGGCGCCTTCGAGAGGACACGACGGAACACGTCGTCGAGGATCACGGCGGAGTCCTCGTTGTGGACCGTCCCGTCCACGCCGAGGCGCTTCGCCCACGCCGCTCTCTGCGCGGGCGTGCCGCCCTTCGACACATCCGAGAACGCGAGGACGATCGTGACGAGCGCACGCGTCGATCGGTCGAGGTCGTTCGCCTTCGGCGCCGCCCACGCGAGGGCGCGCAGCGTCTGATCCAGCAGCGGCGTCGCGCGCGTGCCCTCCGCGATGGTGGCGGCGTGCTCGTAGGTCACGACGTCGGGTGCGGCGACGAGGCCCGCGAGCTCCGGGAACACCGCGGCGATCCGCTCGGCCGCGATCGAGAGAGGATCGTCCGCGAGGGATGCGAGCGCGACGAGCGCGTGGAACGGCTCCGACGCGAGCCATGTCGCGACGCCGACCTCGTTGTGCCAGGGCACCTGCCCGAGCGCCGCCTCCGCGCGCGCGATCAACTGCTCGGGCGCTTCGTCCGGCAGCAGCGCGACGAGGCGTCGGCACGCTTCGGGGGCGAAGGTGAGATACGTGCGCCCTGCGGGTCGAGGCTCCACGCGCACTCGTTAGCGCGAAGAAAGTTCGGAACAAACTCCGTCGAGCCGTGTCGATGTGTTTGCGCCGCGACGAGCGAGCCGATGCCGAGCCGAGGGGCTCGCGTTCATCGGAGAGCCGTCGAGAGGTGCGTACCCCCACCCTCGGACGTTCGGTCTGGAAAGGACCTCTCCCTCATGTCGCCCCGTTTCTCCGTCGAAGCTGCCCTCAAGACCACCGTCTCCAGCGCGTTCACCTCCGCGGCCTCCGAGGAGGGCGTCGTGTCGGCGAGCGCCCCGGAGGGCTCGTACACGTACGCGATGGTCCCCGCGGGCTCCGTCAGCGCGAGCGAGGTGGAGACGAGCGCGGCGGCGATCGAGGTGACGGTGAAGTGGGGTGCGAGCGTGCTCACCGTCGCGCACCTCTCGCCGATGCGGTCGTTCACGATCGGCGAGTCGGACGCGGACTTCACCGTGAGCCGCGAGGAGCTCGGCGCACCGCGCGTGGAGCTCGTGCACGTCGCTGGAGACGCGGTGACGGTTCCCTCCCTCGCCAAGGCCCTCGCCGCGGACGACTCCGCGACGGTGGAGCTCGCGGGGCTCACGTTCGAGATCAAGCGAGTCCGCGCGGGCAAGAAGGTGACGGGCGTGAAGAAGCCGAACAAGCGCGCGCTCGCGCTCGGCGCGCTCGGTGCCGCGCTGCACGCCGGGGTCTTCGCCGGAATGTTCGCGTTCAGCCCCGCGCTCGACGCGACGGATGACTCGGCGATGACGTCCGACCAGCACGCGACGATCCAGCGGGCGTTCGAGGCGATGGCCGAGAAGGAGCTGAAGGAGACGACGGATCTCGCGAAGAGCTCGGAGTCGTCCTCGCGCGCCGAACCGAACGACACGAGCGCCGAGCCGAAGAACGTGCCCGGCAGCGCGACCACCAAGATGCGCACCGCCGCGATCCCCGACGGCCGGATGCACACGACGAACCTCAGCCTGAGCCGCGCGGACTACATCCACCAAGTCCAAAACTCCACGATGGTCGAGCTCATCTCGAGCCTCGGGCCGATCTCGGACAACGCGGCGTTCTGGACCAGCGACCAGAGCGGAACGGACTCGCGCAGCACCGATCCCGGGATGTGGAGCGACGATGGTCCCTTCGATCCGTCGAAGATGCTGAACCCCAACGACGGCGGGCCCGCGACGCAGGTGAAGGTTGGCCCCATCCGCACGGACTGCATCGGCCTCATGTGCAAGGGCTCGCTCATCCCCGTCGCGATCCGTCCCCACCACGACGCGGACGGGCCCGTCCTCCACCACACCGAGGAGCCCGGGAAGACCGGCGTCGCCCCGGAGCTCATGCAGCGCGTGATTCGCCAGAGCTTCGGCCGCTACCGCGCCTGCTACGAGAACGGACTTCGGACGAACCCGACGCTCGCGGGCCGTGTGGTCGTGGCCCTCACCGTCTCGCCTGACGGGTCCGTCCGGTCGGCGACGGACGCGGGCTCGAGCCTCCCCGATCCCGGAGTCGTGTCCTGCATCGTGAGGAACTTCGCCAGCTTGAACTTCCCCGCGGCGGAGGGGGTCGGGCACATCGTGTACCCGCTGTCACTCTCCCCCAACTGAGCGCCGGCTCGCGGCCCTCTCCCGGGGGCCAGTTCGACAAGGGCGCCGAAAGGCGCCCTTTTTCGTGCCTTTTTGGGTCCCGATCGCCCTCGAAAAGATTTTTGGAACTTCTCTCTTCGGGCCGTGTCGATGTTTTTGCGCCGCGACGAGCGACGACGAAGCGGAGGCCGCGAGGCCCCGAACCTTCGTCGAGGCTCGAGAGGCGCCCCAGCCGGCGTGCCCGAGCTGCCGAGCATCCCGCTCGCGGCCGAGCGCCCGCCGAACCCCGTCCTTCGGACCCCGTCCGGAAAGGTACTCCACCGCCATGTCGTCGTCGCCCTTCTCCTTCGATTCCAGCAAGAACCTCTTCTCGGCCAACCCGTTCGATCGGAAGGACGAGGACGAGGGCGTCGTGGCGGCGACGGCTCCCGAGGGCTCGTACACGTACGCGATGGTCGCGAGCCAGCCCGCGGTCGATCCGAGCGAGGTCGAGACGAACGTCGCGGCGCTCGAGGTGACGGTGAAGTGGGGAGCGAACGTCCTTCACGTCGCACACCTCTCGCCCGTCCGCTCGTTCTCCGTCGGTGAGGAGGGCTGCGACTTCACCGTGAGCCGCGACGTCCTCGGCGCCGACAAGGTGGAGGTCGTACGCGTCGCCGCTGGCTCGGTCATCCTCCCCTCGCTCGGCGACAAGAAGCTCGAGGGGGACGCGAAGGAGAGCGTCCGGATCGGCACCCTGACGTTCGACGTGAAGTGCACCAAGGCGGGCCGCAAGGTCGCCGGGGCGACGAACATCAACAAGCGTGCGGTGGGGCTCGGCGCGGTCGCGGCGCTGCTTCACGGCGGGATCTTCGCGGCGATGTTCGCGTTCACCCCCTCCCTCGAGGCCACGGACAGCGAGGCGATGGCGTCCGACCAGGCCGCCAAGGTCAACGCGATGTTCCAGGCGATGGCCGAGAAGGAGCAGGCCTCGAACGAGGCGCGCACCGAGAACCACGAGAGCGCGAAGGGCGGGGAGTCGGGGGAGAAGGCGAAGGGCGCCGAGGGCCAGGCGGGCACCACGACCCCGACGACCGAGCGCGGCCACTTCGCCGTGAAGGGCACGTCCAAGCAGGTGATGATCAGCCGCGCGGAGGCCATCAAGGACGCGCAGGACTTCGGGATGATCGGGCTCTTGTCGACGCTTCGTGGCGACGACAACACGCTGACGGCGAACTGGGCGGATCACGCGCAGGGCAACGACCCGTTCAGCACGAACGGCAACATGTGGGCGGACTCGCTCGGCGCGTCGCAGGGCGCGGGCGGCCTCGGCCTCTCGAGCGATGGCTTGGGCGGTGGCGGTCGCGCGGAGAACGTCGCGCTCGGCGACATCGGCACGGGTCACTCCTTGGGCAACTGCTTCGGCCCGCTCTGCACCGGCTTCTCGACCGGGGGCTCGGGCGGCTCGCACGACGCGACGAACGCTCCGAAGATCCGCCAGAAGCCGGTCGAGGGCAGCACGCGCATCCCCGCGGAGGTCATCCAGCGCGTCATTCAGCGCAACTACGGCCGCTTCCGCGGCTGCTACGAGAACGGGCTCAAGAGCAACCCGGCGCTCGCGGGTCGCGTCTCGGTCGCGATGACGATCGGCGCGGATGGTTCGGTCAACTCGGTGACCAACGCGGGCTCCGACCTCCCGGACGCGGGCGTCGTGAGCTGCATCGTTCGCAGCTTCGGCGGCCTCAACTTCCCGGCCCCGGACGCGGTCGTCCACATCGTCTATCCGCTCGCGCTCTCGCCGCAGTGATCGAGCGCTGACACGAGGGAGGGGGTGCCCCCCGGGCCGCGAGGCTCGGGGGGCTTTTTCGTTCCAAACCGCGGACTTCGCTCGTCCGCGGGCGCGCTCGGCCTCAGCGCGCTGCTTTCGGTTTCTCGCGGTTTCGAGGCTCCATCCCGACGAACGCGAGCCAAGCGGCCGCCCAGCCCTCCTGGGTCCGCGGGAAGAGCTCCACCGGCGGGCGCTGCTGGTGGAGGTACCAGATGCCGAACGCCTCATCGAGGTACCCGAGGCCGAACCGCTCGCCCTCGTGCGTCAGCGTGGGCTGGGGGAGGCTGTCGAACGGTGAGGGGAGCTTCGGCGCCTTCGGGACGAGGACCGTGGCGACGCCGTCATCGAAGTCGCGCGCGGCGTCCTTGATCGCCTGAGGGTGGAACGAGACGGGGGAGAGCGGGAGCGGCGCGGGTGCGGGAGGGGTCAGGGGTTGGACCTTCACCGGCTGGAGATCGGGTCGAGCGCTCCTGCGGAGGAGCAGCCAGACACCGATGACGAGCGCGACGAGGACGACGACCGCACCAAAACCCAGGGCGATTTGCTTGCCGACGCTGAGGGCTTCCAGGAACAGAGGGGCTCGGGCAGCGAGGACCACGCCCTTCGCGCATATCACAGCCCACCTTTCGAACGTGCGAGTCAGCAACGCCCCGCGATTGCGAATCTGCAACGAGCGGCCCCCCTTCGGCTGACTCTGCGGTTGGATTGATTGATCATTTGGTCGGGGCGTTCCGAGGCCCGTGTCGCGCCGAACCTGGCATCCCCGTTGCTCCAGGGAGCTTCGAGGGTGGTGACATGAGCGCTTTGGGGAACGACGTCGAGCCGACGGTCGAGACGGACACGCTTGCTCCGCTCGCGATGCGCGAGCTCGTGGAGGCGTTGGTCGGGGAGCTGACCGAGTGGGCCTTCGCGCGCGAGAAGGTGCTCGAGAAGCTCGATCTGCGCGCCGCGCGGCGGGCGCGCGCGCTCGTCCTCGAGCTCCGCGGCTTCATGCGTGCGGCCCTCGAGGGGCGGGTCGACGAGCACCGGATCGCCACGATCCTCGACGGCTGCCATCAGCTGCTCTCCGGCACGGTGAGCCGAGACTCGGACGCGCCACTCCCCGCGAGCGTGGTCTCGGCGGTGCGGCGCATCACGCAGCGCATGCCCGCGATCGTGCCGATGTACGGCGAGGACGAGCCCACGCTCCCGGGCGAGCGGCGCTCGCTCGTGTCCCTCACGAGCCTCGACGCGGAGGACGACAACGACAAGACCGCCGCGGGGCTCCCCGACGACGTGCTCGCGAAGTACCTGCGCGAGGTGCGGCGCGCCGCGGTCTGAGGGACCCCGAGACACTCCGAGCCCCGCTTCGACCACTCGAGAAATGGGGCGGCGGAGGCGCGCTCGACGCTCGCTCTCGCGGGGACGGGCCCGGCTCGAAAGCGCTCGCGGTTCGGGTGGCTCAGTGCTCTAGTGGCGCTCGGTGAGCGATGGCGCCGAGCTCGATCGACCCGGCGCGATCTACGCGCTCGACGCGGACGCGCTCGACGCGATGGTGGGCTCGCGGGGCGGCGGGAGACCCGTGCTGTCGACGCCGCCCGCGAGCCCGCGCGTCTTCGTCTCCGCCGCCGAGCTCAAGATGCTGGCGCTCGTCGACGTGCGCGCGTGGGTCGGCGAGATCGGCGGAACTCCGGCGCGCGCCGAGGACGCTCGATTCAGCCCGGCCTCCGACCGCGGAATTCGCATCGGCGTCGCGTCCATTCAAGGTCGCCTGTCCACGCTCCTCCGCATCGGCGCGCGGACGACGACCGCGCCCGCGCTCGTGTGCGAGATCGAGTCGGGCGAGACGGTGTTGATCGAGGGCGGGCAAGTCGAGGCCACGGGCCGCTTCCCGCTCCGCGGGAGCGGCGTGTCCTGGGAAGGACAGGTAGTCTCGATCCTCGACGTGAACGCGCTGTATCGATGGGTCGAGGCGTCCGTTTGGGAGCGCTCCGCGCTCACGGCGGCGCCCTCGTCCCTGCCGAGAGAGAGGGGTTGAGGCCGCGTGGCGAACAGCAAACGAAGGCGGTTCATCGATGTCCTCCGGAGGACGGCGAACCTGGGGCAAGGCGCGACGCGCTCCGCGCTCGACGACGCGGCGCTCTGGGACGCGCGCGATCGCGCGGCGCGCGGCGCGATCGACGCCGCGCGGCTCGCCGAGCGGGTGACCGCGGGGGCGACGCGCCAGCGCACCCAGATGGACGGCGCGGTGGAGCGCGCGACCGCGCTCGGTGCGCGCGCCGACGCGGCGACGCTCGCCGCGAAGCAGTCGGTGGAGGCGTTCGAGCGCCTCAGCATCGTCGCGCTGAACGCGGGCCTCGAGGGCGCGCGGCTCCCGGACAACGTCGGCAAGCCGCTGCTGCTCCTCTCGGACGAGCTCAAGGCGCAGACCAACCTCGGCGCGGAGAACGCGCGTCGGCTCCTCGGCGTGACGACGGCGCTGAACGACGACGCGTCGGACCTCTCGCAGCGCCTCGACAAACTTTCGAAGGACTGGACGGAGACGAGCGGCGAGGCGGCGCTCCTCAAGACGTCCGCGCAGGACACGACGCTCGCGCTGACGGAGCTCGAGACCCGGTTGAGGCGCGCCACGGGGCTCGATCCCGATCTCGCGCGGAGCCTCTCCGAGGCGGGGGATCACGCGAAGGGCCTCGTGCGCGCGCTCACGGCGCTCGAGGCGCGCGACATGGGGGACGATCGCGCGTCCGTGACCGAGGCGCTCGTCCCGGTGCTGACGCCGCTCCGAAAGCTGCTGCACGCGCTCAGCGAGTCGGACGCGGAGCCGCCGCCGAGCGACGAGAGCTGACCCGTGGACGACGAGATCCGGCGCCTGCTCATCGGCGAGCTGGAGAAGCAGCGGGGCGCGCTCGTCAACGCGGACGTACAAGACGACGCGCGCGGGGCCGCGGCGCGCAGGGCGCTCCACTCTCTGAAGGGGTCCTTCGCGATGGCCGAGGAGCCCGCGCTCGCGGAGACGTTCGGGAGGCTCGAGCGGCGCTTCGTGGGCGGGGACGCGTCGGCGGTCCCGGACGCGGAGCGGCTCATCGCGACCGCGCTCGCGGCCCTCGGCGCCGGGCGACCCATCCCGCGCGAGGCGTGGCCCGAGCCGCCCGGCGATCTGGTCGCGCCGGAGGTGCGGCCGCAGTTTGCCGCGGGCTACGTCGAGTCCATCCAGGATCGCCTCGCGCGGCTCGACGCCGCGCTCGCGAGCACGAGCGCGGACGAGCGGCTCTTCCTCGTCGTGTACAGGGAAGTGCACACGATCAAGGGGGCGGCGCTCGCCGTCGGCGACGAGATCATGGCTTGGTTCGCGCACGGCCTCGAGGCGCACCTCAAGCTCGTGGAACCGCAGGGCCCGCGACGGATCGTCGAGGAGATGGCGCGTCACCGCGCCGTGATGGCGGAGATCCTCGAGTCGCCGGCGCACGCCCTCGCGACGCTCCGGCTCCTCTCGGGCCGCGCGCCGCCGTCCGTCCGCGCGCCGATCGAGACGCCGCTGCCGCTGCCGCCGAAGCGGCCGACGCTCGACTACGCCGCGGCGGGCGCGGGGTTCACCGATCGCTCGTCCGAGTCGAGGCCCATCGGGGACGACTCCGTGCGCGTCGCGATCACCACGCTCGAGCGGCTCTACGATCGCGCAGCGCAGGTCGGCCAGCTGCGCGGGCCGATCGCGGGGAACGTCACCGCGCTCGAGCGGGGCGCCGAGCGCGCGCGCGGGGCGCAGGCGTCGCTGCGCGAGGCGCTTCGGCTCATCGGCCCACCGAAGCCGTGGGGCGCGCCCGCCGCTGCGATCGATCGCATCGAGCGATGCGCCGCCGAGGCAGCCCGCGTCGCCCAGCTGATGGACCGATCCGTGGGCCAGCTCCGCGACGCTGCGATCCGCGTGGGCCGAGACGGCGCGTTGATTCAGGCGACGGTGAGCGCCATGCGCACGACCCAGGCGGCGCGCCTCTTCGAGGGCATCGCGGCGTCCACCGCGGCTCAAGCGCGACGCGAGGGCAAGGACGTGACGGTCGTCGTCACGGGCGGGGACACCCCCATCGAGCGTCGGCTCGCGGACGCGCTCGCCGATCCGCTGCTCCAGATCACGCGCAACTCGGTCGCGCACGGGATCGAGTCGCCCGAGGCGCGCGAAGCGCTCGGCAAGCCCCGCACCGGGACGATCGAGCTCCGGGCGCAGCTCCGCGCCGGGTCGCTCGTGGTCGAGGTCATCGACGACGGCGCGGGCGTCGACACCGCCGAGGTGCGTCGAAGCGCCGTCCAGTCGGGCGCGATCGGCGCGGACTTCGCCGAGCGCGTGCCCGATCGGGCGCTCCTCTCTCTGCTGTTCGTGCCGGGCTTCACGACGCGCCGGACCGTGGACGTGCTCGCGGGGCGCGGCGTCGGCCTGGATCTCACGCTGGCCGCGATTCACCGCCTCGGCGGGACGATCCAGCTCACGAACGAGGCGGGGCGCGGGCTCACGTCCACCATCGTGGTCCCGGCCGAGGGGGCGCTCGTGAAGGTCCTCTGGGTGGAGAGCGCGGGCGTCGTGTTCGCGTTGCCGCTCGCTCACACGCGACGCATCGTCCGCGTCGCGGACTCGGGATCGGTCGTCGTCGCCCTGCCGACCCTGCTGCCCGCGGCCGTGTTCGACGGCGCGCCCGGCGCGCACGCTCCCAAGGGTTCGCGGCTCGCCGTCGAGGTCGTGGAGTCGACGACACCGCGCCGCGGAGCGGCTCGCGCGTTCGCGCTGGAGGTGGACGCGGTGGGCGAGGTCGAGGAGGTCGCGCCCCGCGCGCTCGCGCCGGTCATTCGAATGAGCGGCCCCTTCGAGAGCGCGGTCCTGTGGGGAGACGAGATTCGGCTGCTCCTCGACACGGACGCGCTCGTCGGTCGAGCGCACGCGAACCATGCCTGATTTCCGCGACTACGACGACGTCATCTGGGCGAGCGCGTCGACGTCCCTCGGGCTCGCGATGTTCGACGCGGACGGCAAGCTCGTGCCACCGCGCGAGGGGGACCGGAGCCACGCGATGCGCGGGCGGCTCGGAGATCTCGACGCCCTGGTCCGCGTGCCGCGGGCGCGCGGGGCGGATCGGTGCGTCGTCGAGATATCGTTCCCGATGAACCTCCTCCTCGGGCTGCGATGGAGATACGGCGGTGAGCTCACGGACCTCACTCCGCCGATCCTCCTGCACTTCACCGTCGACGGCGCGGACCGCGAGCGCGCGCGCCGCCTCGCGACGAAGACCGCGGCGAGCGCGAAGATCGAGGACGCCATCCGCGCGCTCGGCTTCGTCCACGCCGAGATCACCGACACCTCCGTGCGCATCTCCCGCTTCGGCTCACCCGAGGGCCCGGGCTTCTACGTCGACTGCGTTCGCGCCGCGGAGCGCGGTGCCCACTGGGTGATGGAGGGTCGGAAGGAGATCGGCGATAGCCCCTGGGAGCGCGAGGTTCGAGAGGAGCTCGACAACGCCGCGGCCGCGTTCGGCGTCGACGTCGACCCGGCGCGCCTCTCCCTGCGGGGATCGATCGGCGGAGCGACACTCGCGCTGGACTTGCGCGCCACGCCTTCGCGGTACGAGGTGGATCTCACGCTCCTCGGTCGGGGCTCCTCGGAGCTCGCGATCGAGACGCGCGCGTCCCGCAAGGGACACACTCTCCACGACTTGTTCCACCGGCACTCCACCGGCGACGCCGCGTTCGACCGCGCGTTCGCGGTCGACGGCACGCCCCAATCGATCGCGAAGAGGTGCACCCCCGACGTACGCGCGGCGCTCCTCGGTCTGGGCGCGGATCGACTGTCGTACGACGCGCGCGGCCTCCATGTCGTGGCGCCGCTCATGCCGCTCCTCGCCGTCGAGTCCCCTTCGGGGCGAACGCGGCTCGCGCGCTTCATCGAGCGTGTGGCTGGCGTGGCGCGCGCTCTCTTGGGCGCGCCGCCGTCCACGCCGTACCGGTGATCAGGGGAGCCAGGACTCGGCGATACACTCGAGCGCGATGCACTGCTCGTACGCGAACGCCTTCGCGTAGCCCGCGAGACCCGCGGCCCCGCTTTGACACTGCACGCATTCGTTGAGCGTCCCGCACGTCGCAGCGCAGTTCTTGTACTGGACGCAGTCCAGATCCGCCGTGCAGGCCATCTTCTCGTCCGCGCACGCGCCCTGATCGGCCTTGGCGCGGCAGTCGTCGTAGTCGAGCGGGTTGCTCGAGCACGGGCCGCACGGAGCGACCTGAGAGCAGTTCGCGACCGCCAGGTGGTGCTGCTTCCCGCCCGGGTGCTCCTGCTGGCAGTAGGCTTGGCACATGCCCTCCTCCGGGAGGCTGTTCTCCACGAGGTTCTTGCACGTGGCCTCGATGCACGCCTCGACGTCGTGGCACGCGTCGTCGCACGCGGCGAGCTGCGCCCCGCACTTCTCGTCGAGGCACATCGCGCACAGCGTCGGGTCGAGGATCGTCCCCGTGGAGGAGCTCGCGTTCGTCGACGCGCTCGTCGAAGAGACGGACGTGGTCGTGGTGGCGGTGGCGGTGGACGTCCCGTCCGCGGACGAGCTCGACGCGTTACCCCCGCCCGCGCCGCTGGCCGGGCCCACGCACACGAAGGCCACGCACCGGAGCGGCGCGGCGCAGTCGTTCGTCTGCTGGCAGCTCTCGCCCTCGCCGCTCGGGCGGAACGCGTCGTCGCACGCGGGCACGAGGATCCCGACGACCGCCGCGGAGAGCACCAGAGTCGCGGCGTGCGCGTAAGTCATCGACCAGGAGCATGCCACAGCTCCGAAGCGCGAGATCGCCAAACAGGATCACGACGTTCGTACGTCGTCCCCGACTCCGATCAGGACGCGCGATCGCGCTCCCAGGGCAACGTCCACGTTCGGTGCACGCGCGCCGCCCCCGTCTTCGCGAACGCCTCCGTGACGTCCCCCGGGAGCCAGCCGACGTCCACCTCGTCGATCTTCCGGTCGAGGCGGCCGTCCTCGAAGTGCACCTCGACGCCGAGGTCGTACCGCGTCGGTCCGTTGCCGTGCTTCTTCTCGTACACGAGCTCGATGCGCCGGACGTCCTTCGTGACCTTCTCGACGATGCCCGGATCGGGCTCCTTGCGGAGCGTCGTCGCGAGCGCCTCGTCGTCGATGCGGAGGCGGTCGCTCACCATGCGGATGACCCGCTCTTCGACGTGGTGGGTGAGCGAGTCCGTGGTCGAGCTGGACATGGCGTGCGCCTTTCGCCGGGTGAGCCGGCCAAGCAGGAAAAACAGACCGAACGCGGCGAGGGACGCCGCGACTGCGTAGGCGAAGACGTTGCCCCCGGCCATGCGCGACAAGGTAGCCGCTCGGTGAGGGTCGTGCCACCCGGGCGGCCCGTGCGTCGGGATGGAAGCGCGAGACGAAAGGCGCTACTCGTTCGCGATGCTCGACGATCGACTGCGCGAGTGCCTCACGTTCGACGATGTGCTCCTCGTCCCCGCGTACAGCGACGTCCTCCCGAGCGACGTCGACACGAAGACGCGCCTCACGAAGCGCATCGCGCTCCACGTCCCGCTCGTCAGCGCGGCGATGGACTCGGTGACGGAGGGCGCCGCCGCGATCGCGATGGCGCGGGCCGGAGGGATCGGCATCGTCCACAAGAACCTCACCCCGGCGCAGCAGGCGCGCGAGGTCGAGCGCGTGAAGCGCGCGGAGAGCGGGATGGTCATCTCCCCCGTGACCGTGCGGCCCGAGCAGACGCTGCGCGAGGCCAGGCTCGTGATGCGCGAGCACGACATCAGCGGCGTCCCCGTGGTCGAAGGAGGGCGCCCGGTCGGCATCCTCACGGCGCGCGACACCCGCTTCGCGCGCGACGAAGAGCAGCCCGTCTCCGGGCTCATGACGAAGGAGCTCGTGACCGTCCCCCCGGGCGTCGCGAACGATCGCGCGAAGGAGCTCCTCCACCAGCACCGCATCGAGAAGCTCCTCGTCGTCGAGGACGGTCGGCTCGTCGGTCTCATCACCATCAAGGACCTCCTCCAGGCCGACCGAAACCCGGACGCGCTGAAGGACGAGCAGGGCCGCCTCCGCGTCGGCGCCGCGATCGGCCCGGGCGCGGATCGGGACGAGCGGTGCGCCGCGCTCGTCGCGGCGGGGGTCGACGTCATCGTCGTCGACACCGCGCACGGCCACTCGAAGGGCGTCATCGACGCCGTCCGAGAGACCAAGCGGCGCTACCCGAACGTCGAAGTCGTCGCCGGCAACATCGCGACGGCGGAGGCCACCGAGGCCCTCGCGGACGTGGGCGCGGACGCGGTGAAGGTCGGCATCGGGCCCGGGAGCATCTGCACGACGCGCATCGTCGCGGGGATCGGCGTTCCGCAGATCACCGCGATCAGCGACTGCGTGCGCGCAGCGGAGCGGTACGACATCCCGGTGATCGCGGACGGAGGGATCAAGTTCTCCGGGGACGTCACGAAGGCGATCGCCGCGGGCGCATCGAGCGTGATGGTCGGCTCGCTCTTCGCCGGCACGGACGAGTCCCCCGGGGACATGGTCCTCTACCAAGGGCGCAGCTACAAAGTGTACCGCGGCATGGGCTCGCTCGGCGCGATGCGGAAGGGCAGCAAGGACCGCTACGGCCAGGGCGGCGCGGCGGACGAGAAGCTCGTGCCCGAAGGGATCGAGGGCCGCGTCCCGTATCGGGGGTCGCTCACGGCGATCGTGTTCCAGCTGATCGGCGGGCTGCGCGCGGGGATGGGCTACACGGGGTCGCGCACCATCCAGGATCTGCGGACCAAAGCGCGCTTCATCCGTACGACGTCACAGGGCTTGCGCGAGAGCCACGTGCACGACGTCATCATCACCGAGGAGGCGCCGAACTACCGCGTCACCTGAGCGTCGCGCATCGCGTGAGCGCGGCGCCGAGCGCCGCGCCGAGCTTCACATCCCGTTCAGACACATCGCCTCGATGCAGGCCCACTCGGCACCGCACGTGGTGGGCGCGACGCCCGCCCCGCTGTTCGTGCACTGCCAGGTCGCCTGGTCGCCGCCGCAGTCGATGAAGTTGTCGAGGAGGGGGCAGGTGTCCTTCAGGTCTTGGCAGATCACCGTGCAGGTGTTCGCGTTCGGTGGGCCGTTGGGGCACGGCGTCGGGGTCGTGTCGAGGACGCCTTCGCAGAGCGCCGTGCAGTCGAGGTTCGCGCTCGACTGGGTCCCGCTCGGCGTGCACGTGCCCGTCATGATGCTCCCCGTGCTCGACCCGCTGCCCGTCGTGGAGCCGGACGCGGTGCCGGTCCCGCTCGTCGCGGTCCCGGTGGTGGCCGAAGCCGTCGAGTTGCTCGTGGTGCCGGTGCTCGTGGTGCCCGAGGACGAGCTCGTCCCGCCCGTTCCGCCGCTCGTCTTCGTCTCGTCGTCGCAGCCCGCCGCGAGCGCGAGCAACCCGACTCCCACCAAGAGCCCCCAGGTCTTCGTCATGCGGGAACTTGACCCTGGGAGCCCGGGACGGTCAAGTTTTGCGGCCGCGGCGCGCGATCACGAGCCCCGCGAGCGCGACGAACGCGAGCGGGCCGAACGACACCGCGCCTTCGCCCTCGATGCGGCAGCCGCAGCCGCTCTCCCCATTGCCCGCGCCCGCGCCACCGTGCCCCGCGCCGCCCGCGCCACCCATCCCGCCTGCTCCACCGGCGGGCGGAGGCATGCCGGGATCGACCGCGGTGTCGGGCGTCGCGGCGCAGCCGTCCTTCGCGCTCGCGACCTTGAAGAGCAGCGGGTGCCCGGGGAACCCCTTGCCCTGTGTGATCGTGATGATGCACCGATCGCCCTCGGCGACCCCGGTGACGAGCGACTCGCCGGCCGCGTCTTCGGGCGCGTCGTAGACGATGTGGCGGGAGGCGCTCCCACCCGGGATGCCGTACTTCATCGGATCGGCGACGGCGCCGTCCGCGCCGCTCGACGCGACGACGAACGACTGCTTCGTGCCGCGGAACACGGCCGCGCCGATGACGCCCGCGTTCGTCTTGGGAGCGGGATCGATCGCGTCGTCGTTCATCGACGAGACGATCGCGGGCGCCTCGCTCGCGCCCAGCGCGTCGATGACGTGGATCGCGAGCGCCTGGGGTCCCGGCACGTCCACGGCGTACTCGTCGACCGGGAACCGCGCGGCGTCGCAGGCGCCGCACGGAAAGCTACACGAGACGCTGCACTCCCCGACCTCGGGCTGCGTGACATGGGGCGTGCCGCCCGAGAGCGAGACGCCGTGGATGACGACCTTGGAGCCGCCGACGGTGCCGGTCGCGTCCTTCCCGGAGAGGACGAGCCCGCCGCCCCCAGTATTCGTGTGGAAGCGGACGTACATGTCGTGCTGGGCGTCGGCCGTGTGGACGCGATCGATCGTGACGATCTCGCCCTCGGGCAGCATCACCCATTCGCGGTGCGCGTACGGGATGTCGCTCGGCGTGTCCGAGAAGATGAACGCCTTCGCGAAATCGCTCCGGGCGGCGTACACCCCGTCGTCGGTGCCGCGAGCCCACACGAGCTCGGCCTCGCTCCACGGGGTCTGCGTCCCCCCGTAGTCGCCTTGGGCGACCGTCGAGTCCGCGGAGACCGCGTTCGTGGCGAAGGTGCTGGGCTCGCCGTATCTCGAGGGGTCCACGACGAGGTGGTCCGCGCCGCGCGTGAGCACGAAGTTCGACGCGGAGTAGTGCATGTGGTCCGAGATGACGGACGGCGCGGACGAGAACACGGACCAGAACGCCGTCGCCGTCCAGTCGGAGCGGGCGAAGAGCGCGCGCGTGCCCCGAGCGACGTACCAGCGCGCGGGGTTCGATGCGGCGAGGTCCACCGGTGAGACGGAGCGGGTCTCGGCGAGCGCGTTGTAGAAGTAGACGCCCCCGTCGACGCCCTGCGCTTGCTTCATGAACGCGGCCCAGGAGGCCGCCTCGTCCGAGGATTTCGCGGCGAGCACCGCGTCGAGCGCGTTCGTGCTGGGGGACGTGTAGACCGCCTCGTCGTCGAAATCCCCTCCGACCCAGCTCCCGCTCCGGTCGGGGACGGTCGCGTAGACGTAGCGGGTCGCGAGGCTGTTCGCCCACGCGTTCATCTCGGGCTGGGGCGCGCCGTTCTCCTCGAGCGCGCGCGCAGCGACCGCGTACTCGAGCACGCTGAGCGGCCCGTATTGCCAGCCCTCGGCCCAATCCCCGCCGACGAGCACGCCCGCGGGCTCGCCGATCTTTCCCCCCGCGTTCGCGAGCCCCTTGCCCACGAGCAGGTTCGGGAACAGCTCGTCCACCGTGTTCTTCCAGACGTGCCCGTCCGATCCACCATCGGCGCCGATGGCGACGGCCGCGAGGGCCTGCGAGATCACGTAGCCCGCGTTGTAGTTCGCGCCGGCCTCGTCGTGGTGGTAGCCGCGATCGGCGTACCAATCGACCCACGCGCCGAGGCACGTGCGCGTCTGCGCGAGGAGCCCCGCGTCCACGCCGGGCGCGCCGTTCAGCCAGTCGTACACGAGCGCGATGTCCGCGCCGTACCACCGGATGGGGTACCCGGTGTCATGCGTCACCGTGAGGATCACGGGCGGCGCGGGCGGGCTTCCGTCCCAGGTTTGCCAGTTCGTGTCGACGCCCGCGACGCAGCCGAGCTTGTCACCGATGGTCTGGTCGTCGTCGAGGGACGCGCGCCAATACTTGATCGCCTGCGTGAGGTACTTCGCGTCCCCCGTGGCCTTGTAGGCGAACGCGCACCGCATCGCGGAGCCCGGCCAGTTGTCGCCGTCCGCTCCGCCGCGATCGTCGTAGTACGTGGGCTCGTCGAACGTGTTGTCGCATCCGCGCACGAGCTCGTGCGCCGCGGTGCCGGGCTGGGAGGCCGCCGAGCCGTACGCGGTGACCTGGGCGGGGCTCATGAAGAGCCTGGGGTGCGCGCCCGTGGGCGTCGGCGGCGCGGCCCACGCGTTGGAGGCCACGAGGAGAGCGATCGATGAAGCGACGATCCGGTCAGTGAAGCGCATGAGCCCAGCGTACAGGGCGCTTCAGTCCTCGGGGAGGAAGACGACGCGGGTCGCGGTGGCCGTCGAGAGGATGACGTAGAGGCCGCCCTCGTTCCCCGTGACTTGCTGCACGCGCTCGGCGCCCGCGGCGCCGAGATCGGCGAGCGTCACGGTGGCGACGCGCGCACCGAGCGCGTCCCAGACGATGATCCCCGTGGGGGCGACGCCGCACACGCGCGCGCCGCATCGCGCGAGCGAGGTCTGCGCGAAGCCCTCTCCGAGGTCGACCATCGTCGACTCGATCTCGCGGCTCGACGTCGGCGAGCTTCGCGTGAGCATGAAGCCACACGCGGGAGTCAGCGGGGCCCCGGGCGCGCACGTGCGCACGCCGACGGACCAGAACGTCTCTCGGTCCGAGAGGACGCTCGCGGACTGCTCCCACAGCGTGTCGGGCATCGCCCAGGAGGCGCGGCGCGCCCCCTCGGGCGTGATGTCGTAGACGCCGTTCGGCCCGCACGCGCTGACCCAGAGCCCGTCCCCGCGCGGGGTCGCGCCGAAGCTCCAGATCCCTCGCCCCGCCGGGAGGAGCTTCGAGACGACGCTGCGCGCGTCGACGCGCGCGACCATGCTCCCCGGGTACTCGTCCGGGAGCATCGTCGAGACGTCGGAGGCGCGCTTCGCCTCCGCGGGGAAGACGTACACGTTCCCGAGATCGTCGGCGTCGAGGAGCGCAGCGGCGGCGATCGCAGGCGCCCCCGCGTCCGACAGCGCGCAGCCGTCCCCCGTGAGGCGCCTCACGCGGAGAGCGTCGCCGTCCGCCTCCGCGATGACGACGCCGCCCTCGACGGCGCGGATCGACGTCGCGCCCGCGAGCGTGGACGGCGTACAGACGCGGCGCTCGAGGTCTCGCGGCGCCTCGGGCGCGGCGGTGGAGGCCGCCTGGAGGCAGCCGGCGGACGTGAGGGACGCGAGCGCGAGGACGAGCTTCATGCCCACTGTTCTAAGGTGGCGCGCCCTGTGTGAGAACGCCCGTAGCGCGCACGACACCCGTGCAAGAATCCACAGGGTGAACTGGGACGACGTCCGCTTCGCGCTCGCCCTCGTGGACGCCGGATCGCTCGCGAAGGCGGCGAAGGCGCTCGGCGTGGACCACACGACGGTGGGCCGCCGCGTGGAGGCGCTCGAGGCCGCGCTCGGGGCGCGGCTCTTCACGCGGACGCCGGCGGGCTACGTGCCGACCGCGGACGCGGACCGCCTGCTCGGACCGATGCGGCGGGTCGAGGAGGCGATCCACGCCGTCGAGAGGCGCGCGGTCGCGCAGCGCGACGAGCTCGAGGGCAAGCTGCGCGTCACCTCGCCGGAGACGCTGGGCGTAACCTACCTCGCGCCGATCCTCGCCGAGCTCCAGCGCGCGCACCCGAAGCTCGTCATCGACCTGGTCCCCGCGGGCGAGGTGCTCGATCTCGGCAAGCGTCAAGCGGAGCTCGCCGTGCGGCTCTTCCGGTCGGCGCACAAGGATCTCGTCGTGCGGAGGGCGGGCGCGATCGGGTATGGCCTCTACGCATCCCACGCCTACCTCGAGGAGCACCGCTGGGACCGAAGGAAGCCCGAGGCGCACCCGTTTCTCTCGGTGCCCGAGGCGGGCGCCGTCGAGGCGACCTGGCTGCGTCGGATCTGCCCGACGGCGCGGGTCGCGTTCACGAGCACGCTGTCGATCGCGCTCCATGCGGGCGCGCGCGCCTCGGCGGGTATCGCCGTCCTCCCGCGCTACCTGGGCGACCGGGATCCATCGCTCCGCCGCCTCCCCATGCCCGACGAGCCGACCGAACCCATCTGGCTCACCATCCACCGCGACCTCCAGCGCACCCCGCGGATCCGCGCGCTGTTCGACTTCCTCGTCGCGCGCCTCGCGGACGACGCCCTCCTCCTGCGAGGCGCGCCATGATCCGGCGCTCGAATCCCCGCGGCTGGGGGCCCTCGCCCCCCTCGCGGCGAGGAGGTCGATGCGGCCCCCACGATCCGCGACGCGGCGTCTCGCTCTCGGAAGCGAGCGAGGCGCCGCTCGCCGCGCGGGACGATGCGTCGGTGATGGCGGCCTCGGCAGGGTTGTTGGCGGAGAGGGCGGGATTCGAACCCGCGGTACCCTTGCGGGTACACATGATTTCCAATCATGCACCTTCGACCACTCGGTCACCTCTCCAGGCGGTGCAGCTAGCGACGCGTCCCTCTAGCAAAGGATGACACTGAAAGCGACATCCCAAAGCTGTCGGCCGCGGGAGGACGCCGTCACTCAACGACGGACGAGCTCGGAGGAAGAGCCAGAGGCCCGCCCGCCGTCCGTTCTTCGCGTGCTTCCGCGCGCGACCAAATGCCCTGCAGGGCTCGCGCATGCGCAACCAGCCTGCGGGGCTCGCGCATGCGCAATCAGCCTCGCGCATGCGCAACCAGCCCCACGACCGGGGTCACGCATGCGCAAATGGGTCCTGCGCATGCTTCCGCATGCGCAATCAGGATGGCGGAGAAGGCGGGATTCGAACCCGCGGAACCCGTGAGGGTTCACCTGATTTCGAATCAGGCACCTTCGGCCACTCGGTCACCTCTCCACGGCGGAACATGGCAGATGCGCCCATCGACGGTCAAGAGTCGGTTTGCATGACCGACGAGCTTGGAATCTTGAGCGGGCGCGCGGCGCTCCGTCGTGGTTGGATACCGGACGCATGAACGACACGGCGGCCGCGCCCACGGAAGCGAGCGCGCACGGGGACTCCAAGGAACCTCCAGCTCCTCCGCCGGGGGAAAAGGCCGCCCCCGCGTCCGTTCATCACGCGTCCGGCGTGGCGCACGCGGGCGCGCACGGCGGACACGGTCACCCCGGATCGAAGGCAGCCCTCGCCCTCGCCGCGCTCGGCGTCGTCTACGGGGACATCGGCACGAGCCCGCTCTACGCGCTGAAGGAGTGCGTCCACGGCGAGCACGCGGTGAAGCCCAGCGAGGGCAACATCCTCGGGCTCCTGTCGCTGATGCTGTACTCGATCACGCTCGTCGTCAGCGTGAAGTACCTCGGGTTCGTCACCCGCGCGGACAACCAGGGCGAAGGCGGGGGGCTCGCGATGCTCGCGGTGCTCCAGAAGACCCTGAAGAAGCCGAAGGCGCTCGCCGCGGTCGGCGCGATCCCGAGCATCATCATCTTCGGTGCGTGCCTCCTCTACGGCGAGGGGATCATCACGCCCGCGATCAGCGTGCTCTCCGCCGTCGAGGGCCTCGGGGTCGCGACCAACAAGCTCGAACCCGCGATCATCCCGATCACCGTCGCGATCCTCATCGGGCTGTTCTGGGTACAGAAGCGGGGCACGGGCACGATCGGCAAGGTGTTCGGCCCCATCATGGTCGTCTGGTTCGCGACGCTCGCGGTCCTCGGGGTCGTGAACATCGTGAAGTACCCGGGGATCCTGCAGGCCGTGAACCCCGTGCACGGCGTCCGGTTCTTCATGGACAACGGCGCGAAGGGGTTCTTCATCCTCGGCTCCGTCGTCCTCTGCATCACCGGCGGAGAGGCGCTCTACGCCGACATGGGGCACTTCGGGCGCCGCCCCATCCAGCTCGCGTGGTTCTCGCTCGCGATGCCCGCGCTCGTCCTGAACTACTTCGGCCAGGGCGCGAACCTCCTCGCGCACCCGGACAAGGCGTCCGAGCTCGCCGAGAAGACGTTCTACGCGCTCGTCCCGGACGGACCGCTCATCTACCCCCTCGTCGCGCTCGCGACCGCCGCCACGGTGATCGCGTCCCAGGCGCTCATCTCGGGGGCCTACTCGCTCACGCAGCAGGCGGTGCAGCTCGGGTTCCTGCCGCGCGTCCGCATCCTCCACACGTCCCACGAGACGGAGGGCCAGATCTACATCCCGGAGGTGAACGCCGCGCTCGCGGCCGGGTGCCTCGCGCTCGTGTTCGCGTTCCGCTCCTCCTCGAAGCTCGCGGCCGCGTACGGCATCAGCGTCATGGGGACGATGGCGATCACCTCGACCGCGTTCTTCCTGGTCGCGACGCGCGTCTGGAAGTGGCCCCTCGCGAAGGCGCTCTCGCTCTACATCCTCTTCATGATCGTCGACCTCGCGTTCCTCGGCGCGAACCTCGTGAAGTTCCTGGACGGCGGCTTCGTGCCCCTCGCGATCGCGATCTGCATCTTCATCGTGATGCGCATTTGGAAGCGCGGGCGCGCCCTCCTCGCGGACTACTTCCAGCGCGCGTCGATCCCGCTCGAGCGGTTCCTCGCGGGCCTCGGCAAGGGGACGTACGAGTTCGTGCACCGCAAGCAGGAGGGGAAGGTCGAGCTGAAGCGCGTGTCCGGGGTCGCCGTGTTCCTCACGAGCAACCCCACGGGCACGCCCCCGCTGCTCATGCACCACGCGCAACACAACAAGGCGATCCACGAGACCGTCCTGCTCCTCACGGTCGTGAACGAGCACGTCCCTCGCGTCCTCGAGGATCGCGTCGAGGTCGAGGCGCTCGAGCAGGGCTTCCACCGGGTGCGCCTCCACACCGGCTTCATGGAGACGCCCGACGTCCCGCGCGCCCTCGCGGAGGCGATCGAGAAGTACTCGCTCCCGTTCTCGCTCGAGGACGTCACGTACTACCTCGGCCGCGAGACCCTCCTCGCGACGAACCGCGGCCACATGGGCCAGCGCGCCGAGAAGCTCTTCGCGTTCCTCACGCGAAACTCCCAACAGGCGACCGCGTTCTTCGGCATCCCTCCGGAGCGCGTGGTGGAAATTGGTATGCAGGTGGATCTATGAGCGACCCCATGTCGATGGAAGAAGCCCTCCGGATCCGGCTCACGGAGACCATGGGCCCGGTGACGTTCGAAGCGCTCGCGCCGCACCTCGAGCGGGACGCCGTCGTCATCGTCGCGCCGAAGCTCGCCCTCATCGAGGCTGCGATCGCGGTCGCGCAGGACGAGAAGGAGCTCGTCGAAGGGTGGATCGCGTCCGGCACGTTCCGCAAGCCCTCCCCGACGGAGCGGCAGCGCTGGAAAGATCAGATGGGGCGGGAGTGGACCGCGGTCGTCGTCCAACCCTTCGTGCTCGTCCAAGACCCGCCCACGTCCACCGACGCGACGAGCTTCGGCTGACGCGCCAGGGCCGCGTGGATCACTCGGCGCGCAGCCGGTAGCCCACGCCCGGCTCCGTCGTGACGAACCGCGGGCGAGCGGCCTCCGGTTCGAGCTTTCTCCGGAGCTGCGCCATGTGGACGCGGAGGTAGTGCGTCTGCTCGAGGTGCCCCGGGCCCCAGATCTCCGAGAGGAGCTGGCGGTGCGTGACGACCTTCCCCGCGTGCTCCGCGAGCATCGCGAGGATCTTGTACTCGATCGGCGTGAGGTGGACCTCCTTGCCCTCCAGCGTGACGAGGCGGCGCGCGCGATCCACGACGAGCGGGCCCACCTCCACGGTCGGATCGAGCTCCGCGCCCCGCGCCCGCGCGGCGTGTCGGAGCGCGACACGCATGCGCGCGAGGAGCTCGTTCGTGCCGAACGGCTTCGTGAGGTAGTCGTCCGCGCCGAGGTCCAGCGCCGCGACCTTGTCCGACTCGCGCCCGCGCGCGCTCAGAACGATGATCGGCGTCGCGCTGAACTCACGCAGGCGGCGCGTGACGTCGAGGCCGTCGCCGTCCGGCAGCCCGAGGTCGAGCAGGACGATCGCCGGGAGCGTCGTCGTGAACGACGCGATCGCGTCGCGCGCCGTGGTGGCCGTCGAGACCTCGAACGCGTTGCTCTCCAGGGTCGCGCGGAGGAAGCGCGCCATCGGCGGATCGTCCTCCACGACGAGCGCGCGCGTCACGCCGAGGCCCTCCGAAGCGACGCGGGCGGGAGCTCGGGCGGGAGATCCGTCGGGGCGATCTCCTGGGGCACGTGGATCCGAAACACCGCGCCTCCACCCGGTCGATTCTGCGCGGTGATCGTCCCGCCGTGCGCGACGATCATCCCGCGGCAGATCGCGAGGCCGAGGCCCACGCCGCCCACCCCCGGGTGGTCCCCGCGCACGAACTTCTCGAAGATCCTCGCCTCCGCGCCGCCCGGGATGCCCGGGCCGCGATCGGCGACCTCGATCTCGAACGCGTCCGCGCGCACCGACGCGCGCACCTCGATCGGGCTCTTCGGGGGCGTGTACTTCAGCGCGTTCTCGAGGAGGTTCACGAGGACCTGCGAGAACAGGACGGGGTCCACCGCGACGAGGGACGCTTCGTCCGGGACGCGCACGACGATCGGGCGATCCGCGAGCGCGCTCTCCAGCCGAGAGAGCGCCGCGCCCACGATCTCCTCGATCGGGATCCACTCGCGGCGCACGTCGAGCCCTCCCGACTCGAGCCGGGTCATCGCGAGCAGATCGACGAGGAGGCGCTCGAGGCGCTCGGCCTCGGTGCAGATCGACTCGACGAGCGGTCCGCGCTCCGCCGCGTCGAGCGTCCCCTCGGGCGCGTCCCGCAGTCGCGTCGCGGCGCCCGTGATCGTGGCGAGCGGGGTACGGAGATCGTGCGAGACCGTCGACAGGAGCGCGCTCCGGAGCTCCTCTGTCCGGGCCTGGACGCGCGCCGCCTCCGCGTCCGCGGCGACGCGCGCGCGCTCGATCTCGGTCGCGATCGGTCGGCTCACCGCGTCGATGAGGGCGCGCTGATCCGCGTCGATCGGCGCGCCATCCTTGCGGCGAATCGCGAACACGCCGCGCACGGCGCCCCCCACCAGGATCGGGAACGCGTGGAGGCCGTCCTCGCTCGAGGCGGGGCGGCGCGTCTCGCGCGCGGCCGCGATGAGCGCGGCGCCGTCGCGCGCGATCGCTGCGTCCGCCGTGATCGCCGCGTCGTCCGACACGAGCGCGACCTCCGCCCTCACCGCCTCACCCAGCCGGCGACACGCGATCTCCGCGACCGCGCCGACGTCCCGGGCGGACGCGAGCTCGCGCCCGAGCTCGTAGAGGATGCGCGTCCTGCCTTCGCGCTCCCTCGCGGCCTCGCCCTGCCGGAGCACCTTCACGGTGAGCGAGCTGATCGCGAGGCCCACCGTGAACATCACGACGAACGTGAGCAGGTGTCGCGGGTCCTTCACGGCGAACGTGTACGCCGGCTCGACGAAGAAGAAGTCGAACGCCGCGACCGAGAGCGCCGCAGCGAAGAACGCCGGACCCCGGTAGAGGCGGAACGCGACGACCATGATGGTGAGGAGATAGAGCATCCCGATCGCCTCCGGGCCGAGCACGCGCGCGAGCGGAAACGCGAGCGCGGTCGTCGCGGCGACCGCGAGCGCCGAGAGTACGAAGCGGATCGGCGTGCGTTCGACGTGGACGGAGATTCGGCTCCGCCGCGGGAGCGGCTCCTCCCCGGACACGATGTGGAGATCGATGTCCTCGCACTCCCGGAGGATCTCCTCCGCGATCGATCGCTTGCCGAGGAGCGCGCGCCGGCGCGGCTTGCCGACGACGATGCGCCCGACGCTCCGGAGGCGCGCGTAGTCGAGCAGGGTCGCCGCGACGCGCGGCCCCGAGAGGCGCGCGATCTCACCGCCGAGCGACTCCGCGAGCTGGAGGTGCTCGTCGACTCGCGCGCGGTCGTCCGGGCCGATGCCCGCGTCGTCCGGGTCCATGACGACCGCGGCGAGCCACGGGACCCCCGTGCGGGAGGCGAGCTCGTGCGCCACGCGGACGAGCCGCGCGGACGAGGGGCTCGGACCCACGCACACCAGGATCCGCTCGGGGTTCACCTCGCGGAACTCTAGCAGGCGGGCCGTCAGCGGCGCGAACGGACCAGCGAAACGAAGGAGAAGAGCCAGGCGAAGAGCGCGACGGTGAGCGCGACGCCGAACGATCGATGGGACCAAACCCCGAGGACGAGGATCGGCGTCGTGAGCACGAGGACGAGCACGTGCTCCACGCGCATCGCGCGCGCGCCGTCTTCGGTGGCGACGGCGGAGCTCGGCTCCTCGGCGCGGATGCGGAACGGTGAGGCCACGAAATGACGCTATCGCGCGGCCGATTTCGAGGACGTCAAGCTCACGCGTCCGCGCATCAAGCTTTCGTATGTCTCGCATCAAGGATTCATCAACGAGGTATCAAGATTTCGTAAAGGCCAGCGCTCTCCGTGGCGCGGGGCCTCGCGCGGCGTTACGCGATCAGGCTCCAAATGAGCGCAGCGAGCATCCCCGCGCCGCCGCCGAGCGAGCCGATCGCGGACGTGCCGGACAGCGACCCCAAACACGGCCACGCGAAGGCGAGCCTGAGGACGCTCGCGTTCGCGGCCCTCGGCGTCGTCTACGGCGACATCGGTACGAGCCCGCTCTACGCGCTGAAGGAGTGCATCCACGGCGAGCACGCGCTGCCCGCGTTCGTCGACGCGGCGAGCACGACCGCGCTCCACACCTCCAACGTGCTCGGCGTGCTGTCCCTGTTTTTCTGGGCGATCGTGCTCGTCGTGAGCGTGAAGTACCTCACGTTCATCATGCGCGCCGACAACGAAGGGGAAGGCGGAATCCTCGCCCTTTTGGCGCTCATCCCCGAGAAGAGGAAGCTCACGGCGGGGCGCGTGGGCGCGCTCACCGCGCTCATCATCTTCGGGGCCTGCCTCCTCTACGGGGACGGCGTCATCACGCCCTCGATCAGCGTGCTCAGCGCCGTCGAGGGGCTCCAGGACGTCACGCCGACGCTGAAGTCGTGGGTCATTCCGATCACCATCGCGATCCTCGTCGGGCTCTTCGCGGTCCAAAAGCGCGGCACGGCGACCATCGGGAAGGTGTTCGGCCCCGTCATGCTGCTCTGGTTCTTGGTGCTCGGCGTCCTCGGGACGCGCGGGATCATCCTGAACCCGGGCATCGCGCGCGCGCTGAACCCGCTCCACGCGATCGACTTCATGCGGCGGAACGGCTTCGAGGGCTTCAAGGTGCTCGGCTCGGTCGTCCTCTGCATCACGGGCGGCGAGGCGCTCTACGCGGACATGGGGCACTTCGGCCGGCGCCCGATCCAGTGGGCCTGGTACGGGATGGTGCTGCCCTGCCTCGTCCTCAACTACTTCGGTCAGGGCGCCCTCCTCATCGCCGCGTCCGACGATCCCGAGAAGTTCAAGAAGTTCGCCGAGAGCCCGTTCTTCTCGATGGTGCCGAGCTCCGCGCTCGTGATCCCGCTCGTCATCCTCGCCACGCTCGCGACGATCATCGCGTCGCAGGCGCTCATCTCCGGGGCGTACTCGCTCACGCACCAGGCGGTGCAGCTCGGCTTCCTCCCGCGCGTCACCGTGACCCACACGTCCAGCGAGACCGAGGGTCAGATCTACATCCCCGAGGTGAACTGGGCGCTCGCGATCGGGTGCGTGGCGCTCGTGCTCGGGTTCAAGGCGTCGAGCAACCTCGCGGCCGCGTACGGCATCGCCGTGACGGGGACGATGGGAATCACCTCCATCGCGTTCTACGTGGTCGCGCGGCGCAAGTGGGGCTGGTCCGTCGCGAAGGCGCTCCCGCTCCTCGTCCTCTTCCTGTCGCTCGACCTCGCGTTCTTCGGGGCGAACCTCCTCAAGTTCATCGACGGGGGCTTCGTCCCCATCGTCATCGCGCTCGGGATCTTCGCGGCGATGATCACCTGGAAGCGCGGCCGCGGGCTCCTCGCGCAGTTCTTCATGAGCGACGCCGTGCCCCTCGAGTCCTACGTGCGAGGGCTCGCGGATCGGTCGATCGATCCGAAGGATCTGCCCGCGGCGCGCGTGCCGGGCGCGGCCGTGTTCCTGACGTCGAACCCCACGGGCACGCCTCCGCTCCTCCTCCACCACGTGCGTCACAACAAGGCGCTCCACGAGACGGTGCTGCTCGTCACGGTCACGAACGAGAAGGTGCCGCGCGTCACCTCGAAGCGCGTGAACGTCATCCCGCTCGCGCAAGGCTTCTACCGGATCACGATCCGGCTCGGGTACATGGAGTCCCCCGACGTGCCGCGCGCGCTCCACGACGCGCTCAAGCGCCGCAACATCCCGTTCGAGCCCGACGACGTGACGTACTACCTCGGCCGCGAGACCCTGCTCGCGACGAAGAAGGGCGAGATGGGGCCGACGGCGGAGTCCATCTTCGCGTTCCTCACGAAGAACTCGCAGCGCGCGACGCGGTACTTCAGCATCCCCGCGGAGCAGGTCGTCGAGATCGGGATGCAGGTCGATCTCTGACGCGACGGGACGCTGCGCGCTCGGGTCGCTCCGAGCCAGGGCGCCGGGGTGCGCGCGCGCTCAGCGGATCAACTCGATGGCCGGTTCGGCCGGGCCCGCGTACGATCCTCGACGGTCCGGATGTCATCATCGCTAGCGGGCGTGAAGCCGGGGGATCTGCTTGCGCAGAAGTACCGGGTCGAGCAGATCCTCGGCACGGGTGCGATGGGGGTCGTCGTGTCGGCGATGCACGTCGACCTGCACGAGCGCCGCGCGATCAAGTTCATGCTGCCGTCGATGCTCCACGACAAGGAGGCCGTGGAGCGGTTCCTCCGTGAGGCGCGCTCCGCGGTTCGGCTGAAGAGCCAGCACGTCGCGCGGATCCACGACATCGGCCACCTGGAGAACGGGGCGCCGTACATGGTCATGGAGCTCCTCCAGGGCAACGACCTGAAGCGCGTGCTCGAGCACAGGGGCGCGCTGCCCATCCAAGAAGCGGTCGGGTACATGCTCCAGGTCTGCGAGGGGATGGCCGAAGCGCACGCGCTCGGGATCGTGCACCGCGATCTCAAGCCCGCGAACCTCTTCGTGACGCGCGGGGCGAACAACCTCGCGTGCGTGAAGGTGCTGGATTTCGGCATCGCGAAGCTCCTCGGCAACCCCGACGGCGTCGACATCACCCAGACGTCCAACCTGATGGGGACACCCCTCTACATGTCCCCCGAGCAGATGCGTGGGGCGCAGCACGTCGACGCGCGAAGCGACGTGTGGGCGCTCGGCGCGATCCTCTACCGGCTCCTCACCAATCGCACGCCCTTCGAAGGGGACTCGGTCACGCAAATCTGCGCGGCCGTCGTCGCGGATGATCCGCCGCCCCTCACGGAGGTTCGCCCCGAAGTCCCGCCCGGGCTCGACGCCGTGGTGCGGAGGTGCCTCGAGAAGGAACCGGCGCGCCGCTATCCATCCGTGGTCGAGTTCGCGCGCGCTCTCCTTCCGTTCGCCGCCCCCGCCCACCCCTCCGCTGCGGCGTTCGCTGCGGGAACCCACGCCTACCCCGAGGTCCCGCTGCCCGCGCCATCCGGCTCCGGCAGCCACCCGAACCGCGTGGATGCGGATGGTTCTCTCGCGGGCTCCTCCTCGGGCGCGTCGCGCACGGGGAAGCCGGGGCGGCGCTCGAACTGGCGCGCGATCGCCGGCGCGGCGGCGCTCCTCCTGGCCGGCGGCGGCGTCGCAGCGTTCCTCCTCCTCCGGGAACACTCGAGCGGCGCGCGGACGGCCCGCGCCACGGCCGAGCCCGCCTCCACGGCGCACGTCGAGGACACCGCGATCGCGAGGGGCCCAGCATCGGCGGAGGTGCGCGCGGCGCCGCTCCCCTCGGCCTCGCCCGTGGCGAGCGCCTCGTCGTCCGCAGCGTCGTCCGAGCCCGCACCTTCTGGCGCGACCGCTCCGTCGACCCACGTCGTGTCCGCGCCTCCGCCGGCACCGACGTTCGTCGCGCGCGCACCGGGGCCTCCTCCGCCCCAACCGCCAGCGAAGCCGCTTCCGCCCGCGCAGCCGCCCGTGTCGTACGACGAGCGGCGCTGACTCGGGTTGCTCTACCATGCACGGAGAGGAGCGCCCGATGCGCAGGTGGCGAGTTGGATCTCGAGTTGCGGTGGTGATCCTCGCGAGCGCGCTCGCGGCGAGCTGTCAGCTCGTCGCGGGTGTGGAGACCGACGGAGAACTCCGGACGGGGTCCACGGGCACGGCGTCCTCCGCGGGTGGAGCCACGACCTCCACCGCGACCTCGACGTCGACCACGGCCGCGAGCTCGTCCAGCACGGGGACGTACATGGGGCCGGTCTGCGCGGGCGCGCCGTGCGATGGGAAGTGCCTCCGTACCGCCAACGGGGACGCGTGTTTCGTCGGCACCTGCACGGGGAGCGCGCCATTCGAGCTCTTCTCGGCGTCCGACCTGGATGACACCACGCTCGAGGACGCGATCGCCGTCGCCGTCAGCAACGGCAAGCTGGTCATCGTCGTCACCGACACCTCGACGCACACGGCCTACATCCGCGCGCTCGACGACGGGGGAGCGGCGAGCACGGTCCTGAAGTACCCCGTCGCGAAGCAAGCGCGCTTCACGTGGGGTCGCTTCGTGGGAGCGTCCGTGGGGTTCGCCGGGATCGTCGACGGCGATGTCGCCGAGCTGCGCGTGGGCTTCGCGGGCGGGCCACCGGTGAATGCCTCCCTCGCGCTCCAAGAGCGGCCCGCGCCGTGCGGTGCCGCCGAGCCCGTCGACCGCGCGCTCTTCGCAGAGATCGGCGTGCAGGAGCTCGCGTACGCGGCGAACTGCGGAGAGAACGGGGTGTCGTACAAACTCGTGACCGGGAGAGAAGGCACGGCGGCGGAGCTCGTGGACTTCGACAAAGCGAGCTCCTCGAAGCTCGCCCTCGGTCAGTACGCCGTGATGTCCGACGCGCAGCTAATCCTCACGGGCTCGGGGCTCACGCAGACGTTCTTCCGGCATGGTGTGGATGCGGCCGCGCTCGCGACCGCGAAGCCGTTTCGAATCTCGACGGCGGCGGAGAACCAACCGTCGACGCTGTTCCTCGGTCAGCTCCAGGGGAACCTGCAGGCCACGTTCGGGTGGTACGGCGCGGATCTGGACGCCACGAACGCGGCCGCGCTCTGGTCCGGCGTGTTCGGGGATCCGTCCGCCGCGCTCTCGTCCGTGCCCCCCGGTGGCTTCGTGGATTTGGCCGCCGGGATCGCGGCCGCCGACTTCGCGTCGGCGTTCGGCGCGGGGAGCCAGGCGCAGTCCACCTCGACCAACAACGGCGTCTTCATCGCGACGCCCACCTACGATCAGGGGACCATCAATTTGGGCTGGCTCCACCCGGACGGCGGTCCACCGCTGGTGCGGAACACACCGATCTACGAGACGAAGAACAGGATCACCGCGGTCGGGATCGGTGACTTTGGCCTCCTCAATCAGGTCGGAGTCGTCTGGGTCGAGAAGAGCGGCATGACGAGCGTCGTGAAGGCGCAGATCGAAACGTGCACCGCGGCGGTGAAATGAGTCGGTCGGCTGGCGCCGCCGCGGCGCTCGTGTGCGCGCTCGTCACGATGTCCGCGAGCGCGGTGACGCCCGAGGATCGCGCCGCGGCGGACCAGCTGTTCAAGGACGGGCGCGCACTCGTGAAGGGCGGAAACTACGCGCAGGCTTGTCCCATGCTCGCGTCGAGCAACGCCCTGGATCCGACGCCCGGGACCATGCTCGCGCTCGGTGACTGCTACGAGCTGAACGGTCAGACCGCGAGCGCATGGGCGACGTTCAGCGACGCGGTCGCCGCGGCGCGCTCGGCCGGGGACCAGAAGCGCTTGGACGAGGCGACGAGGCGACGCGACGCGCTCGAGCCGAGGTTGTCCAAGCTCCTGCTCGAGCTCTCACCGGAGGATCGGGGTGCGCCCGGCCTCGAAGCGAAGCGCAACGGCAAGCCCATCCCCACCCCGATGATCGGAGTCCCATTCCCCGTCGATCCCGGGACGCAGACGGTGGAGGTGTCCGCGCCCGGCAGGCAGGTGTGGCTCGGCGAGGCGGTGGTGAACGCGCCCGGCGTGTCGAAGATCTCCGTGCCGAAGCTCGCGCCGGGAGGCGCGCCGCAACCACCCGCGGGGGCGACGCCCGCGCGCGACACGTCGCGAGGCAACGGGCAGCGCATCGCGGGGGTCGTGGTGGGGAGCGTCGGCGTCGCGGGGCTCGTCGTCGGCGCGGTGTTCGGCGGGCTCGCGATCGCGACCGTCGGGGACATCCACGATCGCGGGCTCTGCGATCCGACGACGCCCGTCCGTTGCTCCCAAGAGGGCCTCGACCTCCAGGACGACGCGAACGCGCAAGCGAACGTCGCGAACATTGCGCTCCCCATCGGCGGCGCCGCGGTGGTGACGGGGATCGTCCTCTTCGTCACGGCGCCGCGCGCGAAACCCGGACCACCGCCTACGAAGCCCGCCGCAGCGTTCGACGTCTCGCCCATCGTCGGGCCGAGCGTCGGTGGGCTCATCGTGCGCGGGTCGTTCTTTTGAGGCGCCACTCGAGAGGCGTGAGACGCCTCACTCCGTGGGGAGCTGGGGCGCCTTCATCCAGCGGACCAAGCCTTGTATGAAGCGGATCGCACCGACGAGCATGGCGCCCCACGCGACCACGTATTTCCCGCCCGTCCCCTCCGACGCCATCGCGTAGCTCACGGCGGTCGCGATGATGCCGATGCCGAAGAGGAGGCACCCAATCCAGAGGTCCCGAGCCGCACCATCTCGCGCGGCGATCGCCACCTCGCGGAGGTGATCGCGGGTCGCGCGGCGGACGGCCTCCTCGCGGGCCGGGTCCTCCTTCGGAGCCTGCAACGCGCTCTCGGGCGCGCCGAACGAACGGTGAGAGAGGCGCGCGAGCGTGCCCGGCTCCACGCCCTCCTCTCGCCGCCGCGCCTCGGCGGCGCGCTGCGCGCGTTCCCACATCGTCTCCCCGAGCTCCTCCTGCGGCGTCGTCGTCATGGGGAGCGGAGCTACCATCGACCCTCGGAGCCGGCGCGCCATTCACGTGAAGGATCGCGCCAGCTCCGAGCCTCGGGTACGTGAGCGGTTCAGCCCACCACGAGGTTCACGATCTTCCCGGGCACGTAGACGAACTTCTTCAGCGTCTTGCCGTCCGTGAACGCGCCCACGCCCTCGGCGGCGTACGCGGCGGCCTTCGCGTCCGCCTCGCTCGCGGTCCTCGAGAGGACGACGCGCCCGCGGACTTTGCCGTTCACCTGGACCGCCATCTCGATCGTGTCGTCGACCGCGAACGCGTCGTCCCAGGTGGGCCAGGGCCCGTGCGCGAGCGACGCCTCGTTGCCGAGCAGGCTCCACATCTCTTCGCCGAGGTGCGGGGCGAACGGCGCGACCAGCAGCGCGAGCGCGGTGACGGCCTCGCGCGGCGTGTCCTTCAGGCCGTGGAGGTGGTTCGTGAACACCATCATCGTGCTGATCGCGGTGTTGAACGCGAGCGCCTCGATGTCGTGGGACACCTTCTTGATCGTCTTGTGCAAGAGGCGCTTCGTCTCGTCGTCGATCGCGTCGACGACCGGCTTCTTCGCGAGCTGGTAGACGCGATCGCGGAACCGGACGACGCCCTGGATCTGGCTCGACTGCCAGGGCTTCACGGCCTCGAGCGGGCCCATGAACATTTCGTAGAGGCGGAGCGCGTCCGCGCCGTGCGCCTTCACGATGTCGTCCGGGTTGACGACGTTCTTGCGCGACTTGCTCATCTTGTGAGCCATCGCCTGGATGCGGATCCCCTCGGCGCCCTTCAGCCAGAAGAACGGGCCGCGCTTCTCGACGTCCTCTTCGCCGACCCTCACCTCGGTGATCTTCACGTCGTCGGTCGCGCGGACGAACCCGTCCTCGACCTCCTTCGCGTCCGCGGCGCTGACCTTCGTCCCGTCCGCGGTCGCGAAGTGCGTGTACTCCGTCTCCCCGAGGATCATCCCCTGGTGCACGAGCTTCTGGAACGGCTCGGGGTGGGAGACGACGCCCTCGTCGAACAGCACTTTGTGCCAGAAGCGCGCGTAGAGCAGGTGCAGCACCGCGTGCTCGCCACCGCCGACGTAGAGGTCGACGGGCATCCACGCGTCGTGCGCCTCCTTGGACCAGCCCTGCTCCGCGTTCCTCGGGTCGAGGAAGCGCAGGTAGTACCAGCACGAGCCCGCCCACTGCGGCATCGTGTTCGTCTCGCGCGCGTACCACTTCCCGTCCTTCTGGAAGAAGCGCCAGTCGAGCGCGCGTGCGAGCGGACCCGCGGGGTCGTCTCCCGGTTTGTAGTCGTTCGTGATGGGGAGCTCGAGCGGGAGCTCGCTCTCCGCGACCGGGATGGGTTGGTCGTACCGGATGACCGCCTTCGCGCCCTTCTTCGGGTCGCCGCCCTCCGGGAGATCGACGGGGAAATAGATGGGGATGGGCTCGCCCCAGTAGCGCTGACGCGAGAACACCCAGTCGCGCAGCTTGTACGTGACGCGCGAGCCGCCGCGATCGCGGGCCGCGAGGAGCTCGATCATCTTCTTCTTCGCGTCCGAGGTCCGGAGGCCATCGAGCTCACCGCTCGCGACGTTGATGCCGTCGTCGACGAACGGCTCCGAGAGCGGACCGTGGGCCTTGCCGTCGGGGCTCACGACCTCGACGATCGGCAGGTCGAACGCCTTCGCGAACGCGAAATCGCGCGTGTCGTGCGCCGGGACGGCCATGACGGCGCCGGTGCCGTACCCGCCGATCACGTAGTCGGCGACCCAGATCGGGACCCTCGCGCCCGTGATGGGGTGGAGCGCGAACGCGCCCGTCGGCACGCCCGTCTTCGTCTTGGTCTCGGCGATGCGATCGCGATCGCTCTTCCGCGCCGTCTCCGCGACGTACGCGTCCACCTTCGCGCGCGCGTCCGCGGTCGTGATCTGTTTCACGAGCGCGTGCTCGGGCGCGAGGACGACGTACGTACAGCCCATCAACGTGTCCGGGCGCGTGGTGAAGACCGCGAAATCGGCCCCGGGGTGGCCCTCCACCGCGAAGCGTATCTCCGCGCCCTCGCTCCGGCCGATCCAGTCGCGCTGCATCGTCACCGTGCCGTGCGGCCAGTCGAGCGTGTCGAGATCCTTCGCGAGGCGATCGGCGTAGGCCGTGATCTTCAGCATCCATTGGCGCAGCGGGGTGCGCACGACCGGGTGGTTGCCGCGCTCGCTCTTGCCGTCGATGACCTCCTCGTTCGCGAGCACCGTGCCGAGCGCAGCGCACCAGTTCACGGGGACCTCGTCCTGATAGGCGAGGCCACGGTGGTAGAGCTTCAGGAAGATCCACTGCGTCCACCGGACGTACTCGGGGTCGGTCGTCGCGAGCTCGCGCGACCAGTCGTAGCTGAACCCGAGCATCTTGAGCTGGCGCCGGAACGTCGCGATGTTCGCGTTCGTCGTCTCGGCGGGTGGGGTTCCGTGCTCGATCGCGTATTGCTCCGCGGGCAGGCCGAACGCGTCCCAACCCATGGGGTGCAGCACGTCCTCCCCGTGCATGCGCGCGAAGCGCGAGACGATGTCCGTGGCCGTGTAGCCCTCGGGGTGGCCCACGTGGAGGCCGGATCCCGAGGGGTACGGGAACATGTCGAGGATGTAGCGCTTCTTGTTCCCCGGTCGGCGCTTCGCTTCGAACGAGCGATGCTCCTCCCAGTAGCGCTGCCAGCGCGGCTCGATCTCGGCGTGGTCGTAGCGCGGGGCCCTCGGCCCCCTCGGATCGTCGGCTTCGGTGCTCATCGCGCCTCCAATTACCATGGGGCGGCCGGGCGCGGATCCTGACAGGCCGCACGATCGGCGCGAGGATCCGCGTTCAGGTGGGCGAGGGGCCGTCCGGTATATTGGGGCGGTGTTCCCGGACTGCGACTTCAGGTTCCACGTGGAGGGAGGCGCGGTCCCGCTGGGTGCTCGCGTTCGCGGCGCCGTCGAGCTGTCCGCGAAGAGGGACATCCCGCGCGCCGAGGTCGTCCTGATCACGTACGCCGCGACGGCGAGCGTCTCGTACGGCAACTCGCAGCAGCGAAGTTCGATGCGCCTCGAGCTCTGCAAGCTCGAGCTGCGCGCGCCGCTGCCACCGAGCGGGCTCGCGGCGGGGGCGCACCGCTTCCCGTTCGACTTCGCGCCCCCTCCCGGATTGCCGCCGTCCTTCAACGGCAGCGGCACGCGCGTCGAGCATCGAATCGAGGCGCGCGTCGACGTGGACTGGGCGCTCGATCCCGTCGACTTCGTCGTCCTCGACGTGCGGATGGTCCCGACCACCGGCGCGCGCAAGCCGGTCCGGTTTGTGACGCCGCCATCCTTCCACCCGGACATCGCGCTCGAGGTCGCGCTCGCGTCGTCCGTGATCGTGGTGGGCGAGCCGATCCGCGGACATTTCGTGGTGCGCGGGGACCTCACGCGCCTCCGAGAGGTCATCCTCACGGGGCACCGGGCCGCGGGGCTTCCGGCCGATCCCCTCCGAGAGCTCCGCTACACGCGCGAGATCCCCGCGAGCGAGGTGCGCGCGGGCGCGGTCGGGTTCGAGATCCCCCCGGACGAGCGCTTCACGCCGTCGTTCTCGTGCGAACAGTTCGGCACCTGGCTCGAGGTGCACGTGAAGCCCGTGTTCCCCCTCGCGATCGATACGCCGGTGATCGTCCCCGTCGTCGCGCTGCCGGTCGGCTCGAGGATCGTGTAGCGCTCGCGCGGCCGAAAAGTTGCGGGCGCGCGAGAACACGATGAATCTCGCGATCGTGGCACATGGCCGGGGCAAGAAGAAGCCGGCGACCGGCGCGCGAGGAGAGAGCGACACGTTCGAGGCTGCCGAAGCGGAGGTTCGACGCGCGAGCGAGGACGAGGACGCATGGACCCATCTCGAGGAGATCGGCGCGGCGAGCGGCCGCGCGCCGGAGGTCGCGGCGTTGTATCGGGAGCTCGTCGAGCGAGACGATGCGGTCGCGAGGCGGATGGGCGCGCGCGCCGTGGAGTTCCACGACGAATGGGGCGAAGAGCCTGCGGCCCTCGAGGCGCTCGTCCGGCGTGTGCTCGTCGTCTCGCCGAGCGAGGCGTGGGCGTTCGATCGGCTGAAGCTCACGTTCAGCACCGAGGAGCGCTGGGGTGAGCTGCTCGAGGTCTTCGACGTCGTGCTGGCCCACGCGGCCGACGAGGGCGCGCGCGCGTCCCTGCTCGACGACGCGATCAAGGTGGCGAAGGATTTCGCCCGCGATTTCGAGCGCGCCATCACCTACACCGAGCGCCTGATCGCGCTCCGCCCGGACGAGCGCACGCGCGTCGTCCTCGAGAGGCTCTACGAGCGGTGCGAGCGGCACGAGGCGCTCGTCGCGCTCTACCGCGCGGAGCTCCCTTCCCTCGACGTCCCCGCCGCGCAGGCGCTGCGGAAGAAGATCGCCGGGAAGTGGCTCGGGCTCGGCGACCCGGATCGCGCGTTCGAAGTCATCGAGGAGATGCTCGCGGTCGATAGCGAGGACGCGGGGGCGTTCGAACTGCTCGAGCGCATCTTCGGGACGCCCTCGCGTTCGATCCCGCCGCCGAGCTCACGCCGATCCGTTCCACCGCCCGCGTCCGACGCAGCTCCGCCATCCGGGCGCGCGGTGGATCCACCGAGATCCGCTCGGCAGCGCGCCGCGCTGCGGCTCAAGCCGAGGTACCTCGCGGAGGGGCGCGCGCAGGAGCTCGTCCGCGTGCTCGAGGTGGAGCTCACGGTCGCGCGGACGGACGAGGCGCGCGCGCTCGCCTTTCGGGAGCTCGCCGCGCTCCACCTCGACACGCTCCGCGACGACGCGGGCGCGCTCGCCGCGCTCTCGTCCCTCGTGGTGCTCGAGCCACACGAGCCGTTCCACCGGAAGGCGCTCGCGGAGGTCGCGGCGAGGCTCGGGCGCCAGGATCGCCAGGCCAAGGTGCTCGTCGCGGCCGCGGATCGCGTGGCCGATGCGGAGACCCGCGCCGGCCTCCTCGTCGAGGCGGCCGAGCTCTGCCGCGGCGCGCTCGACAACGCTGCGCGAGCGATCGATCTCTTCCAGCGGGTCGCGGCGATCGACGAGCTCCCGGCCGGCCCGAAGCTCGCTGCGCTGCGCGCGCTCGCGGGCCTGCTCGGGGACGCGCGGCGGTTGTCCGAGAAGTGCGAGGCGCTCGAGCGAATCGCCGCGATGGAGGCCGATCCCGAGGCGAGGCGCTCGGCGCTCGGTGAGCTCGCGCGCATCGCGCAGGAGGACTTCGGCGACGCGGATCGCGCTGCGCGCGCCTGGCAGTCGCGCCTCGCAGACGATCCCGCCGACGCCGAGGCGGTGGACGGCCTCCGCCCCGTGCTACGCGGGCAAGGGCGACTCCGCGAGCTCACCGTCGCGCTCGAGCGCGCGGCCGCGGCGACCCGGGCCGACGGCGCGAGCGCTCGCGTGGCCGAGCTCCTGCGCGAGGCGGCGACCATCGCCGAGGACGAGCTCCACGACGCAGTGACCGCGACGCGGTGCCTCGAGGCGCTCCGCGCGCGCGCGCCCGGCGAGGCTTCCGTGATGGAGCGCCTCGCCTCGCTCTACGCGCAGGCCGGGCGGCGCACGGATCTGCTCGCGATCCGCAAGGACCAGCTCGCGCTCGCTCCGGAGCGGGCCGAGCGACTGCGGCTCCGGTTCGAGCTCGCCGCGGTCCTTGAAGCGCTCGGTGATGCGGACGCGCGCATCGCGGCGCTCGAAGAGAACCTCGTCGAGGACCCGCGGGACGAGCGGAGCGCCGCGGCGCTCGCGGACGCCCTCGCGGCCGCGTCCCGGTTCGGCGACCTGGTCTCGCTCTCGGAGGCTCGAGCGCGCGCCTACGAGGACGCTGGGGACGTCGCGCGCGCTCGCGATCTGTGGCGCACGGCGGCGACCCTCTCGGAGGAGCGGCTCGGGGATCTCGCGCGCGCGATCGCCGATCACGAGCGAGCGGGGGACGATCCCGCGTCCCTCGACGCGCTCGCGCGTCTCCATCAATCCGCGGGAGACTTCGCCGCGTCCGCCTCCGCGATCGAGCGGCTCGCGCGCGCGACGATCGGCCCCGAGCGCGTCGGGGTCGAGCTCCGGCTCGCGACCGCGCTCGTCGCGGCGGGCCGGCGTGAGGCCGCGAGGCGCGCGCTCGAGCGCGCGGTCGACGAGACGCCCGACCCGCGCCTCAGGGGGATGCTCGCGGACATCTACCGCGCGGAGGAGGCGTGGGAGCAGCTCGCGCAGCTCTTCGCGCGCGAGGCCGAGCTCGCTCCGGACGACGACGCGCGCGCCGAACGGCTGCGCGCGGCGGCCGAGCTCCACCTCGACAAGCGGGGCGACGCGGCGGCCGCGGTGCCGCTCCTGCAGAAGGCGGCGGAGTTCTCCGGCGGCTCGTCGGCGATCGCGCTGCTCCTCGGCCCCGCGCTGGTGTCCGTCGGCCGCGTCGACGAGGCCATCGCGATCCTGCGCGCGCGCGTCGACGCGTTCGGCGCGCGACGACCGAAGGAGCGCGCCCTCGTGCACCTCGCGCTCGCGCGCGCTGTCCGCCGCGAAGGCGACGAGAGGCGCTCGCCGAGCTCGAGGTCGCCGTGAAGATCGATCCCGTCAACCTCCGCATCCGTCGCGCGCTCGCGGACGCGGCGGCGGACGCGGGCGAGCTCGACTCCGCGCAGCGCACGTACCGCGCGCTGCTCCTCGTCATCCCGCGGAGCGCCGGCGGCGCGAAGCCCGAGATCACGCGCGCCGAGGTGCTGCTCTGTTTGTCGAGCGTCGCCGAGCGGCTCGGCGACGCGTCGGAGGCGGCCGAGTGCGAGGAGTCCGCGCTCGCCGCGGCGCGCGAGAGCGACTGGGATCGGGCGGCGCTCGAGCGCGAGCTCCTCGCGCGAGGACGTCACGCGCGCCTCGCGGAGCTGCTCTCGGCGCGGGTCGAGTCCCTCGACGCGGAGCAGGCCGCCGCAGCGTGCGACCAGCTGGTCCGCCTCTACGACGATCACCTCGGTCGGACGGAGGACGCGTTCGTGGCCGCGCTTCGGGCCGTGTCGCTCACGCCGACCTCGGGCGCGCGCCACGCCGTCGCGCTGGACCTCGGGAGGCGCGCCGGGCGCGCAGAGGCCTACCTCGACGTGGTGCGCGAGCAGAGCGCGCGAGCGAAGTCCCCGAGACGGCGTACGAGCTCGCCGCGCTGCTCGGCGCCGCGGAGGAGAGCGCCGAGCGCCTCGACGACGCGGCGCGCGCGTTCGAACTCGCGGAGCGGGCGGCGCTCGAGCTCGAGCCCCACGACGTGGGGGGGCGCCGGCTGGATCACGCCTGGGCGTCCCTCGATCGGATCTACGCGAAGCTCGGCGACGACGCCGCGCGCGCCCGTGTTGGCGCGGCGGCTCGCCGTGAGCGAGGCGCGGGGAGAGCCCGCGGCGGCGCGCGCGAACGGGCTCTACGACCTCGCCGACATCGAGCTCGGCAGCGCCGAGACGAGCGCGCGCGGCGTCGGCACGCTCGAGCGCGCTCTCGCCGCCGACCCTCGCCCCGACGTCGCGGAGGCGCAGCTCTCGCGCGCGCTCGCGCGTGAGCCCGGGCTCGAACGCGCGGCGCGCTTGTTCGTCGAGATCGCGCGCGCCCCCGGGCGCGAGCGCACGCTCGTCGACGCGCTCGAGCGCCTCGGCGCGATCGAGCTGGATCGAGCGAGCCTGCGGGAGGCGGCGAACGTCGCGCTCGCGATCGGGGACCGCGCGCGCTCCGAGGCGCTCCTGCGGCGCTTCATCGAGCTCGCGGAGCAGCGGCCCGCGGGCGCGCCCTCGCTCAGCGTGCGGCCACCGACGCCGGCGGAGCGAGGCGCCTCGGCGACGCGTGGCTCGAGCTCGCGCGCATGAGGGCCGACGCCGGGGACGTGCGAGAGGCCGCCGCGCTGAAGGAGCAAGCCGCGACGCGCTTCGCGCCCGAGCGCGCGAAGGCGCTCCTGCTCGAGGTCGCGGCGCTCGCGGCCGGGCCCCTCGGGGATCTCACGCGGGCCGCGCGCATCTACGCGACGCTGCACCGAGAGGCGCCGGGGATCGGCGCGTGTGGAGCCGTTGCTCGAGATCCACCGCGCGCGGGGAGATCTGGAGCCGTTCGCGGCACTCGTCGAGGAGCTCGCGCCGCGCCTCGAGGACCCAGCGGAGCGCGCGCGGCTCCGCCTCGAGGAGGCGACGCTCCTCGTCCGCTCGGCAGCGGTGACTCCGTCGCGCAGGCCCGCGCCACCCAGCGACGTGGACGACGAGTGGGGCCCGCTCTCTCCGCCGCCGTCGCCCCCGCGCGCGAGCGCGCGCCCCTCGGTCGCGCCGCGAGACGCATCGAGCGACCTCGACCGCGCGATCGCCGCGCTCTGGCTCGTGCTCGAGGACGAGCCGGGGTCGACCGAGGCGACGGAGCTCCTCGGCTCGCTGCTCGAACGAGGGCAACGCCTCGAGGAGCTCGCGGATCTCCTCGCTCGACGGATCGAGCGGGAGCGCGCGCGCAAGGACGGCCCCGCCATCGCGTCCCTCGCGACGAAGCTCGGGTCGATCCTCGAGCAGTCGGCGCGCGACGAGGACGCGCAGCGCGCGTACCAGACCGCCATCGAGTGGGACCCGGAGAACCGCGCCGTCCACCGCGCGCTCGTCCGGCTCTCGGAGAAGGCGCAAGATCCAGCCGATCTCGCGCAGGCGACCGAGACGCTCTTGCTCCTCGAGGTCGGGGCGGAGGCGGAGCGGCTCGCGCTCCGGCTCGCAGCGCTCCGGCATCAGCTCGGGGACGAGAAGGGCGCGCGACGGGCGCTCGAGGCGGGCATCGAGCGAGCGCCCTCGAGCCAGGCGCTCCGCGACCGGCTCGTCGAGCTCTTCGAGCACAGCGCGGAGTGGAGCGAGCTCGCCGCGTATCACCTCGCGTCCGCGGAGACGCGCGGGACGCCCGAGGAGCGCGTCGAGTCGCTGCAGCGCGCGGCGACGGTCCTGCGGCGAGAGCTCGCGGATCCGACGGCGGCCGCCGAGGCGCTCGAGCGCGCGTTCGCGATCGCCCCGCAGGATCGGAACCTCCTCTTGTCCCTCGTGAACGCTTGGTCGAGCGCGGGCGACCACGCGCGCGCGGCCGAGGTGGTCGACCGGGCGCTCGTCGACGCGCCCGAGGACGTGGCGCTCCTCCACGTGCGCGCCGTCCTGCGCGAGGCCACGGGGAATCTCGAGGACGCGCTCGCGGATCGCGAGCGCATCCACGCGCTCACGCGCGGGGAGCACGCGGAGCAGCTCGCGGCGCTGCTCGAGCGGATCGTGGACGAGGGCCCCATCGAGCCGGGGATCCACGTCGATCGGCGTGCGCGCCTCGCCGAGGTGCTCGCGGGCCTGGGTCACACGGACGACGCGATCACCGAGCTCGAGTCCGTGCTCCAGATCGAGCCGACGCGGCCCGGCGTCCGCGCGACGCTCGCGACGCTGTACGGGCACGTCGGTCGCGTGGAGGACGCCGTCGGGACGTTCGCGATCCTGCTCGCGACGGAGCAAGGCGAGGCGCTCCTCCGCGACACGCTCGTGTTCGCCGATCTCTGCGAGAGGACCGACAACCTCGCGGCGCTCGTCCCCGCCCTCGAGCGCGCGCGCGCGGAGCACCCGCACGACGCGGAGCTCAAGCGGCGACTCTACGGCGCGTACGTGGCGCTCGGCGAGAATCGGACGCTCGCCGCCCTGATGCTCGAAGACGCCGCCGCCGAGCCGGACACCGCGCAGCGGTTCAAGCTGCTCGCGGACGCCGCGCGCCTCCTCGTGGATCCGAAGGACGGCGATCCGGGCCGCGCCATGAAGATCCTCGACGAGGCGCGAGTGCTCAAGCCGGACGATCCCGAGATCGGCCTGCTCCACGCGGACGCGCTGAAGGCCGCCGGCAAGGTCGGTGAGGCGCTCGAGCTCCTCGAGACGCTCGTCGCGACGCAGAAGCGGCGGACGAAGCTGCGCGGCGCGATGCACCGACGAATCTCGCTGCTCTACCGCGGGATGGGCGCGCGGATGGGCGCGCTCCAGTCGCTCGTGAAGGCGATGGATGACGATCCGCACGACGCGGACCTCGCGATGGACGTCGGGCTCCAAGCTGTGGAGCTGAACGATCCGGAGGCGATGGCGCGCGCGTTCCGCACGATCACCCTGATGAAGACCGTCCCGGAGGGGTCGTCCGAAGGAGCGAGCGCGACGGCGAAGGCCACCGCGTACCATCACCTCGCGCGCCTCGCGGACGCGCAGGGCGATCTCCGCAAGGCGCGCATGCTCGCCGAGAAGGCGGTGAGCGAGTCCCCCTCGCACGAGGAGGCGAAGGCGTTCCGGGACGCGCTCAAGAAGCGCTGATCCGCTCGTGGGCAGCCGCCAGCGAGGCGGGCGAGCAGCCTACTGGGGGCAGGTGTTGTCGACGTACCAGGGCGTCTGGAGCTTGATGAGATCGCACTCGTCCGTGCACGAGAGCGATCCGCATGCGCGCGTGTTCGGACCGAACCCGGTCACCGCGGGGCATGTGTCGGGGATCACCCAGCAGACGCCGCTCAGATCGGCGATGTTGCAGTCCACGTCGCTGTCGACCCGGTAGTTGCACGTCGCGCCGGCGTCGCACATCGCGCCCGTCTTGCCGCCGCAGAGGTCGGGGGTCGCGCACTCGCCCATCGCGGAGACGGAGACGCCCTTCTTCGCGGCGAGGGCCGCGTTCCAATACGTCGATCCGTCGCAGCCGCACACGGGCTGCTCGATTGGATCGTCCGCCGAGCCGATCGGAGCGCAGAAGCCCGAGACACAATCGACCGCGTTGCAGTAGTTGCCGGTGCCGCACGTGTCCTCGGCGGCCTTGCACGGTGTCCCCATCGAGGTGCCCGTGGACGACGAAGCGGTCGCGCTGCCGCTCGTCGTCCCCGTCGTTGAGGTCGCGGTGCTCGAAGCGGTGGTCGACGAGGATCCGGTCGTCCCCGAGCCGCCCGTCCCTCCGCCGCCGTCATCACACGCGGCGATCGGGAGCAAGAGGAGGAGGCCACCGAGCGAAGAAGGGAGGGCGAAGTGCTTCATGCGAGGAGCAAAGCACGCCTCGCGCGTCGAACGCCACGGGCGGCGTGATCTTCGCGGATGCCGGGACGAGCGCGGGCCCCGGGCGAAGCGGCGTGGACGGCGAGGGCCCCGAGGCGACGCCGGCCTCCACCGCCCGGCAGCGGACCTCTCCCGCTTCCAAAGGGCGCACGACTTGCCCCAAGAAGCGAGCGAGGATGCGCCATGCCCCGAGCGCGCTTCGAGTTCGACGTCCCCCCCTCCGCGACGGCGGGGAGCTCGCTCGTGGGGACGTTGAGCGTGACCGCGGAGAGCGCCATCGCGCGCGCGACGCGCCTCGTCCTCGTGTATGTCGCGCGGCTCGTTCCATGGGAGGAGCGGCCCTTTGCGGGCCCACGTCGCGAGGACCTGCACCGACAAGAGCACGCGGTCGACCTCGCGCCGCACGGCTTGCCCGCGGAGGGGCGCGCGTTCCCGTTCGCGTTCGCGATCCCAAGCGACGTCCCGCCCAGCGCGCGCGTCCCGGGCTTCGTCATTCGGCACTGGCTGGAGGCGACGCTCGAGATCGCGTGGGCCCCCGACGCGAGCGCCACGCTCGAGATCGGGATCGCCGCCCCGACGAGCTCCGCCGAGAACGAGCCTTGGAAGACGGTGTCGCGCGCGCACTTCGCCGGGGACTGGTGCCTCTGGCTCGACACGCGGGTCATCGAGGAGGGTGGCGTCGTGACGGGGAGCGTGATGCTCGTGCGCGACGACCCCTGGGACGTCACCGTCGAGGCGGTGCAGCGCTCGGGTCCGGAGCGTGATCCAGCGCGTGAAGTGCGCGGGCGTGTCCTCCTGCGCGGCTCCGATCTCGCGACGCGCGCCCCGATCCCGTTCCGGCTCGCGACCACGGGGTGTGGCCCGACGTTCCGCGGCCTCGGCGTCGTGAACGATCTCGAGGTGGGGATGAGCCTACTGAACGGTCGGGGGATCCCCGCGCGAGCGGACATCAGCACGTTCGTCCGCGTCGTACCGGCGGGGTCGACGATCCGCGGAGCGCCGGTCCCCGCACCGAGCGTGGGTGCGCCCGCGATGACGTTCGCTCGCGCCCTCTCCGAGCGGCTCGGCTTCGCCGAGACGGCCCCGCCGCTCCTCGCCGAGGGCGCGTTGGGCCCCGTCTGGGTGCGCGTCTACCCGCCAACACCGCGTGGGGTCTTCAAGCTCGACTTCTCGTTCCCGGACGTGGAGCTCGGGATCCAGTGGTCTCATGCGAGCGTCGGAGACGCGAGTCGGCCCCGCGGGCTCGCTGAGCCGGGCGAGCTCCGATACGAGCCCCACCCCGGCGCGCCTCGCCTCACGCTCGCAGCGAAGGACGCGTTCGTTCGGCGCGCGACTTCGGGACTCGACCACGCGAGCGACGTGCACCTCGGAGATCGGCACCTGACGTACTCCACCTCGCCCTCGGGGGACGGCGGCGCGATCCTCGACGCGCTCGTCGGGGCGGCCCGGTCGACCGCCTCGGCCCTCGCAGCAGCGATCGAAGAGCTGCCGTCGCCGCCGTGGATGGCGGCCGACTCCATCGCCGCTTGGTCGGCGGCGCCCGGTCGCCTGGGAGGGTTCCTCGTTCGATCCGGTCCCTCGCTCTCGGGCGTGCCGCTCACGGCTCGCCTCGTGGGAGGCGCGGAGGTCGTCGTGTTCGCGACGATTCGAACGGTGGAGTCGGACGAAGGACCGAGGACGGTCGTGGACGTGGACCTCGCCACGGCCCCCGTCCCCGAAGAGCGCAGTGAAGGCACCGACCACGCGCACCTCGAGGGCGCGCCTCCAGAGCGTCCGGGCGAGGCGTGTCTCGCCGAAGCGCGCTCGGCGTTCCCGCGCATCGTGGCCCGCGGCGCGACCGCGACGCTGACCGCGGACGGGTTCGCAGCCTCGCCGGCGGACTTGAAGCCCGCGCTCGACGCGTTCCTCTCATGGGTCCTCGAGGTGCGGGGAACGCCGCGCGAGCGCGCGAAAGCCTACCGCTGACGTCCGTCGCCCGCCGAGCCGCGCGGCGCGGGAGGCGTGGGCGTCACTCGCAGCCGGCTTCGGGGTGCGCGGTCAGGTAGTCGGAGAACCCTTGGAGGAGCGAGACCTGCAAGCGATCGGCGACGAAGTGCCCGCCGAGATCGTTGAAGTGGATGCCGTCGTCGAACGCGGACATCTTGTGCTGCACGAACGTCGACATCGAGTTCTGGCCGCCCATCGCGTCGAAGAGGCTCCAGAACGCGGTCCCTTCGGCGACGGCGATCTCGCGGCGCTGCTCGCCGACCTTCGCCGCGTCCTTCTCGGTGTGCTGCTTGCCGCGATCCGCGGGTCGGACGATGAGGATCGACACGTCCGGGAGCGCCTCGCGCTGCATCGCGATGAGCTTGTGGAGCGCCGCGGGCACGTCCTTCATCGTGGCGATGTCGCCCGCGCCCGTCATGTAGACGAGCAGATCGTAGTTGCGGTCGCGCAGCATCTCCGTGGAGATCCCCGGGTCCTCCTTCGCCTGCGTGAGCGTGTTCAGCGAGCCGACGCCGAAGCTGTCGATCACGATCCCCGGCTCGGTTCGCTCGAGCGCGGCGCCGAGCGTGCGCACGCGCCCCTTGATGGAGACGACCTCGACTTTGTGCGGACCGTCGGGGACCTCGAAGCGGGCCTTCCCGTAGCCCTGCCCCTCCGCGCGCGCGGTGTCGACCACGCCGACCTCGTTGCCGTCCACCAGCACCTTGAACGACCCGCCGTCCTTCCGCGACAGGTACGCGATGTCGACGCGCGTGATCGCCTTGCCCACCGGCGCCTTCTCGCCCGCGGTCGCGACGAACTCCTTCGCGAGCGGACCGAACGTCTCGGTGACGATGCCGCCGATCCCGTAGTACGGGTCGCCGACCGGATCGGTCGTGTTCGCGTACGCCGTCCAGCCGACGTTGATCTTGTGCTGCACGTCCATGTGCCGGTAGTGGCTCCACGGCCCGCTGAACGAGACGAACCCGTGGCCGCCTTCGCCGAACTTCGGCTGCAGCATCCGCCGGAGGTACCCGGTCTGGAAGTCCATGCAGAGGTTCGAGTCACCGAACACCGCGATCCGGACGTGGTCCGTCGCCTTGTGGCGCGCGAGCTTCGCGAGCGCCGCGTAGAAGTGCTCCATCTTCTCCGGGAACTCGATCGCGGGCGGCATCGGAGGGTGCACCGGGAACTCGTCGCTCGGCGCGGGCACCTCCACCGGGAGGGCCGGGCACTCCTTCTTGGGCGCGGCGACGGCGTCGCGCGCGGACGCGCTCGGCACGGGCACCTCCACGCTCGCGGACGCGATGGGGGTCGAGGTCGGAGCGGTCCCGACGCGGTCGTGCGTGCTCCCGCACGCGGACGCGAAGAGCGCGAGGAGGGGAGCGAGCGGCGTGTACTTCATGGCGGCCGCATAGTGCCGCGAGCGCCGCGCGCCATCCAGTTCGTGGCCAAACGAGGGGAGCGCCCGACTTCGATGCGTCACCGAGCGGCGACCCAGCTGGCCGCTGACGCCCGTCAGCGACGCGGTCGCGCGAGGATCATCGACGCGCCGACGCGAGCGCGTGGGCGCGCCGGAGCGCTTCGAGCCACGGCTCGGGCTCGAGCAGCATCGGGCGGCCGCGCTTCACGAGCGCCGCCGCGATGCCCGCGGTGAACCACCCCGACTCGCCCACGGGCGGCAGCGCGTCGAGCGCGGGTCGAACCACGCCGAACGCGCCGGACGCAGCGAGGCGGCCCTCGCCGTCCAGCGTCACGAGGACCGCGTCCGATCGCAGCGCGCTTCGGAGGGTGTCGAGGTCGAGGTTCAGGCCGAACAGATCCTCCGCGGTGCACCACACGGCGTCCGCGTCGCGGAGCGCCATGAGCACGAGGCGCGCGTCCCTTCCGCGCCAGAGCGTCCAGCGCACGTTGGGATCGAGCAGGACGAGCGACCCCGCGCGCCGCGCGGCGCGCGCCGCTTTACAGAACGAGGCGCTCGCTTCGACGGACGGGTTCACGCCGGAGAGCGCGAGGAGGGACGCGCTCCATCCCGACGGGATCGACACGCCGGTGAGGTCTTCACGCGCCTGCTGCTCGAGCGGGCTCAGCGGGACCTCGCGCGCGTCGCTCGTCGCGACGCCGCCGCGCCCGTCGATCACGCGCAGCGCTTGCCCGTCGATCAGCCTCACTCCGCCGACGTCGACGCGCTCCGCGCGCGCCTTCTCGACCGACGCGCGCGACGCGGGATCGTCCGTCGCGTTCCCCGCGAGCCCCACGCGAAGCCCCTCGCGGCGGAGCCGTCGCGCGAGCGCGAGCGCCCCGGCGTCCACGTCGCCCGCCGCGATGACGTCGAACGCAGCGCTCACCTCCACCCGCTCCTGCCGCTCCGTCCACATCCACCGAAGCATACCGCGTCGAGGCCACGGTCCCGCCCCGCGCGAGCGGCACGCGGAATCCTGCTCGCATCGCGCGCGAGCCGGAACCTCGGCGCGCGCGCTGCGTGCAACCCACTGAAAGGGACGAACGATGAAGAACGCGAAGGGATCGATGTGGGCCGCAGTCCTCGCCGCCGTGGCGCTGATCGGAGCGAGCGGCTGCGGGGGCGTGATAATGAAGCCGAGGCCCCCACAAGGACAAAGCCACCCGCAGCCCAACAATTCGACGATCATCAAGCAGATCGCCGCGGATGCCGACCAGCACCGGTCTAGAGGGGGGTATCAACGAATCGAGCCGAAGGACGACGAGCTCTACCTCGAGTCGGGGGCCGTGATCGCGTTCCAATCCGGCTCCACGGACCCGACGCCCGAGTCGTACGACACGCTCTACGAGATCTGGTCGTACCTGATGGACAACCCCGACATCCACATGCGGATCGAGGGCAACACGGACGCGGCCGGCGACTACTCGCAGAACCTGGAGCTGTCGGGCGGTCGCGCCGCCGCGATCTACCAGTTCCTCGTGGACGCCAGCATCGACCCCGCGCGCCTCGACTACTTCGGGTGCGGCCCCGACAACCCGCTCGACCGCTCGGATCCGAACTCGCCCGTCAACCGGCGCGTGGACTTCATCATCGCCAAGGACGTGTCCCACTATTGCGGCGGCGCGTACGAATGAGGCGCGCGGAAGGGGCGAAGGCGGCCGGCGTCGGCGCGATCACGGTCGCGGTGCTCGCGTGCGGCGGGACGGGGGTCACGCCCCCCATTCGGATCGCGCTCCTCGAGGTCGTCGAGCCGCGGCGCGACGCGCCCGCAGCGAGCCCGCCTCGCCTCCTCCCGCTCGAAGGTGAAGACTTCTTGGCGGAGGTCGTGCGCTGGAACTCGGCGATGTACGCGCCGCCTCCGTCCGCGTTCAGGACGGGTTCGAACGACCCCGCCGAGCAGCCGCTCCCCGCCGCGGTGGTGGATCGTTCCCGGAACGGATACCGCGTCTGGTTGGGGGGCTCGCCGATACCGACGCCCACGTACCACAAGGGCGCGATCATCGTGTCGAGCGGGCTTTCGGGGCGAGAGGTCCTTTCGATCGAGGCGAAGACCGGGCGCGTGTCGTGGCAGCGAGAGCTCGCGGACAACGGAGCCTCGACGGTGGCCTGCGAGGGCGGACTATGCGCGCTGACGACCGAGTCCTGCACGCTCTATTCGATGAAGGCCGACACCGGAGAGCCGGTGTGGTCCCACATCATCGGTCCTTCCGTGAACAGCTCGCCGGCCATCGGTGGAGGATTGGTGTTCGTCGGCTTCCCGCCGTACGGGGAGGGCGACGACTCTCCCGAACACGTGGCGCTCGCCGCGTTCGATCTCGCGACCGGGGAGCTCCGATGGTCTCGCTGGATCGACGACGACGTCGTCAGCGCGCCCGTCTTCGTCGACGGCACGCTGTACGCGACGACGTGGAGCGGAGCGCTCTACGCGTTCGACGCATCGACCGGGGCGATCCTCGCGGCTCGGAAGGCCCGCGCGACGTCCGCGCCGATCGTCGCGGGCGGTCGGCTCTTCTACTCGAAGCGAGCCGACGAGCCGGCCCCCCTGCCCGATGGCCGGTGGCGCGAAGCGATCGTCCGCGTGCGAAGCGACGCCGCGCAACCCTCCGAATCGCTGGGCGAGAAGCGCGCGAACTACAGCGCGCCCTTCGGGTTCGGACCGCCCGTGGCCATCGACCCACCGACGGCTCTGCAGATGCCCCCGGATGAGGATCCGCTCGCACCATCGCGGACGGCGCCGAGCCCGACCCCACCGATCGGCCCGGAGTGGGATCCCGACCTGGTGGGTCCGAATCACTGGGGCTTCGAGGGATCGCGCGTCCTCGCGATGGGGGACGAGATCATCGCGGTGATGGGCGACGAGATCGTGGGGGCTCCGAGGCGCGGCGGCGGCGTTTCGTGGCGAACCTCGCTCGCTGGAAACCGCTTCCTCGGCGGCGCGCGCGGGTCCCCGCCGATCGCGGCGGGCACGAGCGTGCTCGTGTCGACCTACGCCGGGGACATCGTCCGCATCGATCCGACCTCGGGCGCCATTCAGGCGACCTACGCTGCGGGCGCCGAGCTGAGCGGGCAGCCCATCGCGATCGACGGTTGGATCTACGTCGGGACGTGGACGGGCGAGCTCGTCGCGATCGACACGGGGGACCCGACGCTCACGGGCTGGTCGACCTGGGGCGGCGACGCCCGGCGGTCGGGAGTGGCGTCGCGCTGAATGACCCAGTGGCACCTTCGCCTTCGTGCGGGTCGCGCCGTGATAGCGTCCTCCTCGGAGGCGGCCCGTCCGTGAACGCGCGCGGTGAACTCGATCGCAGAGCCCTCGAGGGCGAGCTCGACCGCGCCACGCTCGAGCGGTGCACGCGCGCCGATCCGCTCGCGTTCCGCGCGTTCGTCGTGCGCTATGAACGCCTGGTGTTCGCGGTGCTCTCGCGCATGCTGGGGCGTGGTTCGCACGTCGAGGATCTCGCCCAGGAGACGTTCCTCCGCGCGTTCCGCGCGTTCGCGCGCTTCGACCTCGACGGGCCCGCGCGCCCGTCGACCTGGCTCGTCACGATCGCGACGCGCCTCGCGATCGACGCGCGACGCCGGGACCGAGCCGCGCTGATCGACGACGACGCCGAGCCGGAGGTCGCGCTCGAGCCGCCTCCGCGCGCGGGTGAGGGGCTGAGCGAGGCGATCGAGCGCGCGGCCGCCGCGCTCAGCGTCGATCAGCGCGCGGTCTTCGTCCTCGCGGAGTTCCACGGGAACTCGCTCGCCGAGATCGCCCAGATCGTGGGCGTCCCGGAGGCGACGGTGAAGACCCGCTTGCACCGCGCCCGCATGCACTTGCGCAAGCACCTCGCCGCCTTCGAGGAGCGCGCAACGGGCGTCGGAACGCCCTCGGAGGAAGCGCCGTCATGAGCAAACTGGAGGACGCGTGGCCCACGGAGACACCCCCGCCGGACTTCTCGGGGCGCGTCCTCGACGCGTGGATGAGGGAGCGCGCAGGCGAGCCTTCGACGCGGATCGCGGATCCGCCGACAGAGGATTCCTCGGCGGGCCTGGGCTCATTGCCGACGCTCTCTTCGGTGCCCCCGACGCAAAGGCCGGGGCGACCGACGCTGATCGCGGATCCGACGACCTCGGCGGACCCACCATCGCAGACGCGGCTCGAGCAGGGTGCACGGAGCCGGCCCGCGCGAGGGCGCTCGACGTGGCGCCGAGACGCGGGGGTCTTCGCCGCTGGGTTCGGGTTCGCCGCCGCCGCGGCGATCGCGCTTTGGTTCGCGCTCGGCCGAGCACCACGAGAGGGGGGCATCCAGCCCGAGCCGATCGCGACCGTCCGAAGCGAGCCGACGGGGAGCGCACCGCCCCTTCGACCCGCCGGGAGCACTCCGCCGATGCCGTCGGCGGTGCCGTCCGCGGCGATCCTGAGCGTCCCTCCAATCGCCTCCGGACGCCGACTGCCGTGCGAACGGTTGGTCGAGACGGAGTGCAAGTGCCTGCCGAACGATCCCACCTGCGCCTGTCTCGTGCCTTGTCCCGATCTCGACATCGGCGATCCCCCTCGCGAGAGGCTCACGGGGGCGGAAGTCGAGGAGATTGTCGCCGCGGAGCGAGACGGACTCGATGAGTGCACCGACCCCACAGAGCGGTTCCCCGTGACCGCTCTGCTCGAGCTTCGGATCACGCGCGCCGGCAGCGTCGCCGGCATCACCGTCAGCGGCGTGGACGACCACCCCTCTCTGGCGGCTTGCATCACCCTCCGGGCCGCGATGTGGAGGTTCCCGAACGCGCAGAGCAGCGTGACGGTGAGCGTCCCGCTCGTGTTCCGCGAGGTGCCCGCCCAAATCTACCCGACGGCGATACCGCAGCCCTCAGCGTCGTAGCGAGCTTTCGAGGATTCGCGGGTTTCCAGACTCGACGAGAGCACCGACCGGCTTGAATCAGGGGTGGATCCGCGGGAGTTTGGGTGGGAGGCGCGCGCCCGGAGCAGCGCGCACCGGAAGTCGGTTGCTGACAATCTGAGGAGCACAGCGACGACGCTCGATCTCATGGATATGTCAGAATTGCGCTCGCTGATTTGGGCATCCCGTCGAACACCCACGAGACAGACAATCGCGGGCGCGCGGTGGCCTCACAATGGGCCTCTCCCCGTGGGGTGGTCGACGCTCGGTCGACTTCAATCCTCGCGCGACAGCATGTCGCGTGAGGTGATCACCCATCAGCCGGCGGATTGCCCGATTCGAAGCGTCCTTCCCAAGCGAATGGCGGGGCCCCTCGCCGGGTCGCTCAGGGCTCCAAGTCGAGGTCGAGGAAAGGCTCACCGGCCGCCTCGCGCGGCGGCGGCGCGATGCGCTCACGCAGATCGACGAGCACGTCGCGCAGCGGCTCGGCCGCCACCGGCCTCGCATCGAGCAGCGCGGCGAGGGTGGGGCAGCGCGGCCGGAGCGCCGCCAGCATCGACTCCGCGGACGACACATCGCCCCGCTTCAGAAACTCCAGCGCACCCGAGATCACCTCGAGGTCGTGGGGCAAGAGCTCGCGGTTCACGGTGTCGAACAGAATCGCCACGGCTGCGCCGCAATCGTTCAGCGCCCTCTCGAGCTCGTCGGATGGAGCGCGGTCGACGAGGAGCGCGTGCATGCGAACGCGCATCGTCCTGAGAAGGCGCCGCGGCGCGATGGGCAGGAGGTTGAAAGCGGTGCTGCCGATGAGCTTCGTCAGCCCCGTCCCCACCAAGCGCACGCGCTCCGTCGGCGAGTGACTCCCTACACGCGCGCCAAGGAGTCGATCGAGCTCCGCGATGGATCTCCGGTTCCGCAGCGCACGCACCAGCTCGCTCGGACCAAAGAGCGATGCGCGGAGCCCCTCTCGCTGGGCAAACATCTCGATCACGCGGCTCAATCCCGCCTCGATCGACGAGACCGCGTCGACGACGCGCTCGAGGTTCGGCACCTCGGTTGCGCTCGGGAGATCCTGTCTCAGCCCGTCGATCGCGCAGCGCACGAAGAAGGCGGTGACGACGAGATCGTCGCCTCTCGGATAAATCTGCTCGAGCTGTTCGGCGGCACGCGCGGCGCGGTCGAGCAACTTGCCGAGTCCGAGGAGGCCCGACGCGCCGGGGTCCCGCGGCCCGAGCGCGTCCCAGTCGAGCGCGCGCAGCCCCGCGAGCGTCCTCGCGAGATCCTGACGGATCTGCGCGCAGCGCGTCGTCCGATCCAGCATCGCCGCCTCCGACTAGACCGCCGCCTCGATGCTCGGTTGAGCGAGGCGCGACTTCGCGAGCACCATGCCGATGTTCGCGCTCGCCCGACAAACGAACACGGTGGCGTGGTTCGTATGCTTCTTCCCACGCATGAACACGTGTACGAGGTTCGTGCTGAACACCGCGATCTCCTGGAAGTAGTGGAACGAGTCCTGCGGGAGGCCGCGCGCGCTCTTGAAATGCTTCTCGATCGCGACGACGGTCTGCCCCTGAAACAGCTCGGCCGTCGCAGCGGCGACGAGATCGAGGACCTCGCTGGGGTGCGAATCGACCGTCTTCACAGCGAGCAACATGCCGGTTTGCATGTCTACGTATCCCACTGCCAGACACTCGGGGACGGACGTTTGCGCTACCTGGATGGCCTTGTCGAGGGACATGAGAATCTCCTATTGGAACGATGTTGAGAGTGCACTTACGGTTTGGAACAGTGGGACAGTGAGGGGGCGGTCGAAGCGGGGTATCGCCGTCACCTTTCGAGGCTCCGCCTTTCGCCTCAAGAGCCGGCGAGGCTCCCCCCTTCGCCTCAAGAGCCGGCGAGGCTCCCCCCTTCGCCTCCAGAGCCGGCGAGGCCCCCTTCGCCTCCAGAGCCGGCGAGGCTCCCCCCTTCGCCTCCGGAGCCGGCGAGGCTCCCCCCTTCGCCTCCGGAGCCGGCGAGGCTCGCCACCAAGCGGTGCAGCGCTTCGAGCTGAGCCTCGGACTGGATGAAACGAGGCTCCGCGCGGCGAATGTCGCGCACCGCCGCCTCGGCGGAGAGCCCAGCCAACACCTGGACGGCCGCGAGCACCGTGCCGGTTCGCCCGAGCCCCGCTCGACAGTGCACCGCGACGCGAGCTCCGCGGTTCATCCGCGCGCGGATCAGCTCCGCGATGCTTCCGAGCTCCTCCGCGCGCGGCGCCTGCATGTCCGCGATGGGGACGTGCACGAGCTCGAAGCCAAACGCGCGGACGACGTCCGTGTCGTAGGGCAGGAGCTCCTCCAGACAAACGAGGACCGAGAAACCCGCGTCCGCGAGGGTCTCCAGGTCGACGTCCAGCGCTCGTAGCAAGCCCGGGCGATGCATCCCGGCGAGTCGATCCGGCAGGACCCATTTGATCCACGTCGCCGGTGCTCGGGGCTCGCGCGCACGCGCAGTCGCGAGCGCGAGCGATGGCGTCGCGGATCCGCCGGTCTCGACGAAGCGGCGTCCATCGGCCGTTCGTGGGGAGGCGAGGAACCCTGCGGCGTCCCCGCGCTCGAGGATCTGCCCGCCCGCGAGAAAGAGGACGTCGCCGCCGAGCGCGCGAAGATCGAGCTGGTTGTGGGAGACGACGACCACTCCGCAGCCGAACGAGAGGTGATCGAGGACGCGGAGCATCATCGCGCGCGCGTCCGAGGGCAGGCTGGCCGTCGGCTCATCGAGCATCAGCACCCCCACTTCCGCGGCGACGGCCTGCGCGATCCCCACGAGCCTCCGTTGCTGAATGGGGAGCTCTGCGACGGGGACTGAGACGCTCCGGAGCGCCCCGAGGCCCACCTCGGTCAGCGCGAACGCCGCGAGCTCGTGGGTCTCCGCGAGCGTGCGCGTCGCGCGCGCGAACACGGTGCTCGCGACGGCCTCGAGCGGCGACTGGAGGAGCGCGTCCGGTTGGAGGCCGACCAGCCGAACGGGGCGCGGCGATTCCACGGCGCCCGTCACGTCGAACCCCTCGACGCCGCGAAACCATCCGGCGATTGCGCGCAGCAGCGTGGTCTTGCCCGACGCGACGGGCCCGACGAGCCACGACAGCCCCGTCCTCGCGAGTTCGAACGAGATCCCGCCGAGGAGCGGGCGCCCATGAACCGACACGCTCAGGTCGCGCACGACGAGGGACGGCGCAGCGCTATCCGACATCGCGACCGCGTCTGCCCACGCGTGGTGCGCCCGCCCAAGGACTGGGCGAGACAGACAACGGTGGTGCGAACGGACCGGGCGCCAGGGAGTCGCAACTCATGGATCGTGCGGGCGCCGAGCAACGCTCATACCAACCAGATCCATCCGGATTCGTTGGTAGATCGTTACAGGGTTTTCCCTCGATCGGAGCAGAAGCCCTCTACGCAACAGGATGTCGCATGAGGCGATCGCCCATCAGCAGGTGCTTGCACGAGTGGAACGAACGATCGTGTTCTGGAACGGACCGTCCACACAGAGGCAACAATCAGGGTGCGTGACCCGCGGTATTCATTGTCTCGCCACTTCTCTGACCCCGAGTCACCCGGTTCGGCCCGGGGCTTGCTCCTTGAGTTCGATCCGATGCGAAGCCAACCGACGAAGCGACTTCGGCGCTCCGAGCTGCCACCGAGCGGCACGAAGCCGTTCGTTTCCGCGGTCGCGTCACTCGAGCAAACGGCGGATCTCCTCGAGCGGTGGGCGCTCCGGCGAGAGAAGGTCCTGCATCTCCTGGACGTTCGCGCGGCTCAGGACGCGCGGAGGGTCGCGAGCGTCGCCCGTCGGGTCGCGAGCGATCTGCGGAGCGGCGACGGCGACGCGCTCGCGCAGCGGGATGGGATCGAGCGCGACGCTCGGCGGATCCTCGCGACCAGCGTCGTGGACGAGGACCTCGAGCTGTTCCCGGAGTTGAACTCCCCGCCGCTGCGTGTCCGGAGCGACGAAGCGCAGACCTCGGAGGGTGCGCCGAAGAAGCGCGCGAACGTCACGAAGACGTTCGGCCCGCGTTACTCGTAGTCGACGCTTGCCCCGCGGCTCAGTCCCGGAGCCAGCCCTCACCCGTTCGCGCGAGCGCCTCCGCGCGAGCGCGCTCGTCCTCCGGCCAGTCCTCGAGGATGCACTCGAACACGCCGTGATCGAACGGCTTGCCCTCCGCGGGCGTTCGAAGCTCGAGGCGCTCGCGCTTCCCCTCCTTCAAGAGTTCGAGCGCGCGGTGATGACAGAACGGATTGTTGCCTACGCGACCGAACAGCGTGTGCGCGGTCCATGAGCAGCCACCGAGGCAGTCTTCGCCGTAGTAGCAAGTGCGGCAGTAGCCCCAGAGATCTTTCTCCGTGCGTCCGCGCGTGAAGCGGATCGGCTCGGCGCGCTCCCAGAGGTCGACGAGCTTTTCGTCTCTCAAGTTGCCCCCCGCGTACGCGGAGGTCGGCAAGGACGGGCAGCCCTTGATCGTGCCGTCCGCCTCGATGCCGAGCGTCGCCCGGCCCGCCCCGCAGGGCGCCATGTGGCCTCCCGGCATGTGCGCGCGGAGGAGCGCGTCGTACGGCCCGAAGTAGCCGATGTCGTTGCCCGGCCAGATCTTGATCCCGCGCGCGGCGAGGCGCGGGTGGATGCGGGCGAGCATCGCGAGCACCTCGAGCACCTGGTAGGGCTCGAGGATGAGCTCGGGCTCGTCCGCGGCGCGGCCCATCGGCGCGGTCATCGCGACCTGCCACGCGTAGATGCCTTGGTCGGCGAGGAGCTCGGCGAGCGGCTCGATCTCGCGGAGCGCGGGGCGCGCGATCTGGGTGTTCGCGGCGACCGCGAGGCCCGCCGCCTTCGCTGCCTTGAGCGCGGAGAGGGCGCTCTGGAAGCTCCCCTTCACGCCGCGGAGCGCGTCGTGCGTCGACTCGAGGGCGTCCACCGAGACGCTGATGTTCTTGATGCCCGCGCTCTTCGCCTGCTCGGCGCGCTCGGGCGTGAAGCCGCGACCGCCCGTGACGATGTTCACGTCCATCTTCTTGTCGCGGATCGCGCGCGCGACCACCACCCAGTCGTCGCGGAGGTAGGCCTCGCCGCCGATGAGGGACACCTCCAGCACGCCGAGGTCCGCGAGCTGATCCACGAGGTCGAGCGCCTCCTCGGTCGTGAGCTCCTCGGGGCGCGCGCGCCCGGCGCGCGAGCCGCAGTGGCGGCACGCGAGGTCACACCGGAGCGTGAGCTCCCAGACCGCGTACGTCGGCCGCACCTGTCGATCCATCGCGGTCGCGTCCGTGTTGAGCGGCAGGCGGCGCTTCGCGGGATCCGCGAGCGGCGCGATGGGGAGCCCGCGCTTGCGCGGAGGCAGTACGGCGTCCATGGCGGACGCAACGTACCACGCGTCCCGAGGTCGGCTGGCGTGACCGGTTCGGATCCGGCTATGGTGGCGCGCATGGCCTCGCTCCTTCCCTGCCCTTCCTGCACCCGCCACGTCCGCGTGACCGACGTCACGTGCCCCTTCTGCTCGGCCCCCCAGGCCTCGGATCGGCCCGACGCGGACGCGAGCATCCCGCGCGCGAAGCGCGCGATCGCGTTCGTCGCAGCGTCGCTCACGGTCGCCGCGTGCTCGAGCACGCCCGCGCAAACCACGCCCGACACGACGCCGACCGCCGGGACGCCGAGCGCGACGACGACGACTCCGGTGGAGAAGCCCACGACGACGGCGACCCCCACGGCGAGCGCTCCGCCCCCTTCTCCCTCCGCGGCGACGAGCAGCGCTCCCGCGCCGAGCGCGTCCGCGGTCGCGAGCGCGAAGCCCACGCCCACGCCGACCGTCGCGCCGACGCCGACGACGAAGCCGACCGCTCCCGCCGCGCGGTACGGGCTCCCGCCGTTCCTCGCGGTCGACGAGCTCGTCTGACCCGCCCCCGCATCCTCTGCGGATGCGGCTATCGTGAGGCCCATGGCCTCTCTCGTCCCCTGCGCCTCCTGCGCTCGACACGTGCGCGTCGCCGATGTCTCGTGCCCCTTCTGCGGCGCTGTTCGCGCCGCGCACGCCGCGGGCGGAGATGCGCTTCGTCCGAGGGCGAAGCGCGCGATCGCGTTCGTCGCCGCGTCGCTCTCGGCCGCTTCGTGTTCGAACGCCACACCGACGACCGGCAGCGCCACCGCGAGTGCGACCGCCACCGCGACCGCGACCGCATCGACGCCGAGCGCGCCGGCGACGCGCTACGGGCTGCCGCCTTTCCTCGCTGAGGACGAGCTCGTCTGAACCTCGCGCGGAGGGGCCTGATCGGGCTCGCCTTGGGCGAGCGCGACGGCGCCGTCCTCGTGACGCGCGTCGCGCCGGATACGCCCGCGGCGCGCGCGGGCGTCCTCGTGGGCGAGGCGCTCGTCGGGATCGACGGTGAGCGTGCGAGCTCGTCCGCCGTCGTCCGCGCGCGCATGGCGAGCGTGACAGAGGGCGAGGAGGTGCTGCTGCTCCTCCGCGGCGAGGACGGGCGCGAGCGCGAGGTCTCCGTCGAGGCCGCACCCAAGCCGCTCGAAGTGCACGACGGGTGCGACGTCGTCTACGACGCGATCGAGCACGATGGCGCGCGGCTCCGGCGCATCGTGACAGTGCCGCGAGACGCACGAGCCCCACGTCCGTGGATGCTCTATGTGCAGGGCCACGGCGCCGCGAGCGTCGACGCGGGAGGGACCCCGGATCGACCCCTCGCAGCGCTCGCCGCAGCGTTCGCGCGGCGCGGCGTCGCGTTCGTGCGCGTCGAGCGCTCAGGGATGGGCGACAGTGAAGGCCCCGCGCTCCGCGAGCTCGACCTCACGGCCGAAGCATCGCTCTACGCCTCCGCGTTCGACGCGACCGCGCGGAGGCCGGGGCTCGATCCCGAAGGCGCCTTCCTCTTCGGGCACAGCCTCGGCGCCGTGATCGCGGGCGCGCTCGTCGCGGAGCGCCGAGCTCACGCGCGGGGGATGATTGTCTACGGCGGAGGCGCGAAGACGTGGACCGAGTATTTCGACGAGAGCTGTCGCAGACAATGGTCGCTTGCGGGCGTCCCGCTCGTGGACCAGGACAGCGCGCTGCGGAAGCTCCAGCGCTTCCACGCGCTCGCGATCGTCGCCCAGCTGCCGCTCGAGGAGGTCCGGCGGCGGATGCCCGAAATCGCCGACGAACCGAGCCTCTTTGGATTGGATGAGCGAGGCGGGATGCGGGGGCGCCCGCTTCGCTACTGGCAGGAGCTCGAGCAGGTGCCGATCCCCGCGCACCTCGCCGCGGCGCGGATCCCGGTGCTCGCCGCGTGGGGGAGCAGCGATTGGCTCGCCTTCCGGGACGACCACGAGCTCGTCGCGGCGTGCGTGAACGAGGGCGCGCCGGGGAGGGGCACGTTCGCCGAGATCCCTCGCGCCGATCACGGGTTCGCGGATCGCGCGTCCGAGGCCGGGGCCTTCGGCGCGAAGGACCCCGGGACCCTCTCGGAGGCGCTCGCGACGACGCTCGCCGACTGGACCGTAAGCCTCGCGCGCGAAGCGCGTTGATCGCGCCATGACACGTCGATCGATTGGGGCGCTCTTCGGCGTGCTCGTCTTCGCGCTCGCGGGGTGCGCCAGCACCGAAAAGCATACGATCGTGCCGGGGCCGCCGATGCTCGCCGGCGGAAGGGTGGTGAGCCCGCCGGGGTGCGGGCCGAAGAGCACCACCGGCGGGTACAAGGTCACGAAGCTGATCGAGAGCCCGAGCGAGATCTCCGACATGATCGAGTGCCACGACGCGAACGGCGCGGACGACCCGCCTCTCCTGCCGGCGATGCGCGAGGGGCAAGTGCTCGCGGCCTTCAGCATGAAGTCGCACGGCTCTCCGCCGACGTTCGTGGGGCTCGAGCACGCCGAGGGCAAGGTCATCGGCGTCTTCCGGAGCACGGAATACTGCGGAGGCGCGATGCCGCCCACGTACGAGACGACCGTGTTGGTGGAGCTCGATGCGCGCCCCACGAGCGTGACCTCGCGCCTCGAGCTCACGCCCTCGAACTGTCCGCTCGACTTGCCGTGAGCCTCCGCGACGGTCCGCCTGTGACGGAGACGGAAAGCGCTACGCGGTCGACGGCAAGACGCTCCGCGAGCACGTCGTCATCACGGCGGAGCAGCTCCCCATCCCGCTCACGTACGATCTGACCTTCGAGCGGCGCTGAGATCGCTCACCGAACTCGATGGGCTCGCTCTCGCTCGAGCGCTTCGGCCTCGGCGTCCCGAGCCTCCTCGGCTTCGGCCTCCTCGGCTCGCTCCTGCTCGACTCGGCTGGCGCGGTCGCGCGCGACGTCGCCCTCGATCGCGACGAGCAGCGCGGGCGCGACGGCCATGACGAACGCTCGCGCGCTCGGATCGCCGAGCTCGGCGCGGAGGCGCGCGGACTCCGCGAGCCCCGTCCCACCGTCGGGATCGGTCGCGCGAAGGAGGTCGACGAGGAGCTCGCAGCGCGTGTCCACCGCCATTCCATCCGAGGCTTGGGCGGCGGCGGCCCGCGCGTCTGCGACGCGCCCGCTCGCGAGCGCGGCGAGCACGTCCACCGCGACGGTCATCGCCGCGCGCGAGCTGTACGTCATGGGGATCGCGTCGAGCGCGGCGCGCGCGTCGTCCGCCCGCCCGAGCGCGGCGAGCGCCGTCGCTCGGGCGCCGTGCGCCATGCCCCGGAGCTCCACGAGATCCGCGCCGTGCCCCATCTTGTCGACCGCCTCGGAGGCCGCCTCCGCGTGGTGGAGCGCGAGGCCTAGGCTCGCGCGCTCGAACGCGATCTGCGCGAGCGCGACCGACTTCACCGCGACGATCAGCAGGTCTCGCGCGTCGAGGCCGGCGAGCGCGGCGTCGTCCGGATCCGTCGCGGCGAGGACCATCGCGTCGTTCGCGGCGCGCACGCGCGGGCGGGAGCCGCGCGAGCTCAGGAAGATGCCCGCGAGGATCACGGCGGAGGCGATGGCCGCGGCGACGTACGCGCGCGCCCAGCTCGCGTCGCCGACCGAGCGCGGCGCCTCGGCTTGGAGGTACGCGAAGACCACGACGCCGACGAGCAACCAAAGGAGCCCGAGCCTCGACGCGGCGCCGAAATGGCGGGGTTCCTCGGCGCGTCGGAGCGGCGCGGGCGCCTTCGCGCTCGTCGGCGCCCGCTGGCTCGCCGGGGGCCGCGCGTGGACGAATCGCGACGCGCCCGGGAGCACACGCTCGACCCACTCGGCCGGGGACGCCTCGCGCTCGTCCTTCGGCGGCGACGCGAGCTCCCGATAGACCGAGGTCGCGCGCGCTCGGGCCATGCGCTCGATCGCGCGGAGGAGCGTGCGCTCGCGCGGTGGAACGCCGTCGAGCACCACGCGACGCGACGCCGCGACGAGGCCGGTCAGCCGATCGAGATCGCCCGCGCGCGACGCGACGACGATCTCCGCGAGCGCGGCGCGCGCGAGGAGCCGCCTCACCCACACCACCGTCGCGACGATCCGCGGACCGAACGCGCGCGCGTCGACGAGGTCACGCACGGCCGCGGCGTCCGCGAGGGCTCCGGCGTCGTCTCCGGCGAGCGCTCGGGTCAGGGCGCGCTCGGCGCGGATCATGGGGAGCCACGCGGCGTCGCGCGCGTCGCGCGCGCGCGCTGGCAAATCCAGCGCGGCGTCGAACCCTCGGAGCGCCCGGTCGAGGTCGCCACGCGCGAGGGCGATCTCGGCGCGCCACGAACCGAGCGAGCGCGTGACGAGGCGATCCCGATCCGCCGCGAGCGCCCAGTCGACGCGCCGCTCCGCGCGCCCGAGCTCGCCCTGCGAGAGCTCGTTCCGCGCGCCCGCGACGAGCGCCGCGAGGCGCTCCCGCCGGATGAGGCGCACGTTCGCGAGCGCGCTCGCGCCGGCGAGCGCGACGAGCAGGCCGCCCGCCGGGGCGAACGCAGGCAGACAGGATGCTGGTCACCGCGACGAGCGCGCCGCCGAGGACCGCGAGCGTGATGGACGCCTGGCGGCGCGCCTCCGAGGGCGCGACCGACTCGACCAACGCGCTCGCGAGCGTCCGGACGTCGTCCGTGGGGATCACTCGGGGACTAGCCCAGGAGCGTCAGGACGCGGCCTCGACGAACGTGCGCGCCCGGCTCATCGAGCTCGGCGCGGACGCGCTCGAGCTCGACGAGGCCCACGCCGCCCGCCGGGTTCGTCGCGCGAGCAGATCCACGACGAGCTCGCCCGGCGATCGAGCGGCAGGTGATCGCCGAGGGAGCACGCGACGAGGCGAGCGCGCGACACGTCCCCCTCGCCGAGCGCCGCGAAGAGCTCGAGGCGCGCGATCGCCGACGCGCGCCCAGCGAAGTGGATCGGCGTCGCGGCGAACGCCTCCCGGGCGTCGTTCGGTCGCCGGAGGGAGGCGAGCGCGAGCGCTCGTTCGACGCACGCTTCGGCACGCGCCTCCCTCGCGGCCGAGGTGGCAGGCGCGCGGACCGCCGTGAGCGCGGCGTCCGCGTGCGCGAGCGCGGCGTCGAGATCTCCGCACGCCCGCGCGAGGCGCGCGAGCGCGACCTCGTTCATCGCGCGCAGGATCGGGGCCGCCCCGGACAGGTCGAGCGCATCGACAAAATCGCCCGCGCGACACCTGGCGACGCCGCCGCGGCGCGCGTGAAGCCCTCGTTCGCGGCGCGGATCGCGCGCGCACCCCGGCGCAGGGCGGTGCGAGCACGCGAAGACGAGCGCGGCGAGCGTGAGCAAGACCCGCTCGCGCACGGATCGCCGGGATCGCGCGGGTAACGGCCGAGCCGCAGCAACGCGAGGAACACGCGGAAGCGAGCACGGCGAGCGCGGCGAGGCGAGCGCCGGGGCCGGTCGACGGACGCGCGCCCTCGGTCGCGCCGAGGGCCGCTCCGTCGCGCGCGTCGACCGGCGGCGCGGCGCGCGCGTGCGCGAACGGCGCCGCGTCCGGCAGGACCCGCTCGATCCACTCTCCGGTGCCGACGTGAGCGGCGCCGGCCGCGCGCGCGGTGCGGCGATACACGGAGGGGACGCGCGCACGCGCCATGCGCTCGATCGCCCGGAGCAGCGCGCGCTCGCGGGGGCTCGCGCCCTCGAGGATCACCGCGCGGCTCGCGGCGACGAGCGGCTCCACCGAGCTCGGATCACGGCGCGAGGCGACGATGATCTCCGCGAGGCCGGCGCGCGCGAGCATGGCCCGGACGGTCGCGACGGAGGCGACGACGCGCGGCCCGTACGCGCGGTGCTCCACCATGCGACGGATGCGCGTCGCCGCGGCGAGCGCCGCGTCGTCCTCACCGGAGAGCGCGTGCGCGAGCGCGAGGTGACCGCGCAGCGCGGGCAGGAGCGCCGCGGTTCGGGGCGAGAGCGGTCCGGACTCGACCCCCGCGACGGCCGCGCGCAGGCGATCGACGGCGGCCTCGACGTCCCCGCGCGCGAGCGCGTTCTCACCGCGCAAACCGTCGAGCGCGCGCTCGAGGCGCGCGGCGCGAGCGTCCGGCTCGAGGTGATCGAGGATCCGCTCGACGCTCCCGAACCGCCCGCGCGCGAGCTCGTTGCGCGCGAACCCGAGCAGCACTTCGAACGAGGTCCGCCGAGCCGCGAGCGCGGCTCGCCACGAGAGAGCCGCGAGGCCGAGCGCCGCGCCGAGGGACTCCACGCTTGCGCCGGAGGACCGGAGGGCGTTCACCGCGGCGACGCACGCGAGGAGGACGAGCGCGGCCGAGGTCGCGCGGAGCGCGCGCGACCGGGGGCGCGCCGCGCGCTCCACGCCCGCGATGACGTCGTCGATCTCGTCGATGTCCGCACCGGTCGCCACGCCCAAGGATGTTCCGATCCCGGGCACCGCGTCCACCCGACCCACCCGTTCAGAGTGGCGTCACGGCCCGCGGGACGACGACGAGACCCTGCGGCCGAGCGAGCGGGCTGACGCCGAGGTCCACGAGATCGAGCGGTCCGCGAAGCTCAGCTGCGCGACGCGATGCACTTCGCGCAGACGCCGTACATCTCGTGCTTGTGCGACGTGAGCTTGAAGCCGTGCTTCTCCGCGATCGTCTCCTGCAGCTTCTCGATGCGCGGATCCTCGAACTCGGTGATCTCTCCGCACGTGGTGCAGATGAGGTGGTCGTGGTGCTCGTCCCCGTCGTCGGCGAGCTCGTAGCGCGACAGGCCGTCCCCGAAGCGGCGCTCCGAGGCGACGCCGCACTCCGCGAGGAGCTTCAGCGTGCGGTACACCGTCGCGTACCCGATCCCGCGGTCGTGCGTCCGCACCTCCGCGAGCAAATCCTCGATGGTGACGTGCGGCGTGCCGCCGAAGAACGTGTCGACGATGAGGCGCCGCTGAGCCGTCGAGCGGAGCTTCTTCTTCGACATGTACGTCTCGAGGCGCTCGCGGAGACGGTCGCGCGCTTCGCTCGTCACGGTCCGCATCTCCAGCGCCGATTTGCCCATCTCTCGGCATCTTTGCGGGGCCCCCCGGGGCCGTCAAGAGCCGCTATGCCACACCGCCGCGCTCGACCTCGACGCGGACGCGCGCTCACGCACTTCTGCTCCGACATCGACCCTCGTTCCCTCGACGGACGCGTGGCTCCCGATCTCAAGATCCGCGCGAGCCCGGCCCCATGCCGGAGAGGGGCGGAGGGGCGTGGAGCGGCAGAATGTACTCCCCGGGATTGCCATGCACCGTCGTCTTCCCGTCTGCCGTGCGGATGACCCGATACGCTCCAACGCGGAGATCGACCGGCCCTGTGGCTTGGCTTGCGACCCTCAGCGCGTTCATCAGATCCACCTGTGAAGGCGAGAGCGCGGGCTCGGGGACGCCGGGGACATGCGTTGGAGGCGCGGCCTCCGCGAGCGCCCGCTTGCGCGCCAGCCAATCGGTCACGAGACCCGCGACGCAGCCGAACACGAACAGGCCGACGACGAGGAGAACCTGCCCGACGCTCATCTCAATGTCTCCGTCCTCATGTCCGCCTGAGCGGAGCTGACAGCGTCCGGCGGACATTGCAGCGACCTCGACCAGCGGGCCGCTGCTCGGATCGCGAGCGGACAATGGCTGCTTGCACCACGTCGAGCAGGTCGGCGCGGTGGTCGAAGGGCGGAGGGGCGGCCGAAGCGGGTGGCGAGTGTTTCATCGTTCTGCCCACTCTTCGCGTCGGCCGCGCTTCCATGGACACCCTTTCCAAGGACGGGCCGTCGACGACGCGCTCCTCCCAAGAAGGACGCACTTCGGGACGCGTGGCGCAGGCGCGTGCCGAGGCCACGTCTCGCCGCGTGGTACCGTTGCAACGATGGCGAGTACGCCGCTGCCCCGGTCGACCCTCGGAACGATCCTGCGGTCGAGGCGGCGTACGAGGCGGCGTCCGACGATCTCGTCGCCGAGATCCTCGACGGAGAGCTCCACACCCTGCCGCGGCCACGGCCTCGGCACGCGCGCGCGGCGACGCGGCTCGGGGGCATGCTCCGTGGTTTCGACGGAGAGCCGTCGGGAGACGACCCGGGCGGGTGGATCCTCCTGCACGAGCCCGAGCTCCACCTGGGCACTGGCCCGGACAAGGTGGTGCCGGACCTCGCGGGCTGGCGGCGCGAGGTGGAGACCTTCGAAGGCGCGGCCATCGCGCACGCGCCCCCCTTCGACCGCGTCGGGCTCGTGCTGGACTCGCTTTGGCGCTGGTGACGAGCGTGTCCCCGGCCGCTTGGAAGACGCCGCCCGGCCCGTATGCGCGGACGACCGGATCGCGGATCCGATCTCTGCGCCGTCGCGCAGCCGGTCGCCCAATCCCTTGAGGAGAGCGCGCGACTCAGCGAAGCTCGCGCACGAGATGAAGAGGCCGAGCGGCAACGTGACCCGCATGAGCTCGAAGCGCGACGCGCGCCCATCCGGCGCCCCCACGGTCAAAAACTTCCTGGCGGCGCTCGATCACCCGCACAAGGCGGCCATCGAGCGGATCCGATCGATGGTCCTCGGACTCGACCCGCGTATCACCGAGTCGATCAAGTGGAACGCCCCGAGCTTCCAGCTCGAGGACCACTTCGCCACGTTCAAGCTGCACCCGCCGACGAAGATTGCGCTCGTGTTGCACACGGGCGCGAAGGCCAAGGGCCCGCCGATGGCGTTCGCCGTCGACGATCCGGCCGGGCTCATGACCTGGCCGGCGCCGGATCGCGCCCTCGTCACGCTGAAGTCCGAGGCAGATCTTCTCGCGCACGAAGGCGCGCTCCGTCGCATCCTCGAACAGTGGATCGCGCAGCTCTGACCCGGACGCGGGCCATTCATTCTATGAGCGCGCCGAAGGCGCTCGATTCGGCCACGGCTCCGTCCGCGGAATTCTGACACGTCCAGAAGATCAACCGCGAAGAGCGCCAAGAAGACGACAGTCGAGCTGGGCGGAGGCCGTTCGCGATAGCATGGTCCAGCCGCTCGATCTCCGCCCTCTTGGCGTCCCTGGCGGCTTCCTCTCTCTCGTGAACCTGGGAGAGCAGGCGCGACCGGGTTGCGCATGCGGTCGAGCGTCTTCCATGCAAGACGCCCATCGCTCCGCCGACGAGCGACGCCACCCGCACGAACACCGCGGGCAAGACCCCCAATGAGACTGGGGTGGCCCCCGCCCGGCCGCGCTGGCGCGCGGCCGTCTCCCCCTTACGCGTGCTCGCAGGCGCGAGAACCGGTGAACGGAGTCTCGAAGCGCCGCCGTGTCGCGCCCGCTGCGCGCGCGTGGGGGAGGCACGTCCGTCGGACCCCGACCATGGGATCGCTGGAGGCGACATTGGAATTGTTGCTTGGGCGGCTCGACGGGATTTGCGGAGCAGCGTCTTTGTCTGCTAGCGCAGGCCGCAGCTTTGCCGACGTCTGCACTTGCGAGAGTGCGGCGGCGCGGTTCGGGCGCGGCGCTCGGCCCGCCCCACGTGTCCCTCGCGGAGGGAGGCCACACAGACGCGGACACCGCCTCTTCGTGCGGCTCGTGGAGCGCTCGACGTTCTGGCCCGGCGAGGCCCTATGCGCTCCACTCACAGGCAATCCGCTCATCGCTCCTCCCAGCTCTCGGCCCGCGCTTCCTGCATGCGCGCCGCCCCCACCACCACGGAGGCGCTCGTCTGGGAGCTGCTTCGCGGCTCTCGGCTCGGCGTCGCGTTCCGTCGGTAGGCCAGTGCTCGGATCCACGGCGCCCCGCCGACCCCGTGCACGTCGTCGGGGTCGCTGCGGTCGTCGTCGTCGCCGCCGTCGTCGTGACCGTCCGTGCGCGGCGCTCCAGGCGCGTGCTGGCTGCGGCGAACGACGTGTTCGCGCGCGCGGCGACGCGCCCGCCCGGCGTCGCGCGCGCGCTCTTGATCGCCCTCGAGACGGCGGACGCGCCGCCGGTCGTCGAAGCTTCGAAGGAGATCGCGCTCGCGCGGATCGCCCGCGGGACCGGCGACTTCACGGCCGCGCTCGCGCTCGCGGAGCGGGCGCGCGTACATCGCCGCGGCGATCGCGTCGGTCGTCGTCCTCCTCGGACTGTTGCTCGGCGCGCGGGGGTCCCACCCCCGCCTGCGCGCGGCGAACGAGGCGATGGTGCTCGCCGCGACGGATCCGAGCGGCGCCGCGCTCGCGGAGCTCGACGCCGTCGACCCGCTCATCGTCGCGGTGAAGAACGTCGAGCTCGCGCAGATCGTGTTCGACCGCGGCGACTTCGCGGAGGCGCTCGCGCAGTAGGACGCCGCGGTCGCCGCGATGGAACGATTGGGCGCCTCGCCGGATCTCGCCGAGCTCCAAGGGATGGCGTTCACGTCGCGCGCGACGGCGCTGGCGGCGCTCGGCCTGGAAATCGACGCGAGAGCCACGGTGTCGCGCGTCCGGGCGTCGTTCACGGGGCGCGCGGGGTCGGTGACGGTCGTCGAGCTCCTGATCGCGCTCTCGGGGCGCAAGGTGGCCGAGGCGCGAGCGATCGCGGATGGAGTGTCGGACGTGACGCCGCTCGATGCGCGGGCGGAGCCTCTGGTGGATCTTCTACGGGCGAGGGATCCGGCGGGGGCCGGGGGCGACGAGATGGAGCGGCTGCGGGAGGATCTGACGGACGAAGGGGCACGGGCCTTCGTGCTGGCGACGGCGCCGGATGTGTTGCGTGCGTTCGAGCGCGGTCGGGCAGAGTCGTCGCCGAGCGTCGTGATGAGTGACGAGGAAGCGGCGACGATTGTTGCCGAGGAAGAGGCGGAGGCAGCGGAGAGCGAGGCCGCAAGGCCGCGGCGGGTCGCGGCAGGTTCCTAGCTAGGGGCTGCGACCTAGGATGTCGCGCCGGCACAACCCGGCGTATGATCTGCAAAGGACGTGAGGATGCGCAGTGAGCTTCGTTGACGCTCTTCGCGCGCTCGCAGGCATGACCGCGGAGGAGACCGAGGTCGCCGGCGTGCGCTGTCTCGTCGTTCGAGACCTCTCTGCAACGAGCGCAGTCGAGACGTTGCGCCAGACGAGGGCGAGCCTTCCCTCGGGCGTGGGCGCGATTCTCACGGACCCGGGGCTCGTCCACGAAGACTACGAGGACGCAGGACCGATCGAGCGCTGCACGCTCGCGGCCGCTCGCTACCGGCGCCGGCGCGCGGTGATGTCATCTCGAGGCGCAGCACGCGTCCTCCGCGCGATCGCTCACGCAAGGCCCCAATCGAAGCGCTACGACGAGCGCGACAGCTTCTTGGAGCTGTCGGAGCCTCGGGCGCTGATGATCGTCGAGGGCTCCTGGGTCGATGCCGTCCGGCTGTTCACTCCCGACGGGGGTGGAAGCCGCCCATCCAATCCGGAGACCATCGCGTTCTTGGACCACTGGCGCGAGCGTTTCGGCGCGATCCCGCTGTTCGCCGATGGCGCTCGTCTCGAGCTCGAGCTCAGCCGTCCGCCGCGGACGCTCCGCGATCTTCGCGCCGCGGCGCGCGATGCTTTCCTCCTCAGCCAGGGCGTCCGTGAGGGCATCGGGCTCGAGCGACCTGGGCGGCTCTTGCGCCGGCTCGCGTCCGACCGTTGGGTGATTTGGTGGTATGGGACCTGAGCTCGGGGTCCGACGCCAACTCCTCGAGTCGCGCCGCGCTCGGAGGTAAGGAGAGGCATGTCCCTCCAGTGGTACCCGGGCCACATGACGAAGGCCCGGAGCGAGCTCGCGAAGCGGATCGCAGTGGAGGATCTCGTCATGCGGTTAGGACAAGCGACGTGCTCTTTTTCGGATCGGCGGCTAGGACAAGCGACGTGCTCTTTTTCGGATCGGTCGATGCGGACCTCGGAGAAGCGGCACCTCGCGAGGGCCGAAACGCGAGCGCCGAGTCGACGAAGGGCGGCGGCGATTGTGAACAGGCGAGCGAGGCGAGCGACGGCTCTCGGAGCAGCGCGAAGACGGATCGGTGCGCACGACGTCCCGAGCGCGAAGACGGGTCGGTGCGCACGACGTCCCGAGCGATGCGCTCGAGGTCAGGCGTCGAAGCAGAGCTTCAGCTGGGCTGGGGGCGAGGGCTTCTCATGGGGGGCGGGCGCGCGGCGAGGCGCCAGCCGAGCTCTGCCTCTGCTCTGGTTCTGGATCTCTTTCCGCGGGGGCCACGGGGCGGAGCCCCGTGTGGAGGCCGTGCTTCGCGAGGAGCTTCGCGATCTCGCCTGGCGTCGTCGCAACCTCGACCCAGCGCATCTCCGCGTTGCAACGCGGGCAGGTGGTCACATCGATCTCGAACACGTGGAGCAGGAGCCAGTGGAGGGGCCCCACCCGGCCGCGCTGGCGCGCGTCCGCCTCCCCTTACGCGTGCTCGCGGGGCGCGAGAACCCGTGAACCGAGTCTCGAAGCGCCTCCGGTCGCGCCGCTGCGCGCGCGTGGGGGAGGCACGTCCGACGGACCCCGACAATAGGATCGCTGGAGGCGACACTGGGATTGTTGCTTGGGCGGCTCGACGGGATTGCGGAGCAGCGTCTTTGTTTGTGAGCGCAGGCCGCAGCTTTGCCGACGTCTGCACTTGCGGGAGTGCGGCGGCGCGGTTCGGGCGCGGCGCTCGGCCCGCCCACGTGTGCCTCGCGGAGGGAGGCCACGTAGGCGCGGACACCGCCTCTCCGTGCGGCTCGTGGAGCGCTCGACGTTCTGGCCCGGCGAGCCCGAAAGGTCCTATGCGCTCCACTCACTGGCAATCCGCTCATCGCTCCTCCCAGCTCTCGGCCCGCGCTTCCTGCATGCGCGCCGCCCCCACCACCACGGAGGCGCTCGTCTGGGAGCTGCTTCGCGGGTCTCGGCTCGGCGCTGCGTTCCGTCGGCAGGCCGTGCTCGGCGAGCACATCGCCGACTTCGTGTGTCCGTCGCGGCGGCTCGTCGTGGAAGTCGATGGCGGGTATCACACCGAGCGAGCGCAGGCGCGCGCCGATCCTGGGGGCCCTGAGCACCCCTCCGTGGAGAGCGCGGCGCGACCGCGCGCTCCGGCGCCTTGGCTACCAGGTGCTTCGGGTCCCGGCGGAGCAGGTGCACTCCGACCTTGCGGCGGTGGCCCTCCGCATCCTGCAGGCGCTCAGGTAGCGCTGTCCGCGGCGCTACTGGCCCGGCAAGCCAGAGAGATGAGAAGCGCGAGATCGCTGATCTCTGCTCTCTTGGCGTCTCCTGGCGCCCTGGCGGTTCCCTCTCTCATCAGCCCGGCAGAGCAGGCGCGACCGGGTTGCGCATCCGGTCGAGCGTCTTCCCATGCAGGACGCCCATCGCTCCGCCGACGAGCGACGCCACCGGCACGAACACCGCGGGCAAGACCCCCAGTGAGACCACCGCGATCCCGAGGACCGCAGGCGGCGCCGCGAGCGCGAACGCGAGCCGCGCCTCGCCCCGGGCGCGGCGGCGACGGCTTCGACCTCGAGACGTCCCCGCCGCCCGCGGATCCCTGACGCCACGCATCTCGGCCAGGCGTCGGGAGGCTCCGGGGTCGCGAGCCCGGTAAAGGATGCCTTGAGCCCGCGAACAGAGAGCGGACGCGGCCGAAGACGAACGGAGAGAGAGCCTGAGCGCAGATCGACCACGGCGCATCGTGGGAGTCGACCGCCGAACAGCACTGGAAGAGCCGTATCAGCACCGCCGCAGAGATGGATCGGTCGAAGCCCGACGGCGCGGCGATGAAGCCCCAGCTCGACCGTGGCAGAGGCCACCCGATCCGGACTCCCATCGCCGAGCGCCTTGCTCTCGACCAACGACACGAGCGTTCAACGGACTCACCGACACGTTTTGCGCCCTCTTGGCATCTCGGACGACCGAGCTCTCGAGCTCATTGCCACTCGCATTCGTCCCATTGTGTCTCGTCCCACGTACACGCAGGCAGCATGCTCGAGCCGCTGCTCGATGTGGGGCCGCTCGCGGAGCTCGACCCGCCGGAATTCGCGCTGCTCGTGCCAGTCGCCTCCGTCGACGAGACCGTCTGGGTGGAGCTTCCGCTGCCTCCGCCTCCCGTGCTCGATGGAACCGTGGTGCACGCGAATGCGGCCAGACCGCATCCGAGCGCGATCCCCTTGACCGCATTTGACTTGATTGACATGTCTCGCCTCGTGGTGCGCCGGGGCCACCTATTTCGGCCCCACGCAGATCAGACCAAAAGGCTCGTTCGCTCCTTCGCCGGTATCTGTGTTGGTGTTGATGTCCTCGTGCACGAAGTCGGCGTACGTCGCCGTCGGGATCCCCTGCAGCTTCATGGCATAGATGTAGGCGGGCGCGGCTCCGTTGACCCCGTAGGAGGTGGCAGTGCAGGTGGGAGCGGCAGAGAAGACGCCAGGCTCGTAGACGACCCGGCACGTGTTCATCGGCGATCCGGCGGGCATGTATTGGACCGTGAGCCAGGGACTCGACTTCGACGTGAGGGTACAGTTCGCGCTGATGACCGCCGTTTCCATGCGGAGGCTCTCGATGGCCCCAACCCGCCCGTCGATCGCCGTCACCCGCGCGTCGAGGTCGACGAAGTTGTCCTCGACGTCTTGCGCCTTCGCCGCCGTATGCGGCGCAAAGTGATGCAGTACGTCGCCGCTCGCGACGCCAGCGAAGCCAATCAATCCAGCGACCACTGCGGCGCGCCTCATCCAACGCACACCGCTCACCTCGATGACATAGACTCTGATCTTCACGGTCGACACCTCCCAGCTTCGCATCCTCGCCAAGTGCGTCGCCACGCGCAAGGCGCGCGCGGGCGTGAACCACTCCGCGCTCGCTTCGCGTGCTGCGAGCGGAGCCGTCCGTGTTGCGAGCCCGTAGGACGTGGTCTCGAATCCACGATCAGACGCCGTCGTTCGCGCGCTCCGCCGCGAGCGCTCGTGCAGGTGAAGTCACCGGCCATGGTCGGCGCGGGCATCGTCCTCGCGCTCTCGTCGCATCGTCCGTCCGACGGCGGCGCTGCCCGTCCATAGGCGCCGTGGGATCAGCGCTTGCGCCTCGCGCTCGACGACGCACCAGCGGTCCTCGTGGCCGGTACGGGGCGCGATTGCAGGCGTCGGGTGATATCGGCGAGCGCAGCCGGAGCATCGGTGTGGTCAGGCCCCACGCGAGCCTTCGCGCCCGGACTTCTTCTCGTCGGCGGCAACGTCCGCAGCAGCCGTCCGCGTCCACTTCGATTCGACCAGGGTACCATCGCGGCGAGGCGCGCGAGGAGCTCCAGCGGCTCCACACGGGGCTCCGCCCCGTGGACCCCGCAGAAGCAGAGGCAGAGGCAGAGGCAGAATCTCACCTCGCTCCGCGAGGCTCGAGCACGACGGCGTAGGTCCCGTCGCGCCACGGCTTCTTCATTTCGTACTCGAGGCGCCCGTCATCGAGTCGCTCGAGCCGGTCCTGAGCGATCGGCGGCCGGGCGAGGTAGCGGAAGAGTCGCTCGGCCGGCGCGCCGTGGAGGGGTCATCGGCGGCGTCGCTCGACCCACTCCGAGTTGGAATTCGGCGTCGCGCCAACGCGACGCAGACATTCGGAGGTTTTGTCCACGACACCCCGAAGGGGCGGGCGTGGAATCGAGGAGGGCCAACGCCGGTTGCCGCTTCGAATGGAGATGCGAATGGGATGTTGTCTCCGTCACCTGAAAGATCGGCCCGGCGACGTCGATCGGGTTTGGACGCTAGCGGATCACGCGCTCGCGCGCTGGCGCTGACGCCCGTTCGCGGCGGTCGTCGAAGTGGCCTACCGAGCGCGCGCCCTCCTCGGGCACCGCCATGGACTCACGCCTCCGCGCGAGGTACCGACGCGAACTACCGCACGATCGCGTGCGCCACCGGGTGCGACTCCGACCGCTCGCCGCCCGCCGCGAGCGCGAGCAGCTCGTCCGCCTCGAGGTTCTGCGCGAACGGCTCGATCTCGGCGACCTCGGGCTCGCCGAGGAGGAGCGTGCCGCGCGCCGA
>JAXLYP010000006.1:0-391064 GCA_046351395.1 Polyangiaceae bacterium
GCGCGCTTGCGCCACGGCGATCTCGAGCTCCGTCACCGTCTCCTGCGTGGAGGTGCGCCGGGCCGTGACCTCGCCGTCCTCGAACTCCGAGGCGTGGAGGAGCGACGCGATGAACGCGGTCCCGACGGCGGGCGTCGACTCCGAGCTCCCGAGGCTTCGCCCTTTTCTCGGGCCGACGACCGCGGGTCGCCCGGCGACCGATCGCCTGCGTCGAGATGCGCGCGGATCCGGGGCGGGTCGCTTGCTCTCCTCGAGCAGCGCCGCGATTGCCTCCTTCGCCACGCCCGCCTCCGTGGGCTTGGCCTCTTCGTCCTCCGTGATGGGATCCTCGAAGAGCACGGGCACGCTGTGCTTCCGACGGGGCTTCGGCGGGGCCGCGTCGGCCGCGCTCGCGTCGGTCGGATCGTCGTCAGGGTGCACGGATCCACACTAAATCAGCGCGCGCAATTCTGACACCTCCATGAGATCAACCGCCAAGACGAAAGGAGCTTGGTGGCTTCGTTTTTGGCGCGTTCGCGTCTTGGCGGCTGATCCTCTGGATGTGTCGGGATCGCGCGCTGACCGAGAACCTCGGGAGTGTAAGCCGGGCTCTCGGCTGCTCGTTTCTCGGGCCCAATGCGCTCGCTCCTGCTTCGGCTTCTGGTCGGTCTCGGGGTGTGTCTCTCGGCGAGCCCGGCGCTCGCGGACGGAGGGGCGCCGCTGACGATCGCCGCCCCCGCGGAGCCTCCCGCGGCGCCGCTCGTCACGGCGACGGCACCTCCCCCGCCGATCGCGACGGCGCCTCCCGTTTCCAAGGCGGCTCCGCCGCGCAAGCAGGCCGAGCCGAACCGACGGCCGAGGCGGTGGTACGGCTGGCAGGTCCTGCTCGTGCACGGCTTGAGCGACGCGATCGCAGTGGGCGGCCTCATCGGCATGGAGTGGGACGTGGGCGGCGGCTTCATCGCGACCACCCTCAGCCCCATCTTCCGCGGCCTCGCGACGGGAATCCTCGAGGCCGCGCACGACGACACCGCCGCGGGCGTCCTGTGGGGCTCCGGCAGCTTTCTTCTACCCATCATCGGCGGCGCGGGGATGAGCGGCGCCATCGCTGGCGATCGAACGCGCAAGGACTCGGAGGACGTCGAGCCCGTCTTCGCGCGGAGCTGGGGAGCGGGCATCCTCCTCGGCGGTTCGATCATGACGGCGATCGAGGCGAGCGTCGCGTTCGAGGACATGCCATCGAACATCGGGCTTCACCTCTCGCCGACGCACGTCTCCGTGGACGTGGCGTTCTGACGAGCGGAGCGCTCTACCAGGCGTCCTCGTAGCCGTCGCCCGCGTCGATCCGGAGCCCGTCCGCGCGCGCTGGAGGGGTGTTCGCGCGCGCCTGCTCGAACACGCGGTCGGCCTCGTCCCGATCGAACGGACCGAGCGCGAGGACGTGCCGTCCTCCCGCGCGGAGGAAGCGCGGAGTCACGCCGTCGAACGAGAACGCACGCGCCGCCTCGTCGAGCGTGGCGCGCTCGTCGCGCCGCGCGAGCTCGACGAAATACGTCCGCTCGAGGAACATCGAGAGCGTCCCGATGTGCTCGTGCTGATCGTCGTCGAAGCCCACGCGATGACCGAGGCAGAGCGTGCGCGCGCTCGGCTTGAGGATCGACCACCACCGCCCGATGACCCGCCCATCGCCGCGGGCTCCATCGCGACGCCGCCGACTCGAGGCCCGCGACGCGCGCGGGAGGAAGCGCCCGCGAGGCCGGACCCGAAGAAGGCCTTCGCGGGCTCGCACGACCCTCGGCGGTCGGCGCCGCGCCGACGCGGATGCCTGCACAGATCGATCGCGCGCAGCGCGGCCGCGCCGCGTGCTCGTCGATGCGGATCGCCGACGCGGATGCGGTAGGCGATGTCCGGATCGGCGAGGCCCGAACACGCGATGCACGTCCGCTCGGTCGGGCAGGTCTTGAGGTCGGGTGATGCGGCGGCGCAGGATGCGCCCAGCGCATGCGCGTCGCTGCAACTCGGGCGGCTCAGCTCCACCAGTCGGGGCTCAGGCGCGCTGCTCGCCGCGGGCACGGACGCGGGCGCCCCCGGTCCGTTCGGATCGCCCGAGATCGGCGGCGTCGCCGGTCCCCGCGCGAGCCACACCGCGATCGCCGCGGCCGCGGCGACGCCCCCCGCGAGCGCGACGATGCGCGCGACAGACCTCTTCGGAGGCGCGGGCGGCGCGTCGGCCGACGGGCGTCGCGGCGCGCGCGCGGGCGGCTCACGCAGCGACGCTGGAAGCTCCACGTCCTCCACGCGCGCGTCGAGCACCTCGCGCGCCGTCGTGGGGATGAGCTCGCCCCGCTCGACGAGCGCTCGCTGCACGAGATCGTCGAGCCCGGGATCCGTGGGATCGTCCGTCATGATGCGCCTCCCTTCTCGAGGCCGCGTGAGGAGAGGAAGCTCTTCAGCTTCTTCATCGCGCGGACGCGGATCGCGCGGATGTTCTCGTTCGTCGTGGCCCAGCGGGTCGACAGATCGCGCGAGACCGCGTTCGGCAGGCGGCCCTGCTTCTCTCCGACCTGGGTGTAGAGCGCGGTGACGCGGAGGATCTCGCGCTCGCGCTCCGACAGCGTGTCGAGCCCCTCGCGGACGAGCGCGACGTCCGCGCCATCGTCCGTCGCGGGCTCCTCCTCCACGTCCACGCGGACCCGCTCGAGGTAGGGCGTGGCGGAGACCTCGCGCAGCCGGTTCATGTGATCGGCGAGGAGGTGCGTCGCGATGCGCCCGAGCCACGCACGCGTCCGCGCCGCGGCGAGCTCCGCGCTCGTGGCTTCGGCGGGCTCGCGGAACGTGTGCGCGCGGTCGAACGCGCGGAGGAAGGTCTCCTGAACGAGATCTTCGGCCGAGAGCCCCGCCATGGAGAGGAGCGGGCCCTTTCTTCGCACGAGCACGCCGTAGAGCCACCGGACGTGCCGGCGATAGAAGGTGCCCTCGGCCTCGCGTGCGCGCGCGACGGACACGTCGCGCCCCGCCACGGAGGCGAGGAGCTCGGCGTCGGTCGGTTCGTCGTTCGGGGCCATGATCGTGCGCGAGAACCCCTTACGCGAAACCGTGACACGCCGCTTCGGTGTCACGGATCGACGTATCCGGGCCCATGGTCATCCTCCGCCGCTTCCGCGTGTACCGCGACGCGTTCGTCGCGCTCGCCGCCGTGCTCTTCGTGGTGCTCCTCGCGCGCCAGCGCGCGCTCGAGATCGCCGCCGCGGCCGATCCGCTCCGCGGCGCGGACCTCGAGGGCGTCGCGTCGTTCGAGCAGCCCGGCGCGACCGAGGCGGCGCCCGAGGGATCCTCCTCGAGCGCGCTCCTCGCATCGAGCTCCGCGTCCGCGGTCGCTCCGCCGCGGGCTCGGCGGAGCGGCGCGGAGAAGGTGCTCGTCCTCGGGGACTCGATGGTCGAAGTGCTCTCTCCGTCGTTGAACGCCTACGCCGTGGCCAACGGCCACGAGCTCGTCCCGGCCATTTGGTACGGGTCCACCACGGCGGCGTGGGCGCGGAGTCCAGAGCTTCCCCGCCTGCTCCGCGAGGTCGATCCGACGCTGGTCATCGTGGTCCTCGGCGCGTCGGAGCTCACCGCGCGCGACGTCGCGACGCACGCGCCGTTCATTCGAGCGATCGAGAAGCGCGTGGGCGCGCGCGACCTCGTGTGGGTCGGCCCGCCGAACTGGCGCGCGGACTCGGGCATCAACGATCTCCTCGAGGCGGAGCTCGGCGCGGACCGCTTCTTCCGGTCGGAGCACCTCGAGCTCACGCGCAAGCGCGACGGCATCCACCCAGACGCCGCCGGAGGTCGCGCGTGGACCGAGGCGCTCGTGGAGTGGCTCGCGCGATCGAGCCGCGTGCACCTCGAGCTCGCGCCGCCCTCGGCGTTCGGCCCACCTCCGCCGGCCCGTGTCCTCGGGGCGATGTGACGTGCTCGGACTCGCTCACGATCCGAAGCACCCACTGCTGTTCCACACCGCGACGTTCGCCGCGCTCTTCGTGGTCTTCCTCGTCGGCCACGCGCTCCTCGCCGGTCGGAATCGCGCGCGCCTCGCGTGGATGCTCGCGTTCTCGCTCTTCTACTACTTTCGCTCCAACGGCCTTTATACGGTCGTCCTCCTCGCCCTCGCGACGATCGATTGGCTCCTCGCGCGGTGGATCGACGCCGCGGAGCGACCGCGCGTGCGCAAGGCGCTCCTCGCGGCGTCCGTCACGTCGAACCTGCTCGCGCTCGGGTTCTTCAAGTACACGAACTTCTTCGGGGCGACGATCGCCGCCCTGCGCGGGCGTGCGTACGTGCCGCTCGATCTGTTCCTGCCCCTCGGGCTCTCGTTCCACGTCTTCCAGTCGATGAGCTACCTCATCGACGTCTACCGCCGGCGCTACGCGCCCACGACGAGCCTGTTCGAGTACGTCCTCTTCCTGAGCTTCTTTCCGCAGATCGTCGCGGGCCCGATCGTGCGCGCCCCGCACTTCTTCGGATCGATCCGACCGCTCCGTTCGCCGAGCCGCGCGGAGGTCGCGACGGCGCTCTTCCGGATCGTCCGGGGCGTCCTCAAGAAGGCCATCCTCGCGGACTACCTCGGGCTCTACTCCGATCTGATCTTCGCCTCGCCGAAGACGTACTCCGGGCCCGAGGTGCTGCTCGGCGTCTACGCGTACACCCTCCAGATCTACTTCGACTTCTCGGGGTACTCGGACATGGCGCTCGGGATGGCGCGGCTCGTGGGCGTGAACCTTCCGGAGAACTTCGACGCGCCCTACGCGGCGCGCAGCATCACCGAGTTCTGGCGTCGGTGGCACGTGTCGCTGTCGGGCTGGCTGCGCGAGTACCTCTATGCCTCGCTCGGCGGCAACCGTCACGGGCGCGCGCGGCGCGCGTTGGCGCTCGTCGTGACGATGCTCCTCGGGGGCCTCTGGCACGGCCCGTCGTGGACGTTCGTCGCCTGGGGAGGTCTCCATGGCGCGGCGCTCGTCGCCGACAAAGCGCTCTCGCGGCCCGAGCGACCGGCTCGGCGTCGAGGCTTTTTCGGCTGGCTGCTCACGCTCCACTTCGTCGCGCTCGGGTGGATTCTGTTCCGGGCCCAGACCTTCGGCGTCGCCGTGGACGTCGTGCGGCAGCTGTTCGTCGGCTGGTCGGACACGCCGCTCCTCGCGCTCGTCGAGGCGCGCGCGGGCGTCGTCGGCGCGCTCGCGATCGGAGCCCTGGGGTGCGCGGTCCCCAGGGCCGCGGTCGATTGGATCGAGCGCCGCTCCGTGACGCTCCCCGTCGCCGCGAAGGGGGCCGCGTTCGGGGCGCTCACGCTCCTCGTGATCGCGGCCGATCGCGCCGAGGTCCGGCCGTTCCTGTATTTTCAGTTCTGAACGCGCTCACGCGCGCGCGGTCTCCTGTAAGGGATCGATTGGTCTATCGTTTGGCGTCCTCGATGCTGCGACGTGACCTCTTCCTCGCCGCCCCGCTCGCGCTCGCCGTCGTGGGGTGCGGGGGCGCGCTCGACACCCACGACCGCGCTCCGTCCCAGCTCGTGGCCGAGTGCATGGTCTCCTCGAACGGGAGCGACACGGTGCTCGTCGCCGGGCTCACGTCCTTCGGCGATGGAGAGCGGGTCGTACTGCACGAGCGCGATGCGGCCCTCACGCACGACGCGGCGGGTGAACACCGCCTCGCGTCGTTTGCCAGCGTCACCGCCTCGATCGGCGGCGATTCGACCGTTCAGACCTCGTATGGCACGAGCATCCCCGCGACGGTCGCTCCGACGCTCGGGCTCCTCCTCGACAACCGCCCCATCGTCTGGGCAACGTTCACGCTGCCCACAGCGCCCACCCTGAAGGTCTCCGGGGAGCCCCGCGTGCTCGCGTGGGAGCCGTCGAACGAGGGCAAGCTCGTGTTGATCGCGGCGTGCGACGACGCGAGGCCGCCGGAGCGACGTCACGACCGTCTCCCCGGGGAGGGGGGCACCGTCCCGATCCCGATCGACCCGTCCACCTCGTCCATCGAGGTGACGAAGCTCGAGTCTCTTCTGTTCGGTGAGGCGTCCGAGCGCCGCACCCGGCAGCCCGGTGAGTGCACCACCATCCATGTCACCGCCGCGCGCTCGACGCGCGGACCCGTCGCGCTCGGCATCCACGCGTCCTCGAGCTGCGTGCTCGAGCAGGTCCGATCCATCGTCTTCGATCGGACCGATGCCCGCACCGCGAACCCCGCCGAGGAGCCTCGATGATGACACCCCGCAGATCGCTGGAAGTGCTGTTCCTCACCGTGCTGGGGACGTTCGGTGGTTGCTCCGCTGGGTGCTCCTGTCCGCCGCCGCAGTGGTCCCGATCCGTCCACCCCGTCGCGCCGGCGGGCGCCGCGAAGGCGGACGTCGCGCTGGATTGCGCTCGGATTTGCGGCCCGGGGGCCACGTGCGTCGAGACCCAGCTCCCGGACGGCACACCCGCGCTCGAGTGTGCCGGAGATCCCCCGCCGCCGTGCTACTCGGGGCGAAGGCCGCGCGGGCTCGTCGGATCGCGCACGACACGGAGGGCCGCCGCCCCGCGCGCGGGGGCGATGCTCGCGCAGATGGCGGAGCTCGAGGCGGCGAGCGCGTTCGCGTTCGAAGGTCTCGCCCGCGAGCTCGCCGCCTTCGGCGCGCCGACGGATCTCGTCACCCGGTGCCGGGTGGCGGCGGCGGAGGAGGCTCGCCACGCGCGCGTGGTGCGCGCGCACGCGCGCCGCCGCGGAGGGCGCCCGCGCGCCGTCAGGGTGACCGCCGCGGCGCCTCGCTCCCTCGCGGACCTCGCGATCGAGAACGCGCGAGAGGGGTGCGTCCTCGAGACGTTCGCGGCCCTGCACGCTGCGCACCACGCCGTGGCCGCGACGGACCCCCCGTTCGGCGCGGCGATGCGCGCCATCCCGCGCGACGAGGCGTCTCACGCGGCGATCGCGCGGGACATCGACGCGTGGGCGACGGCACGCCTCGATGCCGAGGAGCGCGCGCGCGTCGAGGCAGCCCATGTCGAGGCGTGGGCGTCTCTCGTCGTGGCCACGGATGGAGGGGCGGAGCCGGCGCTCGGAATGCCGTGCGGTCGGGCGCGCGCGGCGCTCGCCGCGGCGCTCCGCGAAGCGCTCGCCGCCGCCTGAGCCTCCCAAAGCTCAGATTGTCTGCGTCAGTCTTCCCCGCGCGCTCCCCACACCCAACTCCTCCGAATCTACCGGTGATTCTAAACTGTCGGCGATCTTCACGCCGTCGACCCGATAGTACGGAACGGTCGAGAGGTCGAAGCGCGTGGTCGGCATCCCGTCGTGTCCGCTAGAGCATCGACCGGTTCGAATCACCGAGTATTCACGCGATTTCAGGTGCGATCCACGCGGCCTCGTCGCTGTGCTCCTCAGATGGTCAGGAGCAGTCTTCCGGTGCGCGCTCCTCGGGCGCGCGCCTCCCTCCCAAACTCGCGCGAATCCACCGCAGCTTCAAACCGGTCGGTGCTCTAGCCACATCCGCTCCGCGCTGCGGAGGTTCGCGCCCATCGCTGTCATTGGACAGAACGCGTCTGCGCTCGAGACATCGCCGAGGTTCCCGCCGTGTGTCCCGCTCGTGACGAAAACGCGTCCCCCGGTGGCACACGCGCCGCCGATGACTGGCTCGTCGTTCCCGCACTCGAGGTCGGCCGAGCACGTGGTCTGGCAGAGGTCCGGCATGCACCTCGAGGCCGAGTGCACTCGAGCGCCCGAGCCCGAGTTCTCCACGCGGCTGGACGCTGCGAGGGAGAGCCGCAGATCGAATGTCGTACGCGCTCGCCGCGTCCGGTGGAGGGCAGCTCGCGCTCCTCGACACGCGGCCGCGCAGCCGGTTAGCCTTCCGCCCCTCGTGTCATGGACGACCGCGCTCGCGTGCGCGTTGTGGCTCGGGCCGGTAGGCCCTTCGCAGCTCCTCGTTCACCGCGTTCGCGGGCGGGAGGGGATGTCGAAGCTGTTCCGCTTCGATTTGACCGTGACGAGCGAGCTCGGCCCGGACGCGTTCGAGCCTGCGGTTCTCGGTGCAGAGGCGCTGTTGGTGCTCCCGACGTCGGGGGAGCCGCGCGGGGTGCGGGGGGTCGTGAGCGCGCTGCGACACGAGGGGCGGTGCGTGCGGGCAGGGGGGCGGGCGTGGCAATACCGCATACGGCTGGAGCCCCGGGCCTGCTTGGCGCGGCGTCGCTATGGGTCCGCCATTTTCCGCAAGCGCCGAGTCGACGAGGTGATCGAAGCGACGCTCGCCCGCGTCGGGGCGCCGTGCCGCTTCCTGCTGCGCGCGGAGCCACTCGCGCGGGAATACACGACCCAGTACGAAGAATCGGACTTCGGGCTGGTCGAGCGCCTCGCCGCCGAGAATGGGTTGCTGTTCTATTGTGAGCAACCAGCGGCGCTGCCCCCTGTTGCGCTCGCGGCCGCGGCGGGGATGCAGGCGCTGCCGAACTTGGCCGCGGAGCCCGTCGTGTCGCTCCTCGCGACCCTGAGCGCGGGCGCCTTGGGCCCGAACGAGGTGCTCGTCTTCAGTGATTCTGCGGCGTACGGCTCGGTCAGCGCAGCGGGCCGAGGATCGGGGCTGGGCCAGGCGGCGCCCCCCGCTTCGTCCGAGGTGGTGCTCCCGTTCGTCGGGCGCGAAGGGCCCGGTGTCGGAGGGGATGTCTTGCTGTCGATGGAGCGGCGGCGAAACGTTCAGCCTACCCAGGTGGTCTACCGCGAGTACGACCCGGCGCGGCCCCTCACCCCCATCGAGGCTGCAGCGCGCGTGCGCAGTCCGGCGCCCCTGGGCTCGGATGGCGTCAGCGCCGATCTGGGGCTTGGCGAGCTACCCTTCGCGACCGATCTCGAGGTGTACGAGCACGCCGATCCGCACGCCTTCCCGAGTTGGGTGCATGCGCCTTCGGACGCGGACAAGCGTCTCCGCGCGCACCGCCGGGACGCTCGCACGGGGCGCGGCGTCAGCACCAGCGTGCTCCTGTCCGCGGGGCACAGGTTCCGCGTCGAGGACCACCCAGACGCAGAGATGAACCGCGGCTGGGTCGCGACTTCCGTGCACCATGACATGCGCGCTACCCGGGCCGACGGGCTTCCTGCCTATCGGAATACGTTCCAGTGCGTCCCGTCCGAGATCGCCTTCCTCCCGCGGCGCCCCCCGCCGAGGAGCATACAGGTCTGTCTCACCGCGGTCGTGGTCGGGCCCGCCAACGAGGAGATCCACGTGAACGAGGCGGGCGAGATCAAAGTACACTTCCACTGGGATCGGCGCGCCCCCAGCGAGGAGTCCACTTCGTGGATCCGCACCGCCCACCCGTGGGCGGGTGCGGGCTGGGGCTCCCAGTTCATTCCGCGGGTGGGTATGGAAGTCGTCGTCGTCTTCGAGAATGGCGATCCGGATAGGCCGCTCGTGATGGGCTCCGTGTACAACGCCATTGCCCCACCGCCATTCGCGTTGCCCGAGGACAAGACGAAGAGCGGCATCCGCACCCGTTCGACCCCAGGGGGCGGCGGCTACAATGAATTGTCCTTCGAAGATCGGCAGGGGCAGGAGCGGGTCTTCCTGCGCGCGGAGCGCGATCTCGAGACCTTCGTCGTTCGGGATCGGCGCGCCACGGTTCGCGGCGACGACCGTCAAGACATCGTCGGCGACTCGACCTCGAACGTGGAACGCGATCGGGTGACGCGCATCGCGCGGGACCGGGAAGCGAGCGTCGCCCGCAACGACCGCTTGCGCGTCGACGGTGGGCGCAGCGTCTCGATCGGCGGCTCCTCGTCCGAGCGCGTCGAGGGAGACCGCTCCGTGCGCATCGAGTGCCGGGACCGGCGCGAGGTGCTCGACACCAGCGAGCTGCTCGCCCACGCGGACTGCATCGCGCGAATCCGGGGCGGCGCCGCGGTGCTCGTGGGCCAGCCGGCGCACCCCCAGTCGTGCGTCGTGCACGTCGAGGGGGTGACCGAGGTGTTCGGGACGAGCGCGGTCACCTTCGAAAGCCAATCCGAGATCGTCCTTCGCTGCGGCGAGAGCACGCTGCGGCTTGGTCCGGCGGAGATCGAGATCGCGTCCCCGCGCGTCGCGGTGCGCGGATCCGACGCGCGCTTGCTGCTCGCGGGTGGGGAGGCGAAGCTCCGCACGAAGGGGAAGACCCAGGTCGTCGCGGACCAAGCGATCGTGCTGCAATCGATGATGGGCGCGAGCGCAAAGCTCGGCACGGAGGCCGCGCTCGCAGGGGCCCAAGTGCTCCTCAACTCACCGGCCCAGGCGAAGGACGAGATCGAGGCCAACGAGCCCCGCGCGACGGTGATCGAGCTCACCGACGACAAGGGCGAAGGTCTGCCGTTCCAGCGCTTCACCGCGACTTTGCGAGACGGCTCGAACTACACCGGCTTCCTCGACGCGCACGGACGGGCGAACATCCATGTCGAGCAGGGCGGCGAAATCTCGTTCCCCGATCTCGGAGACGTGGAGAAGGCGTGATGCCCCGCATGTACATCGTGCGTCAAGGCGACCACCTCGCGTCCATCGCCCTTCGGTATGGGCTCGACGCGAACGCTCTCTGGGCGGACGACGCGAACGCCGAGCTGCGATCGCGCCGATCGAACCCCGACCATTTGACGCCGGGCGATATCCTTCGCCTTCCCGACCGGCCCTTGCGGGGGGCGCCGCTCGCGAGCGGATCCGTAAACCGATACAAAGCGACGATCCCCCGCGCGCAGGTGAAGCTCGTGCTCCGGCAGCGGGGCGCGCACGGTGAGCCGGAGCTCGTGGCGAACGCGGCTTGCTTGGTGCACGGCGTCGCCGCCGCTCCCGTGCCCGCGAGCACGAACGAGCGCGGGGAGCTCGCTGTGGAGGTGCCGGTGGACCTCCGCGAGTTGGAGGTCGAAGTGCACTCCACCGGCTTGCGCCTGTTGCTGCTCCTCGGCCATATCGATTCCATCGAGGAGCCGAGCGGCATCAGGCAGCGACTCGCACACCTGGATTACCATCCAGTGGGCTTCGAGGCCGGCGAAGGCCGGTTGGTCGATGCCTTCGACCGCTGGGCCATTCGCAGTTTTCAACAGGCTGAGGGCCTGACCGTCACGGGCGAGGCCGACGACGCGACCCGCGCGCGGTTGCGCGAGCGTTTCGGAGGCTGAAAGGTCGACATGGGTGACCGCCGAGAAGTCTTTACCTTCGACATCCCCTTCGAGGAAAGCGATCACTCGGTCGCTGACTTGATGGCGCGGCGGGCGGCGCCCTATCACCTGCCGCCCTCGGCGGTGATGCCCTATCAGCCGCTGCAAGCGCCGAACCGCATCGCTCGGTTCACCATCGTACCCAATGAGCGCCACTACAGGTGGGAGCGCTGGCGCTGCGCGGGCGAGACCGTGGGCGAGATTGTCCACTTGCTCACGGATCGGCTGCGCGGATCTGCGCGGGAGCAGGGGCTGGTCGACGAGCTCACCGCGAAATGGATTTGCAAGGCGTTGGTCAACGCCACCTTCGCTCACACCCACCGGTCCCAGTTCGCAGGGATCAGCTCGGCTCACGACACGCGAGAGGAGGAGCGGCGCTACGCGGCGCTGGTGACGGAGCCGGGCAGCGTCCTTTGGGTGCCCTACCAGAGGTTGCCCTCGCCCTATCCGTTGCCCGCTTTGCTCGTCGCCGCGGGCGGAGGCGCCAATTCGCAGGTGACCTCGATGGTGAACGTGCAAGCCTCGCCGGAGCCTCGCCTCATCTTCGATGCGCGCGACTTCGTGCGCTGCTACGGGGGCGGGGCGCTCGCTCACGGCGGGTTTTACCCGCAAGTGCCGCACGTCCACCGCGTGTTTCAACAAGGCAATGGGCGTCTCGGGATTTACCACTCGGCGGGTCACAAATTGCCGGTGCAACGCTTTCTCAGTGTCTCGGCGGCCGAGCTCGCTGCCATCCCGAACCATGGGCAGGTCGTCTATCGCCTCACCGGAAGGAACGCCGAGCCCGTCCAGGAGCTCGGGACCGGGAACGTCGGTATCGTCCTCGGTCGACCGCTCAACGACGTCGATCCCCTCGTGGCCTATACGAGTGAGGTCGGCAGCACCATGACCATCACGATCCAGGGGGTCTCGATCACGGGTGCCATTGCCGAGCGACTGAACGACGCGACCGCCTGCCTCGATACCGTGTGGGTGTGGGCAGGTGGCATCTTCGATGGTCGCGCACAGTCGGGGAGCGTCGGCACCGCGAGCGAGCATTGTTTGGTCGGGCCGGCGCACGCCTACGTCGACCCCGCCGAAATCACGCGCCTCCGCAACGAAGCGGCGGCGGCGGCCCTGCAGGCCGCGCAGGCCGCGCAGGCCGCGCAGGCCGCGCAACAGGCCGTGCCTCCGGGACGGCGCGCCCCCCGTCCCCCGCGTCCGCCGCGCGCGCCCACGCCCCCTAGGCCGCCCACGATCCCCGGCTCCCTCTTTCCCACCGGGGCGATGACGCAAGAGATCGCCGTAGGTCCGATTCCAAGCACAGCTAGCCGCCAAGCCAAGGGCTTTCTTCGCCAAGGACAGTCACTCGACCTGACCTGTGCGGACCCGCATTGTCAGATCACCATCCGGCATGACGGCCCGGTCGCGGACGCGCCCTCCGGCTTCTTCGAGACCGTGACGGTGACCGACCGTGAGCACCAGAGTCACACCTCGGTCGTTCTGCTCGTCGGAGAGGACGCCCGCGGACGCGTTCGACCGAACCCCGAGTACGACAGTTTACCCGGGCTCATCGACGCGGAGCTCGCCAAAGGTTTCCCCCGTATCGTGGCCGTGAGCTTCCACCTCGGGCTGGACGACAGCGCCCAATCCGTCCACGAGCACTACGTGCTCATCGTGGCAAAGGGGCGCGACCAGTACGGTGAGTACTATGCCTTTTATGACCCCGGCTCCACCTCCGGGGACGACCTCGTGCGCAACCGGCTCCGGCCGAAGCTCCCCATGTCCGAGCTCGGCGATCCGGCTCCTACGAATGCCTGGGCGAGCGGCATGGTGCTCGGAACCGCCCGCGCCGAGGAGGTCGCGGTTTGGGCTGGCCCCTTCGAGGTCTGGGCCTACATCTCGAACGGCAACGACCCACCGCGACGACTCCGGGCCGGTCCCAACGCCCGCTCCTTCGGATGCCGCGCGACTGGGCAGTGACGCGATCGGGTGAACGCGGCCGCCTGCAGATAGTGGATTGGGCCGGCGCGCCGCGCATCGCGTGCTTGGGAGCGGGAGCGCCGCGCCGGGCTTCGTCGAGCGCATACTACGAGACGACGAGTTGCGGCGCGTGCTCCGTGGATGGGCGCCTCGGTCTCGAACCTCGGAGGTCGTCGCGTCCGAAGGACCGCCGTCGGGTGGACGCGCGCGCGTTCTCCCCGACGCGCGTGCGCGCGCCGTATCCTCGGCTCTCGGAGGTGGACCGATGCGTCGTTCGACGGTGATCTCGGTGGCTTTGTGCGTGGTCGTTCCGCTCGCCTCGGCCTGCGACGACGCGGACGGAACGGGCGCCGGAGGATCGGGCGCGAGCGGATCCGGGAGCACCTCGTCCGCTGGGCCGACCAGCACGGGCACGCAGACGGGCGCGACCTCGGGCAGCGGCGCGGTGACGAGCAGCGGCGCGTCGATGTCGACCGGTACGGGGACGCCGGGCGGCGATCCCTGCAGCGGCAACCCGTTCACCCCGACGACCCCGGGGACGGGACAGGGGACCGAACCACCCTCGTCGAGCGCAGAGCAACACCAGGCGCGCCTCGCCGTCGACGCGCTCCGAAACCTGATCGGTCTGCCGCCGATCGCGTTCAACGCAGCGCTCAACCAGGCGTCCCAGGCGCACTCCGACTACTGCACCGCGAACCCTTCGCTCTGCCCCGGGTGGCACCAGGAGACGGCGGGGGCGCCCGGATTCACGGGCGTGAACTTCTTCGATCGGGATAGCGCCGCGGGGTACAACGGCAACCCGCGCTTCGAGGTGATGGCGTCCGGCCTGGGCGCCGACGGCTCGATCCAAGAGTGGGTCGAGACCGTCTACCACCGCACGCCGTTCATCACGCCAGACATGGGCGAGACGGGCTTCGGCCACGCCGCGGCCTACGACACGATGGACTTCGGCAACGGCCAAGCGGCCGACCCCGCGTTCGTGACGAACTATCCGGTGCACGGTCAGAAGGGCGTCCCCGTGAGCTTCGGCGGCAACGAGGGCCCCACGCCTCCCGCGCCGCCCGCTGGGTTTCCATCGGGGTCGGTGATCTCGATTATCTTCCCCTCGGCGGGGGTCCACATCACCAAGCACGACCTCTTCGACAGCTCCTGCGCGTCGCTCCCCCACGTCGCGGGCGGGCAGGATCTCCCCGCCGCCGGCTTCCAGCAGGGGTTCCTCGGGCCGACGGTCGTGCTCTACGCGAACGCGCCGCTCGCGAGCGGCGCGTCCTACACGGTGAACGTCGAGTACACGTTGAACGGTCAGCCCGGCCACCGCACGTTCCAGTTCACGACGCAGTAATCCTCGGCCCGTCCTCGTTGGAGAAGACTCCCGCGTTCGCGATCCACCGAACCCCGAGTACGACGGTCTACCGGGCTCATCGACGCGGAGTTCGCCAAACGGCTCCCCGGATCCCGGCCGTGAGCAACCTCGGGCTGGACGTCGTTCGTGCTTCGAGGGGCGGGGAGCCTGCCGTCGACTGTTCCGTACGAGGATTGGGTATGAATGGCGCGCTCCGTCCCGGGGGAAGCGAGATCCCGTTGCGTCGTCCCCTGTCCTCACTCGTCCTCATCGTCCTCCCCGCGCTCCTCGGTTGCGGGTCGTCGCGGGCGGGGCCATCTGCGTTCGCGCAGGCGTCCCCCTCGTCGCCTCGGGAGTCGAATCTAGCGCCGTCGGGCGAGGCGTCGCCGCCATGTTCGGCGGTCTCCCCCGCGCAGCTCCCCGCACGCGCCCCGCGCCGAGAGCGTTTGCAGGGCGCGGAGCGGGCGAACCTCGTGGGCGCTGCCGTCGACTACGCAGCGCTCCCGCTGATGCAACCGATCGCCCGTTGTCGGGCGGTCGCCGATGGATCGAGCACGGCGCCGTGCTCGCAGAGCTCGTTCCGTATCACGCGCGTGACCCTCCAGCCGACGTGCAAGCCGGGGCAGTCCTGGTACGTGCACGACGAGTGGGGCTTCACGGGTGTCGGCTTGGATCGCGCGCTCGCGTCGCGGTCGTTCCTGCGCGTCGATCGGACGGCCGTCCCGCTCCAGCGGCTCGTGGCGCCCGGCTTCGAGGACCCCGCCGGCACGATCTCCGCCCTGGCGCACCGTCCGGCGACGACGTTCGAATGGACGACCGCCGACTTCGCCGCCGCCTCGAAGTCCGACGCGAGCACGCTGCGCGTGGTCCGCTCGGAGGGGAGTTTCGAAGAGGTCGCGCCGGACGCGTTCGCATTCGTCGCGCGCGCGACGCTGGAGGGCGAGGTCGACGCGATCGCGCTCGTGCCCGGTGAGATCTACGCGTACCGAATGTGCGTGCAGAATTGCGGTTCGCCTCTGGGTGACCCCGTTCGCGTCGAGCGCGTCGCGCTGATCACACCGCCCGCCGGCTGGGTCGGCGCGAGCGACGTGGCCGTCGAGTCGACCCTCGCGGACGAGCAGCCATTCACGCACGTCTGGGCGAACGTCACCGCGGGCGCGTCCGCGAGCCTCGTGGTCGACTACCCCGCGCGGCACCCGACGAAGCACGAGACGTTCGGTGCGGCCGCGGTGGTCACGTCCGCCGTGATGCTCGACGTCGTGTGGGCGGACGGCGACGCGCCCGTCGGAACCCTCCAACTCGGAAGCTTCGATACGCCGATCGGCACGCTCGGATCGCGGCAGGTCTCTACGCGAAACCACACCGACGACTGCTACACGCCGCCTCCCGCGCGGCCGATCCCCGTCGGCTTTTGACCCCCGCGTGCTGGCGAGCGTGGACCCACTCGCGCACGCACCCTACCGCGATGCACGCGCTCGGCGCCCCGCCCGCTCGCGCGTCGTCGCACGTGCCTCACCTCGCGCAATCTCAGGCGCCGTCGCACTGGCTGTAGTGGATTGGCTGTGAGGCACGCGCGGCTTCCTACGGCCGTGGCGGCGTTGCGCTCGCGCGGGCTCGCTGCGGCGATCGGCGGGGGCAGCCTGGCTGCTCGAAGGAGACGCGCGAGCGCCACGACGCAGTGATCCTCGGCCCAATCAGCGGCGGAGCGCGGCCCACACGAGGTGCGGCGAGCGCTTCCCCACGCGGACCATCCGCACCCAGAGCAGCGTCATGTGCTCGAGGTGGAGCGCCTGCGCGAGCCCGCCGACGTCGAGCGGCTCGAAGCCGACCGCCGTGATCAGCTCCCCGACGCGCGCTTTCGCGGCCGCGTCGTCGCCGCAGAAGAACATCGCGGGCTTCACGTCATACGCGGGGAACGCCGGGTCCTCGAAGTTCTCGTAGCCATAGATCGTGAACGCCTTCACGACCTTCGCCTCGGGCACGATCGACTGGACGAGCTCGCTCCCCGAACGCTCGCTCTTCAGCGCGTGCGTGAGCCCGGGGCCTGCGGGGTTCGTGCAGTCGACGAGGATCTTGCCGGCGAGCTCGCCCGCGAGGGGGCGCAGCGTGGCCTCGTTCGCGCCGAACGGGATCGCGACGAAGACGACGTCCGCGCCGCGCACCGCCTCCGCGATGGGCCGCGCCGAGAGCCGCGCGTCTCGCGCGAGGGCCGCGGCCACGCTGGCGGAGCCCGGCTTGCTCTCCGCGATCACCACGCTGTGACCCGCGCCCGCGAGCCGGGCCGCGAGGGGGGCGCCGACCTGGCCGACGCCGATGAATGCGATGTTCATGTTCGATCCTTTCCTTGTTCTGTCCTCGTCGTCACGCGCACGGCGCGCGTCTCACGGAGCGTCCATCAGCGGCCGAGCGCCTCGATCACGAGCTTCGCCGTCTCCGCCCCGGAGAAGTTTTGCTGGCCCGTGATGAGGTTCTGGTCGCGCACCGCGAACGGGCGGAAGAGCCCACCCTGAACGAAGTTCGCGCCGAGCTTCTTGAGCTCGTCCTCGATCCGGAAGGGCATGAAGTGCGTCCCGCGCGGCAGCGCGCCCATGCCCCAGACGGCCTCGTCCGCGTAGTCCTCCTCGACGTTCGCGAAGCCCGTCACGGTCCGACCTTTCGCGAGGAGCTCGCCGCTCTCGAGCCGGGCGTACCGGAGGAGGGCGACGCCATGGCAGAGCGCCGCGGCCACCTTGCCCGCCTCGAAGAAGGCCACGAACTTGCGGTGGAGAGCCGTCACCTCCGCGAAGCTGAACATGGGCGACTGACCGCCGGCGACGAGGATCGCGTCGAACCGCGCGACGTCGATGTCGGTGACGGGGCGCGTCGACTCGAGGAGCGCGACGAGGCTGGGCGTGTGGATGTACCCCATGCTGACGAGATCCGACGCCGAGTAGCCGCTCGGGTCGCGCGGATCGCTCAGGCTGTCCGCCTCGCACTTCCCGCCGAGCGGGCTGAAGATCTCCACCTCGTATCCGGCCTCGTGGAACGCCACGTAGGGGTGCGTCAGCTCGGACCACCAGAAGCCCACCGGCCACCCGGTCGTGCTGGATTTCGCGGGGTTCGCGACCACGATCGCGACGCGCTTCGGGTGCTTCGGGTTCGTTGGATTCGGGTCTCTCAGGCTCATGGGTTCGCTCCTCGGGGGCTCTTCGCCCCGGTCGCGAACCACTATCGGGCTCGGGACTCCTTCGCACAACGCAACCCCGGTGAAGCCACGATTGCAAACGGTGCAACTATCGCTGGCGGCGCGGTCGTCGGCGGCGGGTCTGGCCGGAGGTCGGATCCGTCGCGTCGAGGCGGGTGCGCGGCGCGTCGTGGCGCTCGCGGGCGACCTCCTTCGCCGCCCGGAAGAACACGTCGCGCAGGAACTGATGGCCCGCGTCGGCGTCGAGGCGCGGGTGCCAGACGAGGGAGAGCGCGTACGGTCGGAGCTTCACCGGCACGGGGAGCAGCCGCAGCCCGAGTGTCGCCTCGTAGCGCTTCGCGATGCGCTCGGAGATCGTGAGGACGTAGTCCGTCTCCGCGACGAGGTGGAGCGCCGTAAGGAAATACGGCACGGCGCGAGCGACCCGGCGGGTGAGCCCGCGCTCCGCGAGCACGTCGTCCACGTAGCCCCCGGGTTTGCCGCGCGGCGCGACCTGCACGTGATCGAGCTTCGTGAACTGCTCGAGACCGAAGCGCGCGGTGCCGACGGGGTGATCGCGCCGGACCACGCAGACGAACCCGTCCGTGAGGAGCTGGCGGTGGCGCATCTCCTGCGGGAGATCGCCGTAGATGCCCACCGCGAGATCCGACCCGTGGTCGCGGAGCAGCGCCGGATCGTCGGGTGTGTTCGGCACGAAGCGCACGCACGCGAGCGGCGCCTCGTCGCGGAGGATCCGGTCGACGGCGCCCCCGAGGATCGAGAGGACGTAGTCGGTCGCGTGCACGACGAACGTCCTCGTGAGCTCCTTCGGGGCGAAGGGCCGCTCCGGCTCGAGCGCGCGCCGAGCCTCCGCGACCGCGTGATGGACCTTGGGTTTCATTGCGAGCGCGCGCGGCGTGAGGACCATCCCGCGCCCCGCGCGCACGAGGATCGGGTCGGAGAGGCGCACCCGGATGCGCGCGAGCGCGTGGCTCATCGCGGGCGTGGAGAGCCCCACGCGGCGAGCGGCCGCCGTCACGCTCCCCTCGGCGAGGAGGGCGTCGAGGGACACGAGGAGCGCCAGGTCGGATGGTTCCATCGTGTGCAACGATGGCCCCACCGAGTTGCACGGGTCAACGGTGTGCGGGCCGCGCGCTCAACCGTGCGCCGACGAGCGCAGGGGCTCCGCCGCGTCGGCCCGGGAGACGGGCTCTCTGTGGATCTCGCACGCGCCATCCACGCAGCGCCCCGTGAGGCGCAGGCGGTTCTTGGCGAACACGAAGTAGGCGGCGTCGAGCAGATGGCGGATCCCGGGGAGGCGCGTCACCGCGACCAGCCGGCGAAAACCCACGGCCGCGTAGAGCCGCCGGAACACCTCGACCCCTTCGATCAGGGTCCCGTCGGGGAGCCGACCGTGGATGCGGTCCATCAGGTCCTGGAAGGAAAGGCCCACCGAGGCGGGGTCGAACGCTCGGTCGGAGATGTCGACGAACCCGATCCGCCCGTCCCGGTCGAGGCGGCGGAGCATCCGTATCTCGCGCATGCAGAGCGGACACTCGCCGTCGAAGAACACCTCGACCTCGCGGTCGGACCCGGATCCGGAGGGCGTGGTCGCCTGGCGCATGCCCTCTGTTACGTCGCGCGCGAGGCGGCGTTTCGAGGAAACGCGGAGGAGCCGGAACGGTGTAGAAGGGAGCGGACATGCGCACGTCGATCTACGGGGGCTGGGCCGTCGTTGCCGGCGCGTCGGAGGGCCTCGGCGTCGCGTTCGCGACGGCGCTCGCGGCGGGCGGCTCGAACCTCGTGCTGCTCGCGCGGCGCGCCGACCGGCTCGCGTCCGTCGCCGATGAGCTCCGCGCTCGCCACGGCGTCGAGGTGCGGACGGCGGCGTGCGACCTGGGTCGGCCGGATCTCGCGGACGAGCTCGCGGCGCACACCAGGGGACTCGACGTCGGCGTGGCGGTGTACAACGCCGCGTTCGCGCCCGTCGGCCCGTTCGTGGAGCGCCCGCTCGACGATTTGCTCCGCGTGGTGGACGTGAACGTCCGCGGCCCGCTCGTGTTCGCGCGCACGTTCGCGCCCGCGATGATCCAGCGCGGACGAGGGGCGCTCGTGCTCATGTCGTCGCTCGCGGGGTTTCAGGGTTCGCCTCGACTCGCGACGTACGCGGCGACGAAGGCGTTCAACACGATCCTCGGCGAGGGCCTGTGGAGCGAGCTCCGCCCGCACGGGGTGGACGTCGTCGTCTCGTGCGCGGGCGCCATCCGTACGCCGGGGTACGCGCGGACGGCGGGGGGCGACGCGCCGGGGACGCTCGACGGGGACGTCGTCGCAGAGGAGACGCTCGCGGCGCTCGGACGCGGGCCGACGGTCGTCCCGGGGGCGACGAACAAAGTCGCGCGGTTCGTGCTCGGTCGCGTGCTGCCGCAGCGGGCGTCGATCGCGATCATGGGTCGGTCGACGAAAGGTCTGTCGTGAACGTCGCTGGGTTCTTCGCGCCGCTCGCGGTGTACGCGGTGGTGACGCTGCTCCACGTCGCGCTCCCGGCGCGCCACGTGGACGGATACGTCGTCGATCCGTCGACGGGGAAGCCGTTCCGCTACCGGTTGAACGGGCTCGTCGTGTACGTGCTGACGGTCGGGCTCTGGGCGCTCGCGTGCAACGCGGGGCTCTTGCCGTGGGACTTCTTCTGGACGACGCGCTGGGAGGGGCTCGCGGGCGCGTGCGTGCTCGGCCTCGCGTTCACGCTCGCCCTCGTGTTGCCGGCGCCGCGGACGGGCAAGCCCCTGTTCGCGGAGCTCTACCTCGGGCGCGTCGAGAACCCGCAGTGGCTCGGCGGCCGGGTGGACGCGAAGATGTGGCTCTACCTCGTCGGCGCGACGATGCTGGGGCTCAACCTGTACTCGTTCGCGATGCACCACCGCATCGCGTTCGGGGACGCGGCGTCGCCGGGCGTGACGCTGTACACGGCGCTCTTCAGCTTCTTCCTGTGCGAGTACCTGTTCTTCGAACGGGTGCACCTCTACACGTACGACTTCTTCGCCGAGCGGGTGGGGTTCAAGCTCGGGTGGGGCTGCCTCGTGTTCTACCCGTTCTTCTACGGCGTCGGCCTCTGGACGGTGGCCGATCACGCGGGACCGGGGTGGCCCGCGTGGGCGTTCGTCGGAGCGGGGATCACGTTCTTCGCCGGGTGGGTGCTCGCGCGCGGGGCGAACATGCAGAAGTTCACGTTCAAGCGCGACCCTTCCGCGACGTTCCTGGGCGTGTTTCGCCCCGAGGTCGTGACGGACGGCGAGCGACGCCTGCTCGCGAGCGGGTTCTGGCGCGTGTCGAGGCACGTGAACTACCTCGGAGAGAGGCTGATGGCGACCGGCCTCACGCTCGCGCTCGGCCACCCCGAGGAGCCGACGACGTGGCTCTATCCGGCGTACTACGTCGCGCTCCTCGTCCCCCGTCAGATCGCGGACGACAAGCGATGCGCGGAGAAGTACGGAGCGCTTTGGTCGACGTACGTCGCGCGCGTTCCCTACCGGATCGTGCCTGGGGTGTACTGAGGGACGGGACTGTTGGTGACCGCACGGACCCACGCGCGCGAGCGATCCGAGGTGCGGGCGGGCGAGATACCATCCCGCACACGATGACGAGCTCGGCGACGCGCGCGCGGTCCATGGTCCTCCTCTTCCTCGTCGGCACGCTCTCGGCCGCGTGCGACACGTCGACCGGGACGGGCGGCGCCGGAGGAGGGACGACGTCGACGAGCTCGGTGACGACCGCGTCGACGTCGTCGACATCGACGGGGGCGACGACGTCGGGCACGGCGACGGGGACGGGCTCGAGCACGTCGAGCGGGATGGGCGGGCCTCCGACCGCGGCGGAGCTCCTCGCGCTCACCGCGACGTGCGACGTGGCGAGCGCGAGCAAGTACGCGACGGACGAGGGGGAGGCGAACACCGTCGACGTGTGCGCGCTCTCGGGCGCGTTCTTCTGGACGAGTGATTTCGACGTCGACTGCGACGGCAAGATGACGATCCAATGCAAGCCGAGCACGGACGCGGCGTACCAGCCCGAGACGAGCGCGACCGACTCACAGGGGGATCCGCTGGACGCCGCCGGGCTCCCGTATTTCGTGATCCCCCTCCCGAGCGCGAAGTGGGACTTCGGCGCGGCCGGGATCCAGCTCGGGGACGTCGGAGCGGTCGTGTACAACGGAAAGGTCGTCTATGCCGTGTTCGGGGACGAGGGCCCGAATGGGATCATCGGTGAGGGCTCGTACGCGCTCGCGGAGGCGCTCGGGATCGATCCCGATCCGTCGACCGGCGGATCGGACGGGCCCGTGACGTTCATCGTGTTCCCGGGAGCGAACGCGGTGGTGAGTCCGATCGAAGACCATCAGGCCGCGACCGCGCTCGGCGAGGCGCTCGCGACGAAGCTCCTCCAGGACAACCCCTGAAGTCACCACCTCCCCGACGACGCCCGAGATCGGGCGTCGCCCGGCCTATGGCAGCGGTCGTGGCGGCCGTCCTCGCTTGTACGACGGAGGCCTCGGCGGACGAGCGCGACTTCCCGTGCGACGGCTGCGTGGTCGTGGGCGACCGCGGCGGCGAGCCGAAGCCGCTCTTGGTGGTCCTGCACGGAGACGAGGGCGGCCCCTCCCGCGTCGCGAGCGTGTGGTCGGCGATCGCGAAGAAGAAGGGCGTGATCGCGATGTTCCCGAAATGCCCTCGCGCCAAGGGCTGCACGACGGGGAGCTTCTGGCGGTGGAACGGCGATCCGAGCTGGCTCCTGGGGGAGGTCTCGAAGCTCGAGTCCGCCTACGCGATCGAGCCAGCGCGCCGGTATCTGGCGGGTTGGTCCGGCGGGACGACCTACCTCACGTTCCAGTTCGACAGGTGGTTTCCGACGTTCGCCGCGGTGAGCCTCACGGGCGGTGGGGCGCCCGGCGGGGGCTGTTTCCCCGGCGCTGGCGGCGCCTGCGCCCCGGTGCTCTATCGCATGGGAGCGAAGAACCCGCTGTTCGACCTCGCGGATCAGGCGGAGAAACAGATTGTCGGTTGCAGGCACGACGTCGAGTGGAAAGTGCTCGTCGGATTGGACCACGAGGGGGAGTGGAACGCGTATGTCCGGGACGCGGAGTCGATCCTGGATTGGCTGCTCGCGAGGCGACAAGGGTGCACTGTGGCGCCGTCGCGCACCGACATGGACGCGGGTGTGTACGCGCCCGCCGACGCGGGCGAAGGGTCGGTGGGGAGCGGGGTCGACGCATCCACCAGCGCGGGCGACGAAGGGGCCGGGGTCTCACCCGCGCCGCCCGAGGCGCGGAGGCCGCCCGGCTGTGGGTGCGCGGTGGGGCGGGTCGACGGGGAAGGGGACGGCGCTGCAGCCGTCCTCGCTGCTCTCGCCGCATCCGTCGGGGGGCTCCGGCCTTCACGGTGCAGGCGCCTCGCTTTGACCTCGACCTCCCTCCGGAGAGGGAAGCGCCCAGCCCGAACGCCGGTCTCAGCGCGAGGCGAAGCGAACCATGCGGTCGCCGAGCGGCTGGATCGGTCGGTTCGTTCTCCCGTCGAACCACTCGCGGAAGGCGTCCACGGTCTTCTTGTCGACGGTGCTGACGTGCTTCAACACGAACCACCGCACGCCCTCGGAGCACGGCGGCGTGGTGAGCGAGCCGGCGTACGAGAAGTAGCCCTCCTTCGTCGACACGATGGATGACACGTCCAGGACCTTCTTCGGCGTCGCGATCGGCTCCTCCGTCTCCTCTTTGGGCGCCTTCCTCCAGAGCTCGGCGAGCTCGGGACCGGCCTCGCCGAGCGTGAAGAACGCGCCGACGACCGCGAGCTGTCCGTCCTCGGATTTGTGGACGAAGTGCCCCTCGAGCGGGAATCGCTCGCCGCCGAGCGTGTGCTCGCTCGGACTGTGGAAATGGAACTGGACGAGGTCGTATCGATTCGCGCCGACGAGGATGTAGCTGTCCCCGTCGTTCGCGACCTGGATCGTGTGGCCGTTGTTCTGCACGCGAAGGGGCACGTCGACGTAGTCGATGGTCAACGTCTCGTCGCTCGCCTTGACGGTCTCCTTCGGCGCGACGTGCGGGAAGTCCGGCCTGTTCGGGAGGTCGACGGGCGACTGCGCCTTCCCTGCGCGGCACGCGTCCCACTTCGGATCGAGCTCACCCCAGTGCGCCGGTCCCTTGTCCCCCGAATACGTCCACGGGTGATCCTTGTGCTCGCCCTTCTTCGCGCCCTTCTCCCCGTGGCCCGCGCTCGCGGCCGACGACGAGCCCGCTGGGCGAGAGGCGGTTTCGCTCGCCGAGCTCTCCGAGGGCGACGCGGTCGCGCTCGACGCGGCGGCGTCGCTCCCGAAGAGCTTCTGGCATCCGGAGGTCAAGAGGAGCAGAGCGAGGGCGGGCATGCGTCGCATCACGGCCGGAAAGCGGCTCACCCCGAAGCTGGCTTAAGGGGGGCGCGCGTGGCCTCGCTTCCGAAGCGAAGGGGCTGTCGCGCCTTGCGCGGAGATGCGACCCTCGGAGCGCGGAGCAGGACGTGGCCGAGCCAGCTTTTCAGCGCGAGCAGATGATCGGTCGCACGCTGCGCGAGAAGTGGCGCGTGGACGCACTCCTCGGCTCGGGGGGCATGGCGACCGTCTACGCGGCGACGCACCGGAATGGGATGCGCGGCGCGATCAAGGTCCTGCATGCGCACCTCTCCCACGACGAAGAGCTCCGGAAGCGGCTCGTGCGCGAGGGCTACGTCGCGAACAAGATCAAGCACCCCGGCGTCGTCCGCATCCTCGACGACGATGTGACCGAGGACGGCCTCGCGTTCATCGTGATGGAGCTGCTCGACGGCGAACCCTGGAAGGCGCGCTGGCAACGCGCAGGGAAGATCCTGCCCATCAACGACACGCTCGAGGTGACCGCCAAGGTGCTCGACATCCTGCGCGCCGCGCACGCCGCAGGCGTCGTCCACCGGGACATCAAACCCGACAACGTGTTCCTCACCAGCGACGGAGAGGTGAAGCTCCTCGACTTCGGGATCGCGCGCCTGCGCGAGGCGAACGCGGAGCAGACGCAGACGGGCGCGATGCTCGGCACCCCCGCGTTCATGTCGCCCGAGCAGGCGCTCGCGCGTTGGAGCCGCGTGGACGCGCGGAGCGATCTCTTCTCCGTGGGCGCGACGATCTGGACCGTCGCGACCGGGCGCATGATCCACCCGTCGACGACGGTGCCCGAGCTCCTCGTCGCCGTCGCGACGTCCCCCGCCGCGCCTTTCGCGAGCGTGTTCCCGGACGCGACGCCCGAGCTCAGCGAAGCCGTCGATCGCGCGCTCGAGTTCGAGCCGGAGGCGCGCTGGCGGTCGGCGGAGGCGATGCTCGAGGCGGTGGAGCGCGCGAGAGCGAGCCTCACGGGCGCGCCCGTGCGCCGTCCGCCGGTGATCGCGCCCTCCCTTGAGCTCGCGAGGGTCGAGGCGGCGCAGCGGTCGAAGACGTCCGCGCTCGACCCGGACGCGACGCGCGCCGACCCCACTCCGCGCCCGAGCGAAACGCCGGCGCGGAGGTCTCGACCTCCGCGGTCGACGTCGGCACCGCGCACGCGATGGCGTCCGAGAAGACCGCGCGGCCTCCCGGCGAACCGGGCGACGCGTCGCCCGCGGTCGCGCAAGTCCCGCCCGGGAAGAGCCCTGGATTTGGAGCGGGGCTCGCAGCGGGCGGGGTCGTCGCGGCCGTCGTGAGCGCGGCGTTCGTGATTTACCTCGTGACTCGAACGCCGCTCGCCCCGATGACCCCAACGTCCCCCACGTCCTCGGTCGTCGTGGCGGATCCCGCGCCCCCCACATCGGCCGCGCCCTCGCCCTCCGCCGACCCGCTCCACACTCCGTCCGCCGAGCCGTCCACCGCGCCCGCACCCTCCACGTCGGTTCGCCCGATCGCGTCGGTCCCGCCGAACGTCGCAGTGGCGGCGCGGCGCGCGTTCAATCAGGAAGAGGCGAACGCCGAGCTGGCGCGGGTCGCACGGCAGGCGTCGAGCACGTGCGCTCGGTTGGCCACGTCCGCCGTGGCGATGACCGTCACGGGGAAGTTCCTCCCCGACGGCACTTTCACGGACGTCCTCATCTCGCCCGACGCGCTGCGGTTCACCGATGTGGGCGCGTGCGTCTGGAACTCGATGCAAGCTCACATCTCCGCGTTCGACGGCCCCCCCCACCCCGCGGGCACCGGGATTACCGTCGCACCGCCCTGAGGCCATCTCTCCGCCCGGCGCGGGCTCCCGGATCGTGCGCGAGCCGGGAATAGGCGCGCGGTCGAGCGGTTCTCCACGCACGCGTCCATGCGGGTGACGACCTCCACGAGCCGCCGCCACATCGACCCCCACCTCGCCCGCCGCCGCGCGCGGCGCGCGCTCGCGTGGCTGGTCGCGGTGGTGCTCTCGCTGTTCGCGAGCTCCGCGCTCACGCCCTTGGTCGCCGTCGCCGCGCCGGTCGCCGAGCTCGCGCCCATCGAGGATCCCCAAGACGAGGTGGAGATCGAGGCGCGCGCCGCGCTCGTCGAGCGGGACGCAACGCCGCGCTCCGCGCCGCCGAGGCCGCGGGTCGTCGCCCGGCCGCCAGGTCACGCGCGACCGGCCGTCGTCCCCGCGCCGCCGCTCGCGGCGACGAGGTTCATTCGTCCACAAAGAAAGACTCTGTTGCGTTTGCACGTGTGATGGCGCGCGGCTCGCCGCCGCGCCTCGCCCTTCACGCCTCACGATCGAACGCACTACGAGTGCGCGCCTCCGCGCGCGCGAACGGAGTCCTTCCATGCAGAAGCTCATCGACGGTTTCCACAAGTTCCACGCCGAGATCTATGGCCCGCGCCGCGACTTCTTCGAGGCGCTCGCCGACGGTCAGCGCCCCGAGACGCTGTTCATCACGTGCAGCGACAGCCGGATCAATCCGAACCTCCTCACGCAGACGGAGCCGGGGGAGCTCTTCATCCTGCGCAACGCGGGGAACATCGTGCCGGCGTACACGCCGGTCGCGAGCGGGGAGGCCGCCACGATCGAGTTCGCGGTGCAGCACCTCGGCGTCCGACACATCGTCGTGTGCGGGCACACGCAGTGCGGCGCGATGAAGGCGCTGCTCGACCCCGAGCTCGTCAAGCGCTCGCCCGCCGTCGCGGCGTGGCTCCAGCACGGCGAGGCGGCGCGCCGGCACGTGGTCGACAACTACCAGCACCTCTCGGGCGAGGCGCTGGCGACCGTGATGGTCGAGGAGAACGTCCTCTCGCAGTTCGAGACGCTGCGCACGCACCCGGCGGTGCGGTCGCGCCTCTCGAGGGGCGAGCTCAGCTTGCACGGTTGGGTCTACAAGATGGAGACCGCGGAGGCGTTCCAGTTCAGCGAGGCCTCGGGGCAGTTCGAGCGGCTCGAGCGGCGCGAGTCGAGCGTGGTGGTCGAACGATCGACGGTGACGTCCGTCCGCCCGGTCCGCGGCGTGGTCGGGTTCTGAGGAGGGACGCATGACGAGTCAGCCTCCGCCGCGGCTCCGCGAGAGCCTTCGGTTCGATCTACCCGCGGGGATCGTCACGTTCCTCGTCGCCATACCGCTCTGCCTCGGGATCGCGCTCGCCTCGGGCGCGCCGCTCGTCGCCGGGCTCGTCGCCGGGATGATCGGCGGCTTGGTCGTCCCGCTCGTCAGCCGCGCGGAGCTGAGCGTGTGCGGGCCCGCGGCGGGGCTCGCCGCCGTCGTCGTCGCGGGCGTCTCGACGCTCGGTAGCTGGCAGGCGTTCACCGTGGCCGTCGTCCTCGCCGGCGTGCTCCAGATCGCGATGGGCGCGCTGCGCCTCGGCCGCTTCGCGAGCTTCCTCCCGACGGGCGTCGTCGGGGGGATGCTCGCCGCGATCGGCGTGCTCCTCATCTTGAAGCAGATGCCGCACGCGGTCGGGTGGGACAAGGACGCGTTCGCGGTCGAGGACGGTGCGTCTCCCACGTTCTCGACGATCGCCGACGCAGTCGAGCCTCTCGCCGCGGTGGTCGCGATCGCCTCCCTCGCGGCGCTCGTCGGCTGGGAGCGCTGGAGCAAGCGGCGGGGCGGCTCGCTCCTCCCGGCGCCGCTCGTCGCCGTGCTGGTGGGCGTCGGCGTGCACGAGATCGCGCGTGCGGTCCGACCGGGGGCAGCGCTCGAGGGCAAGCACCTCGTGACGATCCCCCCGGTCAGCGCCCTCACGGACGCGTTCGCGTGGCCCGACGTGTCCATGCTCCTCCGGGCGGACGTCTGGGTGGTCGGAGCGACGCTCGCCGCCGTCGCGAGCATCGAATCGCTCCTCAACGTGCAGGCGATCGACCGGCTCGATCCGTACGGACGCCGCTCCCCCATGAACCGCGAGCTCGTCGCGCAGGGCGTGGCGAACACGCTCGCGGGTCTCCTCGGCGCGCTGCCGGTGACGTCCGTCGTCGTCCGGAGCTCCGCGGCGGTGCAGGCGGGGGCGCGGACGCGGGGCGCGGCGCTGGTGCATGGCGTGCTGCTCCTCGTGACGTTCCTCGCCCTCGCGCCCCTCCTCGAGCGGATTCCGCTCGCGTGTCTCGCCGCGATCCTCCTCGCCACGGGCTACAAGCTCGTCTCGCCCAAGGTGATGAAGGCGGCGTGGAAGGAGGGCTACGAGCACTTCGTGCCGTTCGCCGCGACCGTCGTCGGCGTGGTGGCGCTCGATCTCCTGAAGGGCGTCGTCCTCGGCCTCGTCGTCGCGCTCGGGCTCGCGGTGCGCCGCGCGCTCGGGCGCGCGGTCGTCGTCGAGCAGGCGAACGAGCAGGTCGTCGTCAAGCTGGTCCGCGACGTGCCGTTCTTCGCTCGCGCGGACGTCGAGGCGGCGCTCGACACGGTGCCCGCGAACGCGCGCGTCGTCGTCGACGCGGAGGGCGCGCGCAGCGTCCACCGCGACGTGCGCGAGATCGTCCGCGACTTCCAGGCGCGCGCGGCGCAGCGCTCCGTCGAGGTCGAGGTCCGCGGCCTCGAAGGCGCCGCCTGAGGGACGAGCGCACCCGCGAGTAGGTCCTCGTGATCGCGCCGCGAGCCGAACCTTCGGCCCGCGGCGCGAGACAGGCCCAGCGTCGCGCGGATCGTTCGACGATGTGCGCGAACGTCCGCGGCCACGCCGATCGGTCACGCGACGCGCGCGCTCACGCGTCGGATGTGCGAGCCTTGCGTGCGCATGTTTCGGGAGCTCCAGAGCGTCACCCAGCACGCCGACGCGGACGGACACCGGCGCTGGTTTCGCGACGGCGCCTGGGATCTGATTGTCTGGTACGACGCGGACCGCGCGATCCGAGGGTTCCAGCTCTGTCACGACCTCGCCGGCGTCGAGCACGCGGCCACATGGCACCGCGGCGCGCGGCTCGTCCATCAGCGCGTCGACGCGGGAGAGGACCTGCCGCAGAACCGCACGCCCGTCCTCGTGCCCGGAAACGTGCAGGTGCCGACCGGGTTGCTCGCGGCGTTCCTGGCGCGCGCTGGGGCGATCGACGGTGAGATCGTGGTCGTCGTCACGCGTGAGCTTGCTTGATCCCGAGCGCGTTGGGCAACGCCGACGGATCAGGGGGCCGACACGCCGTACATGGGGCGCATCCGATCGTCGGGAGGCTCGGCCGTCGGGCTCGTCGGAACGGCGGTCGCGCCGCCGTTCGGCGTCGCCCCGGTGGACCCGGTGGTCGACGTCGGCGCGCTCGTGGTTGGCGTCGTCGGGTCCGACGTGGGTACGCTGGTCCCTGGCGAGTCCGCGCCACCGCACGCGGCCACCGCGACGGACACCGCGGCGAGGGCGACGCCGAGGGATGCCCGGCGACGGAGACAGAACGGACAATCGCTCGCTCGGAGGACGTGACGACGGCAGACCGCGCAGGGCTCGAGGACCATCCGTCGACGCTATCACGTCCGCGAACGAGCGCGCCGAAGCGCTTGCCCCCGCGTACTCGCGCGGCTCTCCCGCGAATGCACCGGTGATTCATACCGGTCGGTGCTTTAGCCTGCGCCCGTGAAGGTTCCGCCGTTCGGGATGAGCACCGCCGAGGTGCGGGAGGAGCTCGGGAAGCTCCGGCACGATCTCTCGATCGCCGTGGTCCGCGCGAAGAATCCGTTCAACATCGGCGCGATGATCCGCGTCGCCCACTCGTTCCTCGTGCGCGACATCTTCCTCATCGGTGTGGAGCCGTTCTACGAGCGCGCCGCGATGGGGATGCACAAGTACGAGAACATCGTCGAGTGCCCGGACGAGGCTTCGTTCCTCGAGCGCGTCTCGGGCCGACCCCTCGTGGGCGTCGAGCGAGATCACGCGACGACGTCGCTCTGGGAGGTCGAAATGCCGCGGGACGTCGTCTTCCTGTTCGGCAGCGAGGACGACGGGGTCCCGCCATCGCTCCTCGAGCGGTGCTCGAGCGTCCTCGCCATCCCGATGTATGGCATCAACCATTCGTTCCCCGTAGCGATCACGTCCGGCATGGTCCTCGCGGAGTGGGCCCGGCGCCGCGACCCGCGAGGAAGGTTCACCCCGGACGCGAAGGAGCCCCCGATCGCGTGAGCGACGGGGGCGCTATCGAGGCCGGATCGAGCGCCCGCGGCGCGCCTCCCCCCTTGAACGCTGGGCGCTGCGGGTGCAACCGAGGGGCGTGCTGAAGCGCTCGCTCTACGTCCTGCTTTGTCTCGCCTTCGCGTCCGCCTGTGACGATGCGCCGAGCACGACGTCGGCGGGGGGATCGGGAGGCGCGGGGACCACGGCGCACACGTCCTCGAGCCACGTCACGCACGCTTCGTCGACGTCGGGCGTCGGCGGCTCGACCGCGGCGCCCATCGCGGACGCAGGCAAGGACGAGGAGATCACGCAGAAGAAGCCGCACTCGCTGAGCGGCTACGCGAGCTCGTCCCCGGGCATGCTCCCGCTCTCGTACTTCTGGACCCAGGTGTCCGGCGCTCCCGTGACGCTCGACGATCCGACGCTCGTCGCGCCGACGTTCCTCGCGCCCGAGGCGCCCGGCCCGCTCGTGTTCCAGCTCGTCGTGCAGGACGACAACGGACAATCGGAGCCCGACACGGTCACGCTGACCGTGACGAACGCGAAGCCCGTCGCGCACGCGGGGCCCGACCGCGGCGCGCCCGGGGGCGCGACCGTCTCGCTCCAGGGCTCCGGCCTCGACTACGACGGCAACGCGATCTCGTTCGCGTGGAAGCAGATCGGGGGGCCCCCGGTCGCGCTCGACGATGCCGCGTCGACCGGGCCCTCGCTCGTGATCCCCGCGGGGCTCGCGGAGCCGCTCGTCTTCGAGCTCGTGACGAACGACGGGTTCGTCGACTCCGATCCGGACTGGGTCACCGTGCTGCGCGTCGAGGGGCCAGACGCGGACGGGGATCTGCTCGATGACGCCGCCGAGCTCGCGCTCGGGACGGATCCAGCGGAGTCGGACACGGATCACGACGGGATCTCGGACGGCTGGGAGGCCCTCGGCCACGAGGGGGTCGCCTTCGCCACGCTCGGCGCCGGGCCGCGGCACAAGGACCTGTTCGTCGAGCTCGACGTCCAGGAGTTCACGGACGCGAACGGCCTCCACACGGCGAAGCCGTCACCGATCGTGATCGCTGCGCTCGAGGCGTTCTACGCGGGGATCGACGTCCCGAACCCGGACGGGCAGAGCGGGATTGCCCTGCACATCGTGCTCGACTCCATCCTCCCGGAGACGTTCGTGTGCACGGACGGCGGGTTCTTCGGGGACGACGCGCCCGGCAACTTCCTGTTCCGGGAGGCGTTCCACAAAGTGGCGGTCTGTCCGCACCCCTACTCCCATGGCTTCGCCGACATCGTGGGCCGGATCGTCCACATGGATGTCCTCGAAGCGGACAGTGACCCCACGAACGACCTCACCGATCACGCGGCGTGGGAGTGGTACGCGCTGTTCCTCCACGAGATGGGGCACAACCTCAGCCTCCGCCATGGCGGCTTTCAGGATCTCAACTACAAGCCGAACTACCCGAGCCTGATGAACTACGCGTTCCCCGCGTGGGACACGGCGCTCAACCTGTCGAACGCGACCCAGCGCATCTCGCACGGCACCCTGCCGCTCGTGGACGAGTGCGCGCTCGTCGAAGCGGGTCAGTTCCCGAACATCGACGCGGGGCCCGCGGAGTTCTTGAGCACATACCCCATGGGTTGGAGCGTGGGCACGAACGGGGACGTCGACTGGAACCACGACGGCACGATCGAGGTGCAGCCCTACGAGCACATCGTGCGCAGCTCTGTCGCGGTCGGGGATCCGACGGACTGCAGTCAGCTGCTCGATTTCGACGACCGCGCCGGGATCGCGGCGGGGCTCCCGCTCGGGCTGCCCTCCAATCCGCACGGCGCAATGATGCTCTCCCTCGGGGCACCCACAGAAGTCGCGGAGTAGCTGCGATCGAGTGAGGCGGTATGCCCCGCTCGAAGGCGGGAGTGGCGATTCATGCCTCGTCGACAAATCGCCACGGTGCCGCTCCAATGTCCGCGGTGACGGCCAACGGTCCCGTGGTCTCCGGCCCGAGCGCCGAGAGCTTTCGACTGCTGGTCGAGAGCGTGAAGGATTACGGGATCTTCATGCTCGACCCAAAGGGGTATGTCTCCACGTGGAACGCGGGGGCGGAGCGCATCAAGGGCTATGCCGCCGCGGAGATCGTCGGGAAGCACTTCTCGATCTTCTACCCGCCCGAGGACGTCGCCTCAGGCAAGTGTGAGCACGAGCTCTCCGTCGCGGAGCGATCGGGGCACTTCGAGGACGAGGGGTGGCGCCTGCGCCGAGACGGCAAGAAGTTCTGGGCGAACGTCGTCATCACCGCGCTGCGCGACGCGAACGGAGCGCTCGTCGGCTTCGGCAAGGTGATGCGCGACCTCACCGATCGGCTGGAGGTCGAGGCGGAGCGCGTCCGCCGCGCGCGGGCCGAGGAGGCGGACCGCCGCAAGGAGGACTTCTTGGCGATCCTCGGGCACGAGCTCCGCAACCCGCTCTCGCCGATGGTGTCCGCCGTCCATCTGATCAAGCTGCGCCGGGGCTGGAACTGCGACCGCGAGATCGCGGTCCTCGACCGGCAGCTCGTGCACATGATGCGCCTGGTCGACGACCTGCTCGACCTGTCCCGCACGATGCGAGGGCAGCTCGTGTTCGAGCGCACGACCCTGGACGTCGGCCAAGCGATCCAGAACGCCGTGGAGGTCGCGTCTCCGGAGATCGATCGGAAGGGACACCGCCTCGAGGTCGACGTGCGAGGGCCCCTGTTCGCGGATGCCGATCCGACCCGCCTCATGCAGGTGTTCGCGAACATCCTGGGCAACGCCGTGAAATACACCCCGCCCGGCGGCCACATCCGGGTGCGTGCGGCCGCCGAGGGGGAGACGCTCTCGATCGCGTTCGCGGACGACGGCCCGGGCATCCCGGAGGAGATGCGCGCGAACATCTTCGATCTCTTCACGCAGGGGCATCAGGCGATGGATCGCTCGCTCGGAGGACTCGGGATCGGGCTCGCCGTCGCGAAGCGGCTCGTGGAGGAGCACGGGGGCTCGATCACGCTCGAGCCCTCGGGGAGCGCCCCCGGCAGCACGTTCACCGTGCGGCTTCCGCGCTCCACGCGCGCGGACCGTGCGTCGCCGGGGTGGTCGGCAGAGAGGCCTCGCTCACAAGGTCGGGTGAGGGTGCTGCTCGTGGACGACAACGAAGACAGCGTCGAGATGATGAGCACGCTGCTCGCGCAGCGTGGTCACGACGTGCGCACCGCGCACACGGGCCCGGCCGCGCTCGACGTGCTCGCGGATTTTTTGCCGCAAATCGCGATCCTGGACATTGGGCTGCCGGGGATGAACGGCTTCGAACTCGCCCGCAAGCTGCGCTCCACGGAGGCGTGCGCGACGATCCCGATCGTCGCGCTCACGGGCTACGCGCGCGCGAGCGATCGTCGGACCGCCGAGGAGGCGGGGTTCGACCTCTACCTCGTGAAGCCGCTCGAGACGGCTCGGCTCATCGAGCTCGTGGAGACGGGGCCCGCGCGAGCAGCCGACCGGGCGGGCGCGTGAGCGGCGCGGGCGGTCTCACTCGACCTTGCTCGGGTCGCCGGCGTCCTTGAACAGCGCGTAGATCGGGCCCTGCTTGATGGTCGCGTCGACGGTGCTCCCGTCGCCGTGCTGGAGCGTGAGCTTGATGCCGCTCGTCGGCGCGCCGTTCATCTCGCTGATCACGTCGTCGCTCGAGAGGTTCGCGATGTCCTTGTCCGCGAGCTTGAGGATCTTGTCGCCGGCTTGGACGCCCGCGCGCGAGGCGGGGCTCTGATCCATCACCGTCGTGATGGACGCGCCCCCGCTGTGGACCTCGTACTTCAAGCCGAAGCCCCAGAGGGGCTTCGCGGCGCGGATGCGGACGTGGAGCTCGACGCCGCCGTCGAACTTCAGGTCTTCGCTCTCCGTGTCGAACATCTCGGAGCCGAGCGTCACCTGCTTTACGCCGATCGGATGGTCGATGAGCGTGTTCGCGTCCCAAATCTCGATGCGGACCGTCTGGCCAGCGCGGAACGGGAAATTGCCCTTCGGCGCGTCCTTCCACGAGGGGGTGAGCGTGTCGGATTCGGGATCGGTGCGGTAGACCTCCGCCTCGTTGACCGTGATCTTCAGGAACGGATCGGGCAGGCTGCCGAGCACCTCGTCCCACTCCCGCCCGTCCCGCGTCTTCGGGGGGATCGTCGCGCCGAGGACTTCGAAATAGAGGCGATCCTCCGGCGGCGGCGGGTCGTAGGCGTCCATCTCGGGGGCCTTGCCGATGCGCGTCCCGTACTCGGGGTATACGAGCGCGCAGCCCGAGGACGCGGTGACGACGAGGGCGGCGAGCGCCGCGCGCCACGGGACGGGAGAGCGCCACGAAAGCATCCCGCAGACCCTACTCCAACCCGCGCCAGCGCGCCCAGAACAGTGCTAAACCCCGCCGCAGATCCATGACCGACTCGTACCCGATCGTCACGACCCAAGAACTCGATCGCCACGTCGGCGCGACCGTGCGCCTCCGCGGCTGGCTCTACAACCGCCGCTCGAGCGGGAAGGTCCACTTCATCGAGCTCCGGGATGGGTTCGGGATCGTCCAGTGCGTGATGGCCAAGAACGACGTCGACGCCGAGACGTTCACGGCGGCGGACCACATCACGCAGGAGTCGTCCCTCGAGATCGTGGGCGAGGTGAAGGCCCACCCGAAGAAGCCGGGCGTCTTCGAAGTCGGCGCGAAGGGCCTCGTCGTCCGCGCGAAGACGGCCGGGGAGTACCCGATCACGCCGAAGGAGCACGGCACCGACTTCTTGATGGACCACCGGCACCTCTGGCTCCGGTCGAAGCGGCAGCACGCGATCCTCCGCGTCCGGCACACGATCATCCAGGCGATCCGCGACTACTTCGACAACCTGGATTTCACGCTCATCGACGCGCCCGTGTTCACTCCGAACGCGTGCGAGGGGACGAGCACGCTCTTCCAGACCGACTACCACGGCGAGAAGGCGTACCTCACGCAGTCCGGGCAGCTCTACATGGAGGCCGCGGCGGCGGCGTTCGGCAAGGCGTACTGCTTCGGCCCGACGTTCCGCGCCGAGAAGAGCAAGACGCGCCGCCACCTCGCCGAGTTCTGGATGGTGGAGCCGGAGGTCGCGTTCATGGATCTCGACGGTGACATGGACCTCGCCGAGGGCTTGCTCTGCGCGATCGTGGAGCGCGTCCTCGACAAGCGCCGCCCCGAGCTCGCGATCCTCGAGCGCGACATCTCGAAGCTCGAGAGCGTGAAGAAGCCGTTCCCGCGCATCCGCTACGACGAGGCGGTGAAGATCATCAACGCGTACCGCGCGGAGAAGCGCGCGAAGGGCGAGACGAACCAGGACGGCTCGCCGATCGAGGACTTCCCGTGGGGCGAGGACTTCGGCGGCGAGGACGAGACGGTGATCGGCATCGGCCGGGATCGCCCCGTGATGGTCCACCGCTACCCGGCCGCGGTGAAGGCGTTCTACATGAAGCGAGATCCCGAGGACGATCGGCTCGCGCTCGGCGTCGACGTGATCGCTCCCGAGGGGTATGGCGAGGTCATCGGCGGCGGTCAGCGCGAAGAGAGCCTCGAGGTGCTCGAGAAGGCGATCGACGTGCACAAGCTTCCGAAGGAGGCGTTCGAGTGGTACCTCGACCTGCGGCGCTACGGATCGTTCCCGCACGCGGGGTTCGGGCTCGGCGTGGAGCGGAGCGTCGCGTGGATGTGCGGCCTGCCGCACGTGCGCGAGACCATCCCGTTCGCGCGCATGCTGAACCGTCTCTCGCCCTGAGACCGCGGGACGTCGGCGCCCGCTCGCGCGACGGCGTCGACCGAGCGAGTAGCGATCCGCGCAACACCCCTCTTCGAGATGAAGCGCGGCGCGCTACTCCGTGGTGACGCGCGAGCGCCGATCCAGCGCATTCGAGGGAGGTCGCAGTGGGCATGTGCCGTGCTGAAGGGCGGCCATGCACACGCGCACGCTTACATGGGGATTCGTGGGTTGTCTCGCGCTCGCCGCCGTCACCGGGTGCGGCAGCAAGTCGGGGGACGGCGCGCCGTCGGCGAGCGCCGCGTCGAGCGGCGCCGCGGCTGGGAGCGGGGTCGCGCCCTCCGGGAACGGCAAGGGTATCGACGCGCCCAACAACGACGCGGCGCTCGTCGCGCTCGCGCGCAAGGCGCTCGGCTGCAAGCGCGACGCGCCGGATGGGCCGGTCGACTATTCCTGCGCCGACATGAAGGCGTGGCTCGACAGCCCCGCCACGGAGGCGGCCACGGCCGCGCCCACGCTCGTGAACTTCATCGAGGACCCGGACGCGAAGGTCCGCGCGCTCGGCTACTCCAAGCTTCACAGCGCCAAGAAGGGCTACGCCGGCGACAAGGCGCTCTCCCAGCGCGTGATCGCCGCCATCGCCGTCGAGAAGGCGAAGACGGTCGACCACGAGGTGATCGGGTACGCCCTCGGCTCGATCGACATGAAGGCGACGGGCCTGTTCGACGAGTTCAAGGCCGCGTTCCCGAAGGTCGCGAGCGACACGCTCAAGCGCGGCATCTTGAAACAGGTCGTCTTCAACAACCCGGGCAACGACGCGGTCGTGGACTTCGTCCTCGCCCTCGCGAAGGATCCGTCTCCGTCCGTGCGCCGCGACGCGGTCGCCGCGTTCTTCGCGTCGGGCCCGGAGCGACGCGACGACGTCTGCAAGATGGCGGAGGGCCTTTTGACAGACAGTGACGTGCAGACCGTCGAGCAGGCCGCGAACGCCATCGCGATGAACACGGGGTGCGAGTCGAGCGTCTACGACAAGCTGCTCGACGCGATCGACGCGACGTACAAGGCGGGCAAGCTCTCCGGCTACCTCGCGAGCAAGCTCGTCGACATCCAGCGCTCGAAGCGCAAGCCGACGGAGCCCCAGATCAAGCGCGCGGAGGAGCTCACGAGGACCATCCTCACGGACGCGAAGGTGCCCTCGCCCTCGCGGACGACGCTGATCTCCCAGCTCCCGTTCGCAGACAAAGCTTTCGCGAAGGACCTCCTCTCGAAGCTCGAGTCGGATCCGGACGCGAACGTCGCGAAGAAGGCGAAGGAGGTGGGCGAGAAGCTCTGAGGTCCACGAGGAGCCCGGACGAACGCGCGCTCGGGGCGGACCTCCCCGGCGGAAAACCTGCTAGCTTCGTCGGCACCTGGTTTTCTGCCTGTCCCGCCGCGTTCGGCGCCTGATCGGAGAGAACTTCTCTCGAACGGATTGGACAGCATGATGAGACCCAAGGGTGGGGGCGGACTCGCGGTCGCGTGGCGGACGACTCGCGCGAGCGCGGAGCGCGCGTCGTGAGCACGCGCAGAGCGAGGCGCGCCGACACCCGCGAGGACATCGTCGACGCGGCGGCGCGCGCCGAGGCGCAGGCGTGGGTCTTCGCGTGCCGAGGCGCGTTGATCGAGGACGGTCGGAGCGTGTCCGGGGGTGGCCAGGGACGCTCACGGAGGCTGCTGCCGCGCGCGCAGGCCGCGTCGTCGGCCGGGCGCTCGCGCGGCGCTCGCAGCCTGCGCTCACGAACGCGGAGCTCGGGACCGTGGCCCGGTTGACGTACCGAAGCACGGGCCGCGTGGACGTGTGGTCGGTCGCGGCGACGAGGGCTGAGGTCGAGCCGCCGAGTCAGCGATCGTCGCGGTCGCTCGACGCGCGGTGCACCCCGACGTGGCGCGCGATGATCTCGACGAGCGCGCCGGCGCTCTCGCCGTCCTTCGTGAAGACGGCGGACGCGCGCTCCAAGAGGGCGTCATGGTCGGCGCGGCTGAGCTCCTTCACGCTCCAAATGAAGATGGGGACGCCCTCCCAACTCGGGTCGCGGCGCACGCGGTCGAGGAGGGCGATGCCGTCGAGGTTCGGCATGATGAGGTCGAGCACGACCGCGGAGGGCCGCTCGCGCGCCGCCGCGGCGAGCGCGAGCTCGCCGTCCAGCGCGATGACCGCCCGGAAGCCGGCGCGCTCGAGGCTCGCCGTCATCAACCGAGCCGACGGCTCGTCGTCGTCGACGACGAGCACAGGGCCGAGCCCCGGCGGTCGAACGCCGGCGCGCGTGAGCGCGTCGACGACGGCCTCCGCCGTCACCGGGCTTGGGGAGGACGTCGTGCACCGCGAACCCCGTGAGGGACTGCTCCGTCACGAGGGACACGATCACGACCGGGACGTGCCCGTTCGCGCCGCTCGCGCGGATGCGCCTCAGCAAATCGAGACCGTAGGTGTCCGGGAGCAGGAGATCGAGCGTCACCGCGTCGTACGCGCGCGCCTCGAGCGCCCGTTCGGCCTGCGCGCCCGTGGCGACCACGTCGACCGCGTAGCCGAGGCGGATGAGCGCGCTCACGATGCGCTCTTGATCGTGCGCGTCGCGTCCTCGACGGCGAGGAACGCAGGGACTCGGCGGACGCTCCACTGGGCTGGCGCGGCGTCAGGAGCGTCGTTCGCGATGCGGCGCGCTTCGGGAGGACCGCCCAGAACACGCTGCCTTGGCCGGGCGCGCTCTCGACGCCCACGCTGCCTCCTTGCGCCTCGACGAGCCCGCGCGTGAGCGCGAGGCCGAGGCCGGTGCCCGCGTGCGCCTTCGTGGAGCTCGCGTCGAGCTGTTCGAACTGCGTGAAGAGGCGCTTGAGATCCTTCTTGGCGATGCCGGGGCCGCGATCTTCGACCTCGATCCGGAACGTGCCCGAGCCCTCGCTCTGGACGTCGACCATCCGAAGCCCGATGGTCGCCCCTGGAGGGCTGAACTTGCAGGCGTTGGAGAGGAAGTTGAACAGCACCTGCCGGAGGCGCTGGGGATCGAGCTCCACTTGCCCGATCTCGGGGGCGATGGAGACCTCGATGCGGAGGTTCTTCTCCACCTCGAGGCCCCCGAGGATGCGCGTCACCTCGTCGGTCAGCGCGCGGAGATCGACGGTGGCGGGCTGAAAATCCATGCGCCCCGCCTCGACCTTCGAGAGATCGAGGATGTCGTTGATGAGGCGCAGGAGGTGCTTGCCGCTCGTGTGGATGTCGCCCACGAACTCCGCTTGCTGCTCCGCGAGCGGGCCGACGGCGCCGTCCCGGAGGAGCTCGGAGAAGCCGAGGATCGAGTTGAGAGGCGTCCGGAGCTCGTGGGACATGTTCGCGAGGAACTCGCTCTTCAGGCGGTTCGCCTCTTGGATCTTGCGGTTCTCGATCTCGAGCTCCTGACCGCGCGCGCGCAGCGAGGCGACCTCCGCGCGGTCGGTGAGATCGTGCACGGTGATCACCCAGACGGGCTGCTCCGGCGCGTCCGAGATGCGCGCGGCCTCGAGGCGCGCGGGGAACCTCGTGCCGTCGCTCCGCTGGTGGGTCGCGTCGTAGCTCGCGTGACCGAGCTCGCGGGCGCGCGAGCGATGCGCCGCGACCACCCGCTCGAACTCGCCCGGGGCGAAGAGCGGCTCCATCGTCCGGCCGACGACCTGGTCGAGCGTGAGCCCGTACATCCGCACGAACGCGGCGTTCGCGGCGGCGATGTTCGCGCCGGTCTCGTCGGTGATCGCGATGCCCCAGGAGACGCGCTCGAAGAGCGCCTCCCAGCGCGCGAGGTCGCGCTCGCGGCGCCGGAGCACCGTGATGTCGCGGAAGACGATCACCTCCCCGCGCGTCGCTCCGTCCGAGCGCGTGATCGGCGCCCGCGTGCAGAGCACCGGGATCTCCCGCTCGGGGCTCTCGAGGACGTGCGCCTCTCCCGTCGGATCGTTCGGGTCGGGCCTGGCGCGAAACACGTCTGCGAGCGGCTGGCCGACGGGTTCGTCGGGGCGGCCCATGAGGTTCCGCGCGGACGCGTTCGCGCGCGTCACCACGCCACGCGCGTCCGTCGTGATCACCCCCGCGGTCGCACACTGCAGCGTCGCCGCGAGATCCTCCTCGCGTTCGCGCACGTGGGACTCGGAGGCGGCGACGTACGCGCCGCCCATCAGCGCCGTCGCGCGCCCGGCGAAACCGTGCATCGTCGCGAGCGCGGCGGAGAGGCGCGCGGGGTGCGCCGCGAGCCGCTCGACGAGGATCGGCGTCAGCACGTGCAGCCAAGCGCTCGTGAACTCGTACCAAGTCTCGAACCCGATCCCGAGCCGCGCATACGCCGCCCCGTCGCGGCGGAGCGACTCCTCGTAGGGCGCCCAGTCGCCGCGCAGCGCCGCGCAAATTCGATCCCGCGCCGCGTCCGCGCGCGCGCGCCGCTCGCTCTCGCCGAGCCTCGAGAAGATCGGCCCGAACACGGGGTGAGCACCGATCGTCGCCTCGAGCTCGGCCGTGAGCGCAGGGAAGCTGTCGAGATAGATGGCCTCGAAGTCGTCGGGCGTGTGGTTCGTCGTCAAGGGACCTTCACGGGGCGGGGGACGGGATCGACCCAGGATTGGCTGACGGCGACGTCTTGACCCATGCCGGGGAGGTGCTGGAGCTCCCCGAAGGAGTTGTCTCCCCACGCGACGACGCTGCCGTCGAGCAGGAGCGCGAGCGCAAGGTTCGCGGACGACGAGAGCTGCGCGACGTTCGTGAGCCCGGTCGCGATGGGCAGCCACTCGCACTCCCCATTGCAGCCGGGGCCCCCTCCCACCTTGCCCGAGCCGAGGGTCGCGTAGTTGTTGCGACCCCAGGCGTAGACGGCGCCGTTCGCGTCGATCGCGAACGCGGAGTTGCCCCGATCGGTCACGAGCTGCGAGACCTTCGCCGGGAGCGCGCCCCCCGTCACTTTGTCGGCCTTGAAGCGCGGGACGTTCGCGGTGCCCTTGCCGAGGATGCCCCAGACGTCGTTGCCCCAGCACCACACGGCGCCCTGGTTGTCGAGGGCACAGCCAAAACCTCGGCCCACCCCGATTTGAACGATGTTCGCGAGGAATCCCGTCGCCGTCTCGACCCTGCGCGGGAGGTACGCGCACGCGGCGCCCGCGCCGCACGGCGAGTCCTCCGCGGGATCGTGGCCGAGGCCACCCCCGTCGTTCGCGCCCCAGCACCACACGTTCCCTCCGGCGAGCGCGCAGCTCTGCGAGTAGACGTCCTCGTCGACCTCGACCTGCTCGACGGACGCGGGGAGCGACACCTTCACCGGCGTGATGGACTTGGGAGTCGCGAGCGGCGCACCGATCTCCCCCTTGTCGTTCGCGCCCCAGCAGTAGACGTCACCGGCCGTCGATAGGATGCACGTGTGGTAGATGCCGACCGAGACGTTCGCCGCGTGAACGCCGCCCGGGAGGCCGACCTTCGTCGGCGTCGGGTTGCAGAACGCGGCGCCGCCCGGGTTCGGACACGCCATGTCGAGCGATTGCGCGTGACCGAGGCCGAAGTTGTTGTTGTCACCCCAGCAGTACACGTCACCCTCGCTCGTGACCGCGCACTGCGTGTAATACGTCGAGGACGCGTGGATCACGTGGACGAGATCTCCGCCCGCGGGCGAGACGACCGGCACCGGCGTGAGGCGACATGCGTAGGTCGATCCGTCGCCGAGCTCGCACGTGTCCGTCCCCAGGATCGTCCCGTCGCCGAGTTGACCGAGCCAGTTCGCGCCCCAACACACGAGCTTCCCGCCCCAGAGGACCCCGCACACCGCGTCGCCACCGCCGACGACTTCGCGCACCTCGTCCCCGCAGTGGCCCTCGGTACACGTGTCGTAGGGCGCGGCGCACACGTGGTTGCACGTGCCGCAGTTCATCGGGTCGCCGAGGTTGCAACCGGTCGACGACGAGGACACGGACGACGTCGAGCCCGACGCGCTGGTCGATCCGGAGCTCGACGTCGTGGAGCGGGTCGAGGAGCCCCCGGTGCCCGTGTCCGGAACGGTGGTGCACGACGCCACGCCGACCAGCGCGCACGCAAGGAGAGGAACGCGGACCATAGGCGCTCAGCCTACCGGGTTCCGCTCGTCCACTCGACCTGCATGTAGGAGCGAAAACGGCTGATTATTTGCGTTCGTCGCTCGGGGCGTTCATACCGAAGTGAGGCGGAGAAGGTATGGCACGTCTCGTCGGCTTCATCGGTAATAGACCCGACCTCGGATCCCGCGCGATCGCGGTGGAGGGCTCCGCGTTCGAGCTCAGGAGGCCCACGCCGACCGGCAAGCAGGCGGAGGACAGCTGCAGCTGGGGCGTCGGCTTCTATCAGGGCGGCGAGATCCTCCTGAAGCGCCGGCCCTACGACGATCGACGGACGATCGGGTTCGGGGAGCTCACGAAGGACATCAAGGCGGACGTCCTCGTCGGACACATCCGCCTCGCGACCGTGGGCGCGCACAAGACGGAGAACACGCACCCGTTCCGGTATCGGCAGTGGCTCTTCGCGCAGACGGGCACCGTCCCGCAGTTCGAGGCCCTGCGCGGGCGCCTCCGCGAGTCGCTCCCGCAGTTCCTCGCCCGGGACGTCCGCGGCGATACGGACGCCGAGCTCGTCTTCTATCTGTTCCTCTCGTTCCTCCACGACGCGGGAGACCTCGATCGGCCGAGCGTCTCCACGGAGTCCGCGCGCGCGGCGCTGCGCTCGACGATCTCGCTCGTCGATCGGCTCTGCGCGCAGGAGGGCGCGGGCGAGACGAAGCTCAACATGGTCGTCGCGTGCGGCGACTACGTCATCGGTGTCCGCGGCGCGGGTCCGATGGCGTTCGAACTCGTCGAGGGGCGCGAGGGCCTCGAGAAGCTCTTCGGAAGCGAGGGGCCGAGCCGGCTGAAGGTCCCGCACCTCGTTTCGAACCGGCTCGCGGTCGTCGCATCGGACTTCGTCGATGATCGAGTACCCTCGGGCTGGACGCCCATCGACACGCGGGCGACCGTCACGCTCTCCCGCACCGATGATCCCGTCCTTGAAGGTCTCTGAAGCCGCCCCGTCGGTTCGCCTCGTCGCCGCGATGGTTCTCTCGGCGTGCGCGATGGGCGTCACGGCATGCGCGAGCGCGCCGCGAACCGTCGTGCCCGAGGGCGCACCCCGCAAACCCGACGGCGTCGCCATCGATCGGCCGTCGACCGCGCCCCCGGCGCGCGGCGCGGCGGAAGCGAGCGACGGGATCGTCGCGCTCGTCACGCCCCTCGGGACGGACGTCGCGCGGGGCGTCGTGCAGCGGTTCTTCAACGCGATCACGTCCGAGGACCGGAGCACGCTCAGCGATTTGCTCGACTTCGGCGCGCGCTCGTTCAACCCCACGACGGGCGAAGAGGTCGACGCGAACTACTTCTGGAACCGGCGCTTCGACACGTTCGACTACACGCCGCTCTCGTCGGCGACGATCTTTCGGCGCGACAGCGTGGAGGTCTTCCGCATCGATCAGTGGGAGAAATCGGCGCACGGGACGACCAGCTCGGTGGTGAGCGCGTCGGACGTCGTGGCGCGCGTCCGCATCCCCGCGATCTCCTCGAGCAAGCCGATCCTCGGCGAGAGCATCGCGCTGCAACTCCGGCGCAGCGGCTCGACGTATGTGATCGTTCGCCTCACCGAGGACTTCTCGTTCCAGTGACTCTCGAGCGCCCCGCGGCCGAACCAGGACGATGGCGGGCTTGGCTTGTCCCGTGAAGGGACGAATGATGGAGAAGCGATGACATCCCTCAAGGTTGCGTTCGTAGGCTCGGGCGGTGCGGCGCGGGGGCTCGCGCACCTCGGTGTTCTCAAGGCGTGCGAGGAGGTCGGCGTCGTGCCGAGCATCTTCGTGGGAACGAGCGCGGGGGCGCTCGTCGCGGCTACCTACGGGCAGGACATCCCGCTCGACGTGCTGCTCGACGCCTACCGCCTGCCGTGGCGAAGGCGGCACCGCGGCCCGCGCCTCTACATGTCCACGTTCCTCGGCACGCCGCGCCTCGCGGATCTGCTGGATCCGGGCTACCTCGTGTCGGGCGCGTTCAACCTCGATCGCCTCGAGCGTTACCTCGAGAAGTTCCTCCCGTTGAACGACTTCCGGAAGCTGCACAACAAGGTGTTCGTCACCGCGGCGGACGTCGACAGCGCGGAGCGCGTCGTGTTCGGTCCGGGCTACCGCGAGGACGTGCCCATCAGCAAGGCCGTGACCGCGAGCTGTGCCGTGCCGGGCCTCTTCCGGCCGCGCAAGATCGGCGACCGCTACTTCATCGACGGCGAGATCGTACGGACGCTCAGCGCGGACATCGCGGTCGCGGCGGGCGCGAACGTCGTCATCATCTCGAACGTGTACCGGCCCGAGACGAGGAAGGAGCCCGATCGATCGATCGCGCGGAGAGGCGCGCCCGGCGTCCTCCGACAGACGCTCAACATCCTCCTCAGCGAGAAGGAGCGGCGCGGCGTCGATCTGCTCCAGAAGCTCTATCCGAAGGTCGTGTTCATCGACATCGCGCCCGACATCGGCGCGTACGGCTACCTGAATCGCTTCGCGGCTCGCCCGCTCGTGCTGCGCGGGTACCGCACCGCGCTGCGCGCGCTCACGGAGGCGAAGGAGCGAGGCATCTTCGACTCCGTGCAGGCGCGCGGCGTCGGGTTGAACTGACGGCGCTCGTCGATCGGCAACTGGCAGACTTTCTCCGAGATGGAGGCGATGCCGCCGATCGCGCGTGCCCCGTGCCGCAGGGCGCGGAGCCACTGTCCGGCGGGTCGGGCGATCGTGCGCTACATTCGCGCCCGTGTCCGACCGCGCAGCCGAGCTCGATGCGTTCCTGCGGTCGGCCGATCCGTGGAGTCCGCTCGCGGCGCTCGCGAGCACGTGGGACGACGAGCTCGCGCGCGCGTGCGACGAACGCCTCGCGACCGAGGGCGATCGCGCGCGGCGCTGGGTGCTGCTCTCGTTGATCCGACAGGCCGCGTCACCGTCGGCCGCCGCGCTGCTGCTGACGCGCGTGTCGGACGCGCGCGGCGACGACCTGCGCGATCTGCTGAACGCGCTCACCAGCAAGCGCGTGGTCGCGCCGACCGAAGTGATCCTGCGCGCCTTCGACGAGGCCGAGGGCGCCGCGCTCGGCGCCGCCGCGCTGTCGCGCGCCGACGCGCTGGTGCCGCCGCTGTTGGCGCGCCTCGAATCGGCGCGACCGATCGTGTGCTGGCAGGCCGCGCTCGCGCTCGCGCGGGCCGGTCGCCCCGAGTACGGGCCGGCGATCGTGCGCTTGCTCGACGACGCGCGCGGTCACGACGCGCTCGGCTTCGCGGTCGCGCTCGAGACGCTCGGCGATCCCGCGGTGGTGCCCGCGCTGCACGCGATGGTCGTTCGTGGCCAGTCGCCCCATCGCCAGGCGGTCCATCACGCGTTGGTGCGACTCTCGGGGCGCGCGCCGGTGGTGCCGTTCGCCACCGACGCGGCCGCCGCCGATCGCGCGCTGGCCGCGGCGTGGCGCACGTACGATCTCGCCGCGCCCCCGCACCCCCGGCTCGACGACATCGCGCTCGCCGACCGGTGCGCGACCTTCACGCTGCACGACGGCGCTGCGGCGCTGCGCCTCGACGCCAATCCGCCCGAGCCCGGCTCGCACTGGCCGCGCTGGGATCGCGCGCTGTGGGCCGGCGATCGCGCGCTGTGGAACGCGAGCTCGTGGTGCGACACGTGCGAGACCACGCTGCGCCAAGTGGGCGCCGCGCCCGAGCTGGCGCGTTCGATCGCCGAACCCCTCCGCGCGCACCTGGCCGATCTGCGCGCGCTCGACGCCGCCACGCTCGCGATGCTCGCCCCGCTGATCCACACGCTCGCCAGCGGTCACTACCTCGCCGCGCTCGTCGATCTGGACGTCGAGCAGGTCGTCGAGCCGCTCCGGTCGTGGATGGTGCGCCGGGTCCGCGCGCGTGAGGCGGCGAGCCCGGAGTCCGACGAGACCGCGCGAACCGGCGCGCCGGCGCTCGATCCCGCGGACTGGCCGGGCGCTCCGCACTTTCAGATCCGCGCCGCCAGCGCCGGCCCGCCCCGCACCTACGGCATCCTGGTGCCGACCCAACCGCTCGACGCGCTCGACACGGCGACGCTCGATCGCCACGCCGCGGCTCGGGCGACGGGCGCGCGCCCGACCGCGGTCGCGCTGACCTGGGTCGAGGATCGGCATCCGCACAGCGGCGACACCGAGCGGACCCTGGTCGCCGCGATCATCGACGGCCACCACAAGCTCGCCGCCGCCGCGCGCGACGGCGCGTCCGCGCGGCTCCTGGTCCTGGCCCGCATCGAGGACAGCGCCACGACCTTCGGCCATCCCGACGGCGCGCTCCGCGAAGCGCTGGCGGCGCTCGAGACTGCATGAGCAGATCCCCGACGGAAGCGCGCTCCGACGAATGCCCGAAAGCTGGGTGACTTCAGCGCTTGAAGGTGCGCGGAGGATCCGCGCCAGGAACGGGGACTCCGGCGCGCTCCGTGTGAAGTTCAGCGCGGCCTCGCTCGCGGGTCTGAACCTTCGGCGCGTCGCCGCATCCAAGGGGCATGGCTTCGGACACATCGGCACGGGCTCGGGGCATCCGCGCGCCGATGATCGCGCTCGCCGTCCTCGTGGGATGCAGCGAGCGAGGCGAACCCACGGGGGTCGCCGCGTCGGAGCTCGTCTCGAACGTCGTCCCGTTCACGTGCACGCCGGGCACGCCTGCGGGGTCGTTCGGCGCATCCGGAGGGGTCGTCGCGTGGGTCGACCCCGGATCGGGCGCGCGGTGGTTCACGCGCATCGACGACACGGGGCTCACGCTCGACTCCCCTCCGGTGTCGCTCGGGTCGTTGACCGGCCAGCTCCCCGCCCTCGGGGTCGCCGCGTTGCCGCTCCCTGGAGGTGCGCATGCCATCTTCGTCGCGGACGCCTCCTATTTCGGTCAAGGGGCCTTGGGGTATCGCGTCGTCGCTGCGGACGGATCTCTGAGTCCGTGGATCCAGGCGTGCCACCCGGGCTCACCGTGGGCCGCGCCCGATTGCGGGATCCTCGGGAAGGGACACGACGGGACCGGTGGATATGTCCTCCACCGAACCTCGTATTCCGCGGGAGCGGACCCCGCGAAGACCATGCGCGGGTTCTCCATCGTCTATGTGACGCCCACGGGCGGCACCGCGGCGTATAGCCAGCCCGGGCTGTACGTCTCGATGGGCAATTTTGGAGATGCCTACGACGCCGTCGCGCTGGCGTTCGGCTGCGGCCCGCTGGGATGCATGGTGCGCGAGCGGACTCCGCAGATGGGGGAAGCCGTCGTCCTCGTTCAAGGTACGGCGCACAGCATCGTGAAGCCGGGGCCGACGACGATGACGAGCTTCGTCGGCACGGCGAGCGGGTTCTACGGGCTTCGCGTGCAGGGCGGCGTCCTTCAAGCGACACGCTTCGACGCCGCGGGTGCGGGCGACGGCGTGACCTACAGCGACCTATGGAACGTGGGGACCATCGATGGGCTCTGGTCCGTCTCCGATGGTGTGGATGCGCGGATCGTGTGGACCTCGGGCGGCACCATTTCCTGGGCCGTCCTCCACGACGACGGGACGACGACCGCTCCGGAGACTCAGCCCAACCCGCTCACGAACGTGGGTGACATCTCCTACGTCGGGAACGACACCGTCCTCTACGTCTCGACTCGCGCCGGCGCGCCGTCGGGCATCCTGCTCGCGGCTGCGCCCGTCGCGGCGCCGGACATGTGTCCCGCCGATCCCGTCGTGACCAGCTCGTCTTCGAGCTCGTCCTCCTCTTCGAACGCGTCGTCGTCGTCGAGCGTGGCCTCCACCAGCGCGGCCAGCTCTTCGACGTCGGGCGCGGGCGGAGCGTCCTCCAGCTCTTCGACGTCGGGCGCGGGCGGAGCGTCCTCCAGCTCTTCGTCCGCGAGCGGAGCGGGCGGCGCGTCCTCGAGCGCAGCCTCCGGCACCGGCGGAGACGGTTCCGCGTCGAGCACGACCACCGCGTCCTCTGCGTCGTCCAGCGCTGCAGACACGACGGCCACGTCCGGGGCGGGGGTCGGCGGTGGGACGGGGATAGGGCTGTCGGGGGGTTGCAGCACCGCGGATGGAGAGGGAAACGCGAGCTCGACCCCCGCATGGCTCGCCATCGGGTTGGTGTTCGCGCGCGCGGCGAGGCGACGCGCTGCCAGGGATCCTCGGGCGCAACCTCCGCTCGCGCCAGCGAGACCATCTCGGCTACGACCGCGGACGTGAGGGCCACTTCCTGCGCGCGATTCAATCGAGCCGCCGTCGAGGCGCCGCCCTGCCTACATTGCCTCCCCGCCGGTCCGTCGACGGACCAGGGTGTTCGACCAAGGCCCACCTATCGGGAGGATGCGGCGCACGCGAACCCCTAAAAGCCAGGCGATTTTGAAGCCGCGCGGCCTGGCCCGCATCCTGCTCGAGGGGTCGGCATGACCCACTCACGAGCCGTCCGCACGTTGCAACTCACCCTCGCTGGGCTCGCGCTCGCGCTCGTCGGCAGCGTCGCCGGGTGCGCCGTGGCGCCGCCCGACGACGAGACGGATCCGAACGATCTCCCGTTCGAGGAGACGGACCAAATGGATGGCGAGCTCTCGAGCAACACGACGAAGGGCGACTGGAGCAAGTTCCCGAGTGGGATGGAGTGTCTTCCTGCGGTGCAGAGCTTCTATCCGGCGAAGTTCGGCGTCTCCGTCCCGATCGCGGGCCCCGGCAGCTACGGCAACTGCGCGGCGTACGGCGCGTGCAAAATCTGGCTGATCCACAAGCCGGATCCCGATCTCTGGGAGCGGATCCCGAACGACGGGAACCACCTCCCGACGACCTACGATCTCATCGTGTACCCGCCGACCGGGTCGAACCCGTACGGCCACATCGCGTCCGTCGATCACGTCGAGGGCAAGACGATCTACGTGATGGACGACAACTACGTCGGTCACCACGTGAAGGCGTCGAAGCCGCACACCGTCGCGACGACGGCGTACGGCTGGTACCACCTGAAGAAGCTCGGCGCGTCGGGCGGCGGTGGGAGCACGGGCGGTGGCGGTGGCGGCAAATGCGTCGTTGGCGGCCTCTACTGCGGCGGGGACAAGGTCACGGGGGACGAGGACACGCTCTACAAGTGCACCGCGGACGGGCGCACGAAGGTGCGCGAGTGCAGCCACGGATGCGAGGTCCAGTCCGGCAAGGACGACGCGTGCGGGTGCGTCGCGGGCTCGAAGTACTGCGGGGGCGACGTCGTCACCGGGGACAAGGACACCCTCTACAAGTGCGGCGCGGACGGCGTGTCCACGAGCGTCGTGAAGAAGTGCGCGAACGGGTGCGCCGTCCACAGCGGCGACGACGACTCCTGCAAGTAGCCGAGATCGTCCGTGGTGGGGGGCCGCGCGGCGCGCGCGATGTGCTCGCCGGAGGGCCGCCCGTAGCTTAGGGGGCGTCCGGAAATAACTGGCGCATTCGGCCGACGCTGCATCCCCGCGGCCGGCGTTACTCCTCCTCAAAATAGCCCCACTATTCCTCGTCGTCGCGCCTTGGCCGTGGGGCGCATCGTCGCCCTCGGTGCGGCCACTTATTTCCGGACGCGCCCTTACTTCCCAAGACCCTCCGTTCGTCCGATGATGCCCGCATGGAGCGCGCGCGAGTCTCGCTCGACGTCCTCGGCGCGACGGAGCTCTTCGCGGGGCTCGGCGCGCGGGATAGAGAGGCGCTCGCCGCGTGCCTGACAGCGCACGTCTATGCGCCGGGTGAGTCGGTCTTTCGAGAGGGGGATCCGGGCAGCACGCTCTTCATCGTCGCGTCCGGCCAGCTCGTCGCGAGCACGCGGAGGAGCGACGGATCCGTCCAGATCCTCAACGAGATGAGCGCCGGGGAGGTCGTCGGGGAGATGGCGTTCCTCGACAGCGCGCCGCGATCCGCGACCGTCACGGCCGTCGAGTCCACGACCGCGTACGAGCTCACGAGCGACACGATGGACGTGCTGCGGCGCGAGGCCCCCGCGGTCGTCGCCGCGATCGTCACGGGCGCGATCCGCGACGTCACGCGGCGCCTCCGCAAGCTCGACGAGCGCATCGCCGTCGAGCTCGAGAACGTCGCGAACGCGCAGAGTGTGAGGGATCCATCGCAAGGCAAGCGGGAGCGCACGCGATGAGTGATCTCGACGGGCTCGAGCCAGGCAGCCTCCTCGGGCGATACCGCGTGGAGCGGCTCGTCGCGTACGGGGGGATGGCGCGCGTCTACGAGGGCGTGCACGTCGATCTCCAGAAGCGCGTCGCGCTCAAGGTCATGCGACCGTCGCCCGGGGACGATCGATCCCTCCTCCAGCGCTTCATCCTCGAGGCGCGTGCGGCATCGAGGCTCCAGCACCCGCACGTCATCGCGATCACGGACGTCGGCGTGGACCGGGGCATCGCGTACATGGTCATGGACCTGCTCGAGGGCGAAGACCTCGCCGCGCACCTCGCCGCGGCGCGCACCCTCTCGGAGGGCGCGGTGACGGATCTGCTGCTGCCCATCGTGTCGGCGCTCGCGGCCGCGCACGCAGAGCAGATCGTCCACCGCGACGTGAAGCCAGAGAACATCTTCCTCGCGAGGACGCGGACGTCGCGCGCGCACCCCGTGCTGCTCGACTTCGGCATCTCGAAGCGACCCGTCGAGGGCCGCTCGATCACGCGGGCGGGGCAGGCGCTCGGGACCCCGCACTACATGGCGCCCGAGCAGCTCCTCTCCGGCGACGTGGACGCGCGCGCCGATCAATACGGCTTCGGGGTCGTGCTGTACCAGGCCGTGACTGGCGCGCTTCCGTTCGAGACCACGTCGCTCGACGCGCTGTTCAGCGCGATCACGCGCGGCGCAGCGCCCACGGCCGCCGAGCGGAGCCCGAGCGTGTCTCAGGAGTTCAGCGCGGTGATCTCGCGCGCGATGCGGGCCGAGGCGAGCGCTCGGTTCGCGACGATGCACGAGCTCGGCGCCGCGCTCTGGCCCTTCGCGACGGCGAGGGCGCGCGCGCTCTGGGCAGAGGAGTTCGGCCCCCGCGGTGCGCTGCCCGACGCGCCCCCGCCGCCGACCGCTCCGCGCCCCACGGTGGCCGAGGCGCCCACCGAGTCGCTCGAGACCCTGCAGCGCTCCCCAGCGATCACGGTCTCCGTGCGCAGCGCGGATCTGCGCGTGTTCGGGAGCTTCGCGGAGTGTGACGGCGCCGCGCTGGATCGCTTTCTCGCCGTAACGCAGGCGCTTCGGTTCGCGAAGGGAAGCCACATCATCCGGCAAGGCGCGCACGGCCACGGTTGCTACCTGCTCGTCTCGGGCGAGGTCGAGGTCGTGAAGGCGACGGGCTCACACCCGTGGGTGATCGGCCGCATGCGCCCCGGATCGGTGTTCGGGCAGATCGCGCTCGTCGATCACGTGCCGCGCACGGCGTCGATCGTCGCGGCGACCGAGGTCGTCGTCGTGGAGATCAGCCGCACGGATTTCGACGGGCTGCTGCGCGCGACGGACGAGGTCGCGCACCGATTCCGCGAGCACATCGTCGTCTCCGGGATCCGCCAGCTCCGGCGCGCGACGCAGCAGCTCCGCGCGCTCACCACGACGGAGCGGAGCGCCGTCGCGCGGCGCGAGGAGTTCGCGCGCGTGCAGGTGGCCGCGAAGGAGTGGGACCTCCCGATCGAAGAGACCGCGGACGAGCGCTGACGCCCGCTCGCGAGATCACTTCTCGGTCGCGCCCGTCAGCTTCGCGTCGTGCTCGCGGAAGCGCTCCACGAGCGTGCGGACCAGCAGGCCCTCCCAGGTGTCGACCGCGAGCCGCTCGTCGATGTCGTCGCGCGAGATGACCATCACGGTCACCTCGGTCACGGCCTCGACCGTGGCGGATCGAGGCGCTTCGCCGAGGATCGCCGCTTCGCCGAAGATCGAGCCCGAGCGCATCCGCCGGAGGACGCGCTTGGATCCGTCGACGGTCTTGTAGACCTCGCACTCTCCGCGCGTGAGGATGTACGCGCAGTCCGCGACCTCGCCCTCTCGCACGATCCGGGCGCCCGGGGCGAACGTCTGGACGGGCATGTGGTGGCCGCGGCGCACGAACTCGCGCACCTGGGTCGCGATCTCTTCGGCCGACCGGTACCGGTCGTCGGGATGCTTCGACATGGCCTTCGCGATCACGCGCGCGAGCCTCCGCGGCACGTAGAAGTCGCGGCCGACGTCCGCCGGGGTGAAGCGGCACTCGCGCGCCAGCTCGGCGACCTCCTCGGGCGTGCCCACGTACGGGGGCTTGCCGGTGACGATCTCGTAGAGCATCGCGCCGAGCGCGAAGATGTCCGCGCGCTCGTCGACGTCCGGGAAGCGCGTCGCCTGCTCGGGCGCCATGTAGCTCATCGTCCCGTCGGCCGTCTCTCGCGCGCGGCCGAGCGGGCTCCGCGGCCCACGGGGGACGTCCACCGCGTCGGGGTGGTTGCGCATCACCTTCGCGAGCCCCCAATCCATCACGTAGACCTCGCCGAACGTCCCCACCATGACGTTCGCGGTCTTGAGATCGCGATGCACCACGCCGCGGCTGTGCGCGAAGCCGACCGCGTCGCAGACCTTCAGGAACGCCTCGAGTCCGAGCGTGAGCCGGTGCGGGTTCCCAGGGGGGAGATCGGGATCCCGCAAGATCGTGAAGAGCGTCTTGCCCTCGATGACCGGCATCGTGAAGTAGACGGTCCCGCGCGCGTCCCGCCCGAGATCGAAGAGCGGCAGGATGTTCGGGTGCGTGAGCTGGCCCATCACGAGCGCCTCTTCGACGAACGTCTGGAGCATGATGGGCTCCTGCGAGAGCGTCGAGTTGAGGAGCTTCACGGCGACCTTTCGCCGGATCGCGAGATCCCGCACCTGGCGGACCGTCCCCATGCCGCCGACGCCGAGCACACCGCGATCCTCGTAGCGCTCGGGCTCGTCCAGCGAGGGGTGGCCCGCGTCGTCGGACGCCGGATCGGGGGGCTCGCCGTGGAGCACCGTGTGCAGCCAGTCGAGGTGTCGCATCGCGAGCGCGAGGCTACTCGAAAACGAGCGCCCGGCGCGCGCGGCGAGCCTTGCTGATACGCGCGGAAGTACCTTACCTTCGCGCGCGAAGGGGGCGCGTTCGCCGGTCCTCTTGGGAGGATCGCGCGATGTCCGAACGTACGCATCGACATGTGGTCGCCGACGCAGCGACCGCGCCACGCCCGAGGCGCGCCGCGCCGGAGAAGGAGCGCGCGGCGAAGAAGAAGCCGACCAAGCCGCGGCCGCACGGGCACACCGAGCTGCCGCCCCAGCCCGCGGAGATGTCGGGGCGCGACTACCTCATCATGCTCCTCCACATCGGCGCCGAGATCGAGCACGCGCTGATGGTCGAGTACCTCTACGCCGCGTACTCGCTCGGAGGCTCAGGCGTCGGCGCGCGCGGCGACACCGTGCGGGAGTGGCAAGACCAGTTCGTCACGGTCGCGCGCGAGGAGATGGGGCACCTGCTCACCGTGCAGAACGCGCTCCTCCTCGTCGGCGGCCCGGTCTCGTTCGAGCGCGACGACTACCCGTGGAGTAGCCCGTTCTGCTCGTTCGACTTCGAGCTCGAACCGCTGACGCTCGGGTCGCTCGCGAAGTACGTCTACACCGAGATGCCCCCACCCGAGTCGCTCGAGCGCGAGGAGGACAAGGAGACCGTCGCCGCAGTCGAGAAGCTCGTGGGGTCCTTCGCGCGCGCCCCCGTCGGCGAGCTCTACGAGCGCATCATCGAGCTCGTGAGCGACCCGCGCGTCATCCCGGACTCGGCGTTCCAGGCCGGGTCGTACGCGCACCAGATGAACTGGGACGAGTGGGGGCGAGGCTATCGTCCGGACTCGCACAAGCCGTACGCGAAGAACCCGGACGTGCCGCCGCCCCACGCGCGGCGAGCCACGGTCATCGTCGAGAAGTGCGCGACGCGCACCGAGCTCGTCTCGACCCTCCGCGAGATCGCGAGCCAAGGCGAGGCGGAGCACCTGCGATCGAACGCGAAGTCCGAGGCCTCCCACTTCGACCGCTTCGCGCACATGTTCCGCGCGTACCAAGCGATCCTCGCGGAGGACCCTGCCTTCGTGCCCGCGCGTCGTGTGCCGAAGAACCCCGTCGTCGCGCCGGACGAGGCGTACGCGCCGCGCGGCGCCGCGGCCATCACCTGCGAGGAGTCGCGCGCCTGGGCGAGCCTCTTCAACGTGCGCTACCGAATGCTCCTCACGCTCCTCACGTCCGCGTGCAGTGGGCCGCGGGACATGCCGGCGCTGCTCACCGTGCGACGCGCGCCCCTCATCGCGCGCATCTTCGGTGAGATGTACAACCTGAAGGCGATCGCGAACGTGCTCGTGCGCTTGCCGCTCGGCGATCCGAAGAAGCCGGAGCGCGCGGGGCCCCCGTTCCAGATGCCGTACACGCTCGTCCCCCCTGCGCCCGAGGCGAACTTCTGGCGGCTCCAGCGCGATCTCCTCGCGACGAGCGGGACGATGGTCGACGATCTCCTCGACCGCGCCGGCCGAGCGGGCACGCACCTGCCGGCCGACGGGCTGCACTACCTGAGGGCGCTCCGCGAGACGGACGCCGCGTCGGCCGCGTGGATCGACCTGGTCCTCGCCGAGCTCACCCCGGGCCGAAGGACGAAGCCATGACGATCCGAGAACTCCGCGTCCTCCCACCGTTCGCGATCGGGAGGCTCGGCTCGGCCGAGGACCCCCTCGACAACTTCACGATCCTGAGCGATGCCGAACGGCCGCTCGGCTTTCGCAAGATCGTCCCGCAGCCCACGCTCGTCGTGGACGAAGCGACGGGCGAGATCAGCCGCGTGCACACCCCCGAGCGGATCGAGTTCAAGACCGCCGAGGGCAAGATCCGCCCCGTCGCGCCGTTCATCGAGGTGTGGGCGCGCGTCGACGACGAGAAGGAGTTCGTCCCGCTGACGACCGCGCTGCTCGCCGCGCACGGCGCGAGCGCGCGCGATCTCTCGTTCCGGGTGCGCGTCGGCAACCGGAAGGTCGAGCGCCGCACCGGACACGCGGGCGATCGCGTCGAGGCGAGCGTCACGTTCGCGGACCACGCGCCGCACGCCCTGCACGGCCACAGCCCCCACTTCCTCTCGCCCGAGCGATTCATCGACTTCGGGCGCGTGCGGTTCATCAAGCCGAACAAGAAGCACCCGGAGATCCGCCTCCGCTTCACGCCCGCGAAGGGCCTCATCTACGGGCCGAAGCTCACGGCGAAGGAGATCGAGGAGATGCGCGCGGCGGATCCGAGCGTGACGAACCTCCACGTGGTGCCGGACGAGCTCGCCGTCTACGACAAGAAGAAGGGGTGGTGGAAGTTCTCCATCCCGCCCGAGGTGCGGAACGCGGATCCCAACGTCGACAAGTTCTACAACGAGACGCTCCCGCCCGCGCTCTTCGCGATCATCCCGCCCGGGCCGGTTTGGCTGAACAACAACATCGCCGTGAGCCGCGGATACCTGGACGACGCGTGCGACGGGACGGTGGAGGTGACGCTCGCGTCGAAGAAGGGCGAAGAGATCTCCGCGATGGGCCGCGTCGTCGTGGGGCCGCCCGCGCTCGTGCCGGACTCGCTCTTCGTGAGGAGCCTCGCGGACGATCTGGATCAGGTCATCTTCGGGCCGGACGTCCCCGCGGACGAGCCCGACGCGGTCACGCGCGCGCGCGCGGAGGACATCGTTCGGCGCGCGTTCGAGACGGTGCGGTTCCTCAACGTCGCCGTGATGAACGGGAACCCGGTGCAGGGCCGCGATCCGCTCGACATCGACACGATGCCGGCGGAGGAGGCGTTCGACGTCTATCGACTGATGCGGCCGGTGTTCGCGCCCCACACGGCCGACACGCTCTCGATCATGGGCCTGCACCAGAAGGTGTATTCGACGCTCCGCGCGGGCGCGGCGCCGTGGTTCCCGCGCCTGCTCCGGCGCCCCGAGGAGGTCGGGGACTTCACCGACGGCGGGCGCCGAAAGATGCCCGCGCTCATGGCGGGCGCGGACGGGAACTACCTCGCGCTCACGCGCCGCCAGATCGACACGATCGTCCGCGCGTCGACGCGAACGCGGGACGAGGGCGGCGTCGACGGGACGATCGAGGCCGACCGCGATCCGGTGCGCCTCGTTCCTCGCAACGCGTCCGCGAAGAGCCCGGCGCGGCGGGCGGCGGACTTGCACTTCGTCGCGCGGGGCAACCCCGTGAGCTCGCGGCCGGTCACCTCGATCGGCAACTGCACCCCCGGACTCGAGGTCGACTTCCGCTTCGTGTGGCGGCGAATGTTCGAGGGCATCGAGCTCCGCGAGTACGACAACCTCGTCATGTCCGAGGCTCCCGAACACGCGGCGCTCCACTTCCATCGACTGCTCCGCGTGGAGTGGGACGCGGCGGACGGCGTGCGCGGCTTCGACACGATGACGACGCAGATCGGCCCGAACCCGTACAACACGGCGACGGAGTCCGTCGTCCTCTCGTACGAGGCGAACCCGAACGGCGTCGCGCCGCTCGAGTGGTCCAACCTGCTCGCCCGCATGATCCACGAGCGCACGGGGAAGGGCGTGCGCTGCTTCTTCACGAAGGAGCGCGCCGAGCTCGACAACCCGAAGTGGGACGAGAAGCTGCGCGCCGAGTACATCGCCAAGGAGCTCCGGGTGCGCCCGTTCTTCGAGGGCGACACGGCCGTGATCTCACCCGCGCTCGCGCAGCCCGGCGAGCTCACGCAGGGCCTCTGCTCCCCGTGGCAGAACGACTACCGCGAGTGCTCTTGCTACTACTGGGCCGCCGCGCGCCCGGACTTCGTGAACGTCGAGGCGTCCGCGGCAGGAAGCAGCGTCGGGGACAACTGGCTGCAGAAGGTGCACGACGGCGAGTACGTCCCGGACGACTACTCCGACGAGCGACTCGTGCTCTATGACGATCTGTTCAACGAGTGGGAGAAGTGGCTCCGCTTCGCGATCGAGGGCAAGGACGGCCCGGGTGAGGCCAAAGGGTGACGACCGCGAGCGGCCTCGCCGCGGCGAGCGCGCCGCGCTCCCCCTCGGTCCACCTCTTCTCGACGGAGGCGGGCGCGCACGTCTTCTTGCCGGACGGGAGCCGCCTCTTCGACGCGGACGCGAGGCTCGCGGAGCGCTTCGAGGCGGCGATCGCGAACGACGGCGTGGACGCCTTGCTCGACGAGCTCGGCGTCCGCGGCGACCCGTACGTCGACGACGCGCCGCTCGAGGCGCCCCCCATACACGCGCTGTCGCTCGCGATCGCCCAGAAGTGCAACCTCGGCTGCACCTACTGCTACGCCCAGCAGGGCCAGTTCGGCGGCGACGCGAAGAACATGGAGCGCGAGGCCGCGGAGCGCGCCGTGGATCTGCTCGTGAATGGCGCGGCGCCGGGGGCGCGGCTGAACCTCGCGTTCCTCGGCGGGGAGCCGCTCGCGAACCGAGCGCTCCTCCGTGAGACGACGCGGCGCGCGGCCGCGATGGCGCGCGAGCGCGGCGTGACGATGGGGTTCTCGATCACGACGAACGGCACGCTGCTGACGGCGGAGGACGCGGACTTCTTCGAGGAGTTCGGCTTCGCGGTGACCGTGAGCCTCGACGGGCCGCGCAAGGTGCACGACAAGCTGCGGCCCTTCCAGAGCGGCAAGGGCAGCTTCGATCGCATCCTGACGAACGTCACTCCGATGCTCGAGAGGCAGCGGCGCATGCAGGTCGGCGCGCGCGTCACGGTGACGCCGGACAATCTCCGCCTTCGCGAGACGCTCGACGAGTTCGTCGACGCCGGGTTCCACACGGTCGGCTTCTCCCCGATGCTCCGGTCCCCGAGCGGCGCGGGAGAGCTCTCGAGCGCGGAGGTCGAGCCCCTGCTCTCCGCGATGATCGAGTGCGGGCGCGAGTTCGAGCGGCGCACCCTCGCGCGCGAGCCTTACCCGTTCGCGAACATGTTGAGCGCGATGAAGGAGATCGCGCGCGGGACGCATCGGCCGTATCCCTGCGGCGCGGGGGCGGGCTACCTCGGCGTCTCGGCCGACGGCGACCTCGCGGCGTGCCACCGGTTCGTGGGCGACGAGGATGGCGCGATGGGCTCCGTGAAGACGGGCGTCGACGCGACCCGGCGCGCCGCGTGGCTCCGCGACCGTCACGTGCATCGTCAAGAGCCTTGTCGATCGTGCTGGGCCCGGTACCTCTGCGGAGGCGGCTGTCACCACGAGGTGATCGCGCGTGGCCGGCCCGCGTGCGACTACATCCGAGGCTGGCTCCACTATTGTCTGGGCGCCTATTTGCGCCTCACCCCGCGCGCCGGATGACCGCGCGCCTCCTCGCCGACGTGGCGGTCGTGGGCGCGGGGCCCGCGGGGTCGGTGTTCGCCACGCGGATGGCGATGCTCGGGCACGAGGTGACGATCTTGGAGGGCGCGGCGTTCCCTCGTCCCCGACTCGGGGAGTCGCTGTCGCCGGGGGTCCTGCCGATGCTCGACTCCATGGGCGCGCTCGCCGCGACCGACTCGGCCGGAGTCCGCGGACGGAGGCTCGGCAGTTCGACCGTGTTTGGCGCCCTGGGATTCCCGCGCGTGCGGAGCGTCGCCACGAACTGGGAGGGAGCGGAGACGGAGCGCGCGGATCCGCGCGCCGAGGGCCTGCTCGTCGATCGCAGCGTGTTCGACGCGCTCCTCCTCGAGCACGCGAGGCGCGCGGGCGCGCGGGTGCTCCAGCCCGCGTTCGTGCGGCGCGCGCGCGGCGGCGGAGGGCTGGCTCCTCGAGGTCGAGCGCGCGGGCTCGCGTGGAGCTCCACACGGCTTTCCTCGCGGACGCGAGCGGTCGCGCGTCGCGGCTCGCGCGCCGCAGGCAGAGCGGTCCCGGGACGTTCGCGCTCTACGGGTACTTTCGCGGCCCTGCGTTGCCGCAGCGCCCCCGCATCGAAGCGCGCCCAGAGGGGTGGTGTTGGGGCGTCCCGATCCCGGACGGTACTTACAACGCGCTCGTCTTTCTCGACCCCGCGCGCGTTCGGGGCGCCGGGCGCAAATCGCTCGACGAGCTCCTGAAGGGACTCCTCGAGGGCAGCGCGCTCGGCCGTGACCTCGTCGGCGCCGAGCTCGTGCGCCCGGTGCGCGCCGCCGACGCGACGCCGTACGTCGACGAGGCGTGCGTCGGTCCGACCCGGATCCGCGTCGGGGATGCCGCGCTCGCGCTCGATCCCCTCTCGTCGAGCGGAGTGCAGAAGGCGATTCAGACCGCCCTGTCGGGCGCGATCGTCGCGAACACGCTCCTCCGACGTCCGGAGGCGTCGCTCTTCGCGTCGGCGTTCCACCGCGGCGCGGTCGAACGAGCCGCCGAGCGGCACCGCGCGTGGTCCTCGGAGCACTACGCCACAGGAATGTCTGCGAACCGATACGACGGCGCGTTCTGGCGCGCGCGCGCAGCGGCGGCGCCGACCGCGGCCGCTCCGAGGCCCCTCGACCTTCCCGCGGTCGACTGTCCGTTGCGATTCTCCGCGGAGGCCGCGTGGAGGGATGTGCCGTGTCTCGGCGAGGCGTTCGTCGAGGTCCAGCGCGCGCTCGAGCACCCGCGTTTGGACGGTCCGATCGCCTATCTCGGCGGCCATTCCCTGACGAGGTTGCTCGAAGGCGCGCCCGACGGATGGTCTGCGCGCGACTACGTTCGCGCCTGGTCGAAGACCATGGCCCCCGACGCCGCCGCGTCGATCGCTCGCTGGCTGCTCATGCGCGGCGTCCTCGAGCCCAGCGCGGAGCCCCGCCTTCGGGGCGACGCGGACTAGGGCTCCCGATCCCAACAGGGGCGGCGACGAAGCCGCCGATTCGTGAAGGAACGCCCCAGCGCCAGAGCCGCACGTTTTGCGCCTCTTCATGCCCTTTCCGTTTGGCGCGCCGGGCGCCTTCGCAGTTCTCCTTCTCCCGCTCGTGGGTGATCGGAATCGCCGTGCTGCGCGGTCAGCGCCACCTGCGCGGGTGCATTGGCGTTCACGCGCTCCGCAACCACGGCCTCCTCAATGGTCCGCGGAGTGTTCGGTGCTTCCGCTTGGACCGCCCGGGGCGGAGCCCCGCGCGACGACAAAGGTGGCGCTGACCGCGCAGCCCACGGACACCGCCGCGCCCAGCGCTGCGGTGTCGGCGCCTCCGAGCCCGTTCCGAAGCGGGGCCTCGGGGCTGAGCGACCCGAAGGAAGACCGAGCGAGCTACGGAGAAAAAAACTGATCGATTCTGCGCCCACCGCCACCACCCGTGCATGCGAATGGTCCGAAGCGCTTCCTCTCTGGTCTTTTGTAGTTGGTTCTTGGGATTTTCTGCGCTCGTCGCGGGGTGCGACGACGCAACGGACACGTCCGGGACAGGCGGTGGGGGCGGGGACGGGCCGGGCTCGTCGACCAGCTCGAGCGGGACGGGCAGCGCGCCCGACACGACGCCTCCGGTGACGTCGTTTGGCGCCGCGCCCGGGGCGACGCAATCGGCGGCGAGGCCGAGCGCGTTCAGCCTGACGTGCAGCGAAGCGGATTGTACGTGGGAGTGCAGCCTCGACGGCGCTCCTTTTGCCGCCTGCGACGGCGCACCATCGTTCGACGGACTCCTCTTGGGGGATCACACGCTCGCGGTGAGGGCCACGGATCCGGCGGGCAACGTCGAGGTCTCGCCGAAACAGCACGCCTGGAAGGTCGTCTACGGCTGGCGCGACGTCGCGGCGGACTTCGAGGCGGCCTGCGCGGTGAGCTGGGATCACCAACTGTACTGTTGGGGATACGACGGCTCCGAGCAGCTCGGGGATGGCCCGCTCGGTCCGGGGTCGGCGTCGACCCCCACGCGCGTCGGCACGAGCGCCGATTGGGAGCGCGTCTTCAACACGTACGACGGGTTCTGCGCGTCCAACACGAAGAAGGACGTCTATTGCTGGGGCGACGCGGGTCAAGTGGGGGACGTCGACTACGGCCAATCTCCGTCGCCCACGCTTCGCTTCTCGGGCTTGGTCGACCTCGGCGCCAATTGGGACGCCGCGTGCGGGCTCGACGCGCAAGGCGTGGTCTCCTGCGTCGGGTGGGGGGCCAATGGCCTCCTCGGCGACGGCGATCTCAGCGATCACTACCAGAGCCAGCCGACGCCCGTCGGGACCGACCACTACCGGTCGCTCGGCGTCGGGGAGTCGCACGTATGCGCCGTGCGAGACGACGGGCGACTCTTCTGCTGGGGCGAGCCCCCACTCGCCGCCGGCACCACCGCGACCCCGACGCCCGTCGACGCTGCGACCGATTGGCAGAGCGTGTCCGCGGCCGACTCCCACACGTGCGCGATCAAGACGGACGGCTCGCTCTACTGCTGGGGCCGCGGCTATGCGGGCGAGCTCGGGCTCGGTGACGAGGACGACGAGCCTCTCCCCGTGCGCGTGGGGACAGACAACGATTGGGCTCGGGTCTACGCCTCCGGCGGATCGACGTGCGCGACCAAGACCGACGGTACGCCCTACTGCTGGGGGAGCAACGCGAGCGGAGAGGTCGGCTCGACGACCGCCCCGCTCGATCGCGTCCTCACGCCGACGCTCGTCTCGAGCAGCGTCGGGTTCGCTCGTGTGAGCGGACCGAACGCGCTCCGCTGCGCCGAGACGGTGGACGGGTTCGCGCGGTGCTGGGGGGACAACTCCTCCGGAGCCCTCGGTCGGGGCGTGAGTGACGTCCAATCGACGATGACGCTGATCGACGCCCAGTTCGACAAGATCTCCTCGAGCGACGGCGCGGGGGGATGCGGGCTCGCCGCCGGGAAGCTGTTCTGTTGGGGGTACGGCGCGAACGCGCAGCCGACGCGCGCCGCGCTCCCGAGCCCGACCCAGATCGGAGCCGCGACCGACTGGACCGCCATCTCGGTCTCTCGGGTCACGCCCGGCCACGCCTGCGGCATCCAGGGGGGAAAACTCTTCTGCTGGGGAGACAATGCTCAGGGGCAGCTCGGAGATGGATCGACGAGCGCGTCGTCCCCTCCGAAGGAGGTGCAAGTCGTCGGCGTCCCCGGGTGGACGGTCGTCACGACCGGCGCGTACGAGACGTGCGCGATCACCACGGAGAGCGATCTCTACTGTTGGGGGAACAACGGCTACGGTCAGCTCGGCATCGGCAACACGACGAACCAGCCCACGCCGCAGAAGGTCCCCGGCACCGGATGGGATCACGTCGCGCTCGGGTTCTACCGCGCGTCCGCCCACAAGAGCGACGGCACGATCTGGAAGTGGGGCGTGAACGACTCGACGACGCCCTCGCAGCTTCCGGGGAACGACTGGACGAAAATCGGACCGACGGGCTACGCGGAGTGCGCGATCAAGACGAACGGGACGCTGCACTGCACCCAGCAGGGCATCCCGGGCATCCATCCCGTCGGGAGCGCGACCAACTGGGTGGACTTCCTCGCCGTCCTCTCGCCCTATTGCGCGCTCGACTCGGACGGCGCGCTGAGCTGCTTCGTCCCGGCGACGCAGACGACGTTCAACACGAGCCCGAGCATCCTGAGTGGGACGGGGTGGCTGAGCCTCTCGGGTGGGGACACTTCGCTCGCGGGGCTCAAGGCCGGGCACGAGCGATACGCTCGCGGGAATCGCCGGCTCGGCTCGTTCGGGGACGGATTCGACGAGCGCCTCCCGACCGACGTCCAGGTGCCCTGACGAGGTCTCGGTACGAACGTACCCATCATGACAGGGGTGCGCTCCGAGCGGTCAGGGATCGATCGTGATTCGAAGCGTGGCGTGCCCCGGCTCCGCGTCGTCCAATCGGGCGACGCGCGCAGCTCGGAGAGCTCCGTGCGTTGCTCAGGCCCCGTGCACGAGCCGGGCGCGCGCTGTCCCAAGAGGCGAGCGTCTCGCGGGTCTATCTGCGCCATCATGCTCGGCCCACGCACCCCGCGGCGAGATCCACACGCCCACTTCGTCACCGCTCCGGGCGCGCCGGCGAGTCCGCGTTCCCTCCCTCGATCCTCGGGGCGGCGACCCCGATCGACGTGGGTGTCTTTGCCGCTGGTCGCGCTCGTGGACGTGCTCGTCACGCTCAACTGCGCGCTGCTCCCGGAGTTCAGGCCAGACACCGGTTGACCCGGGCTGCGCGTGCGGGTCCCGCGCGCGATGAACGGCGTCGACGTCGTCGAGGCACCCGTGGTCGTGGTGTCACGGCATCGCGTCACCGTGAACGGGGCGGGCGCGGGCGACGTGTCGGCGCTCGTCGCCGCCGATCGACCGAAGGACATCCCAGAGCTCACCGCGGCGCTCGCGAGTCGCCGCGCCCTAGCGCTCGCAAACTATCCGGCCGTTCCGCCGTCGCCCGAGTGGCTGCTCTCGTTGCCCGTGGAGATGCCTGCCGTCGTCCTGAAGAGCGTGATCGCGAGCGCGGCGCGCGCCGGCTTCACGCGCGTCGGGATCCTCGTTGGACACGAAGAGGCGACGTTCTCGCTGTGATTCGCGAACGCCGGCCGAGGCGCGTCACGCGTTGCTGGCCTCCGCCCCGCGGTTCGCTCGCGTCCGGGGCACGCGCGCCTTGAGGCTCGCGCGATGCCACCCGCGCTTTTCGCCGCCGTGAAATGCGCGCCGTCGATCGTGCGGAGCCGTCCCTCGAACGCGCCGATGCTCTTGGCGTTTTGGCGGTTGATCCTCTGGATGGGTCAGGATCGCGCGCGCTGACCTAGAACGCGACCTTCGGCAGGTGCGTCATCGCCTCTTCGACCTTCTCCGTCGGGTACTCGAAGTCTTGCAGCTCGCCGCGGTGGTACGCGTCGTAGGCCATCATGTCGAAGTGTCCGTGACCGGAGAGCCCGAACACGATCACCTTCTTCTCACCGGCTTGCTTCGCGACGAGCGCCTCGTCGATCGCGACGCGCACGGCGTGCGCGCTCTCGGGCGCGGGGATGATCCCCTCCGCCTTGGAGAACTGCACGGCGGCGGCGAACGTCTCGAGCTGCCTCACGGCGCGCGCCTCGATGTCCCCGTGGTCGACGAGCGCGCTCACGCTGGGCGACATGCCGTGGTAGCGGAGCCCGCCGGCGTGGATCGACGGCGGGATGAAGGTGTGCCCGAGGGTGTGCATCTTCATGATGGGCGCGGACGCCGCGGTGTCCCCGTAGTCGAAGGTGTACTTGCCCCGCGTCATGCTCGGACACGACGCTGGCTCGACGGCGATGATCTTCGTCTTCTTCCCGTTCTTCAGGTTCTGGTGGAGGAACGGGTAGGCGAGCCCCGCGAAGCTCGACCCGCCGCCGGCACAGCCGATGACGAAGTCCGGGTACTCGCCGGCCATCTCCATCTGCTCGAGGGCCTCGAGGCCCATCACGGTTTGGTGCGTGAGGACGTGGCCGAGGACGGAGCCGAGCGCGTACTTCTTCGCGCCGCCGCTCGTCGCCGCGGTCTCCACCGCCTCCGAGATCGCGATGCCGAGCGAGCCCGGGCTCTCCGCGTCCTTCTCGAGCACCGCGCGCCCCGCGTGCGTGAGGTTCGTCGGGCTCGCGTGCACCCTCGCGCCGTAGTTGTCCATGATGACCCGGCGGTAGGGCTTCTGGTGATAGCTGACCTTCACCATGAAGATCTCGAGGTCGAGGCCGAAGAAGTTGCAGGCCATCGCCATCGCGGAGCCCCACTGCCCGGCGCCGGTCTCGGTGGCGAGCGCCTTCGTCCCGGCCTCCTTGTTGTAGAACGCCTGCGCGACGGCGGTGTTCGGCTTGTGGGAGCCGACGGGCGAGACTCCCTCGTACTTGTAATAGATGTGCGCCGGCGTATCGAGCGCGCGCTCGAGGCGCGTCGCGCGGAAGAGGGGCGTGGGGCGCCAGAGCTTGTAGATCTCTCGCACCGGCTCGGGGATCTCGATGTATCGCTCCGGGCTCATTTCCTGTTGGATGAGCGCCATCGGGAACAGGACGCCGAGGAAGTCGGGCGTGACGGGCTCCTTCGTCCCCGGGTGCAGCACCGGCTGCGGCGGCACCGGCATGTCGGGGTTGATGTTGTACCAAGCCTTGGGGAGCTTGCTCTCGTCGAGCAGGTACTGGCGCTTCGTCATGGGGGTCGACGTTCGCTTCTCGACCCCCGACCTGTCAAGCGACGGAGGGTTGCCCTCGTCGCAGCTGGTCGGTAGAAACAGGCGTGTCGAGCGACGTGTCGAGCATGGCGGAGTGGCTCACGAGCGTGGGCCTCGAGAAGCACGCCGAGCGCTTCGAAGAACACGAAATCACGCTCGACGTGCTGCCCCACCTCACGGAGGCCGACATCGAGGGGCTCGGTTTGCCGATCGGTCCTCGACGCAAGCTCACGGTCGAGGTGCAACGGCTGGCGGAGGCTGCGCGTGCGGTGTCGAGCTCGACGCGACCCCCTTCGCCGTCCAACAAGATCCCGAGCAGCAGCGGGAGGACCCGGGAGGCCTCCGGATCGTCGCGCACGGTCGAGCGGCGCCAGCTGACCGTGATGTTCTGCGATCTCGTGGGGTCCACGGCGCTCGCCGAGCGCCTCGATCCCGAGGAGCTCCGCGAGCTGATGCGCGCGTACCGCGCCGCGTGCGGCGACATCGTTGCGCGGTACGACGGGCACGTCGCCCAGTACTTGGGGGACGGGCTCATGGTCTACTTCGGGTGGCCCACGGCCCACGAGGACGAGGCGGAGCGGGGCGTGCGCGCGGCGCTCGAGATGGTGGACGCGGTCCGCGCGCTTCCGTCCCCGCACCCGCTCGCGGTGCGCATCGGCCTCGCGACCGGACCCGTCGTCGTCGGCGAGTCCTCGGATCAGGACGACGCGGAGGCGCGCCTCGCGATCGGCGAGACCCCGAACCTGGCCGCGCGTCTTCAGGGCCTCGCGAACCCGCACGAGATCGTCCTACCGAGATCGACGCGGCGCCTCCTCGGGGACGCGTTCGTCCTCTCGGAGCGGGGGGAGCACCAGCTCAAAGGGATCGCGCAGCGCGTGGAGGTCTTCCGCGTCGACGCGGTCAAGCGGACGGAGGGCCGCTTCGAGGCGGCGCACGGCGGAGTCGCGCTCGGACCGCTCGTGGGGCGGGACGACGAGACGGCGGAGCTCGTCGGTCTTTGGCAGTCGGCGCGCGACATGCACGGCCGCGCGATCGCCATCGTCGGCGAGCCCGGGATCGGAAAGTCCCGCCTGCTGCAAGCGTTTCGGGCGCGGATCGAAGGGCGCCACGAGGAGCTCCTCTACCAGTGCTCGCCGTACCACGTGAACTCCGCGCTCTACCCCATCACGGAGCACCTCGAGAGCGCGGCGGGGTTCACTCGCGAGGACGGCGCCGATCAGCGGCTCGCGAAGCTCGAGGCGCTGCTCACCGCGAGCCAGCTCGACGTGAAGACCTCCGCGCCGCTCCTCGCGCCCCTCCTGTCTCTCCCCGTCGATCGGTACCCACGGCTCGCGCTCTCGCCGCAGAAGAGGAAGGAGAAGACACTCGAGACGCTCGCGCGGTTCATCGAGATGCGCGCGCGAGGGAGCGCGCTGCTCTTGGTGGTCGAGGACACGCACTGGATCGACCCGACGAGCGAGGAGCTCCTCGAGCTCGTGCTCGAGCGGCTCGAGCGGCTCCCCGTGTTGATGGTGACGACGCACCGGCCCGAGCGCGCGCCCGCTTGGATGGGGCGCGCGAACGCGCGCCTGCTCGCGTTGAGCCGCCTCGATCGCGCGGACGGCGCGCGGATCGCGCTCGGCGTCACGCACGGCCGCGCGCTCCCGGAGGAGGTGCTCGAGCGGATCCTCCTGCGGACCGACGGCGTGCCCCTCTTCGTCGAGGAGCTCACGAAGTCCCTCCTCGAGTCGGGGCTGCTCCGCGAGGAGGGAGATCGGTGGTCCCTCCAGGCGTCGATCGACGACGCCAGCATCCCCACGTCCCTCCGGGACTCGCTCACCGCGCGCCTCGACCGACTCGATGGCTGCAAAGAGATCGCGCAGATCGGCGCGTGCATCGGGCGGGAGTTCTCCTATCGGCTGATGGCGAAGGTCGCCCCGCTCGCGGGGGACGATCTCAGCGAGGCGCTCGAGCGACTGACGGAGGCCGGCCTGGTCACGCGCCGAAACGAGCCGCCCGCCGCGACGTACACGTTCAAGCACGCGCTCGTGCAGGACGCGGCGTACGACTCCCTCCTGAAGAGCCGGCGGCGCGAGCTCCACGCGAGCATCGCGCGCGCCGTCGAGCAGGACATCGCGCGAGGGAGCGAGCCGGAGTGGCTCGCCCACCATCACACGCAGGCGGGCAACCTCGTCGAGGCGGTGCCACTGTGGCGGCGCGCCGGAGCGCTCGCGGTCGAGCGCCTCGCGCTGCGCGAGGCCGTCGGCCATTTCGAGAAGGGGCTCTCGATCCTCGCGCAGCTGCCGCCGTCGAGCGAGCGCGACCGCCTCGAGCTGACGATCCGCGAGCCGCTCAACGCGGCTTGGACGGGCCTCCGGGGCTGGGCAGCGCCCGAGGTGGGCGAGAACGCTCAGGCGATCCTCCGGCTGACGACGTCGCACACCAACAAACGCAGCCTGATCCTCGCCCTCTGGTGGATGTGGACGACGACCATCACCCAGGGGCGCATCGAGGATTCACTCCCCTGGGCGCGGCGGATGCTCCAGGCGGGCGAGTCGGGGGCGCAGGGCACGCTCGACGCGGACACCCGGCTGTTCGGCGAGACGGCGATGATGGTGCAGCACCTCTTGCAGGGGGAGCTCGTCGCGTCGCGCAACGCGGCGACGCGCGTCCTTGCGCAGTACGATCCGCGCCGCACGGAGCGGTGGATCCAGCTCACGGGCTACGATCAGCGCACGTTCGTCGAGGTCTATGCGTGCCAGCTCACGTGGATGCTCGGGTACCCGGATCGAGCGGTGCGGGAGAGCGACGCGAGCGTGGCGCACGCGCGCACCGTCGGACACGCGTTCAACCTCGTGTGGGCGCTCACGTTCAGCGCGTACGTCCACGCGTACCGGCGGGACGACGAGCCCCTCTTCGAGCGCCTCGAGGAGGCCGATCGCATCGCGAAGGACCAGGGGATCGCGTTCATCTCGCAGGTGTCGGTCCCCCAGGCGCGCGGCATCGCGCACATCCACGCGGGGCGTCCGGCGGACGCGCTGCCCCTGCTCCGCGCGGGGCTCGCGGACTGGACGAGCCGGGGGGGACACGTGCGGGTGCCGTACCTCAAGTCGGCGCTCGCGGAGGCGCTCGCGCTCGAGGGGGAGCTCGACGCGGCGCTCGCGGCGATCGACGAGTGCCTCGAGCAAATCGCGCGACCGGGGTGGCAGGAGCGAGAGTGGCTGCCCGAGGTCCAGCGCGTGAGGGGTTCGATCCTCCTTCGAATGGGTCGCGCCGCCGAGGCGGAGGCCGCGCTCCGGTCGTCGATCGAGTGCGCGCGGGCGCAGGAGGCGAAATCATGGGAGCTCCGCGCCGCGACCGCGCTCGCCGAGCTCCTCGAAGCGAGCGCCCGCGGCGCGGAGGCGAGGGCGCTCCTCGAGCCGGTCTACGCCTGGTTCACCGAGGGGTTCGGCACGCGCGACCTGCGCCGCGCACGCATGGTCCTCGATCGACTCGGCGGCGGTTGACGCTCGCGACGGCGGCGCGCGACCATGGCCGCTTTCCCCGAAGGAGGGAGAGACCATGCCGAAGAAGCCGACGAAGCGCGCGCCATCGTCCGATTCGAAGAAGCCGAAGTGGGACCCCGCGCTCGTGCGCGCACACAAGGCGTACGTCGACGCGATCAACTCGAACATCACGGAGCGGGTCCTCGCCGTCTACGACAAGGACATCCAAGTGATGCAGCCGGATGGGCCGCTCGTCGCCGGCGCGAAGGACATTCGCAAGTGGGTCGCGGACTACTTCTATGCCTTCAAGACGCACTGGGTGAAGGTCTCGAAGATCATGTGGGTCGCGGGTGACTTCGGGTTCGATCAGGGCGTCGATCACTCGGTGGACCTCCCGATCCTCCGAGACAAGCGCGGGAAGATCACGGGATACGGAAAGCCCATCAAGCAGCAAGTCAAAGGCATCCTGATCTACAAGCGGCAGCCGAGCGGTGAGTTCAAGGTCTACCGAGACATCTGGAACTTCAACTCGCCGCCCGTCATCACGAGGGAGTAGCGGCCGAATCAGGCGATGGAGCGGACGCCGCGGAGGCGGGCGGGGTCGGCGTCCGTGAATTGACGCGTGAGCCGCGTCGGGCGCGCCGCTCCGAGTGATCGCACGAAGCCGCTCCCCGAGAACCCAGGCGGGGCGACGACGCCGGGCGCGGGGACCTGGCCGACCTTGGGCGGTGGCACCTCGCCGGGCTTGGGCATGCCCGGCTTCGGAACGGTCGCGGTCGGGGGAGCGGAAGCCGAAGTCGGCGGGGATACCGAGGTGGCGGCCGAGAGGGACGCGGCGGCCGAGGGGGATGTGTCCGGAGGGGGCGCGCCGCGCTCCCCGACCATCCCGGGTCGCTCCGCCGGGACGGAGCCGACCCGCTCGATCGTCGAGTCGTCGCCATTGGAGTTCGTCCCCGCGCACGCGGAGACCGCGCCCGCCGCGAGGAGCGCGCCGACCGCGATCCCGAGCGCAGGGCTCACGACGGATCGAAGGACGGCGTTCGCGCTTCGCTTCGCGGAGTCCGGATCGTTCATGCGACGAGCTTATCGCACGTCGGGGCGTCCGCGAGGACGCGCGGGCGACGCCGCATCGGGCGCGACCGGGCGCGCCAACATGGCGTCGACGACGCTCCCGAGCCGCCGGACGACGTCGCGCTCGTCGGCCGCGCGAGCGGCGATCCCTTCAGCGGCGGCGTCGAGCGTCTCGGCGAGCTCGCGGCGCGCGGGTTTGCGCGCGTCCATGCACCCCGCGAGGAGCGCCGTGAGGTGCTCGACGTACGCGTCGTGCGCATCCCGCAGGACCTGACCGGAGACGCGGTTCGATGTCTCGAGGAGCTCCGCGGCGTGGGTCGACGCGTGGACGATCCGGTGGAGGCGCGTGAATTTCGCGCAGAGGGACGCCCGCACGGCGTGCGCTGGCGCCGCCTCTTGCGCCGCGGCGCGCTCGGCCGCCGCCTGGAGCTCGCTCGCGACGTGGGCGCAGACCCCCGCGAAGAGGATCTCCTTGTTCGCGAAGTACGAGTAGAGCGTGGCCTTCGCCACGTTCGCCTCGTGCGCGACCTGCTCCATCGAGGTCTTTCGAAGACCATACGCGCTGAAGAGCCGGACCGACGCCTCGAGGATCTTGCGCTCCATCGGGGACTCGGCGGCCGAGGTGGGCTCGGCGCCGGGCTTCTCTGGGGAGCGGCTCGGCCTAGTCATGGGCGGTTGAACGAATCATACGAACTTCGTATAGTGTGTTCCCTGAAGGAGACGCGATGGCGAATGACGCTGGGGATGGGGCTGGTCGGGCGAGGGCAGTGCTGGTCACGGGGTGCGGCTCCGGGATCGGGAAGGCGACGGCGCTGCGCCTCGCCAAGACCGATTGGGTAGTCTACGCGACCGCGCGCAAGCCGAGCGACCTCGCGGAGCTCGCGGCGGCCGGGTGCAAGACGCTCCAGCTCGACGTGACGAAGTCGGCGTCGATGCGGGCCGCCGTCGAGGCGATCGAGGCGGCGCACGGCTCGGTGAGCGCCCTCGTGAACAACGCGGGGTACAGCCAATCCGGGGCGATCGAGGCGGTCCCCATGGAGCGGGTGCGCGCGCAGTTCGAGACGAACGTCTTCGGGCTGGTCGAGCTGACGCAGCTGGTCCTCCCGGGGATGCGCCGCGCGGGCTTCGGGCGCGTCATCAACATGAGCTCGATGGGAGGCAAGCTGGTGTTTCCGGGCGGCGGCTTCTACCACGCGACAAAATACGCGGTCGAAGCCATCAGCGACGCGCTCCGGTTCGAGGTCGCGGCGTTCGGCATCGGCGTCGTCTTGATCGAGCCCGGCCTCATCAAGAGCGGCTTCAGCGACGCCGCGATCGGCGGGATGGGCGCGCAGAACCCGGGCTCCGAGGAGGCGTACGGAGAGTTCCACGAAGCCGTCGCTCGGGCGACGAAGGAGTCCTATGAGAAGGGGCCGCTCGCGAAGCTCGCGGGCTCCCCGGACGACGTCGCGAAGGTCGTCGAGAAGGCCCTCCTCGCGAAGAAGCCGAAGCCCCGCTACACCGTCTCGGGCTCGGCGAAGCTCCTCCTCACGCAGCGCAAGCTCATGGGGGACCGCACGTGGGATTGGTTCCTGCGATCCAACTTCCCGTCGCCGGGCAAAGCCGGGAAGGCGCTGGCAAAGCGCTGACGCCTCGGGGACATCGGGGCCGGCCGGAAGCGGTGAGGTCGGGCCGGCGCTCCGCTGGGGCGTGCGCGTGCGATATTCGAGCAGCCGTGAAGGACGCGAGGCGCATCTATTACGATCACGAGCCCGCGTACCAGCGCATCGCCGCGCGCGGTGGATCCGGCTGGGGCGATCTCGACCCGGAGGGAGGCGGAGCCTCGTACGAGGCGATCGACCGGTTTCTGGGATCCGCCTGGTGTCCGTCTCCCGTCGTCGCGCCGCGAGCGCTCGACGTCGGGTGCGGTGGGGGCGAGGTCGCGCTCCGCCTCGCGGCGCGCGGGTTCGCGGTGACCGCGATCGATTTCTCCGAGACGGCCGTTCGACTGGCCTCCGCGAACGCAGCGCGGGCGGGCGTGGTGCTCGACGTCCGCGTCGCCGACGCGATCGAGCTCACGCCGTTCGGCGAAGCCTCGTTCGATCTCGTCGTGGACAATCACCTCCTGCACTGTCTGCTCGAGGGGCATCGCCGGTCGTTCTTCCAATCCGTCGCGCGCGTCCTCGCGGCGACGGGCGTGTTCTTCTCGGACACGATGTGCCACGGTCCCCGGCTCGACTTCGCCGCCTACGACGTCGACCCGGAGACGCGCGTGACGCGGAACCGCACCCGCTTTTGGACGACTCCTGAGGAGCTGGACGCGGAGGCCGCTGCCGCTGGGTTCGTCATCGCGCACCAGGAGATCCGGGACCTCGATGACGAGCCCAACATCGGGGGGATGATGACGACGGTGTTCCACCGCCGCTGAGCCATCCGGCCAGCCGTTTCGAGCTCAGCGGGCGGCGACGTCGTCGTCTCCGTCACAGGCGCCGAGGTCGGTCCCCGCGTTCGCGCCGCACCCGCGGTGCAGCTCGAGCGCGCAGACGAGCATCCCCGCGGAGACCCCACAGGCCCGCGTCGACTCGGGGAAGAACCGAGCGCACGCGACCTTGCAGTCCGCGACCTCGCACGACTCGGCAGCGCTCCCCGTGGGTGGAGCGGCTCCCGAGGGCGCCACCGCGCTGCTCGAGGCCGAGCCTGAGGCGCCCGGAGCCGTGGCGCAGACGACCTTCATCGGCACGAGGCGTTCGTCGATCCGGACGTGCTTGCACGTCGAGTCGCTCGCCGCGCACGCGGTCGACAGGCACGCGAAGAGGCCCAAGAAGACGCGGTCGAGCTTCGTCACGACTCCGTTTTACGCCAACGGGCCGCGAGCCTCCATCCAGGCGGACGCGCCCCCCGTGGATGGCCGGCGCCGAGTTCGCCCTTCCGGCTCTTCGTAGCCCGCAGGATCAGCGGCCTTGATCAGGCGCGTGCAAGGGAAAGAGCTCGAGGCGCGCCGCGCAGCGCCCCATCAGAGCGGGCGCTGACGCACGATCTGACCGCCGTGCTCGTCGAGTACGAGGAGATCCTCCACTCCGTCTCGATCGAAGTCCCCTATGGTGATACCGCTGATTCGACCCACGTGGAGCGTCAGCGGCTCGTCGTCGAGCCCGCGGAGCGGCTCGAGGCGCGGGGTCGCGAGCAAACAGTCGGGCACGGCGCTGCCGGCGCACGTGATGCGGTAGAGCGCGTGGTTCGTTGCGACCACGAACGATCGCTGCCCGCGCTCCATCTCGAGCGCGACCACACCGACGATCTCGTCGCTCCCGGCGGGGACGGGAATCGTGGTGGGGGCGCCGAGCCCGTTCGCGTCGTCGAACGGGAGGAGCGCGAGCGACGAGCGGTGATCGGTCGGGGGCTCGATCGCTGAAGGATCGCACCGATCGCCGAGCCCATCGCCGTCGAGATCCGACTGATCCGCGTTCGCGACGAGCGGGCAATCGTCGGTCGCGTCACCGACGCCGTCCCCGTCCGTGTCTCCTTGACATGCGTCACCGACGCCGTCGTCGTCGAGATCCGACTGGTCCGCGTTCGCGACGAACGGACAGTCGTCCGCCCCGTCGAGCCGGCCGTCGTCGTCGTTGTCCGGGTCGACATAGTCTGCGACCCCATCCCCGTCCGTGTCGATGGGTGGGGTCGCGAACAGCGCGTCCCCCGCCTCTGTCGCGTCGTCGAGGGCGCCGCCCACCTCGTTCGAGTCACTGTCTGCGTCGATGGCGTCCACGACGCCGTCCCCGTCCGCGTCCCCGCGCTCGGTGAAGTCGTCGATCGTGTCGCCGTCGCTGTCCTTCGAGTTTGGATTGGTACCGAGCGCGCCCTCGTCGGCGTTCGAGAGGCCATCACCGTCTATATCGGTGTCGCACGCGTCCCCGTCGCCATCCCCGTCCAGGTCCGATTGGCCGGGGTTTGCGAGGAGCCGACAATTGTCCCTGTCGTTCTCGATCCCGTCGTCGTCCGCGTCCCTGTCGCAAGGGTCCCCGCGGCCATCCCCGTCCGAGTCGAATTGCGCCGGATCGTTCACGAACGGGCAGTTGTCGAGTTCGTCGGGGACGGCGTCCCCGTCCTCGTCGGGCGTCGTCTCGCACGCGTCGCCGACGCCGTTCTTGTCCGTGTCGAGCTGATCGAGGTTGGGGATGAACGGACAATCATCGCCCTCGTCGGGGATGCCGTCGTTGTCGTCGTCGTCGTCGCATGCGTCTCCAAGGTTGTCCTTGTCCGCGTCCGCTTGGTTTGGGTTCGGGTCGCTGACGCAGTTGTCGAGGGGATTGTCGACGCTGTCGCCGTCGACGTCGTTCTCGCAGGCGTCCCCGACCCCGTCGCCGTCGGTGTCCGTCTGATCCGGGTTCGGGACGACTGCGCAGTTGTCGTCGTCGCGCGGGACGCTGTCTTCGTCCCCGAGGTCGATGGCGACCGCCGCGACGACGGATTGCACCCCCTCGTCCACTGTCGCGAGCGACCAGCGCGCTTGCGCCTCGAACGACGACATGTTCGCCGCGGCGCCCGTCGGGATCACCTCGGCTCCCGTCCAGCGGAACGAGACGAGGTCGAGGTCACCGACGAACCTGCCGGTCTCGACGCCGAGGAGGAAGCTCTTCTGCACGGGGAACAACGCCGTCGGATGACTTCCGGGTGGAAGCGCGACGGTGAGTCCGACGGGGGCGATCGCCGCGTCGTCCCCGACGGGGAACAGGCCCGCCTGCTCGGCGTTCCGGGCGAACGCGATGATCGCGGGCGACGGCGCGCCGTCGTGCGAGACGAGCGTCGCTCCGATCGGCCCGTCGAACTCTTGGGTCGCCACCAAGAAGGGCGCGCGGAGTCTCCGCTGCGCGTCGCCGTAGAGGATCGCGAGTGGGTGCGTCGACGCGCCGCCGTCGCCCACGCAGCGCGAGGAGACCGCGACATCGTCCAGGCCGGCGCCGTTGTGGCCGAATCGCCCGACCGTCATGGACGACACGCTCGTGACGCGGCTGATCGCGTGGAACGGCTCCGGGTAGCCCGAGCGACCCCACGCGACGAGGAGGTCGTCGCTCCCAGCACACGTCGGCTCCGACTCGGTCTCCCCCGCCACGGCGAGGACGTCGCGGCGCCCGTCTCCGTCGAGATCGGCGATGGCGACGTGTCGGATCGCGCGGGTCGTGGAGAGCGACGTGTGCGCCAAGGGGGCCACGTCGCGCCCGAGGTACACGTCGAGCCCCGCGCCCGTGACGACGATGGCGTCGTCACGCCCGTCGTCGTCCAGGTCGCCCACGGCGGAGGTCGCCGGATTGCCGATGAACGAGAGCTCGTGCGTGTCGAAGATCGGACCGCCTGTGAGCGGAGCGTGCGACAGCCACAGCGACGATCCGTCGAACACGTCGACCACGTCGTCGGCGTTGACGAACCCGAGAAAGAGAGCATCGCTCGTGAGGCCGCTGAGCTTCGCCAAGACCTCGACGGTCGCGCCGGCGGGCCAGGCGGAGACGGGGCCTCGAATCAGGCTGACGTCCCTCGTCCCTGCTCCGGACGTCGCGAACCCCAGATCCTCGATCCCGTCGTGATCGAGATCGCGCACCACGAGCCCCGCCACGTACGGAGCGGGTAGAGGGAGCTCGAGACGCTCCGTCGACGTGAGCACGACGACCGAGGACGTCCCGGGCGCGGCGACTGCGCCGAACGAGCTCCCGCGCGACACGCTCAGGCGCGCGAGCGTCTCTCCGGTGATGCCGGGGTACACGAACGGTGAGGCGTCTCCACTCGTCTCGTCGCGGGCGCAGAGCTCGTCACCGCACTCACGATTCGGGCTCGCGAAGATACCGAGGGGGCGATCGGCCGGGACGAAGACCCCGTCGGGCGCCCACGCGACGACCGTCTCGGAGGGGTACGCGCGCGGTCGCGGATAGACGCGGACGCTCGGCGCGCGGCTCCGCTCTCCGCGCAACACGTCGATCCCGCCGTCGCTCGACGCGGTGAGGAGATCCGCGAGGCCATCGCCCGTCACGTCCACGAACGCGGGCGCCCCCTCGCGCGTGGCGCCGGCCTGGGCCGAGAAGCTCGTACCACTGTGCTCGATGTAGAACGTGCGGCTCGACCGACCATCGGCCGACGTGATCGTCACGTCCGGTACGCCGTCCCCGTCGTGATCGGCGACGAGCGGGAGCACCCCGACGAGATCGCTCGAGACGAACACGGGCGCGACGAATCGCCCCGACGCTCGCCGGCACACGCCGTCGATCCCGCCCCGCCACTCGGCCGGGCACGCGTGATCGTCGTCGGTGATGTAGCGGCATTGACTCGGCTCACCGGGGGACGCGCAGCGGGACGGGCGCGCGGGATCGGCGGACGGCAGCGCCGCGAACGAGTCGCAGTCCTCGGACACGGACGCCTCGACGACACGGTTCCCGCAGACCTCCAAGTCGACGTCGCTGAGCTTCGCGCATGCGGCGGCGCCGACGATCGCGCCGGTGGCCGCGAGAAGGGCTCCGGCGGCGGAAAGCCGAGCGCCGCGCGCCACTAGAACCTCCCCGACACGGCGCCGCCGACGAGCGACGGCGCGACGAGCGGCGCCGCGACGACCTCGAGCGCTGCCGGTGCCTTCGGCACCTCCTTCGTGTCCGCCGCCGGTGGGGAGATCGGCTCCGGGCGATCCGCGAACACGAGCGTGACGCCGAGGATCCCGACGCCGGCGGCGACGCCCAGCGTCGCGAGGGAGGCGGATCGAAGCGCGTCGCGCTCCTCGTGGAGCGATGGATACGCGTCGAACGCAGCAGCGTCGATCGAGCCCGCGAGCCTCGCGGCGTCGAGCTCCGAGGCTCGCGCGTCGCGGTCGACCGCGAACCCGAGCGTCACGAGCCCCGCGAGGATGCCCGCTCCCCCGATGGAGGAGAGCGCGATGCCCGCCCAGCGCTGCGACGTCGCCTTCGGTTCGAATGCGACGCGCGTCTCCGATGCTCTCCCGACGACGACGCGACGGCCCTCGCTCACGCGTCCGGTCGCCGTCACCGAGACGAAGTGGGCGCCCGGTGTCAGCGTCAGGGTCGTCACTCGACCGAGCGAGCGCCCGTCGACGTAGGTGATGAAGCTCATGCCGTCCTCGAGGATCACGGTGCCGTCGATCTCCGTGAGCTCCACCCGCGCCGGCGTGATCTGCTCGGGCAGCGCCGTGACCTCCACCTCCCGCGCCCGATACCCGGGCGCGCTCACGCGCACGTGGTGCGGGCCGGGCGTCACGTCGAGCGTGAACTGCGGCGGGCCCGCGGCCCCGCCGTCGATCGACACGAGCGCGCCCTCCGCAGACGAGTCGATCGCGAGCGTCGTCTTGCGGACCACCGGGGGCGCCGGGTTCGTGGGCTCGTTCGGATCGGGCTCGTCGAGGGGCGCCAGGGTGTCGAGCGCGTCGCTCGCGCTCTTGCGGAGCGACTCCTCAGGGTGAGTCGCGATGAACGCGCGGTAGAGCGTGATCGCCTGGCGCTTGTGCGAGCGGTCCCCGGTCTGCGCGTAGATCTTCTTGTGCGCCCACGCCTGCGCGAGGAGCTCCTTCGGGTTCGGAGCTGCGGCATACGCCTGCTCGAACGCTTCGATCGCGTGCGCGTAGTCGCCCTGCTCGTAGAAGCGCTGGCCCGAGAGGTGGAGCGCGACGCGCTTCGCCTCGTCCGGCGGGGTCGGCTCCGCGGTCGCCGCGCGAGCGAAGAGGAGCAGCGCGGCGCAGGCGTCGCGCGCCCTCACAGGGGCGTCTCGGTGTTCACGGGGCGCGGCGCCTCGAGCGCGACGTCGAGCTCCACGGTCTCGCGCGGCGGGGCCGTCACCCGCTTCGGGAGGTACCCGGGTCGACGTACGATGAGCTCGAGCGGCTGGTCCGACCAAGGCAGCGTGATCGGCGCGCCGGCCTCGCCGAGCCGCTCCGCTCCGCGGAACACCTCCGCGCCGGGCGGCTTCGATCGGATCGTGAGCACGATCGCCTTCGGCGCCGCCGCGCTCGTGATCGTGCTCACGCTCGGGATCGGCGCGGCGCTCGCCTGCGGCGAGCCCGCAGGCGCGCCCGGGGCGCCGCTCTCGACGGCGCTCGCGCGCGGCTCCTCGCCGCGCACCGCCGAGCTCGATGAAGCGGGGAGCGTCGGCTCGCGTGTCAGCGCGAGGTACCCGAGCGTCGCGGAGGTCGCGACCACGACCGCCGTGACCCCGACGACGACGGCGCTCCGCGGACGGCGCGGAGCCGGCGGGACGGAGCGGCTGGCCGAGCCGATCGTCGGGATGGGATCGGCGGGCGTCGCCATCGCCGCGGGGGGCGGCTCCAGCGCGAGCACCGTCGGCGCCGACGTGGGATCCGGGAGCGTCGAGACGTCGGACCGCTGCGCGCCCGTGTCGAACGTCCGCGTGCCCGGCGTGAGGACGTCCTCGAGCGCTCGAACGAGTTCGCCCACGTTCGGGTAGCGATCGGCGGGCTTGCGCGCGGTCGCGCGCGCGAACCATGCGTCGAACCCCGGAGGGACAGGCGCGATGGATGACGGCACCGGCGGGTCGTCGCCGCAGATACGGAGGACGAGCTCACCGATCGCGTCGCCCGCGAATGGCCGCGAACCCGTGAGGCATTGGAACGCGATGACGGCGAGCGACCAGAGATCCGCGAGGGCGTCGATCGACTTCGACGCGCGCAGCTGCTCGGGGCTCATGTAGTGCGGCGTGCCGAGCATCGTTCCGGTCTCGGTCGAGAGGTCTTGATCGAGCGCGCCGTCTTGGAGGGCCTTCGCGATCCCGAAATCGAGGACCTTTACGCAGAACCCGCGCTCGCCGACCCCTGTGTCCGTCTCCTCTTCGAGGTCCGCGAGCCAGAGGTTGTCCGGCTTGAGGTCTCGATGGACGATCCCGGCCGCGTGCGCCTTCGCGAGGGCACGGCCGGTCTGGACGAAGATGCGCGCGAACGTCTCGGGGTCGATCGTGCTCGTGCGCCGAAGGCGCGTCGCGAGGCTCTCGCCGTGCAACATTTCGAGCACGATGAACGGCACCTCGCCCTCCACGCCGTGATCGATCACCTTGACGACGTGCTTGCTTCGGAGCGCTGCGGCGGCCTTCGCCTCGCGCTCGAACCGAGCGCGGAACCCCGGCCGCTCCGCGAGGCGCGGGTCGAGGAGCTTCACCGCGACGTCGGTCCCGAGGCTTTCGTGCTCGGCCCGCCAGACGGAACCCATCCCTCCCTTGCCGAGGAGCGCCGTCAGTCGATACCGCCCCGCGACGGTTTCCACCGGTGGGAGCATCTCGCTCACTCTACGCGGGGCCGGCTCCTAGAGCACCGAACATGTTGAAACCCGAACGAATGCGCTCGAGTTCGACGAAGAAGCGCACGCCCCAAAGGAGCGCGCGTCGCAAGACGACTCCGCGTTCTCCGAGGAGCACCGCGACGGATCGGTGCTCTACATCGGCGAGCGCAATTCTGAGTCATCCAGAAGATCGACCGCCAAGACGCCAAGGGAGGGCGCCCATTTGGGGGACACGAACCCCTGAGGGGCGGTGCTGCTATGCGGCGCCGCTTGCGGTGCTCAGAGGCCGGAGATGATCAGGTAGCCGTCCCCCGAGGGGACGATCTCGAGGCGGTTGTCGTCCACCTTGCGCTGCCACTCCTCACCCGCGCCGATCGGGATCCGCCAGCTCGAGGTGAACGTGTAGTCGATGAGGATGTGATCGCGCTCCTTCAGGATGCGGCGATACCGGATCTCGTAGCGGATGCCGGACGCGTCCTGGAAGCGATCCTCGAGGTAGTCCTTCACCCCGGCGTAATCGAGATCGTCCGCCGCATCGAGGTTGCCGCCGTCCTCGTAGTAGTCGGGCGAGATGAGCTCGAGGATCTTCGCGACGTCCTTCCGCTGGACCGCCTTGCGGTAGGTCTCGCAGAACGCGATGAGCTTGCGGTTCTCCTTCGAGTCCGGGACGTCGGTGTTCGGGATGTAGTTCTTGCTACACCCCGTCGACGCGACGCTCGTTGAAGCGAGCGCGAGCGCGCCTGCGAGGGTCGCGGCAAGGCGAAGGCTGCTTCGGGGGTTCGACGTCGGTGGGCGGGACGGGGGCATGGATCAGTCGGGCCTGATGCCCGGTTCCTTCCCGGGGCATCGCGCGGCAGCGCGCGGCAGCGCGCGACGTAATGCACACCCCGGGCCGGGGCCGCGGACAGTGCCAAGAACGCCGCCGAAGGGCAAGCGTTCTCGGGCTGCTTGCCCATTGTTCTCAAAGAAGGCGGCGAGATCGTCTCGCGTTGCCAATTTGGCATCTCGATCACGCGACGGTGGCGAGGAGCTCGGCGAGCCCCGCGTGCCCCGACGCGCTTGGACGCGTTCGATCGAGCTCGAGTCGCCGCGCGGAAGACGTGTCGAGCAGGGCTGCCGTCGCGCCCGCCTCGAGCCGTTCTGTCGGGAACGCTCGCGCCGCGAGCGCGGTCGCCGCAAGACCCAGGTGATCGACGGCGACGACGATCGCGCGCGGCGCGTGCCCGGCGGCGACGAGCTCCCAGGCGATCTCGAGCGCCTCGACGCCGCCATCGAGGCCGCGGCACACCGCGGCGCTCGGGCCGCGGACACGGAAGTGGATCGCGATCTGACCCGCGACGAGGTTCGGTGACGTGGGCGGGAAGACGCGCGGCTCCGCGGCCGCGGGACCGCGCTCCCGGATGCGCGCGTGGAAGCGCTCGTTGATGTCCACCGTCGCGAGCACATGGCCGACCACGAGCGCGGCGTCCGTGAGCGAGGCGACGTCCACGCCGAGGCCCTCGACGAGCGCGGCGACCGCGGTGAGGCCGAGGAGCGAGAGCGCGTCCGCGCGGAGGATCGCGTCGCGATCGAGGCCCGTGACGCGCGCGACGGTCGCCGCGTCGGGCGCGGTGATCGTGCGGTACCCCGCGAGGCCGACCGGGAGCGGCGCGGCGTCGCTCGACGCGCGGCGCGCCGACGCGGACGGCTCGAGGACGAGCGCCGCGTTCACCCCGCCGAACGCCGCAGAGACCTTGAGCGCGAACCGGTCCTCGCGCTCGGAGCGCGACGCGGCGGAGAGGAGACGAACGCGCGCGTCGTCGTCGAGGGGACCTTCTCCGGGCGTCGCCGGCAGTACACCCGCGTCGAGCGCGTGGCCGATCGCGAGCGCCTCGAGGACGCCCGCGGCGCCGAGCGTGTGCCCGATCTGCGCCTTGAACGCGTGGACGACCGGACCGACCTCGCCGAGCGCGAGACCGAGCGCGCGCGCCTCCATGGCGTCGTTGAACGGGGTCGCGGTCGCGTGCGCGCTCACGGCGACGCACGCCTCCGAGCGCACCCCCGCGTCCACGATCGCGGCGGTCGCGGCGCGCGCGAGGCCCGTGCCCGTGCGATCGGGCGCGGTGACGTGCACGGCGTCCGTCGACGCGCCGAACCCGCTCACGAAGAACGCGGGCCGCCGCCCTGCTCCGTCGAGGAGAGGTGCATCCTCTTCGCGGACGAGCACGACGATCCCGGCGCCCTCGCCGAGCGCCATGCCGTCGCGGCGCACGCGGAACGGCGCGGGGCGGCTCGCGGACGTCGCGCGGATCGCGTCGAACCCCGCGTGCACGAAGCGCGTGTGCGCGTCGTATCCGCCCGCGAGGACGACGTCGACCGCGCGTCGGCGCAGCCAGAGCAAGCCCACGCGGATCGCCCACGTGGAGGCGGCGCACGCCGTCACGAGCTGTGTGAGCAGCGCGATCTCGAGACCTCGTCGACGGAGCGCTTCGAGGGGGCCGAAATAGGTCGCGCGCGCGGCGTCCTCCGGGAACGTCGGCGCGCCGGACGCGCGCGCGTCGAAGAACCGCTCCGCGCTCTGCATCCCGCCGCTCGACGTGCCGAGCGCGACGCCGAGGCGCCTGCTGCGCCATTCGGGGAGGGCCTCGTCCGCGCGCGCGATCGCGTCGAGAAGCGCGGCGTCGAGGAGCTCGGTCGCCCGATCCCGCGCGTCGCCCGCGGGGGCGAGGGATGCACGCGGAACGAGCGCAGTGAACGGCCGAAGGAACCCCGCCTCGGCGAGCGCGTCATCGCGCGCGATCGCGACGCGGGGCTCCGACGCGGTCACGTCGTACGCGTCCACCGCGCGGCCGAGCGGGGAAATCGCGCCGATCGCGATGACCGCGGCGCGCGTCACGTCGGCCCTCCGGCGCGCGCGGCGTCCGGGTCGACGAACGCCTTCGCCGGGACGTCCGGCGATTCGCCCTCGCACTCCGCGACGACGTGCAGGGACGTGGACGCTTGCGTGTACTCGACGCGGCCGCACCCGAGGGAGCTCGCGGAGAGGGTCTCCTCGTCGAGCTTCTCGTCGCCCGCCCACGTGGTCCGGGTGGCGTGGAAGGTCCCCGCCGGCGCGAGCTCGGCGTCGACGTACGCGACCGCTCCGCCCACGCGATCCCGCAGCACGAAGCTGAGCCCGCGATCGTCGAGGTCGGCGACGAGGACCTCGCCGCGGAGCGGGTGCAGCATCCACCACCCGAGGAAATCCACCGGCAGGCCCTTCTTCTCTTCGAGCTTCGTTCCTGCGTCCCCGCGGAGGGTCTTCTCGATCGCGGGCACGTCGAAGCGGTACCGGCGCCCGTGCATCCAGAGATCGATCGCGGTCGCGCCCCCGGGGCCGAGGAGGATCATCCGGAGGTCTCCCGCCTCGGGGTCCATCGCGACCGCGCCGCGCGCCTCGATCGCCGCCGGCATGAACGGCGCGGAGAGCTCGAGGCGGACGTTCTGCTTCCGCCGTTGGGAGAGGCGTGATCCCGCGCCGGTGAGCTCGTCGAGCTTGTGCCGCGCCTCACACGAGATCACCGCGGGCGCGTCCGACGTCGGGGTGGACGCGGAGGACAGCCCGGCCGTGCAGCCGCCGAGGCCGATGCCCGCGGCGAAGAGCAGGGGCCTCATTCGGGCACGGCCTCGAGCACGAACGCGTGCCGGCCGCCCCCGTGGCCGAGGCGGTTCTCGCGCCCGAGCGAGTTCCGCGCGCCCGCCGCGGCGCGCGCGACGCCGCCGACGCCGAGGTGATCGCCGGCGGCGGGCGGCGCCGCGAGGTCGCTCCGTGCGCCCTCCGGGGCGGGGTTGAGGAGCACGCGCGCGAGCGGCTCGCGCCGCGCGCGCGCGCGTCGGCGCTGCGCTCGAGGACGAGGGCGCTCCCGCCCTCCGCCGCCGCACGCACGCGCCTTCCATCGGGGCGCGCCGCGAGCACGCGCTCGGCGAGCGCGTCGACGGCCTCGAAGCCCCCGCGACGGCGGCGCCGATCGCGCCGGTCTCGAGGAGCTCGATCGGGTCGCGAGCGCGGCCTCCGCCGTCGCTTCGTGGTCGGGCGCGGCGATCGCGGGACCGCCGAGGCCGAGGTAAATCGCCGCGTGACTGACGGGCGACGACGGCACGAGGTTCGGGAAGTCGGCCGGGCTCGCGAGCGCCGCGCCCTTGTCGAGCACGCGCTTCATGAAGCGCATGCACCCCTCGACGTTGCCATACGCGCTGCTCGAGATCGCCGAGAGACGGGCGCGATCGACCGCGCGCGCGCCGCGCGCGTCCGCGTCCGAGAGCGCGCTCGGCGAGCGTGGTCGCGAGCCGCGCGGCGCGATCCATCCGACGCGACCTCGCCGCGTCGAGCCCGGCCGTCGCGTCGCCCTGAGGGGCGCGCTCCTCCGATGCGTCCAAGGCGCGCGCGATGGCGTCTCCGCGCGCGAGCCCGTCCGGGAGGATGGCGCTCGCCCCGGTCACCCAGATCTCGTCCTCGTCGACCGCGCGTCGTGGAGGCGCGTCGTGGGCGCGCTCGAACACGAGCGAAGCCCCCGTCCCGCCGAATCCGAACGAGCTCGAGAGGGCAGCCTCGAGGGGTACCGCGGAAGCTGCCTCCACGAGATCCACGTCACACGCGGGGTCGCGCGTGCCAGCGGGCGCGTTCGGCGGCACCTCGCCGCGCGCGATCGCCGCAACGGTGATCGCGGCCTCGAGCGCGCCGGCCGCGGCGAGCGTGTGCCCGATCTGTCCCTTCGAGGACGACACGAGGACGCGCTGATCGCCGAACGCCGCGCGGATCGCGAGCGCCTCGTTCGCGTCGTTCTGCGGGGTGCCGGTGCCGTGGGCGTTCACGTACCCGACGCGCGCGCGATCGACCTCCGCGGACGCGAGCGCGCGCGCGAGGATCCCCGCGGCGGTCTTGCCCCCGGGCTCCGGGTTCGTGATGTGGTGCGCTTCGTTTCCGAGCGCGAACCCCGCGTTCGCGGCGATCGCGGGAGCGCTCCGCGCGGCCGCGTCGGCGGCGCGCTCGAGCACGAGGAACGCTGCGCCCTCGCCGAGCGTGAGGCCGCTTCGCCCCGCACGAAAGGGCCGCGTGGGCGCGGGATCGAGCACCGAGAGGGCGCCGAATCCGCTGTACGTCAGGCGGCAGAGCGCGTCGGCGCCGCCCGCGAGCACCGCGTCCACGAGCCCGAGCTCGAGCCAGGAGGCGCCGAGCGCGATCGCGATCGCCGCGCTCGTGCACGCCGCGCACACGGTGCGCGCGCGCGCGAACGGCCCGAGCTCCGCGTCGATCGCCTCCACGGTCGCGGAGAGGGGATGCGTCCGCATCCGCACGGTGCTCTCGGGATCGAGCGCGCCGTCGAAGCGCGCGAGCAGCTCCTCCGTCTCGAACATCCCCGCGGTGCTGCCCCCGACGATCACGCCGATGCGCGCTCGATCCGCGCGGATTTGTGCGGAGTGGAGCGCCTCGCGCGCGGCGGCGAGCGCCATCCGATCCGTCCGCGAGCGCCCGGCCGCGGGCGGCTCCGCGCGATCGAGCGCCGCCTCGTCCACACCCGCGGCGAGCGCGGAGCGCGCGCCCTCCAGGGTGAAGAGGGTGCGCGCGCGCACGCCGCTGCGTCCGCCGAACACCCCGTCTTCGAGCGCCTTCGCGCCGACGCCGAGCGCGGACACCGCGCCGATCCCGGTGACGACGACGCGCGACCTCATTCCGCGCCGGCGGCCCCGCCGGCGTTCGCGGAGATGTGCGCCGCGAGCGCGTCGACCGACGCGAAGATCGGTCGGGCGGCGTCCCCCTCGGGGATCTTCACGCCGAACTTCTCTTCGATCGCCATCGCGAGCTGCAGGGCGTCGAGCGAGTCGAGGGAGAGCCCCGATCCGAAGAGCGGAGCGTCGTCGACGATGTCGTCGGGGGTTTTGTTCGCGAGGTTGAGCTCGCCAATCATGAGCTCCTTCAGCGCGCGCTTCGTGTCCACACGTCAAGCGCTAGCACAGCCTGGGCCGTGACCGCCGCCGTTCGTGGCCCGTGCGTCGCCGCCCGCGGCGTGGGCCCTCCCTCGCTCGTCTCCATGCCGATCCGGGGGCGGCTCGACGCGCCTCTGCGCGGTGCGGCTGGGCTCGGCCGGTGCCTTTTCGCCACACGTCCGCCCCCGAACCCAACGGAGGTGCGGCTAGACTCCCGCGCATGGCGCTCGTCGACTACTCGACCAAAGAAGGCATCGCGGTCCTCACGCTCAATGATCCGCCGGTGAACGGCTACACGCACGAGATGATGAAGGACCTCGACGCCGCGATCCTGGAGGCGCGGTTCGACAACGACGTGCAGGTCCTCATCGTCACCGGTCACGGGGACAAGTTCTTCTGCGCGGGCGCGAACATCAACATGCTCCGCGAGGCCGACACGACGTACAAATACTACTTCTGTCTGCACGCGAACGAGACCCTCCTCCGCCTCGAGCACACGCCGAAGCTCTGCATCGCGGCGATCAACGGTCACTGTGTCGGCGGGGGCTTGGAGATCGCGCTCGCCTGTGACTTCCGGGTCGCGCGGAAGGATCCGAAGCTCAAGATGGGCCTCCCCGAGGTGTCCCTCGGCGTCCTTCCGGGGACGGGCGGGACGCAGCGCCTCGCGCGCATGGTGGGCAAAGCCCGCGCGATGCAGCTGATGTGCGAGGGCACGAACTTCGACTTCGAGACGGGCCAGACGTACGGCCTCGTGAACGAGCTCTGGGACCTGGAGCCCGCTGCGTTCATGCCCGAGGTCATGCAGTACGCGCGGCGCTTCTGCCGTCCGAACAAGGCGAACCTCGCGGTCGGCGGCATCAAGCGCGCCATCCAGAGCGGCCTCGAGGTCGGCCTGTCCGAGGGCCTCGCCCTCGAGCGTGAGCTCCAGGCCATGCTCTTCGCGAGCGAGGACGCGAGGGAGGGCCTCGCCGCGCAGGGCGAGAAGCGGAGCCCCGTCTTCAAAGGCAAATAGGCGAGGGAGAAACACAGGAGAACAGAAGGCCGGAGAAGCAGAGTTATTTCATCCTGCTTCTCCGAGCTTCCCGTCTTCTGTCTTGCTGCTGAACTCTCCTAGTTGAGCTCGGAGTGAGCGACGCCGTTGCGCGGCGCGGGGGCGGGCTCGGGCTCGGGCGTCCTGACCTCCGCCATCGCCTTCTCGACCTCGGCGTCCATCGTGCCGGACGCGATCTTGGTCCACATCTTCAGATCCGCGAGGAGCGACCAGACCGGGTACGTGAACGTGGCCGGGCGGTTCTTCTCGATGAAGAAGTGGCTGATCCACGCGGGCCCATAGCCCGCGACGAGCGCGAGGGGGATGAGCTTCGGGTTCCGCGTCGCGATGGCGGCGCCGAGCACCGCGGCCGCGCTCGTCGTCCCGACGAAGTGGAGGACGCGCGTCGCCTTCTTCGAGTGCTCGCGCACGTAGAAGGGCCAGAACTTCTCGAACGACTCGATCCGGGACTCGCTCATGGGACTTCTCCTGAAGGCATCGTCTTACCCGATCCGGCGGGGGATCGCATGCTCATCCTCGGCGCGCGTGTCATCCCCGGCGCATCGACTCCGCGTAGTGCTCCACGATGTCCCCCGCTTGGAGCGTCGCGAAGAACGACGCGTGGCACAGCCACACCGCGAGCGCGTGCATCTCCCGGAAAATCGCCGGCAGGAACGGGGGCGGGCGCACGAGTCCGTCCGCGACGCGCGCGTGGAGGTGCGGGACGTCCTCGTGCGCGACCTTCCCGACGAAGAGGAACGGGATGAGCTCGGGCCGATCGTGCGTGAGCGCCGCGTGCATGAACGCCTGGTTCAAGACGATCCCCGTGCAGTAGCTCGCGTCCTTCGTGAAAGGCGCGCCGCCGACCGTGGTCCCGCCCCGGAACACGCGCATGGAGTTCTGGAAGCACTCGTCCTCCTCGTACCCCGCCGTCCGGTACCACTCGTAGATGTCCAGGAAGTCCGCGCCGCTCTCCGCCATCTCCACCGCGCGCACCCGATCGTTGAGCTTCTTCGCGCGCCTCGGCGTGGACCGGAGCGTGAGGGTCTCGACGAGGACGGCGAGGCCCTCCTGCACGGCGACGGTGCGGGGCGGGCCCTTCGCGAGCCACCGCGCGACGGGCTGCGCCTGCCCGTTGAGGCTCGTCGCGAGGTGGACCCACCCCTCGTGCGCCTCGAGGATGTCGATGTCCGAGCGTGAGAAGCGCGCTCCGCTGCGGATCTTCACGTAGTCGCTGCCCGCCGCCGCGTCCGCGACGAGCGTGTCGTCCACGTCGACGCGCACGCCCATCGACTCCCCGAAGAACGAAGCGAACCGCACGTTCAAAATCTCCGCTGCCTGCGTCGCGTCGAACTCGCGGGGCTGGGGCTCGCCGATCTTGTTCCACGCGATCGCGCCCAGCGTGGCGCCGAGCCGCTCGCCCATCTCGCGGACCGTGGTGCGCCCGTCGGGCAGGAGATCGCGCGTGGACCCGTAGAGCTCGCGCGAGATCTCGTAGAACCGGGGCGTCCCGCGCGCGTCCAGGAGGTCCACCGAGCGGCGGTACTCCTCGGCGGTGTCCCGGAGCATGCGGGCGAGCGGATCGGAGCGCCCGAGCTCGCGGTGGATGTCCCGGAGGATTTGATCGAACTCGGCGCGCTTCGCGTCCCGATCGAACCCGAGATCCGGATCGTACTCGGGGCGCGGGAGCTCTCGGCCGCGCGCGCGCGCGAACTGCTCCTCCACGCGGCCGCTCCAGCGGAGCGCGTTCAAGATGCGGATCGGGCGCTGCGCGTCGATGACCCGCTCGGAGAGCGCGGCGAGCGCGTCCTCGAAGGGGCGAAGACCGATCAGGTTCGGTCGCGGCAGCTCGAACACGTCCGACCCCTCGGACCCGCGGGATCGCGGAGTTTCGCGTGCCTCCGACTTCGCCACGGAACAAATGTCTATCACTCGCTGCACGCGAAGCCAAGCCTCATTTGCAGCCCTGATGTACCTGACCCGCGAGGGCCTCCCGCAGAGGCGGAGCGAAGGCTCGTAGCGCCCGTCGGGGCGGGCTCGCGCGCGTCTCCCTCCGCGGGTCGGTTCGCGCTCGGGTGATGCGATCCTCTTTCTGCGACGGGCGCGAAGGGCTACGTGGTCGGAGGATGGCCGAGACCCCAAGCAAAGACGCCGCGCGTGAGCGTGCGAAGCCCGAGGAAGACGCGGAGAACCCCGTCGAGCTGCTCGCTCGCGCGGAGCAGACGGCCGTGAGGCTCCGCGAGGCGGTGGCCGCGGCGGTCGTGGGGCAGGGCGAGGTCGTCGACGCGATGCTCGTCACGCTCCTCTCGCGAGGCCACGCGCTGCTCGTCGGTGTGCCGGGCCTCGCGAAGACGCTCCTCGTCTCGTCCCTCGCGAAGGCGCTCGGGCTCACGTTCGGGCGAGTGCAGTTCACGCCCGACCTCCTCCCCGCGGACATCACGGGCACGGACGTGCTCGCGGAGGACGGCGAGCGGCGCGGCCTCCGGTTCTCGCCCGGGCCGATCTTCCACAACCTCGTCCTCGCGGACGAGATCAACCGCACGCCGCCCAAGACCCAAGCGGCGATGCTCGAAGCCATGCAGGAGCGCCGCGTCACCGTCGGGAACGCGACGCACCCGCTGCCGGATCCGTTCCAGGTGTTCGCGACGCAGAACCCCATCGAGCAGGAGGGCACGTATCCGCTCCCCGAGGCGCAGCTGGATCGGTTCCTCCTCCAGATCCACGTCGACTACCCCTCGGAGGCGGACGAGGTGAACATCGCGAAGCGCACGACGAGCGGGCGCGCCGTGAAGATCGAGCCCGTCCTCGGGATCGACGAGGTGCGCGCGCTCGCCGCGTTCATCCCGAGCATCCCCATCACGGACGAGGCCGTCGCGTTCGCGGTGCGGCTCGCGCGCCTCTCGAGACCGTCGACCGAGGGCGCGCCGAAGGACATGAAGGAGTACGTCCGCTTCGGCGCGGGGCCGCGCGGGAGCCAGTCGCTCGTTCTCGCGGCGAAGGCGCGCGCCGCGCTGCGGGGCGAGGCCGCCGCGGATCTGGACGACATCCGCGCCCTCGCGCTCCCGGCGCTGCGCCACCGCCTCGTGCTCTCGTACCGCGCGGAGGCGGACGGCGTGCGTGACCACGACCTGATCCAGACGCTCGTGAAAGCCGCGAGCAAGTCATGAGCGCGCCGATGGCGTGCGCGGCGGCCGCCGCAGAGCTCGAGGGGAGGGGAGCGAGATGACCGAGCCCGGGGACAAGCCGCGCGCGACGGAGGTCATCACGCGCGACACGGGAGCCTCCGTGCGGCGCATTCGCAAGCTCCGGGTGACGATCCTGAGCGCGCCGGACGCGCGCGAGAACGGCCGCACGTTTGCGTTCGCGCAGGACGAGGTGCGCCTCGGATCGAGCCCGGACGCGGACGTCCCGATCGACGACCCCGCGATTTCGCGCGAGCACCTCACGATCCGCCTGGTGCGGGATGGCTTCCTCATCGACGACGCGTCGTCGACCAACGGGACGTTCATCGGGGACCTCACGATCCGGTCCATCGTCGTCTCGACGGAGACGGTGCTGCGCGTCGGCAAGACGACGCTGCGCCTCACCCCGCTCAGCGAGACGGTCGAGCAGGAGCTCTCCCCGCGCGCTTCGTTCGGGCGGATGCTCGGCGCGAGCCCCGTGATGCGCGAGACGTTCGCGCTCCTCGAGAAGGTCGCCGCGAGCGACCTGACGGTGCTGATCGAGGGCGAGACGGGCACCGGCAAGGAGCTCGCCGCCGAGGGCGTGCACGACGGGAGCAAGCGCTCCGGCGCGTTCGTCGCGGTCAACTGCGGCGCGATCCCGCGGGAGCTGCTCGAGAGCGAGCTCTTCGGCCACGAGAAGGGCGCGTTCACGGGCGCCGTGCGGGAGCGGACGGGCGCGTTCGCGTCCGCGGATCGAGGCACGCTGTTCCTCGACGAGGTGGGCGAGCTCCCGCTCGACATGCAGGCGAAGATCCTCCGCGCGCTCGAGCGTCGGGAGGTCAAGCCCGTGGGCGCGGACCGCTCCCAGAGCGTGGACGTGCGCGTCGTCGCGGCGACGAACCGCGCGCTCGCAAAGGAGGTCACCGCGGGTCGCTTCCGCCAGGATCTCTACTACCGGCTCGCCGTGGTCACCGTGAAGATCCCCCCGCTCCGCACGCGCCTCGAGGATCTCCCGCTCCTCGTGGACGGCATTCAGGACGAGCTCACGCGCCGGAGGAAGGCCGCGGGGCTCGGCCCCCCCGCGCGGCTCGACGAGACGGCGATGCACATGCTCCGCCGCTATGAGTTCCCCGGGAACGTGCGCGAGCTGCGCAACATCGTGGAGCGCTGGGCGGTGCTCGGTACGGCGCTCCCCCCGGGCGCCACGTCGCCCCTCGACGCCGCACCGAGCCCGACGCAGGCGGTCCCCGGCGCGGCGCCGCCGACCGCGACGGGAGGGATCGATCCGAGCCTGTTCGACTTGCCGTACCACGAGGCCAAGGACGCTTACACGGAGCGCTTCGATCGCGCGTTCACGGAGGAGGCGCTCCGCCGGAGCGGGGGTAACGTCTCCAAGGCCGCGCGGGATGCGGGCGTCGATCGACGCCACTTGCAGCGGCTGATGGTGCGGTTCGGGATCACCTCGAGCGGCAGCTAGAGCACCGACATGTTCGGTGCCCTAGACCCCTCGAGCACCGGCGCGAACGCGCGAACCGCGAGGACGCTCACGCGTCGCTGCTGCCCTTCTTGCCCTTCTTGCCCTTGCCCTTCCCCTTGCCCTTGCCGTGCTTCGCCTTCGCGTCGTGGTGGAGCTTCTTCGCGAGGTCGCGGACGCCCTTGGCCTCCTCCTTGGTGACCGTGCCGTCGGAGCCCGCGGCGTCGGCCGCGTCGCGCACCTGCTTCGCGGCGGCGTCGAACGCGTCGAGGTGCTCCTTCTGCTTGTCGGCGTCGACGCCCTTCTTCGTCATGTGATCGACGAGGCGCTGACGCGCCTTGGTGATGCGCGCCTCGACCTTCTGCTTGAACGCGTCGGCGGCCATGGGGAACTGCGCCTTGTCGCCCTTGCCTTCGCCCTTCTCGTCGACCTGGCCGGCGTTCGCCGAGTCGGCGAAGGCGACCACCGGGACGGCGACGGCCACGAGAGCGAACGAGGCGAGGGCGATGCGGATCGAGCGACGGAACATGGTGAGAGTCTCCTTTGGGTGAGCCGCTTGGTGCGGCGTCGGAGGTCCCTAGAGCAGCCGACGTGCCATGGATTTGCGCGGCTTTTGGGCCGAATTGGGGTGCGGCTGCGGAACCGCACGGCGTGCACCTGCGGACGCTGATCCGCACCCTCGAGGTGGAACCAATGCTTCGCACCTCGGCGGTGCGGCGCGCGACTTCGCACCCAAAACGCCAGAAAGTTTCCCGGGGCACGCCTCTTGTAACAGCGTGGGGCGTGGGCGCGGTGCGAAGCGCCTCGGAGCAAGCCATGAACACCATCGAACTCACCCAGCCCCGTGCGACGTCGCCCCGCCGCGACGCTCGGAACCTGCAGCAGACCAACCCCCGCGAGCTCGAGCTTCGCGAGACGGGCAAGCGCGTGAAGGCGGACGAGGACGAGCTCTACGAGAACGTCCCCTGCACGGACTGAGTCGCACCGCGCGAGCGGAGTCGCTCGCGCGAGGAGAGGCGCCCCATCGCTCGGCGTCGCTCGTTCGAAATCGAGTCGCGCGACGCACCTCGGGTGATGCACCTGCGGTGACGTCCCTCGTGTGACGCTCGTCGGGGCGCGGCCTCTCGCGCGCCCCGCCTCGGGTGACGCTCGTCGGTGAAGTCGAGTGCGCGGGTCTACTTGACCATGGCCCGCGCGAGCGCCGCGAGATCCTCGACCCAATCTTTGCCGAGCGTGACGCCGATGGAGACGGAGGGGGCCGCGCCGGCCGTGCCGGATCCGAGGACGAAGACGTTGCCGGCGAACTTGTGGGGAACGACCTCGAGCGCTCGCTTCAGGTTCTCCCCGTCGTGGCGCATCAGCGGCGCGATCGCCTCGAGGCCCCCGCCGAGGCTGATGAAGCCGCCGAAGCCCTTGTGGGACTTGAGCGCGTCGAGATCGGTGCGCGCGCTGAGCTGGCCCGTCGCGGGCGCGCTCTTGAGCGCCGCGTTCACGTGCGCCTTGAGCGCGTCGCCGTCGAACGCGTAGCCCCACCAGAAGTGGCCCGCGTCGTCGGGCACGACGACGATGTGGAGCACGACGTCGCCCTTGGCTTCCGCGCCCTTCGGGTGATCGACCCCCTTGTTCTGGGGGAGCAGCTGCCAGATCTGCGTGCTCGTGACGCTCACGGTGATGGTGAGCTCGGCCGAGCCCTTCGGGTAGCCCGCGGGGTCCTTCGTGACCTTCGCGACCGGGAGGAACGTGAGCTTCGCGGCGTCCTTGCCGGCGACGGCTTTCAGGTCGGCGACGGCTTTGGTGATCGCGTCCTGCGTGAGCGTGAGCCACGTGATGGACGCCGCGGGATCGCCGTCTCCGCCGGAGATCGACCACGGGAGGATCCCTTGGACCTCGGCCTTGAATCCGTCGATCGCTTGCTGTGCGGTGAGGCCCTTCTCCGGCAGCGCTTTCTGCGTCGCGTGCCCGGACGCGCTCACCCACATGCCCGAGACGGTGGGGATGCCGTCGACCCAAGCGAGGAGCGCGGACTTGTCCGCGTCGCTCATCTTGGCCTTGCTGCCGAGCGCGTCGAGCGCGGCGCTCAGGCCTTTGTGGACGACGCGGCGGATGCCAGCGAACTTCGCGGGGTCGCTCGAGTGCCCGTAGAACGCGGTCGTCGCGTCCTTCGGGAGGCGGTAGAAGAGCTCGGGGGGCGCCGTCCCGCTCGACGCGGTCTCGTCGACGAGCCCCGCGACCCAGGAGGTCTTGGACGCGAAGTGGGCGTCGAAGTCGAGGGTGAAGCTCGGCTTCGAGCCGTCGATCGTCAGGCTGCCTTGGAGATAGTCCACGTCGTCGGCGAGCGCGAAGAGCTCGGACTCGATGACGCCGGGTGCGTCGAGGACCTCTTTGTCTGCTTTCGGCAGGACGCGAGAGATCTGCTTCGAGAAACGCGCGGCCGCCTCGTCCGCCTCGCCCCGTACGCCGCTCAGGAACTTCGCGCGGAAGGGCGCGACGTCGAGGCGCGCCCAGGCGTCTGCGGTGGGCTTGGGCTCGGCGGCGAACCCACGGACCATCCACGGTCCGAGCGCCTCGAGCCCGCTCTCGCGATCGCTGCACACGATGCGGTACTGGGACTCGCCGAGGGAGGGCGCGACGTCGCAGACGAAGCCTTTGGCGCGCAGGTGCCACGCGTGCGGCCCCGACGCGGAGACGTCGGCGCCCATCTTCTTCGCGGCGGTGGTCGCGTCCTCCGGGCTCTTGATGGGGAGCGACACGACGACGAGGGGGCGCACGTCGTCCCCCTTCGAGTTGCTGTCGAGCGCGACGCCGACGTCCACGGAGCCGCTCAGGTCGACGAACGTCGCGCTGCGACGCTCGAGCGCGAGGTCGAGCTCGGCGCGCAGGGTCTTCGGGAGCTTCACGAGCTTGTCGAGCGTGTCGACGGTCTTGCCGACGCTCGCGAAGCGCGCCGTCAGGAAGACGTTCGAGGGCTTCGCGACGGGCGACATGTCGGGCGCGTCGTCGAGCACTTGGGGCGTCGACGCGCTCGCGAGCGGGGTCGTGGTGGGCGTCGTTCGCGTGGTCGTCGCGGGTCCGCTGCACGCGAAGAGGGTCGCGGGGAGGAGGGCTGCAGCGAGGAACGTGAATCGGGGGCGCGCCAGTGGAAGTGCCATGCGGCGGACCCTACAAGGCGGGGATGCAGAGAGAAAGGGTAGACTCGCCGTGGCGTCCGCGGCAGTTGTACCGCGTGAAACCCAAGGGCCCGCGACGCTGCAAGTGCGGCCACGAGCGCACCCACCCGATGGTGTCGGCCTCGGGTGAGTACACGTTCCTCGGCTGGTGCGCGATCCTCTTCGGAATCTCCGCGAAGCCGCGCGCGATCCGATTCCAGTGCCGCGTTTGCGACCAGCTCATCCACCGCGCGACCGACGAGCAGACCATCGCCGAGACCCGCCTCTGGGGTTGAGGGCCTAACGTCCTCGTTCTCTCCGCACACGGGTTGGGATCCTCGGGCCAAACCGGCGCCCGGTTGGGATCCGCTCACTGCTCGACCCAACCGGGCTCCCGGGTTGGGATCCGCTCATGGATGGTTGGGACCCGCGATCGACGTGGGGCGGGGGCCCCGTTACCATCGACGGTCCATGGAAACTCCGCCCCCGCCCATGCCTACCGAAGGTCCCAGGCTCGAAGGGATTGCGCTCGCCACGTTCGGCCTCTGCGTCGCGATCATCCTCGGCCGCGGCGCCGCCCTCGCCGCGTATGTCATGACCGTCAACGATCTGCCAGGCGTGAAGGTCGACACCTCCTCGGTCGCCACCGGCGTCGTCGTGCTCTGCTTCTACGCCTGGAGCGCGTTCGGCATCTTCACGCGTGATCCGCGCGGCTACCGGCGTCTCCGGAACATGAGCCTCGTCTTTGGCATCCTCCAGCTCGTGTACATCGGCTACGCGTACACGAAGCTCGACATGGCGATGGTCCACTCGCTGGCCCCCTCACTGTGGGCGCTCATCGTTCCCGTGCCCGCGGCGCTCGTCGCACTCCACCTCGTCGCGGCGTTCGTCTCCCATCGCGCGATGAAGGTCCTCGTCGCGGCGGACGAGCACGCCTTCCGCTGACGCTCGCCACACGCTCGACGAAGATCGAAGCCCTGCTCTCGAACGAAGGCGATCCAATGGCCCGCTGTGGTCTGAAGGTGACGCCGAAGCAACGAGTCGTGGCGCTCCCGCGGCGGTCGAGACGCGAGGTGCGTTGGGCTTCGTCGGGGTCGAGCGGGCCGAGCGCGCGAGACGCGTCGCGCTCGTCGAGGAAGGGGTGGGGGTCGGCCATCCAGAGGAGCACGCGGTCCGCCGGAGTGAACGTTCGCTGTCTCCCCTCCCTGGACAACCCGGTGATCGTATCGAGGTCTTGGACCTGTTCGGACGGGTCTCTGCCGCGACGGCTCGCTTCATTCCCGTTCCATGTCACGCATTGCCCAATCGGCTCAAAAAGCGCCGGGCCGAGCCCCCAGGACGCTCCTTCGGATTCTTCGATATTTCGCGGACCGCCGTCAAGAGAACTTGCGTGCTCGGCGAGTGCTGCTGCATCAGGCTGCTGAGCCGCTCTGCTGATGCTAGTCGATTGAGGATCCGGCTGAGCTGAAGCTCAAAAGTGCTAGGCGCAGCCTTCCCGAACTCACTGGCGGCGTCAAAGAAGCCTTCGACCCATTCGGAAGAAGACTCCAGCTTTGCAAGTACTGTGTCCAGCAGATCCGCCGGGGGGTAGTCATCGGTTATCGCTCCGAGCATCACCCGAATCGCCTCGCGGCTGGCAGGCGTGCCGACGTCCATAAATGCGTCAACCAGTGGCGCTAGCGTCTCGACCGGAACTCTAGCAAGCATTGCCTCGGTAAGGCTCGAATCGACGTTTGTCACTCGCACCTCTTGAACGCCTTGGGAAAGCGCTTCTTGCCTTTGCTCAAGCACATCGCGCAGTGAGCTGCGCACGTTCTTCCCGTAGAGGGGTGGGGATCGCCCCCGGAGCGCGATGTTCGCGAGAAAAGGTTGAGTTTGTAGTGGGGTCTCCTGAGCGACAACTACATCTCCCCAGCGACGACAATTACATCGCCCCATCCACGGAGGCGTGACTTGTCGGCCGGGTGCCGGCCCTCTCGAGGATGGAGAGGGAGGAGGCGTGAGGCCGGTGAGCGATTCGCAGGTGAGGAAGCTGATGGAGGAGATGAGCAAGGGCGGCGGCATCGGCGAGGCGTCGATGAAGGCCGGGATGGATCGGAAGACGGCACGGAAGTACGTCGAGGCCGGGAAGCTCCCGTCGGAGATGGTCGTGGAGCGGACGTGGAGGACGCGGCCCGATCCGTTCGAAGAGGACTGGGGCGAGGTGGTCGCGCTGCTGGAGGCGACACCGGAGCTCGAGGCGAAGACGTCGTTCGAGCTGCTCGTCGAGCGTCACCCGGGACGGTACGATCGCCCCCGGTGTCAGGACAGTCCCCGTCCACTTGGCGCCGTCGCTCAGCACCTTCTCGCTGAGGTACCCGTCCGCGTCGAACGTGTACGTCGTCCCGCCGGCCTTCTTGAGGATCCCACCTCTCCCGTAGACCCTGTCGCTCCGGTCGGCGCGGCAGAACAGATTCCCTGCGGGGTCGCTCGCGCGGTCGAGCACTTCACCATTCGCGAACACCTGCCGGACGAGGTGGCCGCGCGGATCGTAGTCGTACGCGCTCCCTCCGCGCGGCGTCCCGCTCCCGGGATCGTAGTCGGTGATGCTCGCGATCTTATCCGGGCCGTTCCACGCGTAGCCCTTCCGGATCACGTCGGTCCCGCGGCGATCCGCTCCCGCCCCCGTGACGACGTGTTGTGCGACGGGCTTTCCGAACGCGTCGCGCGTCCACACGGCGCTCACGCCGCCCGGCAAGCGACGAGCGATCTCCTGGCCGATCCTGTCTCGCGCGAACTTCACCTCGAACGCGCCCATCGCGCTCTGGGGAAGGCCGAGACCGCGGAGTCCGCCAAGATCCGCCCACTCGGCAGACATGCGGAGGTCCAGCTTGCAAGAATCTCCTCGAGTGTCATCACAACCTCTTGCCTTGAAGGGATCCAGCCCTCGGCGGCGGTCATTCACGACGGGGAGGACATGCGCTGAAGTGTCAGCAATGCCACGCCCCACGCCGAGCGCACGGCAATCGCTGGGTCGCGAACGCTGGCGAGGACATCGAGCATCTCTTTCATCCGGCCCGCACCAGCGAGCACTTCGACCGTGAGCTGGAGCCGCGCTCCCCCCTCGAGATCGCTTGCTGCGGCGACTGCAGCATCGACGTCGCCCAGCTTTGCATATTCGGCGACGACGGCCGGGAGAACGATCCCTCGGTGATCCCCCGCAACCATCAGGGCGCGTTCGAGCTCACGCCTCGCGCCAGCATGCGTCCCACACGCAGCCTCCGCCCGCGAAAGCTGAACGCGGGCCGCTCCAGACGCGAAGCCGCGCCCATCCAGCTCACCTGTTTCGAAACGAGCACGGGCCTCGCTTAGGACTGTCGAGGCGACGGCTCCGTCGCCGTGCATGCACAGAGCCTCAATCGCGTCGGCGATCTCACGGGCAGGGATGTGAGGGTTCAGCTCTTCGGGGCGAAGTCGAGTCAGCGCAGCCGTTGCCGCAGCGATCGCCGCGTCACGGTCGAGGAACGGCAACACCGGGGGTGGCACTGCCCGAGGCGCGTGCAGCTGGAGGTCGCGGCTCGCGAGTGCGGTATCGAGCCAGGCGAGCTTCGCTGCCAGCGCGCGCTTTCCTTTGCTAGGAAGATCACATTTCGGTCCGCCGAGTTTCTCGAGGAGACGGCTCGCGCTGTCTGCGAGCCAGGGGATCGTGCTCTTTCGCTTTGTAATCGGAATGAGCGCGAGGATTTCTCGAATCGAGCGAATCGCAGAGTCGGAATCGCCGATCTCGACGAGTGTGGTCGCGAGCTTCTCACAGGCCGCGACCCGGACCGCGATATCGCCCTCGCAAGGGTCGGTGGTCCACGCGCGCGCGAACCGTACCACGAGCTCCCGCTGCCCAAGTCGAGCGAGTTCCGTGAGGGCAAGACCCAGGTAGGATCGATCTCCGTTGCACGGAGACACGGCGAGGCTCCACTCGGCCGTGCAGACGAGCCAGGCGACCGGGTCGAGTGTGTTCGGCCACTTGGCAACGGCTGGTACGGTCGACGGCTCTCGCGGTGTGCGAATAACGGTCATCGCTTTACCCCGCGAGCCCGGCGCCGAGGTCCTTCAGCGCCTCGATTACCTTGGCTCGGCCTCCCGGATCAGCGCTGTTTAGTGCTTTCCAGACCTTCTCGGCGTACTCCACTGTGTGGCCCTTGTTCGGCGCCCAAACCAGATTGTCCACACCGTGAAGATCGATCCCATGGCGCTTGAGGATTTCCTGCGCATCGAGGATGAACTTGCGGTTCTCATCCTTCCAGAGATGGGATGCGGTCTCCATGACGATATGGTGTAAATGCGGTTTCAGGCCCGCCTTGGCCATCGCCTCCGGCTTCGGCCCCATTGCTTTTCGCACCGCTGCGGGGATCTTGCAGGGCTTAAGACCCGACGGATCCACCCACGTCATCGGGTCATCGACATAGGCAAATAGCTCGGCGCCGCCGATCAGGCCAATCGGATCCTCGCTGATGTACCTCCCAATCTCCGGGTCGTAATACCGGAACCGATTGTAGAAGAGCCCCGTCTCCGGATCCTCGTACTGCCCAGGGAACCTCCACGGATTCCCCGTCCTCTCCGTCTCGCCCGCCGCCGCATCCCCAACCGGCGACGACTCGCGCGGCACCCCGTACACGTCGAGCTGCGCCTGCCACGCGATCTTCCCCGCCTCCGTCATCAGCGCAGTCGGCACCCCGAGGTGATCGCTCACCACCCCGAACCTCTTCCTGCCTTCGATCTTCGCGACGGGCGAGAACATCCCGGGCTCGAACAGCCACGTCACGAGCGGCGCCTTCCGTCCGTTCGCCTCGGTGGCCCGCTCGTGCACGAGCGGGAAGGTCACGGCCCCATGTGTCTTGGCGAATTCCAGGAGGCTAGCGCATCCATGCCGAGCTAGTTCGTCGGCCAGACGGGTCGGCCACGAGTCTTTCCACGCTTTGCCGACGCCGCGGCGTTCATTCATGATAGGGCACCAATGGCACGCCGCCAAGATCATAGTCTTTGGTCATCACCAGCTTCCTCGCCGACCTCCCTCGTCGAATCTTAACTTATGAGTCTCGTCGTCCGCGAGCATCTGTTCCCAAAATCGGGGCTGCGCTATTGCTTGTGTCGCCTTTGGGCTTTGCGTGAGTCGGGTTGCGATCTGTCTACTGCTTGTCCACCTTCGGCGACATCTTGGAGTCTCAGTCCGGTATCTGTTCCCGGAAGCTGAACATCTCCGGGTTGCGCTCAAGCAACTTGTTTCAGAAGTGGTCTTGTCGCGTGGAGCCCGCCTTCTGGCTCCGAGAGTCCTATTTTACCTCCGCCAAGAAAGCCCGAGCCGAGTCACCGGGTCGAGGCTTTGGGCTTCTCGCAAGCTCGCTCGCCACCCGCAGGAGCGCGTCGGCGTTCTCGTCCCGCCCACGCTTCACGAGCGTAGCGAGGCGCTGGCGCGACGTTGCGTCGTTGAGCGCGCGCGCAATACGACTCCGAAGAATTTCAGGTGCCGACCTTTCGAGGGCATCGGCACAATGGAATAGCGCGTCCGTCCAAGATTCCTCGATCTCCAGTCGTCCCAGGAGACTGTCTAGGATCTCGATGTGCGAATAGCTGTCATTGATCGCCAGGAGCAGCTTTCGGATTGAGCCTTCTTCGAGCGGGCTGGCATCGGCGCAGAGTTCGTCTGTCGCACGGACAGTGTCCGCGAGCTCCGCTGGAGCAGCGCTGAGCAGCGCAGCAAGAGTGTCGATTTGTCTTTGAGTCATCCCTTGCACCCGAATGCTTTTGGAAACTTCCGCTTGTTTTCAGCAATGATTTTCTGCAACGCGGAGCGCGTGTCCTTCCCGTACAGGCCGTCGGATTGGTAGATCTTGCGAAGATCGCGAATCTCTTCAGCAAGCGCCTTCCGCGGGCTTCGAGAGAGGTCCGGCGATACGCCATACGACGCCGTGCGGCGATGGCGTCCGCCCGCGCCGGGGTGAGGGTGCTCCATGTTGATGGATATGCCGTTGTTGCGCGAATAGCCGTCTATGCCTTTTCCCTGCATGTATTTGTCGGAGGGAACGTGGTGCGGTGTCAAGTTGTCCTTTGGACTGCCAGCCTCCACGAGTTCCTTGTACTCCCCAACGTCGAGTTCCGCTGGAAGTAGGGGCCCAAGGCCAAGTGGATCTACCCACTCGTTCGGCTCTTCGACGTATGAGAATAGGGCGGTTCCCCCCGCGAGCCCAATCGGATCCTCGCTGATGTACCTCCCAATCTCCGGGTCGTAATACCGGAACCGATTGTAGAAGAGCCCCGTCTCCGGATCCTCGTACTGCCCAGGGAACCTCCACGGATTCCCCGTCCTCTCCGTCTCGCCCGCCGCCGCATCCCCAACCGGCGACGACTCGCGCGGCACCCCGTACACGTCGAGCTGAGCCTGCCACGCGATCTTCCCGGCCTCGGTCATCAGCGCCGTCGGAACGCCGAGGTGATCGCTCACCACCCCGTACCGCCGGCGCCCCTCGACCTTGGCAACCGGCGAGAACATCCCGGGCTCGAAGAGCCACGTCACGAGCGGCGCCTTCTCTCCGCTTGCGTCCGTCGTCCGCTCGTGCACGAGATCGTTCCCGTCCCAGACGAACTCCGTGGTCCTTCCGTCGAACTCCTTCCGGATCCGCCTCCCGAACGCGTCGTACGCGAACGCGACCTTCTTGCCATCGGGCCGCACCACCTCGCGAAGCCGCCCGCTCGGCGTCCACGAGTACGTCCATTTCGCGCCGTCGCTCAGGACCCTCTCGATCAGGTACCCGTCGCCGTCGAACGTGTACGTCGTCCCGCCGGCCTTCTTGAGGACGCCGCCTCGACCATAGACGCGGTCGCGCCGATCCGGGCTTCGGAATAGGTTTCCGGCGGGATCGCTCGCGCGGTCGAGCACCTCACCGCTCGCGAGCAGCTGCCGGACGAGGTGGCCGCGGGGATCGTATTCGTACGCGCTCCCGCCGCGCGGCGCGCCGCTCGGCCCGTCGAAGTCGGTGATGCTCGCGATCTGATCCGGTCCGTTCCACGCGTAGGCCCTCCGCATCACGTCCGTACCGCGGCGATTGCCCGCCGCCCCGACGACGACCTGCTGCGCGACTGGCTTGCCGAAGGCGTCCCGCGTCCACACGGCGCTCACACCGCCTGGGAGTCGCCGCGCGATCTCCTGGCCGATTCCATCTCGCGCGAACCTCACTTCGAAGGCGCCCATCCTCGCCTGCGGAAGCCCGAGACCCCGGAGACCGCCGAGGTCCGCCCAGTCCAGGGACATGCCGAGGAGATCGCCGGCGCGATTGTAGCTGTAGGTCGACTCGTGAAAGAGGGACGTGGTTCGCCTCGTTCGCAGGCCGGTCCGATCGTAGTCGGAGCGGATCTCGATCTCGCCGACGCGCTCGCCGCGCACCCGACCCAGCACATCGCGCTCGAGCTCCACGGCCGCACCGTTGGTGCTCGCGGCGACGAGGCGTCCGCTCCCGTCGTACGCGAACGTCTCCGTCTCCCGACCGACGAGAGCGCGTCGCTCGCCTCCGCTCGCGACGGTCTCGATGACCCTGCCGAGCTTGTCCCGCGTGATCTGCGTGACGCGCCCCCAGTCGGACACGACGCGCGAGCACCGGCTGGCCTTGTCGTAGCCGTAGAGACGACGGTGCCCGCTGAACGTCGTCTCGCGGCTCACACGGCCCGCGCCGTCGAGCTCGAACCGATAGCTCTCGCCGAGCTGGTTCTCGACGCGCACGAGATCGAGCTCCGTGTCGTACTGGAGGCGCACGCGGTAGCCCATCGGATCGACGTGCTCGACGAGATCCCCGAGACCCGCGTACCGCATGCGCACGCGTCGCCCGAGCTCGTCGACGCGCTCCACCACGTTGCCCTCGGCGTCGTAGGTCAGCGCAGCGCGCTTGCCGTCCACGTCTTCGATGCGCAGCGGCTGGCCGAGGCGATCGCGTTCGACGCGCAAGCGCCGGCCCATCGGATCCACGGCTGCGATCAACTGCCCCCGCGCGTCGTAGGCACGCTCCGTGGTGCGGCCTTCGCCGTCCGTGTGACGAACGAGATCGTGTCGCTCGCTCCACGCGAACGTCACCGTCCGCCCCATCGGATCCTGGACTGCAATCAGCCGCCCGCGGTCGTCGTGGGTGAGTCGAGTGACGTCCCCTGCGGCGTTCGTGATCGTGAGCGGCAAACGGCGACGATCATAGTGCGCGCTCGTGACTGCGCCCGTCGGCCCAACCGCCTCGACGCGGTTGCCCTGCGAATCGTAGTGGTAGCGAGTGGTCTCCCCGAGCGCGTTCGTCTCGTCGACGACCCGGCCGCGGGCGTCGTATGTCCACCTGGTCTCCTCGCCGAGTGGATTCTTCTCCGAGAGCTTCCACGCTTCGTCCGACCACTCCGTCTCCGTCACCAGGCCGAGCGGACCGATCTCCTTGTCGACGAGGCCGAGGTCGTTCGTGAAGTACTGCGTCACGCCGCCTCGCCCGTCCTCCGAGACGGTGAGATAGCGCTCCTTCCAGTAGTCGATCCGCCGATCGATGATCCGCTTCGGCACCGCATTGTCTGCCGCGGCCGAGGGATCGAAGGAAGCATCCTCGCCCCAGGTGCGGATGCAGTTGCCATCCGGGTGGTCGAAGTCCCAGGCGAAGAAGAAGCGTGTCCCGCCCCGAAGGATCTTCTCGACGATGACGCCCTCGCTCCAGCGATATCGCATCGAGTGCCCCAGCGCGTCCGTGGCGACCGCGAGGTGCCCGCCCTCGTAGCCATAGCGCACGAGACATTCCGGTCGTTCGAGAGGCGTGAGGTCCGTCGGCGGGGCAGGGGGCGGATGGGCGGACACATCCCCGGTGCGGGGCGGGACGAAGCCCGTGAGCCACACGCTCTCGATACGACCCTCCGCGTTCCAACGGATGTCCAGCACGCGGCCCGCAGCGTCGATGACGAAGCGCAGGTAGCCGCGCTCGTGGTGCAGATCGATCCGGTTCTCGCACGCGTCCTGCAGGGCGATGGGCAGGAGCACGCGGCGCGCGGAGGCGCGGCGCGGCATGTCCGGGGGCTCGCGGTAGATCCATCGCTTGCCGTTCTCCTCCAAGAGCTCATAGCCTTGCTGCGTGCGTCGCAGCGTCAGGCGATCGATAGGATCGAACTCCTCGGCGCCGGGGCGCATCAGCGCGTCGAACGTGAGCGCGCGCCCCTCGGGGTGCCGGACGTGGACCTCGATCCCGTCGTCCTCCTCCTCGATCCACGTCTCGAAGGGATGGAACCACGCTGGCCCGAGCGCGGGCGTTCGGGCGCGGAGCTTCGTGTGGAGCACGGGGAGCGTCGGGTGCACGCCCTCCCGACTCCGGTAATTGCGCTCCCAGGCGAGAGGCATGACGGCGCCACCGAGCTGGAAGTCGACCGCCTCCGAGATCATTTCGCCCGTCGCAGCGTCGACCGGATCGCCAATCAGCTTCTGGATCACTTTCCCCACCCGACCGAACTTCCCTGCGAACTTGCATGCCGCAGGACGGAACAGTTTGCCGAGCCCCTTTAGTGCCTTGCCGGCAAAGGACAGCGCGAGCCCGAACAGCGCAGCCTTGATCGCGCCCTCGTTGTCGCAGGCCACGGGCCCGCCGATCAGCACGGGATTGCCGTGCGGGATCGGCAGCACGACGGACGTTGGCATGTTGATCGGATAGCCACACGTCGCCACTTGGGACCCACCAGCGCCCCATGCCCAGGCCTCGAAGTGGACACCGTCTTCGATCCGTCAGGATGTCGCCGAGGTGGTCATTCCCGGCGGATCCGCGGCCGCGCGTGGAAAGATGGGGATGTGCGGCGGCCCCATCAACGCCCGTCATCGTCGAGCCCGGCGGACAGCCATTCACGGTCGTCGAGCCGAGGAGGGCGCCGAAATAATCGAGCACCATGCCCACGAACAGGGTGCGGTACGAGGAAACGGCGTCGGCGCCGGCTGGGGACCATGCACAGGTGCACGTCCAGACCGAGGACCGGGTCGCCCTGCTTCGCGGCGGTCACGCGCTCACCGCCGCAGCGCGAGCCTCGTCCGTCGCGCGTTCGATCTCCCCGCTGCGATGCGGCTCGCACGCTGCTGGATCCCGGCGACCTCGTGCTGCACGGCCTTCGGCAGCTCGTCGGCGAGGTGGTCCGTGATCGTTGATGGGGTGTCTGCGCGCGTTCGAGCGGTGGCAGGAGCTCCACGGTGTCGAGCGCGTCGAGCCACGCCAGGACCGCATCGCGGGCGACCCTCGAGGGCGAACGACAGCCCACGCATCCGCCCACACTCGACCTGCATCCCAGGGCGCCCTTTCGCTGCCTCGCGGCACCTCTCGTACGCCTCGCGCGCCTCGCCGTGTCTCCGCATGGCGAGCAGCGTGGACACCGCGATCCCCGGGTGGGCTTGCATCTCGATGCTCCGAAGATCCGTAGCGCGCGGCGATCGCGCCTCTCATGCAGCGCGAGCGCAGCTCCTTGTTGCCGCTCGCAAACCGGGCGGTGCCGATGCTGATCGCGCAGGTCGCTCGGCGTGCAGGCCGAGCATCTGGCAGTACGTACGCGCCAATCGGAACTTCTTCGCGGCGCGGTCGAGGGTGGCCCTCCGCGAACGCCTCGCCTGCGTCGAGCCGGAGGTTGCGCAGGACGCGCCCGTTGTCCTCCCGTGGGGATGCGCCTGCCGGCTTTCCTCTCGAGCTCGATCAGCGCCTCGCCCGTCAGCCTTGGCGCATCGTCCCGCCGGGGAGCCCGCCTCGGTCGCTCCCTTCGCGTTCGAAGGTGCTGCCAGGTGCCCTCTGGTCGACGCGAAGCGTCACCTCGTGCAGGACGACCTTCTTCAGCCAGTCGCTGCCGTCGTCTCGCACGAGGACCACGAGTCGCGAGGTAGCTCGCGACGCCCGACAGCACTCGCACGCACCGCGCAGCAGCCCCTCCTCGACCCGCGAAGGCAACAGGCCGACGACGATCCCGTCGAGGTAGCCAGCCGAGCTCTGCGCGAGTGAAGCGACGGCGCGGCCGAAGGCGTCGACGCTCCCAAGCTCGGGGATGGACTCGGAGCCCCTCGCCCCCGCGCGCGCCAAGCAGGCGTACGGAGTCCATGTCGCCCTGGGCTGCCGTCGGGCGTTCGCGAGGAACTGCTGTTCGTCGATGAGCTCTCCGGTGTGGAGGGAGAACGAGTGGAGGTTCGCGCTCTTGTTCTCGAAGAGACGAATCGCCTGCACGAGCATCTTGTCGTCCGCGCCATCGAGGGTCAGCCGGGCGGTGGCGTGCGATGGCCTGCAACCAGGCGAGCTCACCGAGGAGGTGAAGCTGCTCGTGGAAAAGGTAGATGCCGAGCGTCAGGGGATTCATGGGGCCCTCAATTGACCTTCACGGAGCCGCCAGAGATGTCGACCGTGCTACCGCTCAGCTTGAGCGCGCCGTCGGCCGCGATGGTGATCGCGCCGCCCCCGATCTGCACCTCCGCGCCATGGATGACCACCGTTCCAGGGCGTCGATGGAGACCGTCACCCCGTTGATCGACGCTACGCCGCCTGCCGTCAGCGTGATCGTCGGCGCCCCGATCGTGGCGCTCGCCCCCGCGCTGATGTTGGTCACCGACGAATTGACTACGTGGAGAGGCGCGTTCGTGACGTCGATTGGTGAGCTCCGCGTGTTCGGACCGCTCGCGGTCGTCGTGATCGCGCCCGTGACGCTCACGATCAACCCTCCTCCGATGGTGTCGCTCTTGCGCCCGCCACCGTGAGCGTCTGCCCGGCGTCGATGGTGTGGTCTCCGCGGTGACCTTTGTCCGGAGGTCGTGGTCCGTTCACCGTCACGCCCTGCGGCCCATGCACGACGATGGTGCGGGGTCCGTGGTGACCTTCTGCCTCATCCACGGTCTCCGTCTGGCTGCCGTGGACCGTCACGGTTTGGCTCCCGTCGACCGTCACGCCCTCCGATCCGTTCACCGTCTCGGTGTTGTTGCCGTGCGCAATGGTTTGGTTGCCATCCGTCGTCTCGGAACGATTGCCGCCCACGCTCGACGAGGAGTTGTTCCGTGTTTCTCGTTTCGGCGGTGGTTGACTTGGCTGTTCAATCTTTGCCCGCGGTGAGGTTCACCTTCCTGCCTCCCCAGCGGTGTCGTCGAACTGGAACTCGTTGAAGACCTTCCCACCGGGGCGAGAGGCTCTTTATCGTCGAGATCGTCGCAGCTCCCTTTCGAGCGCCGCGCTCGGTTGAATGCCGTTGTACACGCGTCCCACGACGATCGGTCGATCGGGATCGCCGTCCTCATAGCAGACAATCACCTCCGTTCCGACGCGCGGGTGTGCGACCGAGCCACCGCCCGCGCCGGCGAAGAGTTGGCTCACGCGGACCCACATGCTGGTCGGCTCCTTGTCGTGCCGCGCGGTCTCGGTGTCCCAGTGGAACCGGAGGCGCACGCAGCCGTTCTCGTTTCCCGGCGGACCCCCGACGTGAATCTCGGCACCCCGCGCCGTCGGATCGTCCACGACTGTGGCCGTCTGCGTCCCGAAGATCCGTGGCTTCTCCGTCTTGCGGGGCGGCCGATAGCGGGACTCCGCCAGGGATTTCCCCGTCCCGCGACGCGCGAGCTCGAGCTCCGCGTGGAAACTCGTTCCGTTCGGAAGCGTGACCTGGGCGCCGTCGGCACCCGTCTCACCCGGCGCCAGGACGCCGGGCGCCACGCCGCGCAGGCGGGCCCGGGTGACGAGGTACTCGCCCTCCGTGCGCGCGGAGCCTGCGTACCCGAGGATCGTTCCTGCGCCGAGCAGTCGACACGATCCGTGAGCGGTGGCGACGCGCGCCTCGACGTGGAACCGATCGAGGCGCGCCTGGACCAATTTGTCGCCCTGGCTGGGGCTCTCATGGAACCGGCCGGGGTACTTCTCGACAAAGAGTTCGTCGGCGTCGCCCCGCTTCTCGCTCGCCATGTCCAGTCTGGGCTTCTGCCAGTTGTATTCGACGAGCTTCACCTTCGTAGGTCGGAGGCGCGCGCCTAGACGAAGGTCGTCGAGCTGGCGGCCGCGCACCGCGGGGCCGAGCGCGTCCGCGGGGTCCAGGGGCAGCATGCCGCTGTCCGTATCGCTCATCACGAACACGATTTGCTTGTCCGTGTGATCGAAATGGTAGGCGATCCCCTCCTCCTCCAGCAGGCGTGCCACGAAGTCGAAGTCGGTCTCGTTGTACTGCGCGCAGTGGGGTCGGACCTTGGGGTCGTCGATGCGGGACGCGTCGCTCACGCGCCACGCGAACTTCTCATCGGGGACGTGGAATGCGCTGCGAAGATCGTCAGGGCTGCTCGCGTCGCTGTCCCCCGCGGACATGCGCGGATCTCCCGTGAGGACCGCCTCGACGATCTCCCGGAGCGTCTTCTCGAAGAAGATGCGGCTCCGCTTGCGATGCATGGCTCGTGCGAGCGGCGGCAGGAGCGTCACCTCGTAGAGCCGCCCCGCGTGGGACGTGCCGCGATCCTCCGCCGACACGATCAGCCCGTGAAAGGGGCGCACGGGAGGCTCCGCCGTCGTCGCGATGCGGAGCGTGCCCAGCTTGCCGACGAGGTCGTGCGGATCGAGCTCGTCGTCCTCGCCGCGGGCGATGAGAACCAGCTTCACTTCGAACGGCGTGCTGAGCGCGTCGTCGATGTCGAGTCGGACGACTTCGAGGTGGCGGAACTCCGCGCCACCGCCGTCCCAGTGGAAAGCAAAGTCGTCATGCGTATCAGCGCTTGCCATCGTCGGTTCCTCCCTTCCGGCCGAGCAGCGTGCTCAGGTCGGGCCGCTGCAGCGCAACCGTTGGATCGCTCGCCGAAGCGGGGCCGGTCTTCGCCGCCTGGTGAGTGAAGGGCAGGGGGCCGTTCAGCAGGGCGGCGCGAATTGCTTCGCCATCCGTCATGAGCGTCTCGTTGGTGGGATCAGCGGTGTGAAGCTCGAGCACAGGAGGCGCTCCCGCCCCGAACGGGACTGCACCGCGCTGCAGCGCTTCGCGGATCGCCTCCCCGTCGACCATGAGGGTTTCCCCGCTCGGGTCGGTCCGCGAAGAGGCGGCGGGGAAGGGCAGGGCAGGCGCTGCCTGGGGGTCGAATGGCATCGCCCCTCGCTCCAGCTGCTCGCGGATCGCTCGACCGTCGACCATGTCGGTTTGATCGACATCCGCCCACACGACCGCCGTCTCCTTGGGAGGCGCCCCGAGCGGCGGCGGTCCCACCCTGGCTATGGTGCCGACAAGCGCCGCAGGATCCTCGCCCCGGGTCGCGTCATAGGCCGCCCTGAACCGGTCGAGGTTCATCGTCGCCCCCCGATCGAGTTCGTCTGTGAGCAGGGCGATCGTCTCCGACTCGAGCTGGGACCATGCGTCCGGCGTGAGGCCTACCGCCTCGAGCACGCTCTCCAGCACGCCGCCAAGGTCAATTCCAGCGCGGACGTGCGCGGCCTTCTCGAGATCCTTTGAACTCAGCACCATTCGGAGCACTCCTCGCGCTGCACCTAGGTCGCGTGCTCGCGCGAGAAGTGGACATGGAATCGACTCAAGCTGGTGGCCTAGGGCGAATCCCGCATCCGGCCGTGCGGTGCGGCACGCGTCTTCGCTCCCACTTGCCTTGCGCTTGGGGACGCGCGCTGTTCCCATCGGCGCGCGGTGGACGTCCGAGAGATCCAGGAGCTCGTGGCCCGATGGCGCGAAGGAGGGCCGCGCCAACGCGGCGATGCCTTGCAGCGACTCAGGGGTCTGGCGCGTGATGGCGTCGACCTCGCGCCCCACTTGCCGGGCCCGATTGAGGTGGGCGAGCAGCGAGGCTGGGCGGAGCTGCTGTGGCTCACGTGCCACGTGTCTGCTGGGCGCCATGACGCGATCCTCGAGAGCTTCGCGGAGGCATCGGACCCGGCGCTCCTCCTCGGTGCGCTTCGCGGCTACGCGACGCATGGCGAGCTCGACGTGACGCCGGAGCTCCTGGACATCGTCGTTGGGCACGTCTGCGCCGAAGAGCCGCACGCCGCCTTGATGGGACTGGAGGTCTTGACCGAATGGCTCGACGGTCGGGCGACGCTGCCGACGGCGCAGCTCGAGCGCCTCGTCGGGACGTTCGGTGTGGAGCGCTCGGCCAAGTGGGGGAACACGAAGTGGGACCTTGGGACGGAGCTCGTCGTCGCGCTGGTCCCTGTCGCGGCGCAGCCCGGATCGCAGGGGGAGGAGTTGGCTGCGCTCGTCCGACCAAAAACACGAGACGCGAACAAGGCGATGCGCAAGCGCGCCTCGTATCTCCTGACGGCCCGGGCGATCGCGACCTCGAACGCGCTCGAACTCGGGACGTGGCTCGGCGATCGAGACGCCTCCATCCGCTCCGGCGCCATGGATCGCGTGATGCATTGGGTGGTGGGCGGTAGCCCGCAGCGCTACCTCACCCTCACCGATGACGCGGTCGAACGCGCCTCGTCTCTGCTTCCTCGCGCCGGTGATCTGTCCACGCCCCGCGCTCGCTGCGGCCTCGCCGAAGGGATCTGCGACGCGCTCGCGCCAAGACGCGAGCTCCCGCCGTCCCGAAACAACGCGACCAAGGAGGCGAAGGAGCTGATCAAGAAGATGAGTCACCCGGACGCGCAGCAGCGCCGGGAGTCCGCTCGGCTCGCCGGGCTCGCACTCGACATGGTCGACTGCCGCGTCGCGGCGCCTTTCCTCGCCGCCACGCTGTTCGACGAGGAGGTCGAGATCCGCAGAGCGGCGGCGGACGCGCTCTACTTCGTCGTCGACCTGACGGGTGGCGCGCCAGTGGTTCGCGTCACGGTGCGCACCCTCGAACGAGCGCTCGCCTCGGAGAAGGACGCGGAGGCGCGCGAGCGGATCGACGCGATCCTCCGAGCGGCTGCACACCCCGCCGCGTGACAGAGGAGCACGGGCTGCCCCATTGGTCGCGTGCCCGTTGGACGAATATCTGTGCGGGATTCTGATGTACGGAGGCGTAGCGATCGCATGCGACGGCTATGTCCGCAATCCGCCGCTCAACCGTCGAGCCGGAATCGGTGCTCCCTCACTTCGTCTCCAAGGACGTGGCCATCGCCGACCCGACGGAACCGGCACTTCTCGAGGACGCGGATCGATGCGACGTTGTGCGTGGCGACGTAGGCGTGCAGCGGACGCGCGGTGTCGTGCAACAGGAACTCCGCCAGCGCGGCCGTGGCGATGCCCCGGCCCCAGTAGGCACGCCCAAACCAGTAGCCGACCAGCCGCTCGTCACCCTGATTCCAGCTTCCAATGTCCCCGGCCACCGCGTCGCCGACGAGCACCGTCCTCTTGCAGTTCGTCGGGTCGCCCAGCACCCTCCGCCAGTGCGCCGCGAAGGCGTCCCAGTCCCGCGAGAGAAAGGCGGCCATTTGGGTCGCGATCGGGTCTCTCTGATGCTCGAAGAGCATGCGCAGGTCGCTCTCGATCACGGCGCGCAGAATCGGTTTCGTCATCTCAGCGTTTCCGCGCTCCGACTCCAGCCTCTCGGGCATCGCCGCGAGCGTTTCATGACTCGGAGGTTCCCACAAACCGGCGCGTACTTCACGGCGTGGCACGGTGGGTCATGCCGTCGGCGAGGCCCCCATTCGATCGAGCCTCATTCCTCGTCGCGTCGGAGCGGGGGATCTTACTCCTCTACCCGATGACGTACGCAGCCGTGGCGCCGAGTGTCGGCTCCAGAGCGTCCCGGAAGAAGTCCACGATCACCATCTGCGCCGCGCCGTTCCCCGCGTTGCGCCGGCCGGCGCGCCCATCCTAGCCTGCGGATGCAATGGTTCTCGTCCCGCATCGCCGCCTCTGGTCGTCTCCCCTTTTGTCGGCGCTCTTGCTCGGCGTTGGCTGCTCCGCGGCTTCGCGCGTGGAGCCGCCGCCCACGCAGTCCGCCGCTCCCGCGCCCTGCCTCTCGGCCACCGCGGCGAGGCGGGCGGAGGTCGACGGGCTCCTCGCGTCCGGTCGGTTCGCCCGGGCGGCGAGGATCATCGACGCGGTGGTCTCCGAGTGCCCAGCCGCGGGCGCTCCGCTCGCTGCGGCGCGCGCCCGGGCCCACGCCGAGCTCGGCGACTGCGATGGGGCGAAGGACATCGTTCCGAGCACGGCGGACGCGAGCGCGCTCGCCTCGAGCTGCGCGGCCGCTCGCGAGGGGCTCGACGATCCCGAGCGGGTGCGCGCGTCACGCGAGCTCGCTCGGGCGGCGTGGCCCGCGCTCGCCAGCCAGAATTGGGAGGACGCAGGGAGGGGGTTCGACGCGGCGCTCGCGAAGGCGCCGACCGTCCCCGCGCTGATCGGCGCTGCGCGGGTCGCGGCGCACCGCGGTGACGCAGGGCTCGCGCGGAGATTGTTCGATCGGGCGCACGCCGCACTCACCGCAGCGTCTGGCAAGCCGACACTTCGGTTGCTCGGGACGCTGCTGCTACCCACGCCGATCTTCCCCGGCGGGCGGTTCGTCACGAACGCGGGCCTCGAGGTGACGCGGGGCGGGGCGTTGCTCACTGCCGATCCGGAGCAGCCAGAGCGCATGCACGTGCCCGACCTCACGGGCCGGCCGATCGCTTTCGCGGAGCTCCCGACGGGGCTCGCCGTCCTCGACGAGGCCGGCCTGACCCTGTTCGACGCGAAGCCGTTCCGTGCTCGTGGCACCTTCGCGTTCGCGGACCCGTGGGAGCTCTTCCTATCCACCGACGCCACGCGCGCGCTCGTGGCTGGAGACGCTCGCGCGACCGCCGTGGATCTCACCGATCCCTCGGCGCCACGAGCGCTCGCGTCTTTCGATGGGCACTACGCCGTGATGTCCGGGGACGGGCGGGTGGTCGCTGCCCTCGACGGGGCGAACGCCGTTGCGCGCTCCGTCGATGCTCCCGCCGACGTGATGTGGTCCGAGCCGAATGCGATCGGCGTCGGGCTCTCGAACGGCGGGCGCTACATGGCGATCTGCAGCGGCCAAGGACAAGAGGGGCAGCTCATCGTGATCGATCTCGTGGAGAAGCGAAAGGTCGACGCGGGCGGCGGCTGCATCGGCGTGCGTGTCCGGTTCTCCGCCGACGATGGCGAGGTCGAGGCTGGCAACGGCGTCTTCGACGTCCGCACGGGGAAGGCGTCCTCCGGCCACCATGCCAAGCCGCGCGCGCCGGCTGCGGCACCCGCCGACTCGCTCGGCGAGCTCGATGGCTACGGCAAGAACCCGAGCGAGTTCGACGTCACGGGGGACGGCGCGTTCGTCATCCAGCGCGGCGTCAATCTGCTCCCCGCGTTCGCCCTCGCGACACTCTCGTTCACCGACGATCTGGTCGGTGACTATTCCATCCTCGACACGTTCGGCTCGCGTGTTCTCCGGCGGGGGTCTCCCTCGCGCGTCCACGATCTCGCGACGAACAAAGACGTCACGTTCGACGACAAGCGGTGCTCACCGCACCAGTCCCAGCGGTCCTTCTCGGCGGACGGCACACGGCTCGCCTGCTACTCGGGCGACGCCGTGACCTCCTCGTACATCGATCTCGACGACCCCTCGAAGGACGTGCTCGGCATGCAGAAGAGCTTGGACGCGAAGCAGCTCGGCGCAAAGGGCGACGAGCTCCTTCTCCTCGAGCGCGGCGAAGTCTCCTGGTTGGATCCGCGAACCGGGGCGCGTCGCCACGTCGACCTGCCCAAGGGCACATTCCTCTCCGCGTCTCCGCGCGTGACCTACGTGGCGTCGAAGACGGACGCGGGGGTCGTGATCCATCCACTCCAGTCGGGAGCCGACCTCCTCCTTCCGGACACAGCCGGTGCGAAGCTCACGAAGTGGAGCGAGGACGACGAGCTCGTCGCCGTGGGCACCGCCGAGGCGTCGGCCGTGTTCGCGCTGCCGCTCGGCAACAAGCTCGCCGACGTGAAGGGGAAGGTGTTCGCGCTCGCGTCCGGGCCGCGCGGCTACGTCCTTCAACAGCGGGACGGATTGCTCGACTTTCGCATGCTCCGCTCTCCGGTCCGAGCGAGGCTGTGGGCCTCGGCACACGACGCGGTCCTCGTCGCTCGATCCGACGGCGCGGCGGGGTTCAATCAAGTGCAGGTCACGGGGACGCCGCCCGCGTTCTTGTGGTGCGACTATGGTGGGGACGTGGTCGCGTTCGACGTGTGTCGGGACGCACTGGAGGACCCGTCCCTCGCTGCGTCGATCTTCGGCGCCGAGCGGAGGTGATGGCGCTGTCGCTCGCGTCGTTCGGACGGCTCGGGTAGGGTGCGCCCCCCGCACCGCGAAGCCCGAGGAGTCGCACATGCTCAAGCTGTACGGATTTTCCCGCGTGAACAAATTCGCCCGCGGCAACACGCGGGACCTGCGCGTCCTCTGGGCGCTCGAGGAGATGGGCCTCCCGTACGAGATCGCCGGCATGGATCATCCGAACCACGACCTCGACGGCGACGCGTTCCGCGCGCTGAACCCGTTCGGACAGATCCCCGCGATCGACGACGACGGCGTCGTCGTGACGGAGTCCGGGGCGATCCTTCTCTACCTCGCGCGCAAGAGCGGGAAGCTCATCCCGCTCGACCTCGCGGGCGAAGCGCAGGTGCTCCGCTGGAGCGTCGCGGCCCTGAACTCCGTCGAGGTGCCCCTCCTGACGGCGTGGTTCGTCGGCTTCAACGACGGCAAGGGAACCAAGCCCTACGAGGCGCTGCGGAGATGGGCTGGCATGCGCCTCGAGCAGCTCGACGGATGGCTCGCGAACCGCACATTCATCGCGACCGACGCGTTCACCGTCGCAGACATTCTGATGACCCACGTGCTCGCCGCGGGCAGCACCGACAAGGCGCTCCTCGAGCCGCACGCGCACGTTCGCGGCTACCTCGCGCGCTGCCTCGAGCGCCCCGCGTGGAAGCGCACACTCGAGGCGTACCTGGCGCGCGTCGAGGCAGGCTGAAATGCAAAAGCGAAATCTCGGGCGCGGCGGCCCCGCCGTCGGCGCGATCGGCCTCGGCTGCATGGGCATGTCGGCGTTCTACGGCGGGCGCGACGAGGCCGAGTCCCTCGCGACGCTGGATCTCGCGATCGAGCGCGGCGTCACGATGCTCGACACGTCCGACATCTACGGACCGCACACGAACGAGGAGCTCCTCGGCCGCGCGCTCGACGGCCGGCGCGACCGCGTGTTCCTCGCGACGAAGTTCGGGATCGTCGGCTCGATCGATCCAGCGAAGCGGACGATCAATGGGCGCCCTGAGTACGTGAAGGCCGCGTGCGAGGGCAGCCTCAGGCGCCTCCGCGTGGAGACCATCGACCTCTACTACCAACACCGCGTCGACCCGAACACGCCCATCGAGGACACGGTCGGCGCGATGGCGGAGCTCGTGCGCGAGGGCAAAGTCCGCTTCCTCGGCTTGTCCGAGGCGGGGGTCGAGACGCTGCGTCGCGCGGCGAAGATCCACCCGATCAGCGCGCTGCAGACCGAGTACTCCCTCTGGTCGCGCGACCCGGAGGAGGGCTTGCTCGAGGTGTGCCGCGAGCTCGGCGTCGGGTTCGTCGCGTACAGCCCGCTCGGGCGCGGGTTCCTCACGGGGCAGATCAAGTCGTACGACGATCTCGAACAAGACGACTGGCGCCGACACAACCCTCGCTTCCAGGGCGAAAACTTCGCGAAGAACCTCGAGCTCGTCGCGCTCCTCCGCGCGATCGCGACCGAGAAAGGAATCACGCCCGCGGAGCTCGCGCTCGCCTGGGTGCTCTCGCGCGGCGAGGACATCATCCCGATCCCCGGAACGAAGCGACGCGCCTACCTCGAGGAGAACCTGCGGGCCGAGCACGTCACGCTCAGCGCGGACGATCTCGCGCGCATCGATCGGATCGCGCCGCTCGGCGCCGCCGCCGGGATGCGCTACCCCGAGGCCCTCATGGGCTCCGTCGGCCGCTAAATTGAGGACCACCGGCCGGTCCCTCCGCGAACGTGCTTCTCGGGGCCATCGCACCCGAGCTCCGGGGGTTAAGACGGCGCATGCGCGCGCCGTAGTGCGAGCTGATGCACTCCATCGTCGCCTGGACCCGGAGAAGCTCTTTGAAGCAGAAGATCCTCGCGGTCGTCGTCCTGGGGCAGGTGCTCACAGCGGCAGTTTGTGCGATTGCGCTCTACGCCCTCGGCAGCGCCGGACAGCTGCAGCACCGACGGGAGGCGATCTCCGAGGCGAAGCGGAACCTCCAGCACGGGGACATGGTGCACGACGAGCTCCGCGCCGAGGTTTACCGGGGCGCGCACGCCGCCGCTACGGGTGCGTCGCTGGACGAACGAACCGCGATCCTCGCGACCGCGACGCGCGCCTCGATCGACTTTCGGCACGACATCGAGGCGAACGCCGAGCTCGATCTCGATCCGGAGACGTCGAGCGCCATCGCGGACGTCCGTCCCCTGCTCGAGCGCTATGTCGACACGGCGCTCGCCTTCCTGACTCGCGCGGCCGTCGAGCCGGGCTCGAGCGCCGCGTCGCTCGCCGAAGTGGAGTCGCTCTTCGAGCAGGCGGCGGAGGCGCAGTCGACCGCGCTCGAGACGCTGCTGTCCGTGGAGCGGGCCCAGAGCGCCGAAGCCTCGTCGAGTCGCGGGCGAGCGATGTGGTTCGTCGGCCTCGGTGGCGGCGGCACGTTCGTCGGCCTGCTCGCGCTTTCGCTCTGGCTCGGTCACTCGATCGTCCGCGCGCTCCGTTCTCTGGGCCAGGTCGCCGAGCGCGTCGTCGCGGGCGATCTCAAGGCTCGCGCGGTCGTCACGACGCGCGACGAGATCGGCGCGCTCGCCTCGAGCTTCAACGCGATGGCCGACGGCCTGACCTCGGTCGTCGACAAACTCGCGTACGACGCCCAGCGCGATGGACTCGGCCGACAGCTCGCCGAGGCGCTCGAGATGGCCGACGACGAGCGCGCCGTCGCGAAGATCGTGCAGCGCGCGATCGTGCAGGCCGCGCCGCAAACGCCCGCCGAGCTGATGCTCGCGGACGCGAGCACGGCGAACTTGGAGCGGTTCGCGGAGAGTCCGTCGGCCGGGGCGCCGGGCTGCCCCGTGCGCTCGCCGTTCGGGTGCCCGGCGATTCGCAAGGGTGGCGCCGTGGTGTTCCCCGACTCGACCGCGCTGAACGCGTGCCCGCACCTGCGCGATCGCCCGACAGGCCCGTGCTCCGCGGTGTGCGTGCCCGTCTCGTTCATGGGCCGCTCCTTGGGCGTGCTGCACGCGTCCGGCCCGATGGTCGAGGAGGTCTCCCCGGAGCTCGTGACGAACCTCACCACCGTCGCGACGCAGACGGGCGCGCGGATCGGCACGGTGCGCGCGTTCCAGAAGACGCAGCTCCAAGCCGCGACCGATGGCCTCACGGGGCTCATCAACCGCCGCACGTTCGAGAACGAGCTCCGTCGCATGCTCGCGACGGGGACGCCCGTCGCCGTCGCGATCGCGGATCTCGATCGGTTCAAGACCTTGAACGACACCGCGGGTCACGACGCGGGGGACCGCGCGCTCCGCCACTTCGCCAAGGTGCTCAAGCAGTCGACGCGCGGGACCGATTTGGTCGCGCGGTACGGCGGCGAGGAGTTCGTGTTCGCGTTCGCCGGCCTCGATCGCGAGGGCGGCAAGGCGCTCCTCGACCGTATCCGCAGCGCGCTCGCGGCGTCCCTGCGCGGCGACGTGCCGCACTTCACGTCGAGCTTCGGCGTCACGGACAATTCGTACGGCAACGACGTCGCGGAGCTCGTCGCCCTCGCGGACGACGCGCTCTACCGCGCGAAGCAGGGAGGCCGCGATCGCGTCGAAGTGGGCCCGACGACGGGCTTCGCGCGCATCGACGGGGCTCTCCCCGCGAACCCGCGGCGCGCGAGCGCGGCGCCTCCGTCCGAGCCCATGGATCACCCGCTGCGCTCCCTCACCCCTCTACGGGTATCCCTCCGCCTCGCGTCGAGCGACAGCGTTCGGCCGCCGACCGAGGAGTCGCCGCAGCGACCGTCGACGCCGGCGGCGCGCGCGGACCGCTGAGAGGGCGTCGAGGGGATCGCGACCGTCAGCGTTCACCCATCGCGAACCGGAGCTGCACGAGCGCCCGCTGGTAGTCGAGCTTCGCGTCGACGAGGCGCAGGCGCGCCTCCACGGTCGACTGCTCGCGCGTGTTCACGAAGAGGAGCGTGGTCTCTCCGAGCTCGAAGCGCCGCCGCTCCGCCTCCTCGAGCTGCACGGCGAGCGCGACCTCGCGTTCGAGCAGCTGGAACCGCTCGTAGGCCCGCGCGATCGCGCTCTCCGCGTCGCGGACTTCGGCGGCGATGCGATCGGCCTGCGTGAGCGCTTGCTGATCGACCCGTCGCATCGCCGAGCGCTGCGCCGCGATGCGGCCCTGCTCGCGGCGCTGAATGAACGGGACCTCCAGCACGACGCCGACCTCGAAGACGGGGACCGCCCTCTTGTTGTCCTCGGGGCCGAAGTCCGCCGACGTCGCGGCGGTGATGTCGAGCGCGGGCCAGCTCTGGTTGATCGCGAGATCGAGCTCGATCTCCGCCTGCCCGCGCTGCGCGTACAGTCGCTTCACCTCCGGCCGCGCCGCGAGCGCGTCGTCGACGGCGAGAGGCTTGGAGGAAGGCGGCGCGGGCGACGGGAGGGCCCCAGGCAGCTGCTCGCGGACAGGGACGACCGGGCCCGTGCTGCGCCGGTAATAGATGCTCAAGTCGATCGCCGCCTGCTCGAGGCTCCGCGTGGCCTGGATCGACTGCGCGCGCCGCTGAAGGAGCGATCGCTCGTTCTCCACCACGTCGATGTCGGGCGCGTCGCCGGCCTCCGCGCGGGAGCGCAGCTGCTGGTCTCGCCGCTCGGCGACGTCGACCCAATCGGCGACGAGGTTCGCGCGCTCCCCGGCCGCCGCCCAGTCCCAGTAGCGGAGGCCCGCGAGGCGGGAGGCCTCCAGGATTTGCTGCTCCAGGCCGAGCTTCGCGACGTCGACGCCGAGCTCCGCGCGATCGATGGACGCCCGGCGCCGATCGATCGGCCCGTCCCGGAGCAGCGGTACGCGCAGCCCGGCGCGGATCTCGCCGTACTGGTTCGTCGCGAGCTTCTCGTCGTAGACCGGATAGTCGCCGAGCCCCACGCGATACCCCGCGAACAACGACGCGCCCCAGAGCGGCGTCGGCTGCTCGATGACCGTATTGACCTGCCATGACGGGTAACCCGACTGGGGCGTGAAGTTCCCCGTGGCTCGGAACGTGGGATCGAACGCCCCCTCTGCGGAGAGCAGCTCTCCCTCGGCTTGATCGATCTCGGCGCCGCCTCCCGCGATGCTGGGCAGCCATTCGACGGCGGTCGCGATCACGTCGCTCGCTCGGAGCGGGGTCGTGCTCGTGGAAGGAGCGCCCTCGGCGCGCGCCGCGGCCGGGGTGCTCGTCGCGATCGTGACGGCCATCAGCGCTCCGAAGACGCCGCGCCACCACCTCCCGATCGCTGCTCTTGAACTCACTTGTCGGTCTCCTTGCTTTGTTTGTCCGAAGGGTCTTTGTTGGTTTCGTGATTCCACTCGAGCGGGAAGCCGTTCGCGCGCCTCCAGAGCTCGTATCCGAGCGAGACGCGGGCCATCAGGAGCAGCCCGTGCGCCCGCGTTCCTTGGCGGAGCAGCGCGTGCTCGGGCCAAGGCGCGTCGTTCGGGTCGGGGACGACGACCACCCGGAAGCGGCCTTTGGGGTCGCCCTGCGCGTCGATCGTCGCGACCGTCCCGCCGTACGTCCCCGTCCCGAGCGACGGCCAACCCGAGAATTGGACGGCCGGCCAACCCTCGAACTGCAAGCGCACGGGCCCGCCCTGGCGGACGAGGTTGACGTCGTTCCCATCGACCCAGAGCTCCACCGCGCGCTCCAGGGTGTCTGGGACCAAGAGCGCGAGCGGCTCTCCGGCCTTCACGTACTGTCCGCCTTGCTTCGCGAGGATGCGCAGGATGGAGCCGTCGCGCGGGGAGCGCACCTCCGCCGCGGTCTGTCGCGAGAGGCGCACCTGTACGCGCGCGATCTCCGCGTCCGCGTTCGCGACCTCGGTGGCGGCGGCGGACCGGGACGCGCGGGCGTCGTCGATCGCCGCCGCTGCGTCGTCGCCGATCTTCTTTCGATCCGCGGCGAGCGCGCTCTCCTCCACGCGGGCCGCGGAGAGCACGCTGTCGGCGCGCTCCGCGTCGGTCCGCGCCCGCACGACCTCGAGCTCCGCGAGCTCGAGCGCGCGCTTCGAATGCAGGCCCTCCCCGAAGAGCGCGCACCCGCTCGAGGTTGAGCGTCGCCGTCTCGTGCGCCGCGGTCGCCGCGTAGAGTGTCTGCTCCGCCGCCTGAATTCGATCCTGGGCCATCCGTACGCGCGCTTCGGCCGCGGCGATCGCGCTCTCGCGCGAGCTCCGCAGCGAATCGATGCGCGTCTCGATCGCCGCGACGCGCGTGCGCGCGGCGTCCGCGCGCGCCTCGATCGCGCGCTTCTCGTCTCGAAGCCGCTCGATGAGTCCCGGGTCATTGTCCGACACGAGGGCGATCACGTCGCCCTCCTTCACGCTCTGCCCCTCGGCCACCCGCCACTCCGCGATTCGCCCCTCCACCGGCGCGTCGACGGCCTGCTGCCGCTCGACCGCCGCGTAGGCGATCACGCGTCCGCTCGCGGCGGAGGACTGTTGCCAGGGGGTGACGACGAGCGCGATGCCGATCAGCAGGATGCCAGCGACGAGCATCCTCGCGAGCGTTCGGGCGCTTCGTGGGGCGCGGTGGTCCAAGAGTCGTCGGTGCGTTCGGGTCATGGCTGCGATCCCTCGGGGAGGAGTGGGTGGTCCGTCGAGGCCTTCGCTCCCCGGCTCGGGAGCTCCAGGGCGCGCCCGGACTCGAGTTGAATCACCTGCTGCGCGCGCCGCGCGACGCTGGGGTCGTTCGTCGCGACGAGGAGGGTCCACGCCTCGGTCGGCGAGAACAGGAGGTCGAGCAGCGCGCCGCGCGTGCGCGGGTCGAGCGCTTCGAGCGCTCCGTCCACGACGATGAGCCGGGGGCGTGACGCGATCGCGCGGGCGACCATCAGCTGGCAGGCTTGCCCCGCAGAGAGCTCCACACCGGCGGACGAGAGCGGGCTGTGCACGCCTTCCGGGAGGCGGTCCACGGCGTCCCGCACGCCGACGCGCTCGAGCGCGGAGAGCACCTCCGCGAGGCCCACGTCGGACCGTCCGGCTCGGACGTTGTCGAACACGGTCCCCGCGAAGATCTCCGTGCCGCGCACGAGCGCGACCTGCTCACGCAGCGACTCGATCTGGAGGTCGCGCGCGTCCACCCCGTCGAACTCGACGCGGCCACGCCGCGGGCGCCGGAGCCCCACGATGGCGTCGATCAGCGCGCTCTTGCCCGACCCCGTCTCGCCGCGGACGACCGCGCGCGCGCCGGCCTCGAGCGTGAACGACACGTCCGCGAGCACCTGCGCGCTGTCCACCTCCACGTCCACCTCGCGGACGGAGACGTGAGCGCGTGGGCTCGGTGGGGGCAGCGCGAGCCCTGTCGGCGCCTCGAGCGGCAAGTCGACGAGCTGGCCGAGCTTGTCGACGCCCGCGAGCAAGTCGTAATACGTCTCGAGGTACTTCCCGAGCTTCGCGATACCCGCGACGACGAGCGTGACGACGAGCTCCGCCGCGACGAGCTGGCCCAAGCTGAGCTTGCCCTCGATGACGAGCCAGCCCCCGACGCCGAGCACTGCGGCGCTCGCCACGACCTGGATCCCGAGCGCCGCGAGGACCTGGCGAAACACCGACTTGAAGTGCTTCCGGCGCGCGTCGAGGTAGGCGCGCACGAGATCGTCCGCGCGGCTCGCGGCGAGCTCCGCGCCCGACGTGGATTTGAACGTCACCGGGTGTCGGAGGAGCTCCTCGAGCCACGCAGTGACAGCGTATTTCTCCTTGGACTCCTTCATCGCGGACGCGACAGCGGCCTTCCCGGGGACGAGCAGGAGCGCGAGCAGCGACACCGCGATCAGCACGTCCAGGGCGAGCAGCACTGGATGGTAAAACGCGAGGAGGACCATCCCGACGAGGGTCGCGAGCGCCACGCCCGCGCCATCGACGAGGATCATCGCGACGCCCTTTTGGAGGTTCGTCACCTCGAGGAAGCGATTGACGAGCTCGGGGTTCCCGCGCCCGGCGAGGGCGACGTGATCGACCCGCGGGAGCCGGTGCGCGAGGTCCACCGCGACGCGCGTGAAGACGCGCTGTTGGATTCGCTCGACCACCCAGGTTTGAGCCGCCCGCAGGGCGGCGACCGTCACGAGGCCGATCGCGACGAGCGCGGTCAGCACGATGACGGGCTGGAGCAGTCCACCGAACGCGACGGTGGAGACCAGGGATTGGACGCCGATGGGGGCGGCGAGGGAAACGACGCCGACGCCGACGCCATAGATGATCCCGATCCACACGTCCGAGCGCTCCAGTCGGAGGAGGGACACGAGGCGCCGAAAGGGCGGCGTCTTCGCCCCGCTCGGCGACACCCAAGCAGACATTGGCGCGCGCGCCTCGCCCACGAGGAGCGTGACGCGCTCGTCGACGCTCTCCGCTCCGAGCAGCGCGCAAAGGGCGTCCGCCTTCATCCAGACGACCCGATCGGCGCGCTTCACGGCGCAGCGCTTCGAGGCCACCTCCATCAAGAGGACGGGCGACAGATCGGCCTCGCCGAGCGGGAGCGCAGCGAGCGGGAGATCGCGCGCGGCTCCGCCCAGGACGTCGCGCACGGACAGGGCATGGGCTCGGACCCCGAGGCCCACGGCCTTCGCCGCGCCGGCTACGAGGTGGGCCCAGAGCTCTGTGATCTCCTCGTCCGCCAGGGTCGCGGAGAGGAGCTCCATCGCGCGTCGAGCGTCGGCGCGGGAGACTTCGAGGTCCGCGGCGAAGGCGAGGTGCTCGAGGGTGTCGAGGGCGGCCTCGACGACGCGGTGGTGATCGGCCGGGAGGCCATTGTCGAGTCGGGGCTCTCGGGAGCGCCGACGCGAAGAAGGGGAAGCGCGGAGCGCGAGGGTCTCGTCGTTCGGTGGTGTGGGGGACATGGCAGCGAAGGCCGGCCCGGGCGCTCCCGCGGCGTCGCGTCACGACGCGCCGGAGTGGCCGAGCTCGGGGTTCGCTGGAGGTAAGAACGGCTCGCCTCCCTGACCATGACGTTTTTCCAACGTGACCTGTCGATTGAATCGACATGTCGGTCGTTGGCGCGCCGACTCGCGTGGTACGAACGACCCATGGGGGCGAATCAACCTCGGGCGAAGAGGTCCGTGCGCGCCGTGTCGAGGAGCGCGACGACCGCGGGATTCCGGAGGCGGCGCTCGACGGAGATCGCATAGAAGCGCTCTTTGACGGCCTCCGCGCGCCCGACGACCTCGACCCCGTATTGCTGGCAAACCTCCTCCTCCATCACCGTCGGGGCGGGGAACACGCCTTTGCCGTCCGAGCCGAACACCTTGAGGAGCGCGCTGTCCTCGAACTCCGCCACGACGAGCGGCTTGACGTCGTGGCGATCGAACCATTGGTTGAGCGCGCGCCGGAGCGTGAGGTTCTCGAGGGGGAGGAGCATCGGCGCGCGGTCCAAGGACTTCGGGAAGCTCTGGCGGTGGCGCCTCGCGAGCGCCTTCGACGCGAAGAACGTCACCGCGGTCTCGCCGATGAGGTGATTGAACGCGCGCACGCTGCTCCCGGGCGGAACGGGCGTGTCCGACACCACGAGGTCGAGCGTGTGGAGCGCCAAGTCGGCGAGCAGTTTGTCGAACGAGCTCTCGTAGCACGCGAGGCGCACGGGCTCGGCGAGGTCCAGCGCGGGCTCCAGGAGCCGACGGACAATCAGCTTCGGGACGACGTCGACGATCCCGACGGCGAGTCGCAGCGGCTGCCCGCTCGCGCGACCCTTCACCGTGTCCATCATCTCGCGGCCGAGCGCGAATATTTCCTCTGCGTAGCGGTAGACTACTTTCCCCATCTCGGTGAGCCGGAGGTTTCGGCCCACGCGCGTGAAGAGCTTCTCGCCGAGGCGATCCTCGAGCGCGCGAATCTGCGCGCTCAGCGTCGGGTGGGAAAGCCGCAGCACGCGGCCGGCCGCGACCAAGCCGCCCTCTTTCGCGACCGTCCAGAAGTAGAGGAGGTGGTGATAGTTGAGCCACTCGAGAGGGGTCGACATGTCGAGTCAATCTACATGACGTGTAACTCTTTCGTCATGGCCGACATCGCATGCGGGACCTAAACAAGGGGTCGAGCGGTCGAACGCGACCCGCCCGAACCCCCCATCCCAAGGAGCCCTCATGCACGTCGAAGTCCGCTTCCGCAGCCTGGAACCCTCGGAGTCTCTGCGCTCGCACGCGAGCGCGCGCGTCCGCGCCCACCTCGCCCGGTTCGGGGACGAGCTCGTGGGCGTCGTGGTTCGCATCGCAGACGTGAACGGCCCGCGCGGTGGACTGGACAAACAATGTCGCGTTACGGTGCGCGGCCGCCGGTTCCCACCCACCGTGCTCGAAGAGCTCTCGATCGACCCCTACGCGGCGGTCTCCGCGGCGGTCGAGCGGATCGAGGGCGCGGTCACGCGCGCCCTCGGGCGGTCGCAACGCCGCCGTCCGCGAGCGCGCGCGCTCGCGCGACCCACCGCCTCGCGTGCCCTGCCCCTGGCCCCGGAAGTCCACTGATCCCCACTCGAAGAAAGGAGCCCATCCGCGATGTCTAGCATTGGTTCCCCGCTCCTCTGGGCGGGCTTCATCGGCTTCGTGCTCGTCATGCTCGCCCTGGATCTCGGCGTGTTCCACAAGAAGGCGCGCGAGGTCACGACGAAGGAGGCGGCGATCTGGAGCGCGGTGTGGGTGGGCTTCGCCGCGCTGTTCAACGTGGGAATCTACGCGTGGTTCGGCGCCGACCGCGCGCTCGAGTTCGCGACCGGCTACGTCATCGAGAAGGCGCTCGCCGTCGACAACATCTTTGTCTTCGTGATCATCTTCTCGACGTTCGCCGTCTCGCGCGAGAACCAACACCGCGTGCTCTTCTGGGGCGTGCTCGGCGCGCTCGCGATGAGGGCCGGGTTCATCCTCGCTGGCGGCGCCTTCCTCGAGCGCTTTCACTGGGCGATCTACGTGTTCGGCGGCATCCTCGCGGTGACGGGCGTGAAGCTCTTCGTCCAGCGGAACCAGACATTCCGCGCCGACGACAACCCCGCCGTGAAGCTCTTCCGGCGATTCCTTCCGCTCACGGACGAGCCGGTCGGTGATCGCTTCATCGTCGTGCGCGAGGGCCGAAGGCTCGCGACGCCCCTGCTCCTCGCGCTCGTCGCGGTCGAGTTCACCGACGTCATCTTCGCGGTCGACTCGATCCCCGCGATCTTCTCTGTGACGCGGGACCCGTTCATCGTGTTCACGTCCAACATCTTCGCGATCCTCGGGCTGCGCTCGCTCTACTTCTTGCTGGCGAACGCCATCCACAAGTTCGTCTACTTGAAGGTCGGCCTCTCGGCGGTGCTCGTGTTCGTCGGCGCCAAGATGCTCCTCATGGACGTCTACAAAGTCCCGATCGCGGCTTCCCTCGGGGTCATCGCCGCCATCCTCGGCGTGTCGATGCTCGCCTCCGTGCTGCGCCCTCCGTCGCGGATCGCCGAGCCCGCCGCCGCCGAGATTTGATCGCCGCCCATTCCTGAGAGAGGAGGTCGACTCCGCCGCGCATCCGCGGTCCGCGGTCCGCGGTCCGCGGTGGTTCGAGCTCCGACTCGCCAGGTCGTGCTCGGCGCCGGCGCGCGCGGCGGTTCTCTCGTAGACTCTCCGCGGGGATCGGGATGACAACACCTCGGGGCCAGGCTTTCGCGCCGGGTGCGCTCTTCCATGGGCGCTACCGGCTCGTTCGCGAGCTCGGTGCCGGCGGTATGGCGACCGTCTACGAGGTCTTCGACGAGACGACGCGCGCGCGTCGCGCCCTCAAGATCATGCACCCCTCGGTGGCGCGGCGGCCCGAGCTCCGCGCCCGGTTCGCCCAGGAGGGACGCGTGACGGCGAACGTCCAGAGCGACCACCTCGCGCGGGTGCACGACACCGGACTCGATGGCGACACGCCGTTCATCGTGATGGATCTCCTCGAGGGCGAGGATCTCGACGCGATCGTCCGCACGCGCGGTCGGCTCTCGCTCGGCGACGCGTGCGCCCTCCTCGCCCAGGTCGCGAACGGGCTCGCGGCGACGCACGCGGCGGGGATCCTCCACCGCGATCTCAAGCCGGAGAACCTCTTCGTCACCCGCCGACAGGATGGCGCCCCGTGCGTGAAGATTCTCGACTTCGGCGTCGCGAAGGTCTTCTCGGGCGCGTCAGCGCCGCTCACGCGCGCGGTCGGTACGCCGCTCTTCATGGCGCCCGAGCAGGTTCGGGGGGATGGCGACGTCGGTCCCGCCGCCGACGTCCACGCGCTCGTCCACGTCGCCTACGCGCTGCTGGTCGGCGAGCCCTATTGGTCCGAGGAGGCGTCGTCCAACACGCCCGGCGTCGGACTCATGGTGCGCGCCTTGGACGGGCTGGTGGAGCCCGCGTCGACGCGTGCTCGTCGTCGTGTCGGGGTCGAGCTTCCACCCGGGTTCGACGCGTGGTTCGCGCGCGGCGTGGCGAAGGACGCGCGGCAGCGCTTCCCCTCGGCGCCCGACGCGGTGGACGCGCTCGTAGCCCTCGACGATACGCTGCGCGCTGGTGCGTCGGCGCGCCGCGGCCACCCGACGGACCTCGCGAGCGCCCCGAGCGGCTCGTTCGCGAGCGATCCGACGATCGCTCCGTTCCACCCGACGGGCTACGCGAGCGCCCCGAGCGGCTCCATCGCGAACGACCCGACGATCGCTCCGACCAACGCGAGCGACCTCGAGCGCGCGCCGACGTTCCATCCCGCCGTTCCCCTGCCCGCTCCCGCCGCGCATCCGGCGCAACCTGGAAGGACGCTGCCGTCGAGCACGCTCGTGAGCGCCCAACCCGGGTGGTCCGTCTCGCCGACATCCCACGGGGCGCCCACGTCTCCACCACCCGAGGCCGCACCCGAAGCGCATCCGGCGCGCGCGCCCTCGTCCGCGCGCAAGATGTTCTGGATGGGCGCAGGGGCGGGCGGCGCGGTGGCGCTCAGTGGAGCCGCGATCGCGACCGTCGTGCTCCTCTCGACCGGAAACACGAATCCGCCCCCCGGGCGCGAGCGGAGCGCGCGACCCGTCGCGGTCGGGACGTCGGCGGCCGCGATGAGCTCGTCCGCGCCCGCGCCACCTCTGCCGACAGCCTCCGCTCGCGGGGTGAAACGGGTGGAGTGCTGGTACGACGCATGTGCCGACCTCGACTTCCCGGATCTCGCGGCCGTCGATCCGGACGCGCTCCTCCAGCGCATGGTCGCGCTCGCACGCGTCGCAGATCCGGAGGCACGGCTCTCGGACTTCCTCGCGCGGGAGCTCTGGAAGGACGGCCGTTTCGACCTGAGAAACCAACCGATCCTGAGCGCGATGTTCACCGGGCCGAAGAAGATCGTCGTCTCCGTTTTCGAAGGCCGCCTCATCGCAAGCAGCGACCGATCCACGTTGGCGCGCACGCCGTTTCCTACCGTGGGATGCACGTTGGCTCGGATGTTGGAAGTCGCGCAAGCCAAACACCCGCAACCCGGCCCGTGGTCGGTGTACTTCATGACGACGTCGGACCCCGAACCGATCGTGCGCATCATCGGCGGTAGCGACAGCAACTATGTCGACTTCGAGCCTGCCACGTGCGCCATCAAGCGGAGCACCTGAACGCCCCATCGCGCCGGCGACGGGCGCGGAGTCTCGACCCAACGCGGTCCCGCGCGCCGGTCAGGGCCCTGAATCGGGAAGCACCACGTCCTGCCACAACACCGCGAGGTCGAGCTCGATTGCGTCGAAGGGCTCTGCACGGACCTTCACGTCTCCACCGTCGACGAGCGCGAGGAGCCACCCGTCGTCCGTTCGACGGAGCACCTCCAGCGTGCGCACGAGTGGATCGACGAACCACACGTGCGACACCCCCTCTCGCCGATAGATGGAGAGCTTCGACGTTCGATCGCGGATCGCCGTGCTCCGCGACAGGACCTCGCACGCCCAGTCGGGGGCGAGCTCGAAGTACGGCCGATCGTCCAGCGACGGCATGCGCTCGCGACGCCACCCGGCGAGGTCCGGCGACACGATGTCGTCGCGCAGGTGAAGCTCGGGCTCATCGAGAATGAGCCAACCTCCAGGCCCGCCGCGGCCGCGCTTGAACGGCGGACCCAGCTCTTCGCCGAGGGCGGAGGCAGCCGCCGCGTGGGGCTTGGCTGGGCGCGGGCGCACATGAAGAACGCCGTCGATGATCTCGGCCACGAAGGGCTCGGGGACCTCGAGGAGATCCTCGTACGACGCGCGCTTCTTCGCGCGGACGGACATCGACCCCGAGTGTAGCGCTGCGCGCCACCACGCGGAGCTTGCCAAAGGTGCACGTGGTGGAGCGAGCCGCTTTCAAGCCCGACACGCGTGAGACGGCGGCGGCTCCCTCGAGATCCAAGGCCGTCGGGCCCACCGGCGAGGGGGCTCGCCAGAGTTCCAAGCGACTCCCCGCACCGGGGACCGCAGCAACACGAGGGGGAGGTAGCGACAGGGGTACTCGAGCTCAGCACGACGCTGGATCCGACTCGGTTCTGGCCGACCGGGAAGAGCGACGCCGGGACGGTCGAGGTGACCGTTGGCCGAGCGGCGAGCGCCCGTCGCTTTCGTCGACCCTGTAGGGCGCGTGGGCGCGCTTCGACCGTGCGCGTGCGGAGCGACCCAGAGCGCTATCCCGACTGGAATCGCCGCTCCAATGTCGATATGCCACACGCACGGCATGGGGAGCGTGCGCATCGACGAGCGAAAAGCGGTGAATGTCCTCGAAGCGGCGCATGCCGGGCACGAGGGGACGGTGGCGTGGCTCGACGATCTCATCGCCCAGATGCGGAGTTTCGCGCCGGGAGCGGGCCTCTACACGGCTTGCATCGTCCAGCGAACCGTCGACCATTGGCGCCTCGTCGCTGGCGACACCGCGTCCGCGGGGATCGGTCCGCTCGCCGGGTTCGGCGACGCGCTGCCGAGCGTGCCGCCCGAGGCGCTCGACCCGTACTATCGAAACCCGCGCCACGCGTTCACCCACCGGGGCGTGCGACGCGCGTTCCCGGAGGCGATCGCCGTCGGCGACGGATTCCTCGAAATGTTCGGCATGACCGACAGCGTGACGATGCTCGCGCAAGCGGGGAACGGACTGTCGATGGTGCTCTTCGGGATGTCCCCCGCCACCATTCCCGTGGAGCCGTCTGGACGTCGGCTCCTCACGCGCGTCGCGGCGCACGTCGAGGCGATCCTTCGCGTACGCGTCGAGGGCGCCGCGCCCGTCGCGGTGCTGGGCGTCGATGGTCGGCTCCGGGACGCCGAACCCCCGGTCGCGCGCCCCTCCTCGCAGGAGAAGCTCCGCCACCACGTGCGCACGATCGAGGGTAGCCGGCGGCGCGCGGCGCGCGAGCGGCGTGGGGCGATCGATGCGTGGAGCGCGCTCGTGAGTGGACGCTTCGCGCTCGTGGAAGACGTGAGCGGGCCGCGGCGCGAATACCACGTGTACGAGAACCCGGCCCACGTCTGGAGATCGCGCGCGCTCAGCCCCCGCGAGGCGAGCGTGCTCGAGCTCTCGGCGCGTGGCCTGTCCGGGAAGCTCGTCGGCTACACCCTCGGCCTCTCGTTCACGAGCGTGTCCGACGCGCTCGGGAGCGCGGCCACGAAGACTGGATGCGGCTCGCGCAACGCCGTCGTCCGGCTCGCGTCCACCGCGCTCGGGCCCGCAGCGCCCGCGTTCGAGCCCGCGAAGCTCACGCCCGCGGAGCGGCAAATCGTGGCGCGGCTTGCCGAGGGCTGGACGAACGCGGCGATCGCGAAGGAGCGAGGGACGTCGCCGAGCACCGTGAAGAACCAGATCGGCGCGCTGCTCCACAAGTTCGGGACGAGCTCGCGACGCGCGCTCGCCGCGGGTCTGGGCGCCGCGTCACCCCTCGGAGACGGCCGGGCCGCGCGTCGCTCGTAGGCGCGCGTCATCGACGAAGGAGCCCCTCGAATGCGACACCGCCCCTGGTTCCTCGGCCTGCTCACGACGGGCGGGATCACGTGCACCTGGATCGCCGCATGCGGCACAGGGCCCCACGGACCGCTCGTCGGTGAGAGCTCCGCGCGCGCGCGAGCGTCCAGCGAGAGCATCGCCGCTCCGGGGACGAGCGAGGCGAAAGGGGGGGCCGCGTCCAGCGCCGCGCCCTCCCCGAGCGAAGCTCCGAGCGCAGGGCTCCCGCTGGATCCGCACCCCGCGGAGGTGCGCGTCGGGCCTCAGGGCGCGGGCTCGATCGGCTGCGGCGCCGCGAGCTGCTCGGCCACGAAGGAGGTCTGCTGCGCGGACGCGGAGCACGCGGCGTACGCGTGCGCGACGCGCGTGGAGACGCCCTCGCCGCGCCTCTTCGAAGGCCCGGGCGGTCAGGTCGATCTGGAGCACCCGGTGTGCAAGACGGCGTCCGGTGAGGCCATGTCCGAGCCGAAGCTCTGGTTCTGCGACAGCTCCGACGACTGCGCCGCTGGAGAGGTCTGCTGCCGACAGAACCTCGGCTGGACGATGTGCGTCCGCGCCCTCGGAGCCCCGGCGAGCGCCTGTCACGACAGCGAAGCCTGCTCCGAGGGGACGTGCCGCTCGAAGGGGGCGCGGTGCGATCTCGCCGACGCGTCGTGCCGCAGGACGAAGCAGCACGTCTCGTGCGGCGGGGCGACCTGCACGGACGAAGCGCCGTTCTGCTGCGCGACCAGCACGACCAGCACGTGCGTCGCCGCGAGCGCGGCGTGCGACGGGAGCGACACCTACCGCTTCGAGTGCCGCACCTCGGCCGACTGCTTGAGCGGACAGAAATGCTGCGTCTCGAACTTCGGCTCCACGCACTGCGGCGGCACGTGCTGGAACGACGACATACCGACGTGCACCACCGCCGCCGATTGTCGCGGCGTTCCCGCGCACTCGTACGAGTTTGGCTCCCTCTCGGCGGACGCGTGCGGCTTCATCCCGATGACCGGCATCCAGTCCTGCATGACCGCGGACGAGGCGAGCTCGATGCGCCAGCTGCGATCGCAGCCGTGATTTCGGCGCCAGGTACTCGACCGAGAACGAATCGAGCACGGCCCGCGAGATGGTCGGGTCCTCGACGAAGACGAGCGCCGGGTTGAGCCGCCTCCCCGCGGCGACCCCGAGCAGTGGACGCTGCCGTCCGCCCGGCGCGCTTCGAGGTCGCGCGCGGCGTGCTCGTGGATTGTCGCGTCTTCGAGCGATTCCACCTGCAGCCCCAGTTGGCAGAGTCCGTGCCGTACCGATGTCCGCGCACCGAGACACTCGGCCGCCGCCGCGGTGCGGCGTCAGCGAGCTCGGATCGCCGCTCCAGAGGCAGCTCCGATGGGCGCCGCGCTCGCCTCGGGCTCGGCGCTCGACTCCCCCGCAGCCACCCAGCGCTCGTCGCGCGGCAGGGGCGGGCCGAGGCATTTGCACACCTCGCATCCTTTGTCTGCGTCCTCCATGCAGACGCGCCCAGAGAGACAGGGCATCTGCATGTAGTCCTTACAGAGCGAAGGAGTGCGGGGCGGCAGCACCGTCGACGAGCACCCGACGAACAAGGTCGCGGCGACGAGGCCCGCGCCGACGAGGAACCCGGAAATGGCCATGGGACGCATGCGGGACGTGAGAGCAAGGACCACACCGTTCGGGCCTCCGCGCCCACCGCGCAAAGAGTCCAGCCCGAGTCGGTGCGCCGCGTCGGGCGAGCGAGGCTCGGGTCGACGTTGGGACGACGGACATTCGAGCGTGGGCTACATGCTCGAGCCCGTGGAGCTCGTCGTGCTCGTCGACGAACTCGTGGAGCTCGTGGACGAGCTCGTGCTCGAACTGGTCGACGAGCTCGTGCTCGTCGACGAGCTGGTCGTGCTCCCCGTACCGCCCGCGCCGCCCGATCCGCTGGTGTCATCGCATCCAAACGCACCGGACGTGACGACGCCCGCTGCGATGAGCACAATCGACGCCTTCTTCTTTTTCTTCATGAAAGGACCTCCAGCGGAACGTCATTGCAACGCTCGCACCGCCGGACGCCGCCGCCGTCTCCAGCACGAGCGACGCAATCGCTGCGTTGGACGGCAAAGCCAGCGCTCCCAACGACCACGTCGGCCATGGGATCGCGCGCTCGCGTCATCGGACGAACACGCCCAAGAAGTACGGCCACACCACGAGGCCGAGCAGGACCTTCCACCATACGAGTTTCGCGAACCCGACGGTGAAGAGCCAGCCCGCGAACCAGAGCATGCCCGCCAATGGGTGAGCGGGCGCCGAGGCGGTGCTTGCTTTGGCGGCCCCTCTGCGCTCTCCAGGCTGCGGCGAGCACTCTTGCAGGGCAGGGTCGATTGCGCTGGTGGACATTTCATGTCTCCGGTGAAAGGGTCGAATCGGACACGTCCGCGTCATCGACGCGGCAGATGGCGTTCGGTGTGAAGTAGCGGCTCGAGGCGCCGACGCTGGCCACCACCGAGACGTGCGAGCCCGGCGCCACCACGACCGTCTGCACGACGGGGTTCACACTCGTCCAGACCCGGCAGCGAACAGCGAAGTCGCAGCCGTCGAAGTCGTTGGACCACGTGATCGTCGCCGCACGCGCGGCGCGCCTCGTTCCACGTCCGGACGCACTCGGTGGATCTGGAGGTGAGTGCACGCGAGGAGACGGGCAACCGCCGAGCGCCGGAGGCGAGCCACGTCGCGAAAAACCGGCGTGATTCGAGCCCGTGGGCGTCGATCGCGCTCCGGAGACGGTGGCCGAGGCCAGGAGGATCCGCGCGGCGTGCCCCGCGACGCGCGCCTCACGACGCGCGGGGCAGCTGGGCTGCCGTCGTCTCGCTGGGCGGGGGCGCTGCGGCGCTGGAGGTCGATCGCTCCGTGACCTCGATGCGAGGCATCGACGCGAGCGTGCGCTTCACCTTGCAGCCCTCGGCGGCTCGGACGACCGCCGCCCGGTAGCTCGCTGGGAACGATGGCGGGAGCTCGAGCTCGATCCGAATGCGCGCGGGGAGCTTCGTGCCCGCGTCGTCCTCGACGAGCTGCCGCATCCGGATCCCATCAAGGGGGATGTGTCGCGCCTCACAAAAGGCGAGCACGTAGAACCCGGCACACGTCGCAATCGACGCGAGGAAGAGATCGAACGGCCCCGGCGCGCCGCCCTCTCCGCCGTGCTCGAGCGGCTGATCGGTCGATATCCATCGGCCGCCGACCCTCGCGTCGACGCGCCGTCCACCGGGGAACTTGATCTCGATCTCCATGGTGAAGACCTCCGACGCCGCAGGGAGCACACGCCGTGCCTGGGAGGCGCGCTCACCTGCGAGACAGACACTCCGCAGGCGGTGCGCTGTCACGCAAAGGGTTGGCCGCGTCGCTGCGCCTTCCACGCCGGTGAGTGCAGCGTCCGTGCCCCCGAGCGCGCGCCGAACGTCCGCGGGCGCAGCACCGTGGGGACGCGGCGCGCAGAGCTTGCGCGATGGCGCACCGAGCCGAGCGACCGGATCACGCGGCGGAGAGCGCCGCGGGCGGATAGACCGTGCGATTCTCTTCCTCCGCGTGCGCTCGCAGGCGGGCGACGAGGTCCTTCGCCTCCTCGGGCCGGAACTCGTGAACCTGCAGTGCGACGCCGATGCGAAAGGCGATCGCGCGCAGCTCGTCGTGCTCTCGGAGCAGCCTGGTGACGACCGGCTGGAGCCCAGGGCGCTCGGCCACGAGCTTGGGGAACACCTGCTGCTCCTCGTACCCCATGTGCGCCTCGAGCCGTTCGGTGAGCTCGTCCCAGATCTGGTCGCAGAGCCACCATTGGTTGGCGTCGGCGCGGTTGAGGAGGTCTTCGAAGAGGACGTCCAGCTGGCGGTGATCCTCGTAGAGTTGGCTCGCGTGCATCGCGTGGCTCCTTCTGTCGCACGCGACTGCAGGGCTCGTTCCACTCCTCCGCCGCGCCGTCGGCCGGCGTGGCACCCATCATGAAGAGAGCACCGAGCATGAACACCCATGGCCGCGTCAGCGTCTTGTTCGCTCTCCTCGCCGGGCTCTGGGGCTGCTCCAGTGACTCGCCACCAGGCGCGTCGCGGAGTCCATCGAGCAGCCAAACGCCGCGAACCCCGCGAGACGCCGTGGCGAAGGCGGCGCTGGTCCTCGACGTACGGACCAAGGAGGAATTCGACAGCGGCCACCTCGCGCGCGCGGTCAACCTGCCCGTCGACGATCTGGAGGGTGCCCTCTCGACCGTGAGGGACGCGGTCGGGGGAGATCTGGAAAAGCCCGTCGCAGTCTACTGCGGGTCGGGCAAGCGGGCGGAGCGCGCGAAGGGCATCCTCGAGAAGGCCGGCTTCACCGACGTCACCAACGCGGGCGGCTACGCCTCGCTCAAGGACTGATCGCACACGCAGCGCGTGGCCAAGGACGGCGCCGGGCGCAGTGATCCCTCGGTCGCGCGCCGCTCGTCACTTCGCTCGGGGGGAGGATCCCCCGTGTCCTCCGGCCCAGGTTGAGGCTCCGGGACGGGCCTCGGCTCGGGCACGGGCTTCGGCTTCGGGTTCTGCGCTCCGCGCGCTCTGCGCGAGCCTCGCGAGGGTGCGGGCCCGTGACAACGAGCGCTCGGAGCATTACAGCTGGCACGGCATGCGGGCGCGAACTCGATGGCGGCTCATCGCGGGCCTGGTAATCGCCGTCGGTGGATCCGCCGCGGGCGGCTACCTCGCCCTCCGCGGGCCGCGTGTCGCCGTCGTCCGACCGACCCACGGCGCGGTGGTGGAGACGATCGTCGCGAGCGGCCGAGTCCTCGCTCCCGCGGAGATCAATGTCGGCGCGCTCGTGACGTCGCGCGTTCGGGAGGTGTTCGTCGAGGCGGGGGCGACCGTGCGAGCGGGCGACCTCCTGATCCAACTCGAGGACGAGGACGCGCGCGCCGGGGTCGTGCAGGCCGAGGCGAGCCTCGCGCAAGCCCAGGCGGGGCGCTACGAGATCGCGAAGCTCAGCGAGCCCGCCGCGCGGTCGAACCTCGCGAAGGCGGAGGCGACGCTCGCGGACGCGCAGCGCGATCTGCTCCGTCAGAAGAAGCTCTTCGAGGAGGACGTCGGCACCAAGGCCGCGCTCGACGAAGCCGAGACGGCGCTCGCCGTCGCCGAGGCGCAGCACGACGCGGCCCAGCTCCAGCTCACCGCGATGGGCCCGTCGGGCAGCCAGACGGCGCTCGCGTCCGCGTCGATCGCGTTCGCGAAGGCGCAGGTCGAGCGGGCGAAGGCGCTCCTCGCGCACACGCGCGTCGTGAGCCCCGTGGACGGCGTCGTCCTCGCGAGGACCGTCGAGCCGGGCGACGCGATCATGGTGGGGAGCAAGCTCCTCGTGATATCGCGCACCGGTGCGACGCGCCTCGTGATCGAGCCGGACGAGCGGAACCTCGCGCGCCTGAAGGTCGGGCAGAAGGCCGTCGCGTCCTCGGAGGCGTTCGCCGACCAGAGGTTCGACGCGATCGTCCAGACGATCGCCCCGTCGGTCGATCCCATGCGCGGGACGATCGAGGTGCACCTCGCGGTCCCCGCGCCGCCCGATTATCTGCGCCCGCACATGACCGTCTCCGTCGAGGTCACGGTGGGCGGCAAAGAGGACTCGACGCTCGTCCCGCGCAAGGCCGTCCGCGGCCTCGCGACCGACCAGCCGTTCGTCCTCCTGGTGAAGGGCGGGAAGATCGAGCGCCGCCCCGTCGTGCTCGGGATCCGCGGTGACGAGCGCGTCGAGATCACCGGTGGACTCGAGGAAGACGCGGTCATCGTGAACGACGAGGTCGTCCAGCTCGCCCCGGGCGACCGCGTCCGAGCGAACGCCTCCGAAGGCGGGTGAGCGTGCCCGTCGCGCTGTTCCTCGCGCTCCGGTTCCTTCGCGAGTACCGCGCGCAGGCGGCGCTGACGATCGGCGCCGTGGCGGTCGGCGTCGCGGTCATGGTGTTCCTTTCGGCGCTCATCGACGGACTCCAGGTCAGCCTGATCGAGCGGACGCTCGGTACTCAGGCGCACGTGATCGTCCGGCCCCGCGAGGAGCGCGCGCGCCCCGTCCTGCCGATGGAGGAGGGCGTCTCCGTGTTGAGAAAGGTCGAGCAGCCCGCACAGCGCGTGCACTCCATCGCGGAGTGGCAACGCATCGAGCGGCTCGTTCGAGAGGACGACGAGGTCGTCGCCGTCGCGTCCTCCGTGACGGGCGCGGGCTTCGCGACCCGGGGCAACGCGAACCGCCCCGTTCTGATCTACGGGGCCGCGCCCGCGGCGCTCGATCAGGTCGTCCCCGTCAGCAAGAAGATGCTGCGGGGCGTCTACCGCCTCGACGGTGCGGAGACGGTCATCGGGAGGGAGCTCGCAGCCGATCTCGGCGTGGACGTCGGCGACAAGCTGCGCGTCGAGACGCCGGAGGGCGCGACCGCGCTCCTCGCGATCCGCGGGGTGCTCGACCTCGGCAACCAGCAAGTCAACGAGCGCTGGGTGCTCGTCCTGCTCCGGGCCGGACAGACATTGCTGCCGCTGCCCGGCGGCGCGAACGCCATCCACGTGAAGGTGCGGAACGTGTTCGGTGCGGAGCGCGTGGTGGAGCGGCTCGCCTCCGCGACGGGCCTCGAGACGGAGAGCTGGATGTCGGCGAACGCGCAGCCCTCCTGGGCCTGAAGTCGCAGTCGAGCTCGAGCTATACCATCCGGTTCTTTGCTTCTCGCGGTCGCGATCGGCATCGCGAGCGTGCTCGTCGGTCGGTGGTCCAGCGGACGCGCGAGATCGGCATCCTTCGGGCGATGGGTACGCCGCGAGGGCGAACGCCTCGTGTTCGTCCTCCGGCGGGATTGTCGGCTTCAGGCTCGCTCTTCGGCGCGGCGCTCGGGGCGCGTTCGCTCCTCTTCATGCGCCTGCCCAGAACCCGACGGACCGCCACGTTCCCGATCGTCCTCACGGCACGGCTCGTCCTGACGGCGACGGGGCTGCCACCCTGACTGGCGTGATCGCGGCGGCGCTCCGCGCGACAAGCCGGAGGCTCTACTTCGCGAGGCGATCCGGCATGTCTGACGGCGCGGACGAGGAGCTGATCCTCGCGCTCGAGGGCTAAAAAGAGCTTGGGGACGTCGTCGTCACCGAGGTCCTGCACGGGGTCGATCTGACGCTGAAGAGGCGAGTTCGCCGCGCTGGTGGGGCCGTCGGGCTCGGCAGGAGCACCTACCAACCTGATTGGGCTGCTCGATCGGCCCACGAGCGGGAGCGATCCGGATCGCCGGCCGGACATGACCGGGCTCGACGATCGCGGCACTCCCTGCTTCGCGCGGAGATGCTACTTCGTCTTCCAGTTCCACCACCTCGTGGGTTCTCTCACGGCGGTCGAGAACCTGATGATGCCCCTCAGCGTGCGATCCGGGCGCATGCGCGAGGAGGATCGCGCGCGAGCTCAGGCCGTGCTGGAGGACGTCGGCCTCGGAGCGCGCGCGAACGCGAAGCCGCGCGAGCTCTCGGGCGGTCAGCAGCAGCGCGTCGCGATCGCCCGCGCGCTCGTGCACGAGCCGCTCCTGGTCCTGGCGGACGAGCCCACCGGGAACCTCGACACGTCCACGGCGGACGACATCTTCGCGCTCCTCCGGCGGTTCAACCGCGAGAGAGCGCTGACCTTCCTGATTGTCACGCACGACCCGCGGCTCGCCGCGCGGTGTGACCGCATCATCACGCTCGTCGACGGTCGCGTGTCGACCGACGTCTCGTCCGCGGAGACGACCGAGCCGCCGACGCGCGGCTGACGAATCGCTCGTCTCGGCGGTCGCCAAGTCCGCGACGTCGTGAATCCGAACCAGACATTGGCCTCCGGGGGCGGCGCCGACGAACTCCGATCGCGGTGCGCGAACCGGTAGATCGGCGAGGCGACTCGCCTCGCGATCTCGACTTGGTTCGGCCTCCCCACGCCGCGCGCGTCGCCCCCCGTCGCCGAATCACGGCTCCACGAACGGCATCGTCTCGACGGAGCACGCGCTGTTGCGGTCGACCACCCAGTAGAGCCGCTTGTCGTCCATGATGACGCTGTGCCAGGTCTTGCCGAGGATTGTCTTGCTCTTCTTGCCTGCTTTGTCCATGAGGAACGTGTAGCCCGACTGCGTCCAGTAGAGATTCCCCGCGCGCGTGGCGAAGGGGCCCGCCGACCATCCGAGCTGTTCTCCCTCGAGTTCCTCGACGCGCCACTGCCCGTCTTCGTCCAGCGGGAGTCCCTTCTCCGACGTGGCGCGCCGATAGACGTGCTCATCGGATCGGTAGTAGAGGCTCCCGCCGTCGAGGACGAGTCCACCGATGTCGCCACTCCGACCCCTCAAGTCGTCGATGGCGAAGACCTCTGGCTGCGAACGCCCGGGCGCGAGGCGGAAGATCGTGTTCCGGGACGGACTGCCCGCGAGGACGACGTAGCCGGCGGTGAGGCCACCGTCCCACACGCTGAAGTAGAGTGTCGCACCGTCGGTCACGATCCCTCCGAGGGGCCGATCCTGTCGTGAGCCCGCGAAGACGGTCGCCGCGTCGCCACCTGCGCGCGGCATTCGCCCCAGGCTGGGCAAAACGTCCTCGCCGACGTAGTCCTCCGATACGAAGTAGATCGAGCCCCCCATCGCCGTAAGCCCTCGGGGCCGACCGAGCGGAGGGCCTAGCTGATTGAGCTCGCCGTTGGTCAACCGCGCGATGCGCCCCACCGCGACACCGCCATGGCTGGTCCCGTCTGCGGAGAGGCCTCCGGTCGTTTGGGCGACGACAATGCCGAGCGCGTCCACGAGGAAGTCCGTAACCTCCCCCGCGAAGAGGCGCTCGGGTGCGCCACCGGCGGACGGCAAGCGATAGAGCCCCTTCGAGGTGCCGTAGTAGAGGTCGGCGCCGTACCGCGCAATCTTCCCGCACCCCTCCTGCTCATGGGACGCGAGGATCTGGTGGGGCGCCTCCTCCACTTCGGGGGGCTTGCGTGTCGTCGCTCGCTCGGGGCTAGGCGAGAGCGATGGCTCGGGGGAGAGCGGGAGCTCGGGTGCGCGCGACAGCGAGGGCTCCGCAGCGGGCGAGAGTGGTGTTGGGTCCTCCGAGCCGGAGGCGCCCTCCCGCGGGACTTCGTACCCCGCACGGGAGGTCGGCGTGCCGGCCGAGCACGCGACCGCCAGCGTCGCCGCGATTGCGAGAAGTGAGCGCGCTTTCATGCGGCTGACCATACGCCGTGAGCGGGGCGTAAGCGCGCCAGACGAGTGCGGCGATGCGCCACCTACTTCCGGAGCGGGGAGCGACGTGGTGTCCGGCGCGCTCGTGGAGAGCCAATCCGTTGCGAACAGCAGCGCTCGTCGGTATCCGCGGCGGAGGACACGCGTCCAAGCCGTCCCACGAGAGGTTTGGGGTCGGGTCAGAAGGATCCGGAGAGCCCGACGCTGCTCGCGCCGATGTGGAGATCGATGCGCGCGGCCTTCGGCGCGTCGCCCTTCACCTCGGCGCCTCCCACGGCCCACAGCGGAGCGCCGATCGCCGTGAGGACGACGCCCAGACCCAGCACGGGACCTCCAAACGCGAGACCCGCGAGGCCGCAGAACTCACATCGCGGCTGCACCGCGTAGCCGATCCAGACCCCGGCTCCCGTCGCCATCGCCGTGGCTCCGATGGTCACCATGACTTGCCCGGCGGTCCGCATCCCCACGTCGCGCGGGTGCGTAGGCTCCGCGGACGCGGGCATCGTGTCGGCACGCGGCGCGAGGGGCTCCTCCGCGAACGCGGCAGTCGCGGGGACAGTGACGGCAGCCGAGACAACGACAAGCAAGAGCGAGCGAGAGAGGTTCATGGCCGCCGAACCAGCACGCCATGTGCCCGTCGAGCGTCGAGGAGCGGACACCCGCCTCTTCGGCGGACGCGGAACGCCCTCGGCGATTGGATCGAGCGGGTCCGTCCAAATTCAGGCGGTGTCGCCGGCTCCATTCGGCGGGCGCGCGCCCGTCGTCGACCGCCGGAAGGCGCTGGGGCTCTGCCCCTGCCACTTGCGGAACGCCTTGTTGAACGAGGGCACGCTCTCGTAGCCCACGCTCGTCGCGATCTCGTTCACGCGGTCGCCGGTGTCGCGGAGCAGCTCGGCGGCGCGAGACATTCGCCAGCGCGCCAGATACTGGAGCGGCGGCTCGCCGACGAGCTCGGTGAACCGCGACGCGAAGGACGAGCGCGAGAGGCCGACGCGCGAGGCGAGCTTCTCGACCGTCCACGCGTCGCCGACGCGCGCGTGCAGGATCGCGAGCGCGTCGTGAATCGCTGGATCGGAGAGCGCGCGCAGCCCGCGCTGCGCCTTTTCGCACGCGCCGCGCGACTCCTCGCGCTCCGAGAGCACGCGCAGCATCTGGACGAACAGCACGTCGGCGAGACGCTGGAGGACGAGCGCGCTCCCCGGCTCGCGCGAGGCGCTCTCCGAGACGATGAGCTGGACGGTGGGCCCGACGATGCGGTGGTAGGCCGGATCCGACGACGCCAGGACGACGGCTTCGGGCATGGGCGCGAGCAGCGCGGGCGCCTTCCCCTTGAACTCGAAGAACCCCGCGACGAGGGACGAGTCCGCCCCAGCGCCCCCGAGCCTCCGTGGCTTGCCGTGCGCGGGGGCCTTCGAGCACTCGCCGTCGCACACGAGTTGGGTCTTCGATCCGGGCGCGTCGCGCAGGGTGTGCGGCGCCCCGTGCGGGACGAAGACCGCGTCGCCCGCCGAGAGCGTCGTCGCCGGGCCGGTCGCGAGGGCGAACACGGCCGTGCCGCGCGCTACGAGGTAGAAGGTCGCGCGCGGCAGCTTCGGGACCTCGATGCCCCACGGCGCGCCGCACTCGATGCGCCTGTACATCGCGTTTCGGAGGAGCGTCGCGCCGAGCACGTCCGCGAGGACGTCGCCCCGGGGATCCTCGACGTCCAGCGGTGTCGGCTCCTTGGATAACTTTTTTGGACGAACCGACATAGACCGTCCATAGCGCGATGCGTATCGAAGGCAAGCGTCCAGGAGAGACAAGACATGACCACCGCGCTCCCACAAGACCTCGCCCTCCTCTTCACCGAAGCCCGCACGCACACGGCGTGGACGGATCAGCCCGTCGACGACGCGCTCCTCGTCCGGCTCTACGACCTCCTCAAGTGGGCGCCGACGGGAGGGAACGCGCAGCCGCTCCGCGTGGTCTTCGTCAAGTCCGCGGACGCGAAGGCGCGCCTCCGGCCGGCCCTCGCCCCAGGCAACGTCGACAAGACGATGAGCGCGCCCGTCACCGCCATCATCGCGCACGACGTGGCCTTCCACGAGAAGCTGCCCCAGCTCTTCCCCGCGCGCCCCGAGATGAAGGACGCGCTCGGCGGGCTGCCGAACGAGGTCCGTCAGAAGATGGGCCTACAGAGCGCGACGCTCCAGGCGGGCTACCTCATCCTCGCCGCCCGCGCGCTCGGCCTCGACGTCGGGCCGATGGGCGGCTTCGACGCCGCAGCCGTGGACGCAGCCTTCTTCCCCGACGGGAAATGGAAGTCGTCGCTCCTCATCAACCTCGGTCACGGCGACAAGGCGAAGCTCCACCCGCGACTCCCCCGGCTGCGCTTCGAGGAGGCCTGCCGCATCGAGTAACGTCGAATTCGCCATTCGCGGGCAGCTCGATGCACGCCTCGACGAAGCGCCGATCCCAACGTCCTCCCCGGCGCGACCATTGGCAGCGCGGGTCTCCGCGAGCGCACCCCGACGCGAAGATCGCTCGCGTGTTCAGGCTCAGGGCGCGTCCGGAAATAAGTGGCTGCACCGAGGGCGACGATGCGCCCCGCGGCCAAGGCGCGACGACGAGGAATAGTGGGGCTATTTCGAGGAGGAGTAACGCCGGCCGCGGGGATGCAGCGTCGGCCGAATGCGCCAGTTATTTCCGGACGCGCCCTTAGCTGACGCCGTCCCGCCTCCGAGCACGGTGCGCAGCACCAGCCATGCGGAGAATCGCCGATCCGATCGAGACCGCCGCTCTGTCGCCGGCTGCGGGCGCGCGCTACACCGTCGGGATGAGCGACGTCTGGGAGCCGTTGTTCGCCACGCGGCGCGTGATGTGGGGCGAGGCGCCGACGCGATCGGCGCTTCTCGCGGCGGCGTTCTTCGCGGCGCGAGGGGCGCGGGACGTCCTCATTCCCGGGGTCGGGTACGGGCGGAACGCGAAGCCGTTCCTCGAGCGCGGAATGTCTGTCACGGGGATCGAGATCTCCGCGAGCGCGATCGACGTCGCGCGCAAGGAGCTCGGGCTCACGTTTCCGATTCACCACGGCTCGGTGACGGCGATGCCTTTCGACGACGCGAGGTACGACGGTGTGTTCTCTTACGGGCTCGCCTACCTGCTCGGCCCCGTCGAGCGCGCGACGTTCTACCGCGCGTGCTTCGAGCAGCTGCGCGCCGGCGGCGCGATGACGTTCACGCTGATCTCGAAGAGGGCCCCGATGTACGGGCAGGGCCCGAAGCTCGGGGAGGACTGGTACGAGCGTGCGCCGGGCGTTCCAATGTTCTTCTACGACGAGGCATCGATCGAGCGGGAGCTCGGGGCGTACGGTATCGTCGAGAACGTCGAGATCGACGAGCCCGTCGACCCCTCCACGACGTATCCGTTCTGGAACGTGACCTGCGAGAAGCGCTGAGCGCGCGAGCCGCCCTCGCTCGACAGGAACACTGAGGGGGGCGGGTGGCGAGGGGACCCGCGAACTTCCGTGGTCCACGCCGTCGGCCCCCTTGACCCGCGGGCCGCGCGCGGGGGACTGTGGGAGCAGTGTCTTTCGTGAACCCAAGTGCCACCACTCCCTCGTCCACGGGTCGCGTGGAGTTCGTCGAGGACTTCTTCCCCCTCCTGCTGGCGATCGGCCCCGCCACCTGGACCGAGGCGACCGTGTCCGACATGGGAGCTCAGTACGAGCGCTATTTCCGCAGGGGTGAGCGATACGCACTCGTCTCGGGCGGCGGCGGGACGATCGCGGCGCGCGAGCGAGGGGCCATTGGCAAGTGGGCAGACTCGCCGCGCGTCCGCCAGAAGAGCCGCGAGCTCTGCGTCGGGTCGGCGACGATCACTCGGAGCGCGCTCGCGCGCGGGGCGCTGACCGCGCTGCTCTGGATTTGGAAGCCGGCCTCCCCCCACCACATCGCGGCGACGCCCGAGGAGGCCGTCGACTGGTGCCTGCTCCGGCTGGCCGAGGCAAAGCTCGCGCTCCCCGCGCCGAGCGAGCGGATCCGTCGCGAGGCGATCCGGCGCCTCACCGACGCCTGAGCTCGTGCCCGACTGCGAATCCGTAGAGGCGGGCGGCGCGCGGACTCACCCAGCGCCGTTCCCGCTCTGCTCACGTTCAGCCGCCGCGAGAGACGGCAGTTCGGATGCCCATTACGCCGGGGGAAACATCCGATCGAGAGCACCGAACAGGTTGAAACGCCGACGTATGCGCCCGACTTCGGACAGAACCACACGGCCTCGTCGCTGTGCTCCTCGGATGACCAGGAGTCGTCTTGCATTCGTTCGGGTTTCAACCTGTTCGGTGCTCTAGAACGAGCCGCGCACATCGAGTCGGCCGACGCTGACGCTGACGCTGACGCTCACGTTCGCGCGGGCCGCGCTCGGCGTCGTGGCCGCGACGACGATCCCGGTGAGTGTGAGCGCGCCGCCGGCGACCAGCAGGCCCGTCGCGGCGTCGGCGAAGACGCGCGCGTCGGCGCGCAGGTCCAGGCCTCTCTGTGTGCACGCGAGCGACGCGTCGCACTCGGCCTCCGCGTCGTTCGCGTCGCCGAGGGCGACGCCGCCGAGGCCGAAGCCCACGCCGATCGCGGCGAGGCCGAGGCCTCCGATCGCGAGGCCGAGCGGGAGCTGGAACGCGCGTCCGCCCGTGGAGGGCGGCGGGATCGGCGGCGACGCGTCGACGAGGGCCGCGACCGTGACGACCGCGGGCGGCGCGTCGGCGGGCGCGGCGACGCGGGTGGACCACTTCGACTTCCCGGCGGCCGACGCCTCGAGGACGTGCTCGCCCGGATCGACCGGTATCGCCTCCCCGAACTGGGCCGCGCCGACGACGACCCCGTCGCGCGTCACGACGAGCCCGGGGAGGCTCCGCACGTCGACGGGGACGAGCACCGTGATGCGCGCGAGGTGCGGCTCGAGCTCGGCGATCTTCGCCGACGCCTTCGCCTGCCTGTCGGCCTGGTTCGCGCGCCGCGCGGCGGCCTCCGCGACGAGGTACTCGCTCCAGGCACCCGCCGTGCGGCCCGCGCCTTCGTAGCACTCGGCGAGCGTGAGGTGCGCGCCGATGCCCTCGGGGATCAGGCGCGTCACCTCCTCGAGCTTCGGACAGGCTTCGTCGAAGCGCCGCGCGTCCATCAGCGCCGTGGCGCTCGCGTAGAGCGCCTGCGCGGTCGTGTCGCGATCGACCTTCGCAGGCCCGTCGGGCGCGGTCGCGTCATCGGCGAAGCTCGTCGACGGTCGCGCGAGGAGGAGCGCAACGGCGATACACGGAAGGCGGAGCGATCGCACGCGTCGCCTCAGTAAATACCCTCGTGTCGAGGCGGGCTCGCCGAGGACGCTGCGGGCGGCGGGGAAGCTGGCGCGGCATCCCGGGGGGGCGACGCGATCCCCGCGGAGCTCGCGAACGCCGTCGGGGCCGACCGCGTCGCGGTGCGGGCGCTGAAGCTCGGCGGGGAGGCGCCGACGCTCGCCGACGCGGCCGCGAGCGCGGCACCCGGCCGCGCGTCGACGGACCGCGCCTCCGACGAGGTCGTCGCTGGTGCGCCGGCCTCGGTCGGCACGATGCCCGGCAACTCGGTAGGTGATTCGATGCGGCGCGCCTCGGTGGCGTCCGCGCGGAGCGCCTCGACGCCGTCCGGCGCCGCCGGCGAAGCGCCGCGGCGGAGGAGGACGACCCCGAACACCGCCGCGGCCGCGACGAGCGCGACGACCAGCGCCGCAGCGCGCTTGTTCACGCGCCGCCTCGGCGGCGGCGGCTCGCTGGTCGCCTGGATCGTCGGCGGAAGCGACGCTGGCAAAGGCGTCGCCCGGCTCGACGCGGGGACTTCGAGGCCGCTCGACGAGTTCGCGCGGGCGTCATCGACGAGCCGTCGCGCGCTCGAGCTCGAGATCCTCCTCGCGCCGCGCTGATCCTCCTCAGTCGTCCCGCACCCGCCCCCCTCCTCGCGCGCGGCGGCACCTCCGCTCGCGGTGGTGCGTGACGGATCGGACACGCGCTGGAGCTTGATCGCAGCGAACGTTTGGGACTTGCCGGTGGACGCGCTCGGCGTGCGCGATCGGGCGCGCCCCACCGGAACGGCTTGAAGAGCAGCGACGTGCGGCAAGCTCTCGCGCGGCGACGCTCCGAGATCGCGCGCGACCCGCCGGAGCGCGGCGGCGAGATCGTCCGACGACTGGAACCGATCCGCCGGCTTGCGCTGGAGGCATCGCGACACGATCTGGACGAACGCGTCCGGGACGTCGGGCGCGAGCCTCTGGATGGGCGGCGGCTCCCCCTCGAGGACCGACGCGCAGACCTCGGTCACGCTCTCACCCGGGAACGGGACCCGATCCGTCAGGAGCTCGTAGGCGATGACGCCCATCGCCCACACGTCGGTGCGGTGATCGAGATCCTTCGACCCGCGCATCTGTTCGGGAGACATGTAATAGGGCGACCCGACCAGGTTCGAGGTGTGGGTCGTGCCCGGCGCGTCCGGGCGGACGATCTTCGAGATCCCGAAGTCCAGCACCTTGAGCGTCGTCGTCCCGTTCGGTCTGCGCGCGATGAACAGGTTCTCGGGCTTGAGGTCACGGTGCACGATGCCCAAGGCGTGCGCCTCCGTGATCGCGTCGATCGCCTGGAGGAGGAACGCCGCGACCTCGCTCGCCGAGAACCGTCCGTGGGTCGCGAGGAGCGTGTGCAGATCGCACCCGGAGAGGTGCTCCATGAGCATGTAGGGCGTGCCATCGCCCCCCGAAACGAGGTCGAGGCGTCCGACGTCGTAGACGCGGGCGACGTGATCGCTCTGGAGCTTGGCCGCGGCGCGCGCCTCGCGCAGGAAGCGCTCGACGCCGCCGGGCTGCTTCGCGACGCCCGGCTTCATCAGCTTCATCGCGAAGAGCTCGTCGAGCTCCGCGTGGCGGATCGCGAGGACGATCCCCATGCCCCCTTCGCCGAGTGTCCGCTCGACCCGGTACTTTCCAAGCACGACGTCACCGGGCTTGATGGGCAGCGAGGGGAGACTGTCGGGGATCACCAGGTCACCACGTCAACCCTAGCGTCGGCGCCTGACGGGCGACAAGACAGGCTGGCGCCTTTTTCGCGGCTGCCCCGCCCGCGGGTCGCTCGGCGCCCGCGAGGCGCTCTACGGCTTGCACTTGTGGTTGCCGGCGCAGTTGTTCGACTGGCACTCGAAGGAGTCGTTGCACGCGCTCCCGTTCGCCTTCTTCACGAGGCACGCGGTCGCAGCGCAGTAGTACCCGCTCACGCAATCGGTCTGCGCGACGCAGGCAGACAAACACGCGCCGGCGACGCAGGAGAGGTTCCCCGCGCAGGCCATCGACGCCGTGGGCGTGCACTGAGCCATTGCATCGCAAAGATCGGGTGGGTCGAACGCGGTCCCGGCGCAGGACGGCGTTGAACACGGCGCGCCCGCCGGCAGGGTCGTGCAGGCGCCGCCGCCGTCGCACGTGCCATCCATGCAGGGCAGCGCGGGGCACGCGTCCTTGGGGTCGAGCCCGACGCGAACGTTCGCGCACTTCCCCTGGGGGGCGTTCGTCTCGGCGGCCAGGCAGGACGCGCACCCGGCTGCACAGTCCGTGTCGCAGCAGACCTTCACGCCGCCGGTCCCGCCGACGCAGCGCGCGCTCTTGCACTCGTTCGCCGTCGCGCAGGCCACGCCGTCGAACCGCTTCTCCTCGCACACGCCCGTTCCGACGACGCAGTATCGATCGGCGTCACAGTCGCCGTCGTCGGCGCACGGCGCGCAGACGACGCCCTCGCAATGGCCGCTCGCGCAGTCCGCGTTCACCCCGCAGCCGAGGCCGTTGGCGCACCGGGAGCAGCTGCCTCCGCAGTCGATACCCGTCTCGTCACCGTCCTTCGACAGGTTCGTGCACGTCGCGGGGACGCAGTGGTGATCCGGCAGGCACAGCGGCGCGGCGCTCGCGCAGTCGCGCCCGGTGAGGCACTCGACGCACTTCGCTTCGCTCGAGCAGACTCCGCCGCCGCAGGGCGCGCCCTCGGGCTTGGCCGTGACGGTGCACATTCCACCCTCGCAGGCGCCCTGCATGCAGTCGTCGGCCGGGGTGCACTCGCTGCACATCGGCGCCCCGCCCGTCCCGGTCGAGGACACGGTCGAGCTCGCCGCGCCGCCGCTCGAGCCGCTCGACCCGAGGTGCGCCTCCTCGTCCACGCCCAGGATCTGCGCGCACCCGACCAGGCCGAGTGCGATCAGCCCGAGCTGCAACGGGGTTGTTTTCAAGGCGGGCGTCGAGCAAACCAAACACCGCCCCGAGGGTCAAGGAAGCCCCGCTTCGCAGGGGTTCTGCCGCGATCGCATCATCCCGCTCGCACGCTGCGTCGCCCATCGATGGGCGAGCGGCGCGATCCGTTGAGCGCGTCGCTGTGTGGGGCGTTGCCCGACCAGCGAGGATGCGCGGCGCGCGCGAGCCAGCCGCGCACCCACGCGCTGTGCGGGCCGGCCCCATCCGGGATCGGCCTGAGGTGGCAAAGCCGGTGCACCGATCGCTCACTTCGTTTGCAGAGGGAGCACTCGACGAAATGCCTATACCGCTCAGCCTCGACCGAGGCTAGCCATCGTCCAGGAGCTCGAATGACGGACGTCAAGCAGTGGGTGAACCTCGACCCTGCCCAGGCGAAGGCGTTCGTAAGCCGCTACCCGGGCCTCATCGGCGACGAGGCGCGTGTCGGGCCCGTCACCCCGAAGGTCACGTTCGAGAACGGTCAGCCGACCTCTGCCAAGGTCCGCGTCCTGCCCAACAATCAAAACGAGGGCTACTCCGACAAGGAGCGGGAGCGCAACCGGCGCTTCGACATCCTCCCCTCCGAGCGCATCGCGAAGAACCTCGGTCCCATCATGGTGGAGAGCGCCACGCCGATCGATCTACCGGCCGCCGGCCTCAACAAATACGTGTTCGAGGCGAAGTCGACGACGGACGAGACCTGTGAGGCATCCCGGACGATCGAGGCGCACCGGCTCGTCGAGTGGCACTACGTCTTCACCGAGACGATCATCGCAGCGGGGATCCACTTCGACCTCAAGAAGGCGAATCAGCTCCACGACGAGGCGAGGGCCTACCTGGCGGAGTTCGGGATCTCGTTCGAGAAGGCGCCTGGTGGAGGGCTCGCCTCCCTCGCGTCGACCGACTCGGACTCGCCCAACGCGTTCTCCTCGGACGTGGACCCGGTCACGCGCCGCACGGTGGCGCCCCTCAACGCGATCCGATCCGCCTCCGACAGGCTCGTCCCGAGGGCCATCGCGGCGAAGCCCGCGCGCTTCGTGGATCCCAAGGTCGGCGTGAGCATCCTGTGGGTCTCGGCGATCGCCAACCGGACTGTCTGGGCCAAGCGCAACCTGACGGGCAACAAGCCACTACGGTCCACGCAAAGCAGCTTTGCGTTTCCGAAGCCTCCCGGAGCCGCCGCCAACTGGAGCCCCGGGGGGTGGTTGCTTTTCGACAAGAGCCTGCTCATCTCCCTCCCGACCGATCCCAGGCGACACTTGTGGTACGGGCTCGATGGCGGGGACGATCGAGGGATCCTGAGGTCGCTCACGTTGAAATGGCCCAGCTACACGCTCACGCGCGAGGCGAGCCACGCGACGGCCTTCGACCCGAAGCCGGACAAACCATATGGTGGCTACTACACGATGCAGGTCGATCTATCCGACCAATGGGAGAACATCCAAGACCTGCTCGACCAGCCCGTCGTCATGGATGTCGATGCCTTCATCACCGGGAGCTATACTGGCGGCTTCACGTACGGAACCGGCAACGTCCTCGTCGTCGCGGTCACCGGTGGCTTCGAGGATTACACGATGAACCAAATCTTCGGCATCCTGATGCACGAGCTCGGACATCGCTTCGGCCTGGCGTCGAACGGAGATTTATCGGGCACGGCGTGGGCGCGCGCGTCCGCGTTTCTCCGTGGCAAGCTGGGCCTCGAGCCCTTCCCGATGACGGCGTACCACAAGCGGCACACGCCCGACCAACACGGCGACTACTACGATGACGACAGCGCCGAGGAAGACGACAAGAGTCATCAGGGCCCCCACTGTCGCTCCGGCAAGGGGACGAGCGACCAGTGCGTCATGTTCGGAGCGATGGGTGGCATCCGGTTTTGCAGCGGCTGCCAACGGCACCTGCGAAAAGTCGACTTGAGCGACATCCGGAGATGAGAAGCTCGCGTCTTCGCCTCTGGGGCCGGCGGGGCCCGCGCCATGGCTGATGCCTTCGACACGGCCGAGCCGCTCAGCCTGGAGCCCTGCGACGCGAGCCCCGCTGCGCCCGATCAGGACGGGATTTGCATCGCGTCCCCTTCGCGTGTGCACGTGAATCGACGGTTCATGGTGTGTGGCGCGATGCAGCTCCGGACCGGAGAGTTTGGTCTGCTGGATCCGGGGACGGAGGTGAAGCTCGTCGCGGTCGAAGCGCGCGAGGGATGGATGCGCGCGGGGCCGGCGTTCTACCGGATCGGGCATGAGGTCGACCGACCGCTCGTGCAGGTGCCCTGCGAGATCCGCGCGATCAGCTGGTTCAACGCCGATCTTTTCGACAACCTCGATCTTCCTAGGCGCCCTGCCACGTGGGTGGTCCACGCGTACCTCGGGTCGTTCGTTTCGAACGCCGCGGTCGTCGAGGTCTTCGAGGAGTCATGACGCTCGCGACGACGCGGCCCCCCTATGCCGTCCATCGCCCTTCGGACGTCGAGGGGCTTTGGCTCGAGCTCGCGCCGAGCTCGGCGCCGCTCGTCTCTCCCATTGTCTGTGGCGCGTTCCGCGTCTCCCGTTCGAACCGGCTCCTCTCGAGGCCCTTTCACCGTTCGATTGCGGTTGTCCTCCAGCGGGGTCTTCGTTCGGCGGTGTTCGCGCCATTCGCCGATCTCGTCTTGTTCTCCGATGACGAGGTCGAGACGCCTCGAGGCTTCGAGGGCGCGTTCTCGTTCGACGTCGAGGCCGCGCTCGCCGACCAGCCGCTCGGTGATTCGCGGCATGGGACGGTGCTCGCGTTCGCCCTGCTCGGCGTATTCGCGTCGAACGTACTCGAGATCGTAGGAACCCGGCGGCGCTGACAGGGGCGCTCGCTTTCGTCGCGGGCCGACCGCGACCTTCTCGTGTAGCTGCCCGATCAGGATCTGTACCGGACGATGGAGTGCTGGCGTGTTCATCCGAGCACGCTCGTTCTCAATCGTCGTCGCTGAGGTCTATCCTCCGTGCACCGACCGAGACACGATGGGCAGGAGCCGCGACTTTTCGCTACGAGGATGGCGATCAGGACTGGCTGCGGAGCGCCGGCGGGACGAGAGCACGAGGCGTTCGAGCGCGGGCTCGCGCGTCAGGGTTGCGAGCAGGTCGTCCAGCAGGTGACGTCTGTGCCGCCCGTCTCCTTCGCGAGCTCGGCGGCGGCGCGGTCGATGTACGGGCGGAACGCGAACGCGTCCGTCGTGAGCACCACGACCTTGTCGCCGAGACGGAACGCGGCGCGGAGCGGGTACGACTTGTGGCTCTCGTCATCGATGTCCTCGCCGGGGGGCGCGGCGCGGAGGCTCGCCACTCGCTCTTTGGCCTTCTCTTCCGACGCGTAGTTCGCCTCGGTGATGGTCATTCGCGGATGGAAGTTCCCCACCTTCTTCTTGTGCTTCGCGCTGAAGCACACCGCGACCTTGCCCCCGAACTTCGACTCGACGGTGTCCTCGCAGTCGTCGTGAGCGGTGATGCGATACCCCGCTTCGTCGGCCCAGGTCCTCACGTGGTCGCCGAACGTCGGGCCATCCGCACGCGCGATGGACGTGAGCGCGAGGCTGGCGAGGCCGAGCCCGATGGCGAGGGAGGGAAGGAGCGTACGCATCGGTCGCACGGCTACTCCGTACGCCCGAGTCGGCCAACTTCTTCGGGCGCGCCATTCGCGGGCATGCGAGCGCGCAAGAGGTGTCGCGCGGTGCAGGCCATCGACATGGATGTGCCGTTTCGGTATCTTGGAGCGATTTTCGAGCGGAGGATGCGATGGCGAGAGTTCTGGCGGGCACGTGGACGCGAGTGATGTTCGGGGCGTCGCTCGCCCTTTTGGGTGTGGGCTGCCGTGGCAGCGACGGTGGCGAACTGCCCAGTGATCCGAGCGTCCCGGTGGATCGTGCGGCGTCGCTTCACCAGCGTTTCGGCGAGCACGCGGCGCGCGTCCTGGACGGCGAGGCGCGGCTCTTCGCGGGCGGTCATGGATTCGCGTCCGCCGAGGACCGCAGGGTCCGGGTCGCGCTCCCGGAGGTCGGGAGCGAGCCCGTCGAGATCACCGCGAACGGACTGACCGTCCGCGTGGTCGAGGCGGGCGCGACGGGACGCGGCGCGTTCGTCGGGAGCGCCGTCGGCTACGCGCGCGCCCACGGGACCTCGTATTGGACGGGGACGGAGGAGGGGGCCGAGGAGTGGTTGGATCTCGAGGCCGGCGTCGCGACCGGCGAGTCCGCCGTCGCGACGTGGACCGTCTCGGGCGGTGAGCTCCGCGTGTCGACCTCCGGCGTCGACGTGTTCGACGGCGAGGGCGTGGCGCAGCTCCACGTCGCCGCGCCCGTGGCGTGGACCCCCGACGGGCGCGAGATCGTTCCCGAGCTCCGCGTCCAGGGGAACGAGATCCAGCTCTGGGTGGACGCCGACGGCGCGCCGGTGCTCGTCGACCCCGCGTGGTCCGCCGCGGGCGTGCTGACCGCCGCGCGCGGCACGCACAACCAGATCACCCTGCCGAGCGGCAAGGTCCTCGCGGTGGGCGGCTACAACGGGACGGCGGTGCTGAGCTCCGCGGAGCTCTACGATCCGACGACGAACACCTGGACGGCGGCCGCGGCGATGTCCACCGCGCGCGAGAGCGCCGGCGCCGTGCTGCTCCCGTCGGGCAAGGTGCTCGTCGCCGGTGGCGACGACGGCAACGTCGTGCTCGCGTCGGCGCAGCTCTACGACCCGGCGACGAACACGTGGAGCCCCGCGGCGCCGCTCCTCCACGGACGGACGCAGTTCACCGCGACGCTGCTTCAAAACGGCAAGGTCCTCATCGTCGGTGGGTTCGACGACGCGGTCGAACTCGCGACCTCCGAGCTCTACGATCCAGCGGCCAACACGTGGACGGCGGCCGCCTCCGCGCCGGGCGTCCGCTATGGCCACACCGCGACGTTGCTCGCGAACGGGAAGGTGCTCATCGCGGGCGGCGGCGATTTCAACACGTACTTCGCGAGCGCTGCGCTCTACGACCCCACCTTGAACACCTGGGCGCCCGCCGGGTCGATGACGGGCGGCGCGCGTGACAGCCATACTGCGGTCCTGCTCCCGAACAACAAGGTCCTCGTCGCCGGCGGGACCAACGGCACGACGCTCGCCACGGCGTCGCTCTACGACCCGACCTTGAACACATGGAGCGCCGCCGCGTCGATGACGGGCGCGCGCTCCTTGCATGGTGCCGCGCTGCTCTCGGATGGCACCGTGCTCGAGATCGGCGGACGCACGACGGCCGCGCTCACCACGGTGCAGCTCTACAACCCGACCACCAACACGTGGTCGGCTGCGCCCGCGATGGCGACGGCGCGCTACGGCTTCGGGACCTCGACGCTCGCGAATGGCCTCGTGCTCGTGTCGGGCGGCTTCGCCGGATCCGCAGCGATCACGGGCGCCGAGAAGTACTCCACCGGGTCCGGTGCGCTCGGCTCGTCGTGCGGCTCGGCGACCGAGTGCCTCAGCGGGTTCTGCGCCGACGGCGTGTGCTGCAACGCGGCTTGCGCCGCCGGCGCATGTGACGCGTGCTCGGTCGCAGCGGGCGCCGTGGCGAACGGGACGTGCTCGCCGCTCACGGGCAATGCGTGCAGCGACGGGAACGCGTGCACGACGACCGACACGTGCGCGGCGGGCCTCTGCGTCGCCGGTCCGCCGGTGGTGTGCAACCCGATGGATACGTGTCACGCCGCGGGCACCTGCGATCCCATGACCGGCGTGTGCTCGAACCCGCAGCTCATGGACGGCACGAACTGCAGCGACGGAAACGCCTGCACCCAGAGCGACGCGTGCCAGGGCGGGGCGTGCATCGGGACGATGGTCACCTGCACGGCGCAGGACCCCTGCCACGTCGCCGGGACGTGCGATCCGATGACCGGGGTGTGCTCGAACCCCGCGAAGATGGACGGCGCCGCGTGCAACGACAACGACGCCTGCACGGGGACCGACGCGTGTCAGGCGGGGGTCTGCGTCCCGGGCATGGCGATCGCGTGCATGCCGATGGATCAGTGTCACGTCGCTGGCACGTGCGACATGGCGACGGGGGTCTGCTCGAACCCCGCGAAGCTCGACGGCGTGCCGTGCGACGACATGGACGCGTGCACGACCGCCGACAGCTGCCAAGCGGGCGCATGCGCGGGCACGACGAAGACGTGCATGCCGCTCGACGAATGCCACGACGCCGGCACCTGCGCGCCGATGACGGGCGTCTGCTCGGACCCGCAGAAGGCCGACGGGACGCCTTGCACCGGGGGCACCTGTCAGAGCGGGACGTGCGTGATCGATCCGACGTCGAGCTCGTCCTCGAGCGCGAGCTCGTCCTCGAGCGCGAGCTCGTCCTCGAGCACCTCGAGCGCGAGCTCGTCGACCGGGGCCTCGAGCACCAGCACCGCGTCCGGCACCACGACGAGTGGGGCAGGGGGCGGGGGCGGTGGGGGCGAAGTGAACGCCAGCGGTGGCTGCTCCTGTGACGTCGCCGGAGCCGACGTGGCCGGGAACGCGTCGTGGATCGCCGCGGGTGCCGCGCTGGTGCTCGCTCGTGTGCGGCGTCGTCGCAAGGCCGCCTGACCGCCGCGCGCGGGAGGAGCCGACGAGGCTCCTCCTCGTTGCTCTCGGGCGGCGATGGTCCTGGGCCATCGCCGCCTGCTCCGAAGGCACTCTTCCTCGCGCGAAACGCGGCGGATCGACGGCGTCAACGTCGCGTCGATCCCGCCGTTCGAGAGGCGCAGGCTCGCGACGGTTCGGCGCTCTACGCCCGGTGACAAGTCGGCCGGCAGCTGCACACCGACTCCGGAAGCTCGCACGCGCCGATGCGCGGATCCTCGCGGGGCCGCTCGAGCTTGGAGAGCGTGTCGCGCAGCTCATCGCTGCGGAACGGCTTGTTCAGCACCGCCGAGGCGCCGCTCGCCGAGAGCTCCTTCAAATCGTGGTCGTCGGCGAGCCCGGTCATCACGACGACCGGTGTCTCTGGCCAGCGACAGCGAATGGCGCGGCTGAGCTGCGCGCCAGTCTGCCCAGGCATCGATTGATCCGTGAGCACGACGTCGAAGGAGCGCTGCTCGAGCGCGGAGATCGCCTCGGCCACCGAGCCCACCGCGACGGCGGTACACCCGAGGCGACCGAGGAGTCGTGCGGTCGCGCGACTGACGGAGGGCTCGTCGTCCACGACGAGCACGGTCCGCGCGGGCCCCGTGTACGTCGGCAGACGAACGCGCTCTGCCGGGGGCGCAGTCGCAGCCCCTGGCACCGCACGGATACCGAGGATCACCGTGGTGCCGACCCCCGGCGTCGACTCGATCTTGGTGGTGCCACCGTGCGCCGACACGACGGCCCGGACGTGCGCGAGCCCGAGTCCGGTACCGCGCTCCGCGGACTTCGTCGTGAAGAACGGCTCGAAGGCGCGACGTAGCACCTCCGGCGTCATCCCCACGCCGTCGTCCTTCACGGTGAGTATTCGCGCGCCGGAGCTCTCTTCCTCCGCGCTCACTCGCACGTGCCCGCTTCCCCGGATGGCGTCGCGCGCGTTGATCAGCAGGTTGAGGAGCGCCTGGTGCCACTGGCCCGAATCGCCGTGCACCATCCACGCACCCTCCGGACGCGCGAGCTCGATCGTGATCTCGCGGCGGAATGTCCGTCGCGAGAGCGAGACGACCTCGTCCGCCACGGCCAAGAGGTCGAACGACTCGTTGCGGAGCGGCTTGCGCCGGGACACCGCCAAGAGGCGCTCGGTGAGCTCGCGCCCGCGCAGCGCCGCAGCACGTAGGTCGGACAACGTCTCTTCGGTCGCAGGTACTTCGGTCGCTGCGAGCACCGCCGTGAGCATGTTGTTCATGTCGTGGGCGACTCCGGCCGCGAGCAAGCCGAGCGCCTCGAGCTTCTGCATCTCGGCCAATCGCGTCTCGACCGCCCGGTGCTCCTCCTCGGCGCGGAGTCGCTCGGTCACGTCCCGGACGATCAGGTACTCGACCTCTCGACCCGCGGACTGCGTGAGGCCGATCGTGACGTCGGCTGTGCGTTCTTCCCCGTCGACCGTCTCGTAGTAGGCGCGCGCGTGACGCCGCTCCTCGTCGACCACCTGACGCAGCAATGTCTGCTGAATTGCGCGATGTCGCGCCGCGAAGAACTGCTCGTGCGGGCGCCCGACGAGGGATTGTCCGTCCCGCCCCAACATCGCCGCGAACGCGTCATTGTGCTCCTCGATGAGCCCGGTCTTCGCATCGACGACCACGAGGCCGTCCCACATCTGGCGCACGACGCTGCCCAGTCGCTCCTCGGCCTCTTTCTGTCGCGCCCGCGCCGCCGAGATCTCGCTGACGTCCTCGATCACCGCGAGCCAACCGCCATTCTCGTCGCTCCACGCGACCGTCCGTATGTCGACCGTGATCCGCCCCTGTGGGCCGAGGATCTCGGTGCGCGCCCGCCCTCCCTCCCCTCGGGTGAGGGAGCTCCAGATCGCGAGCGCCGAGGCGGGAAAGAAGGCGGAGAACGGGAGCGCGTCCTCTCGGCGCCAGCCCGACTCGATCCCGAGGAGACGACGGCCCGCGTCGTTGATGTCCTCGATGCGCTGCGTGCGAGAAATGCGCACGAAGCCCACGGGAGCGCTCTCGAAGAGACGCTGGTAATGAAGCTGAAGCGCCTCGAGTCGGCGGTGCGACTCGGCGAGCTCGTCTTGCTGGATCGACAGCTCCGTCTGGAGCACGACGGTCTCTTCGACGAGACGCTCCGCCCGCTGCTCGACGGTCTCGTCGCCCCGCTTCTGCTGGAGCAGCTCCCACGCGCGCTGCCGCAGTCGCTCGAGCGACGTCATGACACGCTCTTTCGCGTCGACGTCACGTTCGTGTGAGAGACGACCGTGTGGCTGCCGTCGCCCGTGCGTCGTGCGTGCATCAGGTACCAGCGCTCGTCGCTGCGGGAGTGGCACGGGTAGACGCACTCGAAGTCGTCCCGCTGGCGCGCGAGCACCGCCTCGAGCGCGGTGCGGATCTCGGGCACGGTACGACAGGCATCGAGGTAGCTCGTCCCCACGTGCGAACCGTGGCCCTCGTTCACCTGTCCGAACTTCGTCCAAGATTCGTTCACGAACTGGATGACGCCTTGGTCGTCCAGTACGGCGACGTTGGCGACGATGCCGTCGATCACTCCCTGCAAGAGTCGCTGAGACTCCTTGGTGGCGTGGAGCGCCGTCACGTCGGAGAGCGTGAGCACGACGCCGCAGATGCGCCGCTGCGCGCCGAGATGCGGCACGGCGCGGAGGTAGTAGCGCTTGCCCTGGGTCGTCGTGATCTCGCGCTCGAGAGGGGTGCCGCGCTCGAGGACGGGCTCGAGATCGATCGCGAGGGGCACGGTCGTCGTCAGCGAGGACGTGAAGTGGGACAACGGGCGCCCGCGGTCGCTCTCCACGAACGGGAAGAGCGAGACCGCCGGCGGGTTGAACCGGCGAAGGCGCAGCTTCTCGTCGAGGAACACCGTGGCGACCGGCGTCGCGTTGAGGAGGTTGTCGAGATCCGCGTTCGTCTCGGAGAGCTCCGTGATGCGCGCTTGGTGCTCGACGTTGACGGTGTGAAGCTCTTCGTTGACCGACTGGAGCTCCTCGTTGGTCGCCTGCAGCTCCTCGTTGGAGGCGAGCAGCTCCTCGTTCGTCGCTTGGAGTTCTTCGTTCGCCGTCTCGAGCTGCTCGATCGCCGTTTGGAGGCTCTGGCGTGCCGTGAGCAGCTCGCGCTCGAGCGCGGCGACCTCGCTTCGGCCCTCGGTCGGCGGCAGTGCATCCCCGCGCACGGCGGTGCGGGAGTCGAGCACCACGACGACGTACCGGCCCGCGCCATGCGACGCGTACGGAATGGCGGTGATGCCGGCCACCGGCGCCTCGCGTTCGGCGGGGGCCATGTGCGTGTCCTCGTTCGTCGAGAGCGCGCGATGCACGGCCGCGAGCGTGATCGAGCGGATATCCTCGGGGACCAGGGAGCCCAGATCGAGCGTCGGCTCGCCGATCGGGAGGCGCAAGAGCCTCCCCGCGTTGCCGAACACACGCACCACTTGCAGCCGCTCGTCGACGAGCAGCGCCGACTCGGCGACGCGGTCGACGAGGATCCGCGTCGCTGCGGCGGCGATGGAGTCCGGCTCGACCGGCGAGGCACCGGCCGTCGCGCGACGCAGGCGTGGCATGAGCGAGGTCGCCGAGCGCCGTCCCTCGCACCGCGAGAAGATCTTGAGCGGGCTGTCGAGCGTCTTCAGCTCGTCGAAGCGCTGCCCGATCACTTCGCTCTTTCCCAACACGAGCAGGCCACCCGGCTTGAGGGCGAACGAGATGGCGTCGAGCGCTCGGCGCTGCGCCTCGGGGGTCAGGTAGATGAGCAGGTTCCGACAGGACACGAGGTGCATCCGCGTGAACGGAGGCGCCGACAAGAGATCGTGCGACGCAAAGACGACGTGCTTGCGGAGCTCGCGATCCACCTCGTAGCCACCGTCTCGGCGCACGAAGAAGCGCTGCCGCCGCTCCTCGGAGAGCCCTTCCAGGGCGTCCGGACCGTAGACCGCGGCCGTCGCCTTCGCGAGCGCCTCGCCGTCGATGTCGGTCCCGAAGATCTTGAAGTCCGTCTGCGATTCCGCGAGGAGAATCGCGAGCGAGAACGCCTCCTCACCGCTCGAGCAACCGGGCACCCAGACCCGCAGCGTCTCGTTGCCGATCTTGCCGCGCAGCTCCGGAAGGTATCGGTTCTCGAGCGCCTGAAAGACGTCGAGGTCCCGGAACATCTCGGTGACGTTGATGAGAATCTCGGCCACCAGCATCCGCGCTTCGGCGGGATCCTCGTGCAGAATGGCCACGTACTCGTCGAGGTCGCGCGCCGACCGCGCCGCCACGCGCCGCTCGAGGCGACGCAGCACGGTGCTCAGCTTGTAGCTGGAGAGGTCGAGCCCCGTGGCATTCCGCAGCTCGATGGCGACGCGCTCGAATGAGCCGTTCGGCTCGGTGCTCATCGTGAGTCGTTCGAGCAGCGCGCGATCGCTCGCGATGCGATCGAGCTCGCTCGCGAGGCCCTCGGGAGGGACGACAGCGTCGACCACGCCCGTCCGGATGGCTTCGCGCGGCATCCCGTCGAACCCCGCGCTCGACGGGTCTTGCACCAGAACGGCTCCGCCGGCGGCCTTGATCGAGAGCACCCCCTCTCGACCGTCGCTGCCGGTCCCGGAGAGGATCACGGCGACGCTTCGCGGGCCGTAGCTCGATGCGAGCGAGCGCATCAGCTGATCGACGGGGAGGTTGAGGGTCGGTGCCTCCGCACGCCCGGCGAGCTCCAGGTGATCACCGACGACGACCACGTTCGCGTGCGACGGGACGAGGTGCACGGTCCCCTCGTAGAGACGCGCGCCATCGATGGCCTCCGCGACCTTGAGCGCCGTGCGCTTGCGCAGCAGCTCGACCATCATCGACTTGTGGTCGGGGGACAGATGCTGCGCGACCACGAACGCGAGCGGCGTTCGCGCAGGCAGCTGACCGAAGAGGCGCTCGAGCGCGTCCAGGCCGCCCGCCGAGGCGCCCACGGCCACGACGTATTGAGCGAGGGTTTCGACTTTGCCCGCCACCGCCCTGTCCGCCATCGATCGCGAGAGATTGTACACATCCTCGACACGCCGTGACTCTCGTCGTGCGAACCTCGCATCGTCGGGGGGAGGTCTTCTCGTCGCGTCCCCCTGCACGACGACCTGCCGAGGTTTTGTCCACGAGGTCCCGAGGGTGCGCGCGGAATTTCCCATGCCCCGCGACCGAGCAGTGCCGCCGCGGGGTCGTCGCGGGCTCAGGGTGTGAAGCGCTGGCGCGCGAGGAGCGCCGCGAAGTAGCGATCCAACGTCTCCGCGATGGGGGTTGGGTGCTCGGTCAGCGCTCCGTCAGTCCGTTCGGCGCCGCACGACACCGCGCGCCCGTCCGGCGCGGCGCACAGCCAGTCGCCGTCGGCTTCGTAGACACCGACGTACGATCGCAGCGCCGGCCGCTCGGCGACGATCTTCGCGAGCTCGTGGGCGCCGAGCACGGCGTTCGCCTCGATGAGCGCGCCGAGCGTCTTCACCTCGTCGAGCGCGACGAGCGTGCCCGAGCAGCCGAACAGCGGGTCGATGTGTCCGGTGATGGCGTGCACCGCGGTCACGATCTCGGGGCCCCGAACCGTGGCCGTGCCCGGCGCGCCGCGGAACGATGGCGCCCATGCGTCCGTCACATGGAATCGGAGCCGCACCTCGCGACCGGTGAGCCGCGTCGCATAGACCTCGAGCTCGCAGCGCGCATCGCGGAGCGACGAGAGCCAGAGGCGCATGGAAGGGAGCGGCGCACGCTCGGCCACGCTACCGAGCCACGCCGGGACGTCGCGAAAAATCTTGGTGACCCGTGGGGACACGAGCTCCGCGGCCGTCCGCGGCAACAGGGCGAGCGCGGCCGCGTCGGGGACGTACCAGGCGCGGCCACCCATGCCCATCGGATCGAGCTCGGACCGAATCTCCACGCGCGGAGCCCTCCTCGCCTCTGCGGCCATCCTCGTCTCTGCGACCCCATCCGGAGGGACGATCGACGATCTACTTCGTCGGCAGGACGACGTGGATCGGCTGGTCGGGCGAGACGTTCACGATGCTCTGGTTCACCGGGGACCAGCCCCAGCACGTCGCCGTGCCGTTCTCGAGTCGCGCGCAGGCGTGCGACGGGCCCGCGACGAGCTCGGCGATGCCCTTCAGATCCTTCACGGAAACGGGGGACGCTTGATCGAACCCGCTCCCGTCCCCGAGCGCGCCGTTCTCGTTGCTGCCCCAGCACTTCGCGGTGCCGTCGTCGAGCTGCGCGCAGCTGAACGAGTCCCCGAGCGCGAGGTGCTTCACGTGGGTGAGGCCCGGCACGACCGTGGGCGTGTTGCGGACGTCGTGCGTGCCGTCGCCGAGCTGGCCGGCGGAGTTGTCACCCCAGCACCGCACCGAGCCGTCCCCCATGAGCGCGCACACGTGCGCGTCGCCCGCGTCGATCTCACGCGCGCCGGAGATGCCCTTCGCAGGAGCCGCGTCCTGGCGATCGACGCGCGTCCCGTCCCCGAGCTGGCCGTGGTCGTTCGGTCCCCAGCAGAGGACGCGCCCGGCGCCGTCGAGGGCGCACTGCCCCGCGATCATCTTCACGTCCTTCAACTTCTCCCCGGGAGCTGCGGAGATCTTGTCGCTCCCGATGCGGTGAGCTTGGGAGAAACGCAGACACTCGATCGAGCCGTCCTTCTTCAGGGCGCACCGGTTCGTGATCTGCACGGCGTCCGCGATGTCGAGGAGGGAGGGGAACGCGCGCGGCGTGAAGAGTCGCTCGGCGTGGCACTTGTCCGCGGACTCCCAGACGCAGTCGCGCCACGTGAGGCTCCCCCAGCAGGTCGCGGCGCCCGTCGCCTTCTGCGCGCACATGAACTCGTCTCCTCCCTGGAGGGAGGCCGCCTGCACCACTCCGTCGATCTCGCGCGGCTGGTCGATCGGCTGCGACTCCGCGCGGGGGCTCGCCGGATCGATCCCCCAGCACGACACCGTCCCGTCCTGGCGTCGCGCGCACGTGCGCCGGAGGCCGGCCTCGAGCTCGACCGCGTCGTTCAAGAGGGGGACCGGGCGCGGAACGAGCTGCGATTCGCGCTTGGAGTGGAGCCCGAGCTGACCTTGATCCAAGCCCCAGCAGTCGATTTGTCCGTCGGCCTTGGCGCCACACCGGTGGAGTCCGCCGATCGCGACGGACGCGTAGTCCCGCAAGTTCGGTGAGCTCCTCGGCTTGAACGAGTCGTCCGCCGACTCCTCCCCGAGGCGAGAGATGTCCGTGCTGTTGAAGCACAGCGCGTCGTGCGTCCCGACGGCGGCGCAAATCTCGGTGGCACCCGCGACGATGTCCGTCGCGCCGCGGATCCCGTCCAGCGGCCGGAACGCCTGGACGTCGTCGTGCGGGTTCGACGGGAGCGTGGTGCACGCGACGGGCGCTCCTCCGCTCGGTAGGACGCAAACGGTCGTCGCGCTCATGACGACGCGCGCCTTCGCGTCGAACTTCGTCGTCACGCCGGCGATGGGCTCGAGATCCGCGCTGCGGCCGACGGGCTTGACGATGCTGCACTCGACGACGCCGTCGTCCTCGACGAGGCAGACGTGTTCGTACCCCGCGCTCATCGAGACGACCTTCGCGGTCGTCGTCACGTCCCGGGCCTCGCCGTCGAAGCCCCAGCAAGACACCTGACCCGCCGCGGTGCGCGCGCAGCTCATCCACGTCGACGCGACGACCTCGACCGCGTCCTTCACGTTCCTCACGCTCACGATGGGCGCGGTCCTCCTCGCGGAGGTCGTCTCTCCTCCCCAGCAGCGCACGGTCCCGTCCTGGAGGAGCGCGCACGTGTGGTAGCCGCCCGCCACGACCTGGACCGCGTTCTCGATGCCGGGGACCCACTGCGGCGCGGAGCGGAGGGCGCGCGTGCCGTCCCCCATCTGACCTTGTTCGTTGTGCCCCCAGCACGCGATGCGGCCCTTCACCACCGCGCACGTGTGATCGTCGCCCGCGGAGATCGCGCCGTGCGTCCACGTGGGAGGCGCGGGGACCGACGCGACGACCGACGCCGAAGCGCTCGCCGTCGCGACCGGGACGGCGACGTTCGTCGGACACGCGGAGAGGAGGAACATCGACGCGACGGCGCCCGCCGCTCCCAGACCCAGACCCACCCATCTCATAGCGACGAGACCACGCGCACGAAGGTTTCTTTGTCCGAGGCCTTCTCGAGCGCGGCCTCCTTGGTCACCCGACCGTCGGCCACCATGCGCGTGAGGGCCATGTCGAGCGTCTGCATTCCCACGTTCTGCCCCGCCTGCATCAAGCTCGGGATCTGGAACGTCTTCGACTCGCGGATCATCGCGGAGAGCGCGCTGTTCCCGAGCAGGATCTCGTGCGCGGCGGCGCGCCCGTGGCCGTCTCGCGTGGGGACGAGCTGCTGCGCGACGATCCCCGTGAGCCCGCTCGCGAGCAGCCCTCGGACCATCGGCTGCTCGTCGGCGGGGAACGCGTTCAGGATGCGATCGATCGTCGCCGGGGCGCTGTTCGTGTGGACGGTGCCGAACACGAGCACCCCGAAGCTCGCGAGCTGCAGCGCGAGCTTCATCGTCTCGTTCGTCCGCAGCTCACCGATGAGGATCACGTCCGCGTTCTCGCGCCCCGCGCTCCGGATCGCGGTCGCGAAATCCGGCGCGTGCTTGCCGACCTCGCGCTGCGTGATCTCCGCCCGGTGGGGCGCGTGGACGAACTCCACGGGATCTTCGATCGTGAGGATGTGGCACGCGCGCGTCTCGTTGATGTGTCGGATCATCGCGGCGAGCGTGGTGCTCTTGCCGGATCCCGTCGGCCCCGTGACCAGCACGAGCCCCGCGCGCGACTCCGCGAGCTTCTTGATCGCCGGCGGGCACGCGAGCTCCTCGAGCGTGGGCGCGCCCGCCGGGATCACCCGGAAGACCGCCCCGATGTCGCGCGCGACGCTCGGGTCTTGGCTCTTCTTGTAGAAATAGCTCGCTCGGAAGCGCGCCCGGGGCTCCCCGGAGGGCGAGGCCCGATCGCGGAACGAGTACGCGAAATCGAGGTCCAGCTCCGCGTCGAGCTCCCGCTGCTGCTCGGCGGTGAGGATCTCGAGCAGCACCTCCTCCGCTTCCTTTTGCGTCATCACGCGATCGCGCAGTCCGCGGAGCTGCCCGCGCTGCCGCACGCTGGGCGCCTTGCCGACCGAGACGTGCAGATCGGAGCCTTTCATCGAGAGCAACGCCTCGAAGAACGCGTCGATCGCGGGGGTGTGCGCGCTCTCCACGGTCACCCTCCACCGCCCTTCCGCGAGAAGAACGCGCCGGCGCGGCCGAGGAGCTGACCGACCATCTTCTCGCCGGGGAGCTCCCGGGACGGGGGCAGCTCCACGGGGGAGGAGGCGGGCCCGTTGAGGATCAGCTGGAGCTCCTCGGCGTTCGTCGAGCTCCGCATCGCGTCCTCCAGCGTAATCACGCCGCGCTGGACGAGGTCGGCGAGCGAGTCATTCAATCGGACGATGCCGGCGCCCTTTCCCCGCTGCATGTGGCTCGGGAGCTGGAACGTCTTCTGGTCCCGGATCATGTTCCAGAGGGGGAGGCTCCCCGGGAGCGTCTCCACCGCGGCGACGCAGCCCTTTCCGTCCGCCCGCGGGACGAGACGCTGGCTCACGATGTACTTCAACCCACCCGCGAGCGTGGACCGCACCTGAGGCTGATCCCCGGGCGGGAAGAAGTCGATCAGCGCGTCGATCGTGTGCGCCGCGCTCGGCGTGTTCATCGTCGCGATCACGAGGTGACCCGTCTCGCTCGCGCTCAGGGCCATCCGCATCGTCTCCACGTCGCGCAGCTCACCCACGACGATCACGTCCGGGTCTTGGCGGAGCGCGCCCTTCAACGCGCGCGCGAACGAGCGCGTCTGCGCGCCGACCTCGCGCTGCGTGAGGATGGCCGTCTTGATGGGGTGGACGATCTCGATCGGATCCTCCACCGTGATGACGTGATGCGGGCGCGTCGCGTTGACGTGATCCACGAGCGCGGCGAGCGTCGTCGTCTTGCCGTGGCCCGCGGGCCCGGTCACCACGATGAGCCCCTGGTGCTGCTCCGTCGCCGCGCGGAGCGCGTCCGGGAGCCCGAGCGACGCGATCGTCGGGAGCTCGCGCGGAATGAAGCGGAGGCTCGCCTTGAGCCCGCACAGCGTGAGCGTGACGTTCACGCGGAACCTCCCCGCCCTCGGCACGTCCAGCGCGAAGTCAGCGCCGCCTCGCGTCTCGAGCGCGCCTCGGTAGGCGAGCGGGACGAGCGCGAGGATCGCGGCCTCGCGCTCGCTCGAGGGGACGCGCGTCCGCGCCTCGATCAACGAGCCCGCCACGCGGAGCAGCGCCCCGCGACGCGCGCCCTCGCCGACGTCCGCGGTGAGGTGCAGGTCGCTCGCGCCCGCGTCGCGCCCCTCGTCGAGGAGCGGCTCGAGGCGGCTCGCGCTCGCGTGATCCACGCCCCAGGCGAGGCGCGCGAGCTTGCGTACTTTCTCTCCGATCTTGGCGGAGTTCGGCGCGATCACCGGCTCGACGTGGATGCGCGCGAGCGTCTGCTCGCGCTCGACGTGAGGCGGCGCGGGCGCGCGCGGGATCCCGCCTTGCGTCGGCCGATCGCGGTTCGGCGGCGACGGCGTGGTCTTCCGAGGGGGGGGCGCGGACTTCCGCGACTGCAACGTCGGCTTGAGCTCCGCTGGAGTGGGTTTGCGGTTCGACGTCGGCGGCACCGTGCGTCGCCGCTCGGGCGGGACCGTCTTCTGGCGCTGCGGCGCGCGGATGTCCTGCATCGTGCGGCGCTGCTGCGGCTGCTTGGACTGGGAGACGCGACGCGACGGAGTGCGGTCCTGGAGCGCGGCGGCCGTCCGGTCCGCGGTCTCGGGCCGTCCGGCGTTCGCGGTGAAGATCGCGGCGATCTCGCGCCCCCGCATCTCCACGCGAACGTGGATCGGGTTCCCGTCGTGCACGTGGACCCACGTCGCGCCGCGGTCATCCAGGGCCTCGACGTGTTTTCTCCCGCCGGCGGACTCGCAGATCGCGATGACCTCCTCGTCCGTGATCGCCTCGTCGGCGAGGTTCTTGAAGTCGCCCTTCTCCTTCCCGGCGTCGAGGACGAGGCGCGGCCGGCGGCCGCTCACGAGCTCGACGCGCGACGTGCGCTTCGGCTCGAGGTTCGCGAGAAGGCTCTTCAGGCTCACCATGGCAGAGTCGCAACATGTAGCACGGCGTGGAGCCCGGCTGAGCGCGCGGAAGCACCCCTCCCGGACGCGTCCGTCGGTCCGACCATGACGCTCAGGGCGCGAGCGCGGCGCGCACCGCGGCGACGTCTTCGTCCGAGAGCGCGCCGAAGCGCGCCGGGGGCATGTGGCGCTTCGACGAAGGCGGTAGAGCGACGCGCTCGAGGACGAGCGCCCGCTCCGCGGGCGTGAGCGCGTCGAGCCGCTCCGCGTCGAAGTTCGCGCGGGACACGGTCGGGTCGAGGTGGCCGTTGTGGCACCGCGCGCACATGTCGCGGAGAACCGAGCGGCCGCGCGATCGCGGGTCCGCGTCGCTCTCCCGCGCGCGCGGCACGAGGCCGATCAGGGGCGGCGCGTCCGCGCGGAACAGATCGACGGGGGCCTCGAAAGACGCCGCGCGCTCCCTCTCCTTCATGGCGGATCGGTAGGCGTGCGCCGCTTCGCCGAGCCGCACCGCGTCCGACGCGTTCGCGGTCGGGAACGGCGTGGGGAAGAGCGTCCCCGCGTCCCGGCGCGCGTCGAGCGCGAGCCACTCCGAGAGCTCGGCGGGCTTCGCCGAGGGTGCGTAGAGAGCGCGCGCGATGTCGGCCGTGGGAAACTCGTTCGGCTGATCGCGGAACCCCTCGTGCTCGACGAGCCCCTCGAGCCTCGAGGGCTGCGAGTTCCCCATCACGTAGCCCGGGATTCCGGCGTACGACTCGCTCGTGTCGTGCGCGCTGTAGTAGGCCTTCACGAGCGCTTCGCCGTCCTTGCCGTCGCGAAAGAAGTGGGTCCAGGGGAGCTGCAGCTCCTGCATCCGCAGCATCTTCGGCGTCCCCGGGCCGCCGGGCTGGTGGCACGGCATGCAGTCGAGCACGGTGTTTCGGAGGTCCCCGTCGTCGTAGACGGAGACGTTCGTCCAGTCGCGCTCCGTGGCGGGCGAAAACCGTTCGAACGCGGTGCAGCCACCCGGCGCGGACGCGCACGCGGGCTCGTAGACGACGAGGAAGAACCGGAGCTCGCCCGACGCGCGGTCCCGCGCGACGAGCTCGGCGAACGGCTCCCCGCGCGTGAACGCGAGGGCGACGAAGTCCCTGTTGGGCGAGGGATGACCGACCCGACCCACCGTGGCGGGCGAGGTGAAGAGGAACGCGCGCGGGTTGATCGCGGAGACCGCGCGCATCGAGAGCGACGTGGAGTGGGCGAGGAGCGCGAACGACGGGTTCTTCCCTTTCCCGTTCTCCGCGCCGCCCACGAACGCGAGTCCCACCGCCGCCTGGAGGTCGGCGAAGCCACGGATTTCCGCGGACGGAGCCGCGGCCGATCGAGCGCCTTCGGCGCGCTCATTGAATTCGCGGTTCGCGCAGAGCCGCTCGGTGACGACGTCGGCGTGCCCGCGCGCGCACAGCGCGTCGAGCGAGGCCGCGCCGCGCGGCAACCCCGCGTACGGATCCGCGTCCTCCCCCTCGCCCGCGACGATCTCGGGGCGGGTCTCGACGGGGATCGGGTCGACCGCCGCGGTCGCCGCGGGCTCGTCGGCGCCATCGCGGTGCTCGTCCTCGAGGGTCACGTGCGGCGCGAGCGGTGTGTGCGTCTCGACACGCGTCGTGGCTCCCAGGCAACCCGCCGCCGCGACGAAGAGCGAAAGTCCGAGAGGCCAGGCCCAGGAGAGAGAGCGCACGCCGGCGGGTCCGCAACTCCCGTGCCGGGTGAATGCGACGGGCGGCCGCCGCACCTCACGCCGGACATGGATCTCGGTCCGTCAGGCGTACAGCGCCTCGTAGCGCGAGACCGCGCGGCTGCGATCGAACTCCGCCTCCGCGACCGCGCGCGCTCTCTCCCCGAGGCGCGCTCGCTCCTCCGCCGATCGCGCGAGGCGCACGATCGCGCTCGCCATAGCGCCGTAGTCGCCCCAGGAGATGGCGACGCCCGTGTCGCGCGCCTCCAGGAACTCGCGGACGCTCGTCACGTCGAACGAGACGACGGGGACGCCGCACGCGAGGCTCTCGATCATGCAGCGCGGAAGCCCCTCGTATCGGCTCGAGAGCGCGGTGAGATCCGAGGCGCGGTACACGATCGACGCGTCCTTCACGAACCCGTGGAACACCACGCTCGCCTCCACCCCGAGCTCGCGCACGCGCGCCTGGCAGCGGGCCGCGTACGGCGAGGACGTCGCGGATCGAAATCCCCGGCGAAGAGCACCATCACCCCGAGCTCGCGGACGAGCGTCGGCACGACGTGCTCGATGAACCCGAGCTGGTTCTTCTTCTCGCAAAACGCGCCGACGTTCGAGACGAGGAGCCGGGCCGTCGGTCGCCCGTCCGCGTCCCGGAGGCCGAGCGCGGCGCGCGCCTCGGCCTTCCCGTCCGCGTCCGCGGGCCGCATCCGCTCGAGGTCCACGGCGCTGTAGATGTAGTCGACGTTCGCTTGCTTCGTCTTGCCCTCGATCACCTTCGGCAGCGCCATCCGCGCGAGCACCTCCTCGCGCATGCCCGCCGAGAGGCAGACGATCTCGTCCGCGAGCAGGTGGATCCCGCGCCACCGCGGACCGTACGGCGCCTCGGGCGGGAACATGTCCCTCACGTTGAAGATCACCTTCGCGCCCGCGAGCCGCGCGCCCGGCGCCGCGAACCAGAACGCGGTGATGTCGTTGCAATGCACGACGCTCACGCCCCGCTCGCGGACGAAGCGGGCGAGCCGCGCGTTCTCGAGCAGCACTCGCGGCAGCCGGCGCGCGCGCGACAGGGCGAGCGCCACCGCGCCGCGCACGGTGGGACGCTCCGCCTCCCAGACGTGGACCTCGCAGCCGAGCGAGCGCCACACCTCGTTCGCGGGGCCGTCGGACAGCGAGATCACGATGCGCTCGATCCGTCCGGCGAGCCCGCGCAAGATCTCCGTGAGGCTCTGGATCCCGCCGTTGGCGAGGCTCTTCGACTGCCACGCCACGAAGAGGACGGTCGGGAGCGGAGAGCGCGGCGAGGGACTCACGGTTCGACGTACGTAGCACAGGAGGCCGACGCGCTTGACGGTCGGCGAACGCTGGACGAGAACGCCAATGCGGGAACGTGAAGCAGAGGAGCGCGCGGTGATGGGCAAGGCGAGCACGGGGCTCACGGAGAAGGCCGCGGAGGTCTTCCGGACGCTCCTCTCGAAGCAGACGCGCCGGAGCCTACGGTTCGATTGGCTGCGCCTTCGGACGCGGCTCGGGACGCGGCGCCGCGTCGCGACGGACGCGAGGCGGCTCCATTTCGGGTGCGGAAAACGCCGCGTCCCCGGCTGGCTCAACGTGGACGTGCGGGGCTCGGACCTGGACGTCGATCTCTCGAGCGGCGCGCTTCCCTTCGAGGACGCCCAGTTCGACGTCGCGGTCGCTCAGCAGTTCATCGAGCACCTCGACCTCGAGTCCGAGCTCGCGCCGCTCCTCGACGAGCTCGCGCGGGTCGTGCGCCCGGGAGGAGATCTCTGGGTGTCGTGCCCCGACATGGAGCGCGTCTGTCAGTCCTACCTCGCGGACGGCGGGGACGCGCTCCTGCGCGATCGCCAGATGCGCTGGCCGGACTTCTCCCTCGGGGATGTGCCCGCGCGCCACATGGTGAACGTCGTGTTCCACCAGGCGGGCGAGCACATCAACCTGTTCGACTTCCGCCTCCTCTCCTGGCTCCTCGATCGACACGGCTTCGGGGATGCGAAGCGCGTCGACGAGGCGGCGTTCCGGGCCGCGTACCCCGAGTTCCCCATCCGCAACGACGACGCGTTCTCCCTGTTCGTCCACGCGAAGCGGCGGTCGTCGTGAGCGGGGGCTCTTCTCCGGATGCGCCGCGCAGCGTGACGGGCGACGTCTACCGGGAGCACCACTCCGGGGGCAATCGCTACGGCTTCACGTTCGCGAGCGACACGCGCGTGCCCTGGTTCAAGCGCGAGATCGCGCGCGCCGCGGACGCGCTCGGCAAGACGAAGCTCGCGATCCTCGACATCGGGTGCAGGGACGGGACGCTCACGCGCCAGTACACGGAGGGCCACGCCGTCACCGGCCTCGACGTGGACCGCGACGCGGTCGCGCGCGCGAACCAGGTCCCGGGCGTCGAGGCTCGCCTCCTCGACCTCAACAACGAGTCGATCCCCGCCGCCGAAGCGACGTTCGACGTCGTCGTCGCGGGCGAGGTGCTCGAGCACCTCCAATGGCCGTCCGTCGTGGTGAAGGACATCCACCGCGTGCTCGTCCCCGGGGGGACCTTCATCGGCACCGTCCCGAACGCGTTTCGCCTGCGGAACCGTATTCAGTTCCTCCTCGGCCGGCATTTCGAGGTCGACCCGACCCACCTCCGACAGTTCTCGCCCGAGGGCCTGCGCGAGCTCCTCGCCGCGTTCGAGTCGGTGCACGTCGAGTTCCACGGTGGCCGCCGGCGGGATCTCCACCCGCGGCTGATGGCCGCGAACATGCACTGGGTCGCGCGCAAGCCCCGCTGATCCAGGCGATGCGCGCCGAGCGATCGATCCTCGGGGGGTGTCTCATCGGGGTCGCCGCGTGCGGCTCTGCGCCCGTGGAGGTCCTCTCGGGCCGCCCTCCGGAAACGGAGTGGCACGTCGAGGGCCGACTCGTGCACTACAGCTCGGGGCAGGCGGTCCGCGGCGCGGAGGTGGAGCTCTGCCTCGGGCCATGCACGGCGAAGCCGCTCGCCGTCGCGGTGACGAACGCCGAGGGCGTCTTCCGGTTCCTCCATGTCCCTTCGGGGGACTACTGGGTCGCGAGCGTCTCGTCCAAAGCGAGCTTCAGGGCGTGCCGCGTGGTGGAGACACTCCCCGTCGCCCACAGCCTCTCCATGCCGCGCGACTGCGACGCGCGCAGCCACGCATGCGACTTGGGCCAGTTCGAGGTGTGCATCCCCTTCGACACGACGCCCTAGCGATGGGCGACCGCGATCCTGGATGACCACGAGCCGGAGAGACGAACCGCCAACGCGCCAAGGACGCGAGCGGAGAGGCCCATGCTCGTCTTCTTCGCGCGCTTGGCGCTCTTCGCCCTCTCTTCGACGTGGCGGTCGATCTTCGGGACGTGTCCAGAAATCGCGCTCGCACTGCGCCCATCGGCGCGGGGGCGCGGTTTGCGCTACACGTCTCCCTCATGATCCGCGCGTTCGACAACTCGTATACGGCGCTTCCCGCGCGCTTCTTTGCGAAGGTCGCGCCGACGAAGGTGCGCGAGCCGATCGTCCGCGCGTTGAACGCGGAGCTCGTCGAGCTGCTCGCGCTCGACGAGGTGCTCGGCCTGGACCGCGAGTCGCTCCGGGGCGAGGGAGGCTCCGCGATCCTCTCGGGCAACGCGGTGCCGACGGGCGCCGCGTCGATCGCGCTCGCGTACGCGGGCCATCAGTTCGGTCGGTTCGTCCCGCAGCTCGGGGACGGTCGCGCGATCCTCCTCGGCGAGATCGTCGGCCGGGACGGCGCACGACGCGATCTCCAGTGGAAGGGCGCGGGGCCCACGCCGTTCTCGCGCAACGGAGACGGGCGGGCCGCCCTCGGTCCTGCGCTCCGCGAGTACCTCGTCAGCGAGGCGATGGCGGCGCTCGGTATCCCTACGACGCGCGCCCTCTCCGTCGTGACCACGGGCGAGCCCGTCCTGCGTGACGAGCCGCTGCCCGGGGCCGTCCTCGTCCGCGTCGCTCGAAGTCACCTCCGGGTCGGGACGTTCGAGTACTTCGCCGCGCGGCGCGATCGAGAGGCGCTCGAGGCGCTCACGACATACGCCCTTCATCGTCACTACCCGAGCGCCGTCGACACCGGGAACGACGCGCTCGCCCTGCTCGACGGGGTCATCGCCGCGCACGCGGAGCTCGTCGCGAGGTGGCTCGGCGTGGGGTTCATCCACGGCGTCATGAACACGGACAACACGTCCATCTCGGGCGAGACCCTCGACTACGGACCCTGCGCGTTCCTCGACGAGTACGACCCTGCGAAGCGGTTCAGCTCGATCGACCACGGCGGACGCTATGCGTTCGCGAACCAGCCGCGCATCGCGCAGTGGAACATGGCCTGCTTCGCGGAGGCGCTCCTGCCGCTCCTCGCCCCGCGTGAAGAGGACGGCGTGCGGCTCGCGACCGCGAGCCTCGAGCGGTTTCCGGAGCTGTTTCGAGCGGCGCGCTCGCGCGTGATGCGCGACAAGCTCGGCCTCGAGCGTGCCGAGGACGGAGACGACGCGTTGACCGCGGATCTGTTCGCGCGAATGTCCGCGAACGAAGTGGATCACACCCTGTTCTTTCGGCGCCTCTCGAGCTCCGCTGCGGATCCCTCGCGCGACGGCGCCACGGCCGCCCTGTTCGACGATCCGAGCGCCTTTCACGACTGGGCGAAGACCTGGCGCGCGCGCCTCGATCGGGAGCCGCGCGCCGCGGACGCGCGGAGCCGAGCCATGCTCGGCGTGAACCCGGCGATCATCCCCCGCAATCACCGCGTCGAGGAGGTCCTCGCGGCGGCCATCGGTGGCAATTTCGCGCCCTTCGAGGCGCTCCATCGAGCGCTCGCGCGACCGTTCGTCGATCCCGAGGACGACCGTTGGTCCGCTCCTCCGGAGCCCGAGGAGCGGGTTCGGGCGACGTTCTGCGGCACCTGACCGCGCGCACCTATTCTTTGTTGTCGATCCCGGGAGCGGTGTCGAACCCGCGGGATCGCGCTGCGACGCGCAGGACGGAGATGAGCACGTCGACGGGGACCGACTTCGAGACGTACGAGTCGAAGCCCGCGGCGAGGGAGCGCTGACGGAGGTACTCGTCGCGCATCCCGCTCAGGGCGATCACCTTGCAGAAGCGCTCGGGGCCGCGCGACGCGCGGAGCCCGCGGACGAAGTCGAGGCCGTCCTCGCCCGGCATCGCGAGGTCGCAGATCACGAGGCTCGGGATCCACGCGCGGAGCCAATCACGCGCCTCCCGCGCCGACGCGGCCTCCGCCACGACCGCGCCGCGGCGCTCCAGGGCGACGCGCGCGAGAGCGCGCGCCTCCGCTTCGTCATCGACGACGAGGACGAGGAGTCCGGCGAGGACCTGCCCGTCGAACAGCTCCATGCGGGCGCGGTTCCCGCAACGTTCGTACCATTCACGTCACACCGAATGCAGCGGATTCCCGAGCTTGGTTCGGTGCAATCCGCCGCACGGGAGAGGGCGATGTGGCGCGCTGACACGCGGGGTCGGAGGTGAGGCGGAAGTGTCGAGCCTCGTGATGCTGCCTACTTACAAGCTTCGAGGCACTCGTCTTCCGTCTTCGCACACTCGGCATCGGTGACACCCGCCGCCTCCGCGGCCTCGTGACAGTCATGGGGCTTACCCGAGCCCGTGTCCTTCGGGTGGCACGCCTCGACGACGCGCTCGCACGAACCCGCCTCCGTCTCGCAAGCGATGAGCTGCACGGAGGCGAGGCCAAGGAAGAGCGCCAGCGCGGGCGCCAAGCGGAGGTTCTTCATCCGCGCGACTCTACGTGGACCGCGCTCGCGCGGGCTGCGACGTGATGTCGCAGCCCGTCGATCCTCTCCGCGTCACGCGAAACGAGTGAGCCTCGGCTACTTGGTCCCGAGCCGGCGGTGGATCTTGTGGACGCGCTCCCGAAGGTCGAGCGTCGCCGACATCGTCCGCTGCTTCGCGTCGCTCGATGGCTCGGCGTGCGCCCACGACGCCACGTCCTTCGCGAGGCGCTCGGCCTCCGCTCGGAGCGCCTTCACGGCCGCGAGATCGGGCTCGGGGGGGTGCATCGCGAGCACGCCATCCAGCTCCCCGATCGTGAGCCGACAGATGTCGGTCATGATGCCGAACGACCCGGATTGGCGCGACGTCGGGCGATCGTCCACGCCTTCGACGATACCACACGCGCTCCATGCGGCGGCCTTCAGAGCCTCGATCCGCATGTGGCGTCTTGCCTCGTTCACGGTCGAGCTACGACGTCTTCGGCCGCAAAACGCAGGCTCATCGCGCACCTCTCTAGGGAGAACCCCAGCGCGCCGACGCGCGCGCGGCTCTCCCCGCGTCCTCTTCGCCGATCTCGATGAGCGTCCGAGTCGCGCGCGGGGGACGCTCGCGCGCTCGACCGCGCTACCGATCCCGCTCGAGCGCGTGAGCGAGCGCGGTGATCTGCTCGACGGCGGAGCGGAACCGATCCGCCGGTCCGATCTCGCAGGAGCGCATGAACCACGCGTCGAAGTTCTCGCCGAGCCGAGCGCGCGGCGCGAGGCGCCGGATCTCCACCACGTCCGTCGGCAGGAGGCGCGGTCCCGCGACGATCTCCGCGAGTAGCTCGCCGATGGGCCGCGGCGGCCAGTAGCTCTCCTTCGTCAGCAGACGAAACGCGATGAGGCCGAGGGCCCACACGTCGATCGCCGGAGTGATTGGTCCCCCCGCGATCTGCTCCGGCGCCATGTACCACGGTGTCCCAAAGAAGCCGCGGGACGTCGTGTTCGCGATCGCGCTCGGGATCGAGTCGTCCGGCGGGGGTTCGGTGAGGCTCGCGACGCCGAAGTCGAGGACCTTCACGAGCACCTGTCCCGCAAAGCTGCCCTCCTCTCGGTGAGCGTCACCCTCCGACTTCTGCACCACGAACAGGTTCGCGGGCTTCAGATCGCGGTGCACGATGCCGAGGCCGTGCGCGCGCTCGAGGACGAGCGCGACCTGCTGGAGGATCTCGACGACGTCCAGCGCGCCGAGGGGGCCGTGCTCGAGGAGCACCGTCCGAAGATCGCGGCCCTCGAGGAGCTCCATCGCGATGAACGGCACGGCGGTCTCCGAGAACGCAGCGTTCGGCGCGCGCGGAGCCGAGGCGATTCCCACGTCGTACACGCGCGTGACGTTCTCGCTCGCGAGGATCTGGAGCGCGCGCACCTCCGTGTGGAGGCGTGCGAGCGCGGCCGTCGGCTCGTGGAGGGCCGGGTCGAGCACCTTGAGCGCGATCGGCGTCGGCTCGAGGCGCGAGCCGGCCGCCTCGGCCGCGAAGACGATGCTGTTCGAGCCGCGGCCGATGATCCGGATCACGTGGTAGCGCTCGGCGAACGTCGCCCCCACGAGCTGTTCGCCGAGCTCGCTCAGCTTCGACACGGGCGGCGGAGGCGGCGGCATCGTGTAGCCGGTCGGCTGCGCGCTCTGCGCGGGGGGTGGCTGCACGGAGCCGAGCACGCGCTGCGCCTTCGCGTGGACCGCCTCGAGGCTCGTCGCCGTCACGGCGTTGCTCGGAAGGCGCCGGCGCGGGACGGTCGGCGGGCTCTCGTCGTCCGTGGCGTCCGGCGCGGCCTCCGCGGACGGGGGGAAGTAGATCGCGGGTCGACGCGGAGGCGGAGTGCTCGACACGCGACGGGCCTGCCCGTGCGGTGGCGGTGTCGGCCGGCGCATGCTCGGCACCGTGGGCTTTGGGGTCGGCGCGCCAACCGGGGTCGGCTTCGTGCTCGACACGGGGGGTTCGTCGCCGGTGTTGGACCCGCGGATCGACACGGGGGGCACCGTAGTACGTTCGCTTCGAAACACCAGCGCGCGCTGCGAGCATGTAACGTGGGCTCGATGCGTACGATGCGACGGCTCGCCGCGCTCTCGACGGGGATCGTCGTCACCGCGCTCGCGCTCTTCGTGACGGTGTCGTCTCTCGGTCAGCCGGCTCCGCCTGGGCCGCTCCCGTCCGCGTCCGCATCCGCGCCCCGCGCGCCCGCGACGCCCGCGACGCCCGCGTCCGCAGCGCCCTCCGGCGCACCCTCGAACGCGCCCTCCGCGGCCCCGGTGACCTCGTCGTCGGCCCCGGTCGCGTCCTCCGCGCCGGCGTGGACGCCGCCCCCGCCGTTCGATCCGCCGTTCAAGCCGAACCCTCATCCCGAGCCCGTCGAACCTGCTCCGCCTGTCGCGACCACAGCGTCACCACAACAACCCTCGCCGCCCCCCCAGCCACCGCCGGAGGAGCGGGGGTGCTGCCGAGCCGCGGTTCGGTTCGATCCGTTCGACATCCTCCAGCGACGTCTGTCGTTCCAGGCGGAGCTCGCGATCTGGGGACCGTTCGCGATCGAGGTCGAGCCGTCGTGGATCTTCAGCTCACCGTCCGAGAACGTGAGCGCAGACGGGTTCTCGTTCCTCGGCAGCGCTGGCTTCTACCTCACGAGCAAGGCGCCGCTCGGGTTCTTCATCAAGGCCGTCGTCGGGTACGAGACGTTCAGCGCCACCGTCACGAACCCGGATGATCCGAGCCTCAGCGCGTCCGCGGACGTCGACTCCCCGATCCTCGGCGCCGTGCTCGGCAGCTCGACGGTGTTCGGTCGCAAGGTCGGCTTCAACATCTCCGGCAGCATCGGGATCGGCGTCGCGACGGCGTCGGAGGTCGACATCGTCGCGCCCGGCAAGGGCTCGATCCCATCCTACAAGTACTCGTACTACGACAGCGCGGTTCAGCTGCTCGGCTCGCTCGCAGCCGGGATCGGGTTCTAATGTAGTCGAGCCGACCTCCCCTTTCATGAGCGCCTTGGCGCGCTCGGAAGTCGTCTCCGCGGAGACAAAAGCACATGCAGTTCTTCTTCGACTACATCTCCCCGTACGCGTACGTCGCGTGGCACGAGGCGCAGCGGCTCGCGGCGGCGCACGGTCGCCCCCTCGTCCCCGAGCCCATCGTGTTCGCCGCGCTGCTCAACGCCCACGGACAGAAGGGGCCCGCGGAGATTCCCTCGAAGCGCGCGTACACGTTCAAGGACGCGTTTCGCAAAGCGCACCGCGCGGGGCTCCCGCTCGCGCCTCCGCCGAGCCACCCCTTCAACCCGCTCCTCGCCCTCCGCGCGACGCTCCTCGTCCCCGAGGAGGAGCGAGCGCTCGCCGTGACGGAGCTCTTCCGCGAGACATGGGGAGGGGGCGGCGGGATCGAGACCGAGGACGCCGTGCGCGCCGCGCTCGAGCGCGTCGGGCTCCGAGGGGCGGAGCTCGTTCAGCGCGCGAGCGACCCGTCGACGAAGGCCGAACTCCGCGGGAAGACGGAGCGCGCGATCGCTCGTGGATTGTTCGGCGTCCCGACGATCGTCGTCGACGAGGAGCTCTTTTGGGGCGTCGACGGGCTCGCGTTCGTCGACGCCTTCTTGAAGGGCGCCGATCCCGTGCCCGCCGACGCAGAGGCGCGCTGGCGCGACCTCCCCGCGTCGGCGGCGCGGATCCGATAGGGCCCCGCCGCCCGGCTTGGCGAGCGGCGGAGGTGCGGGTCAGAAGAGCTTGCCGAGGAGACCCGTGGCCATGTCGACGCCGTGGTCGATGTTCTCGCCCGTCAGCGCGCCCATCACCGGCCCCTTGATGGCCTCGGGGAGCTTGTCGCCGAGAAAGTCTTTCACGACCTCCGCGACCTTCGCTGCCTGCTCCTCGCTCAGATCCGCCTTCTCGACCAGTTTGCCAATGAGCTCTTTCATGGCTCATCGGTATCGCCGCGCCGGCGTCGCTTCAAGATGAGAGCACCAGCCACGCGCTCCTCTCGAGCGCCTCACCCGGCCCGCGAGCACCGTGCCGCCGTCCGGCGCGGCCGCACGCTGACGCAGCGAGCGCCTACTCGTCTTCCTCTTCGATGCGGCGCCACATCGACAGGGCGCTGATCCCGAGGACGGTGGCGCAGGGCTCGCAGAGCGCGGGCTCCTCGAAGCGGCGCTCCTCCCCGCGCGACCAGACGAGCAGGCCGCGGTGCGTGTCCCCGGCGATGGCGCGACCGCACACCGTACAGCGGTCGAGGCGCGGCTCGTTCGCCGCGCGCGCCGCGATCGCGGCGTCCGCCACGGTGTCGATCGGGATGGCGACGCCCGCGCGGGGGAGGCGCTTGTTCTTCGCAGGCTTGCGCACCTTTCGGCCGCGGAGACCTCCGGAGGGGTCGCTCATGCGGTTGACTCTACACCGACGCTCCCGCGTCTTCCACGTCGTCCTCGCGATCTTCCTCTTCGTCGGGCTTCGCGGAGGGCGCGGGACCGTCCGCGAGGGCACAGCTCTGGAGGAGCATCTCGGCGACGTCGAGCTGCTTGATCTGGTCCTCCTTCGACTCCGCCTTGAGGCCATCCGTGAGCATCGTCTGGCAGAACGGGCAGCCGCTCGCGATCGTCTTCGCGCCCGTGTCCACGAGCTGGAGCGTGCGCTTCACGTTCACGCGGTCCTTGTTCTGCTCTTCCATCCACATCTGCGCGCCGCCCGCGCCGCAGCAGAGGCCCTTGTTCCGGTTCCAGCCCTCGACCTCCACGAGCTCCACCCCGGGGATGCGCTTCAGGATCTCGCGGGGCGGCTCGTACACGCCGTTGTATCGGCCGAGGTAGCAGCTGTCGTGGTAGACGACGCGGCCCTTCACCGCCGCCTTCGGGACGAGCTTCTTCTCCGCGACGAGGCCGTAGAGGAAGTCCGAGTGGTGGACGACCTCGTACTTGTCGCCGAAGTCGGGGTACTCGTTCGCCAGCGTGTTGAAGCAATGCGGGCACGCGGTGACGATCTTCGTGAGCCCGCCCTGCTCCTTGTAGCCCTTCATCGTCGCGATGTTCTGCTCCGCGAGCGTCATGAAGAGGTACTCGTTGCCGGCGCGGCGCGCCGGATCGCCCGTGCACGTCTCCTCTTCGCCGAGGATCGCGAAGTCCACCTTCGCGGCCTGCATGAGGCGCGCGGTCGCCCGGGCGACCTTCTTCGCGCGGTCGTCGTAGCTCGCGGCGCAGCCGACCCAATAGAGGACCTTCGCCTTCGGGTGCTCGGCCATCGTCTTCACGCCGAGCCCGTCGCTCCACGCGGCGCGGTCGCTCCGCGCGAGGTTCCAGGGGTTGCCGTTCGTCTCCATCGCGCCGAACGGGTTCGTGAGCTCGGCCGGGATCTCGCCCTTGATGAGGACGAGGTTGCGCCGCATCTCGACGATCTTGTCGACGTAGCTGATCATCACGGGGCACTGCTCCTCGCAGGCCCGACACGTCGTACAGGCCCAGAGCACGTCCGGGTGGATGACGTTCCCGACGAGCTCCACCGGCGCGGGCGGAGCCTCGGGCTCCGCGCCGTCCGCGGCCGCTTCGGCGCCCTCGCCCTCCGCGTGCTCGCCCGCTGCGTCGGCGTGACCGTTCGCGTGCCCGTTCGCCTTCGCGCGCGCCGCCTCGCTCTTCTCGATGAGCTCGTCGTCCCGACCGTAGAGGTGATCGCGGAGGTTCAGCGTCAGCATCTTCGGCGAGAGCATCTTCCCCGTCTTGTGCGCGGGGCAGTTGTCCGAGCAGCGCCCGCACTCGGTGCACGTGTAGAAGTCGAGGATCGCTTTCCAGCTGAAGTCCTCGATCTTCGACTTGCCCACCGGTGCGGCGCCCGGCGCGTTCTCGAACGCCTTCTCCACCATCGCGCCGAGCTCCTCGCTCGTCTTCGCGACGATCGGGAGCTTGCCGGGCTTCTCGATGTTGCGGGCGAACACGTTCGGGATCGCCGTGATGATGTGGAAGTGCTTCGAGTGCGGCAGGATGTTCGCGAAGATGAGCACGAGCGCGGAGTGCGCCCAGAACCCGGCGTGCGCGAGGAGGACGAGGTACTTCGGTCGGACCCCCTGGACGACGAACGAGATCACGCTCGCCGCGGGCGCGTACCAGTGGAGCGCGACGGGCTTGCCGAGCTCCTTCGGATCGAGCGGCGCGACGACGTCCTTCACTTGGTCACACAGCTCCGCGTCCGCGCCGGAGCAGGCCAACGAGGTCGCCTTGCTGCCGAGCGCGAGCATCGCCCCGTTGTAGAGGAGGTCCGCGACCATCATCGTGATGATGATCCCGAGGATGAGCAGGCCCTCGCCCGAGAGCGTCATCCGGCGCTGCCGGTTCACGGTCCGGAGGTAGACGAACGTCGCCGCGCCCGAGATGACGAGCACCGCGATCACGTCCTTGAGGAGCTCGTACGCGTGGCCGAGCGGGATCCCGATCACCGGCTCGGGGCCGAAGATCCAGAGGTTGAACGGGGCCCAGAACCCGCGGCCCCACAGCATGATCGTGTTGATCAGGAGGACGATGAACCCGATGAAGATGGCCTTGTGGGCGACGCCGGCGAGCCGGTAGTACGCCATCTTCTTCTGCGCGAGCGCGTACTCGTAGACGCCGAACAGGCGCTCGCCGAGCCGATCCCACCGCACCTCGTAGCGCCCCGTGAGGAGAAGGCGCATCCGCTTGTTCGCGCTGACCATGAAGGCCGCGCTCAACCCGAGGATCACCACGGCCATCCAGATCGGACCCATATCGGCGGGACTTAGGAGCACCCCCGACGAGCGTCAACGAATCCGGTCCGTGCGGCGGCGCAGGTCATCCCTGCGCGCGCTCGAGGGCGCCGCTCACTTCGGCGCGGAGGCCTCCATCACGCCGTGGAACGCCTCGTGGACCGCGGCGAACTTCGCCTCGAAATCCGGGCGAGCGGGCTTGCCGCACTCCGTTCCGAGGTCGTCGACGCTCACGATGAGCTTCTTCGCGCGCTCCTTGTAGAGGTCCGGGCTCTGCGCGTTCGCCGGGGGCCCCGCGGAGTCCACCGCGAGCGCGCGCTCGTGCAGGTCCGCGGCGGCGGCGCACGTGGACGTGGTGCGGGTGTCGCCCTTCGCTCCGTGCCACAGCGGCGCGAGGACGTCGTGGAACGCGGTGAGGGGCGCGCCGAGATCCCCGTGCTCCTCGTGCTCCCCGTGATGCTCCGCGGGGGCGGCGTTCGCGGGCTTCGCGCTCGCCGGCACCGAGGCGGAGCCGGACGTGCTGGTCGGCGTGTTCGAGGAGCACGCGACGAGGGCGGCGGTGCTGAGGGCTGCGGTGAGCGCGAGGAGCGGGCGAGTGGAGACCATGACGGGCGTCAGGTAGACGGTGTCGAGTGCGAGGGCAACTCGGGAGCTCCGCTGGGCTCGACCGACCGCGCGGCTCAGAGCTTGCGGACGTTCGCCACCCTGCACGACGCGTCCTCGACGCGCGCATCCGTTCCGCCCGCGCTCGCCGTGAACAGCCACGTCGGGTGCTGCTCGAGCGTGTAGAGCGACACGTTCGTCCCATCGTCTACGACCCCTCCCGCGCTCGTCACCGCCTCGATGGCACGCGCGAGCGGGCAATACGCGGAGATGGCTGAGCCGCGCTTGCCCGGAGTGGCGGAGCCCATGAGCTCCGTCGGCTTCACCACCACGACGACGTCCACTTCCCTGCCCGAGAACTGGAGGGAGACGATCGCTCTCGGGCGCGTCACGTCGAGGTGATGCCCGCGCATCGCGCCGAAGACCATCTCCCCCGACAGCTCGGCGTCCGGGGCGAGCTTCCGCGCGACCTCGCGCGCGCTCGCGACCAGGAGCGACTCGTCGACGTTGGTGGGATCGGGGGGGGCGAACGGGGCGCACACCTGGGCGCCGCAGATCCGTGGCGGCTGCGCCGTCGCGGTGGGCGCGGTGTCGCTCGCGCTCGGAGGGGGCGCCGGGCGCGCGGACGCGCTCGGCCGCGCCGATCGCTTCGCGGACGAGGGGCTCGCGGAGGGCCAGAAGACAGCGAGCGCCGTGCCGCCCGCGACGATCGGGACGGCGGCCGCGACCGCGATCAACGGCCACCGCGCGCGGCGTTTCGATGAAATGGGAAGGACGACGTCGGTGCGTGCGACGGGCGCGTCCACGCGGAGATGTACGAGCTCGGTCGCGCGTTGCTCGGGTGCGGGCTCGGGCGCGGGCGCAGCGTCGACGGGCGCCGCCGTCCCTACCGGCACCGCCGAGGACGCGGCGAACAGCGTGCGCGTCGCGGGCTCGGCGGCGGTCCCGATGCGGCGCAGCGCGGCCTCTGCGGTCGCGGCGTCGGGCCGGCGCTCGGGTTGCTTCTCGAGCAGCGCGAACACGAGCTCCTCGAGCTCGCGCGGGATCGCGTTGCGGAGCGACGCGAGGAACGGAGGAGGGGGCGCTTCGCAGTGCTGGCGCAGGAGGCTCATGAGAGAGTCCCCGTCGAACGGCACGCGCCCGGTGAGCATCTCGTAGAGCAGGAGGCCGAGGGCGTAGCAGTCCGTCTTCGTGGTGATCGCCTTCGCGTCCGCCTGCTCCGGGCTCATGTAGCGAACCGTGCCCACCTGCTTCGTCGCGAGGCTCGCCGCGTCCATCTCCTTCAGGACCTTGGCGACCCCGAAATCCATCACCTTGGCGACCCCATCGCCGAGCACCATGATGTTCTCGGGCTTGATGTCGCGGTGAACGACCGGGTTCGCGCGGACGTGCGCGAAGACGAGCGCGAGCGCGATCTGACGCGCGATCGGCACCGCGCGGCCCGCGGGGATCGCGCCCTCGGTCCGCAGGATGTCTCGGATCGTTCGGCCCTCGAGGTACTCGAGGACCAGCACGAGCCGGCCGTCGAGCCACGCGGAGCCCAGGCTCTTGACGATGTTCGGGTGGACGAGCGTCTCGAGGATCCTCATCTCCGCCTCGAACCGGGCGCGCGCGGTCTCGTTGCGCGTGAGGCTCGAGTGGAGGCACTTCAACGCGACGCGGGTCTGGGTCCTCGGATCGTGGGCGTCGTAGACGATGCCCATCCCCCCTTCGCCGAGGACGCGGTGGATGACGTACGGCCCGAGCCGCGTGATGCGGTGGCTGTCGGGCTGGCCGTCCGTCACCGCGAAGATTGTACGCCGGTCGAGCGTTCGTGGTTGGTAGGTTGCGCACACGATGATGACCCGATCCGCGTTCACGTGCTCCATCGCGATGTTCTGTTCGACCACCCTCGCGGCGTGCGGGAGCTCCACCCCGGACGCGACCGGAGCGACGTCGGCCGCGACCACCACATCGTCGACGGCGCCCACGACCGCGCCGACGCCCACGACGCCCGCGACAGCCACCGGCAAGTCGGCGCCGAGCGCGGCGCCGTCGGCCGCGCCGACGACCGCCGCGATCTGGGAGACGGAGACACTCGGCGGGGTGCGCCTCGGCATGACGATGTCCGAGGTCGAGGCGGTCCTCGGCAAGGCCGAGAAGACGACCATCCCTCAGGAAGAGGCGGCGACCGGGGACTGGGCGTCGAGCTGGTCCTACCCGTCGAAGAAGATCTTCATCTCGTTCGCGGGCCCGAAGAAGGACGGTCCGCACCACGTGCGGAGCCTGTTCACGGAGGGCGGCTCGAAGCTGAAGACCGGCTCGGGGATCGGCTCGGGCAGCACGAAGGCGGACGTGGAGAAGGCGTACGGCAAAGACATCGACAAGGCCTCCTCGAACGACGAAGAGATCCACGTCGGCCCCGACCACTGGAACTCGATGAAGTTTCGCTTCGAGAAGGGCGCCGTGACGTCGATCTCGCTCGGCTCCGACGGCGAGTAGCGCGGCGCTTCGCGCGTGAACCCGTCAGAAGCGCGCGGAGATCTCTCGAGCGCACACCGCGGACGTCATTGTCTGGGAATCGCGCGCGCATCGTCGTCACCTTTGGCGGGCGCATGGTGCGTCGCGCGCAGGCCGAAGGTGCGGCCGCGCGTCCGCTCCTTCACATGCCGCGTTCCGCGCGGGGCGAACAGGCGGGTTCGTCGCCGCTCGCGTCGGGATACATCAACTCGATCCAAATTGCCCCGCTGACGTCGTCGAGTAGCGCGTTCCAACGCGCTCCACCTGCGCAGCCGTGGGCGGGGTGGATGCGCGCGCCGGGCGGCAGATGGCGATACGCCTCTGGAAGGACGTCCGCGCGAGAGAACTCCGCCGGCGTCGACGGGGGCACGAGCGGCTCCGCGTCGCCCGCGCGAAAGGCTGGTGTGGAGAGGGCCCCGGCGACGTAGCTCGCGGGCAACACGGCGTGCACGGTGACGCTCATCTCGGCGTCGTCGTAGACGAACAGGTTGGACGGAAACGCCGGAAGGTCGATGCCAGTCCTCGCCTCGACGTACGGGAGCTGGCCCCATGGAGTGAACTTCCACCCGACCCAAGCCATGCCACATACGACTGGGGCGGCTAGCGCGATCAGGATCTTGGAAAGCCGCTTCATCGCGCGCGGACACATGGCTCCCGGTCTGCGCAAAGTCCAGGCAATTCAGCCGCGAGCACCGACGGTGAGGATCAACCGACTCTATCGGGACACGGCGTGGGGGGCCGCGGGGTCGCACCGCTTGCTCGGCATTTCGAGGACAGTTCGTGCGTACTACCCGAGGTGCGGCTTCTCTACTGGCTCTCGTACATCACCGGGCTCGCCGCGCTCGCCGTCGAGGCCATCCTTTTGTGGCGCATCCTGACGAACCACGCAGGAGTTCTCGCCATGTTCGATACCGAAGGGATCTTCCTGCTCTTCGCCGCGGTCAGCCAGGTGCTCCCGATGACCGGCCTTCTCGTCATGGCAGGATTCCAGGAGGGCTCGCGCAAGCCGACCGCGCCCAAGATCGTCGTCTGGCTGCTCTGGTTCAGCGTGTCACTCGCCGCGCTATACGCTGGCGTTCGAGCAGCACGACTCTGACCGCGGCGTATCAGAAGCTTCTTCTCGGGCAAGGCCGGGTCCGAGAAGCAGCCACGCGCGGGCTCGTTCACCGAGAGCGGCTCGAAACGGAAGAAGCTGAAGACCGGCTCGGAGAGAATTGCTCGGCTCGACGGTGAGCAGCGCGGCGCTTCACGCGTAAACCGGTCAGAAGCGCGCGGAGATCTCTTGGAGGACCTCGGCGGTCTCGTTCGCCACGCGCTGCGAGATCGCGAGCGTCGTTCCGCGCCAGCCGAGGCCGCGAAGGATCGACCCGTCCTTCGCGCTCTCACCGGCCGAGACGCTCGTGTCGTAGCCCGACTGGAACGCGCTCGGGAGCGCGTTCGGGTCCGTCTTCGCGGCGCTCGCGCGCGCCGAGAGGGTGAGCGTGGCGACGTGGCACGCCGCGCACTGGACGGTGTTCGGCACGTTCTTGGTGGGGTGGTTCACCTGCGCGAGCGCGTCGAGCGCGATCTCCTGCTGGGCCGCGGGCGCTGCGGCGAACGCGGACTCGTCCATCGCGAGCTGGAAGCCCGCCGGTGCGTCGATCTTCGGGGTGATGTCGTAGGAGCTCTCGCCGAGGAGCAGGACCTCCTGGACGGCGTCGCTGCCCTCGGCGACGGGGATCTCCTGGAACGTGCCCGCTTTCCGCTCGATGCCGTGGAAGATCCACCGGAGCGCGGCCGCGGTGAGCTCCTGGCCCATCACCGTGACGCGCACGATCGCGCTCGAGACGCACCGCTTCTCGACGAGGGCGCGGAGCCCCGCCGTGTACGCCGCGTCCACGCCGACGAGGGGGTTCACGCGGAGCGCCGTCGCTGGGGGAAGATGCTGACTGTCTGCGAGCGCGCGCAGCTCGTCGAGCACCGCGGGAATGTCTGCTTTCGGGATCTCATAGAAGACGTGGAAGCCGACGTCGAACGCCTGCTGCATCACGATCGGCTGGAACACGAGCCGGAGCCGCGCGTCCTCCGTGTCGGGGCAGGGCTCGGCCTTCGCGCGATCGCAGAGATCGAAGCGGACGGCGACGAGCTCTAGATCCGGATAGACGTTGCCGATCGCGCCCGGGTTCGTCGGCGTGTCGAGGACCTGATCGACCAGGGCCTTCGGGAGGATCGCCTGATTGTCTGCGACCGGATCCGACGCGCGGAAGAGGACGGGGGCGTCCGTCTTCGGGAGCGGCAGGAGGAACGTGACGTCGTTCATGCCGAGGCCCGTCGTCGGGGCGCCGGTGGACGTGGACGTCGACGATGACGACGTCGCGCGGCCCCCCGTCCCGTCGTCCGCAGAGTCGCACGCGGGGCCGAGCGCCGCGGCGACGAGAGCTGCGAGGGTGAAGCGTCGCGTGCGTTCGAGGGGACCCATCGACTCGAAGTATCGCTCGGATTCCCGCGAGTGTCTTGCGCTCGCCGCGCCGTCCAGTAGGTGTAGGCGATGCAGCTGACTATCGAGATTCGGGCCACGCCGCGGGTAAGGCGCGCCGCAACGGCGCTCTTCCTCATCGGCACCGTGGGCTTCGTCGCGAACGCGCACGCCGGCTGGGCCACCGACCCGAGCACCTGGATCGACACGGGCAAGTCCGTGTCGTCCTCGAAGTTCAAGGACCTCGTTGGGGAGATCGACGCCCGATTGGTCGCGCTCGAAACTGCCCCCGCGACGAAGGAGCGGGTGCTCCGCGCGTCCTTCGGCGGGAACGGGGGCGCGCCCACGATCGCCACGGAGAGCTGGGTGTCAGCGAACCATCCGAGCACGGGCGTCTACCAGCTCGCGTTCCAGCCCAACTTCTCTACGACGCCCTCGTGCGTCGCGTCGGTCATCAGTGGCAATCAGGTCGCACCCTCGATCGAGTGTTTTGGGACGGACATCGACGGGACGGAGTGCCGCATCATCGGCTCTGGTATCGGCTCGTGGGCGCCGACTGGCATCGACTCAGGGTTCGCGCTGATTTGCGTGGGTGGGCACCCCTGATCCGGGCTTCACTCCTCGTAGACGACCTCGCCGCCGCTCTTCGTGGTGACGTTCTTGATCTCGGGATCGCCGTGGACGCGGGCGAGGCTGCCGCTCTCGATGGTCCCTTCCACTGCGTGCGAGGCGCGGACGTCGAGCTCCCCGCCTGCGGATCCCGCCATCGAGACGTCTGTCGCGTCGAGGGCGCTCGCGTCGATGTTCCCGCCCGCGGATTGGTTGATGTGGAGGTGTTCGACGTCGCCCGAGGCGAAGACGTCGCCGCCCGCGCGGCACCGCAGGGAGAGCTCGTCCTCGACCACGTCGACGACGTCGAGCCGGCCCCCTGCCTCGAGGAACAGCTCGTCGAACTCGGGCGCCGTGACGACGATGCGCAGCGGACGCACCTCCTCGAAGCTGACGTCCGGCTCCACGTCGAGCCTGTCTCCGTGCACCGTCGTGAGGACGTGCGGGAGGATGTTGGAGTCGCCGTGGACCACGACGGAGAACGGGCCTTGATGGATCTCCGCCTCCAGCCCCGCGCGGACGTGGACGCTCCGGAACGGTCCGGTGGTACGGGACTCGGACGCTTCGATGCCGTCGCCCTGGAACTGGCAACCACCGAGGAGCGACGCGAGGGCGACGACGAGCGACCAACGAACGGGGCGAGAGACGAGATGGTTCGAGTGCATGGGTTCCTCCGAGCCCGGACCATGCGTCCCGCGAATTCGCCTGTCAGCGCCGCGCCGACTGGACGGTCGATCGGACCGACCAGGCGGTCGACCGGGTCGAGCCCACCCGGCTTACACTCGCTCGTGAACGATGAACGAGAAGCGGAGGTGGAGCGCGATCGACTGGCTGGTCGGTCCATGGGTCGACGGGTCGCGCTGGACGCGACGCGCGACGCGCGTGCTCGCCGTCTCCGGTGCGCTCGTGGTGACGGTGCTGCCCGCGATGATGTTGTACTTCGGGCTCGACGGCTGGTGGTGGGACCAGAGTCTGTCCGTCGTCCTGCTCGGGCCCCTCGGCCTCGTCGCGTTCGATTGGCTGGGAGAGCGCGTCGCGGCGCAGGCGGCGCCGAGGTGGCGCCCGACGATCCGCGTGGCCGCGCTCGGCGGCGGCATCGCCGCGGGCGTGTTCGCGGGCTACGCGGTGACGCTCGCGTTCCGCATGACGCCGGATCGCACCGTGGGAATGGTCGTCCGGGACTATGGCCGGACGATGAGCATCCTCACCCCCGTCGTCGCGGTCCTCGGGATCGCCGGCGCGTCGCTCTGGTATCGCGCGGAGGCGTATCGCCTCGAGGGCGCGGCCGCGACCGCGAGCTTCCACGCGCTCAAAGGGCAGATGCAGCCGCACTTCCTCTTCAACTCGCTCAACGCCTTGAAGGAGCTCATCGCCGAGGATCCGACGCTCGCGTCGGAGTTCACGCAGCACCTCGCGGATCTCTACCGGATCCTGATCCGCGTCTCGACCGAGGTGACGAGCCTCGTGGACGACGAGCTCGCGATGGTCGCCCACTACCTGGAGGTGGAGCGCGTGCGGTTCGGGGATCGCCTGCGCTTCCGTGTGGAGCCCGCGGGCGCGACCGGGCGCAGGTACGTCCCGACGTTGATGGTGCAGACATTGGTCGAGAACGCGGTGAAGCACGGGATCGCGAAGGCGAGGGGAGGAGGCGAGATCGTGGTGCGCGCGATCCCGCTCGACGGCGGGCGGTTGACCGTGGAGGTGTCCAACACGGGCGCGCCCTACGCGCCGAACGCGGCGGACCCGGCGGCGACGGGGCTCGCGAACACGCGCGCGCGGCTCGCGCTGATGTACGGCGACGCGGGCGCGCTCGACGTCGGAGCGAGCGCGGACGGGGGAACGGTCGCCCGGGTGACGGTGAGCGGGGAGAGAATCGCATGACCGGCGTCGACCACGAAAATGAGAAGCTGCGCGTGCTCATCGTGGACGACGAGCCGCTCGGGCGCCGAAGTGTCGCGCGCCAAGTCGCCGTCGTGTTCCCGGGAGCGTCCGTCGACGAGGCGCGAGACGGTCTCGAGGCGCTCGAGAAGATCGCGGCGACGAAGCCGTCGATTGTCTTCCTGGACGTCGAGATGCCCGAGCTGTCCGGGCTCGACGTCCTGCGCCAGTTGCCCGTGCCTCGGCCGAAGGTGGTGTTCGTCACCGCGTTCGAGGCGTTCGCGGTCGCCGCGTTCGAGGAGCACGCATGCGACTACCTCGTGAAGCCCTTTACGCCCGAGCGCTTCGCGCGTTCCGCGCGTCGGGCCCTCGAGCAGATCGAGGTGGACGAGAGGCTCTCGGCGCTCGAGCGTGGACTGTCCTCCGGGGGGCGCTATCTGACGCGCCTTTCGCTCCGGAGCGCCGGTCGCGTGGACGTCGTGCCGGTGGCCGACATTGGCGCGTTCGTGAGCGAGGGGCACTACACGTATGTCTGGAGCGGAGAGCGCGAGTACCTGACGGAGCTCACGCTCGTTCACCTGGAGGAGCGCCTCGACCCTGCGACGTTCATCCGCGCGCACCGAAACGCGATCGTCAACGCGGGCCACGTCGCACGGGTCAAAGGCGGTGAGTCGGCTTCCGTGGAGCTCCGAAGTGGGCGGTCCATCGGCGTGTCGAGGCGCCACCGCGCGGCTTTGCTGAAGCGGCTCGGATGAACGGACAGTCGAGTCAGCGCGCGCGCAGCCTCGTCGCGGCCGGCTTCTCACCCAACCCACAGGAGAGCGGGACCTCCCGGAATCCGGGGCCGGGGCCTCCCTTCTTCTCCACGCGGACGAACCTCACCCATATCGGCACGCCGTCCGGGAGGGGAATGCTCCCGAGAAGCTTCCGATGCACGGGGCATGGCCGTCGCGCCGGGCTGTCGTCGCAGAGTCCATCCGCGGACTCGTTCGAGTAGACGTCCACCCCCGTCGCGGTTCGCTCCACGGTTCCCAAGAAGTTTCCAGTGCCATTCATGAAGAGCTCCGTGACGATGGACGGCGAGCGCGTCTTTCGACGCTGCGGGTCGCAGTCGCTCTGGGACTCCATGTAGAACATGATCGTCGCCTGCACCTCGATGGGAACGGATCGACGCGCGGAGCCCGCGGCGGCGACCACCTCGACCAGCTCGCCCATGTAGCCGGCGCCCGGGATATCCACCGGTGGGTGCATCACCCACGAGAGCGTGATCTCCTTCGTGTCTGCTGGCCACCACGGCGCGGGGGGCGCGGCCGCCGCGGGCGCGCCGGACAGGCTCGCGGTGATTGGGGCCGCCGAGGAGACGTCCCTCGCGACGCCCGACGAGGTGCCGGCGCTCGTGGGCGCGGCATTCAGTAGGATGGTCGTCCGCGGCGGGGCCGAGCCCGAGGGCGCGCCATCCGAGCCCGGCGCCGCACAGGCGCCCGTCCCCGCGATCAGAAGGAGCAGCCAGGCCCTACCGCGCATGACGAGCATACGCTCCACGCGAGGCGCGCGTTCCTCGGTCTTCGGCGCGGCGGCCGCCGTACGGTCACCCGCACCGACAGACAATCGTCCTTCGCGACACGCCCGGCGCGATGGCGCCGCGTCGTCGGGCGCCCTTTGCGTTCCTCGGGGACCGCAGCTATCCAAGGGCTCGAATGGAGGCCCTCCAGGCGAAGCTCCCGCTCCCGCTCGCGCAGCTCGCGCGGCGCGTCGCATCGGCGGCCACGGAGCAAGCGCGACTCGACAGCCTGTTCTATCTCGGAGAGGCCACGCTCAAGCTCGCCGCGTCCGCCCGCATCGGGCGCCTCCTCGCGCTCGGCGCGCCGCTCACCCCGACACTCGCCGCGCAGCTCGAGGGCCTCTTGCTCCCGTCGATGGGCCATTGGCTCGCGCTCCTCCGCGAGACCACGAGGGCGCTGTCCGAGCGCCCCGAGGGGAAGGAGGACGTGCTCGCCGCGTTCGGCGCGCTCTCGAAGTCGCGCGCGGAGCTCTCGGGGGTCGCGGCGTTCGGCAACGCGATGGTGGAGGAGGGGTTGCTCCCGAGCAAGAGCACGGTGAACGAGCTGACCAAACAAGGGGTCCTCGGCTTCTTCGGGCTCCTCACGACCTTCCGAAACAAGGCGATCGGGCACGGCGCCCAGCACGTGGAGTCGTTTCACGGCCCCATGGCGGACGCGCTCACGCTCGCGCTCGAGGGTGTGTTCGGCGTGCCGGAGCTCTTCGGGAGCCTCGATCTCGTGCTCCCCCAGCACCGCCTCACGGGTTCCATCGCGAAGACGCAGCTCCGTGTCCTCCGCGGATTGGTGGCTTCCACACGGGAGCCCCCGCCCGGAGAGTGGACGATCGGGGACCTCTATTTCGCGGACGAGCGCGGGTACCGCGCGCCCCTCTCCCCGCTCGTCATCGTCCGCACGGCCGCTGGCTCGGAGCAGTTCGGCTTCCTGAACGGGGCGGACGCGAAGAAGAAGGACACGGTGAGCCGCGCCGAGTACCTCGACTACGCGACGTCCAAGCTCCTCAAGGACGTCGACGTGCTCGCGAAGCTCACCGAGCTCCTCGCGCTCATTCGCCAGTCCGCGGTGAGCGGCGCGGAGGTCCACGCGACGCTCGCCGCGCTCGCGAAGACCGAGCGCGAGGACGCGAAGGCAAAGCCCGCGGCGGAGCCGGCGCCCGGGCTGCCGCTCGTGGGCTCGATCGTCGCCGACCGCTACCGCGTGCTCCGAGAGGTCGGGGGCGGAGCGATGGGATCGGTCTACGAGGTGGAGCACGTGACGCTCGGCACACGCCACGCCATGAAGGTGCTCCACGCGAACTTGATCCGCCCGGAGTTCGTGGAGCGATTCGATCGGGAGGCGAGCGAGACGGCGAAGACGAAGCACCCGGGGATCGTGAGCGTGACCGATCACGGCGGCCTGCCGGACGGCGCGCGCTACCTCGTCATGGAGCTCCTCGAGGGCGAGACGCTGCAGCGGCGCATCGATCGGGCTCCGCTCCCCATCGACGAGGTCGTCGAGATCGGGCGCGCCGCGCTCGACGCGCTCGCAGCGGCGCACGCGCGCGGACTCGTCCACCGGGATCTCAAGCCCGACAACCTGTTCTGTCCGAGCGCGGCGGCGGGCCCCTCGATCAAGATCCTCGACTTCGGGATCGCGAAGTCCGCGAGCGATGGGCGGCACCTCACGAGCGATGGCGCGCTCCTCGGCACGCCCAAATACATGGCCCCCGAGCAGATCGACAGCACGCGCGGCGTCGACGCGCGCGCCGACCTCTACGCGATCGGCGCCACCCTCTTCGCGTGCCTCACGCGCCGGACCCCGGCCGACGATGGGCCCACGGTGCACGCGCTCTTGTTCGCGGTCGCGAACGGACAAATCGAGCGCGACCCTCGCGTGTATCGCCCCGAGACCCCCGCGTGGCTCGCGGAGGTGATCGTGCGGGCGCTCGCGCTCGCGCCCGAGGATCGCTTTCAATCGGCGGAGGAGATGCGCGCCGCGCTCACCGCTGGGGCGACCGTCGCGCTCGCCCCGACGTCGCCGCGGCGCCGCCCCAGCCGTCGGTTGCCGCTGCCCTGACACCGGCCCCGCGCCCGCGAGCGCCGAGCGCGCTCGCCCTCGGCGCGGGGGCGCTGGTCGTCGCGGGCGCGGTGGCCGGGGTCGTCCTGCTCGTGCGCGGCAGCGGATCCCCGGGCGCGACGAGCGCCTCGGCGCCGACCGCGGGAACGTCCGCGCCGCGCGCGGGGGCGCTCGCGTCGACCGCGCTTTCATCGACCGCGCTGACGCCATCCGCCGGCGCGTCGCCGGCCGAGGCGATCCCCGCGGGGATGGCGCTCGTCCCCGGGGGACGTACACGCTGGGGCTGACGGAGGAGGACCGTCGAAGAGCTCGAGCAGCGCTGTGCGACCCCTCGACGCCCCCCCGACCCACGGCGGCGGAGCAGGACTGCGCCGCGCTCGATGAGGTGTTCGATCGAGCGACGCCCCCCGTCGACGTCGTCGTCGCGCCGTTTTATCTCGATCGGGTCGAGGTCTCGCGCGCGCGCTTCGCGGCCTTCTTGAGCGCTCACCTGGATGTCACGTTCGTGGAGGGCGCCGCGCCCGATCTCGCCAACGCGGTGCGGGACACGCGAGGCGTGCTCGCCGCCGCAGCGACGGAGAGTCATCCAGTCGCCGGTGTCGGCGTGCGGCTCGTGGCGCCGCGGAGGTACGAGCCCGAGGGGGGAGGCGCTCTCCCCATGGTCGCCGTCACGTGGCTCGGCGCGCATGCGTATTGTCTGTCCCTCGGCGCGCGGCTCCCCACGGAGGCGGAGTGGGAGCTCGCCGCGCGCGCAGAGAAGCGGACGCTCTTCGTCGGCGGCGACGATCGGCCGTCCTGCGCGGACGCGGTCTTTGGGCGAGATGGCGAGCGGAAGGGCGCGAAGGAGTGCGCCTCGCAGCGGGACCGTCTCGTCGAGGTGGGCGCAGCCGATCGCCGCGGGAGCGAGATCCTCCACCTCGGGGACAATGTGTCCGAGTGGGTCGCCGATTATCTGGTCGAAGACGACTCCAAGCGCGCGCGCTACGCGCGTTGCGCGAGCACTCCGTGCGTAGACTACTATGTCGCCGCGAACGGAAAGCCCGGCCCTCGCCCGAACCCGGACGACGTCGGCGCCCCGGGCAGCTTGCATCCAATCCGCGGGTGCAGCTTCCTCGACCCCGCGGGCCGGTGCGTCGCCGCGGTGCGATCGTACGACGCCGGCTATGAGCTCGATCCGAGCAACCAAGGAGCGACGAACCCGCACGTCGGATTCCGGTGTGCACGGTCCAAGGAGTGATTCGATGAGGGGTCTCTGTCAGAGCGAGCGCGGCGGCGGCGTCCCCCGACGCGTGATGAGCCGAACGAGCCGTGTCTTCCTCTCTGCCGCGCTCGCGCTCGGCCTCTCGAGCTGCGGCGCGACCACCGTGGACCCCGGTGCCGGTCGAGAGACCACGGCCAAGCCCGCGGCGCCGCGCGAGCCGATCTCGGTGCGCGTGATCGGTGAGCACCACGCGCCCGGCGGTCCGGCGGTCCCGATGGAGCAGAACAGCGTCGTGAAGAGCGGCGACGAGTATTCGTTGACCGTGGAGCTGAGCCGTCCGGCGTTCGTGCACCTCGTCGAGATGCACGCCACGGGGGGTGGCACGATCTTGTACCCGGTGGAGAAGGATCCGCGCGAGGCGGCCGCGCTGCACAAGGTGCCCGGCGACCCGGGCGCGGTGCTCTTTTTCAACGAAGACAAAGGCCCCGAGGTCCTCCTGCTCGTGGTGACCGAGCGGCCGCTCGCGGAGGCGGCGCCCGACCTCTTCAAGACACTGAAGGAGATCGAGAGCTCTCCCGCGACGGCGGCGGCGAAGCAGACATTCACGATCGAGCTCCCCCCAGGAGAGGATGGCGCGCCCGTCGTCGCTCCGCCCGCCAGCGCCTCGGTCGCGCCCGTAGCGTCGACCCCGCCCACGGCGGCGCCCACCGTGCCAGCGCCGCCGATCCGCGCCCCGTCGACGGGCTCGTCACCGGTCGGTTGTCCTCCGGTGGTCGTCGCGAAGCTCGAGATGACCGCGCGCGGCGGCGCGTGCGCCAGCGGCGGCGCCAAGGTGAAGGTGACGGCGAAAGGCAGCGGACGGAGGGCGAAGAGCGGAGAGCTCATCCGCGCGGTCGCGGACGAGTCGGGGGTCCTCACGTTCCCCATCGTGTTGGACCACCAATGACGGCTCGTCTTTCCTCCGGAGCGTGGCGACGCGGGGCGATCGGCGCTGTCGTTGCGAGCGCCGCCGCGATGGGGTGCGGTGCGCGACAAGCTCCGCTCGCGCTCGCGCCCCGGCCCACGCCCGGCGCCGTGCGCATCGTTCCTCAGTCCGCGCACCACGTCTGGCGAGTCGGGTCCGAATACACGACGTGCGCCGTGTTGACGCCGGCCGCCGAGCTCTACACCGCCGCGAGCGACGGGACGTTCAAGCGCTGGGACCCGCGGACGGGGCTCGTGCTCGAGACGATCCCGGTCCCCGTCGGGACCGCGTGCGCGTTCTCCGCGGACGGCCGGTACCTCGTCGGAGCCACCTGGGACGGAAAGGTGCACGTGGTGTCGACCGAACGGCGGATCGAGGTCCGATCCGCCGACGCGAGCGGCGTCGTCACCGCCGTGGCGATCGCGGAGGGCGGGAGCGCGTTCGCTGCGTTGTCCCTCGGGGGGACGCTCGACACCTGGGATCTCGAGACGACCGAGCGCCGAGCGCACGCGCCCCTCGGCTACGACTCCACGTCGATCGCCATGTCGCCGGACGGCGCGCGCGTCGCCCTCGCGGACACGAAGCGAGTGTCCGGTCCTCACGACGGCGCAGGGCCCCTCCTCGTCGACGCGATCACCGGTGCGGTCCTCGCGACGGGGGATGCCGGGAACGTCGAGTTCTCGCCCGACAGCCGAAGGCTCTTCACGGGCTCCTCCTTCGGCGTCCGCGACGCCGCGACGGGGGGCGAGCTCCACGTCCCTGCCGATGGATGGGCGGGCAAGGTGGTCATGAGCGCCTCTCGGGACTCCGTCGCCGTGGGGCGACGGCTCGTGAGCCTGGAGAGCGGAGCGCCGATCGACGATCTCCCGTGCGACCCTGTCGCCTTCGACCGCGCGCTCGTGGCATGCGCGAGAGGGGCCGACGAACTCGCAGATCCCGGCCCGTTCGACTTCGTCTCGCTCGCGACGGGGCGCACGAGCAGCCCCTTCGCGATGCGCACCACCCCTCCCGTCTCGGGCGCGCAATTCTCTCCGGACGGTCGGTGGCTCTACCTCGGCGATCCGGAGGGCCACACCTGGGGTTGGGATCTCGAGACGCTCAGCCTCGAGCGCGAATACGACGGGCACGCGACGGACTCGGACGGCTCCGAGGGGCGCCTCTTCGCGCTCTCGCCGGACGGCGCGTCCCTCGTGACCTCGATGGGCGTGCACGACAGTCGCAGCGGAAACACGCTCGCGACGCTCCGCGAGGGCGGGAGCGTGTTCTCGATCGCCTACTCGACGGACGGCGCGCGGTTCGCCGCGCTCTACGCGGACGGCGCGAGCGACGGCGTGAAGCAAGGCATCGCGGTGCACTCCACCCGTTTGCCCGACGACGCGCAAGTCGAACCACCCGCGGCGCCCACGGACGAGCCTCTCCCGCCGTCGACGGAGTTCGCGCTCCCGGCGAGCACTGCGGCGCACGAAGGGCTCACGCCGCTCGGGACCCTCGAGGGCCATTTCCTCCGGTTCCTGTTTCGCCCGGGGACGCACCAAGTGCTCGCGCTCCGCGCGACCGACCCCTCGAGCCCAATCACGCTCGAGGTGCTCGACGCCGACTCCGGCGCGACGCTCTCCTCTCGCCCGCTCCCGGGCCGCTTTCCGACCGCGATCGCGGCGGAGCCGAACGGACAGTCGTTCTTCTCCGCGTCCCTGGATCTCGGCGTCGAGCAGCTCGAGGCGAGGGCGGCGAGCTTCGCGCTCCGCGACCGCGGTGTGATCCAGCGGACGCGGTTCGACGCGCTCGACGACGAGCGCGTGTTCGCCGAGCACGGCGGCACGGTGAGCGCGCTCGCCGTCTCGGCGGATGGCGAGCGCGTCGCGTCCGGAGGGATCGACGGCGTCGTGAAGATATGGTCCGACGAGGGTGACGAGGTCGGGCGCCTCGAGACGCGCGAGAGCGGCGTCACGGCGCTCGCGTTCTCCCCGGATCGCACGCTCCTCGCGGTCGCGAGCCGGGACGGAGCGACGCATGTTTATCGCCTGAGCGACGGCAACCGGATCACCCTCCTCGGCTGGTCCGAGTGGCTCGCGTTCGATGACCACGGCAACTTCGACGCCTCCGCGGGCGGCTCCATGCTGGCCGCGGCCGTGGTGGACGGGCACGCGATGCGGGTCGAGGCGATCGCGCCGGACTTCAATCGGCCCGATCGCGTCCTCTCCGAGATTGGGCTCGGGAAGCGCGGGACGCTCGAGGATCTCGCGGAGCGCGCGCGCCGCCGCAACGCGCGGCTCGCGCGCCCGAGCGCGCGGGGGAACGCGCCCGAGGTGCGCATCGAGTCGGTCGCCGTGGAGGGGAAGACCGCCCGCCTGTCGCTCTCGCTCACCGACGACGTGGGCCTCGCGTCCTACCAGATCCGCGTGAACGGCGTTTCGCTGTTCCCCGCCCAGGGGGTCAGCGTCGGCGGGGCTGCCGCATCTCCGGTCGCGGAGATCGAGCTCCAACAAGGAGACAATCGGATCGAGGTCACCGCCCAGGACGTAGACGGAGCGGAGAGCGCTCCCGTGATGCGCACCGTCGTCCACGAGGGCGCCGCCGATCGCGACCTCTACTACGTGGGCTTCGGCGTCTCGAAGTACGCCGACCCCACGCTCGATACGCTGAAATTCGCCGCGAAGGACGTGTCGGATCTCGGGGAGGTGCTCGTCCGCGCGCCCGGCTTCCGGAAGGTGCACGTGCTCACGTTCACCGACGAGCAGGTGAAACCCGAGATGTTCCAGACGGTGAAGTCGTTCCTCGCGCCGAGCCACGCGGACGACGTCGTCGTCCTGTTCGTGTCCGGGCACGGAGAGCAGGTCGAAGGCGCCGATCCACACTACTACTTCCTTCCCGGCACGGCCGATCCCTCGAACGTCGCCGCGACCTCGATCGCGCTCGACGCGTTCGAGTCGATCTTCGACGGGCTGGGCGCGCGCAACCGCGTCCTCTTCATGGACACGTGCGAGGCCGGGGAGGCGGACGCCGAGGTCCCCGCGGCGGGGCCCTCCACGGGCGATCTCGTGCCGCGAAGCACCGGGCGGCGAAAGCGCGCGGGGGCGGGTGTCCCGGAGAGCGGCCCGCCGAAGGCTCCGCCTGGCGCGGTCGGACCCACCTTCGTCGCGGAGCGGCCGCGCATGGTCGACGGCGATCTTCGCCACCGCTCGGGGGCCGTGATCCTGTCGTCGTCCCGCGGCACGGAGGACTCGTACGAAGCGCCGTCGCTCGAGAACGGGGTCTTCACCGAGGCGCTCCTCGAAGCGTTCGGAGCGGCGAAGAGCGCGATCGCGGACGACCGCTCGGTGAACAGCGTCGTCCGCGGGAAGTCGATCGAGGTCCTCCGCGCCTACGTCGTCAAGCGCGTCGAAGAGCTCACGGGGGGGCGGCAGCACCCGACGATCGATCGTGACAACGCGGACGTGCGCTTCGTTCCGCTGTTCGATCGGGAGGTCTGGTGAGCCCATCTCACCGCACGTCGTCGATCGCGCTCTTCCTCGCTGCGCTTCTCGCGGCCTGCGGTGCAGAGCGCCCGCCGCTCGAGCCCCCCGTCCCTCCGCGGGCGCTCCCCGAGCTGCGCTGGGGGATCTCTCAGGCGCCCACCGCGGCGAGCACGCTCACGGGGTTGGCGCGCGCCGTCGAGGCGCAGACGAACGGCGACGACGGCGCTGCGTCGAGCGCGTTCGAGGAGGCCGCCGGGCCCAGCGGCGCGCCGGGCTGGCTGCTCCTCCGCGCGGCGGACGCAGCGAAGCGCGCGGGCGATCTCCCGCGCGCCGTGGCGCTCGCGAAGTCCTCGCTCGCCGCGTTCGCTCGGGCGACGGGTTCGAAGCGCACGGCGACGCCCCAGCTCGAGCTCGGCCCCGAGCGTGACGCGGACGCGGGCGCCGCGGTCGTGTGGCTCGATGGGGCGTGCATCGGTGACCTGCGTCGAGGTGAGCTCACCCTTCGAAGCGCGCGAGACGGCGCGCCGCTCGTCGGGATCGACGTGGGCATGCGCTCCGCCATGGAGATGTTCCCGGACGCCGCGGGCGGCCTGGTGCTCTGTTCGGGGGAAGGCGAGTGCCGAGGCCTCGCGCTCGCGACCCTCGAGCGACAGTTCGGCGAGCGCCAACCCCCGAGCCTCACGCCGTGGAGCGTGGTCCGCGGAAGGCCACTCTCTGCGACGTTCCTCGTGGAGGAGCGCGCGGGGTGGGCCATCCACGACTTCGCGCAGGGGCGCCTCGTCGCCGCCCGCGACGCGTTCTTCGATGCGTTGGCCCTCGCCGACCTCGCCGCCGTGAGCGCAGACGGCGAGTGGCTCGTGGAGACGGAGGGCCTCCAGATTCGGGTGCATCACTCCGCCCCGGACGCGGAGCCGTTCAGCGAGCGTCCGCCTCCGCTCGTCCTTCACGTGGACTCCGAGCCGACCGCGGTGGAGACCGGAGCGAAGGGCGGCGTCGCGGTGACCGCGACGCGCGCGGGGTCGATCGAGCTCTTCGAATTGCCCACGGGCGCGCCGCGCTGGTCCCGGCGCCTCGAGGGAGACGACGCCGTTCGGGCGATGTGGCTCGGTCCGGGCGACGCCGAGCTCGCGGTGCTGCGCGAGAACGCCTTCGGGACGCGCGCGCTCACGGTGCTCGACGCTGAGAGCGGGGAACCCGTGCTCGGGCCCATCGAAGGCGTCGCAGACATTGCGTTCGCCTCGAGAGGGGCGGACTTGGCCGTGCTCTCGACCGACGGCGAGTTGCTCGTCTCGCGTGCGTCGGGCGGGCCCCGTGCGCTCGCCAAGCTCACGCCGCCGACGGGCGAGTCGGCGCTCGTGTGCACCGTCGGCAGGTTCCGATTGCCTCGTTGGGTCTGCGACGCCGAACGCCGAACCTTGAGCCACCGCGCAGGCGAACGGCGCGGCGCGCGCTCGACGGCAGATCCCTCTCCCATCGACCCGCCATCGCCCGCCGCCGCTCGCGCGCCGAAGCCCGCGCCCGATGTGTCCGCCTGTCGCCGATCACCTCCCTCCCTGGAGGCTGTCAGCCGCTCGCCGGCCGACCGTCGTTTGCGCGCTGTGCAGCCATGCAACCCGAGGACGACCCCACCGCGCGAGCGGCTCGCGGACGCGCCGCGGACATCCTCGTGGCTGGCCTGTCCGGCCTCGCCGCCCTCGTGCGCGCGGCCGACGCGCTGCCCCGAGGCACGGCGCGCGTGCGCGCGGCCGCCGCGCTCGTGGACGCGTACGCGCGCGTAGACGCGGCGCACGCGAGGCACGGCGCGCGGCTCGGCGCCTGCCCGGACTGGACGCGCCTCGGCGTGGATTGTCTGTCTCGCGCGGTCGACGCGCTCGCGCCTCGGGCGCTCGCGGCGCCGTTCGACAGCGGACAAGAGCTCGTCCGTGAGGCCCGCACGGCGTCGGTCTCGGGCGGCCTCGCCGATCGAAGGCGACACCTGCTCGCCGATGGCGCCGCGCTCCGGGGGCGCCTCGCGGTGCTCCATCGCGTCGCGACCGAGGTCGCGACACGCCCCGAGGCGGCGGCGGATCTGGCGGCACGTGCGCCGGAGCCCTGGCGCGCCGAGGCGGCGCGGATCGTGGCGTCGGGGGTCGTGCTGGAGCGCCGCGGCGCTCGCTTCATCGGGAGCGCGGAGGACCCCCGCTTCCCTGCGTCCCTGGCGCGCGCGATCGTGCTCGCCGACGCGGGGCAGGTGGAGATGCTCCGGCGGTGCGTGGCCGAGCTCCCCGCGAAGGAGCGGGCGAGCGCCCGACCGCTCGACGCCCTCGCGCTCGCCGCCGCGGGGGACATCGCGGGCTCACGCCACGCGCTCCGAAAGCTGGGGCAGGGGGATCGTGACCGCGCGCTCGGACGGATCTGCTCGCGCGAGGCGCTCCGTGGGCGGACGGACCTCGCGGAGGGCTTCGCGAGCGCGATCGCGTCGCCCGCGCTTCGACACCGCGCCCTCGCCAGCACCCTGGAGGTCGAGCTCGCGCTCGGGATCGTCCGGCGTGAGCTCGTCCGCCGCGTCGCGGTCGGGGCGGAGCCGCTCGAGGCCGCCCTGATCGCGGCCGAGCTCGGCGTGATCCACGGAGATCACGACGCTGCGGCCTGCCACCTCGAACGCGTGGGCGAGCTCTTGCGCGAGCGCTCCTGCCCCGCCACGGATGTCGCGTCGGAGCCTACGGCGGAGTGGCAGCGGGCGCTCCGCGCGGCGAGCGCCCTCGCGCTTCGCGGGGCGCAGGTGCCGCCGTCGCTCCGCTTCTCCCGCGCGATCGTTCGGCCCATCGCGCGCCTGCCGCGGTTCGTCGCGTGGATGTGGCGAGCCGCGGAGTCCAAAGAGGTCCGCCTCGAGGACGCGCTTCGGAGGTTGCCGCCGTCGCTCGTCGCCGTGCGAGACGCGCTCGCCGCGGAGCGGATCCGGCGCGCCGCCGCCGTGTCGCGTGTCGCCGACGCCTTCGCGGCGTGGAGCGACGGCGCGCTCGTGGCGCTCGGCGAACCCGCCACTCCTTCGGAGGCCGCCCTCGCGGGCGCGCTCGGGATCCGCGCGCGGGTCTCGAGCCACCCGGGAGACCCCGCGCGCGCCGCGTTCGATTTCGGCGTCGCGCTCTCTCCTCGCATCACCTCGCGCCGCACGATCTTGCTCCACGCGTGCGAGCGCGCCCTCCAGATCGATGGATTGTCTGGGGAGGCGCTCCGCTTCCGAGAGCGGTGTCTCAGGCAGCTCGACGGCGAGGCGCTCGCGAACACGCTCCTCTCCATCCTCTCGACCCGGCCGCTGTCCGAGGGGTGGGTCGGGACGGCGATCACGATCGCCGGCCGCGTGCAGCCGAAGCGTGTCGTCGCCTGCGCGTTCCGCCGGTTCGACGAGCTGACGAGCGGCGGTCAGCGGCTCGCTCCCATTCTGGAGGCCCTCGTCCGCGACGCCGCGCTCCCCCCGCGCTTCTCCGAGTGTCTGCGCACGCTTTCGGCGCGCGCCCCCTCCACCGGGTTTACGCGCTATTGGCAGGACTTCAGCACGGCGTGGGCGCGCGCCTCCGGTCGAGCCGTCCACGAGGCCGTAGCCGAGCTCCTCGTCGCTCCCTCGAGCGCCGCGCTCCTCCGCGTCGACGGCGCATCGGCGGTCGCCCGGATCGCGCGCGACGTCGACGACGCGATCGCGTCGAACGCGCTGCTCGAGCCCAGCGCGGCGCCCACGCTCGCGTGGGCGGCGGCGCTCCGCGATCCCCACAAGGACGCACCGTGGACTCCGGAGACCTGGCGCGCCCGAATCGCGAGCGCTCGCGAGGTGGGCGCGCCCCACGTGGGCACCGTCGTCCGACTCGCGTCGGCGCTCGGCCTCCCGAAGGTCGCGCGCGCGCTCCTCACGGGCGCCGCTCCGACGCAGGAGCTCGAAGGGCCCGCGCCCATCGGCGGCGCGATGGCGCTCCGGTACCTCGACAAGAGGCGCGACGTGTTCCAGTTCCTACGCGTCTGCGACGCCGCTCCCTGCTGCTTCGCGAGCGACTCGCCGCACTACGATCGGGGCATCAAGACCTCCGCGTGGGTCGATCGACTGTTTCGCGATCCGCTGAGCTTCGCCTACGCGCTCGACGCTCCGACCGGGCCGGCGGGGTTCGTCTTCGGCGGATATGGACTGCTCCCTCGTCCGGCGCTCCTGCTCAATGGCGTCTATCTCAAGAGACAATCCACTGGCGTCCGGGCGGACGTGCTCTCGACGATCGAGCGCCGTCACGCCGCGCCCCTCGGGATCCGCACGATCGGGGTCGCAGCGCTCCACGGGGGCGCCGGGGAGATGCCCGCGGGCTACGCGGCGGGTTCGCGCGAAGGCACGCGCCTCCGCGCGCTCGAGGCGCGCGGCGAGCTCGAGACCAAGATCTACGACGACATTTGCACGTCGGTGAACACGCCCGTGACGCTGAGGCTCCACTACCGAGAGCTCGCGTGACGAGCTCCTCGGGGGCCTCGGTTCAGAGCTCCAGGCAGATCGGGGCGGCGCAGAACGCGTCCGCTGGATCGGCCGCACATTGGAGGTCCGGAGCACAGTCGAACTGGCAGCCTTGTCCGAGCGTCGGCGTCGGCGAGCAGACGAACGCGCCCCCCGAGCCAGGCAGACAAACCGCGGAGGGGCCACACTCGTTGCCGTCCTTGCACGGCGTCCCCAGGGCTTGATCCGTCGCGCACTTGCCCGCGGAGAAGTCGCAGTGGAGCCCCGCCTTGCACACGAGGTCGTTCTGACAGTCGCCCCCTACGGGTCGCTTGTCGACGCAGAAGCTGCCGTTCGCTGTGAAGTCGCACCCGAGGCCGTCCGCGCAGCGGTTCAACCCGGCGCACGCCTGCCCCGCCGTGGGCAGCGGTCCGCACGTATTGTCTGCGAGGCAGCCGAGCCCCGTCGCGCAGACGAAGGGGCCGCTCGCGTCGAGCCCGCACGCCTCGCCCATGCCGGGTACGGGGCCGCAGAGTCCGGTCGCGAGGGAGCACGCGGAGCCGCTCGCGCACGACGCGCCGTTCAGACAGGCGGCGGGAGGGCTGGGCAAGAGGGCGCACGTCGACGTCGCGCTGTCGCACCCGAGGCCGTCGGCGCATGCCCCGTCGCGCGCGCAAGGGGCTCCAGCTTGCCCGCGCATCGCGCACTTCTTCACGTGGGCACAGACGTCCTGGTTGCCGCAGGCCGCCACGTCGCTGCACGGCGTGGGGGGCGCGTCGACGCAAGCCGCCGACGGACAAGACAATCCCTCGGCGCAGTTCGTCTGATCCACGCACGTCGTGCCGCTCGCGCCGAGCGGCCCGCAGGACCCTCCGACGCATCGAAGCGGCGGCGCGCACGCGTCGTCCTCGCTGCAGTTCGCTCCCTCGTCTCCGGGCTGCGTGCACTGTCCCTGCAGACAAAGCGATCCCGGGGCGCACTCGTATCCAAGGCACGCTCCCGACGTCGGGCGGGGCACGCACGTCCCGGACGCGTCGCAGCTGCCGGCGCCGTCCGCGCAGATGGGGAACGCACACGCGCCCCCGAGGGGGACGTCGCTCGTGAACCACGCGGGGCAGAGCCCGAGAGGGACCGCGCCGCGCGGGCGCTCGCAGCCGGGGGTCGACGCCTCGATGAGGCCGACGCACGCCGCTGCGCGCGCGGCGTCCACGCGGGCGAGCCCCGCGTCGATCGCCTGCGAGATTGGGGCGTACGCGCTCACGCACTTCGCGGTGTAGCTCGCGGTGCACGCCGCCTCGTCGAGCACGCCCGACGGGAGCACCGCGCCGCACCCACAGCTCGTCGCGCGCTTGCACACGAGGGCCGCGAGCGGCGCGCAATAGTCGAGTTCGAGGGAGCCGCTCGGGCCACCGGTGGACGAGGAAGACATCGCCGTGGAGGAGACCGACGAGCTGTCCGCGCTCGTCGTGGACGCGGCCCCGCCGCCCCCCGTGCCTGCGGTGTCGTCGCAGCCCCACGCGAAGACGCCCAATCCGAGCGCGGCGATCGCGCGGCGGCCGCTCCCGCGGTGCACGACGCGCCGGGGGGCGAGCGCGCCGGCGCTCCGCGCCATCCGGTCCTTCCAGAGCCGGTCCACGCGCTTCAGCTCCCCCATTTTCGGACGAATGGGATGATGCGCTCGACGAACGCCGCCTTGTGAAAGCGATCGAACTCCGCCCACGTCGTGAGGGTGGTCGGATCGGTGACGCGGTCGAGGAACACCTTGCCGTCGAGGTGGTCGACCTCGTGCTGGTACGTCCCCGCGGTGAGGCCCTTCACGTGCGCGGAGATCGGGGCGCCCGTTCGATCGAGCGCGGTGACGCGCACCTCGCAGAACCTCGGGACGACGCCGCGCAGGTTGGGAACGCTCAGGCAACCTTCGTAGTTCTCGAACGTCTCGCTCCCGAGCGGTTCGAGGACCGGGTTCACGAGCACGGTGAGGGGGACGTTCGGCTTGTAGGGGTAACGGGGGTTGTCCTTCACCTCGATCGCGCAGATCCGAAGGGGGACGTGCACCTGGGGCGCCGCGAGGCCCGCGCCGTTGGCGTCTCGCATCGTCTCGATCAAATCGTCGATGAAGGCCTGCGTGTCGGCCGATCGGAGCTCGTCGAGCGCGACCTCTCGCGCGCGCTGGCGAAGCACGGGGTGGCCGACGTGGGCGATCTTGAGCAGCGTCACCCGTCCACCATAGCAGGCGCGCCGGCGCCTCCCGCGTGCGACGGCGCGATGAGCCGATCAGGTGCGGTGTCGGCGCCGCGGGGACGGTCGGCGCATCTCCGCATCGAACGCCGCGCCCTCCGCCTCGGCCCGCGCGCACGCGTCGAGCTCCTCGAGGTAGGCCGCCTCTTCGCTCGTGAGGAACGGCCCCAACCAGAGCGCAGTCGTCTCGATGTTGCGGCCGAGCCGCACCGCGAATCGAAGCGCCGCGGCTGCCTCGTCGTGCGACTCGCCGTGCAGGTGGGCTGGGGGCGCCGCGCGCGGCCGCCGCTTCATGGCTCTCTCCGGTCGACGCGCGACCGTCGGGTGTGCAGTGAAGCGACGCGGTCGCGTATCCGACGAACGACGGACGAGGGAGGGAGGGGGCTGGGCATCGGTGCTGCTCTCGCTGGGGTTCATTCCCGTAGTCGCGAGGCCCGGCGCTGCATGGACACCCGAGCGCTCTCTTTTCGACGAGGGTCTCCGCGTGCGACCCCAACGAGCCCTTCCGCCGTCGAGCTTTGTCCTGCGCACGAGCGCGCAAAGGCGCTCGCGCGAAATCACGCGCGCGTGGACGCATGCAGTTGACGACGGCGCTCGCCTCGCGTTTCCTCTCCCCCCGAGAGGACACCCATGAAGACCCAAAAGAAGAGCTCCTACGTCGCGGCCGTCGCTGCGCTCCTCCTCGTCGGCGCCGTCGGCGCCTCCGCCTGCGGCAGCAAGAGCGCCGCCGAGGTCTGCAAGTCGCTGTGCGACAAGTCGGTCGAATGCGCGGGCGACATGGCGAAAGAGATGCTCGGCGGCAAGGACATCCCCGAGGAGGCCCTCAAGTCCGCGAAGGAAGAGGCGGGCAAGCACAAGCAGGAGTGCGTCGACAAGTGTGGCAAGGAGGCGGACGGCGGTCGCGCTTCGGCGTCGGACGTCGCGAAGCTCGACGAGTGCCTCGCCAAGTCCTGCAAGGACTTCATGGCGTGCATGAGCTCGCTCAAGTAGTCCCGGCGCTTCGACGGCGCTCGGTGCGCGGCCGCGATCCTCGCGGGTCCCGCCGAGCGCGTCGAGACGCTGAATCGACCGCGATCCCCGCGCGGAGCTCCTCATCGACGGCACGGGAAGGTAGCGCCGGAGCGCGAACGCGCTCTTAGGGCGCGTCCGGAAATAAGTGGCTGCACCGAGGGCGACGATGCGCCCCGCGGCCAAGGCGCGACGACGAGGAATAGTGAGGCTATTTTGAGGAGGAGTAACGCCGGCCGCGGGGATGCAGCGTCGGCCGAATGCGCCAGTTATTTCCGGACGCGCCCTTAGGGAGCCGGGCGCCGAGCCCCTCGCTCGTGCGCCAAAAGCCGGCGGTGCCGACCCACTCGGAGTCAATCGTCCGGAAACAAGACGCCGTCGTAGTCCCGCCCTGAGAAGGGCAGGTCGAGGCGCGGTGAGCGCGCGTGGCGCGCAAAGTAGAGGCTGAACTCCGGGCCGAGCGCGCCGCGGTCGAAGCGCGTGGGAAAGTAGCAAAGGTGGAAGAGCGCCGCGCCTGCGCGCTCGATCGTGCTGGTCGCCTCCGCGATCTCGCGCCTCGTCTCGGCGTGCTTGCAGGCGTCGATGGCAGCTCGGATCCGCCCGTCGTCCCAGCGCGTCGGCTCGAACCGCGCGTCCTCGAGATCCGGTCCGCGCGCGGGCTCGGGATCGTTCCGTGTTCGCCAGAGGGACGCGTCGCCGCTCTCGATCGGCACGAAGGGGTCCACGTAGACGCCGTCGAGCCAGACGTTGAAGTGCACGTGCGGCGGAGTCCACGGAAACCCGGAGAGGGCGTCGAGGCCGCTGTACCCCGAGAGCGCGATACGCTCGCCCCGCTTCACGCGTTGGCCGACGGCCACGAGCGGTCGCGCGAGGTGGTTGTACGTCGTGACGAGGCCCTCGCCGTGATCGAGGAAGACCTTGCGGCCTCCCCGGTGGTACTCGCTCGAGACGCGAAGCACCTGGCCGGGCGCCGCGGCGACCACGTCCGTCCCTGGGGGGATCGCGAAGTCCGTCCCGTTGTGGCTGTCGTACGTGTTCGCCTTGCCGCGGAAATCGAGCACGTCCGTGACGCGCACGCTCCAGCCGAGCTCCGGCGGGGGCTGCCTGTAGTTGTAGAGGTTCGTGATCGGCACGCGCCGGCCCGCGGGTTTTCGCCCGAGCCAGAGCGGCACCGACCAGCGCGGTTTCAGCTGTTTCACCGTCGAGAGCCCGAACCGCGACTTCGGTGTGTCCGAGTCGCCCCCGAGCGCGAGTCGAGCCTCGCGCCACGCCTTCGCGTAGGGCTCCAGGCCGAGCGCTTCCACGAGACCGATCGGCGTGAGGGAGGGATCTCGCATGCGGACTGGATCTACCTCAAGATGACCCGCGCGAAGGCACGCATTCCAAGGCCCCGACGCTCCTCGTCCATCTGCCGGGCGAGGCCCACGGCGCGCTCGTCTCGCAGCGAGAGCCGGGGCGCGAGCCCCGCGAAACCATGAGCACCTCCCTCACGACCGCCGTCGTCTCCATCACGCCCACGCAGCGCCGCCGGTTCTTCTGGGCCGCGTGGTGGTCGGCGCCACCCGAGCGTCGCCCGCTCACGCACCCGGACGCGTCGAACGGAGGTGCGCGCTCGCGCGAGGAGGCGCTCGCGGCCGCGGAGCGCGCGGCGCAGCGTCCGCTGTCCGAGATCGATCCCGTGTGGGCGCGCGCCTGGAAGCGCACGCTCCGGGGCGAGCCGCCGTTCACGCCGATCGAGGAGGCCCGGCTCGATGGCAAGCCCCTGCCGCCGCGCGCCGTCGCTCCGGAGATCGCGTCGATCTGGGGGACGCTGGGCCTCGCACCGGACGCGAGCGTCGCCGCGATCAAGCGCGCGTATCGCGCACGCGCGCTCGCGACGCACCCCGACACGGGCGGCGACGCGGAGGCGTTCCGCGCCGTGCAGCGCGCCTACGAGGAGGCGCTCACGCGGCGCGCGAAGCCGAAGCGCCGCGGGTGACGGGTCATGGCGCCCTCCACGCCTCGATCAGGCGCCGCGCGATGCTCTGCGGAGGCGGCAGCTTCGGCAGCTCGTCTCGGTGGAACCAGCGCGCGTCCTCGAGCTCGGTCCTGTCGACCACGATGTCTCCCCCGTCGTAGGTGGCGGTGAAGCCCACCATCAGCTGAGACGGGAAGGGCCAGGGCTGGCTCCCGAAGTACCGCACGTCCCGGATGCGTACGCCCGTCTCCTCGAGGACCTCGCGCGCGGCGCATGCCTCGAGCGTCTCCGCGGGCTCGAGGAAGCCCGCGACGAGCCCGTAGAACCCACCGGGAAAGATCGCCTTGCGCGTCAGGAGGACGCGATCCCCATCGGCGACGAGGACGATCGCGCACGGCGCGATCGCGGGGTAGAAGTCGTGATCGCAGGCCGCGCAGACCTTCACGTGGACCCCCTCCGGCCCCGGCTTCCAGGCCGTCCGCGCGCTGCACTGCCCGCAGAACGCCGTCATCCGATCGAAGTGCGCGAGCTGGGACGCGAGGAAGGCACGCTCGAGATCCGCGTGCTCCCACACGCCGAAGAGCGACCGCATCCCGACCGCTCGAAGCCCCTCGGCCTCGGTGTCTCCCAACCACACGAACGCGTCCTCGGCGCCCGGGAGCGACCGCGCGCCCGCGAGCGAGACCCCGGCGCCCTCGAGCTCTCTGCGCGTGGGCGCGCGCGGCGCGTCCGCGCCGACGAGGAGGACGCCCGAGCGGGTGAACGCGAAGACCTTCGGTTCCATGACCTCCTCTAAAGGAGCCGGCGGGACGGGAGGTCAAGGCCGCGCGTGACGTTCCCCGTCGAACGCGTCAGAGACGCCCTCTCGGGCGCGGTTCTTCCGCGGAGCGGCGCGCCGCTGTGTTCTGCCCCGATCCGTCGCGTTCCCCGCTGTAGTCTCGGCGCGTGCTGCTCGAGGCGAGGTCGCTCGCGAAGCGCTTCAAAGATCGTGTCGCGGTCGCGGACGTGAGCCTCGGTGTGCGCGCGGGCGAGTGCACCGGCCTGCTCGGGCCGAACGGCGCTGGCAAGACGACGACCGTCGCCATGATCGCGGGGCTCCTCTCCGCGGACAGCGGCACGGTCCTCGTCGATGGCTCCCCGCTCGTCGCCGAGGACGATCCGAGGAAGCGGAAGATCGGCCTCGTGCCCCAGGAGCTCGCGCTCTTCGACGCCCTCACCGCGCGCGAGAATCTCCGCTTCTTCGGCTCGCTCTACGCGATGAGCGGCGCCGAGCTCGACCGGGCGACGGACCGCGCGCTGGACGTCGCCGGCTTGAAGGGACGCGCCGACGATCTCGTCAAGCCGTTCTCCGGCGGGATGAAGCGGCGCCTGAACCTCGCGGCCTCCCTCCTCCACGATCCCGACCTCCTCATCCTCGACGAGCCGACCGTCGGGGTGGATCCGCAGAGCCGCTCCGCGCTCTTCGACGTGATCGAGGCCCTCCGCGCGGAGGGGAAGGGGATCCTCTACACGACGCACTACATGGAGGAGGCCGAGCGACTCTGCCAGCGCGTCGTGATCGTCGATCGCGGCGCCGTCGTCGCGGACGACACGCTCCGCGGGCTCGAGGCGCTCGTCCCGCGGTCGCGCCGCCTCGTCGTCGAGCTCGAAGATCCGCCGAAGGACGCGCCCTGGATCGCCGAGCTCTCCGCGCTCGACGGCGTCGAGGCGGTCGACGTGACCGAGGCGCGGTGGTCCGTCACGCTCGCGACGATCGCGCTCGCGCCGCGCGTGCTCTCGTGGATCGCGGAGCGCGGCGGAGCCGTGCGTCACGTCGAGACGGAGCGCGCCGATCTCGAGGCCATCTTCCTCGCGCTCACCGGGCGCACGCTGAGGGACGAGTGAGCGCGGCCGCCTTCCGCGCGCTCGTGAAGAAGGATCTCCTCCTCTTCCGCCGGGATCGGCGCGCGCTGATCGTCTCCTTCGCGCTCCCCGCGCTCCTCGCGTTCCTGTTCGGGTTCGCGTTCGGCAAGAGGCAGCCGACGGCGCGTCGCCTCGAGACGGCGATCGTCGACCTGGACCACAGCGAGGGATCGACGCGTCTCACCGCGGCGCTCGCGGCCCACCCGAAGCTCGCCGTGCACCCGATGGGCGAAGCGGACGCGGAGGACAAGCTCCAGCATCAGAAGGTCGCGGTCGCGCTCGTCATCCCGTCGGGGTTCGTCGCCGAGCTCGCGAGCGCCGGCCGCCCCAAGCTCCTTCTCCGGGTCGACCCCACCGCGCGCCTCGAGTCCGCGTTCGCGTCCGCGGAGATCGAGCGCGCCGTGTTCTCTTCGCTCGAGGCCGAGGTCGGCGCGGACGCCGCGCGCTGCGCGACGGCCGAGAAGCCGTTCGTGATCGAGTCTTCGTCCGTCCAAGGCCGGGACGTCGGGTTCGACATGGGGGCGCACGCTCTCGCGGGGATGGGCATCCAGTTCATCCTCATCGGCGCCGTGGATCTCGCGATCGGCCTGCTCAACGAGCGCGAGCGTGGCCTCCTCCGGCGCCTCCAGGCCGCGCCCATCACCCGGCGAACGCTCATCGGCAGCCGTCTCGTCTCCGGGGCGCTCGTCGCGCTCGCCGTGCTGCTCTGCCTCTATGGGTTCGGCGCGCTCACGATGGGCGTCGGCGTGCGCGGGAGCGTCCTCGGCTTCGCGCTCGTCGCGGGGAGCTTCGCGATCATGGCCGCTTCGCTCGCGCTCCTCGCGGCGACGTTCGGCAAGACGCCGCAGGCGACGCGCGGCATCAGCGTCGCGGTCATCTTGATTGTCTCGATGCTCTCCGGGGGGATGGTCCCGGCGAGCTTCTTCCCCGCGTGGGTGCAGAAGGCGTCCCTCGCGTTCCCGACGCGCTGGGCCGTCGATGGGCTCGACGCGATGACCTGGCGCGGGCTCGGTCTCGTCGACGCGCTCACCCCGACGGCTGTCCTCCTCGCGACGGCCCTCGTCGCGGGCGGGATCGCCGCCTGGCGGTTTCGTTGGAACGATTGAGGCCGGGGAGGCGCCGCGCTCCGTCGAGATCCAACACGTCACCGGAGCGTCGCGTTCGAGGTCGGACGCGCTCGCTACCTCGGCGCTGGGCTCGCCTCACGGACGCGTCGCGAACAGATCCCCTTCGAACCGGAACGCGAGCGTCACGCAGGGGATCGCCTGGTTCACGTCGAGGCCCGTCCGGTAGCGGTGCGCGAGCCACCACCCCGCGATGCCGATGAGCGTCGGCTTGTTGAAGCGGCGCTCGGGCTTGTCATAGAACGTGTACGCGACGAGCGGTCCGAGGCGGAACATGGGGACGTCGTCCTCCGACGCGGCGCCGCCCAAGACGTCCTCGCCGTAGAACGCGTGCGTCGTGGACGCGCGCGCGCCCGCCGCGAGCCCGAAGTCCGTGAGGTACAGGAGATCCGTGTCGTTCTGCAGGAACCAGCCGTCGATGGGGGCGAGGACGTCGAGGCGCGGATTGTAATAGAGCTTCCCCGCGCTGAAGTGCGAGTAGACGAACATCAGGTCGCTGCGCAGGACGATCGGACCGACCTTCGCCACGGCCTGCGCGCGGAGCGTCGCCTCGAGGCCGGATCTCGGGTGGTTGAGGCCCTTGTCTGCGTTTTCGGCGAGGCGCGTGTCGGAGAACTCGTCGGAGGCGCGGTCGAACGTCTGCAGCGCCTTGAACGCGCCGAAGTACTCCGTGTGATAGAGCCCGGCCTGGAGGGTCAGCATCGTGAGCGGTCGGAACTCGAGGAACCCTCCCATCCGAGCGACGGCTGGGTTCAATGTCGGGTTCAGCACGACGCCGATGTCGTTCTCGCGGAGCGCACGCCCGGTGGAGGCGTGCATGCGATAGCGATACCCGAGCGTGTATAGCGTCTCGAGGCCGAGCGGGTTCAGGCGAATCCCGGTCGTCGAGTCATAGTTGACCCGCTGGAGCGGGATCGGCTCCTCCTCGGCGAGCGCGCGCGCCGGATTCCCGAGGAGCAGGAGCGCGATCAGGCGGGTGAGCGCGCTTCGAAGCATCCGGCGAGCGTACCCGCACGCGGCGGATCCGTGCAGCGGATATGAACGTGGCCGCCGCGCGGGAACCACGCGCGGCGGCCAAGCCCAAGCGACGCGCCTGCCCAAGGGCGCGTCCGGAAATAAGTGGCTGCACCGAGGGCGACGATGCGCCCCGCGGCCAAGGCGCGACGACGAGGAATAGTGAGGCTATTTTGAGGAGGAGTAACGCCGGCCGCGGGGATGCAGCGTCGGCCGAATGCGCCAGTTATTTCCGGACGCGCCCTAAGGGGCCGGCGTGACGCGGATCAGCCGAGTCCGTGCTCTTTCCGAATGGCCTCGTTCTTCGCCTCCGCGCGCTTCGATGCGGGGCGCTCGGAGAGACGGTCGACGTATTCGGTGAAGACCGGCGTCTTGTCGATCATCCCAAAACGAAGCATGTACCCGAGCGTGCCTCCGAGGACGACGTCGGCCATCGAGAACTCGTCACCGAGGATGTACGGCCGATCCTTGATCGCGGACTCGATCGTCGCGAGCATCGCCTCGAACGTCCCCCATCCGACCTGCGTCGGCTTCGCGGCCCAATTGTTGAGCTTCGCCGATGCACCGGGTTCGATCACCGACGGCGAGAAGAACGCCCACCGGAGGTACGTCCCGCGGCGCGGATCGTCGACCTTCGGGGCGAGCGTCCCGTACGCGTAGCGATCGCCGAGGTAGAGCGCGATCGCCGCGGCCTCGGTCACGACGAGATCTCCGTCGGTGAGCGTGGGCAGCTTGCCCATCGGGTTCTTCGACACGATCTCGGGGCCCTTCTGCTCGCCCTTCATGATGTCGACGAACCGGAGCTCATAGGGGACGCCGACCTCTTCGAGCGACCAGACGACGCCCGCGGCGCGTGAGTAGGGGTGATGGTAGAGAACGATGCTCATGTTTCGTCTCCTCGGGGTGGGGTGGTGTTTCGGGGCTCGTTCTTCGCATTCCCCCGCGGCGCCGGCAACTCGAGGTCGCGAGTCGGCGCGCGGCCGCGGGCGCCGCGCCGGCGGGCCTGAATGTCTTCGAGCCGCTCCCACGCGAGCGCCCCGATCCCCACCGCGAACACGAGCATCACGGCGAGATCCGACCACGCGATCGCGCCCCGCCGCGCGTGCTCGACCACGCTCACGCCGTGCGTCGTCCCCTGCTGCACCGCGAGGATCGTGAGCGTGGGCAAGAAATACCAAGGGCGCCATCGAAAACCGGCCACGCACACGAGGTTGATCCCGAGGAAGAGCGCGTGTCGCGCGGGCGACGCGTCGGGCGCGAACGAGCGGTCGAGGAGCGCGACGAGGTGGATGATCGCGCCCGCGCCGAAGGCGGCGCCGAGCGCGGCGAAGACATAGCTCCGCCGGCGCATTCACGGCCCCCGCTCGGGGCGCGCCCGGACCGCGATCCGGAGGAGGTGGAGCGGCGGATCGCGCTCGATCACGGCCCGAAGACGGGGCGCCCGAGGGCGACGACGCGGAGCGCGGCGCTGGCGGACTCGCTGTCGTCCTGGCGCGGGGTGACGTGCGCGAGGAGGCGCGCGCTGATCCGCGTCATCAGCGGGAGGGTCTTCGCGATGCTCGCGGGCAGATACGCGGGGAGGACGATCGGCTCGTTGCCCTTTCCGCCCGTGTCGATCGAGAGGAGGGCGCGGAGCCACTCCGCGTCCTGGAACGCGCGGCGCTGGTACCGCCGATCGGCGAGCAGCAGGCGCCGCGCGTGCGCGTCGATGTACCCGTTCGCGAGCTGCTTCGGGGCCTTCGACCAAGCCTCGCGGAGGCGCACGAGGAAGCTCGCGGCGATCTCCGGATCGCCGCCGAGAGGCGTCCCGAGGGTCTCTTTGGCGAGGTCGACGACCTCCTTGAGCCGCTTGTCGGAGGGCGCGAGCACGGGCGCGGTCGCGACCCATGTCTTGAGGGTCTCGATCTCGTCGAGCTGGAGCTCGAGCTCCCCCGCCACCACGACGAGCGGCGACTCGAGCGCGCCGTCCTCCGTCACCGCGGCAAACAGACAATCCTCGACGGCGATCGTGGGCTCGGCGCGCGTGAGCACCGCCGCGATCGTCGCGCGCTCGGCGCGCGCGGTCGCAGCGGCGACGCGGGCCTCGTCGTCGAGCGGCTCGATCTTCGGGTCGCGCACGAAGGGCTCCCACGAGGGCTGCGCGCGGATCGCCTCGATCGCCTTCGGATCGAACCAAAGCACGTCGAGCGGCGCGCTCGGCGCGGCTCGGCCTACCTCTGCGGGCTCCTTCTCGAGCGCCGGGGGGCGCGCGGGGGAGGAGCCCGCGTGCCCGAGCGTTTGTCCGAGGGTCTTCGCGGGCAACGACGCGGCCGGTAAGACAATCGTCTCGAGGCGTACGTCGCGGCCGAGGACCGGCGGCGGCGCTTCGCGGCGGAACGGGAGCGCCTCCTCGAAGCGCGACAGATCCGGCGTGAGCGCGGCCGCGTCCGTCTCGGTGTGGTGAAACGCGAAGTCGACGGCGGGCGCGGCGCGGACCGACACGGGGGGCGGCCGAGGGACGTCGGTGGTGATGCGGACCACGCCGGGCGCGTCGCGGCGCTCGAGGTGCACGTGGCCCCGAAAGGTCAGCGTCGCGAGGCCGCGCTCCGTGTCGATCCAGAGCGTGTCGGCGCGCACGGGGACCTCGCGCGGGGACCGGCCCTCGAGCTCGAGCGTCACCTGCGGGTCGACGCGCTCGAGCTCGGTCGTGAGAGAGGGCGCGTCCGGGTGGAGCCCGTCGAGCCGGAGCGTCGGCGCGCGATCCAGATCGGCGAGTGTCTGGTCCGCGAGCGCGGATTGGAAGAAGCGGGCGTCGAGCCCGCGCGGGAGCGGCCGCTCGTGGAACGCGCCGCGCATCGCCTCTTTGGCGTCACCCAGCCGGTCGCTCCGGATCGCCCAGTCCTCCGAGATCGGCCCGAAGCCGATCGGCGGAGGATCTCCGGTCGCGAGGTCGAACCCGACGGGCTGGAGGTTCGGGAGCGATCGACGCCCGTGGCGATCCACGAACCCCGCGGGCACGCCGACCGGGTTCCACGTCCCCGGCCCGCCCGCGGCGCGCTCGTAGAGGAGCGGCATGCTCTGCCAAGGCGCGCCTTGTCGAAGCGTCCCTGCGGAGGTGATCGTCCGAGCGCCGACCACCTCGATCGACTTGTCCACGGATCCGACGCGGAGCCGCGCGACGAGCGACGTCACCTCCTGGCTGCGCGGCGCGAACGCGCTCCCCACGAGGATGACCTCGGCGCGCAGCTTGAAGGGCACGAGGTCCCTCGGCGCCGAGAGGCTCCGCGTCGGATCGTCCTCCCAGTGCTGCTCCTCCGCGTGGATGGGCTCGGCCTCGGCGGCGAGCGGGCAGCGGCCCGGCACGAGCGCGAACGTGGATTTGCAGACGACGGTGAGGTTCCACTGTCTGCCCGGGCCCTGCCAGATCAGCGTCGCGGCGGTGAACGGCGGCGAGCCCAGGATCTCCACGCCCGAGTCATCGCACGTGCCCGCGCAGGAAGGGAAGGCGTTCTCAGTGGAGGAGCCCAGTCAGGAACGCCCGCGCGTGCGCGGCGACCTCGTCCGCTCGATCCTCGTGGACGAAGAGCGCCCCGTCCGGCACCTCGACGAGATCGGCTGGGCCCGCGAACTCGGGGAGCATCGAGCGCGCCTTCGCGAGGGGAAAGAACGTGTCTCGCGCGCCCCAGATCAACCGCACCGGCGCCGTGATCCGCGCGTGGACTCGGTCGAGCCCGTCGAGATCCCCGAGCGACAGCGACTTCATCGCGCGGAGCTGTCCGTTCGCAGCGTCCGCGGAGTCGAGGAGGGGGCGGACGAACAGTTCGAAGAACTCCCCCTCGATGTACTCGGGATCGGTGAAGCACGGCCCGAACGCGAGCGACGAGCGCCGGAGCCGCCGCGATCGAAGGACCGCCCGGAGCGCGGACGCGCCGAACGGCGCCCGGAGCAGGCCGACGTAGAGGCCGAGCTGCCAGGGGTGGTGATGCGGGATCTCGGTGTTCGAGAGGACGAGCGCCTTCGCGCGGGGGTCGGACGCTGCGACGAGGCGCGCGACGAAGCCCCCGCTGTCGTGCGCGACGAGCCCGTACGCGGAGAGCCCGAGCGCGTCGATCGCGCGCCGCACGACGTCCGCGTGCCCCACGAACGACACCTTCGCGCCGGGCGGTGTCACCGTGCGGCCCGTGCCCGGCAGATCGAGCAGATGGCACGTGAACGAGTCGGAGAGGCGCGCGACCATGTGGCGGAACGTCGCCGCGCGCAGAGGCCAGCCGTGGACGAACACGAGGTCGGGCCCGCGCCCTTCTCGCCAATAGGCGATGCGATGGGGCTCGACGTCGAGCGTGCGATCCGGCGCGCGGTATGCGTATCCGCGCTGCGCGCGCGCTCGGTCCACTTCGGAGCTGGGAGAGAGGGCGGTCGTCGTCATGCCCACCCTTTCGCCACGAACGCGAGGCCGCTCAATTACCTCCCCAGGTAAGCGACAAACAAATCCGCTGGCTCTACGTTCTCCGCGCCCCATGACGACGAAGCGATCCGCCTTGTTTCCAGCGCTCCTCCGCCACTGGCGGCTGAGCCGCGGGATGAGCCAATTGGACCTCGGGCTCGCCGCGGGCGTGTCCGCGAGGCACGTGAGCTTCCTCGAGACGGGGCGATCGCTCCCGAGCCGCGAGATGATCCTTCGCCTCGCGGGGACGCTCGGCGTCCCCCTGCGCGACCAGAACGAGCTTCTCCGCGCCGCGAACCTCGAGGTGGCGTTCGCGGAGTCGGCGCTCTCGATCTCGGAGCCCGTCCACCAGGCGATCAGCCGGATGCTGGCGAAGCACGAGCCCTACCCCATGCTCGTCATGAACCGGCGGTACGACGTCCTCCGGTCGAACGACGCGGGCAACCGAATGATGCGCGCGCTCCTCCCCGAGCCCCGCGCTCCGGGGCCCGTGAACGTGTTCCACGCGCTCTTCGATCCCGAGGGCGCGCGCCCGCTCGTCCTCGACTGGGAGAACGTGGCGCGCGCGCTCCTCTCGCGCCTCCAGCGCGAGGCGCTCGCTCGGGGAAACGACGCGGAGCTGAACGCGCTTTTGCGGGCGCTCCTCGACTATCCCGGCGTACCCAAGCATTGGCAGTCCCCGCTCATGACGGACGCCGCGACGGAGCCCTGTCTGTCTCTGCGGTTCGGCGTCGGCGGGATGGTCCTCGCGTTCCTCGTCACCGTCACGGTGTTCGACGCTCCGCAGAACGTCGCGCTCGAGGAGATGCGCATCGAGAGCTACTTCCCACTCGACGACGTCACGGCGCGGGCGTGTGAAGCCCTCGGAGGGTAGTATCGGCGCGCCGCCGTGGAAGGGTTCGTCGCGCTCGCTCCGTCCGCCGTCTTCGCGAAGGACTTCCGCGTCGTGCGGCCGCTGTCGTCGGGCGGGATGGGCGCGGTGTACATCGTCGAGCAGCTCTCGACGGGCAAGCGCCGCGCGCTCAAGCTCATGCGTCCCGAGCTCGTGGAGAACCCCGATCTCCGCGCGCGCTTCGAGCGCGAGGCGCGGATCGGCGCTCAGATCGACAGCGACCACGTGGTCGAGGTCATCGGCGCGGGCGTGGACGACGCGTCGAAGCTCCCGTGGCTCGCGATGGAGCTCCTCGCGGGTGAGGCCGTGTCCGACTACCTCGCGCGCACCGGTCCGGCGTCCGTCGGGCTCACCGCGGAGATCGCCGAGCAGCTCGCGCACGCGCTCGCGGCGGCGCACGAGAAGGGGATCGTGCACCGCGATCTCAAGCCCGAGAACGTCTTCCTCGCGAAGCCGCGGCGCACGGGCGCGCCGTTCACGGTGAAGGTGCTCGACTTCGGGATCGCGAAGGTCCTCGCGGACGCGAAGACCAAGACGACGGGCGCGCTCGGCACACCGCTCTGGATGGCGCCCGAGCAGACGTCACCGGGAGCCGACATCACCCCGCAGGCGGACGTCTGGGCGTTTGGCCTCTTCGTGTTCTGGCTGCTGACCGGCAAGTCGTATTGGCGGTCGGCGAACGTCGGCGAGTGCTCGCCCGTGGTCCTCCTGCGCGAGATCGTCATGGATCCGCTCGCTCCCGCGAGCGAGCGGGCGAAGGAGCTCGGGCGCCCCGCGCTCCCCAAGGGGTTCGACGCGTGGTTCGCGCGCGCGGTGGCCCGGGACCCCTCCGCGCGCTTCGCGGACGCGGGTGACGCGCATGCTGCTCTCGCGTCCGTCCTCGGGGAGCCGCCACCCTTGTCTGTCGAGCTCCGCGTGAAGGACGAGCGCGCGTCGCGCGCTTCTCCGACGGAGGTGGGCGAGCCCGCGGCGCCGCAGTTCGGGCCCGGCGAGACCGAGCTCGCGCTGGGGACCCTCCCACCGCCGTCCGGCGCGGCGCTCGCGCGCACGGCGGCGCAGCCCGCGAGCCTCCCTCCGCCGCCTCCTCCACGCGTGGACGCGCCGATGGCGCGCGGGACGAATCGCACGGTCGCGATCGTGGCGGCAGCGATCGCGGTCACGGCGATCAGCGTCGTCTCGATCCTCGCGGCGGTGCGAGCACCGACCCCGCCCCCGACGACCTCGGCGAGCCCGCCCGTCGCGTCGTCGAGCGCCCCGCAGCGCGAGACGGGGATCCACGTGTCGGGGCAGCGCAACCTGATGGTCTACGTGGACGGCAAGACCGCCGGGACCACTCCACTGACCCTCACGACGCTTACCGCGGGCAAGCACCACCTCCGGTTCGACGCGGGCGAGGACTACGCGCCCAAGGAACTGGATGTCGACCTCGAGGAGGGCCAGATCCTCTCTCTGCCGGACGTGAACTTGAAGGTCCTCCGCGGGCACCTCACGATCGAGCAAGTGACCAAAGGCATCTCCGCGGAGATCCAGGAGGTCGACGGCTTGATCGTGCTCGCCCGCGAAGCCATCCCGGCCGGAGGCGTCATCACGCGCGACCTGGACGCGACGAAGCGGTGGCGCGTCGTCGGTACGAAGGCGGGCTACGACGATCAGCGCGAGGACGTCGTGTTCCGTGATGGCGACGCGAATCAGCTGATCAAGCTCTCGCTGTTCTTCATCAACGAGGCCGACCCCAAGCTGCTCGACCGGAGCCCCGAGACCGCGCGCGTCAACTTCAACTCGAACCCCTGGTCCAACGTGGCGCTCGACGGCGTGCAGCTCGGGGCGACGCCGCTCTCGCGCATCCAGGTCGCGCCAGGCAAGCACACCGCCGTCTTGACGAGCCGGTCGGAGGGCGCACGCACGGTCTCGTTCGATGTGAAGGTCGGGGAGATCAAGAGCATCGTCGTGCGCTTCGACGAGCCCGCGCCGACGAAGTGATAGCCTCGCGACGCATGCGTTCGCTCGCCCTCGTGCTCACCTCGTTCGCCGCCGCCGCGTGCGCCTCGCCGTCGGTGCCCCCGAGCGGCGCCTCGGTCACGGGTCCCAGCGCGAGCCCCACCTCCTCGGTCCCTCCTCCTCCCACGTCCTCGACGAGCCCGGTGCTCGCGGAGGTGAGCTGCCGCGCCGACAACGAGTGCGCGGTCACGAACAGCGCGGGGTGCTGCTCGTGCTGTCCTTGCACCAAGCTCCACGCGATCTCGATCGCCGAGCTCAAACACCGCGAGGACGTCTGCGCCGTCATCGACTGCGAGATGCGCTGCGACAAGCTCACCGAGCCTTGCCCCCGATGCGCGAACCCAGCGGACGAGGGAATGTCTGCGCGCTGCATCGACGGCCTCTGCACCCTGGTGGAGCGCTGAGGGCAGGGCGCGGGACTCGCGATCCGTCGGAGGCTACCCCGAACCGCGCGAACGGTCCGTGGGTCGCGTCAGTTCGGGACGGGGATCGGCGGCGCGGACGTGGTCGAGCCGGCGCCGTACCAGCCGACGCCCGTGGGCGCGTTGACTGCCGAGGTCGAGAGCACGCCGTTGTCGAACTTCACTTCGAACAGATCTCCGGCGCTGTCGAACCCGTAGACGCTGCCCGCCCAGAACGCGATCCCGAAGACCTCGTTGTACCCGAGGGGCCCCCAGTTCTTGATCATCTGTCCGGTCTTGGGGTCGACCTCGACCAGACAATCGGTGGGGCAAGTGTTGTTGGTGCTGTACACCGTGAGGAACGTCGGACCGTCCTTCACGCTCACGATGTCTCCGCTCGAGATGAGGCCGTTGCCCCAGGGGGAGCCGATGGGCGATACCCCACCCATTTGCGGGTCGATGCGTACGTATTGATCGCCCTCGTAGCCGACGAGCGCCTCGACGTTCGGGTCCAGCGTCCCGGCAGGAATGAACGAGAGCGAGTTCGGATAGCTGCCGGATTGGATGGACGTGCACTTCGCCGTCATCCGGTCGACCTTGAAGACGCCGCCGAACGTCGTCGCGACGAGGTTCGAGTCCTTGTCGAGCGCGATGTCGATGACGGAGCCGTCGCAACCAGAGAAGTTGCCGACGGTCGTCACCGCTTTCGTGTCGGGGTCGAGGCGGTAGAGCGTGTTCCCCGAGTGTCCGAAGACCTCCGCGATCTGCTCGGGCCCGCCGGAGCTCGTGCTGCCCGTCATGAAGTTCCCGGTCGACATCGCCCCCGACGTCGACGTGAAGGTGCTGCTCGTCGAACCGTCGGAGGCGGTGCTGCTCCCGGCCCCGCCGCCGCCCCCCGTCCCGGACGTGCCGGCCTTGCAGGCGGCGACGAGGGCGACGAGGGCGACTGTTGCGGCGTGCGCGGCGGGGCGGGTGAAGCAGCTCATGATCGCTATCGTATCAGGGGAAGATCTCGCGCTCGCCATAGACCGTGGCGATGCGCTGCAGAGCGACGCCGTAGGCCGCGACGCGCAGGCTGCACTTCTTCTGGCGCGCGAGCTCCGTGACCTCGCGGTAGGCGCGGCGCATCGAGCGCTCGAGCCGCTCGTCGACCTCCTCGAGCGACCAGCTCTCGCTGCGCTTGTTCTGGACCCACTCGAAGTAGCTGACGGTGACGCCGCCAGCGTTCGCGAGGACGTCCGGGAGGATCGCGATGCCCTTGTCGAGGAGGATCTTCTCGCCTTCGGGCGAGCACGGTCCGTTCGCGCCTTCGCCGACCAGGCGGACATTGAGGCTGCGAGCCTCCTCCTCACCAATTTGGTTCTCGAGGGCGCACGGCGCGAAGATGTCCGCCTTCACCTTGAAGAACTCCTCGCGGCTGATCGGCTTGCCCGCCGGGTAGCCCGCGATCGACTTGTTCTTCTTCACGTACTCCTGGAGCTTGTGCGGGTTGAAGCCTTCGGGGTTGTAGAGGTAGCCGGTGTGATCGCCGATCGCGATCGTCGAGACACCGAGCTTCGACAGGATGACCGACGTGTGCGAGCCGACGTTGCCGAAGCCCTGCACCGTCATGGTCGAGCCTTCGAGGTTGAAGTCGTTCTCGTCCGCCCAGTAGACGATGCAATGCACGAGGCCCTGGCCGGTCGCCTTCTCGCGACCGAGCGTGCCGCCCGACGCGACCGGCTTGCCGGTGACGACGCCCTTCACGGCCTGCTTCTGCGAGCTGCCGGAGAGGTTCATGTACGTGTCCATGGCCCACGCCATCGTCTGCGAGTTCGTGCCGACGTCCGGCGCCGGGATGTCGCTCTCCGGGCCGATGTTGTTCGCGAGCGCGTGGAAGAAGCGCCGCGTGACGCGCTGGAGCTCCTCGCGGGAGACCTTGTACGGGTCGAACTTGATGCCGCCCTTTCCGCCCCCGTAGGGGAGATTCATGAGCGCGCACTTCCACGTCATCATCGACGCGAGCGCCTTCACGTCGTCGAGCGAGACGTGCTCGTGGTAGCGGATGCCGCCCTTGTACGGCCCGAGCAGGTTGTTGTGTTGGATGCGGTATCCCTTGAAGAGCCGGATCTCCCCGTTGTCCATCTTCACCGGGAAGTTCACGATGATCTCGTTCTTCGGCTGGCTCAGGATCGTGCGGACGTACTCCGGGATCCCGACGACGCGCGCCGCTTCGTCCAGATACCCCTGGACGACACCGAAGAAGTCGTACTTCGGCGGGGGCGGAGCTTTCATCGACGACGAGGACGGCTGCGGAGGCGGGATTTGGTCGCTCATGGCCCGCGTTGTCTAGTCGCGGCCGACGGCGTCTTCAATGCGCACGAGCCTCTTTTTTCAGAGGTTCTCATCGCGCAACGCGTCACGCGCGGGGCCGTCGCCGACGCTCAGCCGCGCACGAAGACGATGTAGAGCCAGAGCAGCGTCGACGTGACGAGCAGCGCGTCCACGCGGTCGAGGATCCCGCCGTGGCCGGGCACGATCCCCCCCGAGTCTTTGACGCCCACCGATCGCTTGAGGAGGGACTCTCCGAGGTCGCCGAGCTGCCCGAGCGCTCCCCCGATGACGCCGAACCCGAACGCGTGGAGCGCCGGCATGCTCTTCAAATAGACGAACGTCGCGAGCGCCGCGCCCACCGAGCTCCCCGCGATCCCGCCGATGGCGCCCGCGATTGTCTTCTTCGGGCTGACGGCTGGATAGAGCTTCCGCTTCCCGAGGAAGCGCCCCGCGAAATACGCGCCGGTGTCGCTGAGCCACGAGAGCATCAGCGTGAACAGGATGAACGCGGGGCCATCGTCCTTGCCGTCCCGCTTCAGCATCGCGAGCGCCGCCATGCCGCCCCCGAGGAAGATGGGGCCGAACGTGCTCGCCGCGTAGCGCAGCGCCGCCGTCGGGATCTCGCCGAGGCGCGCGAGCGCGAGGAGAGTGGACGCGATGGGCAAGAGGAGGAGCAGCGCGACGAGCGCCTTCGGATCGCGACCCGCGAACCAGAGCGTCGCGAAGACGCCGCCGGTCATCGCGACGAGGACGACCTGCGCGACGCGATCCCCGTGGTGCGTCATCCCGTAGAGCTCGAGCGCGCCGACGAGCGTCGCGAGCGCGATGAACGCGGCCCACATCCACGGCGCCCCCGGGAACGCGAGCAGCAAAAGGAGCGGGACCGCGACGGCGGCCGTGAGGAGCCGCTGAACGAGGTTGCTCCGAGGTTTCTTCGCTTGCTTCGCCGCGTCCTCGACCGCGGGCGAGGCGCCCCCGTCCTCAGCGGCCAAGCGGCGACCCCGATTCGCTGTAGCGGAGCTCGCTCGGGCGCGTGCTCGTCCGCGCCTTGAGCCGCCGCTGGTAGGTCGCGATCGCCTCGAAGAGATCCCGCTCGGTGAAATCCGGCCAAAGCGTCTCGGAGAACACGAGCTCCGCGTCCGCGGCGCCATAGAGGAGGAAATTCGAGAGGCGCTGCTCCCCGCCCGTCCGGAGGATCATGTCGGGCTCCCCGGCGCCCAGGCTCGGCAAGAGACGACCGATGAGCGAGACGTCGATCGTCTGGGGATCGATGTTTCCGGCGGCCGCTTGCACCGCGAGCGTGCGCGCGAGCGACGCGATCTCTTCTCGCGCGCCGTAGCTCAGGGCGAGGCACAGCGTCATCCGGTCGTTCGACGCGGAGTCCGCGGCGAGAGGATCGAGCGCGTCGCGCACGATGCTCGGCAGGCGGCTCAGGTCCCCGATCGCCACGAGCCGGATCCCGTTGTCCAGGATCTCGTCCCGCTCGCTCCGGAGGAACTCCTCGAGCAGGCCCATGAGCGCGTCGACCTCGTCGAACGGCCGGCCCCAGTTCTGCTCGCTGAACGCATACAGCGTGAGGGCGCCGAGCCCGAGGCGCCGCGAGACGCGCACGACCTTCCGGACCGCTTCGCTCCCGGCCTTGTGACCCGCGCGGCGCTCCTCACCCCGCTGCTCGGCCCACCGGCCGTTGCCGTCCATGATGATTCCGACGTGACGCGGAAGGTTCATGGCGTCGATGAGGGTCATTGAAACCGAGTGCACCTTGGTCCGATTGTCCGCGGTTGGAAAGAGGAAAGGTGATGGAGGTTCCGAGGAGAGCGGCTTGACGCACGCGCCTCCAATGGGAAAGGTCGGCTCATGTCGAACGGCGTTGGACTCACCGTCACCCTCCGCCTCCGGATGGGGTCGCACGACGCACACTACGCGGGCGAGCTCGTGGACGGCGCGAAGATGCTCGCCCTCTTCGGGGACGTGGCGACGGAGCTCCTCATCCGCCTCGACGGCGACGAGGGCCTCTTCCGCGCGTACGAGCGCGTCGAGTTCCTCGCGCCCGTGCAGTCGGGGGACTTCATCGAGGCGACGGGCGTCATCACCAAGGTCGGGAACACCTCGCGCACCATGGCGTTCGAGGCGCGCAAGGTCGTCCAGAACTGCCGTACCGCCGCGCTCGCTCCCTCCGCCGCGGACGCTCTCGCGAAGCCCATCGTCGTCTGCCGCGCGATCGGGACGTGCGTCGTCCCCGCGGATTTGCAGCGCCGCCCCCACATCGTGCTGCCCGCGCTCACGGGTCAGAGCGACTCCCTCGCTCGCCTCGCGGAGCCGCGTCCGATCATCACGCCCCCGCCGAACGTGATCATCACGCCCCCGCCGCGCGACCTCATCCTCACGGCTGCGATCGTGGGCGCGGAGGTCACGCGCGCGCAGACGCCGCACCTCCCGATCACCGCCCAGGAGATCGCGGACGAGTCCGCGCGGTGCCGCGAGGCGGGCGCGAGCGTCATCCACCTCCACGTGCGCACCGCGGACGGCAAGCCCTCGCAGTCCTCCGAGCTGTTCCAGGCCGCGATCGAGGCGATCCAGCGCAAGACGGACGTGATCGTGCAGACGTCGACGGGCGGCGCCGTCGGCATGAGCGTCGAGGAGCGCGCCGGCCCGCTCGCCGCGAAGCCCGAGATGGCGACGCTCAACTGCGGGACGATCAATTTCGGCGACGAGATCTTCGAGAACTCCCGCCCGGCGATCCGCGATCTCGCGCGTCGGATCCGGGCCGCGGGCGCGATCGCGGAGCTCGAGTGCTACGAAGCGGGCCACGTGGACGAGGCGATGTCGCTCTTGAAGGAGGGCGAGATCCAGGCGCCCCTCCACTTCCAGTTCGTCCTCGGCGTGACGGGCGCGATGGCGGCGCGCGAGGACGCGCTCCGGTACCTCGTCTCGCTCGTCCCCGAGGGCGCGACGTGGGGCTGCGCCGCGGTCGGCCGGCACCAGCGACCCATGACGGAGCTCGCGATGCGCCTCGGAGGCCACGCGCGCGTCGGCCTCGAGGACAACATCTACCTCGACAAAGGCGTGCTCGCGGAGGGCAGCGCGCCGCTCGTCGCGCGCGCCGCCGCGTACGCGCGCGAGATCGGTCGCGAGGTCGTCGACCCGGGCCGCGCACGCACGCTCCTCGGTGTCGAGAGGGTTGCCCGAGGGATCTGAGTGTGTACGCGGAGGACGCGCACGGCTTCCTCGGTCACGCGAGGTATCGAGGTCGTGCGCTCGCGCTCGTCTTCGCCGGGGCTGTCTTCTCCACGGCCGTAGCGTCGACCATCCCTCCGCGCACGGAGGCGGGGGTCGCCGGGCTCCTCGGCCGCGGCGTGGGTGGCGCAGTGGACGAACACGATTTCGTCTGGGAGCCGTCCCGCGGTTGGCTCATCGACGCGTTCGTCGGCCGGCGTATCGTGTTCCTCGCCAAGCGCGAGGGGCAGGCCGCGCGCGAGCTCTATCGCGGGCTCGTCACCGTCACGCCGCAGGGCCGGCCGATGGCGCTCCGCGCGAGCGCGGCGCTCACGGAGACCGATCTCGCCGACGAGAGCGCGCTCCTCGTCGCGGGGGGGCGCGCCGCGGTGAGGCTGGATGGCTTGAACGGAGCGCCCACACAGGCGATCGAGGTCGTCGACCTCGAGGCGCCGGGCGAGGGCGCGCGCGTCCGCTCGGTCCTCAGGGACGCGGTCGCGCCGCTCCTTCGACTTCCGATCACGAGCGCGCCCCGCTCGCGCCGCGTCGTGTTCCAGACCCCGCAGCGCGACACCGTGTTCGAGCTCCAAGGACGAGAGCTCGTGATCGGCTTCGCCGGGGGCTCGGCCGCGCTCGTGGACGCCGCCGGCTCGCTCACGTTCGCCGGAGACTCCGCGATCGCCCCGTTCGTCGTCGACGGCGCGCAGCGCGCCACGGAGCCGTCGCTGCGCGACCTCCTCGATCGCGCGCGATCCTTCCTCGGCCTCCGGGTCGACCGCGTCGGCGCATCGCCCGAAGGCCCGAACCGGGTCGCGGCCCCCGCCGCTCCCGCGGGCTCGCCGACCCTCCGCTTCCCGCCCGACGATCGCTTTCACCCGCTCGACGCGCACCCAGGTTTCTTCTCGGTGGACGCTCCCGCGGGATTGCGCGTCGTCGCGCTCGACACGCGCCGCCTCGATTTCGAGCTCGTCCCAGGGCAGCGCGCCGCAGAGTCGCGCACGGGGCACGCCGCGAGCGGGAGGCTCCGCGCGCGCCGACCGGAGGCCGTCGTTCGTCTCCCCGTCGCGGACCGAGCGGGCGCGTGGGATCGGGACACGCTGATCGCGCCCCTTCGCTCGGACCGGGATACGCTCGCGGAGACACGCGCCGGATGGGGCTTCGGCGCCCTCCCCGACGGGATCGACGCGCCCTCGTTCGCGGTGCAGTGGGCGCCCGAGGCCGACGACGAGGAGCGTCCGCGCGCGCAGCTCTGCGTCACGCGCTCGGGGCACCTCGCGCTCGCGTACGGCACGAGCACGGCGACGGCGGCGAACGCGGTGATCGCCAAGCTGGATTGCGCGTACGCGACGCCAGCGGGCTCGCCCTCTTCGGGTGGGGTGGGGGGCGCGTGGATCGATGCGACCCTGCGCGCCTCACCTTGGGAGGGCGCGAGCGCGACCTTCGATGCGATGGCGGATGGGGGCGCGGATTCGCTCCTCGTCATCACGCGTCACGCGACGGATCCGACCGTGCCGGCGCCCGACGGCGAGGGCTGGAGCGCCGTCTCCGTTCAGCCCGATCCCGCGTCGATCCCAGCAATCTACGAGGCCTCGAGCCAAACGCTCGGCACCACGGTCCACGTGCGCTTGCTGCTCGCGAACCGCTTCGATTGGGCGATCCGCGCCGGAGACGAGGAGAAGCAGCACCGCTTCGGGGGAACCTTCGAGCGAGCCCTCTCCGCGACGGACGTGGAGCGGGTCTACTTCGCCGCGGGCCTCGGCGTCGCGAAGCGACAGGATCCGCTCGGGCTCAAGATCGCGGGTGGGATGGGCCACCGCTTTCACGACGGCGTGGGGCTCATCGGGGTGAAGGTCGGTGGGCTCGACATCCGACCCTCCTCGGCGTCCGAACCCTCGATGGACGCGACCGAGTGCCCGATCACGGCGAGCGCGGGCTCCCTCACGCCCGCCGCGCGCGACAGCGGTCCGCGCCAGAGCCGCGCCGACATCTGCGCGTTGCCCGATGGGTCCGTCCTCGTCGCCGAGGGAGTGTTCGACAATCACGAGGCGACCGCCTCGACCCTCGTCAATCTCGGGTGCTCGTTCGTGGTCGCGCTCGACCGAGGCGCCGAGCGCGCGGCGTGGACCCGCGATCGATCGGATGACGACGTCGGCGTCGAGCGCGCCACGAGCGTCCTCTTCGCGCTCGCTCGGCCCTGGCCGGGCTCCCTTCAGCGCTGACCGCCGCTGCTCGACGGCACCCTGCGCGGATCGGCCCGGGCGCATACGCTCAGTCCGCGCCGGACGGGTGCGATCCGTCGCCTAGGCCCGCGTTCAGCCCGACCGCCGCGGAGGCGCGCGTTCAGCGTCGCGCTCGTGGGGGTCCGCCGGGACTCCCCCCAGCCGGAACACGCGCCACACACTTGGTACGCGGGAAAGATCCCAAAACAAATACGAACGCTTACGGACTCGGTAGGAGAGTTCCGAGAGACCCTCCTCCTGGCTCCATCGAGCTTCGAATCCGCGCGGGCATCCGGATGGACGGTGGAGTCCGCTGCGCATGGACACAGTCCACGGACGAATCGCACCTCGAGCGTACCGGCGCATGCGGAGAGGATCCGTGCGCGGTGAGAGAGGCTCGACCTGCGTGAGGCGCTCGCGTGATGCGCGCTCGCGCCCAGCATCGCCGTCGGGGCCGGTGGCGCGTTTGCAGAAAAGTTGTCGGATGCACGCGGAACGTGCATGCCCCGTCAACTTGCGTAAACTCAGATTCCCGGCTTGTAAAGCGGATTCTTGGCCGCCTTCCTGGACCGGTGCGAAGCTTCGCCGTCGAGCGCGCGCATAGTGCGCGGGTCTACTGCCGTGATCTCGCTACCGACGACATCGTCGGCGCGCGGCACGGGTGAGGAAGCTAGGGCATGGCAGCAGAAGGCAACAACCTCGTTGGCGTCGACATCGGGACGAGCTCCATCAAAGTCTGCGTCCTGAAGGAGACCCGGAAGGGTATCCGCCTCACGCACCTCGGCTTCACGCCGCTGCCCCGACAGACGATCGTCGACGGGCACGTCCTGAACTCCCAGGCCGTCGTGGACGGCCTCGGCCGAGTCTTCCAGGAGGCCAAGATCAAGCAGAGGGACGTCGCGCTCAGCATCAGCGGGCAGGCCGTCATCATCCGCAAGATCACGGTGCCGATGATGACCGCCGCCGAGCTCGACGAGCAGATCCAGTGGGAGGCGGAGCAGCACATCCCGTTCGACATCAAGGACGTCCACGTCGACTACGAGGTGCTGCGGCGCCGGCCCGAGGCGGGGCAGATGGACCTCTTGCTGGTCGCGGCGAAGCGCGACGAGATCAACGACTACTCCGAGATCGCGCGCAACGCGCGGCTGGTGCCGCGGGTGGTCGACATCGACGCGTTCACCGTGCAGAACCTGTTCGAGTTCAACCGCGGGATCCCCCCCGAGCACACGTTCGCGATCATCAACGTGGGCGCGAGCCTCGCGTCCATCAACATCATCTCCCACGGCGCGAGCGCGTTCACGCGCGACATCGCGAACGGCGGCAACTACATCACCGAGCAGATCCAGAAGCAGCTCGGCGTCCCGTTCGAGCAGGCGGAGGAGTTCAAGTGCATGGTGGGCTACGCGCCCCAGAGCGTGCCGCCCCAGGTGCCTTCGATCATCGAGGGCGTGTGCGACTCCATCGCAGGCGAGATCCAGCGCAGCCTCGACTTCTTCCACGCGACGAGCGGTGAGGCCGACATGCAGCGCATCTATCTGACGGGCGGCTCGAGCAACCTGCCCGCGCTGCTCAACGCGATCGCGCGCCGCTCGCGCGTCGGCGTCGAGCTCATCCCACCGCTCGAGAAGATCGCCGTCGAAGGGAAAGACGTGAACCAGCAGCTGCTCCAGTCGAGAGCTGCGCAGCTCTGTGTCGCGCTGGGCTTGGCCATGCGCAAAGAGAAGGAGCGCCGCCTGTGATTCGAGTCAACCTACTGCCGCAGAAGAAGAAGCCCGAACGCGGCAAGGGTGCGTCGACGCTGACGCCGTCGACGGGGGGCCAGAAGTGGCTGCTCATCCCGCTCTTCCTCGTCGTCGCCGAGGTCGTGGGGCTCCTGCTCTACCACTTCGACAAGAGCTCGACGATCGAGGACCAGCGGAAGAAGAACCAGGAGCTCTCCGGCCGCATCTCGGAGATCCAGGCGATCGTCACCCAGCACGACGCGGTGAAGAAAGACCTCGCGGAGCTGACCGCTCGCGAGGACGCGATCACCCAGCTCCAGGCGGGCCGAACGGGACCGACGGCCGTGCTGCTCGAGCTCGCGCAGATCCTCACGCTCCAGAAGGGCCCGACGGTGGACCCGGACATCCTGAAGGATCTGCAGAAGAAGAACCCCCTCCAGGTGTTCAACGCCAACTGGGACTCCCACAGGCTCTGGCTCACGAAGTACGTCGAGCTCGCGCGCACGGTGAGGATCGAGGGGTACGCGAAGGACTCGGCGGACGTCTCCGAGCTCTCGAACAGGCTCAAGACGTCGACCTACTTCTACGGGTTCAAGCTGCTCCCCGGAAAGAAGGAGGAAGCGCAGGAAGGGCTCGTGAGCTTCGGCGTCGAGCTGAGGGTGAGGTACTAGATGGCCACGGGAAATGCGCTCGATCGAATGGGCGTCGCGGGGAAGGTGATCATCTCCCTCGTGTTCGTCGTGCTCGTCGGAGCCGTCTATTTCGTCGTGTTCTTCGGCGAGCTGCAGACGCAGGCGGACGACGCGAAGAACCAAGAGGTCTCGCTGAACGACCAGCTCTCGAAGGCGGAGGACGCGAAGGCGGCATACCAGAAGGACCTGGACGAGAAGACGCGGAAGCAGACGCTCGCGCGCGAGCAGAAGAAGGTGCTGCCGGACGACGCGGAGATGCCGAGCTTCCTCTCGGCGATCCAGACAACGGCGAGCGCCGCCGGCGTGTCGCTCACGTCGTACACCCCGCAGGACGAGGAGCCCCAGCAGTACTACGCCAAGGTGCCGATGGCGCTCACGCTGAGCGGCCGCTTCCACCAGGTCGCGCGGTTCTTCTACCAGGTCGGGCAGCTCGACCGCGTGATCAACGTCGAGGACATCGACATCGAAGTGAAGAAGGACACCGAGCAGGCGGACGAGGTCGTCGTGAACGTGAAGTGCCTCGCGACCGCGTTCCGCGCGCTCCGCCAAGGCGAGACCGCTCCGACAAGCGGATCGCAGAGGAGGCGAGGACTATGAACGTTCGATCCATCGGCTCGATCGTGGCGCTCGCCGCGCTCCTCGGCGCGTGCGGCGACGCGCCGCCCACGCAGCCCACGTCCCAAGAGGCCAACCCGAACGGGGCGAACGCGCCGCCGCCCCCGATCCCGCAGACCCCGGCCGCGCCCGGTGCGAAGTCGCAGGCGGAGGCGATGCCCTCGAACCTCCCGCCGCTCCCCGTTCGCGACATCCAGGAGCGCGACTTCACCGAGTCGCCCACGAACCGGGATCCCTTCCGGAGCTACGCGGACTCGTTCCGCGCAGTGGCTGCCGTGAAGAAGGTGACGGAGAACAAAGACGCCCTGATCGGCAAGTACTCCATCGACGAGCTCAAGATCGTCGGCATCGTCACGGGGGGCATGGGCCGGGTCCTCATCGACGATCCGTCGGGGCTCGGCTGGGTCATCAAGGTCGGTGACTACGTCGGCAAGCCCGAGGTCGTCCATGGGACCACCAGCGGGAACGACGTGTCGGTGAACTGGCGAGTCGATCGCATCCGACCGAACGACGTCGTCTTCGTGCGCGAGGATCCGTCGCGCCCGGACGTCCCGCCGACCACGCGCGTGCTCTCGATGCGCACCGAGGAGGAGATGGAGCCGCAGATCCACACCGGGACGCGCGGGACGCCCTCCTCGCAGCCCATCGAGCTCCCGCCCACGCCGAACGGACCGCCGCCGAAGGGCAGCTGACCGCTCCCTCGATCGAGCAGCGCAACGAGGCGCGGAGGCTCTCGGCCTTCGCGCCTCGTGTGCTTTTGCGCGCGCGTCGAACACGGAGCGAGCGCCAAAAATTGGGCCCATCCAATGCGCCTCTCTTACGGTCATACGTGATGAAGAGCCCCAAAGTGCGTTCGTGGAGATTGGGCACTGCCGTGGTGGGCCTCGGCGCGATGATCACCGTCGCGGCGGTCCAGCTGCCGGCGCTGGCAGACACGCCGTCCCTGAAGGTGACGAACGTCACGCTGTCGACGCCGGCGACGGGATCCGCCGAGGTGGTCGTGTCGACCAGCTCGAAGCCGACGTACACGGTGCGCGTCGCCGACGGCGGGACGCGCCTGATCGTGGACCTCTCGAGCGCGGCGGTCGACGGAGCCCCCCCCGCGATCGTCGAGGGGAACGACGTCGTCGCGGGGGTGATGACCCAAGCGTTCGGCACCGAGGGCGCGACGCGCGTCCTCGTGCAGCTCGCGCACACGGCGACGTACCGGGTCCAGGTCGCGGAGGACGGGCTGAAGATCATCCTCGTCTCCGCGGACAAGACCACGGCCGCGACGACCGCGACGCCGGCGACGCCGGGCGGCGGCGACGCGCCCTCGAAGCCGAGCGTCGTGCACGTGAGCGACGTCCGCTTCGATCACATCACGGGCCGCGACCGCGTCTTCATCATGCTCGACGGCGACGCGAAGTACACGGAGAGCTCGACGAAGACGTCCCGGCGGATCGAGATCACGTCCGCGAGCTTGCCCACCACCCTCGAGCGCACGCTCGACACGGGCGCGTTCAACGGGGCGGTGCACTCGGTCTCGAGCTACCGCAAGAAGAGCGACCCGACGACCGTCGTGATCGACGTCGACTGTGACGAGTCCGCGACGTCCAGCGTCGTGAAGGAGGGCAAGGGGCTCGTCCTCACCGTCTCCACGGGTGCGCCCAACGCGCTCGACACCGGAAAGGCGGCGGACGGCGGCGCCGCGCGTCGCAGCCGCACGATCTCGCGCGAGGAAGCCCCGGCCGACGTCCCGAACGTGACGACCACGTACACGGAGAACGCGGTCGAGTCGGACCAGGCGGACGCGTTCCTCCCCGGCATGAGCGGGGACGTGAAGACCGACCAGGGCCAGGAAGTGAAGACGGCGGGCCGGCGCATCGAGATGGATCTGAAGGACGCCGACATCCACGACGTCTTGCGGCTCTTCGCGAACGTGGGGCACGTGAACATCGTCACGGCCGACAACGTGAGCGGCTCCGTCTCGATCACGCTCCACAACGTGCCCTGGGATCTCGCGCTCGACACCATCCTCCAGGCGAAGGGCCTCGGGATGGTGCGGAAGGGCAACCTGATCCGGATCGCGCCGATCTCCGATCTGAACAAGGAGCGCGAGCTCGCGCTCGCGCGCCGGAAGAGCGAGTTCGAGCTCGCGCCGATCGAGACCCGCCTCATCCCGATCTCGTACGCGAACGCGGGGGACATGGAAGCGCGCGCGAAGGATCTCCTCTCGCCGCGCGGCTCCGTCGCCGTCGACGAGCGCACGAACGTCCTCATCGTCCGGGACGTCGCGGGGAACGTCGACCAGATCGAGGAGCTCACGCGCGCGCTCGACACGCAGACGCCGCAGGTCCTCATCGAGGCGCGCATCGTCGAGGCGGGCAGCACGTTCTCCCGCGAGGTCGGCATCCAGTGGGGCGGCGACGCCACGTTCAGCCAGTCCACCGGCAACGACACCGGCATCGCGTTCCCGAACTCGATCGGCCTCGCCGGCGGTGCGACGGACGGTCAGACGCCGACCGCGGGCCTCTCGCCCACGAGCAACAACGTCACGAACCCCAACTTCGCCGTGAACCTCCCCGCCGCCGCCGGCCTCGGGAGCGGCGGTGCGCTCGGCCTCGTGTTCGGCTCCGTCGACGGCAACTTCAACATCAACGTCCGCCTCTCTGCGCTCGAAGCGACCGGTATGGGCCGCATCATCTCGAGCCCGCGCATCCTCACGCTCGACAACAAGACGGCGCGCATCAGCTCGGGCACGCTCATCCCGTTCTCCCAGGTCGGCGCGCAGGGTGTGCAGACGGTGTTCCAGGAAGCGAAGCTCCAGCTCCTCGTCACCCCGCACGTCACCGCGGACGGGAGCGTGTCGATGCAGGTCAAGATCAACCGCGACGAGCCCGACTTCTCGCGGCTCTCGGCGCGCGGCGATCCGACCATCCTCAAGCGCGAGGTCGAGACGGAGCTCCTCCTCCAGGACGGGCACACCGCGGTCATCGGCGGCATCTACACCCGCAACTCGACGCGCAACATCAACCAGGTCCCCCTGCTCGGCGACATCCCGATCCTCGGCGTCCTGTTCCAGAAGCGCACGACGAAGGACGACCGCACGGAGCTCGTCGTCTTCCTCACGCCGCGGATCGTGAACCGCTCGGAGTCCCTCGGACACTGAGGCGCGCTCCGCAGCGATTGTGATCCGCTGAGCGTATCGCTAGGGTGCCCGCCGTTGGATGGCGGGCACCGGCGTTTCGAAGGTCTTGGCGGTCGGGAGCTTGGCGCTCCTCGGCTGTGCGTCGTCCGCTCCGCCCGCGGGAACCGCGATCGCCACCGCGAGCGCGACCGCGGCCGCTGGAGCTCCGGGCGGCCCCGCGTCCGCATCCGCGCCGACGGTGGTCCCCACCGCGGTCACGTCGCCCACGGGGAGCGCGGTGCCCGCGGGGAGCGCCCCACCCGCGGGTAGCACCGCGCCGATCGCGAGCGCGACCCCGACGGCAGCGCCGACCGCGAGCGCCCCCCCCAAGGTGACCTACAAGGCGCGCGCCTCGTTCGACGAGCCGACGTTCGAAGGCGGGGACGTGCCCAAGGCGAAGGAGACGCTGGAGAAGTTCGCGAAGGCGGTCGAGAAGTGCGTCGACGAGGGGGGCGGAATCGGTGACAAAGGCGCCTCGATCAAGATCCAGTTCTTGGTGCGCGCCAAAGGGATCGCCGAAGGGATAGACGTGCTGGGCGCGACCGGGCTCGAGGAAAAGCCTGGAAAGTGCGTGCGCGACGTCTTCAAGAAGAAGGCGATCGGGACGCCGTCCGCCGATCCCGTGGGCGTGACGTTTACGATCACCTTTCAACCGAGGACAGAGAAGTGAGCTCGTTGCTCTCCCGTGAGGTCTTGCGTCGCAAGACCTTCGCGATCATCTCGCACCCGGACGCCGGCAAGACGACGCTCACCGAGAAGCTGCTCCTCTACGGAGGCGCCATCCAGATGGCGGGCGCCGTGAAGGCGAAGAAGGCGCGGGCGCACGCCAAGAGCGACTGGATGGAGATGGAGCAGGAGCGCGGGATCTCGATCGTCTCGAGCGTCTTGCAGTTCCCCTATGGCGGGAAGCTCCTCAACCTGGTCGACACGCCGGGCCACGCGGACTTCAGCGAGGACACGTACCGCGCGATCATGGCGACGGACGCGGCGGTGATGCTCCTCGACTGCGCGAAGGGCGTCGAGCTCCAGACGAAGAAGCTCTTCCGCGTCTGCAAGCTGCGGAAGCTGCCGATCTTCACGTTCGTGAACAAGCTCGACCGCCCTGGGCGCGAGCCGTTCGAACTCGTCGGGGAGGTGGAGGAGGTGCTCGGCATCGGCGTCTACCCGATGACCTGGCCCCTGTTCGACGGCGGCGGCCGGTTCCTCGGCGTCTACCACCGGGTCGAGAAGTGCGTCTTCCTGTTCGAACACGTGTCCCACGGCGGCGCCGAGCGCGCGCCCGTGCGCCGCATCGAGCTCGGGACGCCCGCCTTCGACGCGCTCGACGACACCGCCAAGCGGACGCTGAAGGACGAGATGGATCTGCTCGACGCCGCGGGCGACGCGCTCGACGCCGGGAAGCTCGCGCGCGGCGAGGTCACGCCGATGTTCTTCGGAAGCGCGCTCACGAACTTCGGGCTGCCGCAGTTCCTGGACGCGTTCATCGACATGATCCCCGCGCCGCCGCCGCGCATGAGCGACAAGGGGCCCATCTCGCCGGACGACGAGCGGTTCACCGCGTTCGTCTTCAAGATCCAAGCGAACATGGATCGCGCGCACCGGGATCGCATGGCGTTCCTCCGCGTGAGCTCGGGGAAATACGAGCGCGGGATGAAGATCCGTCATGTCCGCCTCGGCCGCGAGATCCGTCTCACGAACCCCACGCAGTTCCTCGCTCAGGATCGCTCCGTCGTGGACGACGGCTTCGCCGGGGACATCATCGGCGTGTTCGACCCGGGCATCTTCCTCATCGGCGACACGCTGACGGACGGCGACGACCTCGCGTACGAGCCGCTCCCGCAGTTCCCGCCGGAGTATTTCGCGCGCGTCGTGATGCTCGATCCGATGAAGCGCAAGCAGCTCAAGAAGGGCCTCGAGCAGCTCGCGCAGGAGGGGAGCGTGCAGCTCTTCAAGCCGCCGGAGGGGCGCGAGGGTGAGTCGATCCTCGGCGCTGTCGGCGAGCTCCAGTTCGAGGTCGTGAAGCACCGCCTGAACGCAGAGTACGGCGTCGACGTGAGGCTCGAGCACCTCGCGTACAAGCTCGCGCGATGGGTGGAGGGCGAGCCGCTCCCGATGAGTCGGCTCGACTCGATGCTCTTCGGGTACGGCGCGCTGGACGTGCACGGGCACCCCGTCGTCCTCTTCAAGGGCGACTGGCAGCTCGAGTCGTGCGCGAAGAACTTCCCGAACACGAGGTTCCTCGAGCTCGGCGCGCAGAGCACCGCGGAGCTCCGAGCGGAGCGATGAGCGGAGCGCACGAGGTCGAGCCTCCGGAGCTCTTCAAGCCCGCGCCCGAGCTCACGCCCGTGATCGGCGATCGGGGGCTTTTCCCCGGCCTCGAGCCGCTGGTGTACGCGAACCACGCGGGGATCTCGCCCCCCAGCATCCTCGCGCGGAAGGCGATCCAGAGCTGGCTCCTCGACTACGGCAAGCGCGGCGCGGGCGCCTACCCGACGTGGCTCGCCCAGCGAAATCGGCTGCGCGGAAAGCTCGCGGCGCTCGTGGGCGCCGAGCCCCACGAGATCGCGCTCTCCCAAAGCACGACGCGCGGCATCCTCGATCTCGCGCTCTCGTTCGACTGGGCGAGGGGCGATCGCGTCGTCCTGTTCCGTGGGGAGTTCCCCGCGAACGTGACGCCCTGGCAGCGCGCCGCGGAGCTCTTCGAACTCGAGATCGTGATGCTCGACGCGGACCAGTACCGCACCGACGAGGCGGGCGCGTTCGAGGCGCTCGACGCGGAGCTCGCTCGCGGCGCGCGGATGATCGCGGTGAGCCAGGTCGAGTTCCAGACCGGGTTCCACATGCCGATCGCGGCGATCGCGGCGCGCGCGAAGGCGGCGGGCGCGCACCTGTGCGTCGACGCCGTGCAGGGCGCCGGGATGGTCGAGGTCGACGTGCGCGTGGGCGTCGATTTCCTCGCCTGCGGAGCGCACAAGTGGCTCATGGGCATGGAAGGCGCGGGCTTCGTTTACGCGTCGAGCCGAGGGCTCGCGAACCTTCGGCCGCGCGTCGCGGGGTGGCTCTCGCACGTCGACGCGGTGGACTTCCTGTTCGAGGGGGCTGGGAAGCTCCGCTATGACAAGCCGATCCGCGGCTCGATCGACTTCCTCGAGGTCGGGAACGTGAGCGCCACGGCGTTCGCGGCGCTCGAGGCGAGCCTCGACGCGATCGTCGCGCTCGGCCGAAGCAAGATCTTCGACCACGTGCAGGCGTTCAACGACGCCGTCGAGGCCCCGCTCGTGGAGCTCGGGTTCGAGAGCTTGCGCGCGGCCGAACCCGCGCGTCGCTCGGGATCGCTCTGCCTCCGGCTGCCAAAGGGCGTCGACTTCGCGGCCTTCGTCGCGGCGTTCAAGCCGCTCGGCGTGGCGTTCGGATCGCCCGACGGGTGCATCCGGTTCTCGCCGCATTGGCCCAACGCGCTCGACGAAGCGGAGCAGGTCGTGCTCTCGATGCAGCACGCGCTCTCCAGCGCGCGGGGCTCTCCCCGCGCGGTGTGATCACTCGGGGGCGGCCGCCGCGCCCGGATCCTCGAGTCGACCCATGAAGAGGATGCTCGACGTGGGTCGATCGCGGACGAGAAGCAAGAAGGCTCGGGTGACGATCGCCCGCGTGGCGTCCGCTACTTCGCGACCGCGTAGCGGACCTGCGCGGCGGCGATCGACAGGTCGTCCTGGAGCGCCGCGAGCAGCGGGGTGAGCACGAGATCGATGCGGCCGAGCTCGGCCCGCGCCTCCCCGCTGGGGCGCCCGAGGCTGCGCCGGACGGACGCGGCGAGCTCCGCGACCGTGCTGCCCTCCGCGGGGTGCAAGTAGCGACCGAGCTTCGCGAGCGCGACCTTGCCGTCGACGAACGCGCCCTCGGCGGAGCGCTCGAGGACCACGTTGAGCGCGGTCTGCTCGACGCGCGCGTGATCGAGGCTCTGGTAGAAGAGATACGATGCGGCGGCCTCGGCCTCCGCGCGGAGCGCTCCGAAGGCCTCCTCGCCGAGCGTCTCCGTCCAGCGGTGGAACTCTTCGCTCCGGCTCTCCCAGAAGAACCCGAGAGGCGCCGACGAGACGGGCACCATCGCCTCGATGATCTCGGTGTCGCTCTCGTTCAGGGACATCTTCCGGATCGCGAACAAGTCGTACGCGCGGAGGAGGCCGAGCATGAGCTTCGTCGCGGCGTCACGGAGCAGCGGGGCGAGCGCTTTCCCGGCGTTTTCGGCCGTGGTGCCTGTCGGGACGAGCGGCGCTCCGCGGACGCTCAACATTTGCCCCGAGGGCCGTCGCGTGGTGGGCGCGGCGATCGAAGCGGGCGAGCTATCCATCGGACCGCGCCCCGCGACGACGGGCGCGGGCCGCGGCGTCATCACGCGCGAGGCGGGCGCGCGCTTTTCCGCGGCCTCGACCTTCGGCACATCGGGGCGGAGCGACGCCGGGAGCGCTGCGGGCGGAATGGAGCTCGGGGAGTTGCGCCCGCCCGCGTCCTCCACCGCGTGGAGCGCGACGATCTCGATCGTCCGGGGACGTGGGGCGGCCTCGGGGAGCTTCTGGATCGCGTCCGTGAGGATGTCGTTCTGCTTCGCGAGGAGCTCGTCGAGGCTCGCGAGCTTCGCGATGTCCTCCTCCGCCGTGCGACGGAGCAGCTCCATCGTCCGCTCCGCGCGCGCAGCGCCGAGCGGCTCGTGGAAGTGCACCGTGAGCTTTCCACGCACGAGCGCGCCGGACGACAGGGCGACGGTGACGACCCGCGACGAGAACTCCACCTCGTCCTCGTCTGGGGGCGAGGGTTTGTTCTCCTTCCCCTTGCCGAACGGCCACAGCCCCATGCTTTCGAATAGTACTCGCGCGTCGCGGCCGGGCGAGTTCTTGGCGGGCAGCGCTAGCGCGGCTTCACCGATACCCAAGCGTTGCCGCGCTCATAGAACCTCCAAGGCTTGTCGATCCAAGGGCCGGCGTAGTCGATGTTGATGCGCGCCGAGCGCCCGACCGGGCCCCGCGGACCCGGGAGCAAGTGCAGCGCCGCGCTCGCACACGACGCGCCGTAAGCGCCGCGATCGAGGCCCATCGCTTGGCAGAGTTTGCCGGGCCCGTTCGTGAGCTCCCGCGAGCCTGGGAGGATCTTGGGCGACGAGCGCGAGCGTCGCGCGAGCATCGCGTCGAGGCCGATCGTCGCCTCCAGCGCGCGCACCAGGACGGCGTGCGGCTCGTCCACGGGGCCAGCGACGATGTTGAACGCCCAGCTCGAGCCGTAGAGGAGGAACATGTACGCGTGCCCCGGGGCGCCAAACATCGCCTCCGTCCGCTTGGTGCGGCGCCCGCCCGCGCTGTGTGCCGCCAAGTCGAGGGGCCCGCGGTAGGCCTCCGTCTCCACGATGCGGCCGCCGGTGACGACGCCCCCCGCGCGGTGGACGAGGACGCACCCGACGAGCGCCTTCGCGAGATCGAGCACGGGCTGCTGGAAGAACCCAGCGTCGAGCGCCCCCTCGGGAGGCTCGCGCGGGTCGAGGGCTGCTCGGCCCTCGCCCAGGAGGTCCGCCGCGCTCGAACCGCTCACGCGTCGATGCCGAGCCGCTTCAGCCGATAGTAGAGCGTGGTCCGCTGGATGCCGAGCGACCGCGCGACCTCGGCCTTGTTCCCGCCGCAGCGCTCGAGCGCGAGCACGAGCTCGCGGCGCTCCATGTCCTCGAGCCGCGAGCCGAGGTTGCCCGTGGGCTCGGGAGCAGGGGCGGGGGCGGGCGCGGACGGTCGCTCGATCGCGCTCGCGTCCTCCGGGCGCGGTCGGCGCGTCCCGAACGCGAGGTGCTCGGGCTGGATCACGTCCCCGCGAGCGAGGATCGCCGCGCGCTCGACGACGTTCTCGAGCTCGCGCGCGTTGCCGGGGAAGTCGTAGGTGGAGAGGAGCGCCTTCGCGGCGTCCGAGAACGCGGTCGCGGCGCGCGCGTTGCGCCGCCCGTACTTGCGCAGGAAATGCTCGGCGAGGTGCGGGATGTCCTCCTTGCGATCGCGGAGCGGCGGCACGCGCAGCGGGAAGACGTCGAGCTTCGAGGCGAGCTCCGGGATGACGTCCTCCATGCGCCACGCGCGATCGAGGCTGTGCGGGACGGCGACGACGAGGCGAACGTCCACGCGGTGGGAGTCCGTGCTCCCGACGCGCTCGATGACGCTCTCGTCGAGCAGACGAAGCAGCCGCGCCTGAAGGGAGTGGGACGGAGTCTCCGGGTTGTCGAGGAAGAGGGTGCCGCCGTCGGCGAGCTCCACGCGCCCGGCGCGATCGTCGAACGCGCCCGAGAACGAGCCGCGCCTCCAGCCGAAGAGCTCGCGCTCGAGCGCGTCCCCGCGGAACGCCGCGCACGTGACGCGCACGAACGGGCGATCTTCGCGCGACGAGCCCACGTGGATCGCGCGCGCGACGACCTCCTGCTCGCTACCAGGCTCGGCCTCGACGAGCACGGGAGACGCGCTCTGCGCGACCTCCCCGAGCCTCCGCGAGAGCTCGCGCATGGCCTCGCTCTCGGTCGCGAGCTCGCCGTAGTCGAACGGATCGCGCTGCTCCTTCTCGAGGTACCCGGCGTAGTGCGCGAGCTGCTCCCGGAGCCGCCGGTTCTCTCGCACGGTCGCGAACGTGCGGATCGCCTGGCGCAGGATCACGGAGAGCTCCTTCGAGTCCCACGGCTTCTGCACGTAGCGCTCGACCGCGCCGGAGTTGACGGCGTCCACGAGGACCGGGAGATCCGCGTACGCCGTGAGGAGGATCCCGAGCGCGTCCGGCCGGCGCTCCTTCGCGCGCTTCAGGAACTCGATGCCGCTCATCTTCGGCATGCGCTGATCGCTGACGATCACGGCCGCGTCGACCCGATCGAGGATGTCGAGCGCCGCCGGGCCGCCGACCGCGTACTGCAGGTTGAACGACTTCCGGAACGCGAAGCGGAACGCGTCGAGGTTGTCCTCCTCGTCGTCCACGACGAGGACGGGGAACGAATGAAAGTCCAACTCCTCCATGCTCTTTTTCCCGGGCGCTCGCGAGCAGCCTACCACTTCGGACAACCGCGGCGGGCGCGGCGCGCACGACGGCCTTCGGCGCGCTCATGGATCCAGGGGGCGTCGTGCTAGGCTCACCGCCCCATGCTCGACGACGTGATCAAGGACCTCCGCGTATCGTGCGACAAAGCGATCGAAGCGCTCCGCCGTGACCTGTCCAAGGTGCGGACGGGTCGCGCCCACCCGAGCATGCTCGACGGTATCCGCGTCGACTACTACGGCACACCGACGCCGCTCGGTCAGATGGCGACCGTGTCCGTCCCCGAGCCCCGCATGCTCACGGTGAAGCCCTGGGACAAAGGCCAGGTGAAGGCCGTTGACAAGGCGATCCGCGAGGGCGATCTCGGCCTGAACCCGCAGCCGGACGGAGACCTCATCCGCATCCCGATCCCGGCGCTCACCGAGGAGCGGCGCAAGGATCTCGTGAAGGTCATCCGCAAGAACGGCGAGGAGTGCAAGGTCGCGCTCCGCAAGCACCGGCGGGACGCGAACGAGATGATCGACTCTCTCACCAGCGAGGGCGACGTGAGCGAGGACGACGGCGATCGCGGCAAGAAGAAGGTCGAGGAGGTCATGGCCGAGATGACCAAGAACGTGGACACGATCCTCGCCGCCAAAGAGAAAGATCTCCTCGAGGTCTGACCGCGCGAGGTCGGATCGCGCTCGCCGCAGCGATTTCAGCGGAGGTGGTAGCCCTCCGCGAGCGCGCCCGAGAGCAGGTTGCAGAGCGCGTGGAAGCAGAGGGACGTCCCGATGCCCTTCGTGCGCGCGCGGAGGTAGCCGAACACGAGCGCCGGGAAGAACACCGCGAGCCTCGACGGATCGGGCCGCGTGAGGACGTGGCCGACCGCGAAGATGAGCGAGGCGAGCGGCAGCGCGAGCGAGAGATCCGCGCCGAGGATCCGCCGCTTCGCCACGAAGAGCGTGTCGAGCGACGTCTGGAGGTAGCCGCGGAAGAACGCTTCCTCGGGCAGGGCGATCACGAGCATCTGCCCGAGCGCGTCCTTCGGGATCGACTTCAGCGTGGAGAAGTCGAACGAGCCGCGCGCGTGGAAGTAGAAGCGGAAGCCGATGACGAAGGGCGCGGCCACGACCGCGAACAGCAACAGAGCTACGCCGAGCGCCTTCACCGCGTCCACGAAGAGCTCCTTCGGGTCGAGCTGCCGCGGCTCGAACAACCCTCCGAGCGCGAGCCCGTGCGCGCGGATGAAGGCCGCGCTGTGGCGGAGGACGAGGACGTACGTCGCCCCGAGGAAGATCATCCCGACCGCCGTCGCGGAGTAGTCCTTCGGCGCCACGTACGACGCGAGGGTCACGATCGCGGTCGTCACGAACGTCGCGGCGACGACGCCGCGGACCGTCGTTCGCGGATCGTCAGGCGCCTTGACGGCTGCGGCGGTGGGTGACGACGCGGGAGGAGCGGGCTCGCTCGGCGGCGCGTGTAGAGGGGCCTCCTGCTCTGGATCGCTCGGAGATTCGCTCTCGGCCACGCCGGTTGACTAATACTTAGCGTTTCTCCGCGAGGCTACTATGGTGCCCGCGTGCTCGGCCGGATGCGTCGCTTCTTGGGGGTGTTCGCGGCTGCCGCGGCGGTGACCGTCGCGTCGCCCGCGCTCGCGCTCTCTCCCTACCTCGAGAAACCGGACCCCGCCGAGGCGATGAAGACGCCCGCGTACCGGTACGCGAACATGACGAACGACGAGGCGTACGCCGAGCTCGATCGTCGCGGCATCCTGTACTCGCGCGAGAACTCGGTGAACGGCGTGCGCGCGCCGATCCGTCTCACGGGCAGGCTCCACGGCGTCCTCGTCCGATCGGTGCTGCCGCCCGAGGAGCGCGCGTCGAGCATCTTCGAGATCCTCGACGCGCGGCTCGCGCTCTCGTTGGACGACTTCGCGGTGATCCTCGCGTCCCACGGCGTGGACGAGGTCGTCCACTACACGATGTACCGGCCCAACATGCCGAAGCCCGGCGAAGAGGCGGACGCCGACGCGGCGGACGACCACAAGAAGGACGACAAGGGCAAGGGCGACAAGTCGGAGCACGTGTCGCATCCGGGCAAGAAGAAGCCCGGTGAGAAGAGCTCGGCCGACAAGAGCTCCACCGACAAGAACGCGGTCGACAAGAACGCGTCCGAAAAGAAGGGCACGAAGCCGGGGAAGGGGCACGCGGACAAACCCTCGAAGCCCCATCAGAAGCAGTCGGGCGCGCTCGACACGCTCGGGAAGACCGCCGTCGAGGATGGCGCGACCGAGGAAGAGAACGTGTCGGCGTTCGATCTCACGGGCGGTGAGAACCTCCTCGTGGGGAGCAGCGTGGGCGCGAAGTCCCCTGCGAGCGCGAAGAAGCGGGCGAGGATGACGTCACGCCCGGTGCCGCGTAGCCGCGCGAAGAAGGCCACGGCGACGAAGGGCACGCGCATCGTCACGGCGGTCGCGAAGCCCACCGACGAGACCGGCGCGGACGACGACAAGCCGCGAGGCAAATGGGCGCCTCCCGGCACGCGTCACCCTGCGGGGCTCGCGATCGACGTCGGCATCCTCAAGAAGACGGACGGCACGCAGCTCAGCGTCGCCGCACACTTCGACGGCAAGATCGGCCAGCAGACGTGCGGCAAGGGCGCGCCGATGCCCTCCGATCCGGACGCGCAGGAGCTCCACACGATCGTGTGCGAGGCCCACGACGCCGGCATCTTCACGTACACGCTGACGCCGAACTTCGACGTCGCGCACAAGGATCACTTCCACATGGAGATCAAACCGGGCGTGACCTGGTTCCTCTACCAGTGACGGAGCCGCTCAGAGCACCCCGTTGAGCTCGCGGAGATCCGGGTCGCCGCTCATCCAGTCGAACGTGTTCTTGAGCGCCAGCACCATCGTCGGGAACGCCTCCTTGGAGTAGATCTGCGCGACCGTGAGCAGGTCGTGATCGCCGGAGCTCCCGCCCATCATTCGCAGCTGCGGCGGCATTGGCGGCGCCTTGCCCGCGCGCGCGAACGGATTCGTCGGGAATCCTGACGACGCGATGACGAGCACGTTCGAAGGGGACTTCGAACTAAGCTCCGCGTCGAACGCGCTCCGCAACGGGCCCTCGACGCTCACCGCGAGGACTTGCTGCGAGCTGCCCGCGGGAGGGGCTTTCATGAGCGAATGGTTCAAGCCGAGGTCCAGCTCGGACCCCGTCTGGACCGAAGCCGTCGGAGACGAGCGGGCGCGCGCCTTCACCGTCGCGTCGGGCTGCCGATCGGCGTGCACCGAAAGTGAGGAGGCGAACGGCAGCGTGAGGCTCTTCAGTCGGAAGAACGGGAGGAACGTGTCGTCGAGCGACGGCGGTGCGGGCGCGGGCACCCACCAGACGGGAATCGACTTCGCCTCCCCCTCGGGCGTCGCGAGCGGCAGCGCGAAGCTCTGCTCCCAGTCGCTGACGAGGTCGGCGTGCATCTCGACGCCATAGCCGGAGAGGAGCGGCGCGAGGCCGTGGGTCGAGAGGGTCGCGGTCAAGGACGCGTCGTACGGGCGGAGGTTCACCGCGCTCGCGAGCACCGTGAGCGACTTGCCTCCGCGCATCACGAACGCGTCGATCTGCCGGAGCTCGCGCTCCGTGTAGTCCTTGCCGGGCTGAGTGACGAGCACCCCATCGACGCCATCGTCGATCGGACGCTCACCGCCCCCGAGATCGATCTCCACGAGGTCGTACATGGGGAGGTATTGGGCGAAGATCGACTTCAGGTTGTACGGCCCATCCCCCGGCGCGAGCACGTCGTCCGAGAGCTTGATCTCGTCCTTCCCCGTGATGACACCGATTCGCGTGCGCGTCCCCTCGGTGACCGCCAGGAGCTCGTGCATCTTGTGCGAGATGAAGAACTCGAGCCCGCGCGGTTCGTTGGGCGGCCAATACGGGATCGTGTCCTTCTCCTTCGCGTACGCGAACGCGATCCCCATGAAGCCCCGCATCACCGTGGCTTTGTCCGGGACGTTGGCGTCCTTCGTCGCGAACGTCTGCTCCTGGATGCCCGCGTCCTTCGCCTCCCGCCTCTGCTCGTCGCTCTTGGGATCGATGAACTCGAAGCGGATGCGGGGCTCCCCGTCGCTCTGCTTCGAGGCCTCCGCGTACGCCGCGAACAGCTCCTTGAGCGCCCCGATCAACGCGTCGTTGTCGGGCATTCCGCTCGTCGCGAAGACGCGGATCGACATCGTCTCCTTGAGCCTGTGCGCGATCCGTCGCGACGGCCTCGAGAGGATGGAGCGCTCAGCGTCGCTCTCCGTCGTGGACGACCCAGACGGCGTCGATGAGCGGGTCTCGGAGGAATGCGTCGACTTCTTCGAGCCGCATCCCGCGATCGCGAGCACGAGCGCCGCCACCACCCATCCCCGCCCGTTGCCCACCATGGCCGCATCATCGCGCCGGAGAGCGCGCGGCCGCAACGGTGCCCGCTCAAACAGCGGCGTGGAGCGCTTCGGCGAACGCGCGCGCGCTCGGGTAGCGATCGCGCGGGTGCTTCTCGAGGGCGCGCGCGGCGACGCGCGCGACCGCCGCGCTCGTGCCCGCGGTCCGATCGAGGGCGGGCGCGGTCCGATCGAGCTGCGCGTGCGTGACCTCGTCCGCATCGTCCGAGACGAAGGGCGGGCGCCCAGCGAGCGCCTCGAAGAGGAGGATCCCAAGTCCGTAAACGTCCGTTCGGGCGTCGGTCGGCGCGCCGAGGATCTGCTCGGGCGCCATGTACGCGGGGTTCCCGAACGCCGGGAACCTCGCCGAGAGCTCCGTCGCAGTCGGCTCGAGCTTCGCGAGTCCGAAGTCGATCAAGATCGGTCTCGCGGACGATGGGAGCTCGTCCCCCGTCTGCCCGATGAAGACGTTGCGCGGGTTCAGATCGCGATGGAGGACGCCCGCCGAGTGCGACGCGTGGAGCCCCGCGGCGGCGTTCACCATGAGCGTCGCCGCGCGCCGCTGAGAGAGCCGGCCCGTCGTGTCGAGGAGCGCGCGGAGCGTGTCTCCCACGAGGAACGGCATGACGATGCACTTCGCGCCGTTCGGCGTCGTCACCGCGCTCAAGATCTCGACGACGTGCGGGTGACGAATGCGCGAGAGCGCGCGCCCCTCCAGCTCGAACCGGATACGCACGTCCAGCCCCTCGGCGACGAGCAGCTTGATCGCGAAGCGCCGCATGTCCCGCCGCCGAACGGCCTCGTAGACCTGACTCCGCGATCCCCACGCGATGCACCTCGTGATCTCGAGATCGCGATCGAGGTCGAGGTACTTCGCGTTGCGCTCCGCTCGGCGCTTGCTCGCGTCTCGATGGGGCTCACCGAAGAGCGCGCGCGCGTACGAGTTGTGCCCGTGGGTCCGTGATCCAATCTCGATCATCGATCACATGTCGACGCGACCTCGAGCGAGTTGACACCCGCGCGCTCACTTTTGTCTGCGCCGCGTGCGTCGCCGCGCTTCGTGCGAAGAGCTCAGCGCGACGGAGGTGGGGTCGCGAATTGACCAGGGAACGGATTCGCATCCATTCGGCGGCCGACCTCACCCCTTGTCCACAACGAAGGATTCGTGCCAGCTTCGTTGAAGAGCGCGACGCCGATCACTCCCACGTTCTTCGCGGCCGCCTCGCCGTGCTTGAGCGCCGCGTACGAGTCGGACACGGAGCCGAACGTGAACTGCGCGACGGCCTCCGCGCTCTGTCGGAATCCCTCGATCTCGATCTCGCCGAGCGGATCGAGGATGTAGCCGCGCTTCGAGAAGCTCGCGGGCTTGCCGTCGACGACGTCGTCTCCATCCACGCTCAGCACCACCTCGATGCGCGAGTCGACGTTGCTCGTCACGACGATCGCGTAGCGTTGACCCTCGCGGCCAACGACGAAGTCCTTGTTGTTGCCGTGGAAGCCGCTCAGGAAGCGCCCCGTGTCCGCGTCGCGCAGCCGCAGCGTCGCGATGCCGTTGCCGATGTCCACGCGGCCCTCGGAGCTCTGCGAGAAGCCCGTCGAGTTCGCCATCGCGTGCGCGCCGTCCTCGTTGTTGTAGAAGAGCGACGCCATCGCGAACGGGCTCTGGAAATCTGCGCGCGAGAACGGCGCGGACGTGAGGTGCGACGACTTGGTCTCGCCCCAAGACGTGCCGAGCCCCGGGCGCGTGTCGGGGCGAACCACCGACTCGTTCGTCGACGGCGTCGGGGTCGCGCCCGCGATCGAGTCGCTCGCGCTCGGTGAGCGCGGCTGCGGCTGAGGCACGCCCTCGGTGTCCCCACCGCCGCGGTAGTCCACGTGCTTGTTCGCATCGCTCGGCGCGCCCGGTGCGCCTCCGCAGCCGGCGAGGAGCGCGGTGAGTGGGAGAGCGAGACCAAGAACACGTCGAACGAGAGCCATCGTTTCCTCCTCGAGCGCGCCGAGTCGCGCTGGTTGGATGGAGAACGACGATTCCCTGCGGGCCTTACACCGCGTCGATCCGGCCTGGACCGCGTCGATCCAGCCTGGACCGGCCCGTGGCGGGTCGGCTGTGGAACGGGTCGTCGGCGCTCGAGAGCACCGACCTCTAGAACGAACCCGACAGCCCCATGAACCCGGGGCTCAGCGAGATGCCGACCTTGGGCTCGGCGGGCTTCTCGTCCTTCTTTTCCTCCTCGCCCGAGGACTGGTTCAGCGCGACGAAGAGGATGACCGTCACCGCGGCGGAGGCGATCGTCACGCCGCCGAGGATGTCGGCGCCGAGCGCGAAATCCTTCGAGCCGCTCCGTGCGGACTCGATCGCCTCTGGGTTGCCCGGGAACTTCCCGAGCTCCGTCTCGTAGTCGCTGTGCAGGCTCAGCGCGCGCGCGCCGAGGATCGCGGTCGCGATCCCCGTCGCGCCCGTGAGGCCGAGGAAGACGAACGGGACGGGCGAGAGCCCCGGCTCCGGCGGCTTCGTCGGCGGCCCCTTCGGGTTCGGGCCGCTCGGCCCACCGACCGCCAGGAGCTCGATCTTCACGGTCTTCTCGTCGGTGCCGCCCACGTCCACGAAGCGCTGGTTCGGGTTGAACCCGCTCTTCGAGACCGTGACCTTCCGCCGACCCGCGTTCATGAACACGGGCTTCTTCAGCGGCGACTCCCCGATCGGGATGTCGTCGACGAGCACCTCGGCGCCGGCCACGTTGACCTCGATCGTGACGATCGCGACCTTCGGGCGGAGCTCCTTTACGTAGGCCTCGGCCTTCTCCCGCTTCCCACGCTCTTTCTCGTCGAGGCCCGGATCGGCGGCGGACTCGGTGAGGTACTGATCGAAGGACGTGAGCGCCGTCGCGTAGTCGCGGAGCTCGCGCGACGTCTGGCCGAGGTTGTAGAGCACGCGGTAGCTCGGCGCGATCTCGTACGCGCGCTTGAACTCGACCAGCGCGGCGGTGAAGTCGGCGTCCTTGTAGAACGCGACGCCGCGCTTGAAGTGCTCGTACGCCTCGTCCTCCTTCGTCTGCTCGGCGGGCTGAGCCAGCGCCGTGCGCGCGAACGGCGCGAGCGGCGCGACGAGCGTCGCGACCGCGAGCAACCCTGAAACGACCCCAACAGCGGCTCGGCGAACTTCGCGCGAAGGATGGCGAACTTCACCCGAAGCATGAGGCTGAGGCGTCTCTCGTCGGATCATTTGTTTTTCTTGTAGGGGTTCGAGTCGTCGATCTCGCCTGTCGGCTTCTGTCGAGCGTGCGGCGTGTCGTCTTCGGTCGGCGGCGGAAGCGGGGTCGGCGTCGCGACCGTCGCCGGCGGGTCGGCCGTCTTCGCGGCCGGCGTCGCCGCGACCGTGGGGCCGACGATGCGCACGCGCGGCTTGTCCTTCGCCTTGATGAGCGTGACCGTGAGGTCGATGTCGGAGCCGAAGATGAGCGTCCGCTTCTCGGTGTCGAAGCCGTCCGCGCTCACCTCGAGCGTGTGGATCGAGCCATCCTTCGCGACCGTCGCCTTGAACGGGTTGTCGACCACGCCGCCGTCCAGCTTCGCCGTCGCGCCCTCCGGGAATCGGATGAGGAGCGAGAGCATCGCCCCGTCGGGCTTCGGTGCGGGCAGCTGTGGCGGCGGAGCCGTGGCCGGCTTCTCGGTCTCGGTCGCCGCGGGCGCCTGCGTCGCGGCTGCGGCCTGAGCCGTCTCCGAGGACGACTTGCGCATGAACGCGGCCGCGGTGATCCCTCCAGCGACGACCACCGCGCCGAGCAGAATGAACGGCGCGCGGCTGCGAGGGGGCGGCAGTTGCGTCGCGAGCGGCGTCACTGGGGAGGCGGCGACGAGATCGGTGCCGGACCCACCACCGGAGAACGAACCGGGCGCGCCGCCCGTGATCGCGCTCATCTTGCTGACCTGCGAGGACACGTTCGCGTACGTCCCCGTGATGGCGAACGCGGCCCGCGGGAGGTTCTCCGTGAGGCTCTTCAGCTGCTCGTCGACGAGCGCGCGCACCTTCGCGCGGTCCGGCTGGAACGCGTTCGAGACCATCGCCCCGACCTCGCGCGGACCGACGCGGTGGCCGGCGCTCTCGGTGTAGTCCTCGAGCGCCTCGTAGAACGCCTTCGCGGTCTGGAAGCGATCGTCCGGGGACATGGCGAGCGCCCGATCGCAGATCGCGGCGAGCTCCGCGGGACACTCCGGGATGATGTCCTTGATCTTGGGATCGTTGCCGTTCACGCGGCGCGCGATGATGCTGCGCTCGTCCTCGTCTTTGTGCACGAGTCGGCGGCCCGCGATCGCCTCCCACAGCATCACGCCGACGGCGAAGATGTCCGCGCGCGCGTCGATCTTGTCACAGCGCACTTGCTCGGGGGCGACGTACGAGAGCTTGCCCTTGAACATGCCCTCCTGCGTGTTCGAGTTCGCGCCGGCGACCTTCGCGATGCCGAAGTCGACGAGCTTCACCTGACCGTCGTACCCGACGAACACGTTCTGCGGGCTGATGTCGCGGTGGACCACGTTGAGCGGCGAGCCGTCGAAGTCCGTGAGCGAGTGCGCGTAGTCGAGGCCGCGCAGCATCTCGATCAGCACGCGGAGGTGGATGTCGAGCGGCACGCTCGGTCGGCCGATGCGCCGGAGGATCGCGTGCAGCGGCTGGCCCTCCAGGTACTCCATCGCGATGAAGTACTTCTCGCCCTCCTGACCCACCTCGTACGTCTGCACGACGTTCGGGTGGTTGAGGCGCGCCGCGAGCCTCGCCTCGTTGAGGAACATCTGGACGAAGTCGCCGTCCTGGGCGAGGTCGTCGCGCAGCTCCTTCAGCACCAGGAGCTTCGTGACGCCATGCATACCGGTCACGACGGTCAGGAGGACGCGCGCCATCCCGCCCTGTCCGAGCTTGCCGATGACGCGATATTTGCCGATGGCTTCGATGTTGCTCATGAGTTGCTCACTGATGCTCGCGGATCGTTGCTCGCCCCACGTCCCTATTCGCCGTTCGGCGTCGGCCCGATGTGGACGTACGTGACCGTGCCCTTCCGGATGAAGACTGTCGCAGTTCCGATCTGCTCGCCAGTCGCAGCGAGCTTCGCGTGGAACGTGACGGGCTTCGGCTCCCCGCTCGGCATCACGGGGATGTTGACCATCGCGAACGCCCCCTCGCTGTCCGTCTCCGTGGTCCCGAGCTTCGGAATGCTCCCCTTGAAGTAGGCGGTGACGGTCTTGTCATCCATGTCCGCCGGATCGACCGAGATCTGCACGCCCGCGGCGCGCTGATCGTTGCAGTTGACGGTGAGGACGAGGGCGATGCCGTGTGTCGGCTCCTCGGTCGCGTTCACGAGCGTCGCGAGGGTGACGAAGTCCTTGTACTTGATGACGCGGATCACCTTCGGCTGTGGCGGCAGGACGATCGGGCGCGTCTCGTAGACGATGCCCGGCCGGTAGTCCTCCTGCGACAGGCCCGCGCCGCCTGCGCCGCTCGGCTTCGCGTCGAAGACGTCGAGGTAAGCGGGGAGGCTCGGGACGTTGACCTCGATCTCGCCCATCGCGTCGGTCGGGATGTTCGCCTGGATGGGGGAGCCGCACTGCCCGCTCAGCGGGGAACAGAGGTTCGCGGCGATCTCGCCCTGCGGGAAGATGGTGCCGACGCCCGCGAGCGCGTCCTCGAAGTGGAACACCTGGGACACGGGCATCCCCATTGGATCCGGGTACTGCATGTGCCCCATACACTCGAAGCCAGGAACGACCACGCTCCCGGTCGAGGAGGAGGTCATGTTGTCGCCCGTGCTCCCGCTCTCGACCACGCAGACGTTGTTCTGGCAGACCGCGCCCTGGAACCCGCGCTTTTGACAGTCCTCCGCCTTTTCACACTGCACTTCGTCGAAGTTGAGCGCGAGCGAACACGAGGTCGCCCAGGCCACCAAAGAGAGGCCGAAGAGCGCCGGTGCAAGCTTTCTAGCGATCGTCATCGTGTCATCACCCGCGCATTCGTCGAAGCTCGCGGCGCGCTCCCCAGTGCCCGCGAAAGTTTCGACTCCCCGTGAGGGAGTCGAGAGGTTGAAAAGCGCGTCGCCCCCGACCTCTCCTCGCAGATTAGCGTCGTCGATCCAGCTGCGTCCAGTCGAGGGCACCGAAGTTGCGGTGTCGGCGAGCGCGCCGCCGGAGAAGGCACGTTGCTTCGCGTCAAAACGACGAGCCCCACGCTCCGGCGGGGGAGCATGGGGCTCGGCAATGTGGCTGATGGGAGTTGCTGATGGGCTGCGGATCGGTCTGCTGAAGCGCCCGCGGCTCAGTTCGCTTCTTCGAACTCCGCGTCGATGACGCCGTCTTTCCCCTTGCCCTTTTCACCGGCGCCGCCGGACTTCCCGCCGTCCGGCGGGGGCGGGGCTCCGCCATCGCCACCCTTGTTCTCGTACATCACGCTCGCGATGCGGTGCGCTTCCTTCTCGAGCTTCTCGAGCGAGGCCTGGACCTCCGCGTCATCCTGCTTCTCGATGGCCTTGCGGGCCGCGTCGATGACCTCGCGGAGCTGCTTCGCGTCGCTCTCCGGGAACTTGTCCTTGTTCTCGTTGAGCGCCTTCTCGGTCGTGTAGCACATGTTCTCGAGCTTGTTCCGGCGCTCGATCTCCTCGCGTTTCTTCTTGTCCTCGGCCTCGTTCGCCTCGGCGTCCTTCACCATGCGCTGGATGTCCTCCTCCTTGAGGCCGCCCGACGCGGTGATCGTGATCTTCTGGTCCTTGCCCGTCGCCGTGTCCTTCGCGTGGACCGAGAGGATGCCGTTCGCGTCGATGTCGAACGTCACCTCGATCTTCGGCACGCCGCGCGGCGCGGGCATGATGCCCTCGAGCTTGAAGCGGCCGAGGGTGCGGTTGTAGCGCGCCTCGGTGCGCTCCCCCTGCAGGACGTGGATCTCGACCTCGGGCTGGTTGTCGCTCGCGGTGGAGAACACCTCTTTCTTCTGCGTGGGGATCGTCGTGTTGCGCGTGATCATCGCGGTCATCACGCCGCCGAGCGTCTCGACGCCGAGCGAGAGCGGCGTGACGTCGAGGAGGACGAGATCCTTCACGTCGCCCGAGAGGACGCCCGCCTGGACCGCCGCGCCGACCGCGACGACCTCGTCCGGGTTCACGCCCTTGTGCGGATCCTTGCCGAAGTACTTTTTGACCGTCTCCTGCACGAGCGGGATGCGGGTCGATCCGCCGACGAGGACGACCTCGTCGATCTGCTTCGGATCCTTCTTCGCGTCCGCGAGCGCCTTGCGCACGGGCTCCATCGTCCGGTCGACGAGGGGCTTGATCATCTGCTCGAGCTTCGCTCGCGAGAGCGGCTTCTGCAGGTGCTTCGGGCCCGACGCGTCCGCCGTGAGGAACGGCAGGTTGATCTGCGTCTCCTGGACCGTGGAGAGCTCGATCTTCGCTTGCTCCGCCGCGTCCTTGAGGCGCTGGATCACCATCTTGTCCTTCGAGACGTCGATCCCCGTGTCCTTCTTGAACTCGCTCACGAGCCAGTCCATCACCACGTGGTCGACGTCGTCGCCGCCGAGGTGGGTGTCGCCGTTCGTCGAGATGACCTGCACGACGTTGTCCCCGACCTCGAGGATCGAGATGTCGAACGTGCCACCGCCGAAGTCGTAGACGGCGATGATCTCGTCGCTCTTCTTGTCGAGGCCGTACGCGAGCGCGGCCGCGGTGGGCTCGTTCACGATGCGCTTCACCTCGAGACCCGCGATGCGACCCGCGTCCTTCGTGGCCTGGCGCTGGGCGTCGTTGAAGTATGCGGGGACGGTGATGACCGCCTCGGTGACCTTCTCACCGAGGTAGTCCTCGGCCGCCTTCTTCAGCTTCTGGAGGACCTTTGCGCTCACCTCGGGCGGCGACACGTTCTTCCCACGGACCTCGATCTGCGCGTCGTTGTTCGGGCCCTTCGCGACCTTGTAGGGGACCCGAGCGATCTCGTCTCCGACCTCTTCAAAGCGGCGGCCGACGAAGCGCTTGGCCGAATACACGGTGTTCGTGGGGTTCGTGACGGCTTGGCGCTTCGCGATTTGGCCGACGAGGATCTCTCCCTTGTCGTCCCAAGCGACGACGCTCGGGGTGATGCGGGAGCCCTCTTCGTTCACGATGACCTTGGCTTCTTTGCCTTCCATCACGGCGACGACGCTGTTGGTCGTGCCGAGGTCGATGCCGATGATCTTGCCCATGGCGGTGCCTCGTCTCTCTATCTCTTCGTCGAGTGTGTTCTCTGGAACGCGACCGAACCTAACCACAGCGATCCAAGCGTCAATCGAGCCGCGGCACGGTTCGTGAAGGCCGCGCTCCTCCTACTCGATCGCAGGGAAAGATGGGAGCCTGCTGTCGAGATCGACGCCGGAGCGAGCCGAACGTCCCTCAGCCGGCGGCGGGGGGCAGCCGAGTCTCGAGCTCGCGCGCGAGCCGGTGGAAGTCCGAGCCGCGCTCGATGAACCGAACGTCGGTGACGAGCGTCTTCGGATCGACGAGGCTCGAGAAGGGCACGAAGCGCAGATCGAGCTGCCCCGCGACGCTCACCATGTGGCCGTCCAAGCCGAGCTCCACGAGCGCGCGGTACGCGCCGAACCCGAGCTGCGTCCCGAGCAGGACGTCGAACGCGTGAGGCGCGGCGCACCGGGCCTCGTAGCCGAGCTGGACTCCGGTGAGCTTCTTGGTCCGACCCGTGCGCGCCTCGTACCGCTCGCTCGCCATCTTGGCGACGAGCTTCGCGAGATCGACCTTGCCGAGGGACACGTGCCCGTGGTCGTCCCGAGCGATCCCCTTGAGCGCGGACTCCGGCAGGAGCTCCGCGAGCCCCTCGGCGAGGACGACGGTGCCGTACGCCTTGCCTCGGGCCTCCCGCGCGACGACGAGATCGACGACGCGGTCCGCGAGTTTGTCGAGGTTCAGCTTCGTCTCCTCGCGCGTCGCCCCCGTCGCGGGGTCGGTCGTCCGCTCGGTGATCGCGAGGTCGCCGACGATGTCCTCCACGGCGACGACGTGGTGGGCCTCGCCCGCGATCGCGACGCCGTACGACAGCCAGCCCGCCTTGCGCCCCATCGTCTCCACGATGAAATAGCTCCTCGTCGCCACCGCGTCCGCGCGCAGGTTCAAGAGCTCCTTGGCCATCACGTCCACCGCGGTGAAGAACCCGAACGTGAAGTCGATGCCGCGGTAGTCGTTGTCGATCGTCTTCGGGACGTGCACGACGCGGACGCGCGGCGCTTCGGCCGGGAGGAGCTTCTGGACCTCGTGGAGGAAGTTCGCGGTCTTCAACGTGTCGTCCCCGCCGATCGAGACGAGCGCCTCGACGCCCATCGCGGCGAGCGCGTCGTGGACGCGGCGGAGGGGCTTCGAGCGCTCCGGATCCGCGAGGTCGGCGGACGAACGGATCTTCTTCCCGGGGTTCGTTCGGGCGGTGCCGATGAAGATGCCCCGCTCGTTGCGCAGGCCCTGGAGATCCCGGTCGCTGAGGACGCGGTAGTGCTCCCCCTCGCGGAGCGGCGTCGACGGCGTGTAGTGCTCGAAGCCGGAGTAGCCGTGCAGGAACCCGATGACCTCGATCCCGCGGCGCTTCAGCGCGGACGCGGCGGCGGCGATCACGGCGTTCGCCGCGGGCGCAGGTCCACCCAGAATACGAGGCCGACACGCTTCGGGAGGGGCGGCGAGCTCGGCTCGCTTGCGACGTTGCTCATGGGGCTCCTTACCACGGCGCATTCCTGAGCGCGCCGAAGCCGCCGCGGCCCGTCCGCGGTGGAATCGCGCACCTCCGGCGTGCTCGTCCACGCTCGCCGCGGCGGTGCGAAACGCCTCGTCCGTGGAGACTCGCCTCCGGGTTGCGGCCGCGCGGTCAGCGGGCGAGCGTTCGCCCGTCGAGGAGAACCCGTGCTCGCCTGCGTGGACGTGGACTACAGGGATGATGGCTCGGCGGTCGCCGCGTGCGTCGGGTTCGACGAGTGGACGAGCGACCGGCCGGCGAACGAATGGATCGCGCGGCTCGATCGCGTCGAGCCGTACGTGCCGGGCGCGCTCTACCGCCGCGAGCTCCCGTGCCTGCTCGCCGTCCTCGCGCGCGCGGGCCGGCCGTTCGACGCCGTGGTCGTCGACGCGTACGTGACCCTCGACGATCGCGGTGCGCCCGGGCTCGGCGCGCATCTCCACGCGGCGCTCGGGGGCGCCACGCCGGTCGTCGGCGTCGCGGGAACGCCCTTCGCCACCGCGCGCGCGATCCCGGTGCTCCGCGGGACAGGCAAGCAGCCGCTCTGGGTGACGACGCTCGGCGTGGACGCCGCGATCACCGCCGAGCGAGTCCGCGCGATGCACGGCGCCGCGCGGATCCCGACGCTGCTCCGCGCGGTCGATCGGCTCGCGCGGACCGCCTGATCCCCTACCATCCCTCCCCGATGGACGACGCGACGTTCTCCGGTCTGAAGGCAGCGCTGCTCGCGTCCCCCCGGAACGTGGAGCTCGTGATGGTGGTCGCGCGCGAGCACCAGGCGCGCGGCAACCCGACGGAGGCGGCGCGCGTCGTCCGCGAGGCGGGCCTCGACCTCTTCGCGACCCTCGCCCAGAAGGTCTCCGCGGGGGCGATGCTCCTCGGCGCCGACGACGCGAAGGCGCCGCTCGTCGTGGCCGCGGGCCACGACCCGCAGCTCCTCCTCGTGCAGGCGCGCGCGCGCGCCGCGCTCGGTGATCGGGACGAGGCGATCCGCCTCTATCAGCAAGCCGTGGCCGCGAACCCGACGCTCGAGGACCTCGATCTCAAGGCGCTCGTCAGCGCGACCGTACGCGAGGTCGATCCGGGCGGGGGCAAGCCGAAGATGCGCGTCATCTCGAACGACGAGACGGAGGATCCGGAGCTCGTCCGGCTGCTCCAGCCCGAGCAGAAGCCCATGACGTTCGCGGACGTGGGCGGCCTCGCGGAGGTGAAGAAGCAAATCGAGCGGCGCATCATCCTGCCGTTCCAGAAGCCGTCGCTCTACGAGAAGTACAAGAAGCGCGTGGGCGGAGGCATCCTGCTCTACGGGCCGCCCGGGTGCGGCAAGACGCTGCTCGCGCGCGCGACCGCGGGCGAGTGCAAGGCGCGATTTCTGAGCGTCGCGATCCACGACGTACTCGACCTCTACATCGGGGAGTCCGAGCGGAAGCTCCACGCGATCTTCGAGAAGGCGCGCGCGAGCACGCCGGCGGTCCTCTTCTTCGACGAGATCGAGGCGCTCGGCGGCAAGCGCAACCACGCGCGCGAGGCGACGAGCGCGAAGCTCGTGAGCCTCTTCCTGACCGAGATGGACGGGTTCGCCCAGAACAACCAGGGCGTGCTCGTGCTCGGCGCGACGAACGTGCCCTGGGCCGTCGACGGAGCGTTCCGCCGGCCCGGGAGGTTCGATCGGGTGCTCTTCGTTCCGCCCCCGGATCGGGAAGCGCGCGGGGCGATCCTCAAGATGCTGCTCGACCCGCGACCCGTCGCGCCGGGGATCGACGTCGACGCGATCGCGTCGAAGACGAGCGGGTTCTCGGGCGCAGACCTCGAGCACCTCGTCGAGAGCGCGAGCGACGAGGCGATCGACGAGGCGCTGTCGCGCGGCGAGGAGGCCCCCATCACGAAGCAGCACCTCGAGCGCGCGCTCAAGGGCGTGCGGTCCACCACGCTCGAGTGGCTCACGACGGCGCGCAACTTCGCGCGCTACGCGAACGAGGGGGGCCAGTACGACGAGGTGCTCGAGTTCCTCGACAAGCACGGGAAGAAGTAGACGTGAGCCGAGGCTACAAAATCCCCGACGAGCCGGAGCCGAGCGCGGTCTCGCACTTCACGGCGGACGTGCACTGGATCGTCACCGCCGGGATGATCGGTGGGAACTGGCTCGCGGCGCCCTGGTTCGCGTTCAACGCGTACGCCGTCGGGAGCGCGACGAGGCGCCGCGAGTACGCGCTCGCGCTCGCGCTCCCCGTCACGACGATGCTCGTCGGCATGGCGCTCCGCGCCGCCGTGCTCCACTTCCAGTGGCCCTCGCGCGTCGTCGCGTACGGCGCGCTCGTCGTGTTCGCGCTCAAGTTCACGCTGCTCTACGAGCTCCAGCGGCGGCAGGCGGTCAGCGTCGGGGTCCACACGTACCTCGGCCGGAAGAAGCTCAACGGCGCGGCGCTCGTGGCGGCGGGCTACTTGCTGCGGAGCGTGGTGATTCAAGCCGCGTTCGGTGTCTCGCCCTGGCTCGGATGGGCGGTGATCTGATGGAGGATCGCGCCCAGCACCTCGTCGAGTCGGCGCGCCGCGCGCTCCTCCGCGGCGATCCGACCGTCGCCGTCTCCCTCCTCAGCGAAGCGCTCTCCATGGACCCCTCGAACGCGATGGGCCACGCGCTGCTCTCCACCGCGCTCCTCCGCATGAAGCGGCCCTACGGCGCGCTCGTCGAGGCCCGGACCGCGATCGAGCTCGACCCGGAGTGTCCGTTCGCGCACGCGTCGATGGGGTTCATCCTTCTCCTCGAGAAGAACCCACGCGCCGCGAAGGAGCACTTCGAGACGGCGCTCGCGCTCGACCCCTCCTCCACGGACGCACTCCGAGGCCTCGCCACCGTCGCGGGGGCGATGGGCGACGCGCGCGGCGAGCTCGAGTTCCTCGAACGGGCTCGCGGCCTCGATCCCGAGAACGTCACGGTGCTCGTCGATCTCGCAAGCGCCCACCTCGAGCTCGGGCGTCACGCGCTGGCGCGCGAGATCGTCGACGCCGCGCTCGAGATCGATCCGGCGGACCGCGGGGCGCTCGTCGTGAAGGGCCACCTCCTCCTGCGGAGCGGAGACCTCGCGGGCGCGCGCGAGCACTGCGTGTGGGCGCTCCGCCAGGACGCGTCGAGCCACGGCGCGCTTTGGTTGCTCGCCGCGATCAAGGCGCGCGAGAGCGTCTGGATCGGCGCGTGGTTCCGCGTGAACGCGTGGATCATCGAGCGGGAGGCTTCGGCGAGCACCGTGCTCCTCGTCGGCTCGTTCCTCGTCGTGAACCTCCTGCGACTCGTGCTCCAGGATCTCGAGTACCCCGTCGCTGCGCTCGTCGTGCACTACGTTTGGCTTGCCGCCTGCCGCTACTCCTACGCCGGCCCCGCGCTGTTCCAGCGCATGGTGCAGAAGGAGATCGACAAGGTGCAGCTCGACCCCAACTTCTGAGGTCGCGCAGGCGAGCGACACGCCGACGCTCGCGCGCGCGACCGACGATCCAGAGCACCGAACATGATCGGCGCTCTAGTTAGGGAGCGAAGTTCTGGTTCGACCAGACGCCCTTCGCGCTGCTCGAGAAGCCGCACGCGACCTTGTGGTACTTCGTGCTCGACATGTTGATGTAGTGGCCGTGGCCCTGGTTGAAGTCGCCCGGCCCTTCGTCCCACATGTCCTGGAGACAGCCCGAGACGATGTCCCCCTCCGAGGGCCAATTCGGGCACGTGTTCTGCGCGTTCTCCCCGCACGCGCCGAAGTGCGAGTGCGCGCTGTCCTGGGCCTGGTCGTCGGCGGCTTGGCTCTCGGTGCAGGACTCGCCGTCCGTCCATCGCGCGAGCGGCGGGAGGCACTGACACTCCGCGCGGAACTGGTTGATGCGATCCACGCAGTCCTGCTGCGGGTCGCCCGTGCTCGGCTTGGGCGTGGGCATGCAGTTCGGGATGGGCGCGGCGAGCGGCCCGTTCGCGCACATTTCGCCGCCCGTCGTGGCCGTCGACGCGCCGGTCGACGTGGTCTTGCCGGAGCCCGTCGACCCGCTCGACGGAGTGCCGGAGGAGGCCGTGCTGCCCCCACAGGAAGAGCCTTCACATGGCGTGCTGTCGTCGCAGCCGGCGGACGCTCCCACCGCGGCCGTGACCGAGAGCGCCGCCGCCAACTTCCACATCCCTCGACGTCGTCCGCGCATGCCTCGACCGTATCGTCGCCGCGCGCGACCGGTCAACGCGACCGCAACGGAAGACCTGGCGATCAATACTGACACAAGGCTGTCATTCGCCCCGGGTAGGGTGCTCGTCACGAATGGAGGTCACGATGGACTGGAACACGACGAAGAAGCACCCGGGCAGCTGTCACTGCGGAGCTGTCCGCTTCACCGCGGAGCTCGGCCCGAGCACCCGGGCGACGCGCTGCAACTGCAGCATCTGCACGAAGACCTCGATGACGAGCGCGCTCCTCAAGCCGGCCGCCTTCGAACTCGTCGCGGGGGAGGACGCGCTCTCCGCGTACGCGTGGGGCGGAAAGATCTCGACGCGCTACTTCTGCCGAACGTGCGGCGTGCTCTGCTTCGGCAAGGGCCACCTCGAGGACATCGGCGGAGACTTCGTGTCGGTCAACCTCGCGACGATCGACGACATCGACCCGAGCGAGCTCAAACCCGTCTACTGGGACGGTCGTCACGACAACTGGCAGGCTGGGCCGCGCGACACGCCGTGGCCCATCGCGGCAACGAGCGCGGCCCGCTCGTCGTGAGTGGCCCGAGCCCGCTCCGCCCAGATCCCGGCGAGGCGGCGGTGAAGGTGCCGGCGAGCCGCGACGACGGTGCCCTCGAGGCGGGCGTGTCGTCGGCGGAAATCGTGTAAAACGCGAGCTATGGCCCAAGATCCGCTGGTGCACATCGACTCGGTCCTGGTCGACGGGCGCTACCAGCCGGACGAGGTGCTCGGCCGAGGGTCGATGGGCATCGTGTACCTCGCGCACGACCTCGATCTCGGCCGCGCCGCGGCGCTGAAGCTCCTCGCGTTCGAATCGGACGACGACACGATCGCGCAGATCCGGATCCGGCACGAGGCGCGCGTCCTCGCGGCGATCGATCACCCCCACGTCGTCCGCGCGTACACGTCGGGGCGGTGGGAGTCGAACTACTTCATCGCGATGGAATACGTGCGGGGCGTCTCGCTCGCGGAGGTCATCGCGGAGTGCGCCGAGATGGACGAGCGCCTCCCGCTCGAGCGCGCCCTCACCATCCTCGCGGACATCGCGAGCGCCCTCGGGGCGGTGCACAAGGCCGGGATCGTCCACCGGGACGTGAAGCCGTCGAACATCTCGATCGAGGAGGAGACCGGCCGCCCCGTCCTGCTCGACTTCGGCCTCGCCGAGTACGTCCAGGCGAAGGCGGTCGCCGCCGGCTCGCCGCTCTACATGGCGCCCGAACAGTTCGATGACGCGCTCGCAGAGCCCGCCGTGGACGTGTACGCGCTCGCGGTCGTCACGTTCGAGGTCCTCACCGGCAAGATGCCGTTCGACGCGGACAACCTGCCGGAGCTCCGCGAGAAGCACAGAACGGTGCCCGCGCCGACGCTCTCGCGCGCCATGGCGCCCAGCTCGTTCGACCCGCGGCTCGAGGAGCTCGACGAGATCGTCTCCCGCGCGCTCTCGAAGGCGCCCGAGGCGCGGCCCGACATCCAGACGTTCGCGGATGCGCTCGTCGCGTGTCGCGAGAGCGTGGCGCGGCGGAGTCGCGCGCCCGCGGCGCCCGCGCCGGCGGACGTGGCTCGGAAGCGGCGCGTCCTCATCGTGGACGACGACCTCGTGTTCCAGCGATTCGCCAAGCGCGCCGTGGAGGTCGCCCTGGGCCCGGGCGTCGAGATCGACATCGTCGGCGGCGGGGAGGAGGCGACCGAGGTGGCGCTCGAGAACCCGCCGGATCTGCTGCTGCTCGACTACGACATGCCGCGGTTCGACGGACTGCGCGTGCTCTCCATGCTGCGCGCGCGGCCCGCGGGAGCGGCGCTCCGGGTCGTCGTGTGGTCGAGCCCGCTCGGGCTCAAGGTCAGCAAGTTCCGCTTCAAGTGCATGGGCGTGAAGACGTTCATCGAGAAGCCCGTCGCTACGACGGATCTCGTGGAGACACTGCGCGCGCTCGCCGCACGTGCGGGGTGGTGACGTGGTCCTCCGCGCCGTCGTCAGCTCCCTGGTCCCTGCCGCGATACGAGACGACGAGGGGGCGGCGCGAAGAGCGCGCCTCCTCGTGTGGTTCGCCGTCCTGCTCGAGTCGCAGGCGATCTTCTGGACGATCCTCTACAAGGCGATCGGCGTGCGCACCGTGCCGTGGTTCCTCCTCGGCGGGGGTGTCGCTCTCCTCGCGATGCCATGGATCCTCCGGCGCAGGCCGCGGATCGCGGGGCACTACGTGGTGCTCGTCACGTTCACGACGCTCGCGCTCATCGGGTGGTTCTCCGGCGGCCTCTCTTCGCCCGCGCTGTTCTGGGCGGTGCTCTGCCCGATCATGGCCGCGCTGGTCGTCGACGCGAGGGCGTGCATCGCCTGGTCGATCGCGGTCGCCCTCCTGGCCGGCGTGTACGGCGCGCTCGATTTCGGCGGGGTCGCGTTCCCCCCGGTCGCGCCGGGCGCGATGCGCCTCATCGTTCTCTTGGGCGCGGTCACGCTCGGCCTCGTCGTGGGTGCGCTCGCGTACTTGTTCGAATCGGCGACCGAGCGGATGAACGCGACCGTGCGCCTCGCGAACGCGGACCTCCGCGCGGCCCTCGAGAAGGAGGCCGCGGGGCGCGCGAACCTCGCGGACGTCATCGTCGCGCTCGAGGCCGAGCAGAAGCGCGCGGCCGAAGCGTCGCGCGCGCAGGACGAGTTCGTCGCGAACATGAACCACGAGATCCGCACGCCGCTGAACGCCATCCTGGGACTCGCGGAGCTCGTCTCGCGGAGCGACGAGCTCCCCTCGTCCCTCCGGCGCGACGTCGAGACGATGCGGTCGAGCGGGCGCGTCCTGCTCGCTCTGGTCAACGACGTGCTCGACCTCTCGCGCATCCACGCGGGGCCCATCGAGCTCGAGCAGGCGCCCGTCGACCTCCCCGCCCTCGTCGAGGAGATCGCCGACGCGTTCCGCATCGCCGCGTCCCAGAAGGGCCTGAAGGTCGACGCGTCCGTCGGCACCGCGGTGCCGCGGTGGGCCCTCCTCGATCCGACCCGCATCCGTCAGGTGCTCATGAACCTCCTCGGAAACGCGGTGAAGTTCACCCCGTCCGGGAGCGTCGAGCTCCGGGTGACGCTCGACGACGGGTGGCTCGTGTTCACCGTGAACGACACCGGGATCGGCATCGCGACCGACCGACTCCGTTCGATCTTCGATCGGTTCCACCAGGCGGACGCGTCCACGACGCGGCAGTACGGCGGCACGGGCCTCGGGCTCTACATCTCCCACGGCCTCGTCAAGTGCATGGGCGGGACGCTCCAGGTCGAGAGCGCGATCGGCCGGGGCTCGACGTTCCGAGCGCGGGTGCCGCTCCTCGGCTGTGAGGATCCCGCGGACGAGGCCCCGCGGTCCCTTCGAACCTCACCCTCGACGGAGGGCACACGCCTCCGGGTGCTGCTCGTCGAGGACAACTCCGTCAACCGCGTCATCGCAGAGCGCATGCTCGCGATGCTCGGCGCGGAGGTCACGAGCGCGGCCGACGGAAAGGCGGGCGTGGAGCAGGCGAAGCGCACGCGGTTCGACCTGATCCTGATGGATTGTCAGCTCCCCGTGATGGACGGGTTCGACGCGTGCCGCGCCATCCGCTCGGGCGGCGCGTCGATGGAGACGCGCGTCGTCGCGTTCACCGCGAGCGCGCTCGCCGCCGATCGGGATCGTGCGCGCGCGGCCGGGATGAACGCGTTCCTCGGCAAGCCGTTCAGCCTGGCCGACTTGAAGCGCGTCCTCGACCACGCGCAGTCGAGCGGCGAGGGCAGGCCTCCGCGCGTCGGAGCGCTCCGGAGGAGGTGCTCCCGGTCGTGGACGCGAAGACGCTCGCGGAGGTGGTCGAGCTCCTCGGCCCCGAGCTCGCCGACGCGCGCGCGGCGTTCGTCACGGACGCGCGGAAGCACCAAGTCACGCTCCGCGACCCGCTCGCGGAGGCGTCGACCGTGGTCCGCGCCGCGCACGCGCTCGGCTCGAGCGCGCTGCTGTTCGGGCTTCTCCGGCTCGGTCACACCGCGCGCGATCTCGAGCAGCAGGCACGAACCGGCGGCGCGACCGATGGGCTGCGCGAGCGCGCGGCCTCCCTCGTCGACGCGTCGATCGCCGCTCTCGAGCGCTCCCCCCGGGCGGAGAACGAGACGAGTCCTCCTTGAAGGACCGCGCGCTCAGAGCGCTAGAGCGCCGAGGATCGTGACGCCGTTGAACGTCGGCCCGAAGGGCGAGTTCACGAACGGGGACGCCGCGAACACGGGGCCCGTGGCTCCGCTCGCCACGCGGAAGCGGGCGGACGCGGCGCACCACTGCACGGCTGAGCTCGGCATCGCCGCCGTCGTCGCGGGGATCCCCACGCCCGCGCGCGTGACGGACGTGTCGTCGCCCACGAGGACGCTCCCGTCCGCGAGCGGCGCGAAGCTCGAGTGCAACGGAACGCCGACGCTCCGGACGAGCGCGCCGTCCGCGTCGTATTGGTCGACCTTGTAGCCGTGTGAGACCCAGACGCTCCCGTCCGGCATCGCCGCGAGGTCCAACGCGTTCTCGAGGAGGTTCACGCGCCAGCGCTCCGTGAGGTCGGGCTCGAGCCGAACGAGGGCGGGGGGGACCCCCGCCCCGCTCTCCGTCGCTATCGCGAACGCGCCCTTGCCGAGCCCGACGCTGTAGCGGACGCGCGGCTCCTCCGCCGCATGGAGGAACTCGCCCGTCCCTTCGTCGAGCAAGAGGAGCTGAGGCGCCTGGCTCACGCCAGCGATGGTGACGCCGTCGATCGTGAGGGTGTCGAGGGGGTGCGCCGCGAGGAGCACATGTCCCCCGGAGGCCGCCGCGACGAGCGGGCCTTCCCAGACGACGCGCTGGACCGCGCGTGTCCACACGGGATCGAGATCCGTGTTGCGCCGCGTGACGCTCTCCGTCCATGTCCCGTCGGGTGCCGGCTGCATCGTGACGATCGTCGGCCCCCAGCCCCGGCCCGGGGCGATCGCCACGTCTTGCCCGCGGAGCTCGAGGACCGACTCGACCCCGCTCGCGGACGCGCCCACCACGCGGATGCCGTTCTGGAAGTCGGTCGTCGTGAAGCCCGTCGCTACGAACGTCCGGCCCAGCGGATCTGCGGCGAGTTCGAGCACGTCCGAGACGACGAAGGGCAGCACGTCCGCCGACCACGTGAGCGTGCCGCCGATGGGAGCGGGGAACGGCGCCATGTTCGGCAGCTCGCACGGCGCGTAGCTCGCCGTGTAGGTGGACACGAGCGCCGCGGGCATCACCTCCCCGCCGTGACGCACGTCCACCGAGATCGTCGGCTCCAGGATGAATTCGAAGGGCGCGGAGTGCGCGCGCACGCGCACGCGGCGCGTCTCGTAGGCGAGATCGCCCTGCACGGTGACGGGCCAGGTGCCGTCCTCCGTCTCGACGGAGTCGACGACCCACGCCGCGCCCACGGTCGGATCGGTGAGCGTCACGTCCCCGAGCGTGTACGTCTCGGCTCGATCGGTGCCGTACATCTGCACGTGCACCATGGCCTCGAGCGCGATGCTCCCGTCGGTGAGGAACTCGAGCTGGGCCTCGACCTTGCCCGTGGGCGCCTCGACCTCGACGTCGTGCGCGTCGCACGCGGACGAGAGCGACGCCGCGAGGGCGAGCGAGACCGCGCACGCGCGGCGCCTGTGGGGAGCGGCTCGGTGGGTGGCGGCGGGCATCGCGATCCCTGAAGCGTACCCCGCATGCGACGTCTCGTGGCTCAGGCGTGCTCAAAAAGTCCGCTGGCGTTGCGTGGAGCGGAGGAGGTCTGCGCGAACCGCGTGGGTGAGCGCGTCGTACCGTAAGCTCGGCCGGGTGACGTTCCCGGTTCGGGTCGCCTTCACGGGCGTCGGCGCGGTCTCCCCGCTCGGTGAAGGAGCGCTCGCGCTCGCGGAGGGCGCGCTCGCCGGTCGATCGGGGATCCGGCGCCCGCCGCACTTCGCCGGAACGCCGTTCGAGGAACGCGTCGCGGGCGCGATCGAGCGCGCGCCCGGGCTCGAGCGGCGCGGCGACGCGGCGCTCGCGTTCGCCCGCCGCGCCGCGCTCGAAGCGCTCGCCGATGCGCGAATCGCCGCGTCGACGGAGAAGAGGGTCGCGCTCGTCGTCGGATCCACCATGGCGCCGCGGGATCGCGCCATCGACGCGATCGCCGCCGCGCTCGCCGCCTCGGTCGGTCTCGCGTCGCGGCTCGTCGTCGTCGTGGAGACCGCGTGCACGAGCGGCAGCGCCGCGGTCGCCCTCGGGGCGCTCTTGCTCCGTTTCGGGCAGGCGGACGTCGCGATCGCCGGGGGCATGGATGAGCTCGATCTGAAGAGCTTCGCAGGGTTCGCGGCGCTCGGACTGCTCGCGCCGAGCGCGTGCACCCCGTTCGGGCCGCTCGTCGGCACGACGCTCGGGGAGGGAGCGGCGTTCTTCGTCCTCGAGCGCGAGCCGGACGCGAGCGCGAGAGGCGCGACCGTCCACGCGATCCTCGAGGGCGATGGGAGCAGCGCGGACGCGTTCCACGCGACGAGCCCGCACCCTTCGGGAGACGGCTTGCGAAGCGCGATCGAGGGCGCGCTCGCGGACGCGGGCATCGGGCCCGAGGCGGTGGACTGGGTGAGCGCGCACGGCACGGGACGCGCGCGAACGACGCGGCCGAGGCCGCCGCGATCACGCGGTGTTCGGCGCGCGTGCGGGCGGGATCGGTCGCGGCGACCAAGAGCCGAACCGGTCATGCCCTCGGCGCGGCGGGGCGCCGAGCTCGCGGTCGCGCTCGGAGGGATGCGCGCGGAGCAAGTCCCGCCGACGCTCGGCGCGGACGCGCCCGACCCGGGTGTGCGCTCTCGGTCTCCGCGGCGTCGCGGGAGGCGCGCGCCGGGCGCGTGCTCAAGCTGGGGCGGCATTCGGCGGCGCGAACAGCGCGCTCGTCCTCGCGCGCCCGGAGCTCGCGGGCGCGCCGCGCGGGTGACGCGCCGCCCCGTCTACATCGCCGCGATGGGCGGGTTTGGGGGAGCGGACGCGGACGTCGACCCGATGGGGCGCCTGGACGATTTCGATCGCCCCGCGCCGCCCCGGGGACGTCGAGCGCCTCGCGCCGGGCGTGAATCCGCGCGGCCTGGACGGCACGTCGCGCGCGCTCATCGTCGCGGTCGCGCGCGCGGTGGACGCCGCGCGCGCGCGAGACTCGCGGATCCGCTCGATCGGATCAGGCTGTTCGTCGGGCAGCGGTGCGTCCCCGAAGTCGCCGAGTTCAGAGACGCGCTCGCCGCGCGCAGCTTCGAGCCACGTGCCGGGCGCTGTTCACGGGGGCGCGTCCTCAACACAGCGACAGGCGCCGCGTCGCGCGCGCGCGGAGCCTCCGCAGGCCGACGCTCACGATCTCGACGGGGCGGGAAGCGGGCTCGCGGCGCTCGCGCTCGCGGCGGAGCACCTCGCGTCGAAGGACGACGCGGACGCGATCGTGGTCGCTGCGGTCGACGAGGAAGACGGCGCGGAGGGCGCGTCGGTCGTCCTCTCCACGTCGTTCCGGGGACGTGGAGCTCGAGAGCGCCCCATCTCGACGCGCCCGGCCGCCGCGACGCGTGGGACGCCGCCGCGCCGGACGCGCGCGGCGAGGCCCGCGGACCGCATGGGATCGTGGACGTGCCGACGGACGTGAACGCCTTGTCGACAGCGGGGCTCCTCGTGCTGGGCCGCGCCGTCGCCGTGGGGCGAGCGGTCCTGGTGAGAGAGCGGGGCGCGCTCGCTCGCGTCCAGATCGAGATCGCGCCGAGGGCGCGCGCGTGACCGGCACGGGCGCGCGCGCCGCATCCGTGTTCGCGCTCCCGCTCCTCGGAGCGCTCGCGGGGTGCCAGCACGTCCTCTGGTACGCGAACGACACTTCGCCCGCTGCGCGCACCCGCGCGCTCTCGCGGTGCGGAGAGCAGTTCGTCATCGCGCGTGGAGCGGAGGAGCGCTCGTTCGATGCGATCGGGCTCGAGACGATCTCCGTCGGGCGGGGCGGACGCGTCGCCTACGCGGCGCTCGACGGGGCGACGTGGTGGGTCGTCGTCGATGGCCGCGTGGTGCCGGCGCCGTTCGATCGCGTGGGGTTCATGGCGTGGTCGGCGGAGGAGGGGACGCTCGTCGCCGCCGCGGGGGACGAGGAGGGGGAGCACCTGCTCGCGATCGCGCGGGACGCGAGCGCGACGCGGCTCCTCCTGGGTCCCCCGTTCGCTGCGATCGCGAAGGGCTCCTTGGTCACGAACGCGTCGGGCGCCTTCGCGTTCGTGGGCTGGGACGCCACCGGGGCGCACGTCGCCCGCGGCTCGCTCGGGCGCGCGCGCGCCGAGGAGGGGTCGTTCTTCGTGGGCCCGGCGTACGACGGGATCGCGTCGCTGACGATCGCCGAGGACGGCGCGCCGTCGTACGTCGCGCGCCGAGTGAACGACGTGTACGTCGTGCGCCGCGGGGCCGCGTTCGGCCCGTACGAGGACGTCGCGTCCCTCGACACGAGCGCCGACGGAGCGCGCGGGATCGCGCTCATCCGCGAGGACGGAGCGTGGCGCGCGGACGACGGGGCGTGGACCAGCGAGGCGTTCGATCGGATCGGGGACGTGCGCGTGACGGCGCGCTCGCACGCGGTCGCGCTCCGCGCGAAGCGCGGCGAGGAGGAGTTCGTCGTCACGGATCGCGCGACGTACGGCCCGTACCGCGCGGTGGTCCCGGGCACGCTGGCGATCGGGGGCCCGGAGGATCGCGTCGCGTTCGCCATCCGGGACGGCGACGGCGTCCGCGTGGTGGATCGGGGAGCTCCGGGCCCGCCGTGGACGGCGGTCGACGCGGTGACGATCGCCGAGGACGGCCGGCTCGGCGTCGTCGTGAGGGACGGGGAGAGCACGCTCGTGCGCGTGGAAGGGGAGGACCTCGGCGCATGGCAGAGCGTGACGGAGCTCCATCTCACGCCGCGCGGGAGCGTGTTCGTGGGTCACGCGAAGGGGCGCGACGCCGTCGTGGAGAACGGGGCGCCGCACTGGTTCGATCGGATCCTCGAGGGAACGTTGGCGTTCGGCGAGGACGGCGCGACCTGGGGCGCGGTCGCGGTGACGCCCATGGGTCTCGTGTTCGCGCGCGCATCCGGCCTCGGGCGGCCGCTCGATCTGGAGGCGTACTTCGGAGAGATGCTCCGGACTCGGAAGGTGGACTGGGAGCCCGAGCTCCTGCGTCGGTGGGTGCAGGAAGCGATCGACGCGCCGAAGGACTGACCGCGCCACGCCCGCGCTCGCGGCGTATCCGGCGAGCGCGCGAGACCGCTACCATCCAGCCCATGAAGGATCCGAAGAAGACGAAGCGGCGCATCCTCACGGCGGGCGCGGGCGTCGTGGCGTTCACCGCGTTCGAGGGCCTCGCGTGCGGCAACCCGGTCGCCCCAGCGTACGAGGTCCCGCGCGACAACCCGCCCGCGGACGCGACCGCGGTCCCCTCGGCCACTGCGACGGGGAGCGCGACGACCACGTCGTCCGGAACGACGGGAGCCGCGCCCGCGTCGACCTTGAACGTTACGGTCACGAGCCAGCTCGACACCCGAGAGAAGTGACCATCCTCTCGAAGTCCGGGCGCGTGGTTCCCGAGGAGGCGCTCGAGCTGTTCGAGCTCGAAATGCTGGGCGGGGCGACGGAGCGCCGGTACAGGAAGCTCCGCCCTGAGGTCGAAGCGCTGCCCTGGGGCACGCTCGAGCCCAGCCGCTTTCCGGCGGTGGATCTCGCGGAGGCGCGCGGGCATTGGACCCTCGCGGCGTTCCAGGAGATGCGCACGTGCGCCGCGACCGCGGAGGTGATCCGCGCGCTCTCGGGGTGCCGCGCGCCGCTCGATCTCATCGGGCTCGCGAGCGCGTTTCCGCTCGACGAGGTCGTGCACGTCGAGATGTGCGCGCGCGTCGCGGAGGAGCTCGGCGGTGGAGCGCCGATCAAGTACGACCCGTACCGTCTCGCGCCCGTGCCGGATCATGACGAGCCCCCGATTGTGCAGGCCGCCGAGATGATCACCGCCGTGTTCTGCGTGGGCGAGGCGTTCAGCGTGCCCGTGCTGCACGGCACGTGGAGCGCCGCGAAGCACCCGCTCCTGCGAGGTGTGCTTCGGATCATCGTGAAGGACGAGGCGCCGCACGGCGCGTTCGGGTGGACGTTCCTCGATTGGGCCGGGGACCGCCTCGACCCATACCGCGAGCGGCTCGCGATCGTCGCGCGGCTCGCGATCGAGGAGTTCACCCAGAACCATCGGCAGATCGCGCGCCTCCCGACGACGGATCTCGGCGGCGACCTCGGGTGGATGGAGCCCGAGCCGTACCTCGCGCTCTCGCGGCGAGCGATGCGTGACCTCGTCGTCGCTCCGCTCCGAGCGCGCGGCATCGACCCGTACGCCGCCGCGATCACCGACCGAATCGGGGACGCCGCGCGCGCGCCGTGAGCCGCCGGGGCTGGATCAAGATCGGGCTCGTCCTCGCCGTCGCGGGGATGCTCGTCGCCGCGTGGCGCCTCGGGCTCTTCGGCGTGTTCTCGGACGCGCAGAAGGTGAAGCAGGCGCTCCTCGAGCTCGGAGGCTGGGGGTACGTGGCGTTCGTCGGGGCGTACACCGCCCTCCAACCCTTCGGCGTGCCCGGGAGCGTGTTCGTGTTCGCCGCGCCTCTCATCTGGCCTTGGCCGATCGCCTTCGCGCTGAGCATGACGGGGACGATGACGGCGAGCGTCGTGGGGTTCTCGTTCGCGCGGTTCATCGCGCGCGACTGGCTCGCGAAGAGGGTGCCCGCGCGCTTCCGTCGATACGACGACGCGCTCGCGCGGCGAGCGTTCCTGACGGTCGTGACGCTCCGGTTCCTCCTCTGGATGCCGCAGGCGCTCCACACGTTCTTCGGCGTCTCGAAGGTGCCTTTTTGGACGCACTTCTGGGGGAGCTTGGTCGGCTACGCGGTTCCTCTGTTCCTCGTGAGCCTGTTCGGTGAGCAGCTCTGGGAGTGGATGAAGGGCCTGCCGGCCTGGGCGTGGGTCGTGATGGGGATCGGGACCGCCTTCGCGATCGCTGCATACGTGATCGTCGAGCGCCGGCGCGCGCGAGCCGCGACCGCGGTCACCGTCCCAGCACATTCTCGCGAATAGCCTGTCCATCTCTCCGGCGTGGCGCGGACCTAGCGCCACGATGTCCCCGAACCCGAGCCCCAACCTCGTGCCGGTGCGCTTGACGATCGACGCGCCCGACATGCCGAGCTTCCAAGTCGTCGAGTGTCGCGCTCGGTTCGCCGTGTCCGAGCTCTTCGACGTCCGCATCGTCGCGTACTCGTCGGACAACGGCGCCTCGTTGAACGCGGTGATGCGGCAGCCCGTGACGGTCGCGCTGGAGCACGAGAGTCGCCACCCCCTCCTGCGCGGGATCGTGCGGCGCGCTCACGCATGCCCCGCGCTTCCGGGGACGGAGCCGCGGCTGAATCGGGAGCCTTCGGAGCGCTCGGCGGACTCCACGGGGCTGACGCGCTGGGAGCTCCGAATCGCTCCTTCGGCGTGGGTGCTCGGGAAGCGCCGCAACCATCGCATCTTCGCGAACGCCACGACCGTCGAGATCGCCTCGACCCTGCTGGACGAACACCGGTGCTCCGCGCTCGCGCCGGGCACGGCCGCGCGCCCCCGCCGTGAATACACGGTGCAGTACGGGGAGACAGATCTCCACGCGCTCCTTCGTCTCCTCACGGACGACGGGTACGTCGTCCTGCCCGATCTGCCGACGGGCTCGCTCCGGGTCGTCCTCAGCACCAGCGACGAAGGGGAGCCGGCGTTCCCGATTCCGTTCGTCCCAGCCTCCGCGCTCGCGCCCGTCGGCCCCGCGGTGCTCGAACTCGACTTCGTTCGACGGTGCACCGCGCGGCGCGCCGTCGTCGTGGACTACGACGCCGAGAACCCCAACTACGTGATCGAAGGCGAGTGCGAGATGCCGACGGATCCGGATCCCGAGCACTACGCGTTCGAGGTCGGCGAGGTCCGCACCGGGGAGGCCGCGGAAGCGCGAGCGCGCGACGTTGCGCGCGGCGTGATGGCCCGGAACTCTCGCGTGCGCTGCGCGTCGACGCTCCTCCTCGCGCCCGGCACCAAGTTCACGCTCACCCAGCTGCCCTTCGAGGCGCAGGAGCTTGAGCTCCTGGTCGTCGAGGCCCGGAGCGAGTGGACGCGCGACGCGAGCGGCGCGGCGGTCGTTCGTCACGAGCTCGACTGCTGCCTCGCAGGGAAGCCGTATCGAACGAAGAAGATCGCGAAGCCACGCATCCCTGGGGTCCAGACCGCGAAGGTCGTCGGTGCGCCCGGCAGCGAGATCGACGTCGACGAGCAGGGACGCGTAGAGGTCGAGTTCCACTGGGATCGGCGGCGGCTCGGGACCCTCGGCGCGTCTCGGCGCGTCCGCGTCGCGCAGGGTTGGGCCGGCGTCGGCCACGGCATCGTGACGTTCCCGCGCGTGGGGGACGAGGTCGTCGTCGCCTACCTCGACGGCGACGCCGATCAGCCCCTCGTCGTGGGCAGCGTCCACAACCCGACCCGACCGAACCCGCTCACGCTCCCCGCGGACAAGACCCTCTCGGTGTGGCGCACGAGGAGCTCCCCCGGCGGCGACGGCTTCAACGAGATCCGCATGGACGATCGCGCCGGCGGTGAGCGCTTCACGATGCACGCCCAGCGCGACTTCGAATCCGTCGTCGAGCGCGACGCGACGACGACCGTCGGCCGAAGCGAGACGCGGAGGATCGGAGGGGACTTCACGCAACACACGACGGGCACGGGAGAGATGAGGTTTCGGGAGGGGCTCGACCTCGCCACCTCCAAGCGGGCGACGGTCTGCGCCGAGGACCTCACGCTCAACACGAAGAACGAGACGCACGACGTCGAGGACAGCTTCGTCCTCAGCGCCTCGGACGCGCTGGTGTCCGCGACGGGCGTCACGATCGCCGCGGACTCCCTGGACGTGATGTGCAGGAACGCGATCACCCTGAGCGTGGGGGGCAGCTCGATCACCATCCGAGACGGTGAGATCACCCTCCACGCCGCGAGCATTCGGCTGAACGCGTGAGGGAGCGAGCGAACATGAACCTGAAGTCCGTCGATCTGAGCGGGATCCGAAGCCTCCGCCGCGTCCGCCTCGACCTCCCTCCCGGCACGACGATCTGCGTGACCGGGGAGAGCGGCGCCGGCAAGACGAGCGTGCTCGAGGCGATCCTCGCGGCGCGCAGCGCGTTCGTGCGAGGCGGTCGCGAACCGGAGCCCGCGGCGTTCCGCGGGCGGTCCGGGGACGCGTCCGTCGAGCTCACGTGGGCGCTCGAGCCGCACGAGGCGGACGGCGCGACCGAGTTCGTCACGACCTGGAGGCCCGGCGGCGCGTCCACGGAGCTCCCGCCCCGTCTCGCGGATCGGGTGAGCGCGACGCGCGTCCACTACTTCGACGCGCATCGACTGGGGCCCCCGCTCCCGCCGATCGCTGTGCGCAGCGCCGAGGATCGGCCGCCCGATTCGCGCGCGGAGGGCGACCGCTGGGCGCCCTCGGATCGCAAGTACGCGTGGGTCGAGCGCTGGATGCTCGCGCGCTGGGACGCGCGCGCCGCGGCCCTCTCCGACCAGGTGGCGGCGCAAGGGATCGCGCTCGCAGAGCGCGACGCGTCTCCCTTCGCCCGGGCCATCGAGCGCCTCTGCCCGCGCGCCCGCGCGGGGCGGCCCGTCACCCGTCGAGGCGTCCGCCTGGCCGGGTTCCTCCGGGCGGACGGATCCGAGCCCGCGTACGCCGAGCTCACGACGAGCGAGCGCATGGGGGTGCTCTTCGCAGCCGTCCTCGAGGCCGCGGAGCTCTCGAGCACGCGCTCGCTCGTCCTCGTGGACACGCCCGAGCTCGGCCTCCACCCGAGCGAGCACGCCGCTTTCCTCGCTGCGCTCGGTGAGCTCGTGGGCGACGGCACGATCGTCGCCGCGACGAGTTCGCCCGCGATCCTCCGCGCGATGCCGCGCGAGCGCGTCATCGTGCTGTAGCCCGAGCGTTGGTGTAGAACGCGAGGCATGACCTCCGAGCTCCGCACCCTCCTCGAAGCGGCGATCGATTGTGGACGGCGCATGGGCGCGAAGGCCCTCGAGCACTACGTCGCCCACCGCGACACGCGCTCGCTCGCGGTGGAGTTCAAGGGGGACGGCTCGCCCGTCTCGAACGCGGACCGCGACGCAGAGCTCGTCGCGCGCGCGTTCATCTCGGAGTACTTCCCCGGAGATGGCGTCCTCGGTGAGGAGCTCGGCGAGCTGAACCCGGGCGCGAAGCGAAGGTGGTGCCTCGACCCGATCGACGGGACGAAGTCCTTCCTCGGAGGCGCGCCGCTCTGGGGCTCCCTCGTCGCGGTCTGCGAGGGCGAGGAGGTCCTCGCGGGCGTGGCGGTCTTCCCCGCGACGCGCGAGCTCATCGCCGCTGCGCCGGGGCAAGGCTGCATCGTCGAGGGCGGGATCGCCGAGGTCTCCACGGTGGATCGCGTCGACCTCGCGACCGTCCTCACGACGGACGATCGCTTCAAGGAGGCGCCCGCGTGCGAGGCGCCGTGGCGAAAGCTCGCGCACGCCTCGCGCATCGCGCGCACCTGGGGAGACTGCTACGGCTACTACCTCGTCGCGACGGGGCGTGCCGAGGTGATGAGCGACGGAATCCTCTCCCCGTGGGACGCCGCGTGCCTCCAGCCGATCATCGAGGAGGCGGGCGGCGTGTTCACCGATTGGGAGGGGAAGCGCACGTGGTTCGGGCGCGGCGTCCTCGCGACGAACCGCGCGCTCGCGCGCACCGCCCGCGAAATCCTCGGCGTGCCGGTGAGCGCGTGACCGTCGCGTCGCTCGATCTCGACCGCGTCGACTTCGCGAAGGGCGGCGGCACGGTGACGGTGGTCGCGCAGGACGCCGACACGCGCGCCGTGCTCATGGTGGCCTACGCGGATCGCGAGGCCCTCGAGCGATCCATCGCGACGGGGGATCTCCACTTCCGCTCCCGCACGCGCGGGCTCTGGCGGAAGGGCGAGACGAGCGGCCACGTGCTCCGCGTCGTCTCGCTCGCCGCCGACTGCGATCACGACGCGATCCTCGCGACGGTCCGGCCGGCGGGACCCACCTGCCACACCGGCGCGACGACCTGCTGGGGCGAACCCGAGCCCGCGCGCGGAGCCGCCATCGCCGAGCTTGCGCGGACCATCGAGGCGCGCCGCGCCGAGCCGACGCCTGCGTCCTACACGGCGAAGCTCCTCGCGGATCGAAACCTCCGCCTGAAGAAGATCGGCGAAGAGGCGACGGAGCTCGCGGTCGCGCTCGCGGATCGGGACTCGGCGCGCGCCGCCGAGGAGGCGGCCGACGTGATCTATCACGCCCTCGTCGCCCTCGCGGCCGAAGGGATCACGCTCGACGAGGTCGAGCGGGTGCTCGCGTCCCGCCGGCGCTGATCCCTCAGAGGCGCGCGTTCGGCGCGAACGTGTCGCACGCGTCGAGCTGCCCGGAGTCGAATCCCGCGTTGAACCACCGCACGCGCGACGCGCTCGACCCGTGCGTGAACTTCTCCGGGTTCACGGTGCCGCGCGCCGCCTTCTGGAGGCGGTCGTCGCCGACGGCGGCGGCCGCGCCCATCGCGCTCTCGACGTCCCCCCGCTCGAGGAGCGAGCGGTCCTGCGTCGAGCGCGCCCAGATGCCCGCGTAGCAGTCCGCCTGGAGCTCGAGGCGAACGGAGAGCTCGTTCTTCTCGGTGGTCGACTTGCCCCGCTGAAGCCCGCGCATGCGCTTCTCCGTGCCGAGGAGGTTCTGGACGTGGTGCCCGAGCTCGTGCGCGATGACGTACGCCTGCGCGAACTGACCGGGCGCGCCCAGCCGGTCCCGGAGCTCGGCGTAGAAGCCGAGGTCGATGTAGACCTTCTCGTCACCGGGGCAGTAGAACGGGCCGATCGCGGACTCCGCGTCGCCGCACGCCGTCTCGATCGGGTCGTCGAAGAGCACGAGCTTCGCGTCGCGGTAGCGCGCGTGCGCCTGCGACGGCAAGACGTCCTTCCAGACCGACTGCGCGTCGTCGAGGACGAACGCGACGAAGTGGCGCGCCTCCTCGTCCGCGGGATCGGGGCCGCGCGTCGAGCGTCCGCTCGGTGAGGAGGTGAACAGGTTGCGGCCGAAGATGAGGCTCAGCACGCCCACGATGAGCGTGCCGCCGATGCCGAGCTTGCCGATCGGCAGGCCGCCGCCACCGCCGCTGCCGCGCCGGTCTTCGACGTTCGAGCTCTCGTAGCCGGTGTCGTACCGCATTCCCTTTCGCTCTAACGCCGCTCACGCCGATCGGCAATCGGCGCGGCTTCTCGCTCGCCGCTCTGGTGTCCTTTGCCTCGCTCGCCTCACCCGGTTGCTCTCGCCCGCCACAGCGCGCAGCGCGCGAAGACTCGACCGTGCAGCCGTGTGAGCACGCGGGTGTCACACTCGAGCGGCGTGCTCCGACGAACCGACATGCATCGATGGATCGGGGTGGCGCTCACGGGGCTCGCCGCGGCGTGCTCGGCGGAGCACGCGCCGACGCGCGCCGTGCTGCCGTCCGCTTCGGTGGAGCTCGCGCGGAGCTCGTCGAGCGCCGAAGCTCCTCCGAGCGCGAGCGCCGCGCCGAGCGAGGCGCCCGTCGCCGCGCCGCCGCCGGAGCCGGCCCCCGCGGTGGTCGAGCAGATCCCGATCGAGGGCGACCAGCCGGCCTCGTTCGTCCGCGCTCCCGACGGCTCCGCCCCGAAGGTCGTGTTCCTCGCCGGCATCTGCACCATCGGGTACGCGTACCTCATGGCGTTCCCCGAGGCGGCGCGCGCGCACGGCGGCGCGCTCACGCTCGAAGGGGATCAGCCGTGCCCCGGATACCCCGACTACCGCTCGTTCTCGAGCGACGCGGACAAGCAAGAGAAGCGAATCGAGGCCGCGCTCACCGCGCTCGTGGGCGGGGACGTCGCTCTGCCCGCGGGCGGGTTCACGCTCGTCGGGTACTCTCGCGGGGCCACGATCGCGGAGCGCCTCAGCCACAAGTGGCCCGACCGCTACCCCCGCGTCGTCCTCATCGGCTCGCCGTCCGAGCCCAACGCGGAGCTCCTCTCGAAGGCGCGCGCCGTCGCGACGATGTCGTGCAGCAAGGACGTCCCGTGGCGGATGAAGGGGGCCCTCACGTCCCTTCGCTACCGGAAGATCCCTGCCGAGTACTTCGAGATGCCCGACTGCACCCACGGGCAAGTGACCGAGGGCGATCGCGTCTTCGGCGAAGCCTTCACGTGGCTCGAGGAACACCAGAAGATGCCGGAGTGACCTCCACCACCCTCGACGACGCGCTCGACGCGCTCGCCCCGATGAGCCCCGAGTACGCGGGCGAGCTCTCCGATCACGCCCCGATGGTCGCCGAGTCCCTCGATCGCCTCGGTCGCCTCGACGCGCTCCCCGCGTTCCTCGACGCGTGGATGCCCAAGCTGCGCCCCTGGGGCTCCACGCTCGAGCCCTCCATCGCGGACTACGCCGTCGCGCGTGACGCGGCGCGCGCGCGGATCGAGGGCCGCGGCGTGAGCGCCGCCGTCGAAGCGTGGTTCGATCGCGCCGGGGACGGCGTCGTCGGGGCGGCGTTCCACGGCGTGATCCGGATCGCCCACGCGCTCGTCGGGCTCGAGCGATCCGACTCGCGGCCTCGTCGGGACGAGCTCGCGCGCGCGCTCGGCTACGCGGAGGTGCGCGCCCAGCCGATCTCCGCGGAGAGATTCGCTGGAGAACCGAGGCCCTTTTCGGACGTCCTTCGCGGCGTCGTCCCCTTCGCGTCGCTCCCTCGAGACGCGCCCGGGCTCATCTCGACGGCGCTCATGGAGCGGCTCGCCGCTCACCCGACGTTCCGAAGAGACGCGGCGTCGTTCGCGCTCGAGCCCGACCCCCGGCTGGCGCTGCGCGGCTTGCGCGCGAGCGCGATCGACCTCTATCTGAGGGGGGACTACGCGCCAGGGCGGACGTTCACGCTGCTCCACGTCGTCACGGGGATCGACGCGTGCGCGCGCATCGTCGAGGAGCTCGATCCGGAGGGCGCCGCCGGCCTCGCGCGGGCGGCGGCGAGGGCGCTGCTCGGGATGCGCGTCGCCTTCGTCGGGGCCTACCCGGCGCGCGAGCTCATCGCCTCGAGCGCGACCCTGGCCGACCTCACGGCGCGCGCGGTCGCGACCCTGAACGACCACGCCATCAAGCTCGCGGCGACGCTCGCGCGCGCGACCGACGTCGCCGACGACGTGCGCAGCTCGGCGCTCGAGCGCCGGGTCCTCCGCGTCGAGGGCCCGCGCTGACGCTCAGAACACCTGCGTCGGCCCGGGGGGATCGAGCGCAGGCCAGAGGTCGCGGATCGTCCGATCCGCCGAGCTCGTGAACGGTCGCGGCGCGACCGCGAGCGCGAGGAGCACGACGATGAGGGGGACGGCCGCGGCGATCTCGCGCGAGCGGAGATCGGGTGGCGCTCCCCCGAACGGCTCGAGGTACTTGCTCGTCTCCCACGCCTTCGGGGGATCTCCGAACGCGCTCCGGAGCGCACGAGCCCCCGCGATGGCGAGGGCTGCGAGCGGCGCGCTGGCGACGATCGTGAGGACGGGGTTTCGACCGAACGAGCCGACGATCCCGACGAGCGAAGCCGACACGCCGGGCGCGAGCATCGCGCCGAGCGCGACCGCGCCCAACACCACCACGCTCGCGAGCAGCGGCGCGCTTTGCCCGAGCCCGCGCACCCGCGCGATCGCCGTGTCGCGGAGGCGATCGAACGCGGCGTGCGCGCCGAGGACGAGCAGCCCGAGCGCGATCGGCTGTGCCACGACGAGCCCCACCGCCCCGTCCATCCCCTCGGGCGTGAGCGAGAACGCAAAAAGGAGGAGCGCGCCCGCGCGCGCCGCGAGGAGCGCGCTGCCGAGGCGACGAAGATCGCGCTCCGCGAGCGCGAACGCGGCCCCCAACACCAAGACCGCGACGCCCACGACGGGCAGGCTCTCCGCCGCCCAGCGCGCCCCGTCAGGCTGCATCGCGACGCACAGCCGAAGCACGCCATATCCGCCGATCGCAGGGAGCAGCGTGAGCGCGACCAGCGCGCCTGGCGACCGCGACAAAGCGGTGACGCGCGTCCACCCGTGAAGAGGGATCAATGGAAGGAACGGCGCGCACCCCGCGAACGTCAAGAGCCACACCGCTCGGTACGCGGGGAGGCCGAGCATCGGCTCGAGGTGCGTGACGAGGCGCGCGCGCGCCACGTCCCCGAACGCGTACGTCCTCGCGGTCGGCGCCCCATCGAGCAGGAACGTTCCGCCCGAGAGCTCCGCGAGTCGAACGGTCGCCCAGCCGAGGAGCACGACGGAGAGCAGGGTCGCGAGCCCGACGTGGATCGACGCGCTCCGATCCTTCCCGTCCCAGACGGCGAGCGTCGCGCCGATGCCCGCGATCGCGACGCCCACGACGAAGAGGATCGTCGTCTGACCGACGACCGCGAGCGTCGCTCCCGACGCGAGCGCCCCGGTCGAAGCGGTCACCCGCGCCCACCCGGGGCGCGACGGGTCCGCGACGAACACGCCCGCGAGCGCGATGACCGCGACGACGAGCACGAGCGCGTGCGACCAGCCGTCCACGCCGACGAACCACTCGACCCCGCTCGCGCGATCGAGCGCGAAACGTTGGATGAACTGCAGCCCCTCGTTCCCGTCCCGACGGCCGAGCTCCGGGTTGATCGAGGAGAACATCCACAGCGCGGCGCCGGCGTTCGCGACGCCGACGACCATCGCGAAGATCTTCGCGGCGCGCCGGCTGCCCGTGAACCGCGCGATCGCCGCGGCGAACAGGAGCGCGAGCGGGAGCGCCACCAGCAACGAAGGGAGCCAGCGCGCGAGCCCGAGGCGCCGGCTCGCCACGATGCCGACGAGCTTCGGTGGGTCGATGGTGTCCGCGTCCGGCTGCGCCGCGTCCGACTCCACGACGAGCGTCGCGAAGAGCTCCGTGACGCGCGCTTGATCGCTCCGCCAGGTGACGTCGTACCGCCGCGACCCGCCCGGAGGGATGGGCGCTCGCGTGTTGCCGTCGTACACCGCGGAGAGCCCGGGTGCGCTGCGAGGATCATCCTCCGCGCCCGCGAGGTACACGCGGTTGATCGTGAGCGGGCCGGGACCCGTGTTCGCGACGTCGAAGCTCCCGACGTACTCCCCCTTCTCGTTGCGCGCGAGTCGGACCGGAGTACTCGGCGCGCCCGTCCGGATTTCGATCTGTCCGCGCGGGCCGTCCGGCGGGCGAACGACGCGCCGCTCGATCCGAAACTTCTCCTCGCCGATGTGCCCGTACGCCGCGCTCGGGCGACCGAGGACGAGCGCAGCGACGGCCATCGCTACGAAGACCGCGAGCGCGAGCGCCGCCCTCTTTGCGCCGAACACGATCCTCACGGTTCCGCTCGCTCCTCGCGGTCCGCGCGAACGCCCGCGAGCCGATCCAGAGGGAAGAGCAGCGCGCGCTCGAACGCGCGGACGACACGCCCGATCGACCTTGCGACCCCGCCGTCGGTCGCGTCGCTCGGGTTCGCCGCGACCGCGAGGAACGGCTCGCCCTCGAACGATGCCGAGCGTCGCTTCGGATCGTCCGCGATCGCGCGCACACGCCAGGCGATGGCCGCGCCGCCGACGACGAGGGCCGCGGTCAAGCCGATTTGGAGCACCGCGGACGCTTGCGTCCCGAGTCCGCGCGCGAGCCACAGCGCTCCGGTCGCAGCGCCGAGCGCGGTGGTGGCCGCGAGCGCGATCGACTGGCGCGGGAGCGGAAACGGCGGCTTGTCGACGGGCTTCGGGGCGAGGACGCGCGCGGCCGCCACCTCGCTCGAAGCGCCTCCCTTCTTGGACTTCTTCGACTTCTTCGGCGGCGGCGCGTCCTCGACGGGGACGAGCTCGACGATCTCCATGAACGCGCTCGCGCGCGCGATCGCGTACACCGCGAGGCCCGCGGTCGCGACGGCCGTCATCGCAGCGACGACCCCGAGCGCGCCCCCGCGAACGACCGCTCCGCAAGCGATGGCGGCGGCGCCGATCACGAGCGCGAGCCCCATCGCGATCATGGCGGGGCGGATCGCGGCGCTCACCGCGGAGTCCACGCTGTTGCGCATCGGATCCGTGAGCCGCTCGACGCCGATCGCGAGCGCGACGCACGCGACGGACGCCCCCGCGAGCGTGACCCCGGCGGCTGCGGCGGGCACGATCACGCTGATCGATGCGAGCGCGACGCCCGCGGAGGTGAGGCGCCCGACGAGCGCTCCGACCGATCGCGCCCGCGCGGCGACGAGCGCGTTCCATGCGGCGACGAGGCCCGCGACGCACGCGACGGCCGAGCCGAGCGCGCCCGATCCGGAGAGCGGGGCGCCGAGGCGCAACGCGGCCGCGGCCGCGATCGCGCTCGCGCCGAGGCCGGCGATGGCCGCGGCCGACGCGCTCTTGCTCGCGGCTCGGCCGAGCGAGCCGGCGAGCGCGATCAGGCCGAGCACGAGCGCCAGCGCCGCGAGATCCAACACGGGCACGCCGCCGATGGCGCGCGCCCTGAACGCCGCGTCGAGCGCCCCGATCTGGTCCGCCGCGTCGGCGAAGCTCATCGTGGGCCCGACGACTTTGACGAGGAGCTTCGAGCCCGGGAGCACGCGGACGTTGTCCACGAGGGCGATGTCGTGGCCGTCTCCGCCGATGATCGTCCCCCCGCCGGCGTCGATCGTCACCTTCTGCACACCGGGGTTGATCTCGAAGCGCTGGAACGGAGAGACCACGTCCGGGGGGAGGCGAGGCGTGATCTGAGACTCGTTCGCGACGCCGAGGTACACGCGCGCCCCAGGGGATCCGAGCATCGTGATCGTGCCCGGGCTCGGCAGCACGTCGAGGCTCGTGCCGCGCAGATCCTGGCCGGCCTCGATCGTAGCGACCGTGAAGCGCGCCTTGTAGTCCGCGAGGAACCGCCGGCCGTCGAGGAACTGTCCGCCGAGCGACCAGAAGAGCACCGCCGCCGCGATCACCGCGCCGAACGTGGAGCCGAGCGCCCCGCCCGTGGTGGACGCGGCGCGACGGCTCGTGCGGGCGAGGAGCGCCGCTCCTCCCACCGCGACGCCCGCCCACCCCGCGATGAACGGCGCGAAGCCCTCCGCGAGCGCCGCCTCGACCGCGCCCGTCGCGACGAGCGCCGCGAGCGCGAACTCCGCGGGCCGCGCGTCGCGCGGAGCCCCGACCGCAAAGAGCAGCGCGCCGACGAGCGTCACGGCGGCGAGCGCCCCCGCCATCGGCGTGAGGGAGAGGGTCGCCGCCGCGTCGAACGATCCGATGCGCGCGAGGCGCGGACCGATCGAGACCGTCGAGGGAGACTTGAAGAGCGCGGACGCCGCTATGGCGAGCAGCACGAGCGCCGCCGCGGAGAAGAGCGCGAGCGCGACTCGGGACAGCGTCGCGCCCCGCGTCGCGCGCGGGTAGGCCGCTTCATGGCGCTCGCCGAACATCGCGACGACGCCACACACGAGCGCGGCCAGGGCCGTCATCGACGGGACGAGCCACAGCGGCAAAAACGAGAGGGCGACGTTCACTTCGGATCGACGGGAGGGGAATCGCGGAGCTCGTCGCTCATACCCCAGCCGCTGTCCGATAGGGAGCTTCGAAGCGCGTGGATCGCGCGGGCCGCCCGCGATTTGATCGTCCCGAGCGGGACGCCATCCCGCTCCGCCATCTCGGGATAGGACAGCCCCTCGAAGAACGCGATCATCAGCGTGTTGAGCTGCGCCTCGGGCAGCGCCCGCATCGCCTCGCGGACGGCGCGGCGCTGCCGCTCCGAGGTGAACAGCACCTCGGGATCCACGGGCGGTGGCGTGTGGGTCTCGACGGACGGCTTCAGTTCGAACTCCGAGATTTGTGCCCGACGCACCCGCCGCCGCGTCCGGTCGAGGGAGAGGTTCCGGACGGTGGTGAGGAGCCAGGCGGCGACGCTGCCGCGGTCGGGGTGGTATTGGTGCGCGCGCTCCACGACGGTCATGAACGCGTCATGCACGACGTCTTCGGCTTCTTCCGCGTCGCGAACTATTTTGAGCGCGAGCCCGAGGGCGGTGCGCTTGTACCGGTCGTAGAGCTCCGCGATCGCGCTCGCGTCGCCCTGCTGAAGGCGCACGAGCGACGCGGTGTCCGCGTCGTCGCGTTCGGATCTCGACTCGTCCGCGTGGAACATGAACTCGCTGACCCCGCCAGATTGGCCGGTTTAGTACACCCGGCGCCGCCCGTCCATACGCCCGCCGACCCGCCGGCGACGGCTTCCACGGAGCTACGAGCGAGGCGAGCGCTGGTTACTGCAACTCCATCGCAAATACTTCTACGCACCGGCTCGGCGAGTGCGTAGTCAGGCGCGCGCCTCACCGAGCGCCGCGGAGACGCCCGCGGCGCGTCGAATCGCGCGCCACAGATCGTCCCTTCCGTCGCCCGTCACCGCGGAGAAGCCGAGGACGCGCGCCCCCGTCTTCCGGTCGAGCTCGGCGACGCGTGCCCGCCGCTCGGACCGCGAGAGTTTGTCGATCTTCGTGGCGACGAGGACCACCTCGAGCGCACCGAGCCCGGGGCGCGGCGCGCGCGCGAACGTGACGAGCTCCTCGTCGTCCCCCTCCATGCCTCGACGCACGTCGAAGAGGATCACGACGGCGCGGAGCGTGGCCCGCTCCCGCAAATAGCCCTCGATCAGCCGCGCCCAGTCCGCGCGCTCCTGCTTCGATCGCTTGGCGAACCCATACCCCGGCAAGTCCGCCAGGTGGAGCTTGAGGCCGTCCCGCGCCGTGACCTCGAACAGGTTCACTTGCCGCGTGCAGCCCGGCGTCGAGCTCGTCCGGACGAGCGAGCGCCGCTCGACGAGCGTGTTGATGAGGCTCGACTTCCCCGTGTTCGATCGCCCGGCGAACGCGACCTCGACGAACGTCGCGGGCGGCAGCGCGCCCCCTTCGATCCCAGCGCCCGCGACGAACTTCGCGTCGATGATCTGGTGCGGGCTCGGCGCAGCCTTGCGCGCGGGGTCACCCGCGCCTTGGATCGGGGCGGACTTCGCGCTCGGTTTGTCGGTCATGGCTGCTTCCCCGCCTCGGCCACGCACGTCGGACACTGACAGAGCGAGCGCAGATAGCGAAACGTGTAGATGCCGGTCGAGTGCTGATCGCCCCAGACGAAGGAGAGCCCGTAGTTGCCGACGCGCTCGATGTCCCGAAGCTCCGTGTTGCCTCCCTCGACGCGGCGAATGGGGCCCTCGTGACCCTGACAATGCGCGCATGGGCAGTACCCGCGCAGCACGTCGTGCGGGAGGATCGACTCGTGACCGTCCGCCCATGAAATCCGCATCACGGTCGCGCCGTGCGGAGCCTTTACGCCGGTCGGCGTGGTTCGAGGATCCTTGGAGGACATTTCAGGCCGGTTAGCACGCGAGGATGCGGAAAGCTTGTTCCGACACCTTTGCCCTTTGTCATATACTCTCCAGGGTCGAGCGGGCGGTGAGCGCGTGACGCGGCGGCGACGCGCAGAAAGAATTTGTCGTGGCTAAGAAGCTTGTCGGATCTTACGTGGGCCTCGCGGTGGTGATCACGTCTGGGGTGCTCCTCGTCGCGAACGCGTCGAGCGGCTGTGCGACGGGCGCGGCGGACTTCGGGGGCGCGGGCGGCGCGGGGAACACCACGGGCTCGATGATGGCCACCTCGTCCACGAAGGCCTCCGGCTCGACCGGAACGAAGATGTCGACGACGGGCGCGACCATGCAGACGAGCGGCAACACGACGGGCGCGTCGATGGCCGTCTGCGGCGACGGGACGTGCGCGGCGAGCGAGAGCTGTCAGACGTGTTCGCAGGACTGCACCTGCAACGTCGTCTGCGGCGACGGCACGTGCGACGCCAGCGAGACCTGCGACACCTGCCCGAACGACTGCTTCACGGGGTGCGGGATGTCGACGGGCTCGTCCACCGCGAGCGGAACCACGGGCTGCGATCCGTGCATGGTGAACGGCGTGGATCTCATGTCGTGCATCATGTCGCCCGACTTCCAGACCATCTTCGCGATCTGCACTTTCATCGACCCGGACTGCTGCGACCTGGGCTGGTCGCAGACCTGCATCGACGAATTTCAGACCGCCGGCGGCATGTGCCCCTGAGCGCTTGCGGGCTGGACCCCGGCGCCAGAGCACCGAACAGGTTGAAACGCCGACGTATGCGCCCGATTTCGGAGAGAACCACACGGCCTCGTCGCTGTGCTCCTCGGATGACGAGGAGTCGTCTCGCGGTGCTCGCTCCTCGGGCGTGCGCCTCTCCCTCGAACTCGAGCGCATTCGTTCGGGTTTCAACCTGTTCGGTGCTCTAGCGTCCCTGGGTTGAGACGGATCTTCCGCGCGCTCTACCTCATCACGTTCGTCGCGGCGCTGCCGTCGGCGATCGGGGTTGGAGCGAGCCTCCCAGTGAGCGCTTGGCTCGCGGTGCTCATCGCGGTCGCGCTCGCCTCGGTCGCCCCGATCCTCCTCGCGGGGAGGCTCGAGCTCATCACGGACGATCGCCCCATCGGTCGAGTCCGCGGGCTGTTCGAGCGACTGTTCTTCATGCACTGGGGCGCGGCGATCGCCTCGGTGCCGCTGTCGTTCGTCGCGCTCCCGCTCGCGCTCGCGCTCGACGTGAGGGCGAGCGCCGCGCTGCTCGCCGCCTACGCCGTCGGCACTGCGGTCGCCTGCTTCTCGGTGTTCGTGCGGCCGCGCCTCGTCCGCGTGCGAGAGATCGTCGTGCCCGTGGAGGATCTCCCCGCGCCCTTCGATGGCTATCGAATCGCGCAGCTGTCGGATCTCCACGTCGGCTCCCTCTGCCCCTCGACCGTCATCGCGGGATGGGTCCGCACCGCGAACGAGCTCGACGTGGACCTCGTCGCGCTCACGGGGGACTACGTCACGATGGGCAATCGGTTCCATGCGATCGCCGCGCACGAGCTCTCACGTCTCCGCGCGCGCGACGGCGTGGCGGCGGTGCTGGGGAACCACGACAACGCCTGCGAGGGGGAGCCCCTCCGCTCCGGGCTCGTCGCCGGTGGGGTCCGGTTGCTGATGAACGAGCGGTTCACGGTCGAGCGGGGAGGCGCGACGATGACGATCGCGGGCGTCGACGACATCTACTCCGGGCGCGCGGACGTCGCGCGCACGCTCGCTGGAGCGCGCGCTCCGGTCGTCGCGCTCGCGCACGATCCGAAGCACTTCGACGCCATCTCGCGCTACGACGTCGCGCTCGTCCTCGCCGGACACACGCACTGGGGGCAGATCGGAGTGCCGTTCTTCTCGCGGCGAATGAACCTCGCGCGCGGGTTCTTTCGCTACCACGCCGATCTCTATCGGCGAACGGGCACGGCGATGTACGTGCACCCCGGGATGGGGACCACGGGGCCGCCCATCCGGTTCGGTGTCGCGCCGGAGATCGCCGTGTTCCGGCTGAAGCGCGCGGCTACTTCGCCTTGAGCTCCTCGACCTTCACGATCTTGTCGTACGCGTCCCCGTTCGCCTTCGCGTCCCCACCTTCGACGACGACGGCGAGGTACATCCCGTCGTCGAACACGATCCCGGACGCCGCGAGCTTCGCCTTCTCCTCGTCCGACACCGTGGGATCCTTCTCGCCGCGCTTCGCGGGGACGAACGTGATCGTGATCTTCGCTGCGCCGCTCTTCGCCGTGATCACGACGGGCGTCGCCGCGCCCTTCGGCGGCGTGACGACGATGTCCGTGTAGCCCGCGTCCTTGAGCGCGGCCTTCACGTCGTCCACAGTCACGTCTGCGGCGTCCTTCCCGTTCACGGTCGCGTGCATCGGGGTCATGAGCGCGGGCACGGTGACCTTCGCGGTCTTGTTGCCCTCGGGCGCGGGGAAGGACAGCTTGCTGTACACGTCCACGAAGCAGGCGCCGAGCTTCGCGTCCTTGAGCGTGGAGCCCGCCTCCTTCGCGCCGCTCACGGATCCGGACTTCTCGATCGTGAACTCGACGCCGATGGTGCCCGCGCCGAGCTTCGGATCGGCTTTCTTCGCGTCGTCGTAGCACGCTCGGAATTTGCCATACTGCTGTCGCACGATGCGCTGCACGACCTCTGGCGGGAGCCCGCCGTCGATCTTGAGATCGCTCGTCTTGAGCGTGGGCTGCGGCGTCTTGCGTGGGTTCCTGAGCGACCCGGAGGGCTCCGTGAACGGCTCCGCGTCCGTCGTGCCCACCGCGCTCGCGGATGGCGCGGGAGCCGCCGACTGCGTCGCGGAGGGTGGGGCCGCGGCGCTCGTGGCCGGAGGCGGGGGCGTCAGCGCGGCGGGCTTCGTGGACCCCGAGGCGTGGGGGGGCGCCGCGGTGCCCTTCGAGCGAATGAGATCGCTCGAGGGGACGGGGCCCGTCTCGTCCGTGCGCGCGCTGCATCCGAGGGAAGAGAGAGCATGACCGACGACGAGCACCGAGAGGAAGGCGAGAGGGTTGCGTCCGCGCATGGCGGCGCACCTTACACGAGCACCCGTCGAGCGCGGAAGGCTCTCGCTTTCCTCGCGCTCGCGGGGCTCTTCGCGTGCGGTTCGAAGGCTGGTCCCTCCACGGAAGGGGCGCCTCCTTCGGCGTCCGCCGCATCGATCGCGTCCGCCCCGGGGAGCGCGCCGCTCGCTCCGCCGCCGTCGCCGCCCGCGTGGGAGGGGGGCGGGATGAGCGGCATCGCGCAGAAGGTGAAGCCTCCGTCGGCGGGCGACGTGGCGTTCGTCGGCCTCGCGGGCTGGAAGATCACGCTCGCGCCGACGGAGACGTGGATCGACGCGCTCGACCGCGCCGCGCTCGCGTCGAAGCGCGTCCGCTGGCTCTACGCGATCCAGGGGCCGAAGGACGTGTACTACAAGGACAAGGAGCTCGACCTCGCCCGCCTCGCGGAGGCGATCGCGGCGAACCGCCCGAGCACCGTGATCCTCGCGGCGCACTCGAGCGGCGCGTTCGTCGCGCACGCCCTCCTCGAGCTGATCCCCGCGGGCCCGAGGGTCGTCTACTTCAACCTCGACGGGGGCGAGCGCTTCCTCTCGCCGAAGGCACGCGCGAGGGCGGACGAGATCGTGTTCGTCGCGGCGACCGATCCGGCGATCCACACGAGCACGCCGCACAAGGCCGAGATGAAGAAGGCGGCCGCGAAGTTCCACGGTGAGTTCCTCGACATCGAGGCGCCGGAGAGCGGCTGTCGCAAGGGCGCGACGTGGTGCATGCACATGACGCTGATCACCACGCGCCCGCACGACCCGAAGAAGGCGGGCGGAGAGATCGACTACACCGACTTCGGCGCCCTCGAACCCGCGACCGCGTGGTTGAAGCTCTGACCCCGAAGAACGCGGTCAGGATCGCGGGTTTCGCGCGTCGGCTCTTTTGGACGAGACACGGGCGCCGAGAAACGGTATGAGCCGCGCGTCTTCGCTTTTGGGGCTGTAGCTCAGCTGGGAGAGCGCATGCATGGCATGCATGAGGTCAGGGGTTCGATCCCCCTCAGCTCCACTCCTTCTTTCACGGGTCGCGCGGTCGGGGGCCGCGCGGACCTCGTGGCGGCACGACGGTGTCCTCAGCGTTGCGCGCGGGGCGACGTGCCTCGTGCGCCGCGTTTCGCGCGCTCTCGCGTGAGAGCGATGGGTCTCGTGCGCTGCGCGTGCGGCGATGAGCTCGTGCGCTGCACGTGTGGCGATGAGCTCGTGCGCTGCGCGTGTGGCGATGCGCTCGTGCGCGGCACCTGAGGCGATGAGCCGCGCGCGGCACCATCGATCATCCCGTCGGCCGATCGGCGTCAGGAGTCTTCGGTGAGGAACTTGAGGAGCTGCGTGGCCGCGCCGAAGAGCGCGGCGTACTTCCCTCCGGCCTCCACGTCGGACCACGGCACCTCGACCATGTGCGTGCCGAGCGCGGAGAGCGCGAACATCCGCACGCGATCGTCCGGCGGGCCGTCGGCGTCCGCGTCGCGGGGCTTGGGGGGGACGCTGAGGAGCGCGAACGCCTCCGAGATCACCTTCGCGATGGGCGGCTCGGGGTCGTTGGGCTCGCGGACGATCAGCTGATCGGCGTGGCCCATGAAGCGCGCGCTGCCGTCGGCGTAGGCGGCGAGCACGTCGAGCGAGCCGTCGATCGGCACTTCGAGGATGAACCCGAGCACCTCGCCCGTGTGCACCGCGGAGGGCTTCTCACCGAGCTTGCGGAGCGCGTGCCACGCCCAGAGGCGCGCGCGCGACTCCTTGAACGCGTCCTCGGCGAGCGGGAGCAGGAGGTGCTTCGCCCCGAGCCCCGCGCGCATGCGCGCCGCGGACTGGACGAAGCACGACCACGGCTCGGGCGCGCCTTGAGCGGCGAGCGCCGCGTCCGTGTAGTTCCCCTCCCACATCCGAGCGCGAGCCACGTCGAGCGGGCTGCCGGGAGGAAACTCCGCGTCGACGAGGATGTCCTCGAGATCCTGATCCGCGAACAGCATGTCGTACAGGTTCACGAGCGGTCCCTCACGAGGAGGCGCGCCGCGGTCTTGGTCCGCGCCGCCGGGATGAAGATGCGCCCCTCCGAGGGCCGACCGGACTTGTCGTCCGCGGGGCCGTCCCCGAGGATGAACCGCGCGGCCCAGCGCATGTAGGGCGCCTCGGGGGCCACGAGCCACCACTCGAGGATGGGGAAGTTCTTCGGCGGGTCGATCGCGAAGAACCCCGCGCCGAGCGCGGAGCTCTTCGGCAGCGCGGCGACGCGCTTCGGCGCCGGAGGAAACGGGCCGACGACGATGGGCTGCGCGTAGTCGATCGTCTGGAGCGCGCGCCTCACGAGCTGCCAGTTCTTCTCCGGCTGGAAGATGTGCGTGATGAAGAAGTCCTCGGCGAGCTTCTGGCGAATCGAGAGGCGCTTGGTGTCGGACCCGAGGGACGCGGCGAGGCGCTGATCGTTGACGGCGACGGGCATCGGTTTCTACGGGGTCCGGGACCGATCAGACGATCTTCCAGCCCGCCTCGGAGAGGACCATATCACTTGGGGAGGCGTTCCTGATGCGCCCCGCGATCCGTGCTGCATCCCCGGGGTCCATCGCGGCCGAGGGGACGATCCATCGCGCGCGGTCCGGGTCGATGCGCGCGGTGCTCTCTCCCTCGCGCACGAACGGGATGAAGGCCGTGCGATCGAGCTCCAGGTACTCGACGACGGGCGGAGCGACGTACGCGGCGACCCGCACCAGGAACGCACCGGCGGGGAGCTTCCAGCGGCGCGCGACGTTGCACTGCAAATCCGGGCGCCACTCGAGGATGCGCGCGATCGTCCCGGTCTTCGCTGCGAGCGTCCAGAACGCTTCGAGGACCTCGGCGTGCACCTCCGGCGTCGTCGGCGCGCCGTCGGGGCGCGTCCATTTCGTGGGGGCGACGACGAGCGTCCCCGCGTCGTCACGCGGGTCGTAGCGGTCCGCGTAGAGGTTCCCGGCGAGCTCGTACTCGAAGGCCCACGCCACGCCGTCGCGCAGGAGGCGAGCCTCCGCCCCGCTCGCGAGCGTCAGCGCGTCGACCCGTTCCATGCGCGATCAGCGGGTGAAGCCCTTGTCCCGGTCGAGCTTGAAGCCCGGGTTCACGCCGCGCCCGCCGTCGACCGCGGGGACCTCGTCGCCGGTCCAGCAACCGTCGGGGCCCTTCGTCCACTCGGCGACGACCGGCGCGGGCGGCGGCTTGTGGGAGGGGTTGCGGAATTTGATCTTGTTGAGCTTCTCGTTGTGGAGAAGGGTTGGGAGCTCGGTCGACGCGAACACGTTGTTCGGCCGCGCGTGCCCGACGACGAACGCGTCGACCTCGCCCTCGGCGTTCTCCGCGGAGCGCCGCGAGATCGTCTTCCAGAGCTTCTCGTTCGTGACGACGCCAGTGTTGCCCTGGCCCATCGTCCAGCCGTCGTCCTTGCCCGGGGCGCTCTCCTTCTTGAGGTCCTTGCTGCCCTGCTCGAGCATCTTGGCGCCGCCGCCGTCCTCCTGGATCGTGTAGCCGTTCGGGGCGTCCGCCGACTTCTGATCCGCGGACACGGCCGCGGCCTTGCCACCGCCCGACCAGAACGCCTGCTTCTTGCCGTCCGCAGACTTGCCGCCGGGCTTGCCGTAGATCGCCTTGCGCGCCTCGCGCTTCGCGATCGGATCGGTCTCGTTGATGAGCGCGTCCTTGTCGTTCCGGAGATCGTTCTTCTCGATGTCCGCGAGGTGGCCCGGCGTCGCCTTGCCGGGGTGCTCGTGGGGGCAGTACTTGTCCTGCTGCTTCACCGGCGTCGCGGGCGTCGCGGACGCGCCGCTGCTCGTCCCGTCGTCGTCGCTGCCGCCGTTGTTCTGCGCCTCGTCCGCCTTCTTGTCGTCGCCGTCCTTCGAGCCGTCCTGGTTGGTCGCGGACGCGGGATCCCCCGTGCCGCTCGCGGCGCTCGCGCTCCCGCCCATCCCCGGACCCATCGCGCGGTTCTCGAACCCGGGCGAGAGCGTGATGGCCATCATCCCGAGCTCGCAGATCACGGTGGGCGCGCCCATCACGGGGAAGATCGGGCCGCAGGTGTTGAGGCTCACGATCTCCTTCAGTGTGCCCGCCTCGTTGCCGTGGCACTGCTTCGCGACCGCGCCGACGGTGAGCACGGCGACGCCGTTCACCTTCGTGCGCATCGGCACGTCGTCGAGGCCCTCGTTCGACATGCCGAACACGGGGTAGGGGATCGGCAGCGGCGAAGGCGCCGCGGGTGTGAGGCAGACGCTGACGCCCATCGGCGGGAACTGGTGGTTACTCTTCTCGGTCACCACGTCCATCATCAGCGCGGTCACACTGCTCATCGGCTGGCGTACCTCCGGGACCGTGAGCGTAGCTCAAACCTCCGCGCCCGAGCGCACCAAACCCGTTCCCGACGGTTTCGCCTCGCATAAGCTGTTCCCTTGGAGGACTCCCATGCCCGATCCCCAGGAGATCGATCCCCGCGTCCAGTCCGCGGTCGACCAGTTTCAGGCAGAGGCGCTGCAGTTCTCCCTGCGGTTCATCAACGATGCGAAGACCCGTGTCCACTACAAGCAGCTGATCGAGGCCGCCTCCAAGGAGGTCACGGGGGCCCTCGAGCGCGGTGAGATCAACGCGTACGAGGCGGCGCGGCGCGCGCACGCGCTGAGGAACGAGGTGCTCCGGTTCTCACGGACGAAGACGAGCGACATCGGCCTCGCGTTCGCGAAGGACCTGAAGGCCGAGGGGCGGTCGCTCGCGTACTACGTCGAGAAGTATGCCGCCGAGCTCTACCAGAAGTCGGCGCAAGCGCTCACGAACGCGGAGCGCGAGGCCGTCTACCTCAAGGTCGTGCAGCGCTCGGGCGTCGCGAACGAGGAGGTCGTCGCGCTCGCCGCGGGGATCGGCAAGGTGGGCCGCGGGCTCCTCGTCGTGTCGGCGGCCGTCTCCATCTGGACCGTCTACAAGTCGGACGATCGGCTCGACGCGATCGGCCGTGAGGGCGCGACGACGGGCGGCGGGATCCTCGGGGGAATGGCTGCGGGCGCGGCGGTGGGGGCGCTCGGCGGGCCCGCCGCGGTGGTGACCGTCCCGCTCGCCGCGTTCGTCGGAGGTGTGCTCGGCGCACTCGGCGGCGAGCGTCTGTACGATCGTTACGCCCATGGTCACTGGTAGGACGCTCCTCGCCGCCGCCGCGCTCGTCGTCACCGTCGCGGGCTGCGGCCGCTACACACGCGCGGAGGCGGCGCACGCTCGCTTCTGCAAGGCGAACCCGGGCTCGGTCGAGCTCCTGCTCGACGGCGCGCCCGACCGCCCGTACCGCGTGGTGGGGATCGTCGAGTCGCCCTCGGCCACGGACCCCGGGCGCGCGGCGCGCAACAACCAAATCGCGGCGTGCCGCCTCGGCGCCAACGCGATCGTGGACGACGCGGATCGAGGGCGCGGCCTTGCGATCCAATACGTCGACGGCGCCGCGGACGACCAAGGGGCAGGGGCGAACGTCGCGTCGAGCCCCGGAGTGACCGTGATCGGGCAGACCTGGAGCCCGGGCAACGCGGAGGACGGCGGGGTCCAGATCCAGACGAACGGTCCCATCGAGATCCACGCGCCGTCCGTCGAGTTCCGTGACGCGCCCCCGTCGGGCGCCGCGCGGGACTGATCAGAACGCGTTCCCGATCGCGATCGCGAACGCGAGGGGCGCGCCGAGCAGCTTCGAGGGATCGCCCTCGTCGATGATCGCGGTCGGGCAGTCCTCCCCCTTCGCGATGCAGCTCTCGACGTCGACCTCGCCGATCACCTGGGCGCCGTGGATCCGGTAGCCGAGGTCGACGCGGAGCGGGCCCACCGGGGTCTCGTAGCGGAGACCGGCGCCGAGCGACAGGTGCGGATGAGTGAGGCGGTACTCGGCGAAGCCGCGCGTCACGTCGCTCGCGTCGAGGAAGAACACCGACCCCACGGTCTCGTTGAACGAGAGCCGGAACTCGAGGGACGCGTCCCACTCCGTGCGGCCCCCGACGGGCTGCGGCGCGAGGAGGAGGGCGCCCTCCTCGTCGAACACGCGGTGAGGCGCAATCTCGTTGTAACCGTATCCGCGGTTCGAATTGGGGCCTCCGCTGAAGAGCCCCCGCAGCGCTACGATTTGGAGGTCGCGGTTGAGCTTCGTGCGCGCGTCGGCGTCGCCGTCGGCCTCTCGAATCGTGGACGACGGAATGTCCGCGTCGAGGGAGGTCGCGTAGTCGTCCGCGTAGAGAAGGCCCGTCCCGAACCGCCCCGCGAGGACGAGGTTGCGCAGCAGCGGGATGTAGAAGCGCGCCTCGGGTCGGAAGCGGACGTCGCTCCCGTCCCCGCCCAGGAAGAAGCCGCCGATCTGGAGGTCGGTCGTGAAGAACGCTCCGAGCCGGGGCGCAGCGGAGTTCCACCCGCCCTTCCCTCGGCGGAGGTCGAGGTCGAGGGAGAGCTCGATGTTGCGGAGGGTGAGCGACTGGTAGCCCGCGGGGACGGAGTCCAGGTTGTACGAGATGGGGTTGAGGAAGTGGACGTTGAAGCTCGGGAACACGAAGAAGCGCGACGAGAGGAAGCGCCGCTGGAGCCCGAACTTCCCGGAGACGCGCTGGTAGCCGAGGATGTTCTCGTCCGGATCCGGGATCTGCGGCGTCGCCGCGTTTTCGGGGCGGCTCACGCCGCCCTCGCCCTGCAGGAAGATCGTCGTGCGCGGTTCGAACGGGACGGGGAATGAGTACTGCGCGCGCACGGTGAGCTCGGGGAGCACGGCGGAGGGCGGCGCGTCGAAGAGCGTCGAGAACCGGATCGGGTAGAACACGACGCGCGGGCGAACCTCGAGGTTCCAATGGTCCAGGATCCCGAAGAGGTTCTTGTCCTGCCAGCCAATCACGCCGCGCGCCGCGACGCTGTCCCCGATCTCCGCGCCGACGCCTAGCTTCAGCGCGCCCAGGTTCGCGCGCTCGAGGCGGATCAGGATGGGCACGTCCGTCGGGCCGATCGCCTCGGTGGGCGTGGGATCGGGCTCGATGGTGATCGCGCCGAACACGCCGAACTCCGTGAGCCACCGTTCGGTCGCCTCGAGCGTCGCGGAGGAGAACGGGTCGCCCTTCGAGAACCCGAGCCCGCGGCGGAGGATCCAGTCGAGGACCTCCGTGCTCGCGCCCACGATCCGGATCGGACCGAACTTGCACTTCATGCCGGTGGTGATGCCGTAGACGACGCTCGCGCGGCTGCCCTGCACGTCGACGAACGCCTTCTTCACGACGCGCGCGTTCGCGTAGCCCGCCTCCGTGAGGAGCCGCTGGAGCCTCGCGCGGTTCTCTTCGTACGCGGTCTCCGTGAACCAGTCGCCCTCCTTGAGTCCGCGCCGCTCCGTCGTCAGCTTCCGCTCGAAGTCGGCGTCGAACTCGGGATCCTTCTGGTCGAACCCGACGGTGACGCTCGAGACGCGCGTGCGCGGCCCTTCGTCCACGCGGATCTCGACGAGCACGCGCGCGCGCTTCGCGTCCTCGGCCTGGCCCTCGGGCGTCGACGAGCGCGGATCGCGCGCGCGCTCCTCGTCCCCGCGGAGGGGCTCGCGCCGCGCGTGCCCGCTCGTCACGCGCGCCTGATAGAACCCCTCGGCGCGGTAGAAGCGCTCGACCCGGGCGAGGTCGCGCTCGAGCACGAACCGGTCGAACCGCTCGTCGGAGCGCGAAGCGACGTCGATCGCGCCCAGCACGGGGACGTTCTCGAGGACCCCGCCGGTCTCGGCCGTCGCGATCTTCTCCTTGATCGCGTCGTCGTCGATCTCCGTGTTCCCCTCGATCGAGACGGAGTCGACGATGCACCCCGAGAGATCCGCGGGCGTGCAGGGCTCCTTCTTCTTCGCGCAGCCGGCGAGCAGCAACCCACCGATCACGAGCGTGAACCTCGGCCGCACGGCCGCACCATAGCGGGTTCGATCGGGCACGCGCGAGTAAGCGCGTGTAGGTCCGGGGCGGACACGGAGGCTCCTTTGAGGTCCGTTGAGCTGGGAGTCGTTGTGCGACCCCCCCGCCCCGCTATCATCGGGATCCCCCCTCGCCGCGAACGGGAGAAGCCGTGCTTCGAAGAACAGTTAGCCTGACTGCGCTCCTCGCAGGTGCGGCATGTGCCGCTGGAATCTCCCTGAGTGGGTGCGACGACCCCGAGGACCTCTTCCCCCCGGATCCCGTCGACAAGTTCGAGATCCAGCCTGCGGCCGGGGGGCTCCGCCGGCTCACCGGGACGCAGCTTCGAAACACGATCGCGGACCTGCTCGGGCCTAGCGCGGCGGCGCTCCTCTCCGTGCCCCAGGACCAGCAGCTCCATGGCTTCCAGTCGATCGAGGCCGCCGAGAACGCGTTCACCCCCACCGCGATCTCCGCTTTCGAGTCTTCGTTCACGCTCGCGGTGGACGACGCGATCTCCAACAACCTCGCGACGGTCGCCAAGATCGCGCCGTGCGCCAGCACCCCGACCGAGGGCTGCTTCACCGACATCGCGAAGAAGTTTGGCCGCGTCGCGTGGCGCCGCCCGGTGACGGACGAGGAGACCGCGGTCCTCGTGTCGATCGCCCAGCAGGGGAAGGCCTGGCAGGGGAGCATCAAGGACGGCATCAAGTACGAGCTGATGACGATCCTCCAGTCGCCCCACTTCCTCTACATCACGGAGGTCGGCGAGCCGGAGGCGGAGTTTGGGTTCAGGAAGCTCAACGCCTTCGAACTCGCGACCCGCATGAGCTTCTTCATCCTCGATCGGGGACCGGACGCCGCAGGCATCGACGCGGCGGAGCAGGGGAAGCTCGCGACGGACGATCAGATCCGCGCCGAGGCGCAGCGCCTGCTGAAGAAGCCCGAGGCACAGGCCGCGTGGGATCGCTTCGTCGGCGAGGTCTACTTCATCTCCGATCTCTCCAACGTCTCGAAGGACCCCGGGCTCTTCCCGAATTTCACGCCCAAGCTCGCGACGAGCATGCAGCAGGGCATGTACCAGTTCATCCGAGACATCGTGTGGACGCGGAACGCGGACGCCCACGAGCTCTTCACCTCGAGCGACTACTTCGTCGATGCGAACCTCGCGCCGCTCTACGGCGTCACCGCGCCGGCCACGGGCTTCCAAAAGATGACGATCCCGGCGGCTCAAAAGCGCGCTGGGATCATCGGGACCGCTGGGTTCCTCGCCCGCTTCGCCCACCCGGACACGACCTCGCCCACGCGGCGCGGCCGGTTCATCCAAGAGCGCCTCCTCTGCAACGACATCCCACCGCCGCCGCCGGGGCAGAACACGAACATCCCGCTCGAGGAGCCGGGGCAGCCGCAGACGATGAAGCAGCGCCTCGTGAAGCACAAGGAGGGCGCCTGCGCGACGTGCCACGATCGGATGGATCCGCTCGGCTTCGCGCTCGAGAACTACGACGCGATGGGAGCGTTCCGCACGGACGATCGCGGGCTGCCGCTCGACACCACGGGGGAGGTGGCGGAGCTCGGCAAGTTCGCGAGCGCGGTCGACATCGGCAAGGCGCTCTCCACGAACGACGAAGCCATGGTCTGCATCGTGAAGAACTTCATCCGCGAATCGATGGGCCACCTGGAGATCAAGGGCGAGAACGACGCGATCGACAAGCTCAACGACGAGTTCAAGAAGTCCAAGTTCAGCATCCAAGCGCTGATGGCGGAGATGTGCGTCAGCCCGGCGTTCAAGCTCGTCGACGAGCCGAAGTGAGGAATCGAAAATGAGCCGCTCCAAACTCAAGCTCGATCGCCGGACCGTCCTCCGAGGGATTACCGCCGGGGGCCTCGTCGCCGTCGGCCTGCCGCTCCTCGACATCATGCTGAACTCGAACGGCACCGCGCTCGCCGACGGCGAACCGCTGCCGATGCAGTTCATGACCTGGTTCTTCGGCAACGGGGTGCGCCTCGACAAGTTCGAGCCCGCGAAGACCGGTCCGGACTGGGAGCCGAGCCTTGAGCTCGCCCCGCTCGCGCCGGTGAAGAAGCACATCAACGTGCTCACGGGGCTTCAGAACCGCTGCTCGCAGCAGATCACGCATCACGAGGGCATGACCGCGTTCAACGGGTACGACTTCGTCGATTGGGACGGCGGGCTCTACTCGCGCGCGGGCGGTCCCACGATCGATCAAGTCATCGCGGACAAAATCGGGACAAAGACGCCCGTGAAGAGCGTCCAGGTCGGCGTGTCGAAGCGCGTGAGCGTGATGGACTCCGGCACGACGATGTTCGCGCTCTCCCACCGGAGCAACGTCGAGCCCCTATTCCCCGAGTTCAACCCGCAGTCCGTCTGGCAGACGCTGTTCGGTGAGTTCCAGCCAAAGCCGGATGATCGAGCGCTTCGAAAGAGCGTGCTCGACGCAGTCGCGAACGACGTGAAGAAGCTGAAGGGTCGGCTCGGCTCGATCGACAACCAGCGCCTCGACTCGCACCTGGCGTCGATCGCCGAGCTCGAAGGGAAGATCGCGACGCTTCCCCCCGCGTGCGCCCTCCCCGGAAAACCCACGGAGGACAACTCCGACATCAACGACCCGAAGGACATGACGGAGGGGGCGACGGAGCCGATCGACTCCGTCAACAAGGCGATGACGGAGCTCCTGATCTACGCGTTCAAGTGCGACATCACGCGCGTCGCGAGCCTGATGTTCCTCGGCGGCGCGGCGGAGACGAACTTCGCCGAGATCGGACTCTACAGCGGGCACCACAACAACACCCACAACCCGCAGGTGCAGAACGACCGGGTGCACAACGGCGTCATCTACATCATGAGCAAGCTCGCCTACACGCTCGGCGAGATGGAGAAGGTCGTCGACCCGATGGGCAAGTCGCTGCTCGACACGGGTCTCGTGTACATCTCGAGCGACTGCTCCGAGGGCCTGACGCACTCGATCGCACGGCAACCCGTCCTGCTCGCGGGGAACGCGCGCGGAAAGATCCTGAGCCCGGGCATCCACTACCAAGCGGTCGGCGGAGCTCCGGGCGCCGCAGCCGGCAACATCAGCGACGTGCTGCTCACCGTGCTCCAGGCGTACGATCCGGCGGCGACGAGCGTCGGAGGCGGCGCGCCGAAGTCGACCACTGCGCTCGAGGCGATCCGCGGCTTGGGCTGAGCCTCGAAGCGCGCGCGACCTATCGGGAGTGGAGGCAGAGGCGCTCGGGGTGCTTCTCGCCGCTTTCGATCGTCGCCTCGTGCTTCAGCCGCGGCCAATGGATCGCCGGTCGACGCGAGAGGCGTAGTCCGGTCGTCGCCCCGATCCGGCCTCGACACCTCGGCCTCAGCCTGTATAGGGTGCAGCCGATGTCGCGATCCCGGCTCTTGTGCGCCCTCCCGCTCGCTCTCGCCGCGTCTGCGTGCGGGTACACCCACGAGCAGTGGCAAGCTCAGATGGACAAGTACGATCGCGTCGTCGCGAAGGAGCGCACGAGCGAGGAGAAGCTCGACGCGTTGAACGCCGACCTCGCCATCGCGCGCGACAAGCTCAAAGAGCTGCAGGACAAGGTGAAGGCCCTCGGCATCGACATCGACACCAAGGAGTCGATGGGGACGGCCGCGGACACGCTGCGCGAGCGCGAGATCGCGGTGCAGGAGTTTCGCCTCAAGATGAAGCAGCTCGAGGCGATCGCTGCCCGCTACGAGCTCTTGAAGGTGAAGTTCGCGGACCTCGCGAAGTTCGGCGTAGAGGTCGGCGTGCGGAAGAACCGCCTGGTCGTGACGATCCCCTCCGACCTCCTCTTCGACGCGGGCAAGGACACGTTCAAGAAGGAAGGCAAGGAGCTCCTCGCCAAGGTCGCCGCCGCGATCGGCGCGGACAACGCGCTCGCGAATCGCGACTATCAGGTCGCGGCACACACCGACGGCAAGCCGCTGAAGGGGAGCGCGTTCGCGGACAACTGGGCCCTCTCGGTGATGCGCGCGCGCCAGATCGTCCTCTTCATGATCGACGAAAAGGGCGGCAAATTGGCTCCGAAACACTTCGAGGCGACCGGCTTCGCGGACACCGATCCGCGCGCGTCCAACGAGACCGAGGAGGGGCAGCAGGCGAACCGAAGGTGCGAGCTCATCCTCCTTCCGACCCTCGAAGAGTCGATGGACCTGCGAGCGATCGGAGCGTCTCCCCGCGGGAGATGAATCGAGCAAGCGCACGCGCGAAGGGAAAAAACCGAAACTTGGCCCAGCAGTTGGGTCTATGATGTTGCACCGTCGATGCGACGGTTCGCTGCGATCGACTCGGCCCCTCCTCACCGCATGCGCGCAACCGCTCGAAATCTTCCTCGGAACACTCGCGTAGTCGCGATCCCGGATCCGACGCCTACGCCGCGTCCCGTGGTCTCGGACATCGCGCCGGACTCGCTCAGCGCCATCGAGCGCGGACCTCGCTCCTCACCCGCGTCGGGGTGGCGGCGTGTCCCGGGCGTGCGGCGTCGGCGCGTGAAGGTGTCGCTCGCGCTGATCGCGATCGCGTCCGTCGTGTTCGTCGTCGCGTCCGTCGGCGACATCAAGGCGCTCAAGTCGCTCGCGGGCCGAGCGATGGGTGCGTTCGGCAGCTTCCTGAAGAACGCGAAGGGCCAGATCGAGGAGGTCGTGAGCCCGGAGAAGACGGCCGTCGCTGCCCCGAGAGCGCAGGCGGAGGTCGAGGCGCCAGCGCTCCCGATCAAGGTCAACCACGGCTGGTTCGAGCCCGTCCCGGGCCCCGGCATGGAGTGGTTCCCGTCGACCTTCGAGACGACGGATGGGTCGTACGATCTCATCATCCATTTCCACGGCAACCCGGACGTCGTGAAGGAGAGCGTGGAGCGCGCGCACCTCAACGCCGTGCTCGTGACGCTCAACATCGGCCTCGGGTCGGGCACGTACGAGCAGTTCTTCAAGAAGCCGAAGCAGTACGAGAAGCTCCTCGCGGCGATCGACGAGGGAGTGCGGCGGCGCGGCGTGGAGCACCCCCACCTTCGCCGCGTCGCGCTCACGAGCTGGAGCGCCGGGTACGGCGCGATCTCCTCCATCCTCGCGATGCGCGAGAAGACGGACCCGCTCGACGCGATCCTCACGTTCGACGGCGTCCACTGCAGCTGGGAGGGCGGGTCGAGCGCGCAGCTCGGTGGGATCATCACGAACTCCGCGCAGCTCACCCCCGAGCTCGTCGCGGCGCACGCGAGCGGCTTGATCCAGACCTCGCAGCTCGGTCCGTTCCTCCGTGCGGCGGAGGACGCGGTGGCCGGGAAGATCTACTTCGGCTTCACCCACTCCGAGATCGACCCCATGAGCTACGCGTCCACGACGCGCACCGCGAACTACCTGCTCGAGCAGGTCGGCGCGACGCGCGCGCCGCTCGACCCCGTGGCGGACGCGCCGCCCTACGTCGAGCTCGACGCGATGGAGACCATCGTCGACAAGAAGAAGGCGCAGCGCATGGTCCCGCTCACGGAGGCGCGGAAGGGCCTGTTCCACGTCATCGGCTACCAGGGGACGACGCCCGAGCACCACAACGCGCACCTCTTCGAGATGAGCCAGCTGCTCTACGTCGAGCTCTACGATCGTTGGAAGAACTGATCGCACGAACGAGCTGAGCCGCGGCGCGGAGCGATCACGCCTGCTCATCAGGGCGTCGTGGACAAAACCTCCGACCAAGAACCTCCGACTGTCCTCGTTGCCACGCGACGAGGAATTCCGCGGAGGACCGCGGCTCAGTCGAGCGCCTTCGGCGCGCTCGGGAATTCGCTGGGCGTCCGGCTGCGTGGAACCGCGAGGGTCGCGTGAGCACGGCGTCGCCGCTGGGGAAACCCGAGGCGGGGCGGCGCCGTATCTCCGGATGCGCGCGACGAACTCGCACGGACTGAACTTCGTTCAGGTCCGAGGGCGTTTTCTCCATGGAACCTTCACAGTGCAACCATGCCTTTTCTCGGCGTTTTGACTAGGCTCCGCAACAGATCATGAAGAACGACTCTCCCGAGAAGCCCTCCGTGCCGAAGCACATCGCCATGATCCTCGATGGCAACGGTCGCTGGGCGACGTCGCGCGGGCTGCCGCGCACCGCTGGTCACGAGCACGGCGCGAAGGCCGTGCGGACGGCGGTCTATGGGTGCCACGCGCGCGGAGTCTCGAACCTCACGCTGTACGCCTTCTCGGCGGCGAACTGGTCGCGCCCCAAGCTCGAGGTCGAGACGCTGATGCGGCTCTGCGCCGACTTCGCGACGAAGGAGCTCGAGGAGCTGAAGCGTCGGGGCGTGCGCGTGATCGTCATCGGCGATCTCGACGAGCTGCCGCGTCCCACGCGCCGCGCGACGGAGGATCTCCTCGAGGCGACGCGGGACGGTCAGTCGATGACGCTCGCGCTCGCGCTCTCGTACGGTGGGCGGCAAGACATGGTGAGCGCGATCCGACAGATCGCGATCCGCGCTCGCGCGGGTCTCGTCATCCCAGAGGAAGTGAACGAGCGATCGATCCGCGCCTATCTGTCGACGGGCGAGCTCCCCGATCCCGATCTGATGATCCGCACTGGCGGCGAGCGTCGCCTCAGCGACTTCCTGCTCTACGAGTGCGCATACGCCGAGCTGTTCTTCACGGAGACGCTGTGGCCCGACTTCACCGAGGAGACGCTCGACGAGGCGCTCGCCGCGTTCCGTCGTCGACAGCGACGCTACGGCAAGACCGGTCAACAGATCATCGAAGAAGCTGGCTGATCCCGCGAGCCCGTCATCGGACCGCGCGCTCGTCCGACAACCAGCGCCGAACGCCTCTCCGACGAGGACTCCACGGCCGCCTGGCGGAGAGTCGCTCCCCGGCGAAGGCGACGCTAAAACGGTTGGAGGAGTGGCCCTCGGAGCGGCCTCAAGAAGCATCTTCTCGACTTGCAGCGCGCACGATAACGTTCGCTGCAATCGTCGCCGACGCGATAGAAGACATGCGTCTGCACGCTTGAGGAGAAGCGCATGAAAAAGATCGCCACGGTCCTTGGAACTCTGTTCGCCGCCACGGTGTTCGCTGGGTGCATCCAATATCAATTGGTCGAGCGCAACGAGTCCGGCTCGACGTATCGCCTGCTGACGCCGGATCACTCCATCCCGCCGGAGCTCCAGAAGGAGGTCCAGATGTCGTGCGGCGGCGGCGCGAAGATCGTGAAGGAGGGCGAGGTGCCGATCGGCGAGGTGAGCCACACGAACGCCTCGGCGTCGGAGTCGTTCGGCGTCGCGTACGGTAGCTCCACGACCGACACCACGACGAAGACGGAGTGGCGCGTGACGTTCCAGTGCAACGGCTCGGCGCCCCCCGCGGACGCGCAGCCGGCGACGGCCGAGCCCGCGGGCGGCAACGCGACGGTCGAGATCAAGACCCAGTAAGTGCGCGCGGTCCGCTTCGGACCAAGAGCCGCACAAGAACGACGCCACGGGGAGGAGCGATCGACGCCGCCCGTGGCGTCGTGCTGTTCGGGCGTCGCGCGTGCCGCCGAGCGTCCGCTCGATCGAGCGGGTCAGGCGGGCGGGTGGTGATGCTTCTCGCGGAGCACGAACACCGGGCAGCCCGCGAGGCGCACGACCTTCTCCGCGACAGAACCGAGGAGCAGTCGCTTCAGGCCCGTGCGTCCGTGAGTCGCGAGGACGATGACGTCTGCGTCCACGCGCGCGGCCTCCGCGACGATTTGGTCCGCGGGATCGCCCGTGACGGTGTGGACGACGATCTTCGGTGCGGTGGGCCCCGCGTGATGCACGGCGAAGTCCTTCAGGTGCTTGTCGCAGAGCTTTTGGACGGCGCTGGGGTCGTATCCCGTGAGATCCGGGGCGTCGACCTCGGTGGGCTTCACGTTGCCGATGTTCGGCTCGGTGACGTGCACGACGTGCACCGTGCCGCGATCCTCGCTGTCCCCCGCGGCGAGCTGCAGCGCGCGCGAGAGGACGAGGCTGCTCCCTTTGAAGAGGTCCACCGCGGCCAAGACGATCGGGGTCTTAGGGAAGGTCATGCACACCTCGAGAGACGATGGCGCTCAGCAGTCGTCCGCTGACCTTACCATCCCGGCGGTACGAGAAGAACCGGTCGGGGTCGCACTTCGTGCACCCGCGCACGTGATCGATTCGATCGGACGGAACGCCCGCCGCGACCAGCTGAGCGGTGAGGATGGCGCGGAGATCCACGAAGCGCTTCACGCCCACGGCTCGCGTGATCGCGCTGTCCCCGATCGGGGAGCATAGAGAGAGCCTGGAGGCGACGTCGACGTCGACCTCGAAGCAGCACGCCTCGATGTGAGGCCCGATCGCGGCGACGAGCTCGAGGCCGCGCGCACCGCTCCGGCGCTCGAGCGCGCGGACGAGCTCGGAGATGGCGCTCGCGATGACGCCGCGCTCGGTGCCCTGCCAGCCGGCGTGGATCGCGAGCGCTGCGCCGGAGCCGCGCTCGCCGACGAGGACGGTGCCGCAGTCCGCGCTCCTCACGCCGCACGCGAGGTCCGCTTCGAGCGCGAACGTCGCATCCCCCTCCAGGCGCGCGAACGCGGCGCGGTCCATTCCACCGTCGACGCGACGCGCGTCGGTGCCGTGCACCTGGCTCAAGAAGTAGACCCGCTCGGGCGGGACCTCGAGCGCCCGAGCTGCGCGCGCGAGGTTCTCCCGCACGTTCTCGGGGGGATCCCCCGTCCCCGACGCGAAGTTGAGCGAGGCGAAAGGCGCCACGCTCACGCCCCCGTTCCGAGTGAAGAACGCGTGCCGGAACCCTGCCCCTAGGAGGAGCGGGCTCGCGAGGCCATGGGCCGCTCCGCGCATGAGCGGTTCGTACCACGCCGCGGGTTTTTTACCCACCTTGCGACCGCTTGGCGGTAGCCTCCACACGGGGCTTCGCCCCGTGGACCCGTAGACTCAAGCCGCCCGAACTCGACGAGCGCGAAGCTCCTGTTCGCGCGGTTCTCCGCCGAATTCCCGAAGCAGAGCGCCTCCGCTCGCGCGAGTCGGCGGCGACCTCTCGCTCGCGTCTCCGCCCCCTATGACGCCTCCGACCAAGCAGCCCGACCCCTACATCGGCCGCGAGATCCTGAATCGGCAGTTCCTGATCGAGGCGAAGATCGGCTCGGGCGGCATGGGCGCGGTGTATCGCGCGTCCCAACCCTCGATGAGCCGCGCGGTGGCGGTGAAGATCCTCCACCCCAAGCTCACCAACCGAAAAGACCTCGCGTCGCGGTTCCGCCGCGAGGCGAGCGCGCTCAGCCACCTCCAGCACCCGAACACGGTGCGCGTGCACGCCTGCGGAGAGATCCCCGAGGACGGCTCGCTCTACATCGTGATGGAGTACCTCGAGGGCCGGAACCTCAACCAGACCGTGCGCAAAGAGGGGCCGCTCCCCGTCGATCGCGCCGTCCCGATCCTCATCCAGTGCTGCGGCGCTCTCCACGAAGCCCACACGCAGGGGATCATCCACCGCGACCTCAAGCCCGAGAACATCTTCCTGTCGACGAACGGGGGGCTGAAGGACTACCCCAAGGTCCTCGACTTCGGGCTCGCCAAGGTCACTGAGCGCGAGCTGCGACCCGGCTCGATCATGCTCACGCGCGAAGGCATGGTGTTCGGAACGCCCGAGTTCATGTCCCCCGAGCAGGCGCAGGGCAAGGTGCTCGACGCGCGCAGCGACATCTACTCGCTCGCCACGATCCTCTACGAGGTGCTCACGGGGAAGCTGCCGTTCGACGCGAAGACGCCGATGGAGTACATCCAGCTCCACGTCACGAAGCCCCCCATCCCGCTCGACGAGCGCGTGCCCGGAAAGAAGTTCCCCGCCGGGCTCGGGGACGTGATCGCGAAGGCGCTCCAGAAGAAGCCCGAGGACCGGTACGCCACGGCCGCGGACTTCGCCGAGGCGCTGAAGCCCTACGCGATGGGGCGGACGTTCTCGGCCATCATGCCCGGAGCGAAGCCGCACGTGCCCGTCGCGGCGCCCAGCACACCCGGAGCGATGCCCGCCGCTCGACCCGTGGCGTCGGGCCACGCGCTCGAGGCGACGCAGAACGATCCCCCGCCCAAGCGCGAGGTGGCGAAGACCGTGAAGATGGACGCGTCCGAGCTCCCCGTCGTGGCGGAGTACCGGCCGCGCGGGGGCCCGCCGTCGTCCGGGCCCGCAGGGATCGCGCCCCCCTTCGGAGGGGATGCCCGGCCGACGACGACGCGCAAGAAGGGCCCGAACGTCGCGCTCATCGTCGTGCTCGCGGTGCTCGTCCTCGCGGGGATCGCCGCGGGCGTGTACTTCGGGGTCATCCGCGGGAAGTGACGCGCGCCCCGCGGGCGTTTTCAGGAGTAACAAGATGGCCAACGAGGCCGAGAAGCTGCAAGACTCCGCGTCGAGTCGTATGGCAGTCGCGCCGAAGCCTTCGCGCATGCGGGCCATCCTGAAGTGGCTCCGAAGGCTCGCACTCGTGTCCCTGGCCCTGATGGGCCTGTCGATGATCGCCATCGCCCTCCTCATCCGTCACTACGAGGCGGGGCTGCCGCCGACGGACGAGCTGAAGCGCTACACGCCGAAGCAGGTCACCCGGATCCTCGCGCGCGACGGCACGCTGCTCGCGGAGGACTTCACCGAGCGGCGCACGGTCGTGCACATCTCGGACATTCCGCCGCACGTGCAGCTCGCGTTCCTCGCCGCGGAGGACGCCTCGTTCTACGAGCACCAAGGGCTCGACTATCCGGGCATGCTCCGCGCGCTCTGGGTGAACCTCCGGTCCAACCGGAAGCAGGGCGCGAGCACGATCACCCAGCAGGTCGTGAAGAACGTGCTGCTCACGAGCGAGCGCACGTTCCGACGGAAGGTCGAGGAGATCATCCTCGCGCGCAAGATCGAGCAGGAGCTCACGAAGGACGAGATCCTCGAGCTCTACCTCAACTACATCTACTTCGGTCACGGCCGGTACGGCGTGGAGGAGGCGAGCAAGTACTACTTCGGCAAGAGCGTTCGCGATCTCACGCTCGCCGAGGCCGCGATCCTCGCCGGCATCCCGAAGGGCCCCTCGATCTACGAGCCCCGCGCGCACCTCGACAAGGCGCTCGGTCGGCAGAAGTACGTCCTCGGGCAGATGCTCGACAAGGGCTTCGCCAAGCCCGAGGCGGTCGAGGAAGCGAAGAACGAGAAGATCGTCGTCGCGCCCGAACCCGAGGCGATGAGCGAGCTCGCGCCCGAGGCGGTGGTCGAGGCGCGGAAGGAGCTCCGAGCGATCGTCGGTGAGGCCGCAGCGAACGAGGGCGGGTACACCGTCACCACGACGATCGACCCGAAGCTCGAGGAGACGGCGCGCAAGGCCGTGCGCGACAACCTCAAGGCGTACGACGCTCGGTGGCAGCTCGTTGCGCCCTTCAAGAAGCCCGCCCCTCCCGTCGTGAAGAAGGGGATGAAACCGCCGCCGCCGCCGCCCGCGCCCAAGTTCTTCGAGGGTGATCCGACCGGGGAGACGCACGTCGTCGTGGGCGAGGTGAAGGGCGCTGACGACACGCGTGATGTGGTCGAGGTCCGCGTCGGGACGGGGGTCGGCACCCTTCGGATGGATCTGCTCGATCGCTACAACGCCGCGAAGCTCCCAGCCTCGAAGTTCATCGAGGTGGGGATGCCGATCCGGGTCACCATCGCGGCGCTCGGTGAGCCGGATCCGGACGGCGCGCACCGCCACATGCTTCTCCGCCCGCAGATCGGCCCCGAAGGCGCGCTCGTCGCGATCGACGTCGCGACGCGCGAGATCCTCGCGCTCGTGGGGAGCTACGACGCGAACCGCTCGGGACTCGACCGCGCGACGCACGCGCATCGCCAGCCTGGCTCGACGTTCAAGACGTTCACGTACAGCTACGCCATCCACGCTGGCGCGGTGACGCCGGCGACGCTCCTGCCCACGATGCCGGGCGCGCTCGGCGGCAAGGGGCCGAAGAACTACGACGCGAGCGAGAACGGCGCGCCGCTCCGGCTGCGCGTCGCGCTCGCGCAGAGCGTGAACGTGTCGGCGCAGTGGACCGCCGAGAAGGTCGGTCCCGCGAACGTCGCTTCGTGGGCGAAGGCTGCGGGCATCGAGTCGCCGCTGGGCGCGACCCCCTCCATCGCGCTCGGCGCGTACGAGGTCACGCCGCTCGAGCTCGCCAACGGCTACACGACGTTCGCTGCGGGCGGCCTCTACCAGGAGGCGCGCCTCATCTCGAAGATCGTCGGGCCCGACGGGCGCGAGGTCCCGCTCCCCGCGATCACGCCCCCCGCGCGCGTCATGTCCGACGTCGAAGCGTTCATGACGATCGACCTCTTGAAGAGCGTGATCTCGAGCGGGACGGGCACCGCGGCGAAGGTCCTGAACCGGCCGCTCGCGGGCAAGACGGGCACGTCGAACGACGCCAAGGACGCGTGGTTCGCAGGCTTCACGCCCGACCTGACGTGCGTCGTGTGGACGGGCTACGACGACGCCATCCCGCTCGGGGCGCACGAGGCGGGCGCGAAGACGAGCCTCCCGGCGTTCATCGACTTCATGAAGGTCGCGACCGCGGGCCGAGTCGCGACCGATTTCCCGATCGCGGCCGGGATCGTGCGGGTCGACATCGACCCCGTCTCTGGGCTGCTCGCGCGCCCCGATCAGACCGACGCGATCAGCGAGGTCTTCGTCGCAGGGACAGAGCCCAAGGAGGTCGCGAAGGCGCCCGAACCCACGCCGGATCCGGCGGATCCGCCGGAGTCTCCGCGCGTCGCCGACGGCGACCATCCGCTGCTCGTGGTCAATCCGAACCGATGAGCTTGCGCGTCGTGCCGTCGGCCTCGATCTGCCAGATGGCGTGAGGCGTGGTGAGCACCCAGTGCGTGTCGCGGGAGCGGGCGCCGCTCACCGCGTCGTTGATCTCCGCGACGAACACGCGCTTGCCGGACGCGATGTCGAGGCCCTCGATGGAGGTGTCGAACGTCCTGGTCGCGCCCACGCCGCGGAGCTCGTAGGTCCGGAACAAGAGGATGCGCCTGTCCGCCGCTTGCCAGCCCACCAGCGCAGGGTCCGTGGGGATGGCCGCGATCCGCAGCGCGGGCACCGTCGAGGGTGAGTTCGGCGGCGTGAGCGCCGTGGTCCACGCGAGCTTGGACCCGTCCAGCGCGAGGAGCATACCGTGGCCGCGATGCTGTCCCAGGACGACACGGCGTGAACCGAGCAGCTGATCCTCCACGGGGAGGAACTCCTTCGGAACGGCCGCGACCGGGACACGCTCGAGGCACTGATTGGCGTCGCTTTCGCACCGCGCTGCGTGAGGGTTGAGGTCCGCGCCTTCCGCGGGATCGACGCCGTCCGAGTCGACGTGCACGCACTCCCCCGTGGCGTTTCGCACGCTGCCATCGCCGAGCACCTCCACGTCCCTCGCGCCGAGGGACACGCGCGCGACGGTGGGCGGCGCGCTCGCGCAGGGCCTCACGACGCGCTCCGCGAGATGCGCCACCTTGGAGAGTCGACCGGTAGCGAGATCGAAGACCTTGAGCTCTGGGCCCCGCGCCACGGCGAGCCACTTCCCCGCGATCCACGCGAAGCGGCCGAGCTCGTTCGAGGGCTCCGAGAGCTCGGGCGTGCGCCACACCACGCTCTTCGTGCGCGTGTTGAAGGCGACGTACGCGTGGCGGTCGAACACGATCACGTCGTCCGTGTGATCACCGTTCACGTCGGCGAGGAGGGGATCACCGCCGTAGCTCAGGTCGAACCTGTCCTGCCAGGGCTTGCCGCTCGCGACGACTGGCTTCGGGCTGAGCGCCGGCGCCTTCACGACGACCGTCTGCGGCTTGTTCATCGCGCGGACCGCGACGAGGACCCCGAGCCCCGCGACGCTCGCGACGACCCCGAAGACGGCGAGCACGCCCATTCCCGTTCCGGTCGATCGCTTCTTCGTCATGGGGTTTGGGGAAAGTAGCAGCGGGACCGCTACTCGTCCCGCCTCATGATGGCCTCGATCGCCCCTCGGAGCACGACCGCGGCTTCCTTTTCGGTGCCGCACTTCGCGGCGCTCGTGAGCGCGCTCGCGAGCCAGTGCGCGAACGGCGCGCCCGCTGGATCGCGGCCGGCGACGCGCGCGGTCTCTTCGATCGCCTCCCGGAGTACTCGGTAGGCGACCTCGAAGCGGCCCTCCGCGTAGGCTTCGGCGGCGAGCTGCGCGCCTCGGTGGAGCCCCTCTCCCGCCTCGTCGGACGACCGCGTCGCGCGAGCGGGCGGTGGAGGGAGGGGCGGGGAGGGCGTGAAGCTGCGCGGCTTGCTGAGCGGCGCGGCGCTCGCGGTGCTCTCCAAAGATCCCGAATCGAGCCGCTCACGCGCTCCGTCGAGCCGCTCGGGCAACGGATCCAGCACGCGCCGGATCGCCGCGAGGCGCGCCACGCCCGGCTCGGCCGATTCGGCGGCGGAGATCGCGCGTTCCAGCGTCTCCGCCTCGGGGCCCCCGCCCGGCGCGGCTCGCACCAGGGTCACGAGCGAGCGCGCGAACTCGACCGCGAAGTCCCCGATGATCGCCGTGTGCCCGGCCTGCTCTCGATGCGCCGCGATGTTGCCGAAGATCGCGAGCTCGCGCTCGATGTTCGCGATCGGATCGTCATCGGGGCCGGACGGCACTGGGGCCGCGAGCAGGAGATCGTCGAACGCGTAGCGGACCTCCCACGACGCGAGCACCGGCGTCTCCCGCGTGCTCGCGCGCAAGAGACCCGCACGCAGTCGAGCCGCGCACGCCAAGGGGCGGGAGAAGCGCCGCAGCGCCTCCTCGACGGTGCGCTTGTAGAACGCGGCGCACCCCGCGTAGTCCCCGCGGTTGTAGGCGGGCGCCCCCGCGACGATCGCGGACTCGATGAGCCCGATGAGCTCCGCGTCGATCACCGGGCGGAGGGGCTGGACGGTGTCGCGCCGCGCGATCGACAGGGGCGAGTCCCCGCTCGTGTCGGCGAGGATCACGTCGCTCGCGCGCGTGACCGACTCGAGCGCGTCCACGAGCTCGCGCGCCGACCCGTAGCGATCGTCTGGGGACTTCGCGAGCAGGCGCCGCACGACCGACCCGAGCTCGCGGCGCCCGCCGCGCTCGACGATCAACGCCTCGAGATCCGGAGGCGGCTCGTTCAGGTGCTTCGCGGCGAGCTCGCGCGAAGAGGTCGCCTCGAAGGGGGGAGTCCCTCGGATCATTTCGAAGAGGATCACGCCGAGCGAGTAGAGATCCACGCGCGCGTCGTAGTCGCCGTCCTTGAACTGCTCGGGGGCCATGTAGAGCGGCGTCCCGACCACGACGCCCGACCCCGTCAGCCGCTCGCTCTCCCGCAGCCGCGCGACGCCGAAATCGAGCAGCTTCGGGACGTCGTCCTCGTCGTCCTCACGGACGAGCACCACGTTCTCGCTCTTCAGGTCTCGGTGGATGATTCCTCGTTCGTGTGCGTGGACGAGGCCGCGGGCGATGCGGGCGGCGATCCTCGCGGCGTTCATCGGCGGGACGGCGCCGCTCCGGATGATCCGCTCGTAGAGCGTCGATCCGTTGAGGTACTCCATCACCAGGTACGGCAGCCCCGCCGCGGACTGGCCGAAGTCGATGACGCGCACGATGTACCGACTCTGGAGGCAGCTCGCGACCTCGGCCTCGCGGAGGAACCGCGTCATCATCGACGGTTCGAACGCGATGTCCCCGTAGAGGACCTTCACGGCGAAGAGGCACGCGATGCGCGTGTGCGCGGCCCGGTACACCTGCCCCATCCCGCCCGACGCGATCCTCTCGAGGATCCGGTACCGTTCGCCGAAGACGGCGTCGAGGATCGGATCCGCCATCTGCGACCGCGTCGGGACGCGATCCCGCGGGCACGTCCGGAGCGACTGGAACGCCGCCCCACAGAGTTCGCAGAAGCGCACCCTGCGATGCTACACGCAGTCGGCGACCGGGACGCGCCGACACGCGCGCCCGGGCGACTCCTTTGGGGTGCGCGCTGCGCGGTGCGCGCTGTGGGGTGCGCGCCGCGGCGCTACTGGAGCGTCAACTTGAGCTTGTAGATGAACGTCAGCGAAGGCGCGTACTGGGCGGACGAACCCACCTTGATGTAGTAGACGCCGATGCCCAGCGCCGCCTTCGACGCCTTCGAGCAGTAGTTGGTGGCGCTCAGATCGTCGTTGAACGCGAGCTGCGTCGTCCCGTCGGTGGCGAGGATCTCGATCTGGCTGTCGATCACCTGGTTCGCGCAGTCGCCGTTGCCCACGTCCTGCACCTCGGCGGTGAGCGTCGTGTTCGGTGAGTTGATCGAGACCTTGATCCAGTCCGCGTCGTACGACGGGTAGATGCTCGCGCTGAAGGGCTCGACGTACGAGTTCGCCTGCGGTCGGCTGTCGTTCGGCTCGAGCTCCGTGAACGGGGTGAGGACGGACTGGAGGCTGAACGATCCCGTGTGCCCGTCCTTCCCGTCGACGAAGATCGTGAGCGGGTGGCCCGGCGCGACCGGGAGGGAGAGGTGCTCCGCGACGCCCTGCGTGACCTTGTCCGCGCAACCCACCTCGGTCGTCTTCACGTCGCACGTGCTGCGCGCGTGGAGCCCGAGATCGGCGGCGGAGCTCAGCGTGAGCGCGAGCACGCCCGACTGGGTGGGGTTGTAGACGTAGACCTTCTCGGCCGTGCTGAGGCCGGTGCACGACCCCGAGAAGTTCGAGCTCCCACCGACGGTCGTGCCGATCGTCGTGGTCGCCGTGAGGGGGGTCGCGTTGTTGCAGAACGTCGTGAAGTCGCAGGCCGGATCGCCCACGCACGACGTGTCCTCGCAGTCGGTCAGGTCGTCCTTGTCGTTGTCCACGCCGTCGTTGCAGTCCTCGGGCAAGAGGTGACACGTCCCGTCGCAGCTCACGTCGTCCGGCGGGTCGCACTCCTCGTCGCCGAAGACGATCCCGTCGCCGCAGCCGGGGACCGCGCTCCGCGCCTTGATCGTGAACGGGCCTTGCTCCCCGCTGAAGTAGCCGTCGACGAAGATGTAGACGCTCTGGCCTTCGAGGACGTCCACGTCGAGCGTCTCTTTCGCGCCCGCGGCCTCGTTGTCCGAGCACGCGATCTCGCTGCTGAGCGCGCCGCAGTCCGTGCGCGCGTAGAGCCCCAGATCCGCGACCGAGTCGAGCTCGACGTGGAGGATGCCCGTTTGCTTCGCGACGAAGTGGTACGCCACCTCGCCAGCGCCCGCCTGCTCGCAGTTGCTCTGGACCCCGTCCGCGAGCCCCGTCGTGTCGCCGTCCGCCTCGCCGGGATCGGAGATCTCGGTCACGTTCATGCACGCGAGCGGGAGCGTCGTCCCCGTGGAGGTGGTCGTGGAGGCGCTCGACGTGGAGCCCACGGTGCTCGTCGTCGTCGTCGTCGTGCTGTCCCCGCTCGACGAGGCGCCGCCCCCGCCCGTGCCCCCGGTGTTCCCGACGGTCACCTTGCAGCCGCCCGCGGCGGCGCCGAACGCTGCAGCGATGAACGCGAGCGCGAAGAGGAGCGGCCCCGTCTTCGTGGCCCCTCTCGTCGATGCGGCGGCGGGTCGGTGCGCGTTCGGACCAGAGAAGAGCTCAAGCGACATCGTTTAGCTACCTACGCTCGGGGAAAGGGGAACCCTACGCGGAAAAGGCGGAGCGCCTATCATCCCGCGGGTGCAGACGTTGCGGGCCCAATATTGTTCATTCGTCGCGGGCGATCCCGTCTCTTCCGGGGCTCGGCTCCCGGTCCTGGACAAGCATTCCGGGGCGACAGCGACCGAGGTCCTCCTCGCCGGGCCCGCGGAGATCGAGCGCGCGATCGCCGCGGCCGCGCGGATCGCCCCCGAGGTCGCGCGGATCCCGGCGTTCGAACGCCAGGCGGTCCTCGATCACGTCGTCGGACGGATCCGTGAGCGGGCCGAGGAGCTCGCGCGCGTCCTCGCGATAGAGGCCGGCAAGCCGATCCGTGACGCGCGGGGCGAGGTCGTCCGGATGGTCGACACGTTCCGCCTCGCCGCCGAGGAGTCCACGCGGATCGGCGGGGAAAGCTTGGACCTCCAAATATCGAAGCGCGCGGCCGGGTATCGAGGCGTCGTCAAGCGCGTCCCCGTCGGCGCGGTCTCGCTCGTCACGCCCTTCAATTTTCCGCTGAACCTCGTCGCTCACAAGGTCGCGCCGGCGATCGCCGCGGGGTGCCCGTTCGTGCTGAAGCCGTCCGAGAAGACCCCGGTCAGCGCGCTCATCCTCGCGGAGATCCTCGCCGAGACGTCACTCCCGAAGGAGTCGTTCAGCGTCGTCGTCTGCGCGGTCGAGCACATCGCGCCGCTCGTCGAGGACGATCGGCTCAAGCTCCTCTCGTTCACCGGCTCGGGGCCGGTCGGCTGGGCGCTCAAGGCGCGCGCGGGGCGAAAGAAGGTCGTCCTCGAGCTGGGGGGCAACGCGGCCGTCATCGTCGATCGCGACCAGCGCGCGTCGATCGATCGCGTCGTCGATCGGATCGCGCTAGGCGCGTTCTACCAGTCGGGGCAGAGCTGCATCTCGGTCCAGCGCGTCCTCGTCGACGCGAGCCTCTACGGCGACGTCCGCGACGCGCTCGTCGCCGCCGCGCGCGCGCAGGTCGTCGGGGACCCGTCGGACGAGGCGACCCAGGTCGGCCCCCTGGTCGACGAGGCCGCGGCGAAGCGCGTCGAGGCGTGGATCTCCTCGGCTGTAACGCGAGGCGCTCGCGTCCTCTCGGGGGGCGCGCGAAGGGGCTCGATGATCGAGCCCACGGTGCTCGAAGGTGTCCCCGAGGACGAGCCGGCGTGGGCGGAGGAGATCTTCGGTCCCGTCGTCTGCCTCGCCGAGACGAGTTCGTTCGACGACGCGCTCGCGCGCGTCAACGCGAGCGCGTACGGGCTTCAGGCGGGCGTCTTCACGAACGACCTCTCGAACGCGCTCCGGGCGTGGGACGAGCTCGAGGTCGGCGGCGTCGTGGTCGGGGACGTGCCGAGCTTCCGCGTCGACAGCATGCCCTACGGCGGCGTCAAAGGGTCGGGCCTCGGCCGCGAAGGCGTGCGGTACGCCATCGAGGACATGACCGAGCCGAGGTTGCTCGTCCTGCGAGGGTGACGCTCGATTCGCTCAGCGAGGCTGCATGCCGGCCGTCGCGAAGGCGACGCACCCGTCGACGATCTTCGCGAGCGATGGGACCCCGCGGATGCGCTCGAGGATCCGCAGCGCTCCGCGAAAATCCGCCTTTCGATAGAGCGCGCGCGCCCGACCGAACTCGAGCAAGGAGAGGAGCGGGCGGCCCTCCGGTGTGTCGAGGGCGCGCAGATCGTCGTCCGTGTAGAGCCCGACGAGATCGATCGCCTGCAAGCTCGAGAGCGGCTGGTTCATCAATCGGGCGAGCCACGGCGCCGCGTCCCGATGCTTGAGGTGCGACGGCTTGTGCACGAGGGGCGCGAACGCCTCCACCGCCTTGTCGAACCGCGCCGCCTGCACCTCCGCGACGGCGAGGCGATACTCCGCGAGCTGTCGGTTGCCTTCGTCGTCCCCCGTCTCGCCCGACACGACCTTCTCGAGGAGGGGGATCGCCGCGGTGAACGAGCTCTGATCGTAGGCTGCGAACGCGGACATCGCCTCGCGCGTCGGCGTGCCCGGCGTCTCGGGCGTTCCCTCGACGTACGGCGCCGCGTCGTCCTTCGCCCGATCGGCGTACGTGCACGCGAGGAGCCCCGTCTGGATTTGGAGAGGCTCGCCGGACTGCTTCGCGCCGCACGCTGCGAGCGCGACGCTCGAGAGCAGGACCGTCAGCGAGAGCGCGCGTCGTAGCTTCACAAGATGTCGTCCGAGAGCCGCACGATACGCGAACCCGACCCCACCGTTCCATCCACATCCTTGACGGTCACATCGACGTGGAGCTCTTGTCCGAGCAGCGAGGCCACCGGGTGATTGGGGTCGTCGAGGCGGAAGCGCAGCCCGAAGAGCTCACACGCGCCGCCCTCGGAGGGCTCGAACGTGAACACGACCGCGTACGGGGGGACCTCGTAGCCGAGGCTCGGGATCGTCCCCGTCACGGTCGTCACCGAGCTCGATTGGCGAACGCCGCGCACGCGAATGGCGAGCCAGATGTGGTAGCCGCCCTGGGGACCCGCCTCGACCTGCGCGACGTCTCCATCCATGGTGGGCAGGTAGTCGGCCTGGCCCGCGCCCACCTCCACCATGGGCGGTTGCCCCGCGGGCTTGCACGCGTCCGAGCCCCCGGTCCCCCAACCCGGCGCATACGTCTCGAGCCGATCGGGCGGGACGAACGCGTCCCCACATTGGCCGCCGATACACGTCAGCGGGGCCGCGCAATCCGGGGCCTGCGGCGCGCGGCACGCCGGATCCAGCGGGACCCGCAGCAAGAGGTGCTCGCCCGCGACCGACTTCGTCGACGCGACCCGCTCGAGCATCACCGCGCCCACGGATTTTGCGGTGAGCGTGACGCTCACCGCCTCACCGCCCGCCAGGTCCTCCACGGGCAGCTCGAGCGGAAACGACGACGGGAGCACCGCGAGCGTACGCGCATCTCGCGTCGCACCGTCGACGGTGACCTCGTAGGTGAGCTCGTTGAAATCCGCTCCGGGATTCAGCTTCGTGGTGATCCCGATGACCACCGACGCGTCGCCCCCGGGAGGGCCGCAGCTCGTCGCCACGAATGCGGCGACGAGCACCGTTCCGAGGAAAGCGTGGCTGCGACCCACCGACGGGTCAGTCGATCCCTGCCATCTTCGTGAGCAGCGCGTCCGGCTCGATGAACTCCTCGACCCGCGTGATCTCCTCACCCTTCGAGTTGATGAGCAGCACGACCGGGAGCCCCTTCACCTTCCACTTCTCGCGGATGGCCTTGTTCAACGGGTTCTCGTCCTCGTCCTCGGAGAGGTCGACGTGCACCGGAACGAACTTGTTCGCCTTGGAGCGGAACTCGTCGTTCGAGAACGTCTTGCCTTCGAGCTCCTTGCAGGCCGCGCACCAGGACGCGCCGAAGTCGACGAGGACCGGGCGCTTCTCGCCTTTGCCCTGCGCGACCGCCTTCTCGATGTCCGTCTGCCAATCCTCGGCGCGCGGGAGCTTGTCCGGGATTCGGGACACGGCCTCCTTGCCGCCCTCCTTCATCGCCATGCGCACCTGGTTGGCCTCGCGGATCGCCGTGAGCTTCTGATCGAGGAGCTCCGCGCGCAGATCGTCGGGCATCTTCTGCGGCGGCTTCTGGATGGCCGCGATGAGGAAGAACGCGCCGACGCTCGTCGCCGCGATGCCGACGCCCTTGCGGATCTTCAGCCCCCAGCCGCCCTCGTCCCAGTTCACGTGGACCGCGCCGAGCATGAGCCCGAGCACGAGGATGACGGCGGACGGGATGTAGAAGCTGATGTCGTGCGTCGGGATCGCCGCGAGCGGGTAGACCGCGTTCTGCAGGTAGTAGAGCGCGACCGCGAGCATCACGCAGCCGAAGAACGACTTCACCCAGACCATCCACCGGCCGCCCTTCGGGATGCCGACCGCGAAGCTCCCGACGAACCAGGTCGGCAGGCCGAGGCCGACGGCGAACGCGAAGCCGACGAGCGCGCCGAGCGGGACGCTCCCCTTCGTGCCGATCCACGTCATCATGCCGATCGTCACCGGGCCGGAGCACGGCGCCGCGACCAGACCGCTCACGAGCCCGATGACGAAGGCGCCCACGTACCCGGAGCCGCCCGCGCCGGAGAGGCGCTGCATCATGAACTCGGGGAGACGAATCTCGAACGCGCCGAAGCTCGACACCGCGAGGATCGTGAAGACCGCCGCGATGAAGATGTTCACGCCGGGGGAGGAGAGCTGGTCACCCCACTTCTTCCCCGCGAGGCTCGCGATGACGAGGAGCGTCGTGTAGAGGACGCAGATCCCGAAGACGTAGACCGTGGACAGCAACATCGCCTGCCCGCGCGACTTCGCCTGCTTCGCGCCGAACACGCTCGTCGTGATCACGATCAGCGGATAGACGCAGGGCGTGAGGTTCACGCCGAGCCCTCCGAGGAACGCGACGCCGACGCCGGACGCGAGCCCGTTCGCGGCGATCGCCTCGGAGAACTTGTCGCTCCGCTCCTGCGCGAACGCGAGCGCCGGATGGCCGACGATCACGGCGAAGAGGGCGACGACCAGGAGCCCGACGAGCGGGCCGGCGAACCGTGCTGGGATCCGCTGTAGCGTCCGGAGTAGCGAAGGGGTCTGCATTTCTCGGTCCTTGTGAGCGACGACTCTAGCAGGTTCTTGGGGAGCCGGAGAGGACGCGGACGCTCGGTGGGTTCGCGTCCCGCGCTTCTTGCGTACCATCGAAGGATGTCCGTCCGCCGAGCGCTCGCGGCCGTCACCGTGTTCGCGGCCGCGGGCGCGCTCGTCGCCGCCGCGTCCGCCCGTCCCACATCCGCGCCTACGCGCCCGCGCGTGGCGATCCAACCGAGGCTTCCGCTCGTGGTCGTGACGGCGGAGGGGGAGGTCTCCGTCGTCGATCCGACTGGCGCGCGTCACGTGATGGCCGAGCTCGATCCTCCGCACGAAGCCTCGCTCCGCGCGGCAACAAGCCCGAGCGGCGCGGTATTCCTGGACGTCGATCGGTGGGTCCGGGGGGACGTATCGTTCGCGGGGCGTCTGGTGATCGTCCGCGATGGCGCGCGGCCCCTCGACCTCGTGGACGACGTGGTGCACGCGAGCACGCCGCTCCCGCTGTCCGACGGCCGCGTCCTCGTGTCGCGCGGCGCGCCGGGGCCCGCGTCGGATCACGCGGCGCGCGTCGACGAGCTGCGCGTCGACGCCGTCGATCCCGACACGCGCGAGGTCGAGACGATCGCGACGTACTCGGGATATCTGCTGTTCCTCGCGGGAACGCTCGACTCGGAGGTGTTCCTCTACCGCGTCGGCGTGGAGGGCGCGGACGTCGTGGCGGTGAGCCTCGCGCCCGGGCACGCCGTGCGCCAGCTCGCCCCCGTTCCGCCCTTCGGGCGCGACTTCTCCGTGGACCCCATCGACCGTCGGCTCGTCTACGTGAACCGGAGCGGATCCGCCTGGGTCACCTCGGCGATCGATCTCGAGCGCGGAGAGCGACAGGAGCTCGCGTCCGGCGACTTCATGGCGATGATCCCGCGCGCGCTGCCGGTGGTCGACGCGCGTGGGCACGCGGAGCTCCTCCTCACCGAGGACCCCGCGCGCGGTCCCGTGCTTCGCTCCTCCGCGTTCGGCGGCGTCGATCTCCGATTGGGTCCAGGCTCGGCTCACGTCGCCGATGCGGACGCAGAGACGGGCTGGATCGCGGGCACCGTCGGACCCTCCGGGGCGCGGGCCCACGTGTTCGTCGCCAACGTCCGGAGCGGAGACGTCGAAGCCTGGCCCGTCCCGGATCGGCCGACGTTCGTCGCGGGGTTCCTGCGGGGGTCGAAGTGACGCGCGCGCGCACCTGGGGGATCGTCGGCGGCCTCCTCGCCCTCCTCGCGAGTCACGGCGCCGCGGCGCAGTACTGTCCTTGCTACACCGCCTCGAGCCCGAACAACTCGCACGACTGCGGCGTCGAGGCAGTGAACGGAACGAACCCCTCGCCCGCGGAGTGGGCCGGCATCTTCGATCTCGTCTCGCGCGGTCCGAGCGCCTGGGGCGATCAGGGGCCCACGGTCGGTGACATCGGGCAGGGGTGCGGCAAGCCCGAGCCCATCCACTCGGTGCCGGCTCGCTTCCCTTGCGAGCTGCTGAAGTCGATCGCGATGGTCGAGTCGGGCTGGCGTCAGTTCTGCGTGCCGACCACGCCGGGCGATCAAGTCGGCGGCGCGTCGCGAACGATCATCTCGTTCGACTGCGGGTATGGGATCGGTCAAGTGACGAGCGGCATGCACGCGGGAGAGACGCCCGATTTCGATCGGCAACGCGTCGCCTCCGACCCGACCTACAACCTCGCGACGGGGACGCGGATCCTCGCGGGCAAGTGGATCGCGACGAACTGCGTGGGAGACAATCAGCCCACGGTCATCGAGGATTGGTACACCGCGACGTGGGCCTACAACGGGCTCGCCTACGTCAACAACCCCAACAACCCGAACTACGACTCGAACCGGGGGGTGTACGACCCAGACAATGACGCCCACGCGTGCCCCTACCAGGAGCGCGTGTTCGGTCGCGTCGAACACCCGACGAATGGCTATTGGCCCTCCGTCGCCCTCGCGTACCCCGATCCCGCGGACTGCGGGGGATCGGGCTCTCCCCCCGACCTGCCGGAGCCGCACTGTGCGTCCCCCACGGACTGCGGGGCCACGCGATCGGTCCATGTGACATCGTGCATCGACAATCCCGGCACCGGGGGTGCGGGCGGCGCGGCGTCGTCGACGAACGGCTCCGGGGGCGCGGCGATCGCCGCGTCGACCAGCACCGCGAGCGGGACGACGGGCGTCGGCGGGCGCTCGGGGAGCGCGGACGTCGACGGCGATCTCCACGGGACGTGTGCGTGTCGGACGACGGGCTCCGAGCCGGACTCGCCGCTCCCTTTCGTCGCGGCCGTGGGGCTCGTCTTCGTGCTCGTCACGCGCCGACGACCCATGCGAACGTGAAGGCATGAGCCACGCACGGATGCCCGCCCTCGCCCTGGTTTGCATGGTCTCGCTCATCGCTTGCGACGACGCTTCGACGAGCGACGGATCGGACGGCGCCGGGGAGCCCGCCGCCGTGAAGGGCATCACCGAGGCGCACAACCAGGTCCGCGCGAACGTGAGCCCGGCGGCCGCGACGCCCATCCCCCCGCTCGTTTGGGACCCGGCGCTCGGAGACATCGCGCAGGCGTACGCCGAGAACTGCGTCTTCGAACACAGCAAAGGCCCCCACGGCGAGAACCTCTACGCCGCGGCCGGAAAGCAGTCGACGCCCGCGGACGTCGTGAAGAGCTGGGCGGACGAGGTGGCCGACTACGACTACGCGAGCAACGCTTGCACCAAGACCTGCGGGCACTACACCCAGGTGGTCTGGGCGGATTCGACGAAGCTCGGTTGCGGCGTGGCGACTTGCACCGAGAACTCTCCGTTCGGGGCGCAATTCCCCACCTGGGAGCTCTGGGTCTGCAACTACGATCCCCCCGGCAACTTCGTAGGCCAGAAGCCGTACTGACCGTACCGAGGAGACCCACCCATGTTGGTTCGATGGTGCTCTATCGCTGTCGCGCTGTCCGCGCTCGTGCCCGCCGCGGCCCTCGCGCAGCACAAGGGCGATTTCCCCGTGAAGTACGTCGATCGTCCGCTCACGCTCCCGAAGAAGATGCTGTCCCCCGAGTTCCACGTCGGCGTCGACCACTTCGAGCCGGAGGGGATCAACGGGACCGCGATCAACTCCGTGCCCATCGACGCGGGCCTCTCCTACGGCGTCATCGACGACGTCACCCTCTACACGCAGCCCCTCACGCTCCTCATCGGGCGAACCGACGTCACCGTGTTCGGCGTGAACAACCACACGACGCACGTGTATTACGGGCTCTTCCGGCTCGGCGGAACGTTCCGGTTCTTCCACAACGACGTCGTCGAGATCGGCGGGCGCGCGGAGTTCGGCGCGAGCGGCGCGCTCGACATGCTCCACCTCACGGGGGGCATCCCGCTCGTCGTGCACGCCGGCCACGTCGTTCGGTTCGAGACCGGGTTCTTCGTGAGCGGGTTCTTTCCCGTCGGGAACGCGGGTCAGTACTTGCTGTTCCCGCACGGCAGCAAGGCCGACGGAGGCATCGCGACGATGAGTGGCTCGCTCGGAAACCTCGTCCCCATTCCTGGACCGGGCATCCCTCTGAACCTCACCGTGCAGCTCGCCGAGCCCGTGTTTCTCGGCCTCGACACGGGCTTCGGCCTGGGGAGCTTCCATACGACGAACTCCGACGACGCGGCGTTCGCGCCCCTCGGGTTCCACTTGGGGGGCACGATCTCGAGCCACGCGAAGCCCGTCGCGGACATCGTCGGGAAGTTCTCGTTCCCCGCGTTCCTCGTCGGGACGGACGACGACCCGCCGCAGCCCAACCTCTGGGAGCTCGGCCTGACCGCCGACCTCTTCCTCCCTCTCTGATGGCGCTCCGGATCGTTCGGCTCGGGACGCCGCGCCACCCGGACGAGGGCCTTCGGATCGGCACCGTTCGACGACCACCGCGGGGCGTACCCGCCGCGCGGTTCGCTGAGGACGACTGGTACGACGTCTGGTACCCGGAGCTCTCGCCGAGCGCCGAGCTCGTGAAGGCGGGGCTCGGCGCCGACGACGCGCGCGCCTGGTCCGCCTTCGTGAAGCGCTTCCGAGCCGAGATGAACGAGCCCGCGGCGCGCCGCACGCTGGACTTGCTCGCGGCGCTCTCGCGGAGCGCCGACTTCTCGGTCGGCTGCTACTGCGAGGTCGAGGCGCGGTGCCACCGCTCCGTGCTGCGCGCGCTCTTCGAAGAGCGCGGCGCCGTGCTCCTCGGGGGCTCCGCGGCCGCGCCCCCGTAGAAGAGCTCCGTCATGGAGCTCAGTGGCGCAGCACGGGGAACGCGTTCTTGTACTGCCGCATACACTCGATCTCGTCCACGCGGTGGGCGTAGCCCGTGGCCTGGCGGAACGTCTTGTCGTCGATCACGACGGGGTACTTCACGTGGTTCAGCGCGGCGGGCGGGAGCCTCGGCAAACCGAAGCGACCCGTCGCCATGCGGAACGCGAACTCGGGGATCGGAAGCGCCTGGCGATCCGTCATCTTGATGAGGACGCTGAGCGGCAACGGCTGGGGACCCGTCACGTTGTAGACGCCGCGGATGCGCGCCTTCATCGCGTGCTCGATCGCGAGCGCGACGTCGCTCTCGTGCATGAACTGAAAGAGCGGATCGAACCCGAGGATGACGGGCACGCGCGGCCCGCGGAGGAAGCTCGCGAGCGTGCCATGCCCCGAGGCGCCGAGCGTGTAGCACATGCGCAGGACCGTGGTCGTGAGCTCGGGCATCCTCCAGAGCGCCGTGCCCGCGTAGAGATCCGCGGCGACGAGATCGGCGAGCTCCGGGAACGTGGAGACGGCCATCGGGGGCTCGTCCTCCGCGTGGTAGAGCGGCGTGTCCGGACCCGCGCCGTAGAACGTGTGCCGGCCGACGAAGATCGCGTGCTTCACGCCGTACCGGTGCGCGTGCTCGAACACGGCGCGCGTGCCGCCCAGGTTGATGCGGTACCGGTCCTCGCTCCGCGCGACGAGATGCGTGACCGTCGCCATGTGGATGACGACGTCCGGCACGGTGCGGCGGAACACGTCCTCCGCGGGGCGGCTCCGGATGTCCACGCGGTGCATCTCCACGCCCTGGGGAGCTCCATCCCAGCTGCGGCGATCGATGCCGATGATGTCGTGCCCGGACTCGAGCATCCGCAGCGCGACCGCGCGGCCCGTCGACCCGTTGATGCCCGTGATGAGGACCTTCACGCGTTCCCCCTGTCCAGCGCGCCCAACGTGATGGCCGCGTCCGTGTTCCGGCGCGCGCGCCCGGTCGCGAGCATGTCCGCGATTCGCGTGCGCACCTGCTCGACGTACCCGCCGATCGTCTCGTCGCTCTCCGCGCCCGTCCCTTCGAAGAACATCGGCTCGCCGTACTCCACCTCGAGCTTCACCGGCAGCGGGAACGCGACGCCGTACGGCGTGATCGGGACGTACGGCGCGCCCACGAGCTTGCCGAGGAACGTCGAGTTGTAGATGGACGGGATCGCCGCGCCACCGCCGAGGAACGCGAACGGGATGATCGGGGCGCGCGCCTTCATCGCGAGCCGCATGAACCCCGTGCCGAAGCGCACGAGCGAGTAGCGCTCTTTGTAGAGCTTCGCGGTGCCCTTCTGGCCCTCGGGGAACACCATCAGCAACCGCTCGTCCTCGAGGAGGCGGATCGCCGTCTCCGGCAGGCCGGTGAACTGGCCCGTCTTGTTGGAGAGGAGGGACATGAACGGGACCTTGTTCATGAACTTCTCGACCATCCCCTGCGCGAGGCGGGGGGGGTTCTTCGAGAAGAACATGGAGCAGATCGTCATCATCCCGTCGATCGCGACGCCGCCCGAGTGGTTGCCGACGAGCATCCCTCGACCGCGCGCGGGGACGTTCTCGACGCCGCGCGCGCGCACCGAGAAGTAGTGCTTGTAGATCGGCTCCGCGATCGAGAACGCCTGCGCGAGGTGCGGGCGCGAGATCCCGTACGGGTCGACCCCGAACGCGTTGAACGGCAGCTCGAGGTGCGCGATGCGCTCCCGAACCTCTCTCGAGACGAATGGTCCCACGGGTCTTTTCCCCTTCGGGCGGCACCATAGGAAGAGAGGCGGCGGTCGTCCATGGTTTGCAGCGAAACGGGCGTCGTTACGGTGCGCGTGCCCGGTTCGAAGCCCTCGTGCGACCGTTCGACGCTCCAGTCGAGGTCATTCGATCGTCGTTTCCGTCCGCGTCCCGCGAGGAAAACGAATAAGAATCGACCGATGATCACTCGACTGATCGCGATCGCCGGGCTCGTGGGGTTCGTTGGGGCGTGCGGAGACAGCGGCGGCGGCGCTTCTTCCGCGAGCGCGTCCGCGCCTCCCACGAACAAGCCTGCTCCGCGCTCCGAGGGGAGCTCGACGGCCGCGGCGACGACGAGCGCGCCTGCGAGCGCCTCGCCCGCACCCACGGTGCAGGGCAACCCGCCCGCCGACGGCAAGTACGAGCGCGTCACCGTCGAGGGCGTGACGGTGCCGATGATCCAGGTGATGGAGAAGGGCACCGTCGTCCTCGTCGACACGGACGGAAAGAAGCCGCGCACCTGGGAGGAGCAGTACAAGCGGAAGCGCGACATCGGCGCTGGCACGTTCGACATCCACAAGACCGACGTGAACAAGAACGACAAGTTCGACGACGATCCCATCGACAAAGAGGGGCTCTGGGTGATCGACGAGAAGGGGAACATCACGAAGCACTGAGCCGGCCTCGCGACTCGTCGTCACGCGGGGCTGCGGCGTCTCGCGAGCCGCTCGCGGAGGTCGTCAGTTGGACGTGAGCGACAGATCCGCGACGTCCTCGCCGAGCTTGCCCATCCGTTGCACCTTCGCGCGGTCTCCGGCGATGGAGTACACGAGATCGTCCACGAACACGCTCCGCTGCACCGCGGACGTCGCGCTCGACCACCACGTCGAGCAGCTCACGCCCTCCTTGGCGTGCGCCACCCCGCCGAGCTTCTTGAAGCCCGATTCGAGGCTCACGTCGTAGACGAGCAGGCCGCTGAACGTGAGCGTGTCGCCGTACTGTCCGTCGCCGCCGCCCTCGCAGATCGTCATCGGGAGCGCGAGCAGGTGCTTCTCCGCGAAGTAGTTGAACGCGAGGTGGTTCGTCGCGGCCTCGGAGCTCGAGCCGCGGGAGCCGATCTTCTCCTTGAACAGGAGCTTCGGCTCCGTCGGCGAGGTGACGTCGAAGAGCTGCAGGATGACGCCGTTGAAGTACGCGAAGCTCCCGTGGTCGTCCGCGTCGAAGCCGATCGACAGGAGGTGCCCCGCGTCCAGGCGGTGCATGTACGTCGAGAACCCGGGGATCTTGAGCTCACCCAGGATCGCGGGCGCGTCGGGCTCGTAGAGGTCCACGACGAACAAGGGGTCCGTCTTCTTGAACGTCACGACGTAGGCGCGGTCCCCGTCGAACCGCACGGAGCGGATGTCCTCTCCGGGCGCGATCTTGTCGACCGATCCGACGCGGACGAGGTTCTTGTCGGGCCCCTCTCGGAGGATCGAGACGGAGCTCGACACGTCCGGGTTCGGGACCTTCCCGCGCGTCGTCGCGACGCGCAGGTACCCGGACCACTCGTCCATCGCGAACTGGTTCAGCACGTGCCCGGGGACGACGCCGCTCCCCACGTACGCGGTGTCGCGCGGTCGTTCGCCGATCTGGAACTTGTGGATCTCGCTCACCTCGTCGCTCGTGTCATACGAGGCGTACCAGCGATCGCCCGAGGTGGACTTCGCGTGGCGCACGGAGAGATAGAGCGCGTCCGCCGACGCGAACACCGCGCCGGGGCGGCTCCTCAGCGTCGAGACGGTCGGGGCTTCGCGATCGTCGAGGGAGAACGAGACGACGCTCGTCGACGCCTTGCCGTCGTCGATTTTTCGTCTTGTAGCCCGCGCAGAGCTGCGTGGCCTTGCCGTCCGCCCTCGCGCTGTCCGGCCGGCGTGCCGTACGCGCCGCTCGCGTGCTCGCGGATCTTGCGCTCGTTCTCGACCTTGAGGGCCGTGAACTTCTCGTAGACGACGTGCCAGTCCGTGTTGCAGGGGTCGATGTCCGGGTACATCTCGAGCGTCGCGTCGTCCGCGTCCCCGTCCGCGACGACGGTGTGCACCGTGCGGCCGACCCTGCGCGCGGTCATGAGCGAGCCGGAGAGCGCGATCGTCCGCGTCACCCTCGGCGCGGCGCGGTTCGAGATGTCGAGCACGCTGATGGTCGTGGACGAACCGTCGCCCGCGAACGAGCAGTCGTAGCCGTAGGTGCACGGCTTCGCGTGCGCGCGGCTCGACGTGTAGACGACCGCCGTGTCCCCCTCCACGAAGAGCTCGCGCACGCCCTCGCCCAGCTTCGTGACCGAGACGATCCGCGGGTTCAGCGCCTCCGCGATCCGCAGGGCTCCGTTCGACGCGAGGTAGAGGTACGTGCCGTCCGTCTTCACGATGTCCGCTTCGTCGACGCCCTCGATCTGGTTGTTCGTCTTCGAGGTGCTCGTCGCCTTCTTCGGCGCGCCGCTCCTGCCAGTGCCGAGGCCGCCGCCATTGCCCACGCCCGCTCCGTGGCCGAGCGTGCCGATGGAGCCGAGCCCGATCCCCTCTCCGCGACCTCCGCCCCCCTCTCCGATCCCCGTGAGGCCGAGGCCGCCCGCGCCGAAGGCGTCCCCCAGGGCATACGGGTATGCGGTCACCGCGCGCTTCTCTTCCCAGCACGCCGGCTGGCCCTGCTTCCACTGCTCGCGCGCCGCGTCGAGCTCGGCCCGCATCTTGGCGACGAGCTCCTCCGTCTGCTTCGCGTCCTCTTCGCAGCTCGCGGTGACGAGGCGGACCTCGTCGAGCGACGCGGGCTCGCCGGCCATCGGCTGGGTGACGATGCGCGGTGGCGGCCGCGCGTCGAAGCTCGCGAGCGCGACGCCGGGCACGCCCGACGAGGGCTGCGCCGCCGCGCGCCCGAGCGGAGGACCCGCTTGCGCGGGGGGCGGCGCAGGCGCGCAGCTCGTGACGAGGAGCGCGCCACCGGCGAGCAACGTCGAGATCACCGCCATCTTCGGGGTCATCTCGCGTTGGACTCGCTCGTCCCGCGAAAGTTCCCGGCGTCAGTAAGCGAAGCGCTTGGCGAAGGAGACCGCGATAGCGGCGGTCTCGCTCGAGGGCGGCCAGGTCGGTGAGAGCTGCAAGCAGAGCGAGCGCACGATCGCTCCCACCTCCACCGACGAGCCGGGGCACGCCATGCACTCGAGCGCGTGCTCCTCGGCGGCGTACGAGGAGCTGATCGCGTTGCTCTGGAGCACGCTCACGAGCTCGCGGAAGCGCGTCACCGCGTTCGGGAGCGACTCCGCGTCCCGCACCATCGAGGCGATCGCGACGGCGATCAGGCCCTTCGGGAGCGGACCGGTGACTCGGTGACCCGAGAGGAGCTGGATCGCCGCCGAGACCCGATCGACGACCTCACTCGTGCGGCCGTGCGCGGGCATCAGTCGGGCGGCGCACTTCGCGGTGAGGTTCGCGTCGCGGATCAGGGGCTGGAGCTTTCGATAGAGCTTCACGAAGCGATCCAGCCCGGCGCTCGGCGGGTCGTACGCGAGCAGGGCCTTGGCCGCGCCCAGCACGTTCGGCGTCGGCGGGAGCCCCGCTCCGACGAGCGCGGACTGCGCCTCCGAGAGCCGGCGGTGCGCGCGCGCCGTGTCGAGCTCGGGGCCGGCGTTCCGCGCGCACGTCACCGCGACGTCCGGCGCCTGCGCGTGGCGGATGCCGCGGCGGTACACGTGGACCGCTTGGGTCGCCTCGAGGCCCGTCTTCATGAGTCCGATGACGACCTGCTCGGGGCGCTTCTTCACGTACCCGATGTTGCTCGAAAGGTGCGCCACGTCTCGCGCGAACGCCTGCATCTTCCCGTCGACCTTGTCGATGGACTTCAAGAGCCACGAGAGCGGCGCGGCGCCGATCCGCTCGACTCGAGGCGCGACCTCCGCGATGACGCGCGCGCCTCGCTGCGTGAGCGCGTAGAGCTCGACGCCGAGCGCGGGGCACGGGACGTACTTCGTCCCTGGCGCGAGGTTCGGCGTCGCCGCGTACAGCTCGCGGAGCGCCGCGACGGCTCTCGGATCGGACAGGTCGCCGATCGCCCGCCGCAGCTGCACGCGGAGGCTCTCGTCCTTCTGAATCCGCGCCTTGCTGGAGCGGATTCGATACCACTCGCCTTTCAAGAGCTCCTCCACGTGCGCGAGCGCGGAGCGGTACCCCGAGGGATCGAGCGGGTCGGCGGAGAAATGCTCCTCGAACTCGCCGCGCAGCGCGGTCAAACGGTGACCCATCTCCAGGTGGATCGGGTCGGCTTCGACGATCAGCCCGCTCTTGAGGAGCTGCTCGATCTCGTCCGCCGTCGCGTCGAGGCGCTGTTTCTCCAGACCGCGAAGGATCTTCGCGGCGCGCTTGCAGTCGAGGGTCATCGTCTCTCCTTCGGGATGATGCTGAGCGGACGGCAGAGCTCCTCGCCGCGCGCCAAGAAGATCGGCGCCCGCTTCTCGCGTGCCCGCTCGAGCGCCGCGAAGACGTGCTTCTCCACGGCCTCCCTGGGCGGGTCGAGGCCATCCCACACGAGCTGCACGCCGAGCGCGCCGGCGGCGGTCGCGCGCGCCGCGTACTCCGCGAGTCGCCGGCCGTTCGCGCGTGTCACGCGGAGGAGCGCGACGGCGCCCTCGAACTCGCCCGCTCCCTCGAGCGCTTCGAGTCGTCTCCGGGTGCGGAAGCGCACCGTGCGCGGGGCGGGCTCCCGCGCGCGCGTCGGCGCCGCAAGCGCGGCGCGGATCCCTCGCTCGAGCGCGTCCGCCGTCGCTCGGTCGCGGACGCGGATCGTGATCGTCGCGCGGCCCGCGCCCTCGTCCTCTTCGGGGCAGTGGACGGCGACCCTGCGCGCGCTCACGCCGGCCGCCTCTCGCGGAAGAAGCAGTTGTTCAGACAAGTGAGCGTGCAGCGATCCACGACCGCGCGCGTCTCCTCGTAGGCCCGGCTGTTCCACAGCGCGCGTACGGACTTGAGGCGCGCGTCTCCGTGCGACCACGGCAGGCGGTAGCAGGGCTTGATCTCACCGCGGTGATCGACCGCGAGGAACGCCTCGCCCACGCGACACGCGACGCCGAGCGCGTCCCGCGAGGAGTCGTCGAAGTACCGACGGACGAGCGAGAGGCGCTCGAGCGAAGCGTGCATGAACCCGCCGAGCTCGCCCCGCAGCGCCGCGAGCTCGGCGAACACGGCGTCGAGCTTCGCGCGGTCCTTGGGCCAGAGGCTCGCGATCGCGATGAGGTCGTCGCGCCGCTCGACGCGGCCGTCGACCAGGGCGCCGTGTTGGAGGTTGATCGGCTGGATGTTGATCCCGTCGCAGCCCGCTGCGCGCGCCCGTCGGACGAGCGCCGGGATCTCGGTCGCGTTGTCGCGCTGGATGACCGTGGAGACGTTCACGCTGAGCTTCGAGCGCCCGCCGAGCGCCTCGCGCGCCGCGACCATCCGCGTGATCGCGCGCCACGCGTGATCGCCCGCCGTCGGCACGCCCACGATCCGATCGTGCGTCTCGTCGCTCGCGCCGTGGATCGAGATCGACACGGAGAGCACCCGCGTCGCGAGCTCGATCGCGACCTTCTCGGAAATCGGGAACCCGTTGCTCGTGATCGTGACGAGGTGCCCGAGCTCGTTCGCGTAGCGGATGTGCTCGAGCATCGACGGATCGCGGAACGGCTCGCCCGCGCCCGTCAGCGCGACGCGGCGGATCCCCCACGCCGCGGCCTCCTCGAGGAGAGCGCGCACCGACTCCGCCGAGATCGTCCGGGGGTCGCGCTTCGTCGCTCGGTTGCCGCACATCGAGCACTGGAGCCCGCAGAGATCGTTCGTCGAGATGTCGAGCGCCGGAGGCGGCAAGTGATAGGGCCGCCCGTTGTCCATCGTGAGGCGCACCTCGACCGACGGGGGGGCTGCTTCTTTCAGGCGGCGCAGCGTGGGGACGAGCAGGCCTTCGTCCGCGACGATCGTCTGATCGAACGAGACGTCCTCGGCGGCGAGCACGACGTCCAGCACGTGCGTCCGCGCCTCCGGTTTCACGGGGAGCAGGGCCGCCTCGCGCGCGCGGCGCGAGAGCACGCCGAGGTTCCCGGGGTCGACGTGGAACGGCGCGGAGGTGCTCATGCGCGCTCGACCTCCTCGACCGCCGCCAAGAGGTCGTGGGTCCCGCCACGACACCGGTCGCAGACCGGCATGTTCGCGCGTCCCTCGAGCATCCCGCGCCGGAACGCGCGGTACTTCGGGCCGCGCCAGATCTCCGCGAACGTGGTCTCGAAGACGTTCCCCATCACGAACGCGTCCCCCATGTCGGGGCGCAGGTAGCAGCAGGGGGTGACGGATCCGTCCACGTTGATCACGGCGTGGTCCCACGGCATCGTGCAGAGCGCGTGGCGCGTGTTCGGGCGCGAGGCCGTCGCGTCGTACCGCGAGAGGAGGCGATCGGTCGGGATGAGATCGCGCGTCTCGGGGTCGTCTGCGCCCACCGTCTTGATGCGGAGCTTGTCCACGCCCCACTCTCGAGCGAGGCGCCGCATCTCGGGGATCTCGTGCTGGTTGTGGCGCATCGCGATGAACTGCAGCTCGATCCGCGGCTTCGCGAGGCCCAGCCGGCGCTTCTCGGACGTGAGCCACGCGACGGCGCCCGCCACGCGCTCGAAGTCCCCGTCTCGTCGGAACGTGGCGTAGGTCGCCTGGCTCGCGCCGTCGACGCTCAGGATGAGCACGTCGAGGCCGGACGCGAGGAGGGCGCGGCCGCGCTCCCCGTCGAGGAAGTGGACGTTCGACGAGACCTTCACCACTTGGACCCCCGCGCCCTTCGCGTGCGCGATCATCTCCGGGAGGTGCTTGTTCAACAGGGGCTCGCCGTAGTTCCAGAGCGCGAGGTTGCGCACCCGAGGCCCGAGCTCGCGCAGGGCGCGGGCGAACTTCTCGACGCTCATCGCGGGCAGCGGGGCGATCTTGCCCGTCCCGGTCGGACACGTCGGACAGGCGAGGTTGCACAGGTTCGTCGGCTCGATCATCGCGGTCTCGGGGCCACCCGCGGGCGTCTCCGAGAGATAGCGCATGAGCTCGTGCGGAGGCGCCACGAGCGCGCCCGCCTCCCGAAACACCGCGCGCAGCGCGTGCACCTCCGGTACCGCGCGGAGCGCGAGCGCCGGGTCCCGGCGCGCCTCGGGCGTGAGGAAGAGGCGCAGCGTGCGGACCTTCGAGAGGCGCGTCCGTGCGCCCCGGACGCGATCGAGCAGCGCCTCCGCGTCCGCCGCGGAGTCGCCGTGGGGCACGCCGTGGACGAGCTCGACCGATTCGATCCGAGGGCTCGCGTACGCCGCGAAGTCGGGCTCGAGGAAGCGCCGGAGCTTCACCTCCACGCGCGGCGCGACGCCGAGCGCCGCGCAGTCGTCGAGAGCTGCGGGGAGCTTGCAGGCGCCGTCGCTCGTCGCGCGGAGTCGGACGACCCTCCCTCGCGCGTGCGCCGCAGCAATCTCGCGGCGGCGCCTCGCGCGCGCCTCGACGCGCCTCGCCCGGTCGGCGCGCGCGAGCTCCACGAGCTCCCCGTGGGGATCCGCGCCGCGATCCAACGCGAACGGCCGCGACGCGATGGAGGACCAGAGCGCGAGCGCGTCCGCCGTCACGCGGGACTCGTCGAAGCGCGCGACCGCGCGCGCTCGGCCCGCCGCGCCGAGCCTCCTCGCGAGCTCCGGATTCGAAAGGATCGCGTCGAGGGTGCGCGCGAGCTCGTCGGATGCTCCGGGCTCGACGAGCAGGCCGGTCACCCCGCCTTCCATCGCCTCGGGGACCCCGCCGATCCGAGCGCCGACGGTCGGCACGCCGCTCGCTGCGGCCTCGAGCAGCGCGACGCCGAAGCCCTCGACGTCGTCTGGTGATCGCGTGTCCGGCGCGAGGACGAACACGTCCGCGAGGCGGTGGAGCGCCGGGAGCTCGTCCGCGGGGAGGAAACCCGTCGCGACGACGCGATCGCGCACGCCGAGCTCGTCCGCGAGGGCGAGGAGGTCCCGCGCGAGCGCGGCGTTCTCCCCGGTGAACACGAACCTCAGCCGGGGCCGCGCGCGCGCGAGCGCCGAGATCGCCGCGATCACCGTGCGGTGCCCCTTCCGCGCGGCGAGCCGCGACACCGAGAGGACGACCTCGTCCGCGGGCTCGAGCCCGAGCCGCCGAGCGAGCGCCTCGTCGCGCGGGCCCGGGTGGAATCGCTCCACGTCCACGCCGTTCTCGATCACCGCGATCCGGTCTCGCGCGACGCCGCGCGCGACCGCGAGCCCGCGCGAGAACCGGGACACCGCGACGACGCGATCCGCCGCGCGGAGGCCCTCGACGACCGACCGCTCGTAGCGCTCGAGCGGCTCCTCGTGGTGGACCCAAGGCGCGAGGAGATCGTTGCCGTGGACGTGCACCGTGATCCCGGACGCGACGGCCGCGCGGAGCGCGGGAACCCACGGCGCGAGGCCCGCGTGGCAGAGGTGGATCACGTCCGGCTCGTCGGCCGCGGCAGCGGTGATCGTCGCCAGCAGATCGGCGCGCAGATCGATCCGCCGAGCGCCGGGTCGGGGCTCGAACACGGGGCGGACGACGCCCTCCGGCAGACCGCTCGCGACGCGCGCGCCCAAGCGATCCGCGGTGTAGACGCGGACGTCCACGCCGCGGTCGAGGAGCCCGCGCGCGAGGCCCAGCGCGACCGTCTCCATGCCGCCGAGCCGCGGCGCGAAATCGTGCGCGACGAGCGCGACGCGCCGCACGGGCCCCGCGGGCCGCAGGAGCGGTCGGAGGAGCGCCTCGGCCGCGCGACGGTTCCCGATCTCGAGCGGCCTTCCGCGTGCGCCCGGCGCATGGCCGCGAGCGCGCCTTCGGCCGCGAAGATCCGCTCGATCGCGTCCGCGATAGAGCGCGCCTCGGGCCGCGCGAGGACGGCGGCTCCGGTCTTCGCGAGGCGCGTCGCTCGGGCCCGTTGATCCTCGCTCTTGCGGTGGCCCGGCACGAGGATCGCCGGGAGGCGGCGCGCGCGGAGCTCGGCCACGGCGTTGTAGCCCGCCTGTGAGATCACGAGATCCGTGCCACGCGAAGCCGCGTCCAAGTCGGTCAGCCCCTCCGAGACGGAGAGGCCGGGGACACGCCGCGCGCCGCGCGGCGCCGCCGCGTACGGCCCGGGCACCAGCGTCGTCCTCAGGCCGGGGAGGGCGGCGCGCGCGAGGATGTGCGCGTCCGTCACCGCGCGCAGGTAGCGCGCGGCATCGACGGGTTGGCCGCCACCGCCCGCCATCGCCAGGATGTGGGGGGCGGTCCGGGCTCTTCTTCGGGGTGGCGCGGGTGCATCGCTCGATCGCACGATGGCGCCCACGAGCTCGTGCGGGACGTCGCCGAGCGCGGTGGCGTCGAACTCGTCGGCGTCGTGCGGCACGATGATCTTCGCGAAGCATGCGGCGTCCCCGCGCGCCACGAACGCGCGGAGCGCGTCCGGGCGGAGCTCACGCAGGACGAGGACGGAGCGCGCGCCGCGCCCGTCGAGCCGCCGAACCGCGTGCATCGGCGGGTGCGTGTCGAACACGACGAGATCCGGGTTGAACGCGTCGAAGACTCCCTCGAGCGCGGCGCGCTCGAGGGGCTCGGGGAGCGCGACGCGCGCGCGATCCGGATCCGCGTGCGGCTCCCCGAGGCGCGGTGGCAGCTGCACGAAGTCGAGCTCGGCGCGCTCGAGGAGGGAGGTGTCGAGCGCCGTCGTCACCACCAAGAGCCGCGCCTCGGGCGCGATCGCGCGCACCTCCACGGCGATCGCGATCGCGCGCACGAGGTGGCCGAGGCCCACGCCGTTGATCGCGTGGAACGCGATCCTCACGCCGCCACCCCGACGAGCTCGAGCAGCGCCGACGCCGCGCGCGCCGCGCCCCCCGCGTCGAGGGCGGGGCGCTTCGGGGCGGCGCGCGTCCACGCGAGCGCCTCGTCGATCGACGCGCGGTCCACGCCCCGGAGCGAGAACGAAAGCCCCTTCGCCGCGAAGCGATCGCGGCGCGCCGCTTGATCGTCGAACGCGCGAGGCTCCGCGTAGAGCGCGAACGCGACGCCGGCGTGCGCGAGCTCGTGCGCCGTGTTGTAGCCCGCGGCGGCGAACGCTGCGTCGAACGCCGGGAGGAGCTCCCCGAGGTGCGCGGAGCCGAGCCCGCTCACGGGGGCGCCACGTCGGGGCGGCGCGAGCGGTCCGCGCGCCGTCAGGACGACGCTCTCGGGCTCCGCCTCGGCGACCCGTTCGGCGACGCGCTCTGCATGAGCGACTGCCTCCCGGTCGCCGCCTCCGCCGCACGTGACCAGGATCGCACGCGCGTCGACCGGGATCGCGAGCGCGGCGCGCGCTTCCGCGCGCGACAGGACGGGGTCGCTCGCGAGGATGATGGGCGGTACGCGCGCGACCGGGATCGACGCGAGCTCGAGCGGGTAGGGCCCCGGATCGTCGGCCGCGATCACGAGGTGGAAGTGATCCGCCCCGAGCGTGATCAGAGGATCGCCCGCGCGATCCGTCCGGACGTGCCGGCGCACGAGCGCGCGCCTCGCCTCGATCTCGAGGAGCCCGGCGAGCTCCCCGTGTGGGCCCGAGGGGAACGTGTCGACGACGATCAAGTCGGGGCCGAACGCCTCGGCCACCCCGTCGACGCACGCGCGCGCGATCCTCCGCCGCGTCGGATCGGAGAGTCCACCGGCCCGGCCAGCGTCCGGATGAGGGACTCGCACGAGCGCCACGTGATCGGCAGAGATCTCCGCGGGCGACGTCGTCACCAGCACGACCTCCATTTCGATCCCGCGCGCCGCCCCTTCGCGGCGGAGCGCGCGCGTGATCGCGAGCGATCGCGTGACGTGCCCGAGGCTCAGGCCGTCGTTCGCGGTCGCGAGCACGCGGAGCGGGCGCGCCGATGCTCTCACGACACGTCGTAGTCGCCGCGATCGATGACGCCGCGGACGGGATCCTGCACGTCGCGGTCGAGGTTCACGTTTGCGACCCGCTCGCGCTCCTGCTGCCTCTCCCACTCGAGCTCGCGCGCCCGCTCGAGCTCGAGTTCACGCTGCCGCGCGGCGAGCTCCTCCGCGGATGGCTCGCGGCTCCTTCGCGTCTTTCGGAACGGCTGCTCGTCCTCCCAGACGTACGTGTGCCAGCGCGCCCCCGCGTCATCGAACGTGGTCCAGTGGGTCCATGGATCATGCAGCAACGGCCAGAGCGTCGGGTCGTAGCCCCGCTGCTTCAAGAACGCGCGCCGGGCCTTCGGCTTGAGGTTCGCCTTCGACATTTCTCCGAAGAGCGACTCCGCGTCGCCGGGGCGGTAGACCGCCTCGATGGTCTTGATGCCGAGCTCCGTGAGCCGGTACCTGTCGCGCAGCGGCCAGATGCGGTCCCACCGCGCGATGAGGCCTCGCGCCTCGAGATCCTGGAACACCGCGCGCTGCGGGTGATCGTCGGGGATCGGCCACTCGATGATGTCGCCGTCGTAGAGGTGGCGCAGGATCAAGTGGGCGACGGCGCGGGTGTTGGCGGGCGGACCGAGCGGCATTCCGCCGCGATGGTAGAGCATCTCCGCTTCGAGGGGCCGCCGTCGCATCGCGACCGGATGGCGTCCCGAGCGATGGTTTTCATGCGTAAGCCCCCCAAGCGGTGAAGTTCGACCGCGCGGCGAGGCGCGGCCACGAGAGACATTCGACACGCCCGCGCGGACACGTTCAACGCGCGCGGCTCTGGGCGTCGCACGGGTCGAGCCGATCTCCCTCTCGTCGCGCGCGGAGAGCTGGTAGCTGATCGCCCCGATGACGAAGCGCGCCGCGATCCCCAAGCAGGGCCACGACAAGGAAGAGCTCCTCCGGACGCTCGAGGACTACAAGGCGCACGACGCCGACTGGCGCGGCGGCAAGGTGTTCAGCCTCGTCTACCACGCGGGCGACGAGCACCTCGCGTTCCTCAAGCGCGCGCACAACCTGTTCTTCAGCGAGAACGGCCTCAACCCGATGGCGTTCAAGAGCTTGAAGCGCATGGAGGCGGAGGTCGTCCAGATGACGGCGTCGATGCTCCACGGTGGCCCCGAGACCGTCGGCACGATGACGACCGGGGGGACCGAGTCGATCCTCCTCGCCGTGAAGACGGCGCGCGACCGCGCGCGGAAGCTCAAGCCGTGGATCAAGACGCCCGAGATCGTCGCCCCGACCACCGTGCACGTCGCGTTCGACAAGGCCGCGCACTGGTTCGACGTGAAGATCCGGTACGCGAAGGTGACGCCGGATCTCGTAGCGGACGTGGACGACATGCGCAAGCTCGTCGGCCCCAACACGGTGCTGCTCGTCGCGAGCGCGCCGCAGTACCCGCACGGCGTCATCGACCCGATCGTCGACGTCGGCGCCCTCGCCGAGGAGAAGGGGATCCCGCTCCACGTCGACGCGTGCGTCGGCGGCTTCATCCTGCCGTGGGTCGAGAAGCTCGGGTATCGCATCCCGACGTTCGACTTCCGCGTCCCGGGCGTGACGAGCATGTCCGCGGACGTCCACAAGTACGGGTACGCGGCGAAGGGCGCGAGCGTGATCCTCTACCGCGACATGAGCTTCCTTCGGCACCAGTTCTTCGTCTCGACGGATTGGTCGGGCGGGATCTACGCGTCGCCCAGCATGCCCGGCACGCGGAGCGGCGGCGCGATCGCGGCGGCCTGGGGCGCGATGATGGCGATGGGCGAGGACGGCTACCTGGACCACGCGCGACGCGCGATGAACGCCGCGCGCGCGCTCCGCGAGGGCATCGCCGACATCCCGGAGCTGGAGGTGCTCGGTGAGCCGCCCGCGACGATCGTCACCTACGCGTCGCGCGACAAGAAGGTCGGCATCTACGTCGTCGGGGATCGACTCGAGGCCCGGGGCTGGACGGTGGATCGCCAGCAGAAGCCGGAGTGCATCCACTGCACGGTGACGAGCAACCACGAGGCCGTCATCCCCGACTACCTCGCCGCGGTGCGCGAGGCCGTCGACTTCGTGAAGGCCCACCCGGAGGAGCGCGGGAAGGGGAACGCCGCGATGTACGGGATGATGGCGAAGGTCCCGTTCCGAGGGATGGTGAAGCACTCCGTGGAGAAGGTGATGGAGTCGATGTACGGGCCCGACGCGCTCGCGGACCTCGACCAGGCGACCCGCGGCGAGTCGAGCGGACCGCTGCTCCGCGCGCTCTCGAAGTACGGCGGCGTCGCGCTCGGCGTGCTCGACCGCTGGGACGAGCTCAAGGCGCGCTTCAACCGCGGCGGCCGCGGCTGACGCACCGCGCCCTCCGTCGCGCTTCGTCCCCCCTCGCGCAGGCGTCGAGGTCGCAAGCCGCCTCACGCGAGGCAGGCCGTCCGCCTGGGCTCGCTGGTTCGTGCGGATCTCTCGCGAGCGCCGCCGACGGCGCCGTGTGGCACGGGATTCTCATGGTGTTGGAGCGTGGCCTCGAGGACGAGGCCGCGGAACGGGATCACGCCGCTCGCGGATCCCACTCCACCCGAACGTCGCGCGAGTCTTCGCAGCGAAAGGAACTCAGCCATGTCTCTCCTGCTCTTCCTCGTTTTCGGCTTCGTCGTCGGCCTTGTGGCGCGCGCGCTCATGCCGGGGAAGCAGTCGCTCTCGCTCCTCTGGACCACGCTCCTCGGCATCGCCGGGTCGTTCCTCGGGGGCATGCTCTGGTCGCTGTTCTTCCACTATCGCGTCCTCGATCTGCATCCGTCCGGGTTCATCGGGAGCGTGATCGGCGCGATGCTCGTCCTCGGGATCGCGAGCTACGTGCGGCGGAGGTCCTGAGCTGTCTCCCACACCGTGTCGACCCCATCGATCGACCTTCAGATCGATCGAACGATGAGCACGACCGCGGCCGCGGCGAGCATGACGAACACGCCGAAGCGAAAGGCGCGCTGGGGAATGCGCGGGTGAGCCCAAGCTCCGATCGCCGTCCCCACCGCCAGCGCCGGCAAGAGCAGCGCGCTCGTCTCGAGCGAGGCTCGGTCGAGGCGACCGCGGATCGCGAACGTCGTCAGGAGCGCCACGTTCAGGAGCAGCCATAGGCCCGCGAGCGTCACCCGGAACACGCGCCGATCCTCCCCGAGGCGCTTCGCCGCGACGTACACCGCCATGGGGCCCCCGGTGCCGAACGCGCCGTGGATCGCTCCGCCGAGGACGAGGAGCGCGACGTCCGCTGCGAGGGCGGCGCGCGTCCCCGCGACCGCGTGCGGCGCGCCCTCCGCGGGCTGGGGAGCCGGGACCGCACGGGAGAGTCGCACCACCTCGACGACGCTGAGCCCGATGACGAACGCCGCGAACGCGATCTTGAGGACGCGCTCGTCGAGGCGGGCGAGCGCGAGGATACCGATGGGGAGTCCGAGGACCATCGGCGGGAGCACGCGGACGAGCAGCGTGCGCGCGTCCACGTGGCGTCGATCACGCACCGCGATGTACGCCGAGAGCAGCATGTTCACGGGCACGAACGCGGGGAGGAGCGCGTCGATCGCGATGAAGTTCGCCGCGAGCGCGACCGTGATCACCGTCGCGCCGAAGCCGATCGCGCTCTCGACGGCGAACGCGCTCGCCGCGATCGCGATCAGCGCGGCGGGCGCATCGGTCATGCGCCGACTCTACTTGGTCCTTTCCTCGCTCGCGAAGCTTCGTCATCATGCCCCGCGATGAGCCTCCGACACGGCGGCGCGGCCGCGATCCTCGCCGCGATCCTCGCGGCGATCGCGGGCGGGCCCGGGTGCACCGAGGTGCCGGCGGCCCGCGATCCGTAGCCGCGCTCCGCGACGCGACGACGCCCGCACGGGTCGCGCCTCGAGACGGCGTGCACGCCGAGCGGCGTCGACAAGCCGACGATCGACAACAACCGCAACGGCGCATCGACGCAGGGCCGCGGGTGCACGGCATCCTCCAGTTCATGATCGCCTGGAACGAAGCGAACGCGGACGTCGACCTCAACGTCACGGATCCACGGCGACAACGCCTACTTCGCTGAGCCCACGCCCTCGGCCTGGTTGAAGGCGATCGCGAGTGTCCGCCAAGTCGGCGTGCTCGGCAGAACATCGAGAACGTCTACCTCGTCGAGAGCGAACCGCAGGAAGGGCCGGTACCGGCGTGGCCGTGCGTTCAAGAAGCTCGGCGACGCGGCGGCGCCCATCCGCGTCCACCTGCGCGCTGGCCATGTACCTATCAGTCGCGTTCGATCTCCGGGGCCACCTGGCGAGTCCACCGCCGAAGGTGTTCGAGTTCACGCTATGAGCCCTCCGTGTCGGCCCCCTGTCCCTGGTGCCGCCGATCTCCTCGCGAAGCTCGCGGACGTCTCGTGGCCGCGCTCGACCTGGACTACGAACTCTACAAGCACGCGGCGATCGTCGTCCTCGCGTCGCACCGAAGCCGCATCACCACAAGCCGACGGTATTGAGTACGTCGTCGAGGGGATCGATCTGGGCTCCGGGACGTGTTCGTCTTTACCAGGAGATCGTGAAGTGGGCGGGCATGGAGGGGTACGAGCCGCGCTTCGAGGCGGAGGTCCCGGAGGTCCCCGCGGACTTCCTCGAGTGCAAGGATCTCCGGCCCGTGCCCGAGAGCAGCGCGTACCGCGGCGCGATGCGCACGGTGGATCCGAGCTTCCACGGGCACGCGCGTTCCGGGACACGATCGAGCTCGCGATCGTGGACCGCGGGTTCCTCTCGTTCCGCGGACGGGAGCTCGGCCGCTCCATCCGCGCGTTCGCCTGGCCGTTCGTCTGCCTACGTGGACGCGGTCCGGCAGCCTCATCGTGGATGCCGAACGCCGCCGGCACCCTCTCCGTGGTGAAGCCCGAGTAGGCGGACCCATGGGGCGGAGCGTGCGCCTGCGCCCACTGCTCCGACGCCGGCTCAGGTCCGCCGCTTCGTCGCGCGACCCAATCGCCTGCGAGCGCCGACGACGCCGAGCCCCGCGATCGCGAGCGCCCAGGGCCACGCCTTCGTGTCGCCCGCGCCGGCCTCACGGCATCCGCACTCCGTCACGGTCTTCGGCTCCTTGCCGCCCGTGCCGGTCGAGGTGCGCCAGCCCGTCCCCCTGTCCCACCGACACCGCCGCCGCCCACGCCGGTCGTCGCCGCATCGGTGTGACGACGTGGTCGCGCCGGAGGTCATCGTCAGTCCTTCAGGGTGCAGGTGCTCCTGCAGTTCTGCGTGATGCACTGGTAGTACGCGAGGCCTCCGGGTTCGTCGCGCACTCGGGGCCCGCCGCGCTCGTGAAGCACTTCTTGCACGCGGACGAGTCGCTGCAGTTCCAGGACGCCTCACAGCATTTGCTCTCCGAGCACGCCTTGCACTCCGGGGTCGCCATCGAGGGCTTGGTGCCGCACCGGTTCGCGGTGCAGAGCGAGTCCACCCCGCACGCCGCATCGCACGCGTTGCCGCAGATGCACTCGAGGATCCGCTCGTATTTCTGGATGCCGCCCACGTGCGCCGTGTTGCAGTCGCCCTGACACGCGAGCGTCGAACAGCCGTCGTAGCAGTTGCTGAGCGCCTTGCACTCGGGGTCGTTGTCGCAGGCGGTGTACGCGCTGATGCACCCGCCGCTGCAATTCTGGTTGAGGCTGTCGCTGATGCAGAAGTTGCAGTCCGTGTCGACGGGGCACGCCGCGTTCGTCGGGGGCTGGTCGGCGAGGTACGGCGCGATGAAGTTCGTGTAGACCGACCGCGTGCGGATGCTCGCGCCGAGCTGCGTGCAGTTCAGATCCCCGAACGAGGTGACGCCCGCGACGAAGTCCGTGCCGCCGACGTTGACGAGGCCCGGGCCTCCGCTGTCGCCGCTGCACGTGCCGCTCGCCTGCGGGTTCGCGTACTCGATGAAGTAGTTGTCGAGGGACCCGATCGTCTTCGTCACGAACTTCCGGACCGAGTTGTTCCCGTTCTCGGTCACTCCGTAGCCCACGTAGGTGATGGACGTGCCCACGGCGAGGTTGTCGTTCTGCGGCGTCATCGGCGGGATGAAGGTGGCCGATGCCGGGGCGTTGAACTTCAACATGCACACGTCGTCCGTGCTGCCCGGGCAGTCCGCGTAACAGCTGTCCGTCTTGATCGAGTTGTTGAGGACGTTGAACTGCTGACCCGTGAAGTAGTTCGAGCCCATGACGACCTTGTTCGGGAGGTCGCCAGGGACACAGCAGTGCGCTGCGGTGAGGACGTAACCGACGCCACCCTTCAGCTGGATGATGGTGCCCGTGCAGGACGCGCCCTGGGGCGTCAGGATCGCGACGACCGCGGGGTGCCCGTTGTTGTCGTTCTGACCGTTGATGATCGAGCTCTGGTCCGTCTTGACCGCCGCGTCGGTCGGTGGGGGCAGCTCCTCGGGCGGCGCCATGCACGAGAGGGCGACAAAGGGAGCGGAGAGGGCGAGCGTGAGGGTCACGTACCTGAAAGGGAAGCGCATGACGGAGCTCCGGGTGGGTTCAGCGGATGGGCGCCAAACCGCTGGCTCCGAGCCTAAGCGAAACGACCACGGATCGCCACGGCGCGCGACGCTCAGGCGGCGATGCGCACACGAATCGGACGCGTCGCGTCGTCGTCCGCGCGCGGGCGCTCCCGCGGCGCGGGCCCGCGATCGGAGAACGCCGCGAGCAGCGCGAGGAGGAGCTCGGTCGTGAGGTGCGCGGTGGGCAGCTTCGGAGCGATCACGAGCACGCGCTCGTCGAACTTGCGGCCCCGGAGGATCCGGCCGTTCGAGGCGTGCTGGGCCGCAGCCTTCTCGGCGTCCGTCTGCGCCTGGTAGCGCACGAGAATCTCCGGGAACGCGACGTAGCCCCCGAGTCCGCCGGCGTAGGTCATCGCGAGCTCGATCGCCCGGAGCCCGCGCGTCGCCTGAGCGGGCATGAAGAGGAGCCGGAGCTCGTCCGCGTCCGCGCTGCCTTCGGGCACGCGCACGCGCGGGACGATGCGCGCGGTGCTCGCGCGCTTCGCCACGCCCTTCACGACGCGGTTGAAGAACCCGACCGGCGCTGCGGCCGGATCGGGCGGGAGCTGGTCGAGGCGGCCGGTGAGGAAGATCGCGAAGAGCGGCGCCGCGTCGAGCGCGACGAGCACGCCCTGGTAGTGCGCGCGCTGCCACCCGAACCAGGCGAGGGCGCCCACGCCGACGAGGAGCGAGAGGAAGAGGAGCTTGCCGAACAGGGTCGAGACGTCGAGGCGCGCGATCGGCGGTGGACCCGCGCGGAGCGCCTCCTCGGTGCGGACCGAGAGCCATTGCCCCGGTCCGCGCAGCGCGGGCCGATGCACCGGGCTGCGATGCACGAGGAGGAGCGCGGAGACGGCGACGAGCAGGGCCCCCTCGAGCCCGGAGGCCCGCGTCATCTCGAGGTAGACGCCGCCGACGAGCGCCGCGCCCGCGAGCGGCGCGCGGAGGAGCGCGGGCAGGGGGACGAGCGCGCGCGGGGTCGCGCCGCGATCGCTCGCGAGCCTTCGGAGCTCGTACCACTTGAGCGCCCCGAGGATAGTGATGAGGAGCAGGACGCCCGCCGCCGCCGCGAGCACGCCGGTGTCGCGGATGGATTCGGCCTTCGGGGGGAAGCGGTTCGGTGTCGCCGCGACGGGGCGGCTCGGGGGCGCGTTCGCCGCCTCGTGCCGCTGGAATGGTCGGGCGTCGAGGTGCGCGGTCCACTCGACCCGCTCGCCCTTCGGCGCGTACGCCCGGGCGAGCTCCAGCGTGTCGGTCGTCTTGTCGCGCTTCACCTCGGAGAGCACGGTGCCGCCAGAGAGCTCGGCCTCGTCGTCCAAGTCGGCGGCGCGGGGCGGCGTCGGCGCGGAGGGGAACACGAACGTCGCCTTGGTCGCGTCGAGTCCGTCGTCCCACTCGGGCCCGCGCCACTTCATCAAGAACCCGGCGCCGTCCTCCGCGAGGGCGCCGGAGGCCATGAGGTCCGTCGTGTACCGGACGACGAGGATCCACGCCCCGCGCTTGATGCCGACGCCCTCGTTGAGGTCGATCTTCAGATCCGTGCGATCGGGCTCCGCGCCGGGGTTCGGGTTCTTCGCGAACTGCCGGACCACGTCGATGTGGAGCGCGTCCGCGAGGCCCTTGGACGCGTCCTTCTCGAGCACGACGTAGCCGTTCGGATCGATCGTCGCGTCCGCGTCGACGCCCTTGATCGTCACGCTCTTGAGCGGCCCGCCCGACACGAGGAGCGTGACCCGATGTTCGACGGTCGCCTTCCCCGAGGGCTCGACGGTGACCTTGATGTCGTCGTTCGAGACCTTCAGGTCGACCCACGCGCGCGCGCGGCCCGGCCCGGCGAACCAAGCCCCGAGGAGGAGGGCGAGGAACGCGTACCAGCGAAGGGCAGGGCGAGAGGCGCCTCTCACATCGTGCTCATCTCACCTTGCGGAGATCCAGGCCAAGTATCCGGAAAAACGGGGCGAGAGGTGGCCGCGTGGTACCGTCGGCCATGGCCGAAGCGGACGATCGAGCGGGCGCCCGAAGCGCGGTGTGGCAGCGGCACGTGCGCGCACCCGACACGCCCGAGGGCTTCACGGTGCGCACCACGCTCCCGGGGAATCCGGACGGCGTGGAGGTCATGCTCGAGCAGTGGAAGGCGGGCACCGAGGAGCCGCCCCACGCGCACCCCGGCGACGACATGACCGTCGTCGTGGAAGGCCGCATGACCGTCCAGTTCTATGTCGCGGGGCCGGGCGGCGCCCTCGTCGCGGACGGTGAGCCCGTGGTCCTCTCCCGAGGGCAGACGGGGTACGTCGCCGCGAACCGCATCCACGACGCCAAGTACGTCGAGGACTGCAAGCTCGTGTACGTCCACGACGGCCCGTTCGCGTTCCACGCGCGCTGAGGCGCGCGGGCGCGGCGCTGGATCGCGAACACCTGCCGCCCCTCATCGGCTGAGCCCACGCGCGCGTCGACTCGCTCTCAGGGGCAGGCCGGCGGCACGAACGCGAGGTCGACCAGGTCGTCGGCGACGTTGCCGGCTCCGCCGAAGTCTTTCGTCGTGTCCCACGGGTCGACGTGGAAGAGCTCCATCTCGGTCCAGCCGTTCACCGCGGTGATGAAGCCCTGATCGGTGAGATCCGTGACGAGGGGCGCGCCCGGCTCGCCCACGTTCACCATCGGCGCGTCCGCCGGAGGGCTCGTGATCTCGCACTGATCGAAGCAGTTCGTGAACCCGCACCCACCCTCGGCCACGTAGCTCGCGTGCTTGTCCTTGCTCGTGAAGACGACCGGGTACGGAGTGCCGCCGAGATCCGCGAGCGCGCACGCGTCCGCGCCCGCGCACTGTCCGCACGTCGAGACTTGCTCGCAGAGCGTGCCCTGATGGCCGATCGCCACGAGCGAGAGGATCCCCGCGGGGGGCGGCACCGCGGGATCGATCGTCACGCCGAACGCTTCGTTGTCGCCGACGTGCCCGCCCGCCCCGCAGTCCGTCTCGAACAAATGATCGTAGACGATGTGGATCCGGCCGGGTTCCTTCGGGTGCGGGTGGACCCGGTAGACGATGCCTCCGAGGCTGCACGCCTCGTCGCCGTGGTACGAGAGGTAGGGCCGATACGCTGCGGCGAGCATCGCCTCCGTGGCGTCGTCGATGCCGTCGAGGTCGAGATCGATCCCCGGGCCCGTGCCGGTCGACGCGCTGCTCGCCCCGGTCGTCGCGGCGCTCGCGGAGGTGCTCACGCTCGCCGACGTCGACGCCGCGGTCGACCCGGCCCCCGTCGAGGCGCCGCCCGCGCCCGTCGTGACGTCGTCTTCCGCGCAGCCCGCGAGCGACGCGAGGAGCGTGGTGATCAGGATCGCGCGCGATGGATCGCTCATGGCAGCGGGTGCTCCGTGAAGAAGTCCAGCATCGCCTCCGACGCCGCGATGTCCATGTTGATCGTCCCGCCCGGGCCCGCCGAGTTGCCTCCGGGCCACTGGTGACCGCCGCCCTGGAGCTTGCACCGAACGACGTCCGCGCCCGCCGCGCACGGCGACCAGGACTCGCACGTCGCGCTGCCCTGCTGGAAGACGACGTGCGGGGACGCCGTGCACGCGTCACGCATCACCCATCCGGCCATCGTCTCGTCGACGCCCTTGGCGCCGGACAATCCGCCGTTCGCGTACGCGACGACGAAGTCGCTCGTCCCGTGGAAGTGCATGACCGGCACCGGGCGGGAGGGCGCGCACGCGTCGATCGCCATCGTCCCCGAGACGGGGCCGATCGCGGCGATTCGCTCGCTCATCTCGCACGCGAGCCGGTGCGACAGCATGCCTCCGTTCGAGAACCCGGCCGCATAGACGCGCTTCGGATCGATGCAGTGGTGCGCCTCCACGAAGTCGATCATCGCACCGACGAACCCGACGTCGTCCACGCCGTTGCTCGCCGAGCTCCCGCAGCACCCGCCCGCGTTCCAGCTCTTGCCGAGGCCGTCGGCGTAGACGACGACGTACCCGCGGGCGTCCGCCGCGGGCGTCATCTTCGTGATCGTCTCGATCTGATCGCCGTCCTCGAGGTAGCCGTGGAACACCATCACGAGCGGCGCGGGCGTGCTCGCGTCCAGGCCCGGCGGCACGTGGACGCGGAACGTGCGGTCCGCGCCGCCGAACGGGAGGGTGTACTCCGAGTCGCTCGTCGGGATGGGCAGGCCACACCCCAACGGCGCTCCGCCGCCCGTCCCAGCGCCCGTCGTCGCGCCCGTCGTTGAAGTGGACGTCGAGGTGGACGTCGAGGCGGAAGCCGAAGACCCGGCCCCGCCGGCTCCGCTCGACGTCGTCGACGCGCCGGATCCGCTGCTCGACCCGACCGCGCCCGTGGTGACGGTGCTGCTGGAGACGTTGGCGTCGACGGTGTCGTCGCATCCAGCGAGAAGAACGAGGCCGAAGAGTCCGAGGATCGGAGAGGTGCGCCGCATGGATGCTCCTTCCCGGGATGTACGGCGTCCCCTCGCCGCCCTTTGAGGCTTCCCCTCAAAGCGAGGCTTCGAGGATGCGGAGCGACGCGCGTCGATTCTTCGCGCGCGCTTCGTCGGTCGGACGATCGTCGAGCGGCCGGGAGGCCCCGTACCCCTTCACCACGAGCCGATCGGCGGCGACCCCCCGGGCGACGAGCGCGTCCCGAACCGTCCGCGCGCGGGTCTCCGCGAGGCTCGTCCCGTTTGGCTCGTCCGCGGACGCGTCCCCTTGCACCTCGACCTTCAGGATCTCGGGGTGCTCCTTCAGGACCGTCGCGACCTCGTCGAGGCTCGCGAGATCAGCGGGCGTCAGCGTCGTCGCGTCACCGGACGGGAACGAGATCGTCGGAGGGATGGACACCACCTCCGGACGGGCGTCCACGAAGAGCGGCGGGCAGCCGTTGCGGCGCCGATCGCTCGAGTAAAACCCCGGATCCTTCGGACACGCGTCCGCCGTGTCCGGAAAGCCATCGGCGTCGGCGTCCTCCTCGGGGCAGCCGTCCCCGTCGTCGATCTCGTCGCGATCCTCCGGGATCAGCGGGCATTGATCGACCCCGTTCGCGACGCCGTCACGATCCCGGTCGCCGAACGGGGCGCGCTCCTTCTCCACCCGAGGACCGGCTTCGGGCCGGGCCTCGGCTGCGACGACGGGTGGTGCTCCGCTGCACGCCGAGAGCGCGGCGACGGTCGCCACGAAGAATGCGACCGCTCCGCGCGTCCGGGCCATGGGGGTTGGACGGACCTCGCGCGGAGGCATGCAACGCCGTGGCGACGAGGCTCCGCGTCCTCGGGGACCGGTCGTTGCGCGGACTCGCGGCCGCGAAGACCGCGATCCGATCAGCGCGCCGCGACGACGGGCTTCGGGCCGTACGCGCTCGCGAAGCGGCGCGCGGCGACCTTCAGGCTCTGCGGCGTGTCGTCGCGGAGGCGGCTCTCCACCTCGGCGAGGTGGCTCTGGAGCCGCTCGACCTCCGCCTGCTGGCGGGGCGGCTCGTAGGGCATGTAGGGGACCTGGATCATCGCGATCTCCTCCTGCGTGAAGCCGCTGTGGAGCACCCAGTCGTAGAGCGGGCCGTCCTTCACGTCGGCGAGGCGGATGAGGTTGTTCGACTTTGCCGTCGCGTCGATCAGATCCGTGAGGCCGTCCTTCGAGATCATGTTCGCGACCGCGCAGAGGCGCCCGTCCTCGTCCCGGAAGATGTTCGCGATGGTGTCTTCCTCGAGGTTCCTCGGGAACTCGCCCGCCATCCAGTACGCGTGCAGCTCCTCGAGGTGACGCGCGCGGTTCGCCGCGAGCTGCTTCGCGACCGCCGCCGCGTCCGCCGGCTTGGGCGACGGCTTGTCTCCATGATCGATGGGCCGGGGCTCGTCGAGGACGATGGGCTCGTGGACGTCGACGGTGTTCGTCGACGGACAACCGGTGAGCGCGAGGCCGAGGAAGGATGCAGCGACGAGCGAGGCGAGGGCGCGGGCGGACATGAGAAAAAGGCTCCTTGGTTCGGGGTGGGGAGCGCCGCGTTCCGCGCCGCTCGGGTCTCGCGAGTGGACGCACGAAGGCGCGAGAAGTGTGGGTCGACCGCGAAGATTTTTCTTTTCCGGCCTCCGTGTAAGGGCCGCGGCGCGGAGCCCGTTTTCGCGTGATCCGGGGCCCTCGCGGCGATCTCGATCGACGCGCAGGACCTCGCGCGGTATCCCCGGGCGGCGGTGCAGATCCCCCAGATCCCCGAACCGGCCTACGACTCCGACGCGCTCGCGATCGTGTACGCGGCGAACGCCCTCGCGGTCGAGCGGAGCGCCCTCCACCCCGCAGCGGCGATGGCGCTCGCCGCGCTCGCGGACGCGCACGTGCGGGCCTGGTGGGGCCCGTCCGCGGAGAGCAGCGAGGCCGAGCTCCGGAGGATGGAGCTGCCGAGGAAGATCGTGATGCCCCTCTCGTTCGGCGCGGAGCCGCCGAACCTCGCCCAGATCCGCGACCTCCTCGGCCTCCGGTTCGTGACGAGGTGCATCGTCCGCGCGCTCAAGCGGACCTCCGCCACCACCGACGCCCCCAAGAAGGGGATCTGGACCCAGCGGCTCGGCCTCGGCCTCCTCGGCGCCTCGGGCCTCCCCCTGCTCAAGCCGGGGGTGACACCCGTCCTCACGCGTGGAGACGTGCTCTACGGGCTCGCGCACACCCCGGAAATCGCGCTCGCGACGCGCGACATCCCGCGCGGGTTCTACGGGGCGCTCGACGAGAAGGACCGCGAGGTGCTCGTCGACGATGGATCCGCTGCGGACGGAGGGCGTCCGGAGCGCGGCGATCGTCGCCGTCGACGACAACGTCTCGAAGTCGGCCGACGTCATCACGTTCTTCGAGCGCGCGTTCGGGTTCTCCCGCGAAAAGGCCACGCTCGCGGCCTACCGCGTGGAGTGCCGCGGCGCCGAGGTGCTCGCGACCGCGCCGCCCGAGCTCGCCCTGTGGATGCTCCAGCAGGCTCGGATCCCGCGGGATCAGATCGTCCCTTCGCTCGAGCTCCGCTGCGTGTCGATCGCCGGCGTCCTGTAGTAAAGCAGGCTCATGATCGTTGGAGTCATCGGGTCGGGCGCCATCGGGCCGGATCTCGCGTACGGCTTCCTCTCGTCCCTCGCGGGCGCGAAGGAGGCCGGCTCGAAGGTCTTCCTCGTCGACATCAAACAGGAGGCGCTCGACGCGGGCGTCGCGCGCATCCGCGGGTACGTCGAGAAGGGCGTCGCGCGCGGGAAGATCGCGCCGGCGGCGGCGAAGGCCGTCCTCGACGCGCTCGTCCCGACGATGAACCTCGCCGACCTCGCTTCGAGCGATTACGTGCTCGAGGCGGCGAGCGAGGATCTCTCCATCAAGCGGAAGATCCTCGCCCAGCTCGAGACGATCGTCCGGCCCGATTGTCTGGTTGGGTTCGCGACGAGCGGGTTGCCGCGCGCGCAGATCGCGTCCGAGGCGAAGCACCCCGAGCGTTGCTTCGTGAATCACCCGTTCTTCCCGGCCTGGCGCTCGCTCCCGATCGAGGTGGTCCTCGCGGGCCACGCCGAGAACGACGCGCGCATGATCGCGACGATCAAGAAGCTCGGGCGCGTGCCGATCCTCACGGCGGACGTCGAGTGCTTCGCGGCGGACGACGTCTTCTGCAACTACATCTCGGAGGCCGCGCGCATCGTCGAGGAGGGCCTCGCGACGCCGGCGCAGGTCGACGCGATCGTGAACGACGCGATCGGCGGCGGCGGCCCGTTCAACGTGATGGATCTCACGAAGGGCAACCTGCTCGTCGACAAGTGTCAGCGCCTCATGATGAGCGCGAAGACGGGCACGAAGTGGTTCGAGCCGCCCGCGATCCTGAAGAAGCAGGGAGACGCGCCCTGGCACGATCGGAAGAAGCCCGCGGACGCACGGTACGACGCCGCGCTCGGCGAGAGGGTCCTCGGTCGGATCCTCGCGGTGCTGTTCGCGCGCACGTACTTCGTCGTCGAGGAGAACGTCTGCGCGCCCCTCGAGTCGAACTGGCTGATGCGGATGGCGCTCGGGTTCTCGAAGGGCACGATGGAGCTCGCGGAGGACTGGGGCGCGACGAAGGTGCGCGAGCTCTGTGACGCGTACGCGCGCGAGCACTCGGGCTTCCACGTCCCGGCGTGCATCCGCCGCGCGGAGCTGCCGAAGTTCCGCCGCACCGTGCTCGTGGAGCGCGAGAGCAGCGTCGGCGTGGTGCGCGTGTTCCGTCCCGAGGCGAAGAACGCGCTCTCGAAGGCGACCCTCTCGGAGATCGACGACGCGATCACCGAGCTCGGTCACGACGCGTCCGTCCGCGGGATCATCGTCACGAGCTACGACGGCGCGCTCGCCGGCGCGGACATCCACGAGCTCGCCGCGCTCCCCGACGCGGAGGCGTGCCGCGACACGTGTCTCTCCGCGCACCCGATCTTCCAGCGCATCGCGAAGTGCGACAAGCCCGTCGTCGCCGCCGTCGACGGGCCGGTGCTGGGTGGGGGCGCGGAGCTCTCGATGGCGTGCCACGCGCGCGTCGTCGGACCGAACCTCGTCCTCGGTCAGCCCGAGGTGAACCTCGGGATCATCCCGGGCTACGGCGGCACGCAGCGCCTGCCGCGTCTCGTCGGCGCCGAGCGCGCGCTCGACCTCATCCGGACGGGGCGATCGATCGGCGCGAAGGAGGCGTGCGCGTGGGGCTGGGCGAACGGAGAGCCCGTCGCGGACGTCATCGCGCGGGCGAAGGCGCTCATCGGGGAGCACCTCGAGGGCAAGACGCGGCTCAAGCCGGTCAGCAAGAACCCCGTGCCCGTGCCGGATCCCATCCCTCAGGTCGATATCGGGCACCGCTCGCTCGCCATCGACGCGATCGTCGTCGACGTGATGCGGCGCGGCCTCGCGGAGCCGCTCGCGGACGGTCTCCGGATCGAGGCGGAGGGCTTCGGGCGCTGCAAGAAGACGGTCGACATGGACGTCGGCATGAAGAACTTCATCCAGAACGGGCCGCGCGTGCCGGCCGCGTTCCTGAACGAGTGATCGAGGAGCGAGAGGGAACCATGGCCACCGATTCGATCGTCATCCTCGAAGGTGCGCGGCGCCTGCCGCGCGCGGACATCCTCGTCGACAACAAGGCCCCCGGCCTCTTCACCCGCTTCTCGACGACGCAGCTCGGCGGCATGGCCGTGCGCGCGACGCTCGCCCACACGAAGATCGACGCGTCGCTCGTCGGGCACTGCGTGATGGGCATGGCGCAGCACAGCCACCGCGACTCGATCTATGGCGCGAAGGGGATGGCGTGGCGCGGCGGCCTCACCAAGGACGTCCCCGCGCTCACCGTCGCGCGCATCTGCGGGAGCGGCGCCGAGGCGATCGCCGTCGGTGCGGAGATCATCACGGCGGGCCTCCGCCACGACGAAGAGCGGCCGTTCTCGGTCGTCGGCGGGGCGGAGTCGATGCAGTACCCGTTCTGTCTCTACAACTGGCGCGGCAAGAAGGTCGGCGAGGCCGTCCAGAAGTACGGCCCGATCGACACCAAGTCCTTGGCGAGCGGGACGCACCTCCAGGACATGCTCCTCATGAGCCTCTACGACCCGAGCGCCAAGATGGCGATGGCGAACACGGCCGAGGAGCTCGGTCGTCGGTTCGAGATCACCCGCGACGCCGCCGACCGGTTCGGTCTCAGGTCGCACGAGCTCGCGAAGAAGGCGCGGGACGCGGGGCATTTCGACGAGGAGACCGAGGCCGTCGTCGTCGAGTCGAACGGCGCGTCGCGCACGGTGAAGCACGACACGCACATCATCGAGGACGCGTCGCTCGCGAAGATGAGCCGCTTGCCGGCCGCGTTCGAGGCGGGCGGGATCATCACCGCGGGCAACGCGAGCGCGGTCGTCGACGGCGCGGCCGCGATGGTGATCGGCAAGGAGAGCGACGCGGTGAAGCACGGCGCGAAGCCGATCGCGCGCATCGCCGGGATGGGCGTCGCGGCATGCGATCCGCGCATCATGGGCTGGGGCCCCGTCCCGTCGACGAAGAAGGCCCTCGCGAAGGCGGGGATCTCGGGCGACGCGATCGATCACGTCGAGCTCAACGAGGCGTTCGCCCCGCAAGCGCTCGCGGTCATCCGGGATCTCGAGAAGGAGAAGATCGATCCGGAGAAGGTGAACCCGCTCGGCGGCGCGATCGCGCTCGGACACCCGCTCGGCGCGACGGGCGCGATCCTCACGGTCACGTGTGCGCACGCGCTCCGTCGGCTTCCGAAGCACCCGTCCCGATCGCGCTACGGGGCCGTGACGATGTGCATCGGCGGCGGGCAGGGGATCACGTTGATCCTCGAGTCGCTCTAGAGCATCAAAGATGGGATGAGGCGCGCGAGACTTGCGTTCGGGTGGATCTTCGCCGTGCTCGCCCTCGGGTGCGGCAACGATCCGGCGACGCCGCGGAGCGGGCCCGTGGAGGCGAACTCCGCGCGAGGTGCATCGTCGCTCGTGTCGAGCGGCGAAGCCCGGACGGCGAGCGCGTCCGGGTCGTCCTCCGCTCCGTCAGCAAAGGCGCCTTCGTCCGCCGGCGCGGTGACGAGCTGCGCGAATCTCGCGGCCGAGATCCAGCGGACGGAGGCGCGCTGGGCGGGCGCCGCGCTCGCGTGCACGACGGACGCGGAGTGTGCTTGCTACGGCGGTCCGGTGTGCCCGAACGCCCTGGTGAAGGCGTGTCCCGCGCCCGTCGGCTCGGCCGCCGCCGCCGAGCTCGCGCCGCTCCAGCGCGCTTGGTCCGACGCGCGCTGCGGCGGATACGCGTGGTCACCGTACCGCTGCGATGCGGCCTGCATCCAGGGAAGGTGTGGCACCAAGACCTCTCCTTGAGGTGGGACGCTCATCGGCGAGCGCGACTCTCAGGCAGCACAGGGGGGCCCTGGCGTCTTGGCGGCCTTGTCTCTTCTCCCGTAATGGAGGATCACGCTCGATGACTAGTCGAGCACCGACCGGTTTGAATCACCGAGTGTTCACGCGACTTCAGGTGCGACCCACACGGCCTCGTCGCCGTGCTCCTCGGATTGCCAGCACTAGCCCGAGCGGATCGGCGCGCGGAGGAGGCGGGCGCGCATCTCGGGAGTGGGGCTGATCAGGCTCTCGGCGTTGAACAAACTGCGCAAGGTCTCCTGTCCGGTCGCGGTCGCGCTCAACCCGACGAGCGCGCGCGAGAGCTCACGCCCGGTCTCGCGGTCGACGTGGCCTGCGAGGACGATCGCGTCGGCGGGGATCGCGTCCGTCACCGCGAGCACGCGCAGCCGCCACGGCGCCGCGGTGTACTTCTTCGCGAGCTCGGCGTGCGCCCGCTCGGGATCGGCCACGCAAGCCTCGCTGAGGTGGGTCGCGCAGACGTCCGCGCGCCCGTCCGCGACGGCGGAGCAAGCTTGCATGGCCGATCCGACGAAGAGCTCTTCGGCGAGGTCGCGATCGCGGATCCCGTGCTGCCGCAGCAGGGCGCGGGGGAACACGTACCCCGCAGCGGACTCCCGATCGGTCCAGGCGGCGCGGCACCCGGCGAGATCTTTCACCGACGCGAAGGTGGACGACGCGCTCACGATGAGGCCGCTCCGGTAGGTGGCGCACCCGGCGCGGATCGGCACCGCGACGAGCTGCGCGGAGGCCCCGCGAGGTGGAGCTCCGTCGGCGTGTCCGTCCGCCCCGTGCGGATGGGGCGTCACTGCGCGCATTACGCCGCTCGTGGACGAGCGGAGCAATCGCCCTGCGATGAGGGGCGGGAGCCAGGCGAGCTCGACCCCGCCGCTCGTCACCATGTCCTGGAGCGCGAGATAGCTCGCAGCGACGCGCGTCGACATCGGGCGGCCGACCGCCACTCCGAGCGCCGCAGACAGCGCGTGCGACGCCGACACGACGTTCGCGTCGCCGTGTGCTCGGCTGATGCCGAATCGAAGAGGAGCGTCCGTCATCCGGCCCCTCGAGCGTACCCGACGCTGTTCAACACGAGGGCGGGCTGATATGTTCCTACCGTGTACGCCGCATGGAGACCCTCCGTGCCGGCACGCTTCTGACCTTTAGGGCGCATCGCGCGAGAGAGCGAAATCCTTCATGAAACACTACTCCTGGATCCTTTTGGCGGGCGGAGGACTCGTCGCCATCGCACTCAGCGCGGCTGCGTGTGACGACAGCTCCACGGGCACCGGCGGCACGGGCACCACGAGCTCGAGCACCAAGGCGACGACGACGACCTCGACCACGAAGGCCTCGACGAGCGTCGGCTCGACGAGCTCGGGCGGCACGAGCCTCGTGGCCGACTGCACTGCGCCGGCCACGTCCCCCTCCATGGGCACGTGCTGGACCGGCAAGAAGACTCCCCCCACGTGTCCGCACCCCGGCCAGACCGGCATGTGCACGGGGATCATCATGAACCCCAACGCTTGCGGCACCTGTCTCGAGACCTCCTGCTGCACCGAGATGAACGCCTGCCAAGCGGACATGACGTGTAAGGGCTGCTTTGACGGCAGCATCACCGGTGCGATGTGCGACGCCGCAGCGGTCAAGATGATGCTCGACGCCATCTTGACGTGCGCGAATGGCTGCTGCACCGCCGACTGCTTCGACCCCGGTTGCAACCCGGTCACGAACGAGGGCTGCGACGCCGCGAACGGCGAAGCGTGCGACTTTACGGGCGACGCGTACGCCTGCTTCCCGCCGGACAACGACACTCCGGCCTGCGGAGAGTGCGACAACCTGAATGGCCCGTTCTGCGAGGCGACGCTCACCTGCAACTCGGACGCGGACGGGAACACGGGCTGCACGCACTACTGCTGCGATGACATGGATTGCAGCGCCAGCGCGACCTGCGACAAGGCCGACCACATCGAGGGCGTGGGTATCTGCGTACCGAAGTGATGGAGCCGAGCCCGACGGGCTCGTGAAGAGTTGCACGGAGGTTCGCGCCCGGAGCGCGCATCCCCAAGGCGAGGCAGGCGCTCTACGGTGTCTGCCTCGCGTCTTTTTGTCTGTTTTTCTGTCGATTCGACTCGTCCACGCGCGTGCGACGCGCCCGGACGTGGAGCGCTCAGAAGCAGCGGCGGACGACCTCGGCGACCTCGGCGCGCTGGTCGGCGGTGAGGCTCGAGCCGCTCGGCAGACAAAGGCCGCGCTCGAAGAGATCCTTCGACACGTCGCCGCCGAACATCGGGTTCTCGGCGAACACGGGCTGGAGGTGCATGGGCTTCCAGAGCGGGCGCGCCTCGATCTCACGGTCGGCGAGGGCGAGTCGCACGGCCTCGCGCCTCGCGTTCGACGCGAAGGTCACGCACGTGAGCCAGCAGGTGGACGTCCCCCATGGAGCCTCGGGGAGGAACCCGATGTCCGGCAGGTCGCCGAGCGCCTCGCGGTAGAACGCGTTGTTCGCGCGCCGCGCGGCGACGCGATCGCCGAGCACCTGAAGCTGGCCTCGGCCGACCGCAGCGAGGAGGTTCGAGAGCCTGTAATTGAAGCCGATCGTCGTGTGTTGGTAGTGCGGCGCCGGCTCGCGCGCTTGCGTCGACAGGAACCTCGCGCGGTCGACGAGCTCCTTCTTCGCGGACACGAACGCCCCCCCACCGCTCGTCGTGATGATCTTGTTCCCGTTGAACGAGAACACCGACATCGCGCCGAAGCCGCCGGCGGGCCGGCCGCCGTTCGTCGCCCCGAGCGCTTCGGCCGCGTCCTCGATGATCGGGACGTCGTAGCGCGCGGCGATCGGCTCGATCCGTGCGTAGTCCGCGGTCTGCCCGTAGAGGTCCACCACGATGATCGCCTTCGGGAGCTTGCCCTGAGCGGCGCGCTTCTCGAGCGCCTCCGCGAGCCGATCGGGGCACATGTTCCAGCTCGCGCGCTCGCAGTCCACGAAGCTCGGTCGAGCGCCGACGTACGTCACCGCGTTCGCGGTCGCGGCGAACGTGAGCGCGGAGACGAGCACCTCGTCCCCCGCGCCGACGCCGAGCAGCACGAGCGCGAGGTGGAGCCCGCCCGTCCCGCTCGAGAGCGCGCACACGTTCGGGACCTGGACGACCTCGCCGAGCTCCTTCTCGAACGCGTCCACGTGCGCGCCGAGCGGAGCGATCCAGTTCGAATCGAACGCCTCGAGGAGGAGCTCGCGCTCGCGCGGGCCCATGTGCGGCGGAGACAGGTAAATGCGAGGCATCGGAGGCGAGAGCCTACAAGTTGCGCGCGCCGGGGCGTAAGGTTTGAGCGCCGAAGGCTCCTTGTCGCGGCGCTCCTCCGCCGAGTGCTATAGACGCGTCTCGATGCGGCGACCCCGGCTCGTCTACGTCGTCACCCATCCGGTGACGGCCGATCTGTTGCTCCGCGGGCAGCTCTCGTTCATGCGCGAACGTGGCTTCGACGTGACGGTCGTCGCGGCGCCGGGCGAGCTCCTCGACAAGGTCGCGGCGCGCGAGGGGGTCGAGGTCGTCGCGATCCCGATGGAGCGCTCCACCGAGCTCGGCGGTGATCTCGTCGCGGTCGCGCGCCTCACGCAGCTCTTCCGGCGCATCCGCCCGGACATCGTGAACGCGGGGACGACGAAGGGCGGCCTGCTCGGGATGATGGCGGCGCGCGCCGCGAGCGTGCCCGTGCGCATCTACCTGCTCCGCGGGCTGCGCCTCGAGACGGTCACCGGGCCGATGCGCGCGATCCTCGGCGTGACGGAGCGCATCGCGTCCGCGTGCGCCCACGACGTCGCGTGCGTGAGCCGGAGCCTGCTCCGCCTCTCGACGGAGGGCGGCTGGATCCCGCACAAGAAGGCGCTCGTCATCGGCGAAGGATCCTCGAACGGGGTCGACACCGCGCGGTTCGCGCGCACCGAGGAGCTCCGCGCCGAGGGCGCGCGGCGCGCCGCTCTGTTCGGGATCGGCCCGGAGGATCGCGTCGTCGGGTTCGTCGGGCGCCTCGTCGCGGACAAGGGGGTGCGCGAGCTCCTCGACGCGTTCGCGATCGTCCGGCGGGAGGTCCCCCGCGCGAAGCTCCTGCTCGTGGGCAGCGATCTCGGTGATCAGGCGATCGATCCCGAGCTCGCGCGCGCGGTGCGCGACGCGCCGGGCGTCGTCCCGACGGGCCACATCGCGGACGTCGCGCCGTTCTACGCGCGCATGGATGTGCTCGCGTTCCCCTCGTTTCGCGAGGGGTTCCCGAACACGCTGCTCGAGGCGGCGAGCGCGTCGCTGCCCGTCGTCGCGTTCCGTTCGACCGGGATCGTCGACGCGGTGGTCGAGGGCGAGACTGGCACGATCGTCGACCAGCGCGACAGCGAAGCGCTCGGCCGGGGCATCGTGGCGTACCTGGGATCGCCCGAGCTCTCCCGAGCGCACGGCGACGCGGCCCGCGCCCGCGCGACGCGGGTCTTCAGCCGGGACGCGGTGTGGGGCGCGTGGCTCGCGCACTACCGAACGCGGCTCGCCGCGCGCGGCCTCCCGGAGCCCGCGCCTTGATCAGCGCGTGATCGGGCGGGCGGGGACGCCGACCACGGTCACGCCCTCGGGCACGTCCTTCGTCACCACGGCTCCGGCACCCACGCTCGCGTTGCGCCCCACGCGCAGGTACTGGAGCACTTGCGCGCCGGTGCCGATCTGCGCGCCCTCTTCGATCACGACGCCGCCGCTGATGTTCGCGCCGGGGTTCACGACCACGCCTCGCCCGAGCTGCGCCTCGTGCCCGAGGGTGCAGCCGAAGTTCGCGACCGCGAACGCCTCGAGGTGGACGTTCACCGTCGCGGTGACCCCGGCGCTCACGAAGCTCCCGGGCTCGAGCGTGCAAGACCGCTTGTCGAGGATCGCCGAGGGGTGCACGAGGACGGGCCAATCGACGTCGGGGAAGCTCTGCATCAGCTCGGCCGCGACGCGGAGCCGCGCGGCGGGCGTGCCGATGCCGATGACGAGGCCGTCCACTTTGTGGCGCTCGCGTTCGATCCAGCCGTAGTCGCCGAGCACGCGATCCTTCGAGTCGTTCGGACCGAGGCGCGCGACGTCCGTCACCACGAACCCGATCACCTCGAAGCCGCAGAGCTCCGCGGTCCACTCCGTCTCCCGCGCGTGGCCTCCGGCGCCGACGATCACGAGGCGGCGCATCACGACGCGCTCCCTTGGAACACGGGCATCGTCGCGTGGCCGGCGCTCGAGACGTCCTTGCGCCGGAAGAGCGCGCCGAACGTCTTCGCCAGGATCACGAGGTCGAGCGAGAGGCTCCAGTGATCGACGTACCAGACGTCGAGCGCGAACTTCTCCTCCCAGCGGATCGCGTTCCGCCCGTTGATCTGCGCCCACCCCGTGATGCCGGGCAGCACGTCGTGCCGGCGCGCCTGCTCGGCGTCGTAGAGCGGCAAGTACTGCATCAGGAGCGGCCGCGGCCCGACGAGCGAGAGGTCGCCGCGCAGCACGTTCCAGAGCTGCGGGAGCTCGTCGATCGACGAGGTGCGCAGGAACTTCCCGAGGGCCGTGAGGCGCTCCGCGTCGGGCAGGAGCTCCCCGTCGCTCCCTCGCGCGTCGCTCATGGTCCGCATCTTCACGATTCGAAAGGGCCGACCCCCGAGCCCGGGGCGCTCCTGCGTGAAGAAGACCGGGCGGCCCATCGTCGCGCGCACCGCGAGCGCCGCGACCGCGATGATGGGCGCCGTCACCGTCAGCGCCGCGAGACCGATGGCGCGATCGAGCGCCTTCTTGACGAACAGTGGCACGCCCGTCTGCTTCATCGGGGGGAGCCTACCACTCGTGGCCGGCGTGTCTCGGTCGGGGCAACCCACGTATCCTCGCCCCCATGCAGTTCGCGTTCATCGGGATCGTGATCGTCGTGGGCATCGTCATCGCCCTCGCGTCCTATTTCACCTCGGCGGCGTACCGGATCCGGAAGCAGCTGCGTGAGGCGGTGCGGAGGCCCATCGGAGAGCTCGGGCCGGGGATGGCCGCGAAGGTCATCGGCCGGGTCGTCCCCGTCGAGACGGGGCTCCTTCAGGCGCCGCTCTCGGGCCGCCCGTGCGTGTTCTACGAAGCCGTCGTCGAAGAGCACGTGTCGAGCGGTCGAAGCTCCCACTGGGTCGAGCGGATCCGCGAGTCGAACCGCGTCGACTTCGCCCTCGACGATTCGACGGGGGTCGTTCGCGTCTCGTCCCGTGAGCAGATGGACTACCTCGCGGAGCGGGACTCCGAGCAGCGCTCTGGCACGTTCAACGACGCGGCGCCGCACCTCGAGGCGTTCCTCGCGCGCCACGGGATGAAGAGCCAGGGCTGGGTGTTCAACAAGTCGCTCCGCTACCGCGAGGGGGTCTTCGAGCCGGGGGAGGCGGTCGCGGTGGTGGGCGTCGTCGAGCACGAGGACGACCCGGATGGAAGCGCCGAGGCACAGGGCTACCGCGCGACCGCGAGGCGCGCCGTGCTCAAGGCGCCGGCGGGTGGGGCGCTGGTCGCGAGCGACGAGAAGGGGATCACGCTCGCGTGAGGCTCATGGCGTGAACGAAGCGTGGAGGGGGAGGTCGCGGGACGAGGTGCCGACGTCGATCGCGTAGGTCGTCGGTTCGAGGATCCACTGTCCGGCGGCGAGGTCGAAATAGCGGAGATCGTCGCGCCGAACGACGAGCTCGACCGTCTTCGTCTCGGCGGGTGCGACGTGGACGCGCGAGAACGCGCGCAGATCGCGGGGCGCGCGCGGCACCGCGCTGCTCTTCGCGCCGACGTACACCTGCACGACCTCGTCGCCCTCGCGCGATCCCGTGTTCGTCACGTCGACGTGGACGACGACGTCCCCCCCGCTCGGATCCACCGAGAGGTTGGAGACGGTGAATGTGGTGTAACCGAGGCCGAACCCGAACGGGAACTCGGGCTCGGCTCCGTTCGCGTCGAGCCACCGGTACCCGTGGAGGAAGCCGTAGGTGACCTCCGTCGAGGTGTGATCGAACGGGACGAGATCGGCCTCCGCGCGCGGGAAGCTCACGGGCAGACGGCCACCGGGAGAGGCGTCCCCGAAGAGGACGGACGCGATCGCCTCGCCCCCTTGCATGCCTGGGTACCACGCCATGACGAGGCCCGCGACGCTGTCGATCCAGGGCCGAACGACGATCGCGCTCCCCGCCTCGAGCACCACGATCGCCTTCGGTGTGGCCTTCGCCACGGCCGCGATGAGCTGCTCGGCGTCCGGTCGCAGCGAGAGGGTCTCGCGATCCCCGCCCTTCGTGATGAGCCCCTCGCCCTCGTCGTCGCTCGTGAGCCCGGCGACGACGACGACGGCGGACGCGCTCGCGATCGCGGCGAGGTCGTCCGCGGACAGCGCTGGCCCGGGGATGTGCTCGACGGTGAGCGGGCCCGCGGCCTCCTCGATCCCGTCGAGCGGCGTGACCGCGGACGACGGCGTGACCGCGCTGCTCCCCTTGTCCCCGAGGTTCGCGACCGCCGCGAGCGAGCCGACCACGACGAGTGTCCCCGGCTCGCGCGGAATGGGCAGGACCTGGTCGTTCTTGAGGAGCACCATGCCCTCGATCGCCGCCTCGCGCGCCAGCGAGACGTGCTCCGCGCTCTCGACCTGTCCGGGATCGAGCGTGGGCTCGAGCTTCTCCGCGAAGTCGATCTTCTTTCGGACGACGCGCGTCGCCGCCTCGTCGATCACCGCCTCGGGGACCGCGCCAACCGTGACCGCGTCGGCGAGCGCGCCGCCGAAGAACAGCGCGGTCGGCATCTCGATGTCCAGCCCACCGAGGGCGGCGCCGACGGTGCTCTCCGTGCCGAACACCCAGTCGGACTCGACGAACCCGTCGAAGGCCCACTCGCCCTTCAGGATCTCGCGCAGCAAGTGGACGCTCTCGCTCATCCGCGAGCCGTTCACGGAGTTGTACGCGCTCATCACCGACGCGACGTGCGCCTCGCGGACGGCCCGCTCGAAGTGGGGCAGGTAGATCTCGCGCAGGGTCCGCTCGTCGACGCTGACGTTCACGTCGAAGCGCGTGTCCTCGATGCTGTTCGCGGCGAAGTGCTTCGCGCTCGCGAGCACGTGGCTCTGGGCGCCCTCGATGAACGCCGCGGCCATCGCGCCGACGTGGTGCGTGTCCTCGCCGTACGTCTCCTGCGCGCGGCCCCACGCGGGGTGGCGGAGCACGTTCATGGTCGGCGCGAGGATCACGTTCGCGCCCTTGGCCGCGGCCTCGACGCCGATCGCCTCACCGACGCGCCGCTCGAGCGCCGGATCGAACGTCGCGCCGCGCGCCGCCGCGACGGGGAACGCGGTCGCGTGGCCCGCGCGCACGCCGCGGGGCCCGTCCACCATGCGGAGCCCCGGGATCCGGAGGCGCGCGTTCGCCGCGGTCTCGAAGAGCTCGTCGACGGCGCCCGTGCCGTGCATCTGGTCGATCTTCTCCTCGAGCGTCATCGCGGCCACGAGCTCCTCCGCGCTCGCGTGCCCGAAGGTCGGCAGCGGAGGCGCCGAGGGATCGGCGTCACACGAGGCGACCGCGCCGAGCAGCGCCGCGAGCGCGAGAGCGCGAGGGGACGGCCACTTCATCCGAGGACGATACGCGAGGCGTCGGCGCATGATCAATGTACCCTCCGCGCCCGATGCGACCATTGTCTGTTCGCCGCCTCGCCTCGCTCGCCTCGATTGTCTGCTTCGGTGCGTCCTGCGCCCCCGCCCCGCCGCCCGCCCCACACCCGCTCGGGCCGCCGAGCCCGAGCGCGAGCGCGGCGCCGAGCCCCACGACCAGCGCGGCACCGAGCGCCGCGCCGAGCGCGAGCGCGAGCGCGGCGCCACCGGCTCGGCCGACGCTCGCGGTCTCCGCCTCGCTCGGGCTGACGCCGCTGTTCGAGGAGCCGGTCGACTTCTTCATCACGGGTGAGGCGGGCCGGCTCGGCGTCATCGCGCGCGAGAACGAGCAGGCGGTCCCGTACCGCCTCCAGAAGGGCACATGGGAGAAGCTCGCGCTGCCGAAGCCGGTCGCCGCCTCGGCCCTCCACGCGGGGATCTATTTCGGTCGGGACAACCTCCCGCGCCTCATGGGCTGGCGCGACGACGGCGCGATCGCGCTCGTCTATCTGCAGTTCAAGGCCCAGTGGGAGGACGCGAAGAAGGAGATCGGGGGCATGGCGAAGCTCCCGGCGACGCCCCTCTTCGGCGTGCTCGGCGAGGCGGATCCGGAGGCCGTCTGTCGGCTCGACGACACCTGCCTGATGAAGCGGCGCTCCGGCTGGAAGCAGGTCCCGTCCGCGCTCCCGTCGAGCGCGATCGTGCGCGCGTTCAACGGAGACGGCTACGCGCTCTACGAGGCCGGCCTCTTCCGCCAGGAGGAGAAGGGCTTCGTCCCCGTCGGCCCGGCGGCGCCCTGGAAGGCTCCCCACGGCTTCTGGATCGGGCCCGCGGGCGAGGCGATCGTCGCCGCGGACGCGTCGCTCCACGTGCTGGAGAAGGGGGCGACCGAGTGGCGAACGGAGCCGCTCGCGACGACCGAGTCGCGCGACGTCGTCGGCCCGATCGACGCCGCGACGGTCGTCGTGGCGACCGGCGTGATCCACCGCGGCGCGAGCGGGTTCGAGCGCGTCGGCGCGGACGACCGCGACCTCGACCGGGTGATCGCCGTCGGCGACGCGATCTACGTCGCGGGCGAGAGCGGCGTGTTCGCGATCGAGAAGAAGTAGCGGGAGCGGTTTGCGGTGACCGCGTCGCGTGCGATCATGCCGGCATGACCGCGGCGTCGCCGATGCGGGTCTCCCTCGAGGAGTATCTCGAGCTCGAAGCTCGCAGCCCGGATGTGAAGCACGAATGGCACGACGGCGTCGTCTACGCGATGAGTCGCGGTACGCCCGAGCACGCGCGCCTGACGTTCCGGATCACACAGCTCCTCTTGGCGCTCGAGAAGACATGCCAGGGCTACGCCGCGGGCGCGATGCTCTACATCGAGCGCGCGAAGCTCTCCACCTACGCCGACGCGTTCGTCGTCTGTGGAGCGCTCGAGACGAAGAACGTCATGAAGAACGGCCGATCGCTCGGCGAGGCGGTGACGAACCCTACCGTCATCGTCGAGGTGCTGTCCGACTCCACCGAGCGCTACGACCGCGACGGGAAGTTCCAGGCCTACAAACAGATCGCGTCCCTCGAGGAGTATGTGCTCGTCGGCCAGTACGAGCCGCTCGTCGAGGTGTATCGGCGCCAGCCGAGCGGCGAGTGGACGTGCGCCACGGGCGGGCCGGGCACTTCGTTCATCGTCCACGGAGCGGAGCTCCGCGTGGACGAGCTCTACGCCGGCGCCTTGACCGAGCCCGACACGTAGAAGGTCGGTCTCGTCAGTCGCGCTGGATCGGGCGGTGCGTGCAGTTGTCGTCGCGCTTGTCGCCCGCGTAGGCGACGCAGACGTTGGCCTCGCACTTCACCTTGGTGGTGCCTTGCTGACAGCCGTCCTTGCACTCGGGGAGCTTCGCCGCGTCGTACCAGGCGCGGTTCACGGCGCCCTGCCTGCAGCTCACGTAGCAGTCGGCGTCCTTGGCGCAGCGATAGGGCGCCTCCGCGTCGGCGGACGCGCTCGGAGCGGGGCTGGATGCGGGAACCGGGGCGGTCGTCGCGGGTGGAGCCGGCGCGGTCGGGGTCGGCTTCGCCGTCGCAGCGGCTCCGCTCGCGGACGGCGAGGCGGCCTCGGGCTGGCCGCAGCCGACCGCGATCACAGACAATCCAGCACAGACAATGCGCCGGGGCTTCATGGGCGCCGCGCCTGGAGCTCGATCGACGCGGCGTCGACCGAGACGGGCGTCGGCGGGCCGAACTTCTTGATGCGGATCGACACCGAAATGGCGGGAGACGCAGCGAAGACGCGCTCGATGAGCCGCTGGCCGAGGGTCTCGAGCAGGCGGTGGGAGCTCTTCGTCGCCTCGTCCACGACGAGCGCGGCGAGCTTGCCGTAGTCGTAGACGCCGCGGAGCGAGTCGTTCCGGGGCAGCGATCCCGCGGGGAGCTCGAGCTCGAGGTTCACCACGAAGTCCTGCGGGAGATCCCGCTCCGCGCGCGACGCGCCGTGCTTCGCGCGGAAGCGGATCCCTTCGAGCACCATCCGGTACGTGGATATCGCGAGCGGCTGTGGGGCGGGGGCCGTGGGCACTGTCCAGCGCTCTACTCAGCTCGCGGCCGCTCGTCGAGACTCGAGCTCTTCCCATCGCGCCGTGAGCCGCTCGACCTCCGCCTTGGCCGCCCCGAGGTCCGCCCGGAGGCGCGCCGCGTCCGCCGCGCCCGTCGCGCTCGTGTAGAGCTTCGCATCGCCGAGCGCCTCCTCGAGCTTCGCGACGCGCCCCTCGGCCTCGCCGATCGCGTCCATGATCCCGTCGAGCTCCCGCTGCTCCGCCTTCGTCAGGCCCTTCTTCGGGGCCGCCGCGGCGATCTTGGGCGCCGCCTTCGGCGGCTCGCTCTTCACGGGCGCGGTCGGCGGCGGGCGCTGCGTCCGGTACGACGAGTAGTTCCCCGCGTATTGGATGGCGCGCCCGTTCCCATCGAACGCGAGGATCGAAGTCGCGACGCGATCCAAGAACCACCGATCGTGCGAGACGACGAGCGCGCACCCGGGCCAGGTCTCGAGGAGCTCCTCGAGCGCCGACAGCGTCGCGATGTCGAGGTCGTTCGTCGGCTCGTCGAGCATGAGGAGGTTCGCACCCGACTTGAGGATCTTCGCGAGCGCGACGCGCGCGCGCTCCCCGCCCGAGAGCGAGCCGACTTTCTGTCGCTGCTTCGAACCCTCGAAATGGAACTGTTCGATGTAGGTGCGCATGTCCATCGTCCGCTCGCCGATGGTCACGTAGCCCGCGCCCCGCCGCTCGGCGCCCTCGATCTCCGCGACGTTGTCGAGGATCGACCAGTCGTCCTCCAGGTTCGCGCGCGCCTGATCGAACATGGCGATGCGCGTCTTCTCGCCCACGACGACGCTCCCGCGCGCGGGCGCGAGCTCGCCCAGGATCGCCTTCAGGAGGGACGTCTTCCCGGCGCCGTTCGGGCCCACGATCCCGAGGCGCTCCCCCGCGACGAGGTGGAGCGTGAGGCCCGTGACGAGCGTGCGCCCCGCCATGCGGAGCTCGAGGTCGAGGAAGTCGAGGATCGTGCGGCCCGTCTTCGACGCGGTCACCCCGAGCGCGGTGAGGTCGACCGCGGCCTTCGCCTTGATGGGGTCGTCCGCGATGAGGGCCTCGGCGCGCTGGATGCGCGCCTTCTGCTTGGTGCTGCGGGCCTGCGGCTGGCGCGCGAGCCACGCGCGCTCGCGCCGCAGGAGGTTCTGGCGGTTGTCCTCCTTGCGCTCCTCGTGCGCGAGGCGTTCGGCTTTCTGTTCGAGGAAGTCCGCGTAGCCGCCCGCGTGCTCGTGGAGCGCGCCGCGGTCGAGCTCGAGCGTGCGATCGCAGATCGCGTCGAGGACGTATCGGTCGTGCGTCACGACGAGGACCGCGCCCTTGAACTCGTCCCTGAGGTAGGTCTCGAGCCACTCGATCGTGTCGGCGTCGAGGTGGTTCGTCGGCTCGTCGAGGATCGCGAGCATCGGCTGCGCGACGAGGAGGTGCGCGAGGGCGACGCGCCGCCGCTCCCCCCCGCTCATTTGCCCGACGGGGCGGTCGACGTCCCGGACCCCGAGCCGCCCGAGCATGTCGTCCACGACGTGTCCGCGGGACCACCCGCCGAGCTGCTCGATGCGCTCGCCGAGCTCGGACTGGCGCGCGAGCGCCGCGTCGTCGAAGTCGCCGGCGCCGATCCGCTCGGTGATCGCGGCGTGCTCCACCGTCGCCGCGCGCCACTCCCGGAGCCCCTCCTCGACGATTTCCCGGGGTGACTTGTTCGGGTCCAGGTCCGGCTCTTGCGCGAGGTAGAGGATCGTCGCGTCACGCCGGCGCTCGATGACCCCCTCGTCCGGCTTCTCGAGGCCAGCGAGGATGCGGAGCAGGGTGCTCTTGCCGGTGCCGTTGATCCCGAGGAGACCGACGCGCTCGCCGCGGGTGATCGTGACCGAGAGGTCCCCGAAGAGGCGCTCCACGCCGTAGCTCTTGGAGATTCCGCGGGCGCTCAGGACGGGCATGAGCGGGCTTTAGTCGAACCCCCAAATAGTTTGAAGCTTGCCCGGAGTCTCACGTCTACGATCCCCTGGCCTGCGCTCGACGACGAGCCAGCTGGGGAAAGCCAAAAGCCAGCCATGTCCGACCAAGAGACCGCCGAGACCGAGATGAAGCCCGAGCCGACCATCCTGATCCCGATTCCGGGGGGAGGCGTCGCCCGGCTGCCGATCGCGGTGCTCAAGCAGTATCGGGACGAGAGCGCCCAGCTCGGACACCCCCCGGAGTCGATGCGGGACGTGAGCGCGCACAACCTCGTCGTCGGCAACGATGGCAACCAGGTCTGGCACCAGTCGTTCGAGTGGGGGCTCTGCGAGTACGTCGACCAGAACGGCTTCCCGCGGCAGGAGTACGCGTACCACAACCACCCCTTCGGGACCGAGTACACCGAGATCTATCCGACCTGACGCGCCGCCTCGCGCGGAGCTCGTCGCGCCCCCCCTCAGCCGAGCGGTCGGCCGTGGTATGAGGCCGCGCATGACGACCTCGACCGAGCTCGACCCGCCCCGCGCGCCCGCGTCTGCGCGCGCGACCGAAGCGCGCCGCATCGTGTGCACGAACCCCGCGACGCGCGAGCCGCTCGGCGAGGTGATCGCGAACACGCCGGCGGAGGTCCGCGAGATCGTCGCCCGGGCACGCGCAGCCCAGCGCTCGTACGCGCGGAGCACGTTCGGCGAGCGGCGCGCGCTGCTCGGGCACATGCTCGATCACGTCCTCGCGCACGCGGACGACCTCTGCGACGTCATCTGCCGGGACGCGGGCAAGACGCGCGAGAACGCGATGATGGGCGAGGTCTGGCCGGTCGCGGAGAAGCTCCGCCACACGATGAAGACGGGGGAGCGGCACCTCCGCCCCGAGACGGTCTCGGCGGGGCTCTTCGTGCACAAGCGGGCGCGCATCGAGTACCACCCGCTCGGCGTCATCGGGGTCATCTGCCCGTGGAACTACCCGATGCAGAACATCCTCGGGCCGACGATCCCCGCGCTCTTCGCGGGCAACGCGGTCGTCGTCAAGGTGAGCGAGCACGTCGCCTGGTCGTCCGCGCGCATCGTCCGCATCGTGCACGACGCGCTCGAGCGGGCGGGGCTCTCGCGCGATCTGGTGCAGGTCGTGAATGGCTACGGAGACGTGGGCGCCGCGCTCGTGTCGTCCGGGGTCGACAAGATCGTGTTCACGGGCTCGATGCCGAACGGCCGCAAGGTGGTGGAGGAGAGCGCGAAGACGCTGACCCCCGTCATCCTCGAGCTCGGCGGCAAGGACGCGTTCATCGTGTGCGACGACGCGAACATCGAGCAGGCCGCGCACGCCGCGCTCGCGGGGAGCTTCATCGCCGCGGGCCAGAACTGCCTCGCGGCGGAGCGCTACCTCGTGTTCGACGCCGTCTACGACGCGTTCGCCGCGCGCGTGACGGAGCTCACGCGGAGCCTCCGCCAGGGGCCTCCGCTCGGCGAGGCGCGCGTGGACGTCGGCGCGATGGTGACGTCGTTCCAAGCCAAGATCGTCGAGGATCTCGTGAACGACGCGGTCGAGAAGGGCGCCGTGGTGCTCGCGGGGGGCAAGCGCGTCCTGGACGACGAGGGCGACTACTTCGCGCCCACGGTCCTCGGGGACGTGCCACGCAACGCGCGCATCCTCGAGGAGGAGACGTTCGGCCCCGTGATCCCGCTCGTGCGCGTGCGCGACGAGGCCGAGGCGATCCATCGCGCGAACGAGACGGCGTACGGCCTCTCGTGCACGATCCTCACGCAGGACCGGAAGCGCGCGGAGCGCATGGCGCGCGCGGTGGTCGCGGGGGGCACGTCGATCAACGACTTCGGCCTGACCTACATGGCCATGGATCTGCCGTTCGGCGGCGTCCGCGGCTCGGGGTATGGCCGGCTGAACGGGCGCGAGGGTCTCCGCGCGATGACGAACGTGAAGAGCGTCCTCTACGATCGCATGCCGAACACGCTGCCCGCGAAGCTCTACCCGGTGGCGCCGATCACGTACCCGCTCGTGCGCGAAGTGCTGACGACGATCTACGGTCGCTCCCTCGGGACGAAGGCGAAGGGGCTCTTCAACCTCTTGAAGCTCGCCGCGACGTCGATCCGGCAGGCCGAGTAGCCCTCGCGTGGCGACGGTCGTCATCACGGGCGCCTCGATGGGGATCGGCCGCGCGCTCGCGCTCGCGTGGGCGCGCCGCGGGGACACGGTCGTGCTCTCCGCGCGGAGCGAGCGGGCCCTCGAGGACGTGGCGGCCGAGGCGAAGACGATCGGCGGCCGCGCGATCGTCGTGCCGGGGGACGTCACGAGCGGCGCGCACCGGCGCGCCCTGATCGAGCACGCCGTGCAGACGACGGGCGGGATCGACGTGCTCGTGAACAACGCGGGGCGCGGCTACTACGCGCCGTTCCACGAGGTCGACCTCGACACGATGCGCGGCCTCTTCGAGCTCAACGTGTTCGCTCCGCTCGAGCTCGCGCAGCTCGCGAAGCCGCACCTCGAGCGGGCACGCGGCGCGATCGTGATGCTCTCGTCCGTCGCGGGCGTCGTCGCGGCGCCTCGGTACGCGGCCTACTCCGCGTCGAAGTTCGCGCTCGAGGCGATGAGCATGGCGATGAGGTCCGAGCTCCACGCGCGCGGTGTCCGCGTGATCGTCGTCCGGCCCGGCCCCGTGGCGACGCCGTTCCGCGAGAACTCGCACCGCGGCGCCGAGGGCGGGTACACCAAGCCCGATCCCAAGGCGCAGTCCGCCGAGGCGGTCGCCGAGCGGACGCTGCGAGCGGTCGATCGCGGCAGCGACGTGGACGAGACGAGCGCGTTCGTGAGGTTCGCGTCGATCGTCTCGCGCCACGCGCCCCCCGCGATGCGCTTCGCGCTCCGGCGCATGGCGCTCCGGCCGCCGGAGGATTGACGGGCGTCCGCGCCGCCGCGCTCGCCCCAACCCGGCTCAGGGGGCGCCGCCGCCGGATGCTGCATCCGCGTTGCTGGTGCAGCAGTAGATGACCTCCGTCGATTGCTTGATCGCGGCGGTGCACTGGTCCTTGGCGTCCGGGGTCGCGTCCGCGAAGCACTCGATCGTGATGCGGCCCGGACAGAGCATCGCGTTCGTGTTGATCTTGCAGACCGCCGCGGCGCTCGACCCGCAGCCGGACGAACCGGAGCTCGAAGAGCTCGAGCAGCCGAAGACGAACAGCGCGACGAGCGACCAAGCGGCGGGCCGACGGAGCGAAGCCATGGCTCCGTCGGAATTCCAAGAAGCGTGCCACCCCCTCGGCCGTCGTGTAGACGCGCGGATCGCTCGGGTCGTGTGCGCTCGGGCGCCGGCGCGGGGCCGAATGTCGCAGCCGGCCGATCCACCGTGGCGCGTACGCGCGAGCATCGGCGATCATCGGCGGATCGCCATCATGACCTCCCCACCCCGCGCTCCCGTGGTGGCCGCGCTCGCGCTCGTCGCGGTGGCGTGCGGTGCGCGCACGTCCCTCGAAGGCGAGGCGCACGTGGGCGGCTCGGGGGGCGCGGGCCCCATCTCGGGGGCGAGCGTGACGAACGCCTCGGTCGCGTCGACTGCTACGGGCGATGACCCCTGCATGTCCCGCACGCTCGATCACGATGGCTCGGGCGCGCTCGTCGTCCGCACCGAGGGAGAGTTCGCGTTCTTCACCACGGAGGATGGCCGCGTGATGCGCGGGGATCTCGAGACCGGCGAGGAGCTCGCGCTCGCAACGGGGAAGGAGGGCCTCGGTGATTTGGCGCTCTTCGAGGGGTACGCCTACTTCTCGGATCTCCACTCCGTCACGCGCGTGCCGCTCGCGGGCGGCCCCGAGGAGAACCTCGTCTCGCTCCCGGCGACGAGCTACGCCATCGCCGTCGACGCGTCGGGCATCTACTGGATCGATGGGCCCAGCTCGCTCTCGAACCACGAGATCAAGCGGCGAGCGCCGGACGGATCGGAGCTCACGCTCGCGTCGATGGTGCAGTTGCCGCTCGGCCTCTCGGTGGGGGCGCACGGCGTGCTCTTCACCGATCCGTACGACTTCCTCGCCGATCCGGGCACCGTCCGGCTCGTCGCCCCGGAGGGCGGACCGTCGACGCTCGTCGTCGAGTCCGTGCCGTACCCGCAGAACCCGTTCCAACGCGACGACTACCTCTATTGGGTGGAGGCGAGCGACGAGATGATCACGAACCACGGAGGAATTGTCCGCATCGCGAGCGACGGCTCCCAACACCAGAAAGTGCTCCCTCTCGAGCAGCAGTATCCGGTCTGGGCGATGACGGACGGCGAGCGCTACTACGTGACGGTGCTCGACGAGGTGGGCGGCACGCACGTGATCGCCGCGAACTATCCCATCGCCGGCGCCCAGACGGACGTCGCGAGCGCGGAGAGCAAGGACGTCTTCTTCACGATGGTCGCGACGACCCCGAAGCGCGTCGTGTGGACGGTGCAGCGCGGGCTCGAGAACGACGGCCCGATCGATGGTGTGAAGTCCGTATGCCGAACCGCGATCTCGTTCCTTTGACCTGTTTCTGATAGAGGCGTGACGACATGGGAGGATTCAAGAAGTGGGGCCCGAGGCTGGCGATCCAGGTGTTCGCCGTGGTGTGGGCGGGGTGCTCGCCGTCGGCCGCGCCGATCCCCCACTACGCGGACGTGAATCGGGGCGCGGACTCGGACTCCGACGGGATCGCGGACGTCGACGACGCCTGCCCCGCGGACGCGGAGGACGGACTCGCGCCGAAGGCGAACGACGGCTGCCCCGCCCCCGACCCGGACGGGGACGGCATCCTCTACGCGGAGGACAAATGTCCGAACGCGAAGGAGGATGGCGCGGATCCCAACCCGAAGGATGGTTGCCCCCTCGCCGACGGTGACACGGACGGCGTCGCGGACGCGAAGGACAAATGCCCCGACAAGCCGGAGGACAACCTCGCGCCCGAGCCGAACGACGGCTGCCCCGCGGTCGATGGGGACAAAGACGGTGTCGCCGATTCGATCGACAAGTGCCCCGCGGCGGCAGAGGTGCGGAACGGGTATCGCGACGAGGACGGGTGCGCGGACGAGGTGCCGGAGGGCGGCGTCGCGTACGACGCCGAGTCGCACACCATCTGGGTCGCGGACGCGCAGCGCATCCAGTTCAACCCGGGCACGGCGGATCTCGCCGCCGGCGCGGACGCGACGGTGAAGAAGATCGCGGACGTATTGAAGGCCCACCCCGAGATCAGCCGCCTCGAGATCGAGACCCACACGACCAGCAAGGGGGAGCCCACTGCGAACGCCGCGCTCTCCGAGAAGCGCTCGAAGACCCTCGCGTCGGGGCTCGCGGCGAGCGGCGTCGCCAAATGGAAGCTCGTCGCCATGGGCTACGGCGAGTACTGCCCCGCGATCGACAAAGGCGACGAGGCCGACGAGCCGCAGAACGAGCGCGTCGTGCTCAAGACGGTGGTCGTGAACGGCGTCTGGCAGAACGTGGCGCGGGGGTGCTGGAAGGCGAAGGCGGCCGGCATCGATCCCACGCGAAAGGCACCGGAAGGCCCGATGCCGCAAGGTCCGACCACGCACGTTGGAGGAGATTGATCGTCATGCGCGCCACCCCATTGCTTCTTGGATTGTCCCTTTCGGCGCCGCTCGCGGCATGCGGGCCCGCGCAGATCGAGGTGGATCCCTCCAAGGTCGTGGACGTGCACGTCGCTCCCGCGTCGCAGCAGCTCCTCTTCTGCCCGGGGGACGCGTTCCTCGTCGAGGTCGTCGCCAAGCTCGACGATGGGACGAGCTGCAGCACGCACGACCCGGCGCGTGGCTGCATGGGAAAGTCGAACGCGCTCCTCGACGTGGGCCGGGTCCACCTCGAGGGCACGAACGGGGTACCGGGCAACGAGCCCTTGATTTGGGTCCCGGACGGCGATCCGCTGAAGACCGCGGGGACGGGGCTCGCGCTCAAGGCGTGGATCACGGGGGAGCACGGCGGCAAGTCGATGGAGGGCGACGCGTCCCTCAAGCCCGTCTACGACTGCAAGATGGACGTGATGTACGGCGGCGGCATCGCGACGGGAAATCCGGGCGCGCCGGGGCCGAACCTCACGATCGCGATCACGCCGATCTCCACACCCTATTACGCGGACGCGGCGCTCGTGCGCGTCGAGTTTCCGGGGCAGCGCGTGTATCTGATCTCCCCCTCGGCTGACCGACCCGTGAAGATCACGACACGCGGGCAAGACGGGATGCCCGGGCCGCAAGGCCCGAGTGGCGTGGACGGCAAGCCCGGCGCCGACACGGCGACGCCGGCGGCTGCGTGTTCGAAGGGCGGCGAGGGCACGCCGGGCACGGACGGCGGCGCGGGTGGCCCAGGGGGTGACGGAGGACCGGGCGGGACGATCACCGTCCTCCTCGACGACAAGGCGGCGGACAAACTTCGGGGCCGGGTCCTTCTCACGAGCAATGGTGGCGCCGCCGGCCCCGGCGGCAAGGGCGGATGGGGAGGCAAGGGAGGCCCGGGCGGCAAAGGTAGTCAACCGGGCCCCGACTGCATGGACAACACGGGACCTGCGGGGAAGTCGGGCGCGAACGGCGCGGACGGCGCGGCGGGGAAGGCGGGCGCCCCAGGCCCAGCGCCGACGTACGAGAACAAGCCGCGCGAGGCGCTCTTCGGAACGGAGCTCGCCGCGATCCAAGCGATCGAGGCGACGAAGGCGCACTGACGTGATCGAGGGCACCGTCATCGGGAACCGCTACGCGATCACGCGGCTCCTCGGCGAGGGCGGCATGGGCGCGGTGTACGAAGCGCGCCACCTCGGGACGGGTCGGAAGGTCGCGCTGAAGGTGATCTCGAGCGAGCTGAGCGCGAACGCGAGCGTCGTCGCCCGCCTCGAAGCGGAGGCGCAGGCGGCGGGATCGATCGACTCCGAGCACATCACGCAGGTGGTCGACGTGGGCCGAGACGAGGCGACGGACACACCGTACCTCGTCATGGAGCTGCTCGACGGCGAGGATCTCGGGGAGCTCCTCGCACGGCTCGGGCCCCTCGATCCCACGCTCGTCACGCGCGTCGCCATCCAGATCGCGATGGGCCTCGAGGCGGCCCACGCGCGCAACATCGTCCACCGCGATCTGAAACCCGCGAACATCTTCATGAGCCGCAGGGACGGCGGTGAGGTGAAGGTGAAGATCCTCGACTTCGGGATCTCCAAGTCGCTCGACGCCGACGCGAGCCGGCCGCAGTCGAACAAGCTCACGAAGACGGGCACGATCATGGGCTCGCCCGTTTACATGTCCCCCGAGCAGACGCGCGCGAAGAACATCGATCACAGGAGCGATCTCTGGTCGTTCGGCGTCGTCTTGTTCGAGCTGCTGACGAACACCACGCCGTTCGACAGCGCGGGCGCGATCGCGGACCTCATCATCGACATTTGCACGGGACGGATCCCGCCGGTCACCGAGCGCGCGCCCTGGACGCCCGCGCCGCTCGCCGCGGTGATCGAGCGCGCGCTCGTGCGCGATCCCGCGCAGCGATGGCAGAGCGCGCACGAGATGCGGGTCGCGCTCGAGGCGTGCGTGCCCGAGGTGCGATCCATGCGCGCGAGCGATCTCGTCGCGCACTCGGGAGCGAGCGCCATCGCGCCGCGCGAAGGGGCCCCTACCGGCGTCGCGACTCCCGTGGGCGCGGCCGCGGCCTCCGCCGCCGTCGCGGCGAAGACCGCGATCGCACCGCAGCGCGCGCCCGTGGCGACGGTCGCGTTCGACCCCTCGAGGGACGGCCGGCCGGACCAGCGACCGAGCGGGACGACGTCGGCCGCTGTGATCGCGGCGCCACCGCCCGCGATCCCCGCGAAGCAGAGCTCTCCCGTCCTTTGGCTGGCGGGTGTCGCCGTCGTCGCGGGCCTCGGCGTGGGTGGGTTCCTGCTCTCGCGCGGCGGGGGGAGCTCCACGGGGACGAGCGCGTCGAGCCCCGCAACGCCCGCGCCGAGCACACCCCCGCGCGTCGCGACGAGCGATCCGACGGCGTCCGCGCCTCCTTCCGCGACGGCCCCCACGGTGGATCCCAAGCTCGCGCCGCTCGCGGCGCTCGTGGGCAAATGGGTCTCGTCGAAGGGCAACCACTTCGAGGCTGTGCTCGTGGGAGACGCGGTCGAGTTCCGTGTGACGAACCCGGCGGAGCTTGCGGGGAAGGGGTATGGGCCGAACGAGCCTCGGTTCATCCTGCGTACGCCGGACGCCGGGGGGGATGGCTTTGCCGTGACGGATCATTCTCGCGCGAAAGCCCCACCCGGAGGAGCTTACGAGGGCGGGATGGGCCCGGCGTCCTGCGCGATCGAGCTGACGAGCGCGGGCGGCGCGCCGCTCACGGCAAAGCTCGACGGAGAGAAGCTCTCCGTGCGGTTTGCCGCGTTCGAGGTCCCAGACAATGCGTTCGTCAAACGAGGCGCGATCGTCCAGGACTGCAGAGGGCTCGACAAGCTGCCCAAGACCCGCGAAGAGACGCTGTACACGCGAGAGAAATAGTCGCGCACGACCGGCGTCACGCGGCGCGTTCGACAATCCCCCTCTTTGGCGACAGCCCGCGCGCTCGCTCGTCGGTCTCCAACTCGAAGTCGCGCCGGCGTGTCGAGCCGCGGGTCGTCGAGGCGCCGCAACGCGCGACGACCCGAGCCCCGGGCCCGGAGCAGAGGGGGGCGGATCGTGCGCGCATTGAAAGAGATTGACCGCCAACCAATAAAATGACGAAGTGGTCGCGATTCTGCGAGAGGGTGGTCCTCCGAGGATCTGCCGCACCTCGCCGACTACGGAGCCACATGCTCGGAATTCCGCTGGGCCTTCTCTACGCGAACGCCGTCGAATCGATGTTTCACCGCTACGTGCTGCACGGCTTGGGAAAGAAGCCAGGGAGCTTTTGGGCGTTCCACTGGTCCGAGCACCACAGAGACAGTCGGCGGAACGGCTTCTCGGACGAGCACTATCGGACGCGGTCGCTCTTCGGGTGGCACCCTCAGACGAAGGAGCGCCTCGCGATCGCGGTCGGGATCGCGCTCCACGCGCCGCTCCTCCCCGTCGCGCCGTTCTTCGTGGCGAGCATCACCTATTGGGGCGTGCGGTTCTATCGGACGCACAAGCGGGCGCACCTCGACCCGGCGTGGGCGCGCGAGAATGTCCCCTGGCACTACGACCACCACATGGGACCCGACCAAGACAAGAACTGGGGCATTGGCTTCCCCATTTACGACTACATCGCCGGGACCCGCGAGCCGTACGTCGGCACCGAGCGGGAGGCTCGCGACGCGGACCGCCGGGGCAGGGTTGGGCCACTCGCAATCTCCGCTCCAGCGGTGTGATGGGTTCGGGCTCCCCAACCGAATGCACACCCCACTCGGCGATGAGACGCCCTCGCCGATACCGAGCGGTCCCCTCGGTGGCCATGCCTCCAGGGAGCTCGGCGAGGTGAGTCCGAAGGCCTTCTTCGAACGCGGCGACCTCTGCTGCGTTACTCATTTGTGGGCTTTCATCGGCGCCGCCCTGCGCGCGGTTCTCTCGAGAGCCTGCCTTCGGCTATCGTGCGACGCCTCGGAGGATGCGCGTGGCGGAGGACAAATCGCTCGATAGCGAGCTGGTCGAGCTTGCTGAGGGGATCCTCGTGCTGGACGCCGATTGGCGCGTCGTTCGAGTGAACATGAAGCAGGAGAGCGCGATCGGGCGGCCCCGCGCGACGACGCTGGGCCAAACGCTCTTCGAGCTCGCTCCGCAGCTCACGAAGGACTCGACGTTTTACCGCGAGTACGCGCGGTGCATGAGCGAGCGGGTGACGGTGGAGTTCGAGGAGTACTGGGCGCCACGCGACGTGTGGATGCACGTGGAGGCTCGGCCGCTCTCGACCGGGGGCATCGTGGTGTTCTTTCGCGACGTCACGGCGCGGCGGCGGGCGCAGGAGGCGCAGCGCGCGAGCGAGGAGCAGCTCCAGCTCAACGTCGCGGCGTTGAAGGCCGCCGAGGCGTCGCTCGTGGCGCAGAAGCAGCTCCTCCAGTCGCTCGTCGACGGCATGCCGTCGATGGTGGCCGCGTTCGACCGCGAGAAGCGCTTCGTGCTGATCAACGACGCTGGCGCGCGTGCGCTCGGCGAGCCGAAGGCGTCCGTGCTGGGACGGAGCGCCGCGTGGGGGCAGCCACCCGAGCGCCAGGCGTGGCTGCACGAGAGGCTCGAGGAGGTGATGCAGACGGGCGTCGTGCAGCGCGAGGAGGTGGCGGTCCCGCGCGATGGCGACGCGCCGCTCCACCTGCTCGTGACGCGCTTTCCGCTGCGCGGTCCCTCGGGTGAGCTGAGCGGTGCAGGGGTGGCCCATACGGATCTGACCGAGCAGAAGCGCACCGAAGCGGAGCTACGGGAGAGCGAGGCGCGCGCGAGAGAGATGCTGGCCCAGCTCGAGAAGGAACGCGCGCTGACGCGCGCCGCGGAGGAGCGCCTGCGCCAGGCCCAGAAGATGGAGTCCGTGGGGCAGCTGGCGGGTGGCATTGCCCACGACTTCAACAACCTGCTGACCGTGATCCTCGGCGGCGCCGAGCAGCTCCTCGGTTTGCTGAGCGAGCCGGATCCGATGCGCGAGGAGGTGCTCGAGATCGAGCGCGCGGGGCAGCGCGCTGCAGCCCTGACGCGCCAGCTGCTCGCGTTCAGCCGCAAGCAGGTGCTCGAGCCGCGCGTCGTCGACGTCAACGTGCTCGTGCGCGACGCGACCCGGTTGCTCGATCGCCTGCTCGGCGAGAACATCGAGCTCGAGCTCGTGCTCGAGCCGAAGCCCGCCCCATGCTGGCTCGATCCTGGCCAGTTCCAGCAGATCCTCCTGAACCTCGCGGTGAACGCGCGCGACGCGATGCCCGATGGGGGCAGCTTGCTCATCGAGACCGCGAACGTGAACCTCGACGAGACGTACGCGTTCGAGCACCCCTCCGTCGCGGCCGGGCGCTACATCAGGGTGTCCGTCTCGGACAACGGGCACGGCATGTCCCCGGAGGTCCGCGCGCGTTTGTTCGAGCCGTTCTTCACGACCAAGGAGGTCGGCCGCGGCACGGGGCTCGGGCTCGCGACGGTGTACGGCATCGTGCGCCAGAGCGGCGGCGCGATCTGGGTCTACAGCGAGGTCGACCAAGGCACCACGTTCAAGATCTATTTCCCCGTGCACGAGGGCGAGGCCACCGCTCAGCCCGCGCCGAGTCCCGTGGCCACCACGGGAGGCCACGAGACCATCCTGCTCGTCGAGGATGACGCGCAAGTCCGCGCGACCGTCGCGCGCATGCTCCGCCGCAGCGGCTATCACGTGATCGAGGCCTCGAACGGCGGCGAGGCATTGTTGATCTGCGAGCAGCACGGCGGCACCATCCACCTCCTGTTGACGGACGTGGTGATGCCGAAGCTCAACGGTCGCAAGGTGGCGGAGCGGCTGCGCGCGCTCCGGCCCGCGCTCCACGTGCTCTTCATGTCTGGCTACACCGAGAACGCGATCGTCCACCACGGCGTGCTCGACTCGGGGATCGACTTTCTGCTCAAGCCGATCACGACGGAGACGCTGCTCGCCAAGGTGCGCGCCGTGCTCGACCGAGAACCGCCCTCGTCCCCCAAGGGGTGAACGCGACGAGCGGAGGTCGGGCGGATCCGTTCCCCTCGCGCCTGCGCGTCGCTCGAGCGACGAGGTGTCACCTCTTCGTCGTAGCGCCCTCGAGCCCCTCCGGCGTCGGCGTCCGGATCGCCATCTTCGCGGCGACGCCCTCCTTCGTGATGCTCACACCGAACTGGAACCGACCGGGCTCGGCGATCCCGGGGTCGAAGTCCCTCCCGTCGACGCTCGACGCGAGGCCGTCGGCGTCGAGCCTCAGGAAGAAATGCCGCCTCACGCGGAGCGCGATCGCGGTCGCGTCGGCGGGCGTCTCGACGAACGGTCCGTCGATCAGGAGCTCGAGCGGGATCGAGTCTCCCTCCTGGAATTCGACCACGATCGGGCGCCCGGGATCGATCGTCCCCGTGCCGAGCGCGTCGGCGCGGACGTATTGCGGCGCGGGTGTCGCCGCGCAGCCGACCAGGCCCACCAACGCGAGCGCGGCACCGAGGAGAGAGGCGGAGAGCGAGAGCGAACGGGGTCGAGTGAACATGGCATCCTGCTTTCTTTTACTACGCTTGTAGTTGTTTGGATCGAAGCGAAACGATGCGGTCCGCGAGGGCGTCGCTCACCAGTTGCCGAAGGCGACGGAGCGCATGGCGATCGCCCCGACCCACGCGAGGAGCGCGGCGCGGAGCCAGGGGCGGTCGAACCCGAGGCGAGCGCGGGGCGCGCCATCGAGGAGGAGGACGACCCGCTCGCCGAGCGCGCTGCCGTGCGCGCGCAGGACGGCGAGGGGAGCGCTCGCTCGCGCGAGAGAGCGCGCGCCGAGGAGCTCGCGCGAGCGGACGAGCGCGGACGCGAGGAGCTCCGGCGCCACGCCGGAGGAGACCGCGCCGTCGTCCGCGGCGAGCTCGCACCCTTCGCGGAGGCGCTGCTCCGCGCGGCCGATGAAGGGGACGAACCAGAACACGTCGCGGACGAAGCCGACCGCGGTGACGAGCGCGAGGTGGTGATGACGGATGTGCGCGATCTCGTGCGCGAGCGCGGCGCGCCGCTCGAGCGGCGTGAGCCCGCTCCAAACGGGGCGCGCGAAGCAGACGAACGGGCGAAGAACGCCGCCAGTGAACGGAGAGCGCGCGGGCTCGTCCGAGACGAGGATCTCGACGGAGCGGAGGCCGACGCGGCGCCGTCCGACGAGGGACGCGCGCGCGCGTCGTTCCGTCCGATCCTCCGACGCACGGACGAACGAGACGACGCGCGAAGCGAGCCGCGTCGCGGCCACGGCGCCGAGGAGGAACGTGGCGAGGCCGGGCGCCCAGGGGCCGACGCGCTTCGTGAGGAGGGCGGCGACGAGATCGGGTGCGCTCTGCGCGTAGAGCCGACCGTCCGAGAGCGCGCCGAAGTGGAAGCGCATCTCCGGGACGATATAGGAGAGCCCCCAACCGATTTGGAACGAGCCAAGGTCCTGTGGCACCCCCGCTGCGCGCAGCCAGAGGAACGAGCCGCTGGGCACACCGGCGACGAGATCGATCGCGAGCTTCGCGAACGGCAGCGCATGCAGCGCGACGTCCGCCGGACCGGGTCGGGGCCGGAACGCGCGACGCGCGAGCGCCGCCACCACCCAGCCGATCGCGAACGAGCCGACGCCGTTCAGGAGCAGGTTGAACGCGACGAGCGTCGCCGGAGGTACGCTCACGTCTTCGGCTCCTTCTTCTTTCCGAGCCGCTCGTCGATGCGCTTCCTGAGCGCGCGCAGATCCTCGGTGGAGAGGTCTTCGTCGTCGAGGAGCGCGAGGATCGGCTGCGCGCGATTCCCCGGGAACAGCGCGCGCTGGATGCGCGCGACGATCCGCTTCGTCATCGCGGGCGCGCGCTTCGCGGTGCAGTACACGTAGCGGCGACCGTCGCGCCTGCGGGTCACGACGCCCTTCTCGTGGAGGCGCCCGAGCACGGTCATCACGGTCGTGTACGCGAGGTCCGTCCCGCTCTTCGCGAGCCGCTCCTGGATCTGCTGGACGGACGCGGGCGCATCGGGATCCAAGAGCCCGAGGACGCGCATCTCGAGAGGACCGAGCCCGCCTTCTGCGACCACGGGTCCGTTGATACTACGATCGTAGTAGATGTCAACGCGGGCCCACCTCGGCCGTAGCGGGCGCCTCCCGATGGGTCCACCATCCGCCCAGGGGCGGGAACTCGTCGAGGCGTTCGAATCCAACCCATGTCGCCGGTGTTCCCCAAGTGTGCCTGTGGTTTGCGGATGCATCATTTGCTCTCGCTCGGATCCGGCATCCCCTCGGAAGACGGCGGCGAGCGCGGGTGGGGGAACGGCGGCGGGGTCGCCAATGGGTTCTTTTGCGACGCTTGCCGCATCAGCGCGTGGACCTGGTCGTGCAGTTGATCGGGCGCGCGGCCACGACCTCCCGAGGGGGCGGCGCGCGTGATTTGTCGCCGGCTCGCGTCTCTGACCGCGCTATGACGGCTTCGTGGCGTCGTACGAAGACACGCTCGTTCGGGGGTTCATCGACCGCATTTCGGGGCACGGCGTGTCGGGCGTCGAGAGCGGCCCCGCCATCCGCGTTGGTGAGTCGGAGGCGGTCCCAGGCCATCGGGTGATGGCGCTGTCCCGCGTCCTCGGGCGGCGCGTCGAGGGCACCAAGCTCATCGTGACCGCGGGCTTCGGCACTCGGCTGCTCGGTGCAGTGGAGCGGGGCAGTCTCCATCGGTTCGAGCTCATGGCCTGGGTCGACGAGATATCGTTGCCGGGCCTCTCACCCCCCGACGTTCTCGCTGCTCTATCGACGATGGGCCGAATCATCCATACATCGGCCAAGCCCGGAGCCGCGCCGTGGCACGCGGGACATACCCTCACGTTCCCGGACGAGGGCCTCGCGGGGTGGAATCGATACTTGCTCGCGCGGGCGATGCGCCCGGTCGACACGGAGTTTGGCGCGGTCGATATCGTGAGGGTGCTGCCCATTTCGCATCAGGAGGCGCTCGAGCTGCAGACGAGCCCGGACATGATGGGTGGTTGGGGCCTCGTCACGCGCGTCGAGAACGCCGATTTGGAGGGCGTGCTCGCGCGCTTTCGCACCCCGCCCGGCGGGCCGCCTCCCGTCTTGCGGGTGAGTCGCGTCGCGTTCGAGCCGGCTGGAGATACCCTGCGTGTGTTCATCGACGACAGCCCGTTTCGATCGAACGCCATGCGGGACGTCGTCCTCGGCCTCGACGCGGGCGGCCATCTGCTCGCCGTGGAGCTCTTCGCTCACGACGGCCCGCGCGCGCTCCTTGCCCTCGGCCCGCGCGCGGCGATCGTTCGTCGCGCCCATGCGCGCGCGCTCCAAACGGACGCTGGTGCGCTTCTCTTCACGATGGCCGAGAAGCGAATCCGCGGGAACGAAGCGCATCCGCACGTGCCGTGGTCGCGCCTCGCGTAGCGCACGTCCACCGCTCCGTCGGTCCGAGCTCCCCGAACACGACGGCGCGTCACGCTCCTCGAGCAGTCGACGCCAAAAAAGCATGAGCGTCGGCGTCACGAAGCCCTCCGCCACGCCTCTATGCTTCGCAGAGGCGCTGGGCGAGGATGAACCAAAGGGAAAGCGTGAAAATGACGGGTTGGAAGGTTGGGGCGACGGGGATTGCGGTGTGCGCGATGCTGGTGGGAGCGTCCGCCCTTGGGGGGTGCTCCTCCAAGTCGAAGAACGCCGCGGGGAGCTCGAGCGCGGCGTCCACCGCGTCTGCGGCGTCGAAGCAGCCACCCCCGTCGAGCGCGTTCCTCGACGTGCTCGGTGAGGACGGCTTGAGTCGCCTCGGAATGCTCGACGGGCCGCGGGAGAGCGCGCTCTTCGGAGCGGTCGCGCCGCACACGGACGTCGAGCCCTCGTACTTCTCGGCGGGGTGGATCGGCGTCGAAGCCGCGGAGGTGCTGAGGCGCGCGCGCACGGGCGAGTTCGCGAACACCACCGTCACGACGCCCGCGCGGACCTGCCTGATCTTCCACGACAACGGGATGGTGCGTCGGCTCATGACGAACGACGCGATCGAGAGCCATGAGTACGCGATGAGCGCGAAGGGGAACATCCTGCTCTGGCTGCGCGCGATCCGGAACAAGGACCAGACGCGCCAGCTCGCGTTCTTCCACCAGGGCAAGGATCTCAAGCTCTACCAGGCCTGGGAGGGCAACGGGGCGCGCCGCACGGAGGCGCCCCCGAATGGTCTCCGCGACTACATCTTTTCGGAGGCGAAGGACTGCTTCAACGCGTTCCACGCGAAGAACCCGGCGCCCGGTGTGGGGGCTACGGTCGAGGCCCCGCCTCCGCCCCCGCCTCCGCCCCCGCCGCCCGCGAAGGTCGAGAACAGCCATTCGTTCAAGGTCGACGCGGTGTCGTTCAGGCAGGGGGACTCGATCCAGGTCACGATGGGCGAGGCCCTCGTGCCGCCGCCGGGCAACCAGTTTTGGATTACGATGGTACCCGCCAATTCGCCCGACAGTACGTTCGGCGAGTGGCACTATCTGCCGAGCGGCGCGACGGCGGACTCGTTCACGGCGAAGGAGCCGGGCGACTACGAGATCCGCCTCCACGACGCCTTCCCGACGTTCTCGTACCGCGTCATGGCACGACAGCGCATCTCCGTGACCGCCGTCCAGCCCAAGGCGGAGGACGCGAACGAGGGGGATTGCGCGCACGCGTCCGCCCCTGGGACGTTCTGCAAGCTCGACACGGGCTTCCGGGGGTACTGCGAGCTCGTCGCGGGGACGTGCGTGGATCAATGTCCGGAGGGGATGGGGCTCGGCCCCGATGGCGCGTGTTACCCCGCAGCTCCTGCGAATGGCGAGTGTGGGGACGGCTGCATCGTCGAGTGGCAGGTGTGCGTTTGCCCCCCGGGGGATTGAGCGCGTCGAAGGACGCTCCGCCCGCCGATTGTCTGTGTGGGTCGGCGGGCGTCAGCCGACGATGTAGAGGAGCTCGACGGAGACCGACTTGAGCTGCACCGCGCCGCGTGGCGGCTGTGCGTACCGGATCGCCGAGAGCTTCTCCTGATTCTCCCAGATCGTGACCGAGATCGTCTTGCCGCTCTTCGGATCCTTCGCCAAATAGGATGCTTTCACGCCGGGCTGGTTGCGGAGCCACATGTGGAACGCCTTCGCCTGGTTCATTTGGAGCTGATCCGGCTCATGGTGCGTCGCGATGCGGCAGATGGACCGACCCGGGATGAGATCCGGCTCCGCGTCCGCCGTGGGCGCGGGCTCCTCCAGTGCGGGAGCGGAAGGAGCGGGAGCGGGAGCGGGAGCGGGAGCGGGAGCGGGAGCGGGAGCGGGAGCGGGAGCGGGAGCGGGAGCGGGAGCGGGAGACGTTCTGCGGCTTCACGACGGCCGCCGCGCTCGTCTGCTCCACGCTCACCCCTTCCATGACCCCCGCCGTGGAGATCCGCGAGCTGCGAACGGGCAAGCCGCTCGGCCGATAGGAGGAGACGAGATCGTCGGGCGAGGCGGGCCGGTTCGCGCTCCTCGAGACGAGGCTCTGGATGGTGCTCCTCGACACGGTGACCCAGGTCGCGACCCCGCTCCCCGTCTCCCCCAACTCCGCGCGCAGCGTCGTCGCCACGGACGACCGCAAGTTCGCGTGGGTCGCGGGGAGCCCATGGCTCGTCCCCGTTCGCGTCGCCGACGGGCGGAGCCTGGCGTTCACGGAGAGCGGGCCGATCACGGACGAGGGCGTGGTCGAGAGCGCCGCCAGCACCGCGGGGCGTACGCTATTCGCGGCGGTCCGAGCGTGACGCGGAGTCCGGCGGAGCGGGCGACGGGGACGCCTGCACAGTTCGTGCATCCGGGGTTGGTCGAGGACTTCTTTGCCGGGAGGGCGGTGGCGCCGGTCTTGGGTGCGGCGGGGGGCGTGGGAGGGGAGAAAGGCGACGGGAAGGATGGGAAGTAGGATTGGGGTCGCGTGGCGGCGCAATCGACGAGCCAGGCTAGCGCCGTGGCTCCGCGGTACGCTGGGCTAAGGACGGGGCGAGCGTCTAGCCGAGCTGACTCGAACAGCGCGCACACTCTTCGCGGGATGCTACGCGACGTCGAGCCCCCGTCCTTGCCTGGCGGTGGGGCGGCGTGGGGACCGAACCGCCGCCGGCGACCGTTCAGCCGGCGAGCTCGAGAATTACGCAGGGCGCACCTGCGTACGACGGATCGATCATCTCATCGCCGGACTGGGGGTCGGTTGCTCCGTCGACCGGGTTGCGGCCACGCCACAGCACGAGCAGATCGCCAAGCTCGTGGAGATCGATCGACCCACCACGGCGAACAAATGGCACACACTTTGCCTCCACAGTCGATAACGCGACACTGCTCCCCTTTTCGTCCAGGCGTTTTCTCGCTAAACTGTACATCTGTTCAAGAAACGGGGGAGTCCATGGATGGTCATCGCCGCAAGAAGCTTCTGTACCACCTCACCGCGCTGGCGAACCTCCCGAGCATTCTCAACAAGGGGCTCCAGTCCCGCAAAGCTCTGACGCATAGCTTCGTTGAGTTCGAGGACGTTGCCGATCCGAGCATCCTCACCGGGCGCGCTGACCACAGGCTCGATACCTTTGTCCCGTTCCATTTTCTCCCGCGCAATCCATTCGACTATGCCGTAGTGAAGCGTCGCACACGAGAACAGTTTGTCCTCATTGCCGTCCAGCGAACCGTCGCTGCATCGAAGGAATGGCGCATCGTTCCGCGCCATCCGCTGGCTGATGGCGACGAACCCGAGATCCTCGGCTGGGCGGACGGTATCGCAGCTATTGATTGGGAGCAGATGGACAAAGACGAGCGCGACTATGACACCGATCATGATTGCAAAATGGTTTGCATGGCAGAGGCTCTCAGCCCGAAAGCCGTAACAGTCGCCGACTTCCATTCCATCTTCGTCGCGACCCCTGCGACAGAGTCAGCCGTGAAGCGCGCCTTGGCTGGCTGCCGATCAAAGCCATTTGTTAACGTAAATCCAAAGATGTTTCCGAGTGGAGCGCGGTGAGTGTGATGCTCCGCTTCATGCGTGGCAATCTGTTCGACAGCGAGGCTGAGGCACTCGTCAACACGGTCAACTGCGTGGGTGTCATGGGCAAGGGCATCGCGTATCAATTTCGCAGGGCATACCCGGAGATGTTCGCCAACTACGAACGACTCTGCAGGCAAGGTCAAGTTCGAATCGGCGAGGTCACTAGCTTCCAAGAAAAGGGCCGAACGATAGTGAACTTTCCCACGAAGACACATTGGCGCGCTCCTTCACGACTCGAAGATGTCAGAGCCGGGCTGGATTCCCTGCGCACGTTCATTGTGGAGAAGTCCGTCCCATCGATTGCGTTACCGCCGCTCGGATGTGGCAACGGGGGCTTGGCATGGAATGACGTCCGAGAGGCCATCGAGAGTAGTTTAGCCGACCTTGCACACGTTACCGTCGAAGTCTACGAGCCAATCGCCAGATTCGAATCAAAGGTCGCACGCGAGCCCAGGCTTTCGCTGGGGCATTTTGTCGTGGTTGCGCTGCGGCAAGAACTCTCGCATCCTAGCAAAATCGCACTCCAGAAGGCCGCCTACTTTTTCAATGTATTCTGGGGCGAACCATATTTCAAATTCACCGCTTACCGATTCGGCCCGTATTCGTTGGCACTTGATCCGATGTTCAATACGATTCGGGATTATTTATCTTACTCGAAACTGTCGACAGAGGACATGCTGCGCGACGGAATCGCCCGAAAATTGAGCGGACACGACGGCGACCGCTTGAGATCGATGTTGGTCAAGGTATCCGAGACTGCGTCGTTTTGCAACCAACGGGCACCCCGCTTGGAGGTGCTGGCGACGACTCATGCCGTTGTTTCGCAGCATCCAGGCTGCCATGTCGAGGAGATAGTCAAGCGTTTCCTGGATTGGTCGCAAGAGAAGAAGGAGCGGTTCACGCGTGCGGACGTGCTGATGGCCATCACCGAGCTTGAGACCGTCGGACTGCTGCGAAAGACGTTGCTGGGCTACGAAGTGCTGACCCAAGGTGGAATGGTCGCACCGAATGCAACGCGGCCCCAAGATTACGCCGCACGTCCAACCAAGAAGAAGGCACGGCCGACGCGTCTTTGAGTCTTGAAGCACAGGTCCACCTGGCACACTCGCGGATCCTCATCAACGCTGATCTCATTAGGCAGCCTGTCACCTCTGACTCACGAGATCCACGTCGCCGTCCTCAGATACGACGACACAAAGGGCCTCCTGTCGCGTTGCGACGTACCGACACGCTGAGTTGTAGCGCGCCCCTCGCGCGGGATCGCCAACATCCGGGCCTGCAATCCCGTCAAGGATCGCACCAATAGCGAAGCAGGTACACTCCCAATCGACAAGCACCGCTCCGTCAACCGCTCCAACCGTCGGAGGTAGTTCCGACACGGGACGCGGCTCGATACACAGAGCTTGTCCGCTCAGCCGTTCGGCTTCGGCTTCAGCATCGGCCGCAATCACAAGCATTGTTCCGTGTGCCTGATCCATCGCCAGCTCCACCGCTTTCCAAATGCGATGGATTTGTTCAGTCGTGACGCTGGGTCTCAACGCGCGCGCGCGGTTCTCCAGGTCTTGACGACGAAGCCGTGCGCGCGGACGGGACGGAATCCCGAGCGCGCAGTCCATCAATGCTCTTGATCCGTGCCAGAGCGACCACTTGCCGTGTCCGGTGAACTTTACGCGGAAGGCATGCTCTGGGACAAGCTTGACGACGCCGCTCAGCCCCTCAGGACCAGCGCATATCCAGTCCCGGTCGGGCGACACCTCAAGCAGCTTCCGAATCGCCTTGTATGATGTAAGCTGAACCGGTCTCCTTAGGCGCAGGTCGAAGTCGAGCTCTTCGTCCGCAACAAAGGCGATACTGCCCCGAATCGGGGCGCCCTCATACCGCAGCAGCGCGATGCGGTTCAACGGGTTGAATATCGGAAGCATGTGGGGCAATCCCGCGGCTTCGGGGACCGCTCCACATAATTCGTAGCCAGCCCGCACGAGGCGCTTTTGAGTGTCGCCGAGCCCGAGCGTTTCTCGTCCCTCAGGCGTAAGAACGTGATCCACTCCAAGCAAAACACCGCGGGGAACTGGCATTTGCAAGACGCGCTCCGTCTGAAAAAGCAGCTCTTCGATCGCGCATTCCAGAAGGCTGAGGCTTGTTTGCCCGTCGTGTTCGTCTGCCTTTGCAACCCGAAAGCACTCAGAATCAGATCTTGTGACGCTCAGCGTCACAAAGACAGCCTTCTGCTGAGTTTGAACAGCGTGACTAACGAAGTGCTCTTTGTCCTTGTTCCGCGCATTCAGCCACCGCCGGAAATGGCCCCTAGCCCGGCGACTGCACGCATGGCTCTCGGTAGGATTCGCAGCCCCGAAAAACAAACGAAGTTCCGCCTCGAGTTCGCTAGGCGTGGCGCTCAGAGCGATGGGCCTCGCGTGTGGGGCCAGGAACTCGAAAGACTCGTCAGTGGGCCCTCGGACGATTAGTGCACAACCCATCGCGTTTGACAGCTCCAACGACTCGGCCAGCATCGCGGCATGGCTGGACAACGCTTGAAGAACGTCTTGCTCTCCGGGCCACAGCGCGTAGTCGGATGCGGCGGAGCTGTTTGCCTCAGCGCGATTCACTGGACGGGAGCTTTCGCGCGACGGTTCATAGCCGGCTGAGTATCGCGACGGCCAACTGAGGTCTCCGGTCTGTCGCGCCGCGCGCTCGGCACAACGAGCAGATGCCGTGACGCTCTTGGGCAGTGGTGCGTCGGCCCCCCGCTCGGGCGGGGCGCGCGGCTGCACCGATCACGGCCACCCTGGGGAGGGCGCGGAACGGGGGCCCCGCTGCTGGAGCGATCGGAACGTGGAAGGCGAACGGATCCGGAGCAATGTGCTCTGCAATGACGTTGGTTCATGTTGCCCTCGCTGCGTCGAAGAGGTTCGTGCCGCCATCATCCAATGCTGTTTGCAGCCTATTAATCGTGTCGTGCAGGGGATCACCCAACCTGGATCGGGGAGGTGACGGCGGTGATCGCGAACCGGACTGCGCCGAGCCTTCCGTCGGGCAAGGATGAGTGCGAGAGTCCAGCTCCCTCCGCATGCGGATCGCGGAACATGCCACCGCGATCACCACTCCAACCGCGCCCCCAACTCGCGCAGCCTCCGCCGTCTCACCTCGAAGTCCGGCATCCATCGCTCCACCACCCTCGTACGCGCGGCCGAGCATGTCGGGCTCGGATAGGTTCGCGTTCCGGAGATCGACCTTCGAGAAGTGCTGCACCAGCCGCCCGAGCACGACGTCGCGGTTCTTCGCGTCCCCAAGCTTCCGCGCGTCGTTGAAGTCGATCCCCGCAAGGATACCCTCAAGCGCGGGGTTCTGGTGCTTGAGCGCCGAGCACGCCTTGTTGAGCGTCTCGCCGATGTCGGTCGCCGCCTTCCTCACGGCGGACCAGCGCGCCCGCGGCGGCACGAAGAACGGGTGCTCGTCCTTGTCCTCGGGATCGAGCCCCTCGGCGACGAGCGCGTCGCACTCCTCGTCGAACCGATCCGAAAGGCGCTTCAGGAACAGGAGCCTAAAGATGAACCCCCTGTAGTCCGAAGAGTCGATCGAGCCGCGGAGGATGTCCGCCGCGCTCCAGAGGTACCGCTCGAGTGCGTCGACTGTGAGCTTCCCGGCGGTCGGGAGCTCGACGGACTCGGGCGCGGCGCGCATTCCGTTCGTGGCCTTGGGCGGCTTCGTGGGCGCTGCCGTGGTCACACCCGTGAGGCGGGCGATGAGGGCCGCCTTCTCCTTGCCGGAATCGTCGAGGCCGAGGGGGCGGCAGAGCTCCTTCAGGCGGTCGGGGGCGTAGGGCGCGAGGATGGCGTCGAGGGTGGCCTTCTTCAATACGGCCACGGCCTCGACGAGCTGGTCGCGCACGCTGCGGTCGGCGACGGTGAGGTTGTGCTCGGCACCGACGGCGAGGAGCTCGTCGCGGGAGAACTGGTGGAGGACGTCTCGCTTGGCGGGCATTGGAGGGCGGTGGTGCTACGCCAGACTTCCTATTCGGGCGACGAAGCGGCAGTCGGCGGATTGCGCGGTGATCCAGGCGGCGGTTCAGGAAGGACCAGGGCCTGGGGCTCCCGATCGACGTCCACCGAAATGGCGACGATCGGCACGGTTCCAGTGTCATCCCATGAGAGGCTGAAAGTGGGCTGTGGGCTGGCCGACGCCGCCTTCAGTGTCCAGAGTTGCGCCTCCTTCCTTGGGCTCCGGGACCCGCCATCGGGAACTGGAACGACGACGAGGTAGCGACCGAGCACCTTTCATTGCGGAGACAAGGCTCTCAAACTCATCCGTGTTTCCATGGATTCCCCCTACCCGTTGGCACCGAGAGACCACGTGCGTGCGGCCATCAGGCGCGTTCTCCAACGTAGTGAAGTTACTGCCGGGCCAGGCAGTTTCGCAGATATTCCGCTCGGACACCAGAGCCTGGAGAATGTCGGCAAGTTCGCATGGCAGTGGGCGAATCGGTTCGAGCCCCCAGGGGCGGAGGAAGGGACGGAGTTCTTCGAAGCGTCGCTTCGCAAGCTCAGCATCGTCGGCAGTGTCGTATTGCAGCGCTTTCTCGTAGGAACGAAGCGCGCTGAGTGGCCGAGTCGCCGCGGGGTAACGGCCAGTGACAGCCGATGCTTCTGCGATGCACTCCGGGAGCGAGGCACACTTCGAAGGGCTACCACACCGGGATTCCTCGGGACCTGAGTCCAGCCCGAGAGACGGGCGCGGCCCCCGTTGGACCCAAGTGACAAAATTGGCTGCGGGAGAGACAGAGCATTTTCCATCCGCCCACTGGAGTGGGGTAGACGCAACATTGCCAGCAATCAGCTTGACCTGGGCGCATACCCTACGTGCTCCGCCGGCGAGTGACAGAGGGAATTCGAGCGTGAACAGGTTTGATCCCGGAAGCGGAATGAGCGGTGGCGCGACACTCTCCAGTCCGTACCCTGCATAATGGTCTGAGGTGGCCCCCGCTACCCACACTTTGCCAGCTATTAGCGCGACAGGCTCGGCGCAAAGCCGCGTAGTGCTCGATTGGCCGTCGACTCTGTCTAGTCTTGACGGCACGAGCCAGCATCCTTCGAGCGCGTGGTTGAGCACACCAATTGTCGGCCTGTCGCCGGCCGCCTGCTCCGACACGGATGCCGCGCGCGTTGACGTGCTCGGAGCTCCCGATCGCGCTTGGACGCTAGTATGCGGCTGCACCGCCGAGTCGCCCGAACTCCCGACAAGAAAATTGGCCAGCGCGGCGATGCCAGCCGCCAGGGCAATGGCCAGCCCGATGCCGATGAGGAGTTTCGCCCGGAGCGGGACTCGGGCACCCCTATCAGAGGACTCCCGAGTGGACGCGATGGCTGGGAGGGGTGCGGCTGGCGTGGGAGCGACTGCGTGCGTCAGGGCCTTTCCGGCGCCGCGCCTGGGGCTACCGGATGGAGGTCTTGCGGCCCTCCGCTTCGAGTCTTTGGAGCTCGCTTCGCCACGCGGGAGTGCCGGTGCACTTCGCGACGGTATTGGTTTGACACCCTCGAGGTGAGCGTCGGATTTTTGTTGGATGGGTTCCGTCTGTGTCGGTCGATCGGCCGTCCCCCTTCGTTCGATGTCCTCCCATATCCTCGCAGCGTCGACCCCCTGATTGAATAGCGGTGGATCCCCAGGGTCTCCGTAGTGATGCATCGCGATCAGTTCGAGCGATGCGGAGAAGACGGGGCTGCCACTGGACCCACCTTTAGTCGGAGCCTGGTACCTAATTCTGGAGCGATTCGCAGCCGTAATGCGCTCCATACTCAGACGGAGAGGCTGTCCTTCCGGGTGATGAAGGACCATCACCCACGCACCCACTGAACTCGCGCTATGAGGCGCAGGCCCAACCCAGCCGCGCCTGGGGCCTGGTTCTTCGATCTCGGCGAGTGCGTAGTCCAACACGCTCGGAGCGTGCGACATGGACTGAGCCTCGTCATTTGCGGGCGGGCTGCTCGCGATGACGCGCCCGATCTTGAGCGGCCTCGCGGCGGTCTTGGATCCGAGATCCAACTCCAGTACGAAGTGATCCCCTTCGCGGGCCTTCCCGACCAGGACGTGGTGACACGTCAACACACGCCCTTCGCCTACGAGGAACCCGGTCCCAATGGGGCGGCGCCCACCACCCCTACTGACCAAGGAGACACGTCCGACGACACGGACGAGTGCTGGCAGGCGGGTCGCGAAATCGTGGGCCGGTATCGGGAGATTGTACTTCGAGAGGAACGCTTCGAAGCCCGTATCGTCCCCCGCAGGCATGGTCGTGCTCTGTAGACCACCGGCCGCACCGAGATGCTCGCGGATCAGATCCCGAGCAAGATCCAGCGCCTCTCTGGTTTGCTCATCGTCGCTCATATCAGCCCAACTCGCCCGAGATGTCGAAGTCGCGAAGCAGACTCAGGGCGCGCTCCACAGCTCGGGTCCTTTGCGATCCTCGCGACCGAGTTGGCGAGCATCCCAGCTCTGCCTCGCCCCGCGCCCCCCCCCAGCAAATGTTGGCGCGGGCAGGAGCAGATGCTCTCTGCGGGTTCGTGCGCGGCTCTTGCGCGTTCGACATAGCCAGGGCTGGACCTTCCTCGCGTTGAGCACGTGCGCTGCGCGTCGCTGGGAGGATCCGCCATGGCGGCGCAGTCACTGGCGCGTGACCCTGCGGGCCGAGGTGGCCCAGAACCAGCTGATCGCCGCAGGGCTCGACGATCCAGACGAGGTCGAGTTGCGGGTGGATCTCCGCGATGTACATCAGCGAGCTGGGTTGCCGTGGATGCTTGCCGAAGTCGCGGAAGTTCCACGTCGCGATCATCAACAGGTCGGACCGCTGGCGCGGCAGCTTGCACGCGGCGATGCGGGCGCGCAGCTCCTCGATCCCGGGCGTCGATCGCGTCCCCCAATCCATCGACCGTCCGCGACGATACCCTAGCCCGCCCGTCACCGCTCCGGCTTCTTCTTCCCCCTCACCCCCCGCGGCCCGCGCGCCGCTGATCGCCCGCCGCGCCGCGACGAGCACCGGCTCGAGCGTCTCCAAGATGGTGATCTCCCGCCCGATCCCCTCGAGCGCCTCCTCCGCGTGCTGCCACGCCCCGCGGTGCCCCACCGTGCCCAGCGTCGACGCCGACGCGAGCTCGATCGCCGTCAGGCTCGCGCCGATCCGCTGGAGCCGCGCGAGTTTCGTCGACGACGGGTGCTGCGATGCCACCTCCGCTCGATACATGGCGCGAACGATCCCGAGCAGATCGCGGACCGCGGGCATCGGCAGCGCCTCGTCGCGAGAGCACCACCCGTGATCGCGCGACGCGCGTCAGCGTCATCTGGTCGGACGCTGATCCGGGTCGGACATCGTCCGCCGGCCCCACCCGCATCGAAAAAAGTGCCCGCTCCGTGCCTTGGGGGACCTTGGCCTCAGAGCGACGCCGCGCGATTTCAGCAGAACCGTTCGTCCTCGTCCAGAGCGCCCAGAACAGCACCCTTGCTCATCGGTCGATGTTGACCGGGATGTGAGAAGTGAGAACGCTCCCGAAAGCAGCCGGAATCCGCGCCAACGGGCTCCGCCGCGCTCTTCAGAGCACTCGGTCCCCCGAAAACCGGCGCCGAGGTGCTCTCCGGAGCACTTGGTCGCCACACAGCCGATCCCGAAGTGCTCTCCAGAGCGCTCGCACCACCGAAAACCGGCGCCCAAGTGCTCTCTAGAGCACTCGGACCACCGAAAAACCCGCGCCAAAGTGCTCTCCAGAGCACTCCACCCTCCGAAATCCGGCGCCGAAGTGCTCTCCAGAGCACTCCGCCCTCCGAAGTCGGGTCCCGAAGTGCTCTCCAGAGCACTCTGCCCTCCGAAATCCGGCGCCGAAGCGCACTCCAGAGCAGTCCGGCCCCCGAAATCCGGCCCCGGAGTGCTCCCCAGAGCACTTCGACCCCTGAAATCCGGCACCGAAGTGCTTGCCAGAGCACTTCGACCCCTGAAATCCGGCACCGAAGTGCTTGCCAGAGCACTCCAACCCCCGAAATCCGGTTACACCGCGCTCTCCACAGCACTTCTCGCCGAAATTCCGACCCCGGACGATTTCTTCGTCCGGTCGTGTCGCCTTCGTCGATCTCGATCCGAAATACACCTTGAAGGGTGCAGCACCAGACGGCCACGACGGCCGGGTGGGCGTGCTGCGCCCGGAGCCTGACGAGGCCGCGTCCGGCGATGACGTGTCCGCGCGCATGGTGCGCGCGGACGGGTCGTCGCGACACGGGCGAGGTGCGCCTAGCTCCAGCTCACGGAGACCCGTCATGTCGAATTCAGGTCCTACGATTCCTATCGGTCCCGAGGGCGCGTTCGATCTCGCCGCGGCGAACTCCGCCGTGGCCGAGACGGAGATGACGATCGATACCGGGCAAGCCGAGCTCGGCTTCGATCCGGTCATCGGGGAGCGCTCGCTCCTCCTGGTCAAGGCGATCCTCATGCTGATCGATCCCTCGCGGGTCATCGCGTCGAACGTCGACTGCTGCTACGCGGCGAACGAAGCGGCGGCCCTCGCGACGAACATCGAGAGCCCGCGCATCGCGGAGAAGTTCGCCAAGATGCCCGCCGAGTACATGGGGGACGCGACGCCCGCGTCCCTTCGCACGCTCGCGCACGCGCTCTTTTATTTGGAGACGCGCGCGCGCACCAAGGCCGCGACGTCGTCCAACGTGCAGGTCTCCCTGGCGCTCATGAACGAGGGCGTGGAGCTCCGCGAGCGGATGCTGCGCGTGCTCGGCTACCACTTTGTCGGCGATCCGGACATGACGGCGGAGCTCGCCGACATCCGCTCCGGCCAGGGGTACATGGACCTCGCGACCGATCTCGCGCGCCTCGCGACGCACTACACGCAGCACGCCTCGGCCCTCGCGGAGGACAAGAGGCACTACCACGCCAACGACCAGGTACGGGCCCGCGGGATCTCGAAGGAGATCTTCGCGGCTCTCCAGGGCGGCTCCGACACCGCGATCGTCGACCTCCGCAACCGCGCGTTCACCACGCTGCTCGAGGTGTACGGGCGCCTGAAGGCGGCCGGCGACTTCATCTTCGCCGACAGCCCGACGGATCTCGCGCTGTTCCCTGCGCTCCGACAAGCCGTCGTCGCGCGGACGGCGCGAAGCCGGCGCGGGCCTGCGGATCCGGCTGTGCCGGAGACTCCGGCCGTACCGGGGACCGTGCCGGCCGCACCGCCGGTTCACGCCCCGGTCGCCGCGCCCGCCGGGACGGGGCCCGGCGGCAGCCCGATCCTCTGACCCACGGGCGGCTCGGAGAACCAGACAATGTCCAACGCTGGGATCACCCTGCCCGACGACGGTCTCTTTCTCGGTGCGACCCGAGCTCTCGACGGCTCGGGCGCACCCTCGCGCCTCGTCATGCCGGCGCATCACCTCACCACGCATGGGGTGATCGTCGGCATGACGGGGAGCGGAAAGACCGGGCTCGTCATGGTCACCGTGGAAGAGGCGCTGCGCGCCGAGGTGCCGGTGTTGGTGGTCGACGTGAAGGGCGATCTTCCCAACCTGCTCCTCCGGTTCGCAGACTTTCTACCGACCACGATAGCCCCGTGGGTCGAGCTCGGACCACGTGACAAAGGTCCGGGCGCGCTCGAGCGCGTCGCCGAGAAGGCCGCGGCGGAGCGCCGCGCCGGACTTGGCGCGTGGGCGATCGGCGAGGCACATCTGGCCGACTACGTCGCGCGCAGCGCCGTGCGCGTCATCACGCCCGGCGCGGACGCCGGCGAGCTCCTTCACGTGCTCTCCTCCCTCGAGCGCCGCTCGAACCGGTGGGACACGGACGTCGAAGGCGCGCGCGCGGCGCTGTCCGCCGCCATCTCTCTCATCCTTCGCTTGCTCGGGCGAGACGCGGACGCCGCGCGGAGCCGCGAGCACGTCCTCCTGTCGGTGCTCGCCGAGAACCGCCTCAGCCGCGGCGGCTCGGCGGACATCGCGTCCCTGCTCGCAGACATTGCGGATCCCCCCATCACGGCGATCGGCGCGCTCCCCGTCGAGGACTTTCTCTCCAAGAAGGCGCGGCGTGAGCTCGCGGCCGCACTCAACAGTCTGCTGGCGTCCCCCACGTTCGCGAGCTGGCGACAGGGCGCGACGCTCGACGTCGGCGAGTGGATGCGCCCCGTCGAGGCGAACGGCCGCACGAAGACGCCCGTCACGGTCGTGAGCGTCGCCCACCTGGACGACGCGGAGCGCGAGCTCGTCCTCGGCGTCGTGCTCGAGGAGATCCTCACCTGGGTACGGAGCCTTCCCGGCTCCCAGCAACTGAAGGCGCTCGTCGTGTTCGACGAGGTGTACGGCTTCCTCCCGCCCCACCCCGCCAATCCGCCCACGAAGCGCCCCCTGGTCGCGCTGATGAAGCAAGCGCGTGCGTTCGGCGTGGGCGTCCTCATCGCGACCCAGAACCCGATGGATCTCGACTATCGCGCGCTCTCGAACGCAGGCGTCTGGGCGCTCGGCCGCTTGCAGACAGACGCGGATCGCACGCGCGTGCTCGACGGCCTCGTCGGGAGCGCAGGCGACGAGGCAGCCGCGCTCGGCGCGACCCTCAAGCGCCTCGCTCCCAGGTGGTTCCTCCTCCGAGACGTGCACGACAAGCGCGGCACGCAGTTCCTTCAGCCGCGCTGGGCGATGTCGTTCATGCGCGGCCCCATGACGCGCCAGGAGATCCGTCGCGCTCGCGGGATCGCCTCACCCGTGGGGATCCCTCAACCGCTGCCTCTCTCGGTATCGATGAAGTGAAACCACGCGCGCTTCGTGTCCTCCCGAAGTTCGATGCCCGCGTCGACGAAGCCTTGCTTCATCCGCGTCCCGAAGTCTGAAGCGAGCGGAGCTCGTCTACATTGCGGCCACGGGCAACGAGTACGCTGGCGGCGCAAAAGACTATGCGAGGTGCGCGAACCAGTACGGGTCTGCGATCCAAGACCATCGCTCAGCGCCAACCCATACCTCAGCGACATCCTCGACGAGATCACGTCGGAGCAGGAGGCCGACGACAGCCATCGAAAGCGCATCGAGTGGTCGAGACCCGGGATCCCGAGGGAGAACTTGACGATGGCGCAGCTCTACGACGACGAAGGCAACCAGCGGTCGGACTCGGCGTTGCTCGACCTGATGTTCATCGAGACTGCCGGGAAGCCGGATGCGAACGAGGCGCAGAACCGCCGCGACGCAGACGAGTACGGCTGGGAGTTCCACATCGAGGCGCAGGCAGACGGGACCTACACGCTCGACGGGACCGCCACGATCACCACCTT
>JAXLYP010000007.1:0-379298 GCA_046351395.1 Polyangiaceae bacterium
GCCGCTCACGAGGGAGTGTTCGAGCGCTTCAGCGAGCAGCCTCATGGGCGCGGTGTTGAGCTTCGAAACGAACGGCGGAGCAGTGTCCATGGTGCAACGCTAGCCGAGTCCGGCCTTCGTCGGACAGCCCGAACACCCGTTACGGCAGACCGTCGGACCAGAGCGCCTCGGCGAGTTTCACGAGGTCGCGCTTCGGTACAGCACCAAATTGGATGCGGACGGCGCCGCGGGACGCGGACGCGATGGTGCCCGACAGCGCGAGCCGGGGCGCGGAGAGCTCGAGCGTGACGGGCGCGCCGACGACGTAGTGCGTGCGCGTGTCGCAGCGCGCCCCTCCGAGGGAGAGATCGCGCACGCGGAGGCCGGATGCTCGCCGCGAGTCCCTCGCCTCGAGGTCGACGACGACGCGCGTCGTGCGACGACGCTCCACTCCAAGTCCCCGAGGGTCGATGCGCTCGCTCATGAGACCGGCGCTACCGAGATCCGAGGCGGAGGTGAAATTTTCGGAGGGCAGCTCCGCGAAGCGAGTTCGCGGAGGTGAGGGGGCTGGCGCGCCTGGCGCGATTCGAACGCGCGACCTTCGGCTTCGGAGGCCGACACTCTATCCAGCTGAGCTACAGGCGCGGAGGGCTCCTGCGGGAAGCAGGAGCGGGGGGACGCTACAGAGAAGGCGCGCACGGCGCAAGACGGGATGACGCGCTCGGGTCTCGTCCCTGACGGCGCCGCGAGCGCGCGGGTGCGGATGAGAAGGGTGGCGCGCGCGTTCGGGGCGCCCCGGGCGTCGTGCGCGGGTCGGAGGCCGGGGTTGGAACTTCTGGGGCGGTCGCCCGTCGAAGCGAGCGCGCCGAGAGGGATGCTACGGGGTGTGTCGCGGTCGAGCGCCAGGAGCGGTGGATGAGAAGCGAGGGGTCGGAGCGTGAACGCGGGGGCGCCGAGGGACGTGGGGCGGCTCATCGGCGCGCGCGCGCGAATGCGCGCCGCGATCGGAGCTGCATCTGGGTTGCGTTCTTGGGCGCGGCGCTCGCGGGGTGCGCGGAGCAGTCGGCTCCGACGAGCGGTTCGGCGGTGGTGGAGAAGCCGACGGGTACGAGCGGGGAGCGCGCGACGGCGTCGGCGATCGCGGTGCAACCGCCGGCGCCGTTCGCGTCCGCCGCGCCGGGGTGGGGGAACGGGGAGGGCTTGCCGATGCGCGCGCCCCCCAAGGAGGGGGAACGCGCGGGGGGCAAGCGGCTCCGCGGCCGCGTGAAGGCGGCGACGGCGGCGTCCGCGAGCGGTCGACTGTCGGCGTCGGACGTGGAGGCGGCGATCGACGCGAACATCGGCGCGCTGGGCGCGTGCGTCGGGGACGAGGGCGCGGTCGTGACGCTGCGCGCGCTGGTCGCGCCATCGGGGCAGGTGGTGGAGGCGAGCGCGAGCCGAAGCACGCCGGACGATCCGCGGCTCAGGGACTGCGTCGTCGCGGCGTTTCGACGGATCTCGTTCCCCGGGTCGACGGGGGGCGCGGCGTCGCCGCTCGCGTTCGACCTGTCTCTGGAGAACGAGCGCTGACGCGCTACGCTTCGGCGCCATGCGACCCCGCATCCTCGTCGTCGTGCTCGTGGCCGTCGCCGCGACGGCGTGCTCGAGCGCGAAGGACAACGCGCCGCCGGAGAGCCGGGCCACGAGCGCGAAGCGCGAGCGTGACCCCAACCCGGAGCCACCCAAAGTGGGGGACGTCCCGAAGCCGGTGCCGCCGCCGGCGAGCGCGCTCGCGACGGCTCCGCCGACGTTCGGAAAGCCCCACCCGCGGCGCCGCGCGACGGTGAAGGCGGCGCAGGCGGAGGGGGCGAGCGGCAGGCTGTCGATGGCGGACGTGGAGTCGGCGATCGACTCGAGCTTCGACGAGTTCTCGAAGTGCTCGGAGGAGGACGCGACGATCACGGTGCGCGCGCTCGTGGCTCCGTCGGGCAAGGTCATCCAGGCGTCGTCGCCGCGGAGCACGCCGGATGATCCGCGGCTCAGGGACTGCATCGTCGCGGCGTTCCGCGCGCTCTCGTTCCCGACGGCGAGCGGGGGCGCGCCGGCGCCGCTTGCGGTCGAGCTCGCGATCGGGGAGGGCTGAGGGATGTGGCGACTACCGAACCGGCCGCATCACGCGCTGCGCGATGGCGCGGTGTTGGAGGGGTATTGCGTCGTGTGCGGGGCGGTCCGCGCGCTGCCGGAGCAGGAGCTGTCGCGGGCGGTGCGAGGGGATCTGCCGCGCGACTTCGACGTGCATCGGCATTGCTTGGTGGCGTGCAGCGCGTGCGGCACGCCGTACCTCGTGGACACGTGGTACGCGCTGCCGCGCGGGCCGTGGCAGGACGACTCGTTCACGAGCACGCTGGACGCGATGGGGAACGCGATCGGCCGGGGCGCGTCGCGCGCGGCGGACGCGATGGAGAATGGCGTGCGCTGGGCGATGGGGGAGCGCCCGCGGCGTCGCGAGGCGCCGCCGTCGGCGCGGGACGAGGGGGACCTGGACGCGGTGCTCCGCTCGGAGTCGAGCCTGCTCGAGGATCCGCTCGAGGCGAAGTTCCGCGCGCTGGAAGAGGCGGCGAAGAAGAAGCCCTGAGTTCGTGAAGGCGCGTCGGTCGCGCGGGCTCAGGCGGCGCGTCGCTCGCCCTTGCGGGCGTGCTGGAGGAGCCAGGACTGGATGAGGGGCCAGATGGTTTGCGGGGAGTCGCGGCCGACGATCAGGTCGAGGTGCCCGCGGGGGAACGTGCGGTAGGTCTTGTCGGGGGAGCGGCTGCGGAGGTACGCGGGCTCGACGGACGCGGGGGGCGCGAGATCGTCTTTGGTGCCGGCGATGACGAGCAGGGGCGTGGAGAGCCCCTCGAAGGCGTCGGCGTAGTCGGTGAGCTCCCCGAGACACTTGCCGCCGCGGCGGGCCTCGGCGGCGCCCATGAACATCATGCGGAGGACGGCGACGCTGCCGACGTCCATCGCGAGGGCCATGTGTTGGCTGAGGACGTTGGGCTCGAGGGAGCCGGGGACGAAGCCGCGGATGGGGAGGGGGAAAATGGGGCTCTCGATGAACGCGCGCAGGAGCCGCACGGTCTCGGAGAGGGGGCGGAGCTCGATCGCGGTGGACGCGAGGGACGCGGGGAGGGTCGTCTTCTCGAGGGCGGACATCACGGTCGCGATGAAGGAGAGGGACCAGGAGCCGCGGGTGAACTGGTAGGGGCTCCCGAGCGAGACGACGCCGGCGACGCGGCTCCCGAGCTTGGCGGCGGAGGCGTAGCTGATGAGGCCGCCGAGGGAGTGGCCGACGAGGTACACGGGGCGACCGCCGGAGAGGCGCTGGACCTCGTCGATGGCCGCGGGGACGTCGTGCTCGACGAACTCGGAGATGCGGCGCGGGGGGTGCGCGCCGAGGTGGCGGGAGCGGCCGTGCCCGCGGAGCTCGAGGTTGAACACGTCGAAGCCGGCGACGGCGAGGTAGTTGAAAAGGCTACGCGAGGGCAGGTGCCAGGCGTAGCGGTTCTGGCCGTACCCGTGGAGGAGGACGACGGGCGCGAGCGTGGGCGCGGCCTCGACGTTGGAGGAGAGGCGGGTGCCGCGGTCGGGGGTGTGTCCGTCGGGGGGGGTTCGGGGCGCGTCGACGACGCCGGCGGAGGCGCGTAGGGCGCGCTTGCGGATCATCGCGAGGGGCGCGCCCTCGGGGTCGTCCTCGCTGGTCGCCCGGACCACGACGAGCTCCTTCAGGAACCGGGCGCGCTCGTCTCGGTCGACGGTCTGTTCGATGGGGCTGGAGTTGATGATCATTCGTGGCGCTCGCGCACCCCACCCGCTCGGTTCGAATGTACACGAGCGCGTGCGAAGTAGCGTCCGAAACCCGAGGGCGTGTACGCTCGGATCCCATGCGCCGCTTGATCTTCCTCTCTTCGGTCCTGACCGCATCGCTCACGCTTCCGGCTCTCGCGCAACCTGCGCCGCCACCGCCACCGCCGCCCGCGCCGGCGCCGGATCCGAAGCCGGCGGATCCGAAGCCGGCGGATCCGAAGCCCGCGGACGCGAAGCCGGCGGATCCGAAGCCGGCGGATGCGAAGCCCGCGGATCCGAAGCCGGAGGAGAAGAAGCCGGACGCGAAGCCGGGGGAGGGGGACGCGAAGCCGGAGGACAAGAAGAAGGATCACTTCGGCGAGGGGGACAGCCCGATCGACGACATCGAGAAGCAGCCGGAGCAGAAGAAGGACGGCGCGGAGTGGTTCCTGGGCGCGCGGTTCCGGGATTACATCGTCCCGCATTTCATCTTTTCGCTGTTCGCGTCGGGCGGGCCGGAGAACGTGAACGCGCTCACGGGCGCGATCGAAGCGTCGATGCACAATGGCGCGTTCGAGCTCGATCTGTCGGCGTTCTACGGGGACTACTCGATGGATGAGTTCCTGTTCAAGAACAAGAAGGAGCCGAACGCGGCGTACGAGATCGTGTCGAGCGATCTGAAGCTGTTCGGGGTGAGCGTGGATCTGCTCGGGGCGATCCCGTTCGGCCCGATCCTGAAGGGCACGTCGAAGGTGCGCGCGCTCGCGGTGACGCTGGGGGGGAACGTGTCGATCGCGGGCGTCGCGGGCAACCTCTACCGGTACCAGGCGTATCCGAAGGACTTCAACAAGTTCAATCAGGACGAGCCGAACCGGAGCGAGTGGGAGTACTGCAAGGACGCGAACGACCAGGCGGGCGTGGATACGGCCCACAACTCGGACTACTGCGACGCGTCGAACAACCACTACAAGAAGGGCGCGTCGAACCCGGAGGACTACACGGAGCCGAGCTGGGCGAACGGGGGTAGCAAGCCGTTCGTGTTCCCGAACCTCGGGATCAACATCGGGTTCCGGATTCGGCCGCACAAGATGTTCACGATGCACATCGACAGCGGGTTCGGGATCAGCGGCTTCTTCGTCGGCTTCGGCGCTGGCGTCCGTCTGCCGACGTGAACGACGCACCAGGTCCTGTCGTCGCCGACAAGGGGCGGGACGGGCGACCGCCGCCGCGCTTGCCACCGCGGTACGAGGCGATGGAAGCGCTCGGACGGGGCGGGGGGGGCGAGGTGTGGTCGGTCCGGGATCGCATCTCGGGGGCGGTGCTCGCGCTGAAGGTGCTCGCGGAGGGAGCGTCGGAGGACGAGGTGGTCGCGCTGGTGCGCGAGGCGGTCGCGCTGTCGGGGCTGGAGGGGATTGGCGCGCCGCGGGTGCTCGCGTTCGGGCGCCTCCCGGAGAGCGATCGGAGCTACCTCGTGCGGGAGCTGGTGGAGGGGACGAGCTTGATGGAGCTCGCGGCGAGGCCGGGGGAGGCGATGCGCGCGCTGGAGGCGGTCGCGCAGGCCGCGGACCAGCTGACGAAGCTGCATCGGGCGGAGTTGCTGCACGGGGATGTGAAGCCGGCGAACATCATCGTGACGGCGACGGGGGCGACGCTGGTGGATCTGGGGCTCGCCGCGAAGTGGGGCGCGGAGGGGGCGCGCGCGCTGGGGATGACGCCGAAGTACGCGGCGCCGGAGCTCCTCACGGGGGGGCGGCTGACGATCAAGGCGGAGATTTTCGCGCTGGGAAGGACGCTCCTCGAGGTGATCGATCGCGCGTCGCCGCCGCTCCCGAGGGGGCTCGCGGGGGAGCTCGGGGAGCTCGCAGCGAGGGCGACGAGCGCGGAGCCGAGCGCGCGCCCGCCGAGCACGGACGAGCTCGCGATCGGGCTGCGGCGCGCGTTGGGGCTCGCGGGCGCGGGGGCGGGGGAGGAGCCGCCGTGGCCGATCGTGGGGATCGATCGCGCGACGGACTCGCTGGCGACGATGATCGCGTCGCTTCCGCGGGGCGGGGGAGTGGCGGTCGCGGGACCGCCGGGATCGGGGCGAACGACGCTGCTACGGCGTGTCGCGTGGTCGTTGGGGGTGCGGGGGGAGAGGGTGGCGCATTTCGACCGATCGATCGTGCGCGCGTCGAGCGCGGACGCGATCGCGATCGAGACGGAGGGCGTGGACCCGAGGGAGTTGCTGCTGTTGGCGGATGATTTCGACGCGCTGTCGAGGGAGGCGGTGCGCGCGATCGAGGGGCTGCGGTCGGAGGGCGCGCGCATCGCGGTCGTCACGGGGGGCGCGGACGCTTCGATCGAGGGCCCGACGCTGACGATCTTCGCGGTGCCGGCGCTGTCGCACGCGGACGCGGTGGCGTTGGTGCGGCGGGCGATCCCGTCGCTGTCGGATGGGGTGGTGGATCACATCACGAACTTGGCGGAGCACCGTCCGGGGCGGCTGAGGGAGATCGTGGACGCGATCGCGCGCGCGCCGGTCGTGGTGCCGGCGGACGTGGATCGGTTGGTGCGGGACGAGGGGATCTCGTCGCAGATCGACGCGAGCGAGGTCGCGGTCGCGGCGATCCGCGGGGCGCTGGACCGGGGCATTTCGACGAGGCGAGCGATCGGCTCGCGATGGTGGCGGGGCATGTCGCTGCCGCTCGCGGTGGCGCGGTCGAGGCTCTCGACGAGCCGGGGCGACCCGAGGCGCGCGATCGAGGAGCTCGCGCCGTTCGAGGATGAGGCGCGCCGGCTGGGCGGGTTGGATGGCGCGGAGTGGGCGGTGAACGCGGCGCGGGCGCACTTGCGCGCGAGCAATTACGACGCGGCGATCGCGCACGCGCGGGACGTGGACGCGTGGTTGGGCGGGGCGGCGGGGACGCCGGAGGGCCGGGCGATGAGCTCGGAGGCGAACGCGGTGTGGGGGCTCGCGCTGTGTCTGGCGAGTGGGAGCGACGACGCGGCGCGCATGGGGGAGGCGATCGTCATGTTGGAGCGCGCGGTGGAGATCGCGCGCGATTTGGATCGCCCGAGGGAGCTCTCGGTGGCGCTGGGGTCGCTGGGGTACGTGCTGCAGCGCGCGGAGCGGCTGGACGCCGCGCGGGGGGCGTACGAGGGCGCGCTCTCGGCGGCGGAGCGCGCGGGGGACGCGGGGAGCGTCGCGACGACGCGGCTGAACCTCGCGACGATCGCGAAGACGCAGGGCGCGCTGGAGGCGGCGCTGACGCACCTCGAGGCGGCGGTGGACATGGGGAAGCGCTCGGGGCGCACGTCGACGCTGCGCCACGCGCTGTTGAATTTGGCGAACCTGGATCTCTACATAGGGCGAACGCGGAAAGCGGAGGCGTCGATCGCGGAGCTCGCGGAGCAGCGGGGGGATCTCCCGAAGCAGTTGGGCGCGCAGTTGTTCACGCTGGAGGCGGAGGCGGCGGACCGGCGCGGGGAGGCGCGCGCGGCGCGGGAGCTGTGTGCGCGCGCGGCGGAGGCGTACGAGGCGCTGGGGCACGTGGGGGACGCGGCGGAGGCGCGGCTCTGGGGCGTGCTGTTCGCGCTGAAGGTGCGCTCGGGGGTGGACGCGGGGATGGATCGGGACCTCCTGCGGGCGGACGAGGAGCGCGCGGCGGCGGCGATCGGCAAGACGAGCGCGCACCGCGTGTTGCTGGAGTTCGTGCGGGGGCGGCTCGCGCTCGCGGGGGGGGACGTGGAGCTCGCGGAGGGCGCGTTCGGGCGCGCGCTGGGGATCGCGTCGGACGAGAACTTGAGGGACTGGCGCGCGCGCTCGCGAGGGGCTCGCGGAGGTGGCGGACGCGCGGGGATGGAGCGCTCGCGTATCGATCGCGCGCGGGAGGGGGTCGCGATCCTGGAGACGATCGCGGAGAAGCTGTCGCCGGACTTGCGGGAGGTGTTCTGGAGCGACGCGTGGCGCGCGCGCTGCGGACGGCGAGCGTGTTCCGCACGCTCGCGTCGTCGCGCGGGGGGAGACGCCGCAGGTGCCGGTGGTGGGGCCGGGGCCGGGGAGCGGGGCGAGCGCGAAGGGCGTGGAGGCGGATCGGCTGGCGCGCGTGCTGGAGATCAACCGAGAGATCGCGGGGACGTACGATTTGGCGCGCCTCCTGGATCGGGCGACGGATCACGCGATCGCGCTGGTGAACGCGGAGCGCGGGTTCGTGATCTTGCGGAGTCGCCGGACGGACGTGGAGGGCGGGCTGAGCGTGCACGCGTCGCGCGGGGACGAGAGCGGGACGGCGCACGGGAGGTTCTCGCAGTCGATCGCGGACCGGGTGATCGTGACGGGGGAGCCGGTGATCACGCAGGCGGCGCGGGACGATCAGCGGATGAGCGACTACGTGTCGGTGCACCAGCTGATGATCGAGTCGATCGCGTGCGTGCCGATTCGGTCGCGGTCGAATGGGGTGATCGGGGCGCTGTACGTGGAGACGCGGCACGCGCCGGCGAAGCGGTTCGAGAGTGAGACGCCGGTGTTGATGGCGCTCGCGGATCAGGTGGCGATCGCGATCGAGACGGCGCGCCTTGTGTCGGAGAACGAGAAGAGGGCGCTGGATCTGGAGCGGGCGAACGAGGAGCTGGCGGCGGCGCGGGCGAAGCTGGAGGAGCTCCTGGACCATCGAACGGCGCAGCTGAGCGCGACGCGGCGGGATCTGCGGAGCGCGCGGGCGGTGATCAAGGGCCACTTCGGCTACCAGGGGCTCGTGGGGACGAGCGACTCGATGCGGCGGCTGTATGCGCTGATCGACCGCATCAAGGACACGGACGTCCCGGTGTTGGTGGGCGGGGAGAGCGGGACGGGGAAGGAGATCGTGGCGCGCGCGATCCACAACGCGGGGCCGCGCGCGAAGAAGACGTTCGTGGGGATCAATTGCGGCGCGATCCCGGAGCACTTGCTGGAGAGCGAGCTGTTCGGGAGTACGAGGGGCGCGTTTACGGGCGCGGATCGGGATCGCCCGGGACTGTTCCGGGAGGCGATCGGGGGGACGATCTTGTTGGACGAGATCGGCGAGATGCCGCACAAGATGCAGGCGGGGCTGCTTCGCGTGCTGCAGGAGAAGGTCGTGCGACCGGTGGGGAGCGCGCGAGAGGAGGCGGTGGACGTGCGCGTGATCGCGGCGACGCACCGCGATCTCCAGGGGCTCGTGGGGGCGGGGAAGTTCCGGGAGGATCTGTACTACCGGCTGAACGTGATCCCGGTGCTGGTGCCGCCGCTGCGGGATCGGATCGAGGACATCCCGATTTTGATCGACCACTTCCTCGGGATCTTCGCGGCGCGGTATGGCCGGGAGCGGGGGAGTGTGTCGAGGGACGCTCTGAAGGCGCTGATGAACTACCGGTGGCCGGGGAACGTGCGGCAGCTCGAGAACGTGCTGCTCAACGCGTGGGTGCTCGCGGACGCGCCGGAGCTCGAGATCGAGGACTTCGGTTTGTTCGATGCCGCGACGAAGCCGGCGACGTCTTCGCCGAGCTCGGACCGGGGGCATGCTCCGCGGACGAGCGAGCTCGGACGCGCGCCGCGCGACGGGTTTCCCGCGAGCTTCGAGGAGCACCGGAACGACGAGAAGGATCGGATCCTGGCGGCGCTCGCGAGTGCGAACTGGAACCGCGTGAAGGCCGCCGAGATGGTCGGGATGCCACGGCGGACGTTTTATCGGCGGCTGAAGGAATACGGGATCCAGTAGCGTCGCGGATTCGGCGTACACCGAACACACGTCTGCCTGCCGGGAGTGGAGACCACTCCGCCCGCCAGGGTTGCTCTCTGGGCCACTGGCTGCACGAGGCAGCTCTCGCCAGATTTGCTATCCCGGCCACCCGCTGCACGAGGCAGCTTCTTCACCACGGCACCTTTTAGGTCAAAACCCGCCGTGTACCCGAATCGCCATGAGCGTCGGCCCGCCCGACACTACTCCGCGGGTCAGACAACCTTCCGCTCATGACGACACGCCAAACCCAACCGTCCCTAGGCGTCCCACGCTCTGACGCGACCACAGGCGTCGCGCCCGCGGAATGGCGGCACTTGGGTACGCGTCCCCAGATGCCGCCCTCCACACGCGACCGTCCCCTTGGCAAGGGGCGCGCCGCTCACAAGAGGCCCTGATTTCAAGCGGTTCGCGCCTCGACGGGTTGGCGGACTGGCGGATTCGACCGGCGGTCGCCACCCCGGCGGCCCGCCACGGCGCCCCTACTGCAGTCCCATTGGACCGGCGCACCCTCAATCAAGCACTCTGGCCTTCGCCAGCCTGACCAACCCGTCGAGCGCGCTCTCGGGGATCTCGTGCTGACCACCGTGCGGGACGAAGTCGACCGTTGCGCCTGCCTTCGAGAGCAAATCGCGGAGCGCCTCTGCGCCAACGAAGGGCAAGATCGGATCGCGCCTCCCATGCGTCACCAGCGCGTGGATCTTCGGCCCGCTCCGTGCGGCGGCCTCGATCCAGCGCTCCTCGGAGAGCACCGTCCCTGAGAGCACCGCGAGCCCTGCGAACGGCCGATCGAACGCGTGGAGCGCGACCTCCGTGGCGAGCATCGCGCCCTGCGAGAATCCGCCGATGATCGTCTTGTCGCGCCGCAACCCGTGCGACGCCTCGAGCGCATCGAGCATCGAGAGCAGCTCCCCTCGCGCCTTGCCGAGGCGGGGCGGCGTCTCCTTCGCGAGCTCTTGCACCGCTCCGCGCTGTTGCGCCGCCATCATTCGCTCCATGTCGATCTCCCACCAAGCGCGCGCCGCGCCGCCGAACATCGTGGAGAGATCGAGCGGCGCTTCAGGGAAGAACCACCGAACGTTCCTTCCGACGTCGACCACGCGCGCCAGGCTCACGAGATCGTCTCCGCTCGCGCCGAACCCATGACAGAGCACGATCGCTGGACCATCGCCCCCGCCGTCTCGATCGGCCCCGCCCACCGCGACGACGCCGAGGTCGCCAGCCTTCAACTTCTTCATGACGACGCTTCTAGCCCGCGTTTGCGACCGAGCGGCGAGTTATCGAACACCTTCGCTGCGGACTCTCGACGTCGAGCGCCGTCGCAGAGGTCCGCTCCCCCTCCGCGCGAGCCGAGGCCAAACGACCCTCGCTTTCCCTGCGCCCTCTTCGAGTCTCACGGCGGTCTCTCACGGAGGGGGCTCAGGGGTGAGCGGTCGAAGGTCTCCCCCTTGCTCCGTCGCGGGCGGTCGGGCCAGGATGCGACATGTTCCGGCGACACCTCCTTCGGGGACTCGGGCTCACGGCGCTCGCGGCGGCGGGCTGCTCGTCGCCCAAGGAGGCAGCGCGCGGGGCTCTCGCGAAGGGCGGGTGGCGCGACGTCCAATTCGAACCATCCCCCGACCAGCCGGACGGGCAGCGCGCGCTCGTCCTCACGGGCGCCGAACCGCCACCGCCGATCGTCGTCGCGCTGCACGGACGCGGCGAGGCGGGGAGGGGCCTCGCCGCGGGGGCGCGCGGCTGGCGCGACGACTATGCGCTCGATGCGATGATCGCCCGCTTCGCCGCGGGGGCCATCACGCGGGACGACGTCTTTGGTTGGCTCGATGCGGCGCGCGTGGAGACCATCAATCGCTCGCTCTCCGCGCGCGCGTTTCGAGGGCTCGCGATCGTCACCCCTTATTGCCCAGTGCCGAGCGGGTCGGGCGAATCGGCCTACGAGCCCTTCGGGAGGTTCGTCACGAGCGACCTGCTCGAGCGTGCTCGCCGCGAGCTTGGCGTCGAGTCGAGCGCACGCGCGTCGACAGGCATCGATGGCGTGAGCATGGGCGGCCGCTACGCGCTCGAGATTGGCTTCGGTTTTTCCGAGGTGTTCGGCGCTGTCGGTGCACTCCAACCTGCGATTCGCGAGTCCGAGGCAGAGCGCTTCGCCGACCTCGCTGTCGCCGCCGCGAAGAAGAGCGGCCCCCAATCGATACGCCTCGTGACGAGCGGAGAGGATCCGTTCCTCGAGCCCACACGCGCGCTCGCCCGCGAACTCACGAGTCGAAGCATCGCATGTCAGCTCCTCGTGACCGGCGGTCCTCACGACTACGCGTGGAACAAAGGCCCTGGCGCAGCGGAGCTCCTGGTCTTCCACGAGCGCGTGCTCCGAGGGCTACCCCTCGCGGAGTGATTCCTTTTCGGTGAGCGCACGCTCGAGGTGGGATCAGTTCGCGCCCGTCGGGACGGGCGGCGACGCATAGAGCTTCCTGAAACCCACGCCGAGGACTTTCCCTTCGTCGTCGCCCACGAGCGCGCCATACCGGCATTTCTCGAGCAGAGTTCCCTCGCAGATGTGCCCGTCCCCTCGATCGAACCACACTCGCTGGTGCTCCTCGAGTCGAGCGAACGCCTCGATGGCCGGCCGCAACGCGGCGAGCTCCACCGGTGCCTCGCCCGTGTGGAGGTGCAGCAGCGAGCGGAGCGTGCGCTTCACCATCCCGCGCGTGAGGTACACGTCCGCGTCGAGCGGCCCAAGAGCGAGCACGACGCCGAGGCGCGTCGGCGCGGCGGCGGGGCTATCGGGGGCGTCCCCCGCGAACGACACGATCGACCCGATCGGCAGCGCATCGTCCACGTCGACGTCCGACGTCATCCGCCCGCCCAGCCTCGAGCGCATCGCCGAGAGCGTCGGCAGGCCCACCGAGTCGAGGAGTTTGTCGGTCACCGGGAGCGAGACACGTCGAGCCACGATCAGCCGCTCGGTACGGCGCCCTCGGCGCCCGGGAGGGGCGGGAGCGTCTTCACGTCGAACTTCGGGTTCACGATCACGATCTCCTGCGTCGGCGGGTAGATGTCCAGCGACTCCTCGACCGTCACGCTGCCGTCCGACCGCTTCTTGGACGTCTTCACCCGCTTGACGCTCATCCCGTTCTTCCCACGCTGCTTCACCCGCGTCTCGCCGTCGGGCAGGAACGACGAGCGCTCCACCTTGCGCGTGTACTTGAAGACGCTGGCCGTCGCCGTCGCCAGATCCACGTCCACGGGCTTGTCGTGCCCCAAGATCTCGAAGCGCAGCAGCCCCTTCTCGAGCTTCGCGTGAAGCAGCACGGGGAACTCGAACGGGTTCTTGATCCTTAGATCCAGCACCGGGAAGGACACCGTCGCGTCGAGCCCGGCGCGAATGTAGCCGCTCGGCCGTGAATGGTTGCGCCGCTCGACCACCTCGAGGCCTCCAAAGAGCGCAGCCGCGTGCAGCGTGCTCGCGACCTGACACGCTCCGCCTCCGACGCCCGCGCGGATCTCCCCCTTGTAGATCTCCGGCGCGAGCGCGAACCCGTTTTGGATGCTCCGTGGGCCGACCTCCTCGTTGTACGAGACCTCGTCGCCCGGCATGAGGAGGATCCCGTCGAGCAGGCTCGTCGCGCGCGCGATGTTCTGATCTCGCCCGGGTGGGCCCCCGAAGCGCGTCTCGAACGAGCCGAGCACGACGCTCAGATCCGCCTTCTCGATCGCCTCCGCGGTCGCCCTCGGGTGCACCAGGTAGGGCGCCGCATCGATCTCCGCCTCGCCCGCGTAGATCGCCGTGAGCGCCCGCTCCGTCGCCGCGAACGCGTCGAGGTAACGACCATCTTCGTGCGGCTCGACCTCGCCCGTCTCCAGGTGCTTTCGCGCGGCAGAAGGGCTCTCGTCGAGCTCCTCTTTCCGCGCCGCGAACCGCTCGCTGAACGCCCTCGCGTCGATCTGGATCGGCAGGTGCACGTCGAACTCGCCCGCCGCGGCGCGCTTCGACTCCATGTACTTGTCGTACGCGTCCCCCGTGTGCCCGAGCTTCATCACCTCGGCGACGACCCAGTCCACGTCCGCCGTGGCCCCTAGCTCGCGCCCGGTGGCCGTGAACAGCGTCGCGCCGTCGTAGCGGACGTCGATCTTTCGATCGAGGTACGAGGCCGCGAGCTCCTCCACGAACGCGCGCACGTCTCGATCGGGCGGCACGTCCACGCCCTGCACGCGCACGCCGCGCGCCGCCCGGTCCGGCGCCGGTACCGTCCTCTCGTACGTCCGCCGGGCGAGCTCTCCCGCCAAACCCGCACTGGTGAGGCTCAACCCCACGAACGACAAGGCAAGGACGCGGCGCAAGTTCATCGGATGGCTTCAGGCGCTCTCAACGCCCGCGCCCTCATCGTACATCCCAAGACGGAGCGCAGCCTACTTGCCGATGGCCTGGCGGTGGACCCAGCCCTTGATCTTGCCGGACTCGATCTCGTACCAGTCCTTGTCTTGGCGCAGGATCTTCACGTGAGTGCCCTGGGGCAGCTTCGTGATCTGCTTACCCTTCTCGCGCTCCGGCTTGTCCCGCACGATCGCCTTCGAAACGACGACCGTCGCGTTGCCGAGCTCGTTCTTGTCGCCGCTCGGGTCGGTCGTGTCCTTCGGATCCTCCGGGCTCACGCCCGGGGGGTAGAAGCTGAGCTTGTACTCGACCCGGTACGTCGTGTGCGTGTGCGGGATCTTGTCGAGCTCCACGCCCTTCAGCTCGTCCTGCGTGCACTTCAGCAGGCCGCGCGACGCCATCGTGCCGAACGTCGACTTGACCTTGCCCTCCGACACCGTGATCGTGGGCTTCTTCTCGTCGAAGTTCACGTTCAGCGAGACCGAGTAGTCCCCCTTCTGACCGATCGCGAACGCGCAGTCGCCCACCGCCGCGAGCTTGTCGGACACGTACCGGTCGAACGCGAACGGCCCGCAGTCGCTCACGTTCTCCTTCTTCTTGTTCACGCAGCCGACGACCTGCCCCGGCGAGACGATCACCGTCTCCTTGTTCGTCACCTTCGGGGGCTCGTCCCCGACGTCCGCGACGTCCGGCGTGCTCGGCTGTGGCGCAGCGGCCGACGCGCTCGCGCTCGCGTTCGCGGTCTGCGCCGCGACGACCCGTGACTCGCTCTCCGGCGGCGTCGGCCCGACCTTGTAATTCAGCAGGCGGGGCCAGAGGACACCGACCGCGAACCCGACGACGGCGATGATGCCGACCTTGGAGCTGATCGCGCGATCCTCGGACGGAGCCGGGATCTTGACGGTGAGCGGTGCATCTTCCTTCGCCACGGTTGGCCCTCCGTTAGCACGAGAACGCCGACCCCGGAAGAAACCGTCCTTGCCCCCGCGCCGACCTACTTGGACGATGCTTCCAGCGCGTCGAGGAGCTGCCGCACCACCGACTGCGGCACCGCGTACGTCGCGTCGACGCCGCTCCTCCGCGCGTAGTGGATGCTCGTGCGCTCGAACATGTCCCCCGCGCCGATCGCGATCGTGTACTCCCCGCCCGCGCTCTTCACGGCGATCGTCATGACGGGCGCCTTCAGCCCCTGGTGATCCTCCGGCGGTCCGACCGTCACCGCCGCGATCGGGAGCAGATCCTCGAGCGCGGCTCCGACCGTCGCCGCCACCTGATTCGCGCTCGGCCCCGAGGACGTGGACTTCAGCTCCTTCCCCTCGCGGACGAGCTCGATCACCTTCCCGTCGTCCCCGTGAATCGAGATCTTCTCGGCCGTGTCGAGCGCGATGCGCAGCGTGGCCCGGCTCACGAGCCAACGGCTCGCGGCGTCCTCGAGCGCCTTCGGTACGATGAACACGCCCGGGCTCGTGTCGAGCGCGCCATAGCTGCCGTCGTCCGTCTTGCTCCCGATCGACAGCTTCACGGTCCGCGCCTCGGCCTTCTCGCTCGCCGCGAGCTTCGCCGTGAGCGTCAACCGGGGCTCGGCGAGGCCGAACGACCCATCGTCCGCCTCCGCGATCCATCGGCTCGTCGTGAGCCTCGCGAGCGACTCGGCGAGCTCCCCGACGAGCCCATCATCCGCCAGGAGCCCTTTGCCCGTCGGCGCCAAGAGCTCCCAGCTCGACTCCTTGCGCCTCACCGACTGCGTCTTCCCCGGGGAAGTGACCTCGAGCGCCGTGACTCGCTCCGCTCGCTCGCCCAAGATCTCGAGCCCGCGAACCAGGAGATCGTTCGCGGCGAACGTGTGGAGGGCGCTGCACGGCACGATCAGCTTCCGCTCATCCTCCGCGCGTACGGCGATGCACTGGCCGCCCTTCTCGGCCGGTCGGTAGAGCGACACCTCCTCCTCGCGTCGGGCCTCCTTTCCATCCGGCGTCAGCCCGCCCTCCGAGAGCACGCGGATCTTGATCGGCTCGCCGCTCGTCGCTGCGTCCCCGAGCTCTCCGCGCGCGAGCAGCATCTCGCCGAGGAGCGCGTTGCCCCGATCCCCATCCACGACCTTGTCCGCGGGGGCGCGCATCTTGAACCCGTTCCCACTCCGCGCGATCTCGAGCCGCTTGTCCCCGTCGACCACCTTCACCTCGACGACCTCGTCGAGCGCGGTGCCGAGGACGTGCGTGTCTTCGAACGCCTCCTTCGGCCGCGTAAACGCCTCGAGCAGCCCCTGAGGGACGCAGATCGCGAGGCGCGAAGGCTCCCTCCTGACCGCCACGATCTGCCCCGCCTTCGACGGGCACTCGCCGCCGAGCGCCATCACCACGCGGTCCCCCTCGCGCGGCACGAGCGTCACGGTCACGCGCGGGGTCGACGCCGCCTCCGCTTCGGCGTCCGTGAGGACGGCCTCCGCGCGCATCCGCGTGAACGTCGTGAACACGTGGTTCAGCACGTCCCCGTCCACGCGCACCCCACCGCCCGCGAACCGGAAGCCGCTGCCGCGCCCGCCGCTCCACGGCGCGCGCTCGAACGAGCGCTCACCGCCCTCGCCCTCGAGCTTGATCGACACGAGATCCGTCGAGAAATACGGCACGAACCGCGTCGATCGAAGATCGTCCGCGCTCGGCGCGAGCGTCTTCGCGAGCATCGGTGAAATCGTGAACACGCGCTCGCCCACGCTCGCGTAGACCTCCGTGTCCCCCGCGCCCGAGGCACCGATCGCGAGGTGGAACGTGAGATCGCCCATCGCGACGTCGACCGTCTCGACCGGCGCGTCCAACCCGAACTGCTTCCGGTCGACGCTCTCCTTCGGCACCTCGCGGCGTGCCTCGGCGTACTGCAGGCTCGAGAGCAGCTTGTCGATCGCCTGATCATCCCCCGTGAAGAGCGTCCCGTTCAGGCGGACGTCCCAGGACTTCCCGCCGTTCTTCGCGGGCTTGCTCACGAGCTCGATCGTGTCGTCCCCGCGCTTCATCGTCACCCCGGTGAGGTCGTTCTCGCGCCACGCGGGGAACACCATCTTCTTCCGGGCGTCCGCCTCGTTGCTCGTGACGTTCTTCTTGTCGAACACGAAGAAGTAGAGCGTCGCCGCGATCGCCAGGGCCACGATCCCGAGGTTCAGCCAGTGCTTCCGCAGGAACCCCCGTGGTGCCGGCGCCTTCGGCCGCTCCGGCGGCGCGTCGGACGCCCGCTCCTCCTCCGTCTCCGGTTCGTCGCGCTCCGGCTCCTCCGTCGAGGTGCTCACGACGGCTCCTCTTCCTTCGTCGGCCGCCGCCGCCGCAGGAGGAACGCGCCGATCCCCGCGAACGACGCGAGCACGGGGAGGAGGAACACGTACGTTCGGATCGACTTCAGGCTCTCCTCCGTCAGGCGCAGTCCCATCGTCATCGTCGGCTTGCTCGGGATGTCGAGGAACGCGGTGTGCGCCGACGCCCACGTGATCGAGCTCTCGACGAACGCGGCCATGCCCTGGAACGCCGTCTCCCGCCAGTTCACCCCGAACATCGATCCGAGCGACGCGATCGTCACGATCCGCGCGCCGTGCTCGTCGGACGGGGAGACCTTCGCGCGCTCCGACGCCGTCGCGATCACGAGCGGTCCGGGCGCGTCCTTCGTCGTCGGCGTGTAGTTCTCGCGCGTGTTCGCCCACGCGAAGAAGTCCGAGACGCCGATCGCCTTCGGCGTCGTCTTGAGGAGCGGCATCGGCGTCGTGTCGTTGTGGAGATCGCCCAGGGACCCCGTGACGTTCACCGCGACATGGAGGTCCGCCCGCGCGAGGGACGCCGTGACGGGGTGCGCCTGCATCTGGGTGAAGAACACGTCCCCGTAGCCCGTCGCCATCCGCGCCTCCGCGTCCCGCTCGAGGATGAAGTTGTCGTTCAGCTTCACGCCCGCGAGCGCGAACACCCCGCCGAGCCCGACGTCGATGTACCCCTGGTTCTGATCGGCGGGGATCGGGCCCGCCACGAGCAGCGCGTCGCCCCCCTTCTCGATGAACCGCTCGATCTCCTTCGCGTGCTCCTTCGGGACGCGCTCCGTGGGCCCCGCGACGATCAAGAAATTGCAGTCATGCAGGTGATCGCTCACGTGATCCGCCGCGCCCGCCGGATCCCCGAACACCGGCACGACCTCGAAGTTGTTCTTGCCGAGCCGGTCCTTCAAGTACGCGAGGCCCGTGTCCCCCGCCGCCTCGAGCTCCGGCTCGCCGTGGCCCTGCGTGACGCACGCCACCGTGCGCGTCTTGTCGAAAACGTTCCGGATCGCGCCCGTGATCGCCTGCTCGATGCGCGGGCTCGCCTGCATGTCGTCCCCCTGATCGAACGCTACGAGGTCCCTCGGCGACACGAAGAAATGCCGGTCGTCGTGCACGACGATCATCGACGCGTCGACGCTCCCGAGATCGTACTGCTTTTGTATCGCGAGGAACTCCGCCGGTCGCTTGTCGGGATCCGCGTACTCGACCACGAGTTTGTCCGTCTCCGCGAGGTACGCGATGAGCGTCTCGTCGACCGGCGCCCGCATCGGATCGCTGTCGCCCATGAGGAGGATGAGCTTCACCGGCTCCCGCAGCCCGTGCAGCGTCTCGAGGCTCGCGGGGCTCAGCGTGAAGAGGCCCCCGCGCGTCACGTCCCAGCGCTTGTAGTGGCGCGCGGAGAGCACGCTCAGGATCACGGCGAGGACGATCGCGCCCCCCACCCCCAGCGCCGCGACGAGCTTCGTGGACGCCTCGGTCGCCCGCTTCGGGGCCTCCGCCGCGGGCGCCTCCGCGCTCGGCTTCGCGCGCTTCGCCTTCGCGGGCGAGGGATCCTCCGGGACGTCGTCGAGCGCGTTGCGCTTCGGCGCGGCCTTCTTCTTCGGCTTCGCGCCGCGATCCGGCTTCACCCCCATCGCCAGGACTCCACGGTTCGGACGGTGAAGAAGAGCGGCAGCACGACGAGCGTCGCGACGAACACCAGGCGCCGCGAGTCGATCACGCCGCGCGCGAACTCGTTCATCATCGACGAGATCGACACGTAGTGCCCCACGTCGTGCAGCGTGCCCGGATCGAGCGACTCGAGCATGCTCGCCGTGAAGAGCGCGACGAGCGTCAGGCTCGAGATCAGCGCGGCGACGAGCTGGCTCGACGTGAGCGCGCTCGTCATGATCCCGATCGCGATGTACCCCATGCCCGTGAGGAAGATCGCGAGGTAGGCGGTGAGCACCGTGCGCGCCTCCACCCCGCCGTAGCGCGACAGGATCCACGCGTACGCGAGCGTCGGCGCCCACATCACGAGGTACATGATGAACGCGGCGCAGTACTTCGCGAGCACCACCGCGACGGGCGTGACCGGCGCCGTGAGCAGCGCCTCGATCGTCCCGCTCCGGCGCTCCTCCGAGAACGCGCGCATCGTGAGCAGGGGGCACAGGAGGAGGATCGGCAAGTAGTGCAGGATCGTCCCGCCCAGGAATAGCTGCAGCGGCCCCTGCTCGCTCACGCTGCCCTGCCCGGCGAAGCTCGAGACGAGCAGCATGAAGTGGAACCCCTGGTAGAACAGGAAGAGGGCGATCAGCACCCACGCGAGGGGCGTCACGAACAGGGAGAAGAGCTCCCGCTTCAGGATCGGGACGAAGCCCCTCATACGTGCACCCGCTTGCGCTTCTTCGCGTTCGGGCCGCGGTCGTCCGCGGTGAGCTCGCTGAAGATCTGCTCGAGAGACCGCTGCGTCGAGGCCACCTCGAGGACGCCGATCCCCGCGCCGACGAGCGTGTGGACCGACCGCTCCACCACGTCGTCCGCGGAGCTGCCCTCGGCGAACTCCACGACGACCGCTCCGGCCGCGTCGACCGTCACCGCGGCCACGCCTGCGATCGCTCGGAGGAGCTTCGCGGCGTCCTCGGCGTCCCCTCGGATCCGGATCCGGACGTCGTTGCTGCGGGCGCCTCGGAGCTCGTCGAGCGTTCCCTCCGCGACGAGCTTGCCCCGCGCGATCACGACGGCGCGCGTGCACATCGCCTCGACCTCCGAGAGGATGTGCGTCGAGACGAGGATCGTCTGCTGGCGGTCCGCGAGCCGGCCGATGAGCGCCCGCACCTCGCGGATCTGGTTCGATCGAGGCCCGCCGTGGGCTCGTCGAGGATGAGCAACGGCGGGCTCGCGACGAGCGCGTCCGCGAGGCCGACGCGCTGCCGGTACCCCTTCGAGAGCTCGCGGATGAGCGTGCCTCTCGCCCTCGAGGCCGGCGTCCTTCACCGCGCGCGCGACCGCGTCGACCCGCTCCTTGCGCTTCACCCCCTTGAGCTCCGCTCGGAACCCGAGGTACTCGCGCACGCGCATCTCGGGGTAGAGCGGCGCCATCTCGGGCATGTACCCGATGCTCTCCCGGGCGCGGAGCGGCTCGTCGATCACCGAGTGGCCGTTGATCCGGGCCTCCCGCTCGTCGCCCCCAAGAACCCGACGAGGATGCGCAGCGTGGTGCTCTTCCCCGCGCCGTTCGGCCCGAGGAACCCGACGACCTCGCCCTTCTTCACGTTGAACGAAATGCCTCGAACGGCGTGGAAGTCGCCATAGAACTTCGAGAGATTCCGGACCTCGATCATCGAACGCTCGCAGCCGGTGTAGCAAAACCCCGCGCGAGCACCGAGAATTCCACGCCCGCCCCTGCGGGGCGTCGTGGACAGAACCTCCGAATGTCCTCGTCGCGTGGGCAGGCGACGAAATTCCCGCCCGCCTGCGGGGCGTCGTGGACAGAACCTCCGAATGTCCTCGTCGCGTGGGCAGGCGACGAGGAATTCCACGCCCGCCCCTGCGGGGCGTCGTGGACAGAACCTCCGAATGTCCTCGTCGCGTGGGCACGCGACGAGGAATTCCACGCCCGCCCCTGCGGGGCGTCGCGGACAGAACCTCCGAATGTCCTCGTCGCGTGGGCACGCGCCCTCGGCCGTTTTCAGGAGGCGCCCTCCGAATTCCTGAGGGACGCTCGTTTCCCGCTGCGGTAAGACCAGGGGCCGATGGATCAGGCGCTTCTCCGGGGGTACTTCTCGACGATCTACGAGATCATGACGCCGCAGGGCCCGCTCCGCGTCTCGCTCGACGGGGAGAACCTGGCCGAGGTCCACGGCCTGCCGGACGTGCTGATGCGGCGGTTCGCGCTCCTCACCGCCTACAACCCGCGCTCCATGCTCCTGCCGAGGCGCGTGAACGACGGTCGTCACCTCGTGATGCGCGACCTGCTCATCCTCGGCTGCTACCGCGTCGAGCCGTGCATGGGGTCGGACGCCGAGCCGGACAGCGTCTGGCGCGAGCCCACCTGGCTCGTCCTCGGCATGGATCGGGACGAAGCGATCGCCTTCGGGCGCGTCTTCCGACAAAACACCATCGTCTTCGCGGACAAAGGGAAGCCGGAGCTCATCATCACCGACCCCACGGCCGACGACGTCGGCCGCACGTATGGCGCGAACTTCCGAATTCGGAACTGATGTGCGAAAACGAGCCATGCACCGGAGAGCGGCTCGAGCGGCTTCCGTCGCGGCGTTCGCTTCGATCACCGCGCTCGTCGCCTGCGGCCCGTCCAAGTCCGTGCAGTGCACGGAGGTGATCGGCCTCGTCAACGACGCGACGAAGCGCCTCGAGGAGGGGCCCACGAAGGCGGACGCGACGCCCGCGGAGAAGATCGCGACGCTCCGGGCGATGGCAGCGGGGATGTCCAAGGTCGCGGACGACCTCTCGAAGGTCGTCACGTCCGCCCCCGAGCTCAAGGATTTCTCCCTCCGCTATCAGAAGCTCGCGCGCGAGTTCGCCCGCCTCGGCAAGGAGATGGCGGACGGCGCGGAGCAGAACGACATCGAGAAGTACAACCTCGCGAAGGAGGCGCTCGACAAGGTCGCCGACGACGAGGGCCCGCTCGTGACCAACGTCAACGAGTTCTGCAAGGGCGGCTGACGCGCGTCAGCTCGTCATGAACCGGTAGCCGACGCCCCGCACCGTGACGAGGTGGCGCGGGTTCGCCGGATCGTCCTCGAGCTTCGTCCGGAGCTGCAGGATGAAGTTGTCGATCGTGCGCGGCGTCCCGTGGTGCGACGGCCCCCAGACGCGCGCCTGAATCTCCTCCCGCGTGAGGACCTTGCCCTTCATCTGCACGAGCGCGAGGAGGATGTCGAACTCCGTCGCCGTCAGATCGACCAGGTCGCCTCGGCGCTTCACCTCGCGCGTGCTCGGGTCGACGCGGAGCTCGCCCACGGTCACCGCGGGCGCGGGCCCCGTGCCGCGGGCGATCGCGTCGCGCCGGAGCACCGCCTTCACGCGCGCGAGGAGCTCCGCGAGGCTGAACGGCTTCGTGATGTAGTCCTCTGCGCCGAGCTCGAGGCCGAGCACCTTGTCCATCTCGGCGCCGCGCGCGCTCAGCATGATGACCGGCACCGCGTTGCCTTCGGTCCGCAACGTCCGGACGATCTCGAGGCCGTTCAGCTCGGGGAGCATCACGTCGAGGATCACGAGATCCACGCCGCTCCGCGCGCGCTCGAGGCCGACCTTCCCGTCCGCCGCGACGGCCACGGCGTAGCCCTCCGCGACCAGGTTCATCTCGAGGCCCATCGCGATCGACGGGTCGTCCTCCACCACCAGCACAGTCTTCTTCGGGGTCTCCATCACGCCTGCGCGCCTTGCGCGCCCTGCGACGCGCGGTGGATGAGCAAATCGAGCTTCGAAGGATCCGTAGACAACACGATCGCAAACTCGCTGCCCTTGCCGAGATCGCTCTCTACCTCGACCTTGCCGCGGTGCGCACGCACGATGTGGTGGACGATCGCGAGCCCGAGGCCCGAGCCGTCCTCCTTGCGCGTGAGGAGGTCGTCGACGCGGTAGAACTTGTCGAAGATCCGCTTGTGCTCGCGCCGCGCGATCCCCTTGCCGTTGTCGCGCACCGCGATCCGGATCATCTTGTCGTCCTGGCGCCTTGCGGACACGCGGATCTCCCGCGGCGCCGCGGAGTATTTGTACGCGTTCGACAGCAGGTTGACGATCGCGTCCACGATCGCCGCTTTGTCGCAGTAGACGGGCGGCAGGTCGGGCTCGACCTGGATCGCGACGTCCACGTCGTCCTTCTCGCGCGTGGGCCCGAACGCGCTCACCGCCTCGTCCACGATCTCGGCCACGCTCGTTGGCTCGAGGGTGTACGTCCGCATGCCGCTCTGCATCCGCCCCCAGTCGAGCAGCCGGTTGATGAGCTTGCTCAGGCGGTGCGTCTCCTTCTCGAGCGCCTGGATGCACCGCTCCTCCGCGACCGGGTCGCCGCGCCGGAGCACGAGCGTCTCCGTGAACATCCGGATCGAGGTGAGCGGTGTGCGCAGCTCGTGGCTCACCTTCGAGACGAAGTCCGCCTGGAGCTCGGACAGGTTGCGCTCGCGCCGGAGGTAGACCCACGCGAGGATCACCCCTGTCGCGAACGTGCCCGCGAACGTCAGAATCAGGATGCCCGTGAGGAGCTGCACCCGCCCCGACTCCCCCAGGACGAGGAGCATCACGCCGCTGATCGACAGGAGCACCGCCGGGACGATCCCGAGGTAGACGAGCAGGAGGATGATGCGCCGGTAGCCCATCTCACCTCATCGTGGAGGTCGCGGCAGACCCGCACAAGGGCCGAGCAGGCGCAGCAGCGCTCACGGTGCGCTCACGATGCGATCCATCACGAGCGACGGCACCTCGGGCCGCGCGTCGTGGATCTCGAACGCCCCCGCGATGCGGGCGAGCGGGGTCTTGCCTTCGCTGCGGACGGACACGGTCGCGAGGACGTCGCCCGCGCGGATCTCGTCCCCCACGACGCGCACGAGATCGATGCCGACCGCGTGGTCGACCTTCTGATCCGCGCGCGAGCGCCCGGCGCCCATCTCCACGCCCGCGAGCCCGAGCGCGAGCGAGTCGATCGCGCCGACGAACCCCGAGCGATCCGCCTTGATCTCGAGGGTGAGGGGGGCGCGCTCGAGGCGGGACGGATCCGCGACCACGCGGGGATCCCCCTTGTGCGCCTCGATCATGCGCTCCATCGTGCGCGCTCCGCTCCCGTCCTCGATCGCGCGGAGGAGCCGCGCGCGCGCCTCCTCGGGCGTCGCCGCGACGCGGCCTAGCACGAGCATCTCCGCGCCGAGCGCGAGGGTGCACTCGAGGGTGTCGGCCGGCCCGCGCCCGAGCAGGATGTCGATCGCCTCGCGCGTCTCGTTCGCGTTCCCGATCGCGCGCCCGAGCGGGACGTCCATCCGCGTGAGCAGCGCCACGACCTGCTTGCCCGATCCGGTCCCCACCTCGACGAGAGCGCGCGCGAGCTCCCGGGCGCGCGCCTCGGTCTTCATAAACGCGCCGCGCCCGACCTTCACGTCGAGCACGAGCGCGTCGATCCCCTCCGCGAGCTTCTTCGAAAGGATGCTCGCGACGATGAGGGGGATGCACTCGACCGTCCCCGTGACGTCCCGCAGGGCGTAGATCCGCTTGTCCGCCGGCGCGATCCGCGACGTCTGCCCGATCATGCACGTCCCCACGTCGGCCACGATGCGCGCGAACGACGCTGCGTCGAGCGAGACGTCGAAGCCCGGGATGGCCTCGAGTTTGTCGAGCGTCCCTCCCGTGTGCCCGAGGCCGCGCCCCGACACCATCGGCACCGGCACGCCGCACGCCGCGACGAGCGGCGCGAGGCAGATCGAGACCTTGTCCCCGACTCCGCCCGTCGAGTGCTTGTCGACCTTCACGCCCGGGACGGCCGACAGGTCGAGCACGTCCCCCGAGTGGAGCATCCCGCGCGTCAGCGCGACCGTCTCGGCGCGATCCATCCCACGCAGGAAGACCGCCATGAGCCAGGCCGTCATCTGGTAGTCCGCCATCTGGCCGCTCGCGAAGGCCGAGAGCAGCTCCTCGATCTCCGCGCCCGAGTGCGTGCCCCCGTCCCGCTTCTTCGCGATCAGCTCGACGATCGAACCCATCCCCGACGCTTTACCACGGGGGAGATCTCCGGAAAAAGCGAAGGCGCGAAGAGCCTCTTCGCGCCTCCACTCGGTCGCTGGGACCGACGACCTACGAGCTGGTCGTCAGAGCGTGGGATCCGTGTTGAAGCAGCACCTGAACCCGGTGTCGAAGAACTTGAAGTTCTGGTCCACCGAGTAGAACGTGAACGAGCACTGCGCGCCGTCCTCGCTCTGGGTGTTGAACGCGCCACCCATGAGTTTGTACGAGTTGTTCGCCTGCTTCACGATCTCGCGCAGGTTGCCCGTCATGTCCCAGATCTGGTCGTTCGCGGACGTGTTCCCGAACTGCCCGCTCCAATCATCCGAGCACGACTTGAGGAGCGGGGAGTGGGTCGGCAGCAGGCCATCCTGGTCCCCCGTCGTCCCCGAGTCGAAGTCGAACGTCGTGCCGAGGTTGCAGAACTTCGCGGTCGCCGGCGGCGACAAGACCGCGACGCTCGTGCACGCCGCGCCGCGCGGGCTGTACCCCCACTTGCACGGGACGGTCGCGTTGCAGGCGATCTGCCACGTCGCGGTGCTGCACGCCACGCCGCCCATCGCCGCGCAGGTCTGCTCGACCTCCGTACCCGTGACGTTGAACCACGGGATCTTGCCGGTCTCGGAGCACGCCGGCGTCTTGTCGAGCGTCGTCCCCGAGGGAGCGCTCGTCCAGTAGCCGTTGCCGCTGCCCGGTGCGGTGGCCGTCGCGCTCGGGCGGCTCGCCTCGTAGCTCATGACCCACGTGGAAGCGGCGATCTTCGTGACCTTCGGCTTGTACGAGAACGCGGAGTTCGCCCCCGGCGCGTTGTTCGGCTCGTCCACAGAGCCGTCGCAGTCGTTGTCGATGCCGTCGCAGAGCTCCGTGCATCCGCCCGGAAGCGTCGTGCAGTTCGCCTTCGTCACGGAGCACTTCGTCGCCGTCGGGCCGTTGCAGATGAACGTCCCGGTTTGGCGGCACGCGCCGTCGCCGGGCGGCGGGAGTCCGTCGTCGCTCTCGCGCATCCCTTGCCGTAGTTCGGCGTGTTCTCGTTTCGCAGGCCGTCGCAGTCGTTGTCGAGCGGCGGATCCTCGCAGACCTCCTGGTTCGGGCTGCTTCCGCACCCGCCCACGCACACGCCGGCGGGGAAGGTGCACTTCCAAGCGCCCGCGGTGCACGCCACCGTCACTTGGCTCGAGCACTCGGGGTACGGGTTGCCGGCGCTGACTCCGCAGACGCTCGCGACCGCCGGCGCGGTGAGCCCCTCGTCGATCTGGCCGTCGCAGTCGTCGTCGTTGCCGTTGCACGCCTCGGGTCCCGTGACCGTGCACGCGTACTCGCACTTTTGATCGTTGTTCAGATCGAAGTACCCCGCTTGGCACCCGTTGAACTGGCAGCCGCCCGCGACGCACGACCAGTTCGCGTGCACCGCGCCCGCGAGGCAGTTGTTGCCGCACGTCCCGCAGTTCGCGACGTCCGTCATCTTGTTCGGCTGGTTCGTGAGCGCGCCGTCGCAGTTCGTGTCGACCCCGCACGCGTCCGACGCTCCCGGCGGCGCGACGATCGAGCCCTGGCACTGTACCGTCCCGCCCACGCACGCCTTCATACCGGCCATGCACGTGCCTGGAGTGCAGGTCCCGAGCGCCTCACAGCTGTTCGGCACGGACTGGTAGGGCGGCGCGTTGCACGCTCCCACCGCGTCTGCGGGGGGTGTCATGCCCGTCTTGTCGATCGCGCCGTCGCAGTTGTCGTCCTGGCCGTTGCAAGTCTCCGTCGTGGGGCCCTGATCCCCGACGCAATTCAGCATGCCGCCCTGGCACTGCGTCGTGCCGAGGTGGCACGGGAACGTCGCGCTCACGCCGCACGCCGCGCCCGCGTCCGTCGGCGCGTCGTCCGTGAGCCCGTCGCAGTCGTCGTCCGCGTTGTTGCACGTCTCCTGGAGCTGGCCGGGGACCAAGACGTTCGCCCCCGTGCACTGCACCTGGCCGCTCACGCACGCGGTCACGCCCGCGTGCGCCGCCGTGTTGCAGACCCCGAGCGGCGAGCCGTGGCACACCTTCCCGATGTTCACGTCGCCCGACAGATCGTCCGCGTCGTCGACCTTGCCGTCGCAGTCATCGTCGATCCCGTTGTTGCAGAGCTCCGGACCCGTCGGCGTGCACTGGTACTCGCACCCGGTCGCGACGCTCTGATCGAGGTCGTAGTACCCAGGGTCGCACGCGAGGATCGCGCACTGCGTGTTGGCCGGCGTGCACGCGCCCGTCGCTGGGTGATCACACTTCGGTGTGCCGTGGATGATGACGCAATTGCCGCCGCACTTGCCGCAGTCGGTCGTGCTCGTGCAGAGGTCGACGTCCTCGTCGAAGACGCCGTCGCAGTCGTCGTCCGCGTTGTTGCAGACCGCGTCGTTGTTGGCGGACTTGACGCAGTAGTACTCGCAGCTGCCGTCCCCGTCGTGGTCGTAGTAGTCCGCCGTGCATGTCCCGGAGCACGTCCCCGGCACCTTGCCCGGATCGGGGCTCGCCGTGCACTGGACCGTCGCCGGGTCGACGTTGAGCAGCTTCGTGTAGCAGTTCGTCGAGCACGTCCCGCACGTCTTCGGGTCGTTGAGATCCAGCCCGACGACGTCGTCGACGACGAGGTTGCAATCGTTGTCGATGCCGTCGCACACCTCGACGCCGCCGTTCGTGAGCATGCAGCCGCCGCTGCTCGACGAGCCGACCGTGGCGAAGCCGGTGGAGGTGGAGATCACCTGACCACCGCCACCGCCCGTACCCGTCGTCATCGAGCTCGCGGTCCCCGAGGAGCTCGACGTCTCACAGTTCGCGAAGCAGTACGCCTTCGTGTCGCACCCAGGGAGCGCGGCGAGGGCCACCGCGCCGAGGCCGAGGGCCCCGACGCACCCCATCCAGAAGTTCGCGCGCATCATCGCGACACCTCCGACGCATCCGCGTGCTCCAGCGTCGCATCGCGGTGTGGCCGTCGCCTTCTCCTGTACCGCGCCGCGACGATGCCGAGCGCCGCGACGATCATGCCGATCTCGTTGACGCCCGCGCCCGCGACGCCGCAGCTGCACCCGCCGCCGCCGGTCGCGAGACCGAACACGCCGTTCGAGCTCCCGGTGGACCCTCCGCTGCCGGTCGCCGAGGTCGATCCGGTCGCCGCGTTGCCGCCCATCGAAGATCCCGTGGACGCCGAGCTGCTCGACGCCGCGCCGCCCGTGCCCATGTCACCGACGCACTCGTCGTTCACGCACTTCTGGTCCTGCGGGCAGATGACGCCTTCGCAGGGACAGGAGCCGCACGCGCCGTTCAGCGGGTCGCAGCACCCGCCGTTCGGGCAGGAGTCCGCCATGCACTTGCTCTGCACGCATGTCGGAGGCATCTGCGTCGTGTCGCAGACCTGATCGGCCGCGCACGCCGGGCTGCACGTCGGGACGCACATCCCGTCGTGGCAGACCTTGTCCGCAGCGCACATCACGCCAGCGCACGTCTTCTCGCAGGTGAACGAGTTGAAGTCCGCCGAGGGCTTGCACACCTCGTCCGCCTTGCACGTGCCCGGGCAGGGGTTGTCCTTGCACGATCCATTGTCGTCGCAGACCTGGTTGCAGCCCTGGCACGGGTTGTTGAAGCAGTTGTCGGCGACGCACTTGCCCGCGTTCGGCCCGAAGTTCGTGCAAACCAGCGGCGCGCTGCACTGGACACCGAAGCACGGCGGCTTGCACCCGTTCTGACCCGCGCATGCGCACACCGGGAGATTGGCGCAGCCCGTCGTCGGCGTGCCCGCAGGCCCGCAGATCGGCACGTTGTTCGCGTCGACCACGACCGCGTGGGGGCAGTCGTTGCAGGTCGACACGACGCAGAAGCTGCCGAGCGGCGCGCCGGTCTGGCTGTCCGTGACCATCTCGCAGATCTGACCGGTCGGGCAGGGGAACTCGCCGCTCCCGCACGCCGCGGCGCACTGGCAACCCTGGCTCGACTTCACGCACTCCTTGCCGGGGCTGCAGAGCGGCGGGCTGTTGTTCATGTTCGGGTTGTCGTTCACGCCGTTGCAGTCGTTGTCGCCGCAGTCGCAGGACTCGGGCTGCGGCGTGGTCCCGCCGACGCATTGGAACTGACCCATGACGCACGCGTACGTCCCGAGCGTGCAGTCACCCACGTCCGTGCCGCATTGGTCGCCGATCTTGGCGACGGGCGGGCCCGGAGGCGCGAACGGGCCGCTCGTGCCGTCGATGCCGTCCGGCGGGTTGCCGGTCTCGTCGATCGATCCGTCGCAGTCGTTGTCGATGCCGTCGCACACCTCGGGGCTCGGCCCGACGCCGTTCGCGCACGTCAGCCCGCCCATGCCGTCGCACGTGAGCGTGCCCGGCTGGCAAGCACCTTTGTCACGCGGCCCCGGGTACGCGACCGTGTCGTACGTCGGCGTGCACGAGCCGCCCGTGCTGATTCCGTTGTCGATGACCGTGTCGCAGTCGTTGTCCTTGCCGTCGCAGAGCTCCTGCGTCGGCGGCACGTCACCCACGCAGTCGAGGATGCCGTTCGTGCAGTCGATGATGCCCGTCTTGCATTCGCCGACGTTCGATCCGCACGTGTTGCCCTCCCCGGGGAAGCTCCCGTCGTCGATCGCCCCGTTGCAGTTGTCGTCGACGCCGTTGCACGCCTCTGCGATCGGCGGCTTCGCGTTCACGCACTGCCAGTGCTGAGCACCCTGGCACACGAGCGTGCCCGTGTTGCAGGGCGCCGTGAGCGTCCCGGTGCTGTTGCACGTGCCGCCCGCGGGCGGGCACCACGAGAGGTTCTGGAACGTGCAGCAGTTGCCCGCGCCGACCCAGCAACCGGAAGCACCTGAGCGGGGCCGTCCGCGAGCGGGGCCTCGTCCACCGAGCCGTCGCAGTCGTTGTCGAGTCCGTCGCAGACCTCGGGCGCGGGTTTCACCGCGGACCCACCGCAGACGAGCGCGCCGTTCGAGCACACCGTGGTGCCCGGGGTGCACTCGCCCGTGGCGATGCCACAGGGTTGACCGATGCCGAACGCGCCCTCGTCGACCTGCCCGTCGCAGTCGTTGTCGATGCCGTCGCAGATCTCGGCGCTCGGGCCGACGTAGCCCTGGCACGACTGCCCGCAGGCCTGCGATCCCATCTTGCATTGGCTGTTCGGCCCGAAGTTCGGGCAGCCCGCGCCGCACCCGGGCGTCCCGTTGACGGGCGGCGCCGGCATGCCGGTGCACGCGACGGGCGCTACGCCGTTGTCGATGGTCCCGTCGCAGTTGTTGTCGAGCCCGTCACAGACCTCGGTCTGCGGGTTGTTCGTGCACGGGTTGAATCCACCACCCGCGACGCATCCACCGATGGGCACAGGCACGGCCGCCTTGCAGCTCCGCGTCCCTGCGCAGTTCGCCGGAGCCGTTTGGCCGCACGCCACCGGTGCGATCCCATCGTCCGCGACGCCGTCGCAGTCGTTGTCGCACCCGTCGCAGACCTCGGGCGTCGCGACGCAGCCGCCGCAGCCCTCGTCCACGAGGTTGTCGCAGTCGTCGTCGAGGCCGTTGCCGCACGCCTCGGGGATCGGGCAGTGCGCGGGGCTTCCACACTTGAGGGCGCCCTCGTCGATACCCGCCGCGCAGTTGTTGTCCGTGCCGTCGCACGCGTCCTGCGGGTTGAAACAGAGCCAGTTGGCGGGCTCGGTTTGCTGCGTCGCCGTCGTGCAGGGGAGCTTCGTGAGGTCGCCCTGCGGGTTCGCCGGGGTGATCGTCGCGGTGTACTGGCTGAGGCACGTCGCACGAGAGGGGAGGGGAGGCGCACCCCAGTTGCAGCACGTCTGTCCGACGTCGCAGTAGTGGACGAAGCCCTCGTCCGTACAGCCGTTGCAGTTGTTGTCCTGGTTGTCGCAGCTCTCGGGGGCGACGGAGCCCGCGATGATCGACGAGAGCGCCTGTGACAGCGACGCCTCGTCGGAGGTCGATTTCGCGGTCGTCGTGCCGCCGCATTTGGCGATGTCGTTCAGCGCGCCGACCGTCGCGCCGGCGAACCCGATGACGTGGGTCTTCACCTTGTACGTGTTCCCACCGAACGTGACGCCGTTCGTGAACAGCCGGTCCGCCTCGAACGCGGCGAGCCCCTGGCTGTTGCCGTTCGGATAGGCGCCGCCCGAGAAGCAGCCCCCGGTGATCGGCGTCGGCCCGCCTCCCGTGTTGCAGGTCTCGTCACCGTCGGTGATGAGGATGATGTTGAGCGAGCGGCAGGACCTCTCGCCCTGCGCGAGCGAGCCGAGCGGGGAGGCCACCGTCGCGCCGGAGATCGGATCCACGTAGGTGTTCGAGAAATACTGGTTCATCCCGAGCAGCGCGCCCGCGATGGGGGTCGCGCTCGCGGTGCCGAGCTCGATGCCGTTCGTGCAGTTGTTGTCGACGTAGCTGAGGAGCGCCGGGACGTTCGTCGAGTCCGGCGGGTTGAGCCAGTAGTGGTCCTGCAGCATGGGCACGAAGATCTCCGCGCCCATGTTCATCGCAGTGCCAGAGAGCGGGTCCGTCGTCGCCGGGCCGCAGGAGAACCCTTGGTTGCTGCAAAGGTTGCCGCCCTGCCCGAAGCAGCTGAAGCTGCCCCCACCGTTGTTCGTGCACGTCTGGCAGGTGCCCTGGTTCGGGCAGTTCGTGAGCTTCCACGCGTACCCCGCGAGGCCGAAGTTCACCTGTCCGGCGTAGGCCTGGATGGTGTTCTTCACCGCGCAGCGCGCCGAGTCGATCCGGTTGTTGCTGTTGACGTTGCCCGTCGTGTTGTAGCCGCACGAGTTCTGGGTGCCGCCGACCGTGATCCCCATCGACCCGGAGGTGTCGACGATGATCATGAAGTACGGCTTCGAGGGCGCGGGCCACGCGGCCGGATCCGAAGAGAGGCACGAGGCAGGCTCTCCCTTCGCCTCTTCAGCGAGCCACGGCGACACCGCAGCGGCCGTCAAACATGCCGCCGCTAGGGCAGCTTTCAACCCGGACGGCGTGGAGAAGTTCGACTTGATGCCGACGAACCATGCGCGAGGCGACATGTGACCTGTCCCTGCGGTGCGCCAAGTTTAGGAATGAAGACACGCACCCGCAGGTTTATGGTCGCACGACCCTCCGCAGGAGTTCAACGCCCCGTCTCGGCCGCGCCAAGAATCCTGCGACATGTCGCATGGGTGCGAACCCGCGGCCTATTGTCCAGCTTGGACGAGGGGGCGCGGCACGGGCTGAAGGGCGGCCGAAGGTTCGAGCTCGACCCTGCGCCGTGGCTCAACCCTTCGAACGCCGTCTCCGCGCCGTCTCCGCGCCGTCTCCGCTCCGTCTCCGTCTCCGCATTGAGCGTGCGTTCGGTCGCGCTCGCGGCGTCAGCTCGGCGGCGTCCCGCCGGCTGGGTCCCCTTTGAATTCAACCTGGCCGGTTCTCCGCCACACGGCGAACGGGGGAGGGATCGCGTGCGGGACCGATGTGAATCTCTGTGCCCAGGGACGGAATCGAACCGCCGACACGAGGATTTTCAATCCTCTGCTCTACCAACTGAGCTACCTGGGCGCGGACTTTCGCGGAGCTTGCCGCCACGGACGGCGGTGCTCGGCGAAACCGACGCGCATATAACACGCACCCCGTGGCATCGCGCAACCGTCTTCAGCGGACCTCGGCGTCGATCGTGATCAGGCGGGCGAAGTAGACGGCGCGCACGGCGAGGATACCGAGCACGGCGAGCTGCTGGAGGACGAGTACGGCGACGACGCGCGCGTCCGACCGCAACCCGATCCATCCGGCGGCGGCGAACCCGAGCGCCGCGCAGAGCGTGGACGCCATCCACCCGCCGACGACCAGCAGGAGCACCGCCCCTGGCTTGCGGCGCATCACGCGCGCAGCGTGGCCGAGCGCATCGAGCACCGAGCGGCGGCGCGCCACCACCGCGACGCGCGCGAGATCGTGGAGGATCGCGACGAGCGCGAGCGGAACGAGGCCCACCAGGGACAACCCGGCCGCCGACGCGAGGTTCGCCGGCGAGTCGCCGGGGTGGTCGACGAGACTCACCATCAAGACCGCGAGGCCGACGCAGACGGCCTCGACGAGCGCTGCGATCCCGAGCAGCAACGCGAGCTTCAGGCCGAGCCGCAGCGCCTCGCGAGCCCGGTCGCCGATCGACGCGTGCGGGGCGACGAGCGCGTGGAGCAGCGCCGCGAACGGGACGACGCCGAGGAGCGCGACGCCGACCGCGACGAGCGCCTCTGTCCTCGCCACGCCGCCCAGGCGGGGCAGGGCGCGGAGCCCCATCCCGAGGAAGAGCGCTGCCCCATTCGCGAACAGGTCACGATCCCCGTCGGGCCGTTGAGCGACGAACGGCGACACGATCTCGACGATCGCGGACGCGCCCGCGATCCCCGCGAGCGCGCGGAACGCGTAGTTCGCGAGGATCATCCGCCACGCCCCACGGACGCGCGCTCCGGTGGTCGGCGGCGTCATGGGGCGACGAGGTTCGCGAGGAGCTCGGCCGTGTAAACGGCGAGGACGGTCGTCCGCTTGGCGCGCGCGGGCCGCTCGTTCACGCAGTTGTCGGCGATGTTCTCGTCGAGCAGGACGGCGAGCTTCGGATCCACGCAGCCCCCGACGATCTTCTTGTCGGTCGACGGCACGGCGAACTCCGTCGCTTCGTCGTCCCACCGGACGACGGTGCTCGACCCGTCCTCGAAGTCGACCTCCACGTCCACGGGAACGGCGAGCGTGCCCTTCCGCGTCGCGACGAAGCGCCCGTCGACGAGCGACGCGCCGAGATCGATCCACCCCTGCTTCTCCAGCACGTCGACGGCGAACGCGCGCGCGCGCGGCCCCCCCTCGGCTTCGATCGCGGTGTAGAGATCGTCCGGCGTCGGGTGGCCGAACCGATGCTTGCGGGCGTAGCGCCCGAGCGCCCGATCGAACGCGCCGTCGAACACCGCGTCCAACGTGCGGAACGCGGTCGCGGCGCGGTAATAGACGAGGAGCGCGTAGTCGTTCCCCGTCTCGAAGTCGTCCGCCGCGGCGCTCACCCGGTTCTTGGCGTGGATGTTCGCGGCGAACACGCGCTCCGCCGCGCCCACGGAGCCCGGCGCGATCCACGAGAGCTGGTGCTCGCCGTAGAGCTCCTTCGCGGCGACGCCCGTGGCGTACGTCGCGCCGCCCTCGTCGAGGAACGGGAACGCGTGCTCGTTCGTGCCGACGAGGCCATAGAACCATTGGTGTCCGAGCTCGTGCAGCGTGAGGAGCGGGATGCTCCTCGTGGTGCTCACGGCGAGCCAGAACGGCCCGCCCGTCGTGATCAGCGTCGGGTACTCCATCCCTCCGGCCTCTTCGGCGCCCGGCGGAGGGTGCACGAGCGTCAGGGTGCTGTAGGGGTACGCGCCGTAGTGCGCGCCGTACACCTCGAGTCCCCGCTTGGCGGCCTCGATCTGCTCGTCCGCGACGCCGCCGTACCCGTGCGGGTAGAGGCAGCGGATCTTCACGGGCCCGGTCGCGTCCTCCTGCTCGGAGAACCCGTCCCAGGCGGCGAACGCGAAGTCGTGGACGCCGGTGGCGCGGTACCGATCGACGCGGCGATCGGCGTCGCCGACGGAGCTCTCGAGCTCGCCCACGGCGCCGACGCGGAACGTGTCCGGCACGTCGACGCTCACGTCGTAGTCGCCGTAGTCCGCGTAGAACTCGCTGAAGCGCTCGAACGGGAAGTGCGCGAAGGCGCCGTCGTCTTCGAGCTTCGCGATCTTCGGGAACCACTGCGCCACCATGTGGAACGTGCCGTCGAACCCAGTGCGCAGCACGATCGACGGGAGCCTCGACACGAACGCGACGTCCACGTGGATCGTCGCGCCGGACTCCATCTTCTCGGGGAGTGGGACGCGGATGTCGGTGCGATCCGCGGCGTCGCCCGGGGTCGTCGCGTCCGCGGGCCAGAGCTCCGCGTCCCCGAACTCACGCACGCGGAACGAGGTGACGTCCGTGCCGCCGGGGTGGGCGAGCGTCCTGACGCCGCGAAAGCCGTTCGGGGTCTTGCGCATGAAGCGCGTCCCCGTGTTCTCGAACGCGTTCAGGTAGAGGTGGACCCAGAGCTCCGAGATCGGCGCCTTCGAGACGTTCGTGAACGTGATCGTGCCCGAGCCCGTCACCGTGTGGGTGCTCGGATCGAGGGCCGCCCGCAGCTGGTAGCTCGCGACCTTCGGGGCGTCGTCCGGACCCGGTAAGTTCTCCTTCGGGGGACCCGATCGTGGGGGAGGGGGGAGGCGGTCGAGCGCTCGCGCGGTCGGTCCCTGGACGAGCAGGCCCCGCGTCGACGCGCCCACGAAGAGCGCCGCATAGAGCAACGCGAAGCTCGCAGCGATTTGCGCGAGGACCACGAGGACCCCAGCGAGCGGCGCGCGGGGTGCCTTTCTTCTCTGCCCTTCGGTCATCGACGGATCGTGGAGCGCGCGAGCGAGGGAGCCGCGAACCTTGAGACGGATGATGGCGCGCAACGACGCACTCGTCGATGGCGCGTCAGTCGATCCCGATCACGCCCTCGTTCTTCAGCTCGAGGAGGAGTCGGAGCGCCTCGATGGGAGGCATCCCCGACATGTCGAGGACGTCGTCGATGGAGGCGATCCCGTCGATGAGCGAGATCAGAAAGCCGCTCCGGTGATCGAGCGCCAGCGCCACGATCGCGTCCGGCCCCACCTGCACGTGCGGGATCCCTTCGCCGGACCCGAGCCGCGCGAAATACAAATCCCGGATCTTCTCCTGGCACATCGTCGCGAAGTAGGTGGCTCCGATGTTGTCCGGTTCGGTTTGGAGGATGCCCTCCGCGCGCATCAGCGCGCCCATGAAGTCGCCCTTCGCGACGCGGTCGCGGATGGGGGCGAGGAGCGGATCGTCCTCCTGGAACCCACGCGTCGTCGCCGGATCGAGGGACGGGGGCTGAGCCGCGGAGCTCGGGGCCTCGATCTCGAGGGAGAGCTCGAGCTCTTTCAGCGAGGGTGGGCGCGCCCCTCCGCGAGCGGGCGCGAGCACGGGCGTGGGTTGGGGGACGGGCGTCGGGCGCGGCGCGTCCGACTGGGTGCGCTGCGGGAGCTTGAGATCGCCGCTCGGGAGAGAGTCGATCAGGCCATCGAGCACGTCGTCGAGCTCGTCCACCGCGGCGAGCTCGTCCGGCGCGAGCTCCGCCTCCTCGACGGACGGGGCGCCGTCATCGTCCAACGAGATGTCCGGAGCGGCGACCGTGTTCTCCCGCGTACGTCCGAGGTCGATGCTCTCGAGCGGCTCGTCGAGCGACAGCTCGAGCGGCAGGTGTAGATCGAGCGGTGGCCCGGAGGGGCGCTTCCCTCGCTCGGCGCGATCCGCGTCGCGCGACAGCATCTTCACCGCGAAGTCCTGCGTCGCTCGGTTGAGCTTCAGCGCCTCCCTGCGGGGCCCAGGCATTGGTGTGGGCTCTGGGGAGGACGTGATCCCCACGCTCGCCGCGCGGTCCCCGAAGCGCAGCGCGGTCGCCGGGGGCTTCGCCTCGGGGTTCGCGGTGGGCACCACGGATGGCGTCGTCGAGCGATCCTGCGGCGGGGTGACCGGGATCCGCATCCCGCCGCCGGGCGGGCGGCCCACGAGCTTCGCCGGCGCCGCCGCCGGAGCCGCGTTCGGCGGCGCGGTCGAGAGCGCCTCGTCGAGCGCGCGCGCCTTCTGCACGGCGTTCGTCACCTTGGGCGTGTTGGATCGGGACCGGGGCGGCGGCATCGGCCGCCCCACCGTCGGCGGAGCGTCGTCCGCGGACGGAGTCGGCGTGACGCGATCCTCCACGGGCGGCGCGGGTGGGCTCGGCCGTTCGGCGACCGGGCTGAGCGGCTTGCGCAGCCCGATCGACGCCCGCGCGACCGCCGGACTCGTGCGCGCGAGGTCCCGCTTCTCGCCGAGCTTCGGCGCGGTCGCGGCGGAGGCCGACGCTCGCGCTTCAGGAGGAGCAGGCGTCGCCACGGGGCGCGTCGCCGCGCCCACGCGGGCTTTCGGCGAGAGCGCCGCCGCGGAAGCGGACGAAGGCGCCGCGGCGGCGGAACCCACGTCCCACCCCGAATCGACGTCTTCCTCTTCCTCATCCTCGGAAGTCACGCCGCGCCCAAGCTCCTCACAAGCGTCTCTCTCGACGGCACATTCCGCGCACGAAGCCGCGGTGAATCGAGCGGCTTCCGTGCGCTCATCGGATCGCGATCAGTGGGGCCGCGATACCACGCCCTTGAACATTCGGTGCGTGCGCGAAAGGGCTTCCAGTTGTTCCTTCACCGCGGCGACGTCCTTCTTCCCGATCGCGTCGCGGGTCTTCTGCATGATCCCGCGCGCCTTGGAGATCGCCTCGCGCCCGAAATCGCTGGACGCGACGACCTGCTCGACCTGCGGGAACATCTTCTCGATCTCGAGGACGAACTTCTCTGCCTCTTGCTTCGCGCCCTCGAACTCGTCGTTCGAGCGCCGGTCGACGAGGTACTCCTTCGCGTTCTCGAGCATCGCGCCGACCTCCTCCTGCGTGAGGCCGCTCGACGCGGTGACCTGGATCGACTGGGCTTGGCCCGTCTCGAGATCCTTGGCGCTCACCGAGACGATACCGTCGCTGTTGATCTCGAAGTTGACCTCGATCTCCACCTGGCCCTTCGGCGCGCGCCGAAGGCCGGTCAGGATGAACTCGCCGAGCAGCTCGTTCTCCGTGGCCTTCTTGTTCTCGCCCTGCATGACGAGGATCTTCACGGCCGTTTGGTTGTCGCGGCTCGTCGTGAAGATCTTCGAGCGGCTCGTCGGCACGGTGGTGTTCTGGGGGATGAGCTCCTCGAAGTTCGACCCGAACGTCATGATGCCGAGGGCGTGCGGCGTCACGTCGAGGAGGATCATCTGCTGCGTCTCGTCGACGAGGGCGGCGCCCTGAACGGCGGCCCCCAAGCCGACGACCTCGTCCGGGTGGACGCCTTTCGAGGGCTCCTTACCGAAGAACTTCGATACGACGTCCTGCACCTTCGGCATGCGCGTCATGCCGCCCACGAGGATGACCTCCTCGATCTCGTCCTTGTCGAGGCGCGCGTCCTCCAGCGTTTGGCGGCAGATCTCGACGCACCGATCGATGAGATCCTCGCAGAGCTGCTCGAGCGTCGCTCGGCTGAGCCCGCGCTGCAGGTGGAGCGCCTCGTTGCGCCCGCTCGAGATGATGAAGGGGAGGTTGATCTCGGTCTCGGTCACCCCGGAGAGCTCGCACTTCGCCTTCTCCGCCGCGTCCTTCAGGCGCTGGAGCGCCATCCGATCCTGGCGGAGGTCGACGCCGTGCTGCTCCTTGAACCCATCCACGAGCCAGTCGATGACGCGCGAGTCGAAGTCCTCACCGCCGAGGAACGTGTCGCCCGCGGTCGCGATGACCTTGAACACGCCGCCCTGACCGATCTCGAGGATCGAGATGTCGAACGTGCCGCCGCCGAGGTCGAACACCGCGACGACCTTCTCGACGTTCTTCCCGTAGCCGTAAGCGAGCGCTGCCGCCGTCGGCTCGTTGATGATGCGGATGACGTCGAGCCCAGCGATGGTCCCCGCGTCCTTCGTCGCTTGGCGCTGGTTGTCGTTGAAGTACGCCGGGACGGTGATGACCGCCTTCGTGACGGGCTCGTTGAGGTAGTCCTCCGCGAACATCTTCAGCTCTTGGAGGATCATCGCGCTCGTCTCGGGGACGGAGTACGACTTCTCGCGCAGCATGATGCGCACGTCCCCGTGCGGACCCTCGACGATCTTGTACGACGCGGTCGACACGGCGTTGCGCACCTGGGGCGACGTCCACTTGCGGCCGATGAGCCGCTTCGCCGCGTACACCGTGTTCTCGGCGTTCGTGATCGCCTGGCGCTTGGCGATGTGACCCACGAGCCGCTTGCCCGCCTCGGTGATCGCGACCATCGACGGGGTGGTCTTGTACCCGCCCTGGTTCGGAATCACGGTGGGCACACCTTCGACGATGGCGACGCACGAGTTCGTGGTGCCTAAGCGATTCCAATCACTGATCCATGGGGCTCCTGGGTTGGGCGGCGAGCCTCCCCGGCTCTAGAGGGGACATATCGGAGCATGCGCGACCGCTCCTGCCGCACCCCGTGCGCACGTGCGTGGGGGCAGCGTTGTGATGTGCACTGTATCGTCTCTCGTTCCGGCGTGAAAACGCTAGCTTGTGTTTTCGCGCCCCATCCTCCGATCACTGCCGTCCTTGCCCGCCCTTCCGCGGATCGTGGGGGGGCGGCTGTCCCGTCGGATAGGGCGGAGTCTGCGCGGGATAGCCCGACGGTTGGGCGGGGTAACCCTGCGGGTAGGGAGCGTTCGGGGTCGGCTGGGGGGCGGGTTGCTGAGGCGGGTATCCCTGCTGCGGCCACGCCCCGGACGGGGAGCCCGGCTGGGGGCCGAACGTCGGGCCGAACGACGGGGTTTGGGGCGGCGCCATGGGCTGCGTTTGCTGCGGCGGGCGCATCGGCGGATAGGAGGGCCACGCTTGGGGCGCTGGCGGAGCACCGAACGACGGTCCCGCGGGCGCGGGCGCGCCCTGGGGGGGCGCGCTCGGGTGGTGCGGCGAATGGGGGAGACCCGTGGGGTACGGGGCCGCGACCTGCACACACGCCCGGCGCGCGCTGCGAGACGGGCGCTCCGGGGGGCGCGACACTGGCGGCGCGTCCTGCCGGATGAACGAGTACGCGCCCGGGCGAGGGGAGCGCTGAGGACCGAACCCCGGGAGGGGAGCTGGCGGGTGGGATGACGGGCGCTGCACCCCGCTGATCGGGCGGGGGCACGAGCGGCGCGTGCGCCGCCGGGCCGGCCGCGGCCGGCGTGGCCGTTCGCGGGCGCTCCTCCGCCTTCGGGGTGTGCGCCATCACCTTCAGCGCCTCGCGCGCCGCCGCGACGGCCGCCTTCACGCGGTCGTCCCCGTTCGAGATCTCGATCGCGCGCTCGAGCTCCGATCGCGCGCTCGTCTCGAGGCCGGACGCCATGTACGCGTAGGCGAGCGTGATGCGGTACATCGGCTGCTTTCCCGCGAGCTCCACCGCCTTGCGCGCGAACTCGACGGCGCGACGCGGGTTGTTGTTCGCCTTGAACGTCGCGTGCGCCGCGCGATCGTGGAGGCGCGCGTCGGTGGGCTTGCCCTGACACGCCTTGCTGAAGCTGATCGCCGCGTCGCTCCAGCGCTCCTGGTTCGCCTCCATCTCGCCCTGGCGCATGAACGTGTCCGCCATGGCGACCGCGGCTTGTTGGTTCACGTCCGCGGCTTCACGAGCGACCTCCGCGTCATCGGGCGCGAGCGAGATGGCGATGCGGAACGCGTTGACCGCAGCCGCGTAGTCCTTCCGATGGAGGGCGTCCCGGCCCGAGTCCACGTACTTGCGGACCTGCGAGACGTTCGACTGCGCCTTCGCCACCTCGTACCGAACGCGCAGCGCTTCGGCCGCCGCGCGCGGATCGATCGGCGGGGGCGCGCCTGCTTGGGTGGACGGCTGAGAGTCGGACGGCGCGGGGACACGGGCGCCTCCGAGCTTCGCCGCGAGCGCGCGGCGGCGCTCCGCGAGCAGCGCCTGGCGCTTCGCCTCGTCTGGAGCGGGGCCCGGAGGCGCCGCGGCGGGCTGCCCTGGCGTCGGCACGAGGGGTTGCGTCGCCTGCGCGACGGGCGCGGCGACGTGCCGCTCGGGTTGCTGCAGGAGGTACTCGTCGTACTCCGCGCGCCTCTGCTTGGACGAGAGCGTGTCGTGCGCGAGCGTGAGCTTCGCGAAGATCGCCTCGATCTTGGGGCGGAACGTGCCCAAGTTGCGGCGGAAGAATTTGTCCGGGTGGTACTCCGGCGCGAGCTGGTAGTAGGCCGCCTTGATCTGCTTCTTGTCGACGAGCTGGTGCACGCCGAGGAGCTCGTAGAGCGTGAGCTTGTCGAGCCGGTAGTAGGCGTCGAGGATCTGCTTCTTTTTGACGAGGTCGAGATCCGCCTCCTCGTCGAGCTCGCGCGCCTCGTAGATCGGCGCGGCGTTCGGATCGAAGCCGCCGAGCGCGGTGGTCGCGACGGAGCGCGCGTCGCGCGCGCTCGCCTCCTTCGCCTTGAGCGTCTCGATGTCCTGCGCCGCGCCGAGCTCGATCAGCCGATCGATGGCCTTGTGGACGGTCTCCTTGTGGTAGCCCGTGAGGCGGACGATGTCGTCCTCGGAGGCCTTGCCGTCGATCCGCGTGAAGACGTTGCCCTCGACGGGCGTGAGCGGGAGCTTCTTGTAATCGACGTTCGGAAGCAGCTGCGCGACCCGACTCATCGCGCGGCCTTCCTCACCGAATCGATCCGCAGCGTTGCGGCGACAGCGTCGAGCGCCCTGGGCGCGCTCATTGGGGGAGCCACCCCTGGAGTCTACCGGGCAACCTCGATTTGTCGCAAAGATCTGTCGAGCGGCGTCACGATCGTCGCCGAACGCACCGCCGAACGGCTCGTGTCGCTCAGGGAGTCTTCGCGGGTGGCGGGGCGCTCGGCGGGGGGGATGGCGGCCGCGCGGACGCGCTCGCCATCGCGGTGAGGGCGCGATCGATCACCTGCTCCTGGACGTCGATCGCTTCGTCGAAGGCCGCGCTCGCACGATCTCGAGCGGCCTTCGCGCCGGCGTCGTCCCCCTTGGCCTCGAGCTTCTTCGCTTGGCGCTCCTCCACGAGCCCGCGCACCTCGAAGAGGTGCCCTCGAAAGTAGGTGATCTCCGTCGCGAGCTCGAGGCCGTCCTGAACGTCGTCGAGCGCGTCGTCGAAGTCGCCCTCCTGGCTCTCGAGGTCACCGAGTCGCGCGTAGGTGTCGGCGAGGACCTCCTTCACCTCGGGCGTGTGCTCCGGAGTCTTCCCGGTCACGACCTCCGTGAGCGCGCGGATCGTGGCGACGCGGTTTCCCTCCGCCTCCGCGAGGTCGGCGCGGTGGTGGGCCGCGCGCGCCTTCGAGAGGAACGCGACCAGCACCGGGTTCACCGCGGAGGCGGGCAGCGGATCGGCGTGGATGCCAGCGGGCGCTTCGTCCCGGCACGCGAGGACGGCGGTTCCCGCGAGTCCGCACGCGGCCGCGAGTGCGACGAGTGCTGGCCAAAAGGCGCGGGAGCGGGGAAGGACGGGTTTCATTGGACCCCCCAGGCGTTGAACCGGTTGTCCCGGAGCTCCGCGTCGCGGGTCGTCGTGATCTTGTCGACCCTCTCGGTGGTGCCCTTCTCGCGGTCGAACGGCTTCATGGGATCGAAGAGCTCCTGACTCGAGCGCGCCTCGATGAGCGGCGCCCGCGTGGCGCGGGACGCGGTCGACGGGTCGACGCCTCGGCGCTGCACGTACAGGCCGACGATCGCCGCAGCCGCGGCGACGAGGACGAACACGGCTCCCGCGACGGTGCGGCGCGCCGCGGTGCGGGTCGCGGTCTTGAGCCCGGCGGCGAGGACGCGCTGGTGGGTGAGCTCGTCGATGCTCGTCGGCGCGTAGGCGAGTCGGAGCGCGCGCGCGAGCTGCGCGAGGCGGACGAGACCGGGATCCGAGGACTCGACCCTCCCGTCGAGGTAGGCCGCGAGGAGAGACGAGCGGCGCTGCTCCGCCTCGTCCGCGGGGGCCTCGTCCACCTGCTCGGCGGAGCTCGCGCGGGGGGAGGTCTCGTCGAGCAGGGCGCCGCCGAGGACGCGCGCGAGGATCTCCTCGTGCCGGTCGGGGTCGATGTCGGAGGGGCGCATCGCAGCGGCGAGCGCCTCGGAGAACGCGGCCATCTCGGCGTCCTCCCCTTCGAGCTTCTTCTCGGTCATGACGTGGACTCCTCGCGGCCGCGCTCTTCCGTCGCCTCGGCCGCCGAGATCGCCTTCTTCAGAGCGGTGAGCGCGCGGTGCAGGACGACGTCGAACGTCGACGTCGACACGCCGAGCGCGGTCGCGACCTCGTCGCGGGTCTTCTCCTCGAGCACGCGCATCCGGATGGCGCGCTCGTAGCGCGGGTTCAGCTTCTTGAGCGCCGCCTCGACCTTCTCGCGGGCGCGCTCGCGATCGCGGGCCTCGAGGACCTCCACGTCGGGACCGTTCGGCCCCACACGATCGGCCCGATCGATTTCGCGCGCGAGGTCGTCCGGCTCGAAGACGGTCTCCCGCTTCTTGGTCCTCAGGATGTCGAGCGCGATCCGCAGGGCGACGACGCGGAGCCACGGGTAGACCCCGCAATCCTGCCACTCGTACTGCTCGAACCGCTCGACGACGCGGGCGTAGGTCTCGCCGAGCGCGTCCTGCGCGACGGCTTCACTGCCGAGCCGGGGAAGCAGCACCGAGCGGTACAGCACCGGGCCATACGTCCGGAGGATCTTCCCGAGCGCTGCCTTGTCGCCCTTCTTGGCGCGGTCGCACAGCTCGCGCTCGACGGCGGGGTCCAGCCTCGTGAACGCCACCCGCGCGACCATACCACTCCAGACCTTCCGGACCCAGACGCCGGCCGAAAAAGCCGGAACCGGCACCGGAAGTGCGGGGGCTAGGTAGTGCATCGCGAGCGCCGTCACGTCAGCAAGAACGCGGCAACCCGCCGCACCTTACGGGGCTTGGCTGGCGTTGAATCTCCGCCCGCGTTTTTCGTCGCGCCACGCCCGACGCGGCAGGGGTGGACCGAGGCTCCGGTGGGGAGGGGGCACGACGCGCGCCCGAGAGCACCGATCCCGCCCGTTTCAACAGGATCGGTGCTCTAGAAGCGCTCGGGTCTCACGACGTTTCGACGGAGGGAGACGCTCATCAGGAACGCGAGGCCGAGCATGTTGTTGCTCACGCTGCTCCCGCCGTAGCTGAAGAGCGGCAGGGTGACGCCCACGACGGGCATGAGGCCGCACGTCATCGAGACGTTGATGATCGTGTGCCAGAAGATCATCGCGGCGCAGCCCACGGAGAGCACCGCGCCGAAGCGATCGCGCGCCTGGGAGGCGATGCGGATCGACCAGAGCGCGAGGAACATGTAGAGGCCCATCAGCACGAGGCTGCCGGCGAACCCCCACTCCTCGGCGTAGACGGGGAAGGGGAAGTCCGTCGACTGTTCGCCGATGAAGTTGAACTGGTTCTGCGTCCCCTTCAGGTAGCCCTGCCCGAAGAGCCCGCCGTTGCCGATCGCGATGCGGGACTGGTACGCGTGCCAGCCCTTGCCGAGCAGATCGGACTCCGGGTCGAGGAACACCTCGATGCGGTTCTTCTGGTAGCCGAGGAGGAGGTAGCTCCACATGAACCAGAGCGCGACCGTGGCGGTGCCGAGGAAGGTGAGCGCGCTCCGCGTTCGAAGCTTCGTGAGCGCTGCGATCGTGAGGAAGATGAAGGCATGCACGCACGCCGTGCCGAGATCCGGCTGCTTCAGGATCAGCACGAACGGGATGCCCGTGATGATCGCCGGCACGATGAGGTCCTTGAGGGATCGGCCCTCGTTCTTCGGGTCGTCGTGCAGGTACTTCGCGAGCGCGACGATGAGCCCGAGCTTCGTGAACTCGCTCGGCTGGAAGCGGAACGAACCGAACTCGATCCACCGGTGCGAGCCGCGCACGTCACGCGCGAAGACGAACACGAGCACCAGGCTGAAGATGCCGATGCCGTAGATGACGTACGCGTACCGCTCGATGTGGCGGTAGTCGATCGCGCACAGGATCGCCCCGAAGATGCCCGATCCGAGGAGCCAGTAGAGCTGGCTGATGTAGCGCTCCGCGACCGCGATCTGCTTCGGGTCCTTGAACACGCTCGTCGCGCTGTAGAGATTCAGCACCCCGAGCAGCGCGATCAGGACGGCGCAGATGAAGAGCGGCCAGTCCATCCGCGAGAGCAGCGACTCGTTTGTATTTTTCATTGGGGACTCCGTCCCCTCGCGCCTTCGGCGCTCCCCCCGTGGGCGGCTGCCGCCCCCCATACGCGCCTTCGGCGCTCCCCCCGCACCAAACGGGGACTGCGTCCCCTTTTGGAATTCCCCTCTCGGACGCCTTCGGCGCAGAGTCGGACGCCTTCGGCGCAGGGTCGGACGCCGCCGAAGCTGCGATGCGTTCTTCTCCTTCGCCCCGTTGCGGGGGGGTGGGGAGCGTCGAGGAACGTCACCTCACGCCTCGCTTGATCGGCTTGGCGGGCTTCGCGGGCTTCTTCTTGTCGGTGGGCTTGGCGTTCTTGCCCTCGATCTCGTTCCACGCGGCGACGACTTGGAAGGCGACGGGGGCGGCGTGCTTGCCCCCGGTGCCGCCGTGCTCGACGAGGACGACGACGGCGATCTCGGGCGCGTCCGTGGGGGAATACCCCGCGAACCAGGCGTGGTCCTTCTTGAGGTACTCGAGGCGCTCCGCCTCCTCGCCGCGGACGACGCGGTGTCCGCCGACCTGCGCGGTGCCGGTCTTCCCCGCCATGTCGACGCCCTCGATGCGCGCCTTGCGCGCGGTGCCGCCCTCCTCGTTCACGCCCGCGTTCAGGGCCGAATGGATGAGGCGCACGTTCTCGGGGGCGATCTCGATCTGGCGCCGGACGTGCGGCGTGAACTCCTGGACCGTCGTCCCGTCGCTCGTCTCGACGGCGCGCACGAGCTGCGGCTCATAGAGCGTCCCGCCGTTCGCGAGCGCGACGTACGCCAGCGCAAGCTGGAGCACGCTCGCGGTCGTGGCGCCCTGGCCGATGGCAGCGTTCAGGCCGAAGCCGCGCTGGTACACGCCGTGGTTGTGGAGCGTCATCCACGCGCGCGTCGGCATGCGCCCCGTCACCTCGGCGTTGATGCCGACCCCCGTGCGCTGGCCGAAGCCGAACTGCTGCCCCATCTCGGCGATGAGGTCCTGCTCGACGCCGTAGTCCGCGACGAGCGTCCAGAAGTACACGTTGCAGCTCTCCGCGATCGCGCGGTGCAGCGTCGTCGGTCCGTGGACGTGCGTGCACCCGAACGGCTTGCCGCGACCGAACTGCAGGAAGCCGTGGCAATTGATCGAGATGCGCGGGTTGATGAGCCCCTTCTCGAGCGCAGCGAGGGCGGTGAACGGCTTGAACGTCGATCCCGGCGGGTAGGCGCCGGCGACGGTCTTGTCGAGCGCGGGCTTCAGCGGGTCCGAGTAGATCTTTCGGAACGCGTCGCGGATGACCTGCTTGCCGCTCGCTCCCGAGAGGTCGCTCGGGTTGTACGAAGGCTTGGAGTAGAGCGCGAGGATGCGGCCCGTCCGGACCTCGACGACCGCGACGCCGCCCGCCTGCTCGCCCCGCATCGCCTTGTCGGCGGCCTTCTGGAGATCCGCGTCGATCGTGAGCCGCAGGTCCCGACCCGGGATGGGCTCCGTCTTCGCGTCGTCCCCGAGATCCGGCGCGGCCTCCGACTTGCGCTTCCTGCCGCGCGAGTCCACGAGGATGCGCTCCCAGCCGCGCGTGCCTCGGAGGAAGTTCTCCCACTCGCGCTCGATCCCGGACGCGCCGATGCGGTCGCCCTCGATGTACCCCGCGGGGCGGAGCTTCGGCAGTTTGTCCCCGTCGACCTCCGCCATGTAGCCGAGCACGTGCGCGCCGACGTCCCCGTAGGGGTAGTAGCGGACAGGCACCGGCACCACCTCGACGCCCGGGAGCTCCGTCGCGTGATCGCGGATGATGCCCAGCGCGTCGCGCGAGATGTCCTCTTTGAGGAGGATCTGCTGGTCCTTCTTGTTCGCCTCCTGCTCGGCGCGGCGACGCGAGAGCAGCTCCTCGAGGCGGACCTTCTCCTCTTGTTGGATCCCGACGTACTCCGAGAGCTTCTGCCACGTCGTCGCCATGTCGATCTTTCGCGGCGACACGTAGAGGTTGTACGAGGCGCGGTTTCGCGCGAGCACCTTCTGGTTCCGATCGCGGATCACCCCGCGCGTCGTCGCGAGCGGCGTCTTGCGGACGATGTTGCCGAGCGCGATCGCGTGGTTCTCGTCGAAGTCGACCGCCTGCAGCTGGAACAGCCGAACCAGGATGCCGATGAACGCGAGCGCCATGAACATCGCGATCCAGCGGAAGCGCCGCCGGAACTCGGACGTGTCGGAGCGCTGGGCGAACAGGCTCATCGCGCCGCTTGCCCTTCGGTGGGCGCGTTGCCCGTCGTCGCGAGGTGGATCCGCTCGGCGATGCGGAACACGAACGGCGCGAACATCGCCGTCGCGATCGCGTCCGGGGGGATCACGGACGCGAGGGACCGCGCTCGCCCCGGATCGTTTCCGAGGATCGCGGTGAGGACCACGACCAAGATCCCCTGGAAGAGCGCGAACGCGAACGCGAGCGCGATCTTCGTGAGGAGCGTCTGCGCCGCGAGGCGCACGCCCGCGAGGCGCGACACGAAGAACGTCGCGACGCAGATCGACGTGAAGAGACCCACCGGCGCCGCCGCGAACACGTCCAGCAAGTAGCCGAGCGTGAACGAGAGCGCGGCGCCCCGCGCGATCGAATACTCGTGAACGCCCATGAACAGGAGGAGCGGAAGCAGCAGGTTCGGCGTCGTCCCCGCGCGGATGCGATCGATGACCCAGTGCAGGTTGGACTGCAGGATCAGGAGGCCGATGCCGAACGCGAGGAAGGCGGAGTTGCGCATGTCCTCACTTCTTCGGGGCCGGCGTCTCCGGCTGCGCCGAGAGGTCGGGCTTCGTCGACATCACCACGAGGACCTCCTCGAGCCGTGAGAAGTCGACGGTCGGCGTGCAGATGACCTGCTGGTAGATGCCGAAGTCGCGCTTGATGACCTTCGTCACCGTGCAGACGGGGATGCCCTTCGGAAAGCGCGCGCCGACGCCGCTCGTGACCATCAGGTCCCCGATCTCGACCTCGTCCGTGCGCTGGACGTACTGCACCGAGCACGCGTACTCGTGCTCGTCCCCCGTGCCGCTCGCGTAGCCCCGCGCGCCCGTGCGCTCGACGATCACGTCCACGCCGGAGCCCGCGTCCGCCACGAGCCGAACATCCACGGTGTCGCCGGAAGGGGGGTGGATCGTCGTCCCGACGACCCCGTCCGGCGAGATCACCGGGAGGTTCTTGCCCACGTTGGACTTCGACTTGTCGAGCGTCACCCGGATCACCCGGAAGAAGTCGTTCGTGTTCTTCCCGATCACCACCGCGGTGACGACCTCGTCCGGGATCGTCTCCTTCAGCTCGAGGAGGCGCTTCAAGCGCTTGTTCTCGGACTCGAGCGACTCGAGCTGCCCGACGCGGTCGCGAAGGCGCGAGTTCTGGGACGCGAGGGACGCGTTGTCCTTCTTCACGTCGACCAGGTAGACGTAGTCGCCCCAGAGGTTCGAAACGCCGCGCGCCAACGTCGCCGCGGCGGCCTGGATCGGGGTCGCCACTTGGACGATGATCCGATCCGGTCCCGACGCCTGCTGGCGGGGATCGCGCATGCTCGCGCGGAGGAACCAGAACGGGACCGCCAGCGCGAGCACCACGATGACGACATCGCGGTACCGCTGGAACTTCACGAGAGCCTCTTAGGGGGAGGGGAGCGGGCCCATGGACCCGCCTGATCGGCGATCAAGCCACATTCCAAGCTTCGATGCCATGTTCGTGGGGCGTTCTCCAGCCAGGCCCCAGTGGGACGAGAAAGCCGCGGACAGGGGGCAACGTTCACCCCTCGCGAGGCATTCCAGCCGTCCGCCCGAGCCTTCGGCTGCGAGAGGTCGGCTGGGGACAGGCCGCTCCTATCCGCCATCGAGCGGCGGTCGTCAGCAACAAAACGCAATCGGTTTTTCCGGGCGCTCCGGGCAACCCTCGGGCCCCGGCGGAGCCGGTCGAGCCGCGACTCGATCGCGCCTGCGCTACCCGAGCGTGACTTCCTTCAGGAGCTCGAGGTGCTCGAGCGCCTTGCCGCTCCCGAGCACCACCGCGCTGATGGGGTCGTCGCACACCATGACGGGGAGGCCGGTCTCCTCGCGGAGCAGCACGTCCAGGTTCTTGAGGAGCGCGCCGCCGCCCGTCAGGACGACGCCCTTGTCGACGATGTCCGCCGCGAGCTCGGGCGGCGTGCGCTCGAGCGCGACGAGGACCGCCTCCACGATGGAGTTGATCGGCTCTGCGAGCGACTCGCGCACCTCGTCCGAGTTCACGAGCACGGTCTTCGGGATGCCCGCGACCATGTCCCGGCCCTTCACCTCCATCGTGATCGGTTGCTCGAGCGGGTACGCGTTGCCGGCCGTGATCTTGATGCGCTCGGCCGTCTGCTCGCCGATCGCCATGTTGTACTTGCGCTTGATGTAGCCCGTGATCGCCTCGTCCATCTTGTCGCCGGCGACGCGCACACTCTGCGAGTACACGATGCCAGCGAGCGAAATCACCGCGACCTCCGTGGTTCCCCCGCCGATGTCGACGACCATGTTCCCGCTCGGCTCCGTGATCGGCAGCCCCGCGCCGATCGCCGCGGCCATCGGCTCCTCGATCAGGTACACCTCGCGCGCGCCCGCGCTCTCCGCGCTCTCCTTCACCGCGCGCTTCTCGACCTCGGTGATCCCGAAGGGCACGCAGATGACGATCCTGGGCTTCACCAGCGTCCGTCGGTTCGACGCGCGGGCGATGAAGTAGCGGAGCATCGCCTCCGTGATTTCGAAGTCCGCGATGACGCCGTCCCGCAGCGGCCGCACCGCCTGGATGTGGTGCGGCGTGCGGCCGAGCATGTCCTTCGCCTCGCGACCCACCGCGAGGACCTTCTTGCCCCCGCGCTGATCGCGCTGCACGGCCACGACCGAGGGCTCGCACGACACGATGCCCTTGCCGCGAACGTAGATCAGAGTGGTCGCCGTCCCGAGATCGATCGCGAGATCGTTCGAGAAGAGACCCTGAACCCAGTCAAAAACCACGAGCCTCCAGCTTCAGGGTGGACACCGTGCGCCGCCGGCGCACGGATGCCATCGACAGGAGCGTAGCCCGAGAGTCGAGCCAACGAGAACTTCGGAGGCGGCCCTACCGCACCGCCGCCACGATCAACCCTTCGAGATCTTCCCTTCCTTGTGCTCGAAATGCTTCCGGCACGCAGGGCAGAACTTCTTGATCGCGAACTTCTCCGTCATCGTCCGCTTGTTCTTCGTGGTGTGGTAGTTCGCGCGGCTGCAGTTCGCGCACGTGAGCTTGATGACGTCTCGCATGATCTTTGGCTCCTGAGAGCGGCTCTATAGAACCGCGGAACGGCTGGCTCTAGTCGACAAGCAGCAAGAGCGCAACCGGATCGACTCCAGCGCGCTCTTCGCCGTCTTCCTACAGTGCTGTCTTCGCTGTCGGAGTCTGCCTTCCCTCGATGACGCCAGGATTGGGCCCAGCGCCACAGCAGGGGAGGCGAGACTAGGGAGCCGCGCGCAGGCGTAGTCTCCTACGCCGAGCACGGCGCCCGACGGATCGCCTTCCCTGCGAAGGCGATGGGCCTAATCCTTGTCCCAGTCGTCGTTGCGGCCGCCATCCCACTCGTCCTTCGTGCGGCGGCCGCGGCCCCCGCCGTCCCCGTCGTGGTTGCGGCGCTTGTCGAACGTCTTCCTGGGTTGAGCCGGTGGCGAACCCGCGAACCGGTTCGGCGCTCCGCCGCTCGGCGGGCCACCGAAGTCCCGGCCGCTCGGGGGGCCGCCATAGCCGCCGCTCGCGGGGCCCGTGTACCCACCGCCCGGACGGTCTCCCGCGGGGCGCTCGCCCTTCGGGTGGGCGAGGTTCACGACGAGCCGACGACCCCGGACGTCCACGCCCCGGAGAAGCTCGATCGCCGCCTTCGCCGACTCGGCGCTCGCCATCGTCACGAACCCGAACCCGCGCTTTCGCCCATCCGGGTCGGCGGGTAGGTGAACCCTCACCACCGGGCCCGCGCCCGTGCCGGTGATCATCGCCTCGACCTCTTCGACGGAGGTGTCGTACGGCAGGTTACCGACGTAGAGCGTCCGGTCGGGCGCCGCGGGACCACCCGCGCCGCCGCTCGCCGGGCCGCGCGTGCTCGTCGGACCACCGGCCTCTCGCTTCGGGGCTTCTGCCTGGAACGGCCGGACGGAGATCGACTTCCCGCCCTGGAACGATCCGTTCAGCGCCTCGAGCGCCGCTTGCGCTTCCTCGGACGTGTCGAGGGTCACGAAGCCGAAGCCACGCGGCCGACCCGTCGCTCGATCCTTGGGGAGTGAGACCTCGACGACACGCCCGCCGGTGGCCTCGAACAACTGCTTGAGTACGTCTTCGTTAACGGTGTCCGGCAACCCAGCGACGAACAGCTTCCGCGAATCTTCAGCCATCGAAATAACCCGTCGTTACCCACGTCGAAAAGTCAACTCGACTGCAACAGCATCCGCGTCGAGTTTTGTGTGAAGCAGAGAAGCACCGCGCGCGGCCGAATTGCCCACGTGGCACGGGAACGACCACGATAACTGGACGATTTCTGGCGTCAACAGCTCAGTCGTCCGAGGAGGGCTCCTCCGGCTTCGGGTTGGCGCCCACCTTCTTCTTCTTTTTCTTGGGTCTTCGCGGCTCTTCGGCAGGCGGCTCGTCGGTCGGCTTCTCTTCCGCCACCTTCTCCTCGACGGCCTTCTCCTCACCCTCGGCCGCGTCATCCGCCTTCGGGGCGTCGTCGTCCGCCTCGTCCCCCTCGACGTCGCGCTTCTCGCCCTCCGTCGCGTCGACGTCCTCGACGACGACCGGCTTCGCCTTCGTCTTCGTCTTCGCCTTCGGCGTGGGCTTTCGTGGCGCCTCGACTTCCTCCTCGTCCTGCTCCTCGCCCTCACGCTCCAAGAGCTCGCGGCGCGCCGCCTCCTGCATCTCGGCGTAGGTCGCCAAGACGGGCGGGTAGCTCCGGCCCATGCGGATGATCGCGATGCCGAGGCCGACGAGCGCGAAGCACGCCCACTGCGCCGGCGTGAGCCCGCCGTAGCGCGGGTCGGCCTCGTGGACGATGCGCCCGGCGGCGTCTTTGATCTCCGGGATGCGGAGGAAATCGAGGAGGAAGCGGACGGGCGCGTACGCGACGCACATCCAACCCGCGAAGAAGCCGTACTGGCGCGGCTTCTTCCGCCAGAGCCACCAGAACGCGATCGCGAGCGGGATCGTGAGCACCATCTCGATCAGCCCGAGATCGAACCGACCCCACCCTTCCGGGCAGATTTGAGGGGCCAGCGCGTCCGGCGGGTACTTCACCGCGATCCAAAGATCCGAGCAACGGCCGGGGTGGTCGTGCACGCTCGCGCAGCCCGAGCGGCCGAACACCCACGCGAGCGGGAAGGCGCTGCAGACCGTGTCGACGAACGGGAGGATCTTCTCCTTCTTCGTCACCTTGAAGAGGATGGCGCCGATGATCGCGCCGAGGAACCCGCCGAAGCTCGAGAGGCCCGCCCAGATCTTGAAGATGTAGAGCGGGTCCGCCTTGACGAAGCCCGGTTGCCCCTCGACGCCGCGCCCGAAGATCCGCTCGGGCGTGTAGAACAGGGCGTCGAAAACGTGGCCGCCGATGAACCCGATGCCGACGACCCAGAAGATGAACGAGTTCATCTTGTCCTGGTCCTGGCCTCGCTGCTTGGAGTGCCGCACGGCCACGACCGAGCCGATGTAGACGCCCAGCGCGACGAGGATCCCGAACGTCTTGATCGATGCTCCGTTCCATACGGAGTCGAGAAAGTGGAGCGGGAGCTCGGCGTACTTCGGCGGGAGGTATGGAATCGCGGGGGCCGACACGGCGCGAGGGTTAGCGCAGCGTCCGTCGAAAGGCTATAAGGGGCGCCGCTCTATGGGACTTCGAGCCGTGTCCTTGCCCGGCTGTGGGTGCCGCGGCGCGTTCCAGGTCGCGGTGATGAAGCGCCTCGCGGCGCTCGGGGAGACGTTCGACGTCGTCGCGGGCGCCTCCAGCGGATCGATCACGGGCGCGGTCTGGGTCGCCGGGCTCGCCGAGGAGGCGCCGGAGTTCTGGCGTGCGCTCGCGCGCACGCCCATCTTCTCGCGCCGCTACTTCAAGACCGAGCGGAGCCCGTTCGGGATGAGCCACATCCTGCGCGACGCGCTCCAGCGGTACGTGCCCGAGCAGCTGATCGGCGGCACCGACGCGGAGCTCATCGTCTCGACCACGCGCGCGCGTCGACTCGTGCGCGGCGCGCTCGGGCTCCTGCGCCCGCGCACGGCCTCTCATGGCAGCGATCTCGCGACGTCGAGCCGCATCCGCTCGATGGCCGTCGCGAAGGACGCGCTCGTCGTGCATTCGAACCGCGAGCGGAGCGACATGCACGACGTCATCGTCGCAAGCTGCACCATCCCGGGTGTGTACGCGCGCCTCCCCGTGCTCGACGGCGAGATCCACGTGGACGGAGGCGCCGCCGACAACACGCTCATCGAAGCGCTCCTCGCGCGCGGCGTGACGGATCTCACGGTCGTGAGCCCCTACCGGGACGGGGCCGTGTCCCCCACGCTCTTCGAGCGGGAGCGCCCCCCGACGGTCCCGCCCGGCGTGCGCCTGCGGCTCATTTGGCCCGAGCGCACGCTCCGGATCGGGCGGTTCGACTTCGACCACGAGCGGCTCGAGGAGGCGCTCACGATGCCCCACGTGGAGCGCGTGTTCGACGCGCGCGGCTCGCATGGACGCGCGGAGGTCCCTTGATCCGCGTCGCGACGATCACAGCGAGCGACACGCGCACGCCCGAGACGGACGAGGGCGGCAGGGTCCTCGGCGAGCTTGCGCGCGACGCGGGCTTCGAGGTCGCGTCGCACGTGATCGTGCGCGAGGATCTCGAGATCCTCCGGGAAGCGGTGAGGGACGCCGCAGAGGGAGACGTCGACGCGGTGCTCGTCACGGGGGGGACCGGGCTCGGCCCGCGCGACGTGACGATCGAGGCCGTTCGGCCGCTGTTCGCGAAGGAGATGGAGGGCTTCGGCGAGGCGTTCCGACGGCTCTCCTGGGACGAGGTCGGCGCGCGGTCTCTGCTCTCGCGCGCCACCGCGGGCGTCACCCACACCGCGCGTGGCGACCGGAAGATCGTCGTCGCGCTGCCCGGCAGCGTGAACGGTGTGCGGCTCGGGATGCAGCGGCTCGTCGCGCCCATGCTCGACCACGCGGTCGCCGTCGCGCGCGGCACCGCGAAGCACGGGCCGAAGGCATGATCTCCTTCGACGACGCGCGCGCCCTGCTGCTCGCTCGAGCGCGCCCGCTCTCCGCGGAGCGCGTGCCGCTCGAGGCCGCCGCGGGCCGCGTGCTCGCGGAGGATCTCGTCGCGCGAGCTCCCCTGCCGCGCTTCGACCACAGCGCGATGGACGGCTACGCGCTCGCGACGTCCGCGCTCGGGGCCGCGCCGTTCGAGCTCCGTGTGATCGGGAGAGCGCGGCCGGCTCGGGGTCGAGCGCGCTCGCGCCGGCGCGGCCGCGAGGATCTTCACCGGGGCGCCCATGCCGAGCGGCGCCGACGCGGTCATCATGCAGGAGAACGTCGCGCGCGAGGGGATCGCATCCGGTTCGAGAAAGCGCCTCGCCCCGGAGAGAACGTGCGCACCCGTGGCTTCGACATGGCCGAGGGCGCGCGCGCGATCGAGCGCGGCACACGGCTCCGCCCGGGGCACGTCGCGCTCGCGGCGGCGCTCGATCGACCCTCGCTCCTCGTTTCGCGCGCGCCCGTCGTCACCATCCTCGGCACGGGGGACGAGCTCCGCGCGCCGGGTGATCCGGACCGCGCGGGCAGCATCCCCGAGTCGAACGGCTATTTCGTTTCCGCCGCGGCGCGCGGGGTCGGCGCGATCGCGCGGATCGGACGCACGCTCCCGGACGAGCTCGAGACCGCGGCGTCCGCGCTCGACGAGGCGCTCGCGAGCGCGGACGTGCTCGTCACGATCGGCGGCGTGTCCGTCGGTGATCGCGACGTCGTGAAGGACGCGCTCGCGAAGATCGGAGTGACGCTCGAGTTCCACAAGGTCGCGATGAAGCCCGGAAAGCCGATGACGTTCGGCACGCGCGGCTCCGCGATCGTGCTCGGGCTCCCCGGAAACCCCGCGTCCGCGTCGCTCACGTTCGCGCTCTTCGGCGTGCCGCTCCTCCGCGCGTTGCAAGGCGAGGCACCCCGCCCGATGGACGGTGAGACCGTCGAAGTCGTCGGGCGAATCCCGCACAAGCCCGGTCGCCGCGAGTTCGCTCGCGTGCGCCTCCGATCCAGCCAGGGGGAGCTCGTCGCCGAGGTGTGCCCGAACCAGTCCTCCGGCTCCGTCCCGTCCTTCGCGGAGGCGGAGGCGCTCGTCGTCGTCCACGAAGGGCTCGGGGACGTCGAGAGCGGCGCGCGCCTGCCCCTCATTCGGCTCGACGGGATCTGAAGCACGCTCGCGCACCGCGCCTCCGCCCCACCTGCTTTCCGTGGGGCGGGGGCGGCGAGTCAGGCGTGGTGGTGATCGTGACCGCAGCGTGCGTCGACCCAACCCACCCAGTACGGGCCGTCCGGGCCGTGCTCCCGCTTCCAGATCGGGAGGCGCGCCTTGATGCGATCGATGAGCTTGCGGCACGCGTCGAACGCCTCCCCTCGGTGGGGCGCGCTCGCCGCGCACACGACCGCTGCGTCGCCGACGGCGAGCGGGCCCACGCGGTGGAGCGCGAAGACCCGCAGGGACGGATCGTCCGCGGTGAGCTCGGCCTCGATGCGCGCGAGCTCGGCCTCCGCCATCGTGCCGTACGCCTCGTACTCGAGCAGCGTGACGGCGCGCCCCTCGTTGTGGTCCCGCACCACGCCAACGAACGTCGCGATCGCGCCCGCGCTCGGGTGCTCGACCGCGGCGGTCGCCTCGGCGACGTCGATGCGCTCGCTCCGGATCCGCGCCATCAGTCTTCTTGGATCAGCGGGCCGCTCCGTCCACCCGATTTCTCGAGCAGCCGGGTCTCCCCGAGGACGATCTCGCGGTCGATGCCCTTCAGCATGTCGTAGATCGTGAGCCCCGCGATCGTGACGGCGGTGAGCGCCTCCATCTCCACGCCCGTGCGGTCCCGCGCCTCGGCGACGGCGGTGAGGTTCACGATGCCCGCGTTCGCGTCCACGTCGATGTGGATCTCCACGTGCGTCAGCGCGATCGCGTGGCACAGGGGGATGAGCTCGCTCGTGCGCTTCGCGGCCATGATCCCCGCGATCCGAGCGGTCGCGAGGACCTCGCCCTTCGGCGCGTCGTTCCGGACGAGGCGCTGCGCCGTCTCACGTTGCATGCGGACCGAGCCGCGCGCCTTCGCGCGGCGGAGCGTGGGATCCTTCGAGCCCACGTCGACCATGTGGACGTGGCCCTGGTGGTCGAGGTGGTTCGACAAAGAGGACGCCGGGGCTCGAGGGATCGGTCCGGGCGCCGTCGAGCGGGGGCGCGCGGCGGGGTGCTCGCTGCCCGGTCGCGTGGTCGGCGGGGCGGGGCTCTCCGCTGCGTCCGCCGGGGTCGGCACGTCGTCCGCGGGCGGCGCGGCGACGGGCGAAATCTGAGTCGCCTTGGTGTCCGGGACGGGGGACCGGGCGCTCTTTTGCGGCGGAGGCGGAGACGAAGGCAGCTTCGTCGTGAGCGCGGGCGGGAGATCGGTGGAGTTCGGTAGGCCGTTCGTGATCTCGATGTCGGGGGAGGAGAACCCCGCCCGCCACCCCTTCATCGGAGGGATCTCCGTCTTCTCCGTCTTGTCTCCGGGCAGCGGCCGCGACGTCTCGAGCCTCGGCGCGCGGGGGGGGTCGCTCCCCGGATCGCTGCGCGAGAGATCGCTCATCGCGCTCTTCAACGTCCGCTTGAGCTCCGCGGCGAGCGTCGAGCGCTCCCGCTCGCGCTCCTTGTCCGCCCGCTCCCGCCCCATCACGCTCGCGACCGCCGTCTCGAGCCGGTGGACGTCGTCGTGCGCGATCGATCGGCGGAGGACGTGGATGAGCGCGTACCGATCGAGCGCGCGAAGCCTCGACCACGCCGCGGGCTCGATGGGCTTCGCGCCGTCCGTGGACGTGCCGGTGAGCGCAGCGTTCAGCTGCTCGGGGGGCTGCAGCGGATCCGGATCGGGGACGGGCCGGATCCGGGTCGCCGGGATGCTCGAGCGCCGCACGATGCTCTCGACCGCGGATTGGTCGATCGCATCCTTGGCTCCTTCGACGACCAGCGACTCGCGATCCTTGAGGGCGAGCGACTGCCACCCCTCGAGCGAGAGCCGGAAGCCCCCGACGTCGAGCGCGCGCCGCGCGGCGAGCGGGAGGAGCTTGAGGCCCTCGATCTCCTCGAACTCGAAAACGGAGCCGCTAGAGGGGTCTGTCATCGTGGCCTCACCACCGATCGCGCATCGTCGCACACCGCCTCGAGAGAGGGCGAGATTGCGGGGCCGTTCCCCCTCATCCGCCGGCGACGGGTGGGATGAGGGCGACCTCGTCTCCCGCAGCGACAGGCTCGTCCAGCGCGGCGTAGGCGCCGTTCACCGCGACGCGAAGGCTCGCTCGGTAGGGGTCGAGCGCGGGCCAGCGGAGGATGATCGCGTCGAGCACGCCGCGCGCAGTCGGGGAGGGGAGGGTCGTCGGGTCGAGCTCGACCTCGGGGGCGCCGATGAGGTCGCGCGCGCCCGCGAACGCGAGCACGCGGACGGTGGGGGCGGACATCGCTCGAAAGCTAGTGCACCGACCGCTCCGAATCACGGTGTATCGTCGCACCCGCCCGCGCTCGAGCTCCCCGCTCGGACCGAGACGACTGTTCTCGCCGGCGCGCACGCGCGGCCGCCTCGGCGTGAAAGGGTCGAGCGCGCCGAATGCGCTCGATGGACCCGCGGTCCGCTTCGGAATTCTCGCCCCGAGCGCGATCGGGGACACTACTATGCGTCTCGTCGAATGGGCGACGAGAGCGCATACCAGCCTGGAGCGGTCCTCGCGGGCCGCTATCAAGTGCGGCGCGAGCTCGGCCGAGGAGGCATGGGCGTCGTGTACCTGTGTCGCGACCTCGTGCTCGACGAGCGCGTCGCGGTGAAGCTCCTCGGCCGGCCCGGCGAGACCGCGCGCCCCGAGGACGCGTGGTGGTTCCAGGAGGAAGCGCGCGCGCTCGCGGGCCTCTCGCACCCGTCGATCGTCCGCGCGCGCGATTTCGGGACGCTCGCGGACGGCACGCCGTTCCTCGCGATGGACGCGGTCCCCGGGCGCTCCCTGCACGAGTGGATCTACCTCGCGCAGCACGACGGGCTGCTCCCGTTCTCCGTCGTGTGGACGTGCGTCGATCAAGTGCTCGCGGGGCTCGGCCACGCGCACGCGCGCGGCGTCATCCATGGGGACCTCAAGCCGTCGAACATCCTGCTCGAGATCGGGCCGGACGGGGACGAGGCGAAGTCCCACATCCTCGATCTCGGTCTCGCGTGGCTCATGCAAGATCGCGTGGACCATCGGCTCGACGGATCCACCGAAGCGGAGCCCACGATCCGCTATGGCGCAGGCACGCCCGGCTGGATGGCGCCGGAGCAGATCCGCTACGCGACGCCGCACATCGGTCCGGCGACGGATCTCTACGCGCTCGGGTGCATCCTGTTCGCGCTCGTCGCGAACCGCGAGCCGTACACGGGGACGAACGAGGAGCTGCTCCAGCAGCACCGGAACGGGCCCATTCCCGAGCCGAGCTTGCCGCCGGACGCGCCCCGCGGAGTCGCCCAGTTCGTGATGACGCTCATGGCGAAGCGCCCGTGGCAGCGGTACCTCTTCGCCGCGGACGCCAGGCGCGCGTGGCGCGCGTTCCAGCCTTCGAACCGGAGCGCGACGGTGACGCCCCTGCCCACCATCGGGGGATCCGTCCGGAGCGCGTCGGTGACGCCCAACCCGTCGCGCGACGCGATCACCCTCCCCGAGACGCACCTCGACGGCTCGCCCGGGCGTGTGTCGACTGCCGCCGCCGGCCTCCTCGCGCTGCGGCCGAGCCCCTTCGTCGCGCGCCACGCCGAGCGATCCCGCCTCCTCGCCGCCGCGCACGAGGTCGCGGAGGCGATCGTGGTGGAGCGTCAGGGGCAGACGCGCGGCGGGACGCAGATCCGCCCGGGCCGGAGCCCGGCGCGTCGCCTCTTCGTGCTCTCGGGCGAGGCGGGCGTGGGCAAGAGCCGGCTCGCCGAGTGGCTCTGCGAGGAGGTGCACGAGCGCGGCGTGCTCATCCCGTTGCGCGCGCGGTACCGGAAGATCGCGGCGCCGCTCGACGGCGTGGTCGGCGCGGTGACGCAGCACTACCGGCTCGAGCGCGCGGAGCGCGACGTCGTCGAGAAGGTCCTCATGAACGTGTGGGGAGTCAGCGCGAACGACGACGACGGCACGAACTGGGTCGCGGCCACGAGCGAGTGGCTCCGCCCCGAAGGCGCGCAAGCCAAGATCGGCCCGTCGGGCAAGCGGTTCGCGCTCGATCACCCCGAGCTCCGGTGGCTCGTGATGCGTCGCGCGCTCGAGCGGATCGGCAAAGATCGCGGGCTCCTTCTCTGGATGGACGACATCCACCTCGCGCCGCCCGCCACGTACGACAACATCACGCGCCTGCTCGCGGAGGCCGAGCTCGGCGTGCTCGTCGTGGCCACGGTCCGGAACGAGGCGTTCGAGGCCGAGCCCGGGGGGCTCGAGCGGCTCGAGCGGTTCATCGAGGCGAACGACGGCGTGCGCTTCGACCTCTCCCCGCTGGACGTCACGCAGACGCACACGCTCCTCCGCGAAGCGCTCCCGCTCGACGACGCCGCGGTCGTGGAGGCGGCAGCGCGGAGCAAGGGCAACCCGCTCTTCGCCCTTCAGCTCGTGCACGCATGGGCGATGGGCGGGCACCTCGAGCTCCACGAGGGCCGGTACGTCGTGCCTCGCGCATCCCTCGCGGCCCGCGCGGGGACGACCGCGGATCTCTGGGAGGAGAGGATCAGCTCCCTGCCCGAGGAGTTCCGGCCCGCGGCGCTCGCGGCGGCGGCGCTCGGCGGCGACATTCGGCGGGACGTGCTGCGCGCGCAGTACGAGAAGCTCGGGATCGACCCCACGCGCGCGGTCTCCGCGCTCAAGCGCGCACAGATTCTCCTCGGCTCGGGCGGGGATCGCCTGCGGTGGCCGCACGCGCTCCTCCAGGAGTACCTGCTCACGCGCCTCTTCGCGCAGCGCGACGCCGCCGTGATGTTCCGCGCCGCGGCGGACGCGCTGGCTCGCCACCCTTCGGCGCGCACGAGGCGCATCATGCGTCACCGCGTCGTGAACCTCCTCCGCGCGAACGACATCGGCGCGGCGTCCGAGCTCCTCCACGGCTTCATCGCGGAGAACTGGGGACGATCGCGCGACACCGCGGCGATCCTTCGGGATCTCGCGCTCCTCGACGGTCGCCTCGAGGGCCGCGCGGCGGCGGTGCAGCACCTCTGGCGCGGCGAGGCGCTGCGGCACGCCGGCCGCCTCGACGACGCGCGGCGCGACGCCGAGCTCGCGCGGCAGATGTTCCAGGATCTCGGGGACCGCCGCAGCGAGGCGACCTGCTTGCGCTTGCTCGGGCACATCGCCTCCGACCAGGGATCGCCCGCGCTCGGGCGGCGCCTCACCGCGCGCGGCCTCGCGATGTTCGAGGAGCTGCGGGACGATCACGGCGCCGCGCAGTGCGAGGTCACGCTCGGCGAGATCGACTACCTGCTCGGCGATCACGCGCGCGCGCGGAACATCCTCGTGAGCGCGACGCAGCGCTTCGCGCGCGTGTCCGATCGCCTCGGGCACGCGCAGGCGCTCGTCGTCCTCTACTTGATCGATCAGGCGGCGGGCTCCGCGGCGGACGTGCGCGACATGCTGCTCACGGCGCGGAGCGAGTTCGAATCGATTGGGTACCGCCTCGGGATGAGCCAGTGCGACGTCGGGCTTGCGCACACCGATCACCGGGAGGGGGCGTTCGACCGCGCCCGTGAGACCGCGCACGCCGCGCGGCAGAGCTTCCGCGACCTCGCGACGCCGCGCGGCGAGGCGGCGTGCGAGCGTCTGCTGGCCATGGTCGAGTTCGACGCGGCGTTCGCGGCCGATCGCGGCCTCACCGCGCGCGCGCCCGAGCCGGACCGCGCGGGCAACCCCAAGGGATCGTGGGCCGCGGCGCCGGGCGGCGACGACGCGGACACGCGCCCCACGCTCGCGATGCAACCGCGCGACGCGCGCCCCGCGAACGCGCCGCAGCGGGGCGGCTCGCTCGAGCAAGCCGAGCAGCACGCGCGCAGCGCGGAGCAGCTCTTCGACCGGCTCGCAGACCCTTGGGGACAGGTCGAGACGAAGCTCATCCTCGCGCAGCTCGCGCTGGCGCGCGGTGACGATGACACCGCGCGCACCGAGATCATCGCCTGCGAGGCGGTCGCGCTCGTGGAGGCGGAGCCCAAACAGCACCGGCACCTGACGCGCGCGTGGCTCGCCTACCACGAGGGCCGCTTCCAAGACGCCGCGCGCGAGCTCGACGCCGCGCGCGCGGCGTTCAAGGACCCGCTCCGCACGGGCGATCACACGACCCAGCTCCTCGAGCGCTTCCGCGCGATGGGGTGGCCGAAGCCCGCGGGCACGAGGGTCGAGGGGTGGCTCGCTGCGCTCGGTCGAGGTCAGCCCCAGCCCGCGCAGGGCGCGGAGCACTCGAGGCGCACCTGATGTCCGACTCGCCCGGCAAGGGGCCCCCAGATCGACCGAGAGGGCCCATGAGCGGCGCGGAGGGCGGGCCGCTCCTCACACACCCGCCGCAGCTCGCGAGCTTCGAGATCCTTCGTCGCCTCGGCGCCGGTGGGATGGCGGAGGTGTTCCTCGCGAAGAAGCGCGGCGCCGAGGGGACGTTCAAGCTCCTCGTCGTCAAGCGCATCCTCCCGGCGCACGCGTCGAGCCGGAAGTTCCGCACGATGTTCGTGGAGGAGGCGCACCTCGCGACCCGCCTCAACCACCCGAACATCGTGCAGGTCTACGAGTTCTCCGATCACGGGGACGAGGGCCTGCTGCTCTCCATGGAGTACGTCGAGGGCTTCGACCTCGGCAAGCTGATGACCTCCGCGCGCCAGAAGGGCGCGAAGATCTGCTCGTCGCGGCGTTCATCCTCAGCGAGGCGGCGAAGAGGCCTGCACTACGCGCACGAGCGGCGCGACGAGCTGAGGCGCCGCTCGCGATCGTGCACACCGCGACGTGTCGCCGCAGAACATCGTATCGTCTCGATGGGGAAAAATCGGCGAAGATCGCCGATTTCGGCATCACCGCGGCGAACCTGTTCCGCGAGGAGCCGGGCGTCCTCAAGGAAGTTCGGGTACATGTCGCCCGAGCAGGCGCGCGGCGAAGGTGGATCGCCGGAGCGACATCTTCCATAGGCGTCATCTACCACGGATGCTCACCCTCCGCTCGCCATGCACCAGGCAGGAAGGATAAGCCCGTCGATACGCTCCTCCAGGCGGTGCGCAAGAGCGAGATCGCGCCGCTCGCGGCGACCGATCCCGGAGATCCCGAGAGGGCTCGAGGCGATCGCGACGCGCGCCCTCTCGTTCGACGCGAAGGACCGGTTCCAGAGCGCGCGCGACATGTCGGGCGCGATCGTACGCGCGCTCGTCGCCAAGCGGAGCTCGTCGACAACTCCACCGTCGAGGGCGTCCTCGTCGCGCTCCTCGGCAAGGACGCGCTCGTCGAAGTCGATGTCCCCGCCGACGAGGCGGTCCAGCTCACGCAAGCCGCGGCTCCGCAGGCGCGCACGAGCGCGGGCGGGAAGGTGGAGAAGATCTCGACGGCGCTCCGGCGCGCCCGCGAGGTGCGCCACGTCGCGGTCATCGAGATGCGGATCGAGGGCCTCGACGAGCTCGCGTCTCGCCTCGGCCCCGCCGCCGTGCGCCGCGTATCCGAGCAGATCCGCACGACGCTCGATCACATCGCGTACAAACGCGGCTCCAAGTTCCAGTGGCGCATGGGCGAGCTCGGCGGGGCACCCGGGGGCGCGACCGGCCCCGCGCTCCTCGGGGGCACCGCGATCGTCGGCCTCATCGGCAACCCCTCGCGCGCGCCGTTCGACGCGGCGTCCCTCGCGATCGACGTGCACGAGGCGATCGCGGGCTCGAGCGAGGATCTCCCGATCCTCCTCGCCGCCGCGATGGGCATCGTTCGCGGCATCGCCACGGGGGAGCGTGACGAGCAGGGCCACCTCGTGCTCCAGCGTCTCGAAGAGCCCGGATCGTTCCTCGCCGAGCGCACTTGCAAGGCCACGCCTCGCGGCAAGACGTGGGTCGCGGGGGGGCTCTACCGACTCGTGCGTCGCGACTTCCGCTGGGGGGACGCGCCGCCGCTCGCGCTCGAGAGCGGAGAGAGCCGGGAGGTGCCGCGGAACATGCGGATCTACCAGCTCATCCGCCCCCTCACGCGCGACGAGCGCGCCGCGGAGAGCGCGCTCGCTCCGAACGATCTCGTCGGCCGGGACGCCGAGAAGGCCGACCTCCACGCCGCCTATCACCGCGCCGTCGCCGCGCTCTCCCAGCCCCAGAGCTCGATCGCGCCTTCCTCCGGGCCCGCGAAGGGGGACCTCGCGCAGATGGCGGCTTCGCTGCAAGCGCACCTCGCGCAGACGGGCTCCGTCCCGCGCGCGAGCGGCAGCGCGCCCGGGGACGCTTCGCCCCGGCTCGACCTCCGCCTCCCGGCGCCCTTGAGCTTCGCGCAGCCGCCGCTGCCGCAGATCTCGCACGCGCCGCCGCCCATCCCGTCGCTGCTGCCCGCAGCGCCCAGCGCCGCGAGCGTGGCCCCGCTCGGCGAGCGCGGATCGCTGCCGCCGCTCGGCTCCGGGAGCGACGGGCCGAGGGGGCAAGCGGGCCGCGGCAAGCTCGTCGCTCGCGCGGTCGTGGGCGAGCTCGGGATCGGCAAGACCGCCCTCGTCGCGACGTTCCTCTCCGAGATCCCGAGGGACGCGCGCGTCCTCTCCATCGAGTGCTCGCCCGTGAAGAGCGAGATGCCCCTCGCGACCCTCTGCGATCTCCTCCGCGAGTCGACCGGCGTCGGCATCGACCACTCGATCGAGGAGGCCGCGGCGGTCTTCCGCGGGATCCTCGCGCCCGTCATCGCGCGCTCGAACCTCGGGGACCGTCTCATCACGCGCCTCAGCGAGGTCGCGACAGGCAAGCAAGGCGAGGAGGCGGTCGACGAGGAGCAAGGTAACTACAAACGCGATCTTCTGTTCGTCGCCGTCCGCTTCCTCCTCGGCGCGCTCGCGCTCGAGCAGCCGCTCGTCATCGTCGTGGACGGGTTGCAGTGGGCGGATCGGACGAGCCTCGAGCTCGTGCAGGAGCTCCTCCGCCGCGAGGAGCGTCTGCCGATCCTCGTGCTCCTCCTGACGCGACCGGAGGAGCGCGCGCAGCCGTTCATCGAGAGCCTGGTCCGCATCGAGCTCCGCGGCCTCACGGCGGAGGAGCAGGTGCGCCTCGTGGAGGCGCGCCTCGGAGTGCGCGAGGGCGTCGCGTCCGTGTGCGCGGAGCTCCTGCCGCGCGTCGGCGGGAACCCGTTCTTCCTGCTCGAGATGATCGACGCGCTCCTCGAGCGCGGCACGCTCGAGATCGTCGAGCTCGGGGACGGCAACCACGCCCTCAAGCGCAACGAGCAGGCGTTCGGGGACAAGGCGGAGGCGCTCCCATCGACGCTCGAGCAGCTCATCGGCGATCGCATACGAGAGCTTCCCTCCGCGGAGCACGACGTCGTCGATTGGCTCGCGGTCGCGGGCGGCCCGCTCCTCGAGGGGGACATCCTCTCGCTCACCCACCTCGACGACGACGAGGCGATTACGCGGCTCTGCGCGCGCGGGCTCTGCGACCGCAAGGCGGGAGTCGTCGACTTCCGGCACCCGCTCGCGCGCGACGTCGCGTACAACGCGCTCGATCTCGCGAACCGATCGCGGATGCACCGCCTCCTCGGCGAGCACCTCGCGACGACCCCGCTCGCGCAAGGCCTCTCGGCCGCGATCGTCGCGCGCCACCTCGCGCGCGGCGAGGCCCCGAACCACGCGGCTGAGCTCTACCTCGAGGCCGCGACCGCGGCGCGCACGGCGAACCAGTCTCAGCTCGCGCAGCGCTACCACCTCCGCGCGCTCTCGCTGCTTCCCTCGAACGATCCGCGCCGCCTCATCGCGCACGAGGCGCTCGAGGCGCTCTACCGGCACCTCGGCAGGCGGCGCGAGCGCCGCTACCACCTCGTCGCGATGCGCAAGCTCGCGCGCCACGTGGGCTACGCGAAATGGGCCGCGATCGCGATGATGCGCACCGCGCGGCTCGAGCTCGACGAGGGCGTCCTCGCGCGCGGGCTGCCGATTGCACAGCGCGCCGCGGAGATCGGCCGCTTCGCGCGGAACGCGGCCATCGAGGTCGAGGCGCTCACGCTCCTCTCCGAGATCCTCCGCGGCCTCGGTGACACGCAGGGCGCGATCGCCGCGTGCGACCGCGCGCTCGAGGTGAGCGACGGGGGCAAGCTGCACCCGCGCGCGCGCGCCGAGGTGCTGCGCGCGAAGGGCATCCTCCTCCGGTACGTGGGCCGCGTCCCCGAAGCGATCGCCGTCTACGCCGAGGCCGTCAGCGTGTTTCGCGCGGCGGGTGCGCGCCGCAGCGAGGCGCGCGGGTTCACGGCGCTCGCGTTCGCGATGTTCGTGTCGGAGCGCTTCCAGGACACGGTGACGCTCTGCCTCGAGGCGATCCGGATCGATCTCTCGATCGGCGGGCGGTTCCAGATCGCGAAGAACCTGAGCAACATAGGCCAGGCCTATGCCCGCCTCGGGGACACCTCCCGCGCGCTCTCGTTCATGCGGCGCGCGCGCGAGGCCCACGAGCGGTTCGCGGATCAGGACTCGCGCGCCGACACCCTGCTCTGCACCTCCGAGATCCTCCTCGACGCCGGCGATCTGGACGCGGCGCACACCTACCGCCTCGACGCGGGCGCGCTCGTCGCGGTGACGGGAGCGTCTACGACCTGATCCACGAGCGGATCCTGCGCGCCTTGCTCGCGCGCACGAGCGGGGACGTGCAGAGCGCCATCGTGTACGCGGCGGACGCGCGACAGGCCGCCGAGTCTCAGGCGCTCATCTCGTTCCACGTCTACGCGACGGCCATCGAGGCGGCCGCGCGCGTCGACGCGGGCGAGCACCACACGGGTGCGCTGCTCGCGCGGACCGCGCTCGGCGCGGTCGAGAGCATCGGCACGAGCGAGTACGGCGTCGAGGTGCGCGCGCTCGCGTGCGAAGCGCTGGCGCGCGCGGCGCCGGTGTCCGCGGAGGACGCGTACCAGCGCGCGGCGCGCCACATCCGGAAGGTCGCCTCCCACATCCGCGACGAACGCCTCAAGCGCCTCTTCTATTGTCGGCCGATCGTGGATGCGATCCTCGTCAGCGCGGGCGACGTGTCGCGCCGCGGATCGTCTGCGCCCTCGGCGGGCTCTCTCCTCGACGCAGTCCCGGGGACGAGCGAGATGCAGGCCATCGAGATCGCGTCGAAGCCGCCGCGTGCGCGGGAGTCCGAGGTCGCGCCGCGCGCGCGAGGGCCTGAGCGATCCCGTGAAGAGCCCAGCGGCGGAGTCCGTCCGCCCACCGCCGGAGGGCGGTCGACCAGGAGGAGACCCTTCGACTCGGTCCCGCCCTCGTTCGACTCGCCGACCCCGCCGCCGGTCTCGACCGCGCGGCGCCCGTCGGACTTTCCGGACAGCCTCCGGGAGAGCCACGGCCCGGCGCGGACGGCGCTGATCCTGTCGGGGGGCGGCGCCCGCGGCGCGTACGAGGTCGGTGTCCTCTCGTACATCCTCGATCACCTCGGTCGCCTCCCGCGCGCGGCCTATTCGGACGCGCGCGGCACGCGCTCGCGCCCGTTCGCGCATTTCGACTTCATCCTCGGGACCAGCGTCGGCGCGATCAACGGCTGCTTCATGGCGGCCCACGCGTCCGATCCGAGCCTCGCGGTCCGGCGCCTGTCGAACCTCTGGACCGAGATCGATATCGGCGAGGTGCTCGGCTTCGGGTTCCGGCAGATGACGTCGCTGCCCCGGCTCGTGCTCGGTGGCGGGAAGGAGACCGTCGGGGTGTTCGACGTCTCGCCGATGACGCGCCTCGTGGAGCGCGAGATCCCGTGGCGGAGCATCACCCGGAGCCTTCGAGCGGGGCACTTCTCTGCGCTGAGCGTGTCGACCACGGAGGTCGCCTCGGGGACGACGGTGCTCTTCATGCAGTCCCGCGGGGACGTCCCCCTCCCGGTGCGCGCGCCCCCGCGCACGGTGATCCGCACGACGCGGATCGGACCGCACCACGCACTCGCGTCGGCCGCGATCCCGATCCTGTTCCCGCAGGTTCGGATCGGGTCCGAGCTCTTCATGGACGGAGGCGTCCGGCAGAACACGCCGATCGCGCCCGCGCTCGGCCTCGGCGCGACGCACGTGCTCGCGATTGGTCTCTCGCGCGAGCTCCGCGTCGTGCCGCAGAAGGCGAGTGAGCGGGCGCCGAACGTCGCGTTCATCATCGGCAAGATCCTGAACGCGTTCCTCCTCGACCACGTCTCGAACGACTTCGAGGTGCTCGAGCGGGTCAACGCGCTCATCGACGCCGGCACCGCCGCCTACGGCTCGGGGTTCGTGGAGGCGATCCGCCCGCACACCGATCGCCTCGGTCTCTCTCCGATGCGGAAGGTCGAGCGCCTGGTGATCCGCCCGACCGAGGACATCGGCAGCCTCGCGGCCGGGTACCTGCGATCGAGCCGCCTGAAGAGCGGCCCGTCGCTCCGGCGCCTGCTGTCTCTGCTCGACGTCGGTGAGGCGAGCGAGGCGGACCTCGCGAGCTACCTCTTGTTCGACGGCGCGTTCGCGCGCGTCCTGATCGAGCTCGGCCGCGCGGACGCCGAGGCGCGCCGCACGGAGATCGAAGCATTCTTCGAAAGCGCCCGGGCGCTCTAGTACGGTGCGAGAGGCGCTCCCTCTCCGGCGGGGGAGCGCGGGGCTCGGGGGCCTCGAGAGGGAGAGAGGAAGCGGGTTGGCGAACGTCGATCGAATCGGGAGGTACCGCGTGGTCCGGCGCATCGCCGAGTCCGCGTTCGTCGCGCGCCGAGACGGTGTCCCGTCGGCTGCCTCGGGCGTCCGCCTGCGCTGTGAGGCCGAGCGCCGGGGGACGACGTGCGTCGCGCGCTGTACGTCGCGCGCGTCCCGGACGAAGACGCGCACCACGCTCACCGACTCGTTCGTCGCCTGTCTCCAGCTGAAGAGCGACAACGTCGTGCCGTTCGTGGACGCCGGCTCGTTCGGCGATCACGTCTACGGCGCGAGCGTGATCAGCGACGGCGTCCCCCTCGGCCGGTCCTCGATCCGCTCGCTGGCATGTCGAACTCGGAGGCGTCCGCCGAGCGCGCCCTGATCCTCGCCGCGATCGGCGAGGGGTCGCGCTCGGCCTGGAGCGGAACGCCCACCTCGGCAAGGGGCTCGTCCACGACGCGCTCGACCTGGATTCGGTCCAGATCGATCCGCAGGGACGTGCGCGCGTCGACTCCGCGTTCCTCGACCCGTGGATCGCGGCTGCGACGATCCCGTCGTCTGCGGCGCGCTTCGCCGCGGCGAAGCGGTGGACCCGCCGGCGAAGGTCGCGACCGATCTCCAGGCGCTCGCGGCGCTGCTGCTCGAGCTCGCGTCGGGGGACAAATCCTCGAAGACCGTCGCGCTGCTGGGCCGGGCCGCGAAGGGAGACGGCGTGACCACGCCGATCGCGTTCGTCGAAGAGCTGCGCGCCGCCGCGGAGGTCGAGCGCGGACGCGTCCTCCTCGCGGATCTGGTCGCGTCGATGGACGGCCCCACGTCCCACACGCAGATCGGGCTCGGCCTCGGCGGCGCCGCGAAGAAGGCGGCGCCGCAGCAGCACACCCTGCCGCGCGTCGAGCAGCGCGGGGAAGCCTCCCCCGCGACGGCGCGCTTCGGCTTCCTCGGCGACGAGATCAGACCCGCGGGCGCGTCGCTCGACGCGGAGGACGACGACTCCGAGAGCGACGCGACGATCGTCGAGCCGCTCGCTGCGTTCGACGTGAAGGCGGACGACAAGACGCCGATGGCGCGCGTGCCAGCGGCGCAGATTCCCCTCGCCAAGCCGGGGCCGCGGCCGAACACGAAGCCGATGGCGAGCACGATGCCCGGCACCGGAGCGCCCGGAGAGAAGCCGAAGCCGAAGGGCGCGGTGACACCCGCGGTCGCCGTGCTGAAGGCGCCGGCGGAGGCCGCAGCAGGCTCGCCGGCTGCGAGGGTGAGGCCCGCGGGCAGCACGACGAAGCCGTACGGCGGCACGGAGAAATCGCCCGCGGGTCGGGCGATGGCCCGCCCCGCGTCGAGCGCCGACGAGAAGACCCCTATTGCGATGGACATCCCGACCGCCGCCGGATCGATGCGCGGCCGCCTCGAGCGCGAGCTCCACGGCGAAGAGGACGAGGAGGATGGCTCGACCGTCGTCGCGCCGCTCTGGTCGGAGGCGATGGCGCGCGCGACGCGAGACGACGACGCGGGAGACTCGAGCAGCAACTCGGCCACGCGCCGCCGCGACCGGCTCGCGGCGCAGCGGCAGGCCGGCGCGAAGGGACCGAAGGTCGTCGCGATCCCGAAGACCCCACCGGTCCCCGCGATGCGGGCGAGCAACCCGGGCGAGAAGACCCCGATGATCGGGAACCTCCCGGTGCTCTGGTCGGACGAGGCCGCGCCCGACTCGGAGGCGGAAGAACAAGCGACGATCGCGTCCGCGCTCGTCCCGACGCCGGCGTCGAGCGGACCGCTCGTGTCCTACGCCATGGAGCAGGCGCGCATCGACGACGACGAGTCGAAGAACCCGCACGAGGTGACGACGGCGCGAGGGCCGGTGCATCGCCCCGAGGGATCTCGCGCGTCCGCGCCCGACGAGAGCGCGCCGGAGGACGCGAAGACCGTGGCGGCTCCGATCGCGGCTGCTCCGAGCGCGCCGGTACCCGAGGCGAAGCCGCTCACGAAGAACACCGAGCCGACGCCGGCGCGTGGGACGCAAGGCAGTGAGCGTGGGAAGCTCCCCATCGCGTGGATGGTCGCGGCGTTCGTCGTCGCCGCGCTCCTCGTCGTCGTGATCGCGTTCGCCGTGAAGTGACTCCGGCGCGACGACGACGCGCCGCACCCGACCTCTGGTCCGCCGCGGTCAGGACCGAGCCCAGCCCTCACGCGCGAGGAGCGCCGCCACGCGCGCGCGGATCTCCTCGCGGATCTCGCGCACCCGCTCGACGGGGCGCCCCTTCGGATCCTCGAGCGGCCAATCGTCCCGCTTCACGCCCGTGACGGCGGGGCAAGCCTCACCGCAGCCCATCGTGATGAGCCAATCCGCGCCTCGCGCAGCCTCGTCCGTGAGGAGCGTCGGTTGGGCGGAGGCGAGATCGACGCCCACCTCTCGCATCACCTCCACGACCTCCGGGTGCACGCGGCTGCCCGGAGCGGTACCGGCAGACATCGCCTTCGCCCTCGATGGATCGGCGAGCGCATTGAACCACGCCGCAGCCATCTGCGAGCGCCCTGCATTGTGCACGCACGCAAAGATCACCCTCTTCAAGAATGCGCTCCTTTCGACCGTGGTTCCTCCGCGCGCGCTGGAGATGAGCGCGCCGAAGGCGCACGATCAGGGCGCGGTTCCTCTGCGCACCTCCGAGATGAGCGCGCCGAAGGCGCCCGATCAGGGCGCGGTTCCTCCGCGCACCTCCGAGATGAGCGCGCCGAAGGCGCCCGATCCGGGCGCGGTTCCTCCGCGCACCTCCGAGATGAGCGCGCCGAAGGCGCCCGATCCAGGCGCGGTTCCTCCGCGCACCTCCGAGATGAGCGCGCCGAAGGCGCCCGATCCAGGCGCGGTTCCTCCGCGCACCTCACGGCGAGGACTCCGGGTCGATGGGCTTCGTGCTCCTGCCGAGCGGGGGCGCGAGCCAGCGGAATGTCGCCGTCGCCAAGGCCGCGCCGAGCAACTGCGTGAGGACGAAGCCGGGGATGTCCGCGGGTCGGATTCCGGCGAAGGTCTCGCTGAAGCCTCGCGCGAGCGTCACGGCTGGGTTCGCGAAGGAGGTCGACGACGTGAACCAATAGGCCGCTGTGATGTAGGCCCCGACCGCGAACGGGATCGCGCTCGGGCGCCGGCGCGCGCACCCCCAGATGACGCACAGCAGGCCGAACGTCGCCACGAACTCGCCGAGGAGTTGTCCGAGGCCTGCGCGTACGTGCGTCGACGCCGCGAACACCGGCTCGCCGAACATCCCGTGCGCGACGGCCACGCCCGCGAACGCGCCGAGCGTTTGAGCGAGCACATACGCCGGGACCTCACGCCACCGAAGGCCGCCCAACCCCGCCTCGGCGAGCGTGACGGCGGGGTTGAAGTGCGCGCCCGAGATCGGGCCGAAGGTCAGAATGAGCGCGACCAGACCCGCGCCCGTCGCGACGGTGTTCGCGAGCAGAGCGATCGCGACGTTCCCGCCCGACAGCCGGTCGCCCATGATGCCCGAGCCGATGACCGTCGCGAGGAGGAACGCAGTGCCGAGGGCCTCCGCCGCCAGCCTGCGCGGGAGATCCACGCCGCTAGACAATCGCCCCGACCCCGTCCTGCTCCAGCACGCCCGTACTTCTATAAATCTCGAAGAGCTCGCGCAAGCCTCATCGGCGCGCCGTCGACCTCAGCCCCCTCGGTCGAACGGCCAAAGCGCCGTGCGCGCCTACTTGGCCTTGCACTCCTCTTCGCAGTTTTTGCGGATCTGCTCGACCGCGATCGCCTGCATCTGGCGCGACTGGAAGCACTGCTCGACACAGCTCGAGGAGCTCGCGGGAGCCGCGGAGCTCGTGGGCTCCGGCGTCCCCTGGGTCGTCGACGGTGCGCTCACGCTCGAGGACGGGCCGGACGTGCCGTGATCGGTTGCTTCGGTCTGCGCGCCCCCGCAACCCACGCCCACGAACACCCCGACCACACCGCACACCCTGATCCACGCCGAACTCGCCATCCCCGCATCCCACGCTCCGCCGGCACCGACGGAAGGGACGCCGTTTACCTTGCCCTTGAACACCGGCGGGCGCTTCATGAACGCGGTCATCGCTCGCGGAGATCGGCGCGGCCGCGAGCATCGCCGCGTTCCACGCCGTGGTGTACTTCGAGCGCGGCGGCCTCGCCATGAAGCGCGCCGACCCGGGTAAGGGGACCTCCCCTTCGTGCCCTGCACCGTGAGCGGGGAGTTCTGCGCGATATCGCGCGCGAGCGCTCGCCCGGCCTCGAGCGCCTCCTCGTCGGACGGGTACACGCCGTTCACGAGGCCGATGCGCACGGCCTGCGCCGCGTCGATGTCCTTGCCGCGGTACCGCGAGCTCTCGGAGAGGTGCCCGCGCCCGATGATGCCCCTGGAGGCGCTGCAGCGACCCCATGTCGGCCACCATCGCGATGAAGGCGTCTCGACGCCGCACTTCAGGGTGGCGCTCGCGACCTGCACGTCGCACGCGGCCGCGCAGATCGAGCGCGCCCCGATCGCGTACCTTCATGCAGGACGGCGACGAACGGCTTGTTGCTGTCGGCGATCGCGCCGAGCCCGCTCCACCGAGCGGATCTTCGCGAGGAGCGAGCGCCGCTCCGCGGCCAAACCTCCCGTGAGATGGGCTGATCATGATCGGCGCCCTATCCTGCAACAGATCGAGGCCCGTCGAGAAGTGAGGCCGCGGCCCGCGACGACGACCGCGTGACCTTCGGATCCGCGTCGAGCGCCACGCGCGCGCCGGCAGGTCCCTCCAGAACTCGGGGCCCACCGCGGTTCCGGCGCTCGGGGTTGGAGAGCCACAGCGTCGCGACGTGCTCGTCGTGCTCGATCCGGAACGGGTTCATCCCCGACCTCGCTCGGCACGACGGCCGTCGTCGATCGTAGCGTTCAGGGGATGATCTGCGCGGCACGGCCGCGAAATCCCATGGGTGGGCGCTGGCACCGCCGATGGCCTGGCGGCGGCAAGGAAGAGACTTCCCTCGATTCTTCGCGTTGGGTTCCATCGCCTCGTCTCGGGCCTGGCTGTGCTGACCACGACCACCGCGGAGGGCGGCAACTGGCCCACGAACGTCACCGCCGTCACCTCCAGCGCCGGCAAGACCGTCTCCGTGAAGGGGCAAGCTCGAGGACGGCGCCGTCGTCGATCTCGCGTGGGCCGCGAAGAGCGGCGTCGCCTGCTTCCGGCGACCGAGAACGACAACTTCCGCGGCAAACACGCCCTCTTTGGGACTCGACACCGAAGCAATCCGTGATGAAGATCACGGCTGGTCCCGGACGATCCGAACACGGATCTGTCCGTCTACGCGTACACCGTCGGCTCCACGACGTACGACGCGATCCCCCCGAACGTCACGAGCGTCACGAGCTGCGAGGCGGGATACGACGCGCAGAACGACCACAACCCCGGCGCGAGCGAGACCGTCACGCTCAACGCGGCCACGAACCCGTACAACGTCGTCATCGGCGTCGCCGGCGCCAAAGGCGTGAAGACGGGCGGCTTCACGCTCAAGGTCGAGCTCACGAGCGGGACGAGCGTGACGTCGGCGAGCCTCACGCCGACGATCATCACGGCGGAGAGCGGCAAGACGATCACCACGAGCGGCAAGCTCGACACGGGGGGCGTGATCGATCTCGCGTGGGCGGCGAACAGCTCCGTCGCGTGCTTCCCGGCCACCGAGAACCTGAACTTCAACGGCAACCACAACGTGTACCGAGCGGCGCTCCCGAAGAACTCCGAGATGACCGTGACCGTGGAGCCCCTCGATCCCACGCTCGACGTGTCGCTCTACGCGTACACCGTGAGCAGCACCGACACGACGAGCATCCCTCCGAACGTGAAGAGCGCCGTGGCGTGCGAGGCGGGCTACGACCAGTCTCACGATCACAACCCCGGATCGAGCGAGTCGGTGAAGCTCATCGCGATCAACAACCCGTACAACGTCTTCATCGGCGTCGCGGGAGCCGGCGCGACCAAGACCGGGAGCTACAAGCTCAAGGTGCAGCTCGCCCCTCGGTGAGCGCGTCCCCTTCGCGCGCACGCGAGGCGCCGTCCTCCGACGAGCCGACGTGAGCGCGCGCGCTCCGTGCGCCCTCTCGGGTGGTTCTTCGTCGCCCGACCGGGCGACCGTGCGCTCATCAAGCGCTGTAGAAGCCGTCGCTCGGCTTGGGCAAGACGAGGCCGGGAGCCGCGCGCACTTCGAGCACGTACGTCGTGTTGGGTTGGAGGTCCGTCGGGCCTTCGCCCATCGCGACGATCGTCTCGCAGCCGGGCTGCGTGCTGTCCGCCTTCTTGATTTCGGGGCCGAGCGTCCCGTCGGCCTCCACGCCGTAGAGATACAGATCGAGGAGGTTGAACGTCCCCGAGGAGCAGAGCAGGACGTTCACGTTCGCGAGCGACGCCGCGTCGGACGTCTTGAACACGAAGAAGTCTTTGTCCGTGTTCGAGTTGATCGTCGTGATCGGATCCGCGAAGCCCGCCCACACGGGGCCCGACAAGATGCCTACCGGCGTCGCGTGGCAGGCGTCGTCGTTCGGCTCCGCGTCCGTCCAGTCGCCGCCCTCGACGGTCCCCGGGAGCGGGACCGTGCAGCCGCCCCCGCTCGAGCTCGACGTTCCGCTCCCCGTGGTCCCGTTCCCCGTGGTGGACGCCATCGTGGTCCCGGTTCCGTTGTTGGCGCTGCTCGACGTTCCGCCGGTGCCCGCGCCGCCGTCGTCGCAGGAGGCCGCAAAGCCGAAGAGCAGCATTAGAGCGAGGTGCGCGGCGCGTCGACGCATGGAAGGATCTCCCGAAAGACGCTCAGGGCCGTGTGTCGTTCAGCAGCCACCCGAGCGAAGGCTCCTCGTAGGAGAGCACGACGAGATCCGGATCGCCATCGGCGTCGAGGTCCCCCGCGTGGAGATCGACGGGGCCCCGCGGGACGGGGTGAGGGGAAGGTTCGGCGAACGCGCCGCCGCCGAGTCCCATGAGGACGACCGCGCGGTGGTTCGCCTCGTCCGCCATCGCGAGATCGGCTCGGCCGTCGGCGTTCAGATCGAGCGCGACGAGCGCGTAAAAGTCACCGCCAACGGGGATCGGGCGCACCTTCGGCGAGGGTGCGGTTCGATCCGTGATGATCGCGAGGGTGCCGTCATGGCAGGCGACCACGAGGTCGAGCGGATCGATTCCATCGATGTCGGCGAGCGCCGCGCTGCTCGGGTCGGCGCACGGCGCGAAGACACGCGTCGCGTCGTCGCGCCCGCCGGCCTCGAACGTCGACACCGTCCCGTAGCGCGTCTCGATCGCCGCGATCTCGATCGTCCCATCGGCGAGGAGGGCGAGGGGCTCTGCGACGCTGACGCCCGGATCGGCGCGCGCCGCGCGCTCCGCGAAGCTCCCGTCGGGCGCGACTGTGAGGACCACGACACGCCCGTCCTCCTCGCCGACGCCCTCCGCGACGACGAGCGTGACGTCTCCCCCGGCGGGTGCGTCGAGGCACCGGACGGATCGGGGAATGCCCGGCCAGGCGAGCGTCGCGGCGAGCGCGAACGCGCCGCTTCGATCCGACAAGACGGTCAACGACGAGCCCGTCGTGTCGGCGGTGACGATCACGCGCTCGGCGCCCCGCGTGCACGTCGCGACGCTGCGGGGGCCGATCCCCACGTCGACCGCGACGTCGAGGGCCGCGGCGCCCGGCTCGACGCTCGCGAGCAGCACGTCGCTGAGGTGTTCTCGCGCGACCGCCACGCGCGCCCCATCGAAGAGGGCGAAGCTCCGGGCCACCGCGTGGGTCGACATCCGCGCGACGTCGCCGAGCGGATCCCTCGGCGCGGTCGGCGCGGTCGGCGCTTCGCACGCGGAGCCCGCCGTGACGGCGAGGGTCGCGGCGGCGGCGGCGAGCCGGGAGCGCATGCGACGAGCGTAGCGCGTTCTCTTGCTCGCCCGATCCGAGCGTGGCGGCGACGCCCGCCGCCGACTGCGACTCGCGCGGATGCCGAAGCGAGCGTGTGAGACATGCGGCTCCTCCTCCGGGGGGACACGTGCCCCTTCGACGGCGGTCGCGTGCGCGTCATCGAAGATCAGCGGACGGCGATCGCCGGCTTCTCGTTGGAGGCGGAGATCGGTCGGGGGGCGATCGCGACGGTCTATCGGAGCCGCGCGCCGGACGGCGCGCGCGTCGCGCTCAAGGTCCTCGACCCCAAGTTCGGCGCGGAGTCCGCGATGCGTGAGCGCTTCCTCCGAGAGGCGCGCGCGGTCGCCCGCCTCGCGCATCCTGGCGTCGCGAGGATCTTCGGCGCGGGGACGGCGGACGATGGCGCGGCGTACCTCGTGATGGAGCTGCTCGCAGGGGGGGCTCTCCGGGAGGCGTCGCGCGCGGACGCCTCCGCGGTGCGCGCGGACGCTTGGGTCATCGGGCGCGACGTGGCGCGCGCGCTGCGCGCCGCACACACCGAGGGCGTCATCCACCGCGACCTCAAGCTGGAGAACGTCTTCCTGGTCGACGGGGGACCCTCGCGCACCAAGCTCCTCGATTTCGGGCTCGCGAGCGTGCGCGGCGAGCCCGGGCTCACCGCGACGGGTGAGCTCATCGGAACGCCCGCGACGATGGCCCCCGAGCAGATCGAGGGGAGCGCGCCGACGGCCGCGATCGATCTCTACGCGCTCGGCTGCGTCCTCTTCGAGCTCGTCGAGGGGCGCCCGCCGTTCCAAGGGTCGGCGGCGGCGGTGCTGGACTGCCACGTGTCCGCTCCCGCGCCCCTCCTCGGGGACGGCGCGTCGGACGCGCTCCGGAGCGTGGTCGCGTCGCTCCTGTCGAAAGCGCCCGCGGGGCGGAGCGACGGCTTCGAGGCGCTCCTCTCGCTCGACGAGGCGCCGAAGCGCGGGGCGTGAGCCCGGGCAGATCCTTCACCGAGCCGCGAGCACGCGCGACGCGGACCACGCGAGGCCCTGTGCGTTGAGGTCGACGTCCGTCGCGAGGAGCTCCCAGTCTTCGCGCGAGAGGTCGAGCCTTCGGCGCGCCGCGTCCGCCGCGAGCGCGGCGCGGAGCTCCGCTTCGATGGCGGTCTTCGCCTCGGTGAGCGGGGCGTTCCGCGCGACGGCCTCGTCCCTCCAGCGCTCCGAACGGTCGATCCACGCGCCGACCTGATCGGCGACCTCGCGGAGATCTCGCACCTCGTCGAAATGCGTGAGGCACGCGGCGCCGCGCCCGAGCGCGACGATCCGCTCGAGGCTCTTCCGCGCCTCCGCGGCGTCGAACCCCGTGGGGCTCGTCGAGGCGATCGCGAAGCGTCCAGCGCGCTGGAGGAGCGGGTACACCAGGCCGAACGCGTCACCCGTGAAGATCGTGTCGATCGCGGGGTCGTCGACCACGAAGGGGTGCCACGCGTGCCCCGCGGTGTGGTGCACGCGGAGCGTCGCGCCTCCGAGCTCGAACGTCGCGCCATCGTCGAGGGCGACGACCCGCTCGGCGGGGATGGGGTCCACGGCCCCATAGAGCGCCGCGAACCGGTCCGCGCCGTAGACCTCCGTCGCTCCCGCCACGAGCTTCGTCGGCTCGATCAGGTTCTTCGCAGCGCTCGGGTGCGCGACGAGCTTCGCCCGGGGGCAGGCCGCGAGGAGCGCGCTCGCGCCGCCCGCGTGATCGAGGTGCGCGTGCGTGACGACCACCCAGCGCACGTCCTCGGGCCGCCGGCCGTGCTCGGCGAGCGCCGCGAGGAGCCGCGGCACGGCGTGCGCGGTGTGCGCCTCGACGAACGCGCACTCGTCCCCCGCGACGCGCAAGTACGCGGCGCTCATGCGCGGGATGCGATCACAGTCGATGGTGAAGCGAGCGTGCATTCGAACGCTCGTACCACGAAGCGAGGCACGCGATGCGCAGAGGCACCGCTCCTCCCTCGGAACAACTCGGGTCCCGCGAACCGCACCAACGACAGAGCCCCCCGCCTCGGATGGAGGAGAGGGGCTCGTCGGCTCGCCGTGTTCGACGCTGGCTCGCTAGGCAGCCCGGATCACTCGGCAGGCTTCTGGTCGGCGTGACCGTCCACAGCGGTCGAGACCTCGCAGCCCACGAGCTCCTTGTCGTCGAGCGTCCAAGACGCGTCCTGGAGGCAGAGGTCGATGTCCTGCACGATGCAGGTGTCTCCCTGCTCGTCGACGAGCTTGATGTCGTACGTGTCGCACTCGATTTTTTGCAGCTCGAGCGACTCGCCGCTCTTGACGGTGTCCGCGCCGAGCTGATCCTCGCCCCAGCTGGTCGAGTCGAACGGGGTGAGGAACAGCTGGTGGATCGCCCACGACGAGGCGTTCTTGATCTTCACCGAGGAGTGCCACCACTCGGGCGACTTGTTCTCGGGGTGCTTCGCGTCCGCCTTCTTCGCGGTCTCGCCGCTCTTGGCGTTCGCGTTCGCGGGCGTGTTGGCCGTGCCGCCACCGCCGCCGCCGCAAGCGACGAGGACGGAGCCGAGGGCGAGGGTCGTGAGGATGAGGCTGGTCTTCATGGCGATCACTCTCCACCTTCCGCGGGCGCGTCGTAGACGCCGCCGCAAACGATCGACGTGTCCTTCATGATGATGAAGTCGACGCGGCGGTTGATGGCGTTCGCGTCGGGGGTCGTCTCGTAGCTGATGGGGTTGTCCTGGCCGCAGCCGGCGAGGTCGAGGCGCGACGGATCGATGCCCGCGTCGACGAAGAACTCGTACACGCGGCCCGCGCGGTTCCAGGAGAGATCCTGGTTCTGGTTGCGGTCCCCGGTCGCGTCCGTGTTGCCCTCGACGCGGATCTTCACGTCCGGGTTGTCGCTGAGGAAGGACCAGATTTCGTAGAGGACGGGGTACGAGTCGTCCGTGAGCTTGTCCGAGCCGCTCTGGAAGTTGATCGCGACGCCCGGGTTCAGATCGACCTCGTTATCCTTGATGGTGATCTTCTGGTACTCCTTGACGTGGACCTTCTCCTCGACGGCCTTCTTCACGCCAGCGTCCTCTTCGAGCTTCGGCGGCGGGCCCTTCTTCGCGGTGCCCTCGACGTGCTTCTTCGCCGTCGTTCCACCGGCCTTCACCTCGACCTTGGCGCTACCGCAACCGACGATCGCGGTCGACAGGAGCCCCGCCACCAGGGTGGCGGCTGCCATTCTAAGTACACTTTTCATTCGTTCCTCCGCTTCCTCGCCATGACGTGCGTCCCGCCCGCGGCGGCTCACGTTCTCTGAAAGTTCCTTGCGCGTTTCGCTCCGCGCTCGAGCAGCCGTCGCTCAATCCACGATGCGTGCCGCGCGCTTCATGCGGCTCGCACCGTGCCCTCCCTGCAGGTGCTCGATACCCGGACTGGCCTATATCCGATGCGGAGGAAGATGAGCAACGCGTTCGGGCGTTCTCCCCGATCGCCCTGCCTCCAGCGTGACGGAACGGCGCGGTGTTCCTGCTCGGATCGGCGCGTTTGGGGCTGCCCCCGGGGCAGCGGAAAGCGGCTCGATGCCCCTCCGAGGGGCACCCCTCAGTCGTCGATCGCGAGGACGAACAGATCCGTCGTGCTGTTGTCACTGAGATACGATACGGCGTGGCCGAGCACGTCGAATGCGCCCGTGTGCGTCCCGCCGACGACGGTGATCCCGTTGGGGGAGATGTCCACCGCGGTCGCCGATTGCGTCGACCCGACCGCGCCCATCGACAAGTCCCAGAGGGGCATCGAGCCGTTCCGCCGGACCACGAACGCGTCCGTATCCGACGCGACGCGCGGGGCGAGGCCCCCGAAGTCGACCGTCCCGACGAAGCTCCCCGCGAACGCGTTCGAGGCGTCCGAGACCGACACCGCGCGGACGACCTGAGTGCCCGCGGCGGAGAAGCCGGCTTGGTCGGCGAACGCGTTCGTCGACGTCTTGAGGAGGCTGACGAACCCGTCCGGCGCATCCGTCGCTGCGAGCGGGTTCGCCGTGCCCGACTTGAAGGTGATCGAGGAGCCAAACTCACCGCCGATGACGGTGAACATCGAGCTCGTCGCCAACCCGTGCGCCGCGTCGGTGAGGGCATCCCCGTAGGCTCGGGCCGAGACCGGGGCGAGCGCTGTGGTCGTCCGCGCGAGGAACGCGTCGCGGCCGTTCGCCGTGATCGACCCTGCGGGAGCGCCGAAGTCCATCGTCCCCTCGAAGGCACCCGCGAGGAAGACGACGCCCGCGTGCACGTCGACGTGCACCTCGGGCGAGTCGCTCGCGTCCCCATACGCCCGCCCGTCGAGCACGCCCCCCGTGAGGTCGGCCGTGAGGAGAAACACGTCCGCTCCGATCGTGGAGGTGAGGGTCGAGGCTCCCGCGTCGAGCGAGCCCTCGAACGTGCCAGCGAGGAAGAGCGTCGACTGCGTCGCGGTCAGGCCGGTGATCGCGTCGTCCCCGCTGCCGCCGATGGGGCGCAACCAGGAGCGGGAGCCCGTGCCCCCGACCTCGGTGTACCGCGCGACGAAGCCGTCGCGCGAGCCGTTCGCGCTCTGGATGCTCGCGCCCCAACCCTCGATGAGGCCCTTGAAGTCGCCCGCGAGGACGAGCGATCCGTCCTTCGCGAGCTCGACATCGTGGACGGTCGCGTCGCCCGCGAAGCAGTCCGCCCAACCGGGCGTGCCGGTCGGTTCGATCCGAGCGACGAACGCGTGGCGCGGGCCGTTGCACGTCCCGATGACAGTGCCGGGCCACGTGAACGGGCCCTCCCAGGACCCCGCGATGTAGGTCGTCCCCGTCACGTGATCGACCGCGAGCGCGCTGAGCGTTTCGCTCTTCTGGCCGCCGGCGGAGAGGACCCACCTCACGGAGGGGTGTCCACCGCCTGCGCCCGATTCAGCGCTCGAGGAGGCCGCTGTCGAGTCCGCGGTCGACGCGCTCGATGTGCCCGTCGCTCCGCCCGTGCCCGCCGACGTCGACGCGCTCGTCGCGGCGGAGAACGTCGCGGGATCCGTCAGGCACGCGCTCGACGCGAGCAGGATCGCGAGCGCCGATCGCCGCATCAAAACGACCCGCCGCCGCGACGCCGAGCGACGAGCGCCCGTCCGTCCACGGCGCGAGCGAGGTGAGCCCTCCCGTCGCGCCGACGCGCGCGGACGCGCGCCCCGTGTGGGCGTCGTGGCCTCCGCGCGACGCGGCGCTGACCACCAGCCCGACGATGCCCGTGCCCACCGCGAGGCTCCCGGCGATGGTCAGCCCGACGAACACGCCGTAGTCGCGCTCCTTGCGCGCGTTCGTCCCCTCCACGTCGTACGAGGGGGGGCAAGCGTCGCGCGCGGGCCCGCACCGGTCCGCCTGATCCGTCTCGACGACGTACCCGTCCACGCGAAACCCCGCGCCGATCGCGATCGCCGCGAGCCCCACGCCGCCGACCGTCCAAGCCCATGCTGGGGTGCCGGTGCTGGGTGAGGGCCGATCGGTAGAGAGGGTGGGGGTGATCGGCGCCGAGCTCGGTGGAGGATCGGGCGGCGGACCCGACGGCACCACCGCAGGTGCCTCCTCCATCGCGGCGAGCTCCGGTAGGACGACCTTCGCGAGATCGCGCTCGGTGAGGACGTTCACCGTCGTCTCGTGGGGCTTCTTCGCGGGCGCTTCGAGGCGCACGACGTGCGGGCCCCCGTCGATGACGAGCGGACTGTTCCACTGGACGTCGCCGATGGGCTCGCCGTCGAGCTTCACGACGGCGCCCGGCTCGTTTCGAATCGACACGGGGACGACGATCTCGAGCGTCGAGAGCCTGGGGCGAAGCTCGGCGGCGCGCTGCGCCGGCCAGTCGGCCCGATCGTCGGAGGCGCTCCGGAGCATCGACTCTGCGCGCCCGTACGTCGACCACGCGGACGCGAGCCGCTCCGCGCCCTCGTAGCACTCGGCGAGCTTCACGACCGCGCCCGCGCCCGTCGGGACGAGCTTGACCGCCTCCTCGAGCTTCGGGCACGCCGCGGCGTAGTCGTGCGCCTTCATCTCGCCGACGGCCTTCTCGAACAGGTCCTGCGCGATCGACGTGCGCTGCGGTTGGGCGGACGCGGCGCCCGCGATCCCGAGGACGAGGGCGATCGCCATGGTGCGGCTCACGGCGGTGGGAACTCGCATGGTCACCACATCCCCGGGAACGGGTTCTTGTCCTTCGACGCGGCGGTGGGAGGCGACGACGGGGTAGCCGTCGGCGCCGCTGCCGAGGGAGTCGCCGCCGCCGCCGGCCTCCACAACTTCACGCCGGAGGTGCTCGCGCTCGCGGCCGCGGTCGCGCTGGATTTGGCCTCTTCGAATGGTCGCGAAGAGTCGCGCGTCGCGACGACGTCGGTGCTCGCCGACGGGAGCGGGTCCTCGACGTCGGCGGTCTCGCTCGCGCTCATCGAACCGGGGATTGGGGCGGACGCCGCGGGCTTCGGGTCGTGTGGGTCCACCCGTCCGAGGCGGGGGACGAGGAAGGCCGCGGCGGCGAGGGTCGCCGTGATCCCCGCGGCGATCGCGGCGACCGACCCTCGGCCGAGCCGCTTGCGACCCGCGTCTCGGACGAGCGCGGTCGAGGTCTCCGCGAGCTCGCTCACGGGCGCCGAGGCTTCGATGGCGTCGACGATCTCGGGGGCGCCCCCGGGCTCCGACGCGATCTCTAGGAGCTCGGCGCGCAGGGCCGCGATCGACGGGAACCGATCCTCCGGCCTTCGCGCCATCGCGCGCTCGACCGTCCTCGCGAGTCGACGGGAGACGCCCTTCGCGATCCCGTCGAGCGGGCGGTGCGCGCCCCGCTCGATCTTGACGGCGAGCGCCGCAGCCGAGTTCGCCGTGAAGGGGAGCTCGCCGCTCGCGAGCTGATAGAGCGTCACACCGAGCGCGTAGACGTCCGTCCGCGCGTCGACCGCGTCGCTCCCCTCGATCTGCTCGGGAGCCATGAAATAAGGGGTGCCGACGCTCGCCCCTTCGCCGGTGAGCGTCGCCATCTCGTCGAACGTGGGGTCGAGCGCTTTGCAGATCCCGAAGTCCAGGACCTTCACGTGTTCGGGGACGCCCGGTTCGATGAGGAAGATGTTCTCGGGTTTGATGTCCCGGTGGACGACCCCCGCGGCGTGCGCCGCTTCGAGCGCGTCACACACGTCGACGGCAAAGCCGATCAATCGGTTCGGCGCGAGCGGCCCATCCTCGCGCAGCACGCGATCGAGGGACCTCCCTTGGAGGAGCTCCATGAGCACGTACGGCGTCCCGTCCGGGAGCCTCCCCGCGTCGAACGTCTCGACGATCCGAGGGCTCTTGAGGCGCCCCGCGATCCCAGCCTCCCGGAGGAACCGGGAGATCGCGACCGGCGAGTCCCGCGCCGTCGCCTTCAGGGTCTTCAGCGCCCGGCGGTGCTTCGTGATGAGGTGCTCGACCTCGTAGACGACCCCCGCGCCGCCCGCTCCGATCCGACGGAGCACGCGGAGCTTCGACAGGAGCATCGCGCCGATGAGCGGGTCCTCTCCGTCCGTGCTCGGGGCGATGAGCTCCGCGTCTCTTTGGGGCGCGAGGGCTGGGCTTTGCGACACGAGAAGCGCCTCGAGTGTACAACAGCTCGCTCGAGAACGGCGAAGACGGCCCGCGTTGGTGTAGGTTCGGGCGCGTGACGATCTCGGATGCGGGCGGCGAGGCGGAGGCGTTCCGTTCCCTTGCGGTGCTTTCGGCGCGGCTCGCGGAGAGCGTCAGCCAGCCATCCTTCCTCGAGTCCTGCCTCGAGACGCTCGTCGACGCGCTCCGCGCCGATCGCGCGGTTGTCTTGTTCAGCGCCGGCGAGCGCGCGTGGCACGTCGCGCACGGCCGCAAGAAGGAGCGCCCGCTCGAGCCGTCGGAGCGCGAAGAGATATCGAAGAGCGTCGCGACGCGCGTGAAGGAGACGGGCGCAGCGGTCGTCTGGCGTCCGCTCGAAGACGCGGACGCCACCGCGAGTATGGTGTTCCTCGGCATCCACCTCGCGGTGGCGGCGCCGCTCCGCGCGCTCTCGTGGAGCGCGCGGGAGGGCGCGCCGAGATCCGAGCTCCGGGGCGTGCTCTACCTCGATTTTCGAGACCGAAAGCGCAAGCTCGGGGACGCGGAGCGCGCCCTCATCGACGCTGCGGCGAACCTGATCGGCGCGGTGCTCGAGCCCGTCGCCCGCCTCGAGGGGCTGCGCGAGGATCTGCGCCTCGCGCAGGCCGCGACCGCGTCGGACCGGCCCTCCCTCGACGACCTCCTCCGCTACCCGAGCATGGCGCCCATCCGCGAGGAGCTCGCGACCTGCCTGCGCGGCGAGCTGCCCATCCTCGTGCTCGGCGAGTCCGGCACGGGCAAGACGTACTTCGCGCGCGCCATCGCGGAGGCCTCGGGGCGACGGCCGATCGTGCGGGCCGTCCTCGGCTCGAGCGACGACCTCAACACGATCACGAGCGAGCTCTTCGGGCACGAGAAGGGATCGTTCTCCGGCGCGCTCCAGAAGCGCACCGGCCTCGTGGAGTTCGCGGATCAGGGCACGCTCATCTTCGACGAGATCCTGAACCTCCCGAAGCAGGCGCAGCAGCTGCTCCTCGATTTTACGCAGTTCGGCGAGTACCGGCCCCTCGGCCACGAGCGTCGGGAGTCGAAGCGCGCGAGCGTTCGCATCATCGCAGCGACGAACGGGGACCTCCCGGCGGCGATCCGAGAGGGGCGATTCCGAGAGGATCTCTACTACCGACTCGCCGCCGTCACGCTCGAGCTCCCTCCGCTCCGCGCGCGGAGGGACGAGATCCCGACGCTCGCCGAGAGCATCCTTCGGCGGATCGACCTCCGGCCGTGGCGGATCGCGATCCCGCTCCGAAAGCGGCTCGTGGATCGCGGGCTCGTCTGGGCGGGCAACGTGAGGCAGCTCGAGTCCGTCCTCCGCCGCGCACGCGAGCGCGCGCTCGCGAAGGATCCGGACGGCGCCGAGCTTGCGAGCGAGCACGTGACCGATCGGGATCTCGGCGCCGAGCGCCTCGAGGAGCCCCGCGCGCGCTCGGCGCAGCGAGAGGCGCCGACCGACGGCGCGGCGCGCCGCGACGGCGCGCGGGAGAGCGCCCCTCTGCGAGCGAAGTCCGGGGACGACGCGAGCGATTGGTCGGCCCTCCAAGCACAGCGCGCCGAGATCGATCGAGGGGAGCGAGAGCTCCTCGAGTCCGCGCTCGCCCGTCACGACGGGATCGTCGCGCACGTCGCCCGCGAGCTCGGTGTCGGCCGGACCAGCTTGCTCTCGAGGCTCGACACCCTCGGCGTCGCCCGCCCGAAGAGCCCGAAGGCGCGGAGCTGACCCGGCGATCTCCCGGTGGAGCGTCGGCCCCGGATTTTTCTTCACGATTTTTCTTCATGAGGCGCCGCTCGTCGGGACTAGCATCCGCTCTGGAAGCGCTCGCTAGGCTGGCGCCGGCCGTGGTCTTCAAAACCACTGTGGGGCAGCTCCCGCTGTCCTGGGCAGGTTCGATTCCTGTGCGCTTCCGCTGATCCATGAGACGCGTCGTCATCGGCACAGCGGGCCACGTCGACCACGGCAAGACGACGCTCGTGCAGGCGCTCACGGGCGTCGACACGGATCGCCTCGTGGAGGAGAAGCGCCGGGGGATCACGATCGAGCTCGGCTTCGCGCCGTGGGCGCTCGACGAAGACACGGTCGCGAGCGTCGTCGACGTCCCGGGTCATCGGCGCTTCGTCCACACGATGATCGCCGGCGCGTCCGGGATCGAGGCGGTCCTCCTCGTCGTCGCTGCGGACGAGGGCGTGATGCCGCAAACGCGTGAGCACCTCCACGTGTGCGAGCTCCTCGGGATCCGCTGTGGTGTCGTCGCGGTCACGAAGATCGATCGCGTCGAGCGTGAGCTCGCCGAGCTCGCGGCGGCCGAGATCAGCGAGGAGATCGGCGCGCGCCTCGCTCACGAGGTGGTCCTCGTGTCGGCGAAGACGCGCGAGGGCCTCGACGATCTGGCGGCCGCGATGCGCCGCCTCGTGCGCTCGCTCGACGCCCCTTCGGGGGACGCGGCCGTCGCCACCGCGTCCGTCGCGGTCGATCGTTCGTTCCCCATCCAGGGTGCGGGTTCGGTGGTCACGGGCACGCTCGCGCGAGGCGCGCTCGACGTGGGCGCGAAGATCTTCGTCGCCCGGCCCGACGGGACCGTCGACGCGTCCGTGCGCGGCCTCCACGTCCACGGGCGTGCCGTCACGCGCGTCGAGGCGCCGACGCGCGTCGCGATCAACGTCGCCGGGATCTCCGTGGACGAAGCGCCCCGCGGCAGCGTGGTCACGACGGATCCGCACGTGGGCGCGACGCGGACGTTCGACGCCACCGTGACGCTCCTCCGTCCCGTGAAATCGGGCGCGACCGTGGAGGTCTACGTCGGCACCGCCCGCGCCCCCGGCCGCCTCATGATCCTCCGAGACGGGGAGGGGAGCGTGCTCGCCCGCCTGAAGCTCGCGGCGCCGCTCGTGGTGCGAGGCGGCGATCGGTTCGTCCTGCGCGGGAGCGCGCAGCGCGGGTCCGGCTCCGTGATCGGCGGCGGCCGCGTGCTCGACGCGTCCCCTCCCCGGGGGCGCCGTTCCGCGCGTCGAGTCGCCGTGCTCGCGGCGCTCGCGTCCGAGGCGGAGGGGAGGCTCCCCGCGATCGTGAGCGCGCTCGCCGCCGAGGCCGCGCCGAAGGGGCTCTTCGTCGCGGACTTCGGGGCGCGGTTCCCCCTCGACCGCGGCGCGCTCGCGCGCGCGTGCGAGCGCGTCGCCGACACGGGATCGATCGTGCGCCTGCGCGGGGATGGGCCGAAGAACGGGTACGTCGACCGCGCGGCGGTCCAGGTGCTCGCGGGCGTCGCCGTCGAGGAGACGCGAGCGCACCACCTCGCCCATCCCCACGACCGCGGCATCGCGCTCGAGACGCTGCGACAGCGCCTCGCCGCGCGCGCGGGGCCCCTCGTCGCGGACGAGGCGATCCGCTTCGCCGCGAAGAAGACGGAGGGCGCGACGGCGCTGCTCGTCGAGAGCGACACGGCGCGCCTCGCGAGCTTCGGCGGCGCGGCGGCGCCCGTCGGTCCGACCGCGGATCTCGTCTCCGCGCTCCGGGCGGCCGGCCTCAAGGGCATGGCGGAGTTCGCCGTGACCGAGCTCCTGAAGAAGCCCGTCAAGGAGGTGCGCGCGATCCTCGCGCGCGTCGTGCGCGACGGGGACGCGATCTCCGCGGGCGAGCAGTGGTTCGCGCGTCCGAGCATCGACGCGCTGCGGGATCAGGTGATCGCGCACTTCAAATCCCACGACGTGCTCACCATCGCTCAGTTCAAAGAGCTGAGCGGGCTCGGGCGGAAGCAGGCCATCCCGCTGCTCGAGCTCTTCGAACGCGAAGGGGTCACGCTCCGGCGGGGCGACGACAGGTTCCCTGGCCCCCGCGCGCGCGGTTGATCCGAGCTCGGCCGACGGCCGCCCCATCGCGTACCCTCGCCCTCGATGGCGAGCCCGAAGAAGCCCACAGCAAAAAAAACCGCAGCGAAGAAGCCTGCAGCGAAGAAGCCTGCAGCGAAGAAGCCCGCAACGAAGAAGCCCGCAGCGAAGAAGCCCGCAGCGAAGAAGCCCGCGGCGAAGAAGCCCGCGGCGAAGAAGCCCGCAGCGAACAAGCCCGCAGCGAAGAAGCCCGCAGCGTCGCGAGCGCCCTCGGTCTCCCCGCTTCGGGGCATGTCGATCGAGGCTTGGATCTCGGCCAAGACGAGCGGTTGGCAGAGCGCGCTCGTGCAGACGATCATCGGCGTCGTGAGGAGCGCTGCGCCCGAGAGCGAGGTCTCGATCAAGTGGGGGCAGCCCGTGTTCGAGCAGGCGGGCCCGTTCGCGTTCATCCGGGCCGCGAAGGCGCATGTCTCGGTCGGGTTCTGGCGGGGCGCGGAGGTCGCGGATCCCGCGGGGATCCTCGAGCGGGGCGGCCGCATGGGCCATTTCAAGCTGACCGCCGCGTCCGTTCTCGACGAGGACGCCCTCGCCGCGATGGTGAAGGACGCCGTCCGCATGAACCTCGAGAAGGGCTCTCCGACGAAACGTCCCTGACCCAGGGCGGAGCCGCTATCCTCCGGGCCACGTGCGCCCGATCGCCTCCCTCCCTCTTCTCCTCGCTGCCTTCATCGGCGGCACACCCCTCGCCGCCCGCGCGGACGAACCTCAGCAAGAGCGCGCCTGGGAGCCGTGGACGGACGCGGATCCGAAGCTCACGGCGAAGCGCCTCACGCTCGGCGATTTCGGCCTCTCGGGGGGCGCCGAGTACCGCGCGCAGCTCACGTACATCAACCCGATCTCGCTCAACACGATCGAGGAGCGGCGGGCCACGTGGATCGAGCATCGCCTCCGGGCGGACGCCACGATCGACTACGACAAGAAGGTCAAGATCGTCAGCAGCGTCGACATCATGGATGGCGTGCTCTGGGGCGACAACGGCACCATCGGCGTCGATCCCGAGACGAACGCCGGCACGAACGTCAACGCGCGCAACCCGAACAACGCGGTGCCGTGCATCGCCTACAAGGGCGGCGACACGGGCGATCCGCTGAGCGCGAACGACTACGGCTACGGCCTCTGCTCGGGGGAGATCTTCAAGGTCCGCCGCCTCTACGGCGAAGCGGTGACGCCCGTGGGCGTGTTCCGGATCGGTCGGCAGCCCTTCACCCTCGGCAACAACCTCCAGGGCTCTCCCGGGGACGGGCGCTTCAACCGTTTCGGCGTCGCGCACGAGGGGGCGTATGTGGACCGCATCCTCTTCGCGACCAAGCCCGTCGAGGCGTTCAAGCCGCAAGCGAAGCGGAACACATCGGAGAACGAAGGGCTGATCGTGGCGGCCGTGTACGACCACCTCGTCAGCGACGACCTCAAGCTCTTCAGCGACGACACGCACCAGGCCGGCGGCGCGGTCGTGTTCAAGGCGCCGAAGTGGCCGATCGGCAAGGACCTCGATCTCCTCGGGTTCTACGTCTACCGCTGGAACGATCTCTACTCCTCCCACGTGCACATCTTCGGAGCTCGCGCGCTCTCGAAGTTCGGACCGGTCGCCGTGGGGCTCGAGGGGGCAGGCGTCGTCGGCGAGACGGACGAGGTGTCCACCGCGTACCACGCGATCACGAACGACCCGATCACGACGCAGGACATCGTGCAGCTCGGCGCGCGCGCCGTGGTGCGCGTCGATCAGCCGTACTGGGGCGCGTACCTCGAGTTCGACTACGCCTCGGGCGACGGTGACCCGCGCGCGAACACCCCGCTCTCGCAGTTCGTGTTCTCCCCGGACGAGAACGTCGGCCTCCTCCTCTTCGAGAACGTCCGCTACTTCCAGACGGCGCGCTCCGCGGCGGCCGCGACGGAGACCCTCAAGCGGCTCGACGCGCCGTCCTACCCCGTGGACTCCATCGACACGCGCGGCTCGTTCACGAACGCGATCGCGATCTTTCCGCAGTTCGACATCAAGCCGATCCCGGAGCTCCTGTTCCGCCTCGGCGTGCTCGTCGCGTACGCCCCCGAGGTCGTCGTCGATCCGGTCCAGTCGCTCCTCCGGCGCGACGGGACGGAGATCGCGGACGACCTCGTCAACTTCGCGGGCGGCAAGCCCGGACACTTCTATGGCGCGGAGCTCGATCTGCGCGCGGGCTGGCGCTTCCTCGACCACGCGACGGTCGATCTCGAGGGCGCGCTGCTCTTCCCCGGCGACGCGCTGGAGGACGAGAACGGCGACGCCGTGAAGAGCGGGATGATCCAGGGCCGCACCACCTTCTTCTTCTGAGGCGCACATGGGACGAACGCACTCCCCCCAAGAACTGCGGCGAACCGGCGCGGTCGCTCCGCGCCCCTTCAAGACGAAGGGGTTCGTGTTCTCCGCGGCCGTCGCCCTCGCCCTCGGCGCGGTGACGACGATGCCCGCGTGCGAGTACGACTCGCCGCCCCGGCCCTCCCTCGATGGTCTCGTGGAGGGCGTCCTCCCCGATCCTCGCGCGCCCATCGTGCTCGTGTTCTCGGAGCCCGTGGATCCGAACTCGGTCAGCGTGAAGATCGCGCCCTTCGAGGTCGACGCCGAGGGCAACCTCGGTGACGAGGACGCGGAGGACGCGGGCACCGAGCTGAACCCGTTCTTCACGTACTCCGATCTCGAGTCCTCGGGTGGCGACGCGGTCCTCACCGACGATCGTCGCGCGCTCGTGATCTATCCGGCGGTCACGCTGCCGCTCGCGGCGAGCCTCGTGCTGCTCGTCGAGCCGCACCTCAAGGACGACGCGGGCCGCGAGACGATGACGCGGCAGCGCCTGCTCTTCAGCTACAAGTTCAGCTGCGAGTCCGCGACCGCGAGCACGCTCTTCCAGTCGGGCGTCTACTTCATGGTCGTGAACGTCGACAAGCCGATCCCCACGCAGATCCAGCTCTACGCGCAGCTCACCGCGGACGAGATGGGGCAGGTGAGGGCGTCGTTCGTGAACGCCGATCGCAACCCCGACAAGGCGCGCTGCACGCCCGCGTGCGACGAGAGCACCACCTGCCAGACGCTGCCCGGTCCGCCGATGTGCGTGATGCCGTCGGCCAAGGCGGGCACGGAGGACGAGTACCCGGACTTCGTCGTGAACGGTGACCCGCCCGTGGGCTACAAGTTCGGCGCGCTCGGGTGCATCTCCGAGGCGAACGGGACGGTGTCGTTCGTGAGCGAACCTACGGACGTGCACATCCAGCAGCCCGCGGTCATCGTGCAAGCGGCGGTGCTGACCGCGTCGCTCAAGCTCGATGGGCAGAACGTGCTCCGCGGCACGGGATCGCTCGCGTCACCCGCGGTGTTCCTCGGCTCCGTCGATACGCCGACGTTGGGCGAGGGCTCCGGATCGCTCTCGCTCCGCCTCGTCCCCCCCGACGAGGCGCCGACGAACATCCCGCCCTTCGAAGACTGACGATCGGCCTTCCTTCAGAGGCAGGGATCGATCTCGCTCGGGGTCGGCGGTGCGACCGCCCCGAGCGTCGTCACCGCGCCGTCGAAGCCCAATCCGATCGAGATCCCGTCGCACGTGACCGAGGGGTTCTGCGTGCCGTCCGTCATGATGTCCGACGCCTGGCGGATCTGGGTGAGCACCGACTGAGTCACCATCGTGCCGCAGAGGTCCTTCGACCAGGCTCCCATCACCCGGTTGGCTTCGGCGGCGAACTCCTCCGTGTCGAGCACGCCCGAGAGGATGCCCTGCTGGATCGTGGTGTGGTCCTGGGACAGCGTGGCGCGCACGGACGCCGCGTGGAGCTTCAGGTGGAGCATCGCCCCATTCGCCATCGAGTCGGGCAAGATCCCCAATGAGACGAGCAAGACGCCGCCCTTGGCGAGCAACGCGTTGCCCGTGAGGGACGCGCTCTGGAACGTCATCACCGACGTCTCGGGCGTCGACCCCGCGAGCGGCTCGGGCGCGATCGGCCACGATGAGCCGCTCTTGTTCGTGCCGGTCAGCCCGAAGAAGGCGAGCGGAGACTGCGTGTCGCCAGTGCCGAGGTTCGCGAAGTCGAGGATGAGCGTCGAGCGCCCCTTCGAGATCGGCTCGTTGCCGATGTCCTCGAGCGAGCCGCTGCCGGCCAAGGATTTGAAGATCGGGACGAGGTTTCGGCCCCAGCTGTTGTCGACGCCCCCGGCGCCGTCGATGAACGTGGCCTTCGCGGATCCGCTCGAGTTCGGCTTGCACTGCGTGAGCACGTTCTCGGCCGAGGTGTTCACCCCGTCGATGTCGCTCCCATACGACTCCCACGCGGTCGGGCTCTCCGCCCCGAGCCGCAGCTTCGTGATCGCGATCGCGACCCCCGCGCCTGCGCCAGCTCCGGTGCTCACGGAGGTCGTGCCTTGGCCCGAGCTCGTCGACCCCGATCCACCGGCCCCCGGGACATCCACCGAACCGCTGCAACCGAGGACCGTCGCAGCACCCACGATCAAGCCAACCCCAACCATCAAGCCAACCCATTGCATGGGTCCAGGTTAGCGGCTCGCCGGGACCTGTTGGAGGGCTACTTCCCGCCGTGTTTCGCGGTCGTGGCCTTGTGCTCTTTCGTCGGCTTCGACGGGGCCGCGGCCGAGGCTTTCTTCGGGATACGGTACGTGGCCTTCTGCTTGATCTTGTTGCTCGAGAGGCCGTTCGCGTCCTGAATCTCTTTGACGGTCACCCCGTAGTGCCGCGCGAGCGAATCGAGCGTGTCCCCGCTGCGCGCCTTGTGGAGGATGAACTCCTGCTTGGCGGGCTTGCTCGTGTGCCCGCCCGACGAGGAAGCCACCTTCGTCCCGTCGGTCTTGTCGTCCACGGGCTGCTCTTTGCGGGGCAGGTACTTCGCGACCGTGCGCGCGCTCGCCTGCGCGATCGGGCTGAAGAAGCGCACGTGGATGTGCGACGCATGGCCCTTCACGTGGCGGATGATGGGCGAGCCGCCCTTCGAGCCGACCTGGAAGATCTCGTCGAGCCACTTCTTGTCCTCGCCGATCGACGCCGCGTAGTCCTTGATGACGCGCTGTACGGCGGTGTCGATGAAGATCATCTCGACGGGCGTGTCCTGAATCAGCGCCTTCACGAGCGCCCACGTGCGCGGCTTGTCGAGGTTGTCCGCGGTCGCGGTCGTGTACCAGCCCGCGCCGTTCGCGTAGTAGTACCCGATGTCCACGTCCCGCCCCGCTTGGTGGCTCTTGTGGGGCTTGAGGTGGCCGCCGTGCTGCGCCGAGATGTGCCCGATGTAGAGCTTCGGCGTGTTCTCGAAGGTCTTGTTCACCTTCTCGATCGCGAGCGTGAGGTTGTCGACCGTCTCCTGCGTGCCCCAGCAGTGCGAAGGATCCGTGATCGACCAGTGATCGCCCTTCGGCATCTGCACGCCGTTGATGAGGCGCCCGCGGTTCGGCAGGCCGAGCGAGATCGGCCCGAGCGCGCCCATGTCTTCACGCACGAGGCGCTTGATCTCCTCCGCGTCCAGCTTCTCGAGCGGCGAGTGCACGCTCCCGACAGCGGCTCGGGGCGACGCGGGCGCGGGCGCGCCGTCGCCGTGGACGTCGAGGACGGAGCCGTCGAACTCGTCCATGTCGTCCGGATCCTTGGACGCGTCGGCGGTGTCCTCGTCGTCCCCCGACTCCGCGAGGCCCTCCTCCTCCTCACTCGCGTCGTCCGGAGAGCTCCCTTCGGCCGCGGTCGATGGGAGAGCGGTCTGCGAAGCGCTGTCAGTCGAGGTCGTCGCGATCGTCGCTGGAGGGGGTGGCGCGGTCACCGCGGCGGGTGTCGCAGCGCCGGAAGGAGGCTTGAGGGGCGCACAGCCCACGGCGACCGAGGACAGGCCGAACAGGATCGCGAAGGGAGCACACCTCGACAGCACGATCCGACCGACTATAGTCGGCGTTCGCGAGCTGTCATCCGCTCTCCTCTCACCACGCGGGCAGCCCGGACCGCTTCTCTCTCGGGTGGTTTTTTGACCTAGGCAAAGCGGACTCGTTCGACTAGGGTCCGCGGTCCGCATCACGGGGCGTAGCGCAGCCTGGTTAGCGCACTTGACTGGGGGTCAAGGGGTCGGAGGTTCGAATCCTCTCGCCCCGACTGGCTCCGGAGAGATTCTCCGGGGCCTTTCGGTTTTTTGTCTCCGGAGAAGCGCCACCCCGCGGGGCGTCCGACCGGCGCCAGAGTCGGGACGCGCGAAGAGGCGCACTAGCCTTCGGTGCGGGCCTCGACACGCATCACGTCTCCCGACCCTGGAGAGCACCGATCCACCTGCTAGAGCACCGAACAGGTTGAAACCGAACGAACGCGCTCGAGCTCGAGGAAGAGGCGCACGCCCGAGGAGCGAGCACCGAGAAGACGACTCCTCGTCATCTGAGGAGCACAGCGACGAGGTCGTGTGGTTCTCTCCGAAATCGGGCGCATTCGTCGGCGTTTCGCCCTGTTCGGTGCGCTAGGCCGCCACCATGGAGCTCGCCGACTGGCTCGTCGTCTTCGCCGCGGTCGCGGTCGTGCCGTTGGGGTTCTACGTGTCGGCCGACCGGGATGCCCGGGGGGCGCGGCCAGCCACGCACCGCGCGGCGGCGTTCATGGTGCCGATCGGCTCGACGCTCGCGGCCGCGAGCTACGCGTTCCCTGCGGGCCGCCTCGCGGGGATGTGTGCGTTCGCGTGGCTCCTCGCCACCTTGATGATCGCGCTCGCGGGCCTCGCGCGGATCGCGCGGCGGGGTCTCCTGCCGATCGAGGAGCTCGCGATCGATCTCGGTCATCTCTACCTCCCCGTCGGTGGAGCGTGGTTCTTCGCCCACCGGCTCGGTGAGCCCCTCCTCGGGTTTCACGAGCCGATCGTGCTCTACACCGCGAACCACTTTCACTTCGCCGGGTTCGCCGCGCCCGTCGTCACGGGGCTGCTCGGTCGCGAGCTCGGCCTCCGCCGTCGACCGGGCGCCGAGCCCACCGACCCCATCGCGTCGCCGCTCGTGCGGGGGGCGTACCGCGTCGGGGCGACGATCGTCCTCCTCGGGATCCCGCTCGTCGCGGCGGGGATCGTCCTCACGCACGCACTCGAGATGCCCGCGGCGATCCTCCTCGGCGGCGGCATGCTCGTCGTGTCGTCGCTCCTCGTGCGAGCGGGCGTCGCTCGCCTCGTCGCGGCGCGGCGCGCGCGGTGGAGCGGCGCGCTCCTCGCGCTCGGAGGCGCGTCCCTCGTGCTCTCGATGGGCTTCGCGATCCTGTTCACCACGACCGGCTCGGCGACCCGCGGGGCGAGCGGGCCATGGGTCCCGTACGCCACGATGGTCGCGTTCCACGGCGTCGCGAACGCGGGCGGCTTCGCCGCGGCGAGCCTCGTCGCGTTCGCGATCCTCCGGCCCGAGCGCCGCTCTGGCCCCTTCGGGGGCTCGTTCCCGAGGCTCCTCGGGGACGGGTTCGTCGGCGTGGACTTCTTCGATCGCGTCGGCGCCGTCGACGCCACGCGCACGGTCTCCGGGCAGCTCGGCGCGCTCGACGCGTTCGCGCACCGCGGGTTCGATGCGTCCCGCGTGCACGCGCGCGTGCGCCACTTCTACGAGAACACGAGCGCGTACGAGCTCCGCGTCTCCCCCGATTGGCGCTTCCCCTTTCGGATCGCGGGGCGCCTCTTCGCGCGGCTCGCCCGCCGCTTCCTCGGGAACCTCGAGCTCCCGACCCGGGCGGACGCGGAGCCCGTCGTGACGACGCGGTTCTTCGCCGTGAAGGCGGAGGTCGAGGGCCGCGAGGACGCGCGCGGCTACGTGCGGGCCTACGGAGCGGGCCCCACCGCGCGCGCGAATTTCGTGGGCGCCTACGCGACGCACACGGCCCATGGCCGCACGCTGCTCACGCCGGCGTTTCCGCTCCCGTTCGCGAGCTTCATGGGCGCGCTCCGCTTCGAGGACGGCGAGCGCGAAGGCTCGCTCGCGCTCGTCAGCCGACCCGCGAAGGACGAAGGGCCCGGCGACGAAGGGTTGTTCCTCGTCACGCGCATCGGCGCGCTCCGGCTGCCGCTCGACGAGCGCCTCGACGTCGGCCCAAGTGACGACGGCCGATCCGTCGTCGCCCGCCACGCGGTGTGGGCGTTCGGCCTCCGCGTCTTCGTCCTCCGCTACGAGTGCATGCTCGTCGACGACCGGGGGTGAGCTGCGCGCGCGTCGGCGGAGCGAGCCGACCACAAAGCGAGAGGACGGAGCGGGCGCACGCCCGGGCCTCCGTCCTCCGCGCTCGGCCGCTTCGGGCGGCTACTCGGCCTCGGCGTGCTCCACGTCGAGCGTCGCCTTCCACGCCCCGAGCTTCGGCTCGATCTCGGCGAGGGCGCCGCCTTCGATCGCCCAGCCCGTGCGGCTCAGGTACTTCGGCGCGCCGCGCGGGGCGCCGGCGAGCGTGAGGCAGTAGTTGAAGTCGCCCTCGCTGCAGCTCTTCGCCGTGTACTTCACGTCGAACTTCTTGCTGCGCTGCGGGAACGTCATCGAGAGCTTGTCGCTCCCCTTCGCGTCGTACCGGAAGACCTCGAACTGGCCCTCGAACAGGCTCCCCTTCTCGAACACGCCCGTGGGGCTCTGCTCGAGCGCCACGAACACCTCGAAGTACTCGGTGTCCTTCTTCGGCGCGTGATCGATCCAGATGCGGCCCGTGAGGATCGACTTGTCGCTGGGTGCGCTCGACACCAGCGCGCGGACACCCGCGTACGTCCCCGCGACGCCCAGCGCCGTCACGGCCGCCAAGCCCAACCAGATCGCCTTCGGACTCCAACGCTTCGACATCGTTCTACCCCTTGGCCTTCTTGGACTTCTTCTTCGACTTCGACTTCGACTTCGACTTCTTCGCCGTCTTCGACTTGGACGTGCGCTGCGGCTTCGCCGTGATCTTCGGCACCGTCTTGTCCGGATCCGTCTCGCCCCCGAGGAACGCGACCGCCTCCGTGAGCTGCTTGTCCGTCGCCGTGTGGCCGGCCTTCGGCGCGGGGGACGTCTTCAGGGGCCAGCCGAGATCGTGGAGCATGTGCGCGAGCTCCTCCTGGTCGCCGTGCGCCGGGTCCTGCCCGCCCCACGCGACGAAGAAGCGCGGACGATCCTCGACGTTCTTCGCGGTCACCGACAGGTAAGAGGCTCCCGACCCGCCCGCGAAGACGGCGTATCCGCTCGCGACCGGGTGCTTCGAGTCGCCGTCGCTCGCGAGCCGCCCGCGCGCCGCGAGGGACGCGGCGTAGTACGCGCCGTTCGAGAAGCCGAACACCCACACGCGCTCGAACTTCGAGCCCGCCTTCGCCTCGAGCTCGGACTGCGCCGTCGCCCACTCTTCGAGGAGCTCGCTCTCCGTGGTCGCCTGGTTGCCCTGAGCCGTGGGCCAGGCCCACGTGTCCATCGCGTTGCCGGGGCCGATGCCGAGTCGCCCGCGCGGCATGATCACCGTGAACCCCTTCGAATCCGCGATGCGCATGCCGGCGCGCTGGAACGCGTACTGCCAATCCGAGCCCGCGGACGTGAGCCCGTGGAGGAAGATGACGAGCGTCTTCGGCCCCTCCGCGATCTTCTCGGGGGTGTAGGTGCAGACCGAGTTCGAGAGGGTCGAGAGCTCCGGTGCGCACCAGGGATGATCCCCGTCCTCCGCGAGGGCGATGGACGGCGCCACCGCGATCGCGAGCCCCAGCAAAATCCCTCCGCGCGACATAGCTCCGACTCCTAGAGTACCGAACAGGTGGAAACCCGAACGGGCGCGTTCGAGGTCGAGGGAGAGCTGCCTGCCCGAGGAGCGAGCACCCGAGGACGACGCCTCGTCATCGGAGGAGCGGAGCGACGAGGCCGAGCGGATCTCTCCACTCTCGGGCGCATGCGTCGGCGCTTCAACATGGTCGGTGCTCTAGCACAGTTTTCTCGGGTGTCCGCCCCGCGCGGCCCCGGGCCGCGTTCGCGGCGCGTCCCGGCTTCGCGCGAAGTCGGCGAGCGAGTGGGTCGTGCTCGGAGGCGAGCCTCACTTGGCGTGGATCTCGGCTTCGATCTTCGCGATCTCGGCGTCCAGGTTCTCGATCGTGATCGCTTGCTCTGCCTCGTCCTCGTAGTCGGCCGTGGTGAGGCCGGCGAGCTCGTCCGCGCCCGGCGCTGCGCTCGGTGGCGGCGGCGGCGTCCACGCCTCTTTCTTCGCGCTCGACGCGCTCGGGGGAGCCTTCGTGGTCGACTGCGCGGTCGTCGCGCTGGCGCTCGGGGTGTTGCCGGTGCCCGGATCGCTGCATGCCGCGAGGAGCGCCGCGAGCGCGAGGGCGAACAGGTTCTCTCTTCGGACGATGGCGCTCATGGCTTCGACCCCTCGGACTTGATGGCGGTCATGCGCGCCTCGTGGCGCGCGTTCTCGTCCGCGATGAGCTTCTCGACCTTCGCCTTCGCGTCGTCGTCCCCACTCGCCTCGGCGAGATCCTTCATCCGCTCGAGGCGCGCCGTGCGCCTCGCGTGCACGCGGAGCTCCTCGCGCGCGGCCGCGTTCTCGAGCAGCTTGCCCCAGCGCTCCTTCACCTTGGCGATCGCGTCCTTGCGCCGCTCCTGGCGCTTCTCCACCCAGGCTTTGTGCTGCTCCCTCCACTCGCTCCGAATCTCGCGGCGCGTCTCGCGCCGCTCCTTGCGGTCCTCTTTCCTCTCGAGCGGCGTGCGCGGCAGCGCGATGACGTCCACGGCGACGATCGCGGTGGCCACGAGCGCCCCCGCGGCGACCCAGGCTTTCACGTTCTTCATGAGCCGGGACTCCAGCACGGGCGGTCCCGCGCCAAAAGCCCTCCGTATCAGGAGAATTCGCCGGCCTTGGCCCGGGCCATCCAGGCGCCGATCTCGCGGTCGATGATCTGGAGCGCGCGCGCCCGGAACGGCCGCAGGACGAACGGCACGTCGAGGTTCATCGCGATCTCTTGGTCCCGGATGTCCATCCGGCCCTCGAGGTGGATGCCCTTCACCCGGAGCGCGACCGTCGCCTGATAGTCGCCGGTCCACGTCGTCCGGGGCGAGTACTGCTCGTACCGCTTCACGTAGCTCTGGATCGCCGCGACCGTAGCCTTCTTCGCGAGCTCGCGGCCCAGGTCGTGCGCGACGACGTGATCCATCTTGCCCGGTGACCTGCCAGAAATGTTTTCGAGGATCAAGGGAGGCTCCTTCCTTCGGGGCTTCGAGCCCCCTTTGTTCGCGCGAGGGGAGGCGAGGTCTCAGTTCGCCGTCACGAGCACCGGCGTGCTCTCCCCGTTCCCCTGTCCCGCGCCGATCGCGTTCCAGTCGGTCGGGAGCTGGGGGAGCGTCCAGCCAAAGAGCCAGGCGCCGTCGAGCGGGGAAACATTCAGGCACTCGGCGCTCTTCCGCTTGCCGAAGTCCTCGTGCCAGTAGGCGACGTGCATCGCGAGTGGTGCGTGGAGGTACTGCTGGTTCGGGACGTCCGTGAACCAGAGCACCTTCGGGACGCCCTTCTCGTTCGACATGGTCGCGACGTGCTCCTTCCACTCGAGCGGGAAGAAGCCGGTGTTGGTCGTCGCGTAGTGGCGCGCGTCCGGGATCGTGTTCTTGTCCGGCGCGGGCGGGCCGCCCTTGCCCGGCGAGAAGAGCGTCGCGAACACCGGCGTGAGCCCGACGTACGCGGTCAGCGTGCCCGGGACGATCTTCGCCTCGATCCATTTCTCGTCCGCGTCCACGGACGAGGGGAGCTTCGTCGCGGCGCGCGTGAACACCACGTCGTTGTCGAGCGCGTACTTCGGGGTGGTGTCTCGGCGGATGAACACGCCCGGTTGGCGCCGGAGCTCGTAGTACTCGTACGGATCGAACTTCACCGCCGGTCCGTCCACGATCTCGACCGGTGTCTTCGAGGCGAGCGTCTTGCCCTCGATCTCGACGAAGTCGCTCGCCTCACCCGTCGTCCCCTTGCGCTCGTAGAGCGGGAGCGGGCCCTTCGAGCGGTTCCAGGCGAACGGGAGCTGCATGTCGCTCTGATCGAAGTGCACGCCCTGGAACGTGGAGCGGCGCTGCATGCTCACGCGATCCGCCGGGACGACCATCGTGTCGGGGGTGAGGAGCCAGACGCGCCCGTTCGCCTCGAACGCGCGCGAGTAAGCGAGCATCGATCCGGCGGGGATCTTTCGCCAGACGAGCGCCGCGGTGCTGAACATCCCGCCGGGCGCGGTGCGCTTGCCGTCCCTGAGGAAGTAGGGGACCTCGTCCGTCGCGACGATCGGATCGTCGACCATGAGCTCCTCGTGTCCCTGCGCCCAGGGCCCGAGCGTCTGGTGCGTGTTCGGCTTGCCGAACCCTTGCTCCGACTTCTCCCACTCCTCCTGCGTCGGCACGCGGCTGTACATCGGCGAGCCGTTCGAGTGCGCGTAGCGGTAGGGGAACGTCCCGGCCTGCGGCGCGGAGAACGCGAGCGCCTTGTAGTACGGGTCGGCGAGGTCGAGCGTCGCGGTGTTGTCCTTGCAGATGTAGCCGCGCGGCTCGATCGCATACCACTTGCCCTTGCAACCCGGTCCATCGATGGGCTCGCCCGTCTTCATCGCGACGGACGTGCCCGGCCGCATCTTCCCCATCGCGAGGCCCTCCCGCTCCGGCTTCTTGTAGATCCACGTGTGCGGACCGAGCGCGCCGATGCGCAGCCCCGTCTCCGTGGGCAGCTCGTCCGCGTTCGCGAGGCCGGGCGGCGCCGCGGGCCGCTCGACGGCGATCGCGGTCTTGTCGACGATCACCTCCGCCTCGGCGGACGCCGAAGCGCTCGGCGAAGGGGACGCTTGCTTCTGCGTAAGTGTCGCGGATCCGCACCCGAGCGACGTGAGCGGCAAGAGAGAGACAGCGAGGAGGAGCGCCTTCGGCGCGCCCATCGAAGAGGGTCGGGGTCGCATGGGGCGCGACTATCCCGAATCCACCCCACCCGGCCCACTTTTGGGGGCGCTTATCGATTCGTTTCGCGAAGCGGTCGCTCCGGATCCGCGCTCGGACCCACATCGAACCGGCGGCGGGATCGGAGGATGTCGCGCGTCCGCCGCATCTCGGGCGTGCCTTGCGCGCGCGCCCGGGGCGTGGGGTTCGGCGGCGGGTCGCCGCTCTGGAGCAAGGTGCACGCGTCCACGACCGCATTGCGCTTCAGGTCGGCGTACAAACACACGGGCCCGGAGCTCCCGGGCACGTCGACGCCGTACTCGCACCAGCCCTTCGGATCCGGGGCTCCAATCGACGCGAGGTGCTCGAGGATGTCGAACGTGTCGCAGTCGATCGCGTAGGCGTCGAGCGTCGCCTTGCAGTTCTTCTCGAGGTCCCCGTCGTCGGGCGGATCGGGCTTCGCGTACATCGTCGCGCGCATGGGCGCGAGCTTCGGCGCGGACGTCCCGCGCCCGAAGAGGATGGCGCCCTTCGTCGCGATGCCGCACCGCAGGCCCGACTTGCAGAGCCCGCCCGTCTCCGCGGCGAGCGTGAGCGTCGCGCCGGAGGTCTGATCGACGAGGACCCATCCGTACTGTCCATCGAACCGCGCGCTCGAGAACTCGAAGTCGCCGTCGGCGAGGAGGTTGTTCGCGGGCATGCCCCAGGGGTTCCGGACGAAGACCTCGCGGACTGGCGTCTCCATCCCGCTCGACGAGCTGCCGCTCCCCGAGCTCGAGGCGTCTCCCGACGAGCTCCCGCCGCCGAGCGGGTTCAGCGCCTCGTCCTCGCACCCGGCGAGCGCGATCGCGATCAGCGCGGCGAGCGCGGGTCGGCGCGGCTTGGTGTGCCTCATGGCTGGTTCTCCGCGCGGATCCACGCGAGCGCGGCCTCGTGGATCGAGTCCACACCCGCGAGCAGATCCGACTGCTTCTGCTGCACGACGACGTCCGGCATCACCCCGCGGCCCATGAGCGAGGTCCCGTCCGCGGCGATGGTGTCGCCCGACGCGAACTGGAACGCGAGGCCGCCGTAGTAGTTGAACTCGATGAACGTCGAGAACGCGCCCGCGGTCGGCCCCGGCCCGAAGATCCGGACGTGGGGCGAACCCTTCATGCCGAACGGCATGTAGTCCGACGCCGAGCCGTCGCGGTGGAGGAGGAGCGCGACGGGGATCGTCACCGGGCTGTCGCCCCCGACGTCGAACCGATCGGGCGCGTCCGCCGCGGCGACGAGCGCGAGCCCCTCGGTCGTGTCGAACGGGCCCATGTAGCCCGCGGACGCCATCGGCATGCGCGTCACCGCGGCGACCGAAGGGGGCCGCAGCCACGACGTCATCAGCTCCGCGGCGTCGAGCGTGCCTCCGTTCCCCGTGCGGTGATCGAGGATGACCCCCTTCGCGTTCGCGCGGAAATCCGCGATCGCATCGGAGATGCTCTTGTTCACGTTGCTGTTCGGATCGCCGCCCCCGTTGAGCGTGTTCCACACGAGGCCGTAGATGGCCTCGTCGGGCGCGGTGCCGTCCACCATGCCCCGATAGAACTTGCCGCCCACGCGGTGCGTGGCCGGGTTCGGGCCGGTCGGGCCGAGGTGGTAGAACGGCCGGTTGTCGCACGACACGGAGTCCATCCCGTCTGCGGACACGAAGTCCTTCACCCGCAGCGTCTCGGGCGGCGCGCCGCACGCCCCGTTCGCGCACCGGACGACGGTGATCTCCTTCGCGTAGCGCACGATGAGCCCGTTGCCGAAGAGGGCGCTTCCGCCGAGCGCCTCCGGGAAGTCCGCGAACGAGTTCGCGTCGCTCGCGACGTGGAACCCCCAGTGGACGTCCGCGAGGGCGCGAGCCCACGCGATCGGGTGCTGCCCGTCGATCGCGACGAGCCGATCGCCCGCGTGGAGTCCCTGCGCGCCGCTCGCGCCCGTGTACGCGACGAGCACGTCCCGGTAGTTCGGGTGGCTCGGGGCGATGCCGTGCGAGAGATCCGCGTCCCCTTCGATGAAGCACACGTTGAGACGACCCGGCGCCGGGTTCTCGAGGATCGAGCCCTGCGTGTTCGTGTGCCAGTCGTGGAGCTGGTGCATCGCGGTGGCCCAGCCGTTCCAGAACTTCCACGCGGACGTCGCGCCGCGCATGCCCTCGAGCGTGGAGAGCGCGAGCGGCAGATCGACGGTGCGCGTCTTCTGGCCGCCGAAGAAGGTCTTCAGCTGACCCTCCATGGAGTCGACGATGTCGTCGCGGAGCCCCGTGTCGGGCGGGAGCGGCGGCACCGACCACTCGCCGCGGATGCACCGGTTGCCGATGCACACCGCGTCCTCGCCGCACACCGGATCGCGGGCGCCCTCGCACGCGGTCTCCTCCACGTACGAGCCGGAGGGCACGATCTCCAGGGCGTCCACGTCGACGCCTTCGGCGCTCGCGATGTCTCCGAGGCGGAGGTACACCTTCGGCTTCGTCCCGTCCGCGCCGACGAGCGTGCCGTCGACGGGGAAGTCGTTCGACGCGAGCTCGATCCAGCCGTCGCTCGTCGCGCGCCCCGTCGGCGCGAGGATGGCCGCGAGGATCGGTCGCATGGCCTCCGCCGGATAGACCACGTTCATGCGCGCCGTGCCGAGGCCGTGCCGGACCCAGACGCGCGCCTTGTACGAGGCCTTCACCGCCGGGAGCTCGACGAGGAAGCGCTCCTGGCAGTCCGCGTTTTGCTCCACCACGCGGACCGAGGTCGCCCCCGAGATCGCCGTGGGATCCTCCTTCACCTCGAACGCGACCGGCATGCACTCGGGCGGCGCGTCGTCCGGGAGGTAGCGGACGGGCATCGTGAAGTCCTCGAACGCCGCCGCGTCCGCGTCCGCCACGTACCGCCCCGCCGCGTCGAACTCGCCGGCGCGAGCGCCCGCCGGGATCGCGATCGCGCACACGGCGACGGCGGCCCGCGCTCCTTGCCTGGAGAGGAGCGCGCGACCCGCGCGCGCTCCGCGTTCTCGCGCGCTCATGGCTGTACCCCTGGGATCCGCTTCTTCCACGCGTCGAAGCTCCGGCGCGCCTCGTTCGGCGGCGCGTCGTGCGGGCCCCGCCTCGCGCGGATCATGGCGCGCGCCGCCTCGACGTCCGCCCGATCCTCGTCGGTGAGGATCGGGGCGCCGTCGGTCGTGACGGCGGCGCTCGTCGGCCGGATCACGGCGTCGTCCACGAGCATCGGCGTCGTCCCGCCGTTCTTCACCTGCATGTACACCTTGCCGGGGCGCTTCGGCGCGACGCCGGTGAGCTTGCACCAACCGTCCGCCTCCACTGCCGCGGGCGCCGCGAGCTTCACGACCTCGCCGGGGAAGAGCCCGTCGCCGAGGAGCGTCACCTTCGCTTTGTCGCACGCGGTGCCGGCGCCGTCGTCCTCGAACCTCACGTGGACCCACGCCTCGAGGTCGAGATCCTTCGACGCGACCGCGATGCCGAGCGCCACTTGGTTCTTCTTCAAGCGCGCGCACTTCACGCCGCTGTGGCACGCGGGCCCGACGACGACGTCCGAGACGTTCGCTTCGGTGATCGCGCCGCTCGTGCCTTGGTACCAGCCGTACTCGTCCGAGAACGGGCTCGACCACTCGAAGTCCCCATCCCAGAGGAGGTTGTCGGTGATGGCGACGTTCCCGTAGGGGTTGCGCTGGATCACGGTCCGCGTCGGCGGCGGCGCGTCCGGCGGAGGCATCGACGCGTCGGGCGGAGGGGTGGTCGCGGAGGGCTCGACCGGGAGCGGCGAGAGCGCCTCGTCGGTACACCCTTGCAGGGCGAAGGGCGCCGCGAGCGCGGCGAGCGCGCCGAGCGCGGCGGCGATGGAGGCGGACACGAGGATGCGCTTCACAGCTGGCTCCTCACCCACGCGAGCGCGGCCTCGTACACGGTGTCCTTGCCCGCGAGGAGATCCGACTGCTTGGGCAACACAATCTCGTCTGGCGAGACGCCCGTCCCGTTCAGCGTCTTGCCCTGGGGGTCGATCGAGTCGCCGACCGCCATGACGTAGTTCATCCCGAGCCAGTACCCGAACGAGTACCGGGTCGAGAAGCCGCCGTTCGTCTCGAACGGGCCGAAGATCCGCACCCCGGGGGCGCCCTTGTAGCCGAGGGGCAGCCAATCGCTCGCGCTCACGTCCCGCGTGATGAGGAGCGCCATCGGCAGCGTCGTGATGGGCCCCGTGGTCCCCGCCGTGTCGGCGAGGCCGACGCCTGCGGCCGCGTTGAAGAGCGCGAGGCCCTCCTCTTCGGTGAACGGCGTCTGCTCCGCGAACTGTCGATCGAAGTACGCGTCGATCTTCTTCGCGGGGACGTTCAGGTTCCAGAGGATCTGGTCGGCGGCCAGCGTCCCGCCGTTGCCCGAGCGGTGATCGAGGATCACGCCCTTCGCGCTCGCCTTCCAGAGGTTGACGTTCTGCTGGAGCGCAGCGCCCGACCCGTCCGAGCCGGTCGTCGTGTAGAGGCTCTCCCACTCGATGCCGTAGATCGCCTCCGTCGGGTTCGAGTCGTTCACGATACCGCCGTAGACCGTGGACGATCCGCTCGCGTGATCGGCCGGCGACGTCGGCAGGTGGCGGAGAGGGCGGTTGTCGCAGGACGTGCTCTGGACCGCCTCGCCCTCGGCGAGGGCGGGCAGGTCGGCGATCACGATCGTCTCGGGCGCGGCGCACGTCGACGTCGCCGCGTCGCAGCGGACGACGGTGATGTCGTGCGCGTACCGCGCGACGAGGCCGCGCAGCTGCTCCGCGAGCTCGGCGAACGTGCGGTGGTTGCTGACCGGCGAGATCCCCCACACGACGTCGACGAGACTGCGCGCCCACGCGATGGGGTGCTGTCCGTCCACCGCGACCAGCCGGTCCCCCGGCTTCAGGCCGAGGTTGTGGTCGGCGCCCACGTGCGAGACGAGGACGTCGAGGTAGCCGGGGTCCTTCGGGGCGAGCGCGTGCGAGAGATCCGCGTCCCCCTCGATGAAGCACGCGGTGATCGGTTTCTTGTTCTGGAGGACGAAGTCCGCGATCGAGCCCGTGGACGTGTGCCCGTCGTGGAGCCGGCGGATCGCGAGCATCAGGCCGTTCCAGTAGAGCCACCTGTCGGTCGCGCCCTTCATCTGCGTGAGCGCGTCCTCGACCACGGGGAAGTCGAGCGTGCGCTCGAGGTTCGGCCCGAAGAGGAAGCGGATGCGGTTCGCCAGGTAGTCGGCGACGTCGTCGCGATCGGTGGGGATGGGAGGCACGCTCCCGCCCATGTTCCGGCAAACCGAGAACCGGCAAATCTGCTCCGGGCCACAGGCGCCGACGTCCTTCATGCCGTCGCACGCGCGGTTCGTCGTGTTCGGCGCGATGTCTCCGTCGGGCACGACCTCCACGGCGTCGACCCTCGCCCGTGTAGGGGAGAAGAAGCCGACGGTCACCTTCGGCGCGCGCTGTCCCTCGACGCGGATGTGATCGTTCGCCATCTCCACCCACCCGTCGCTCGTCATCCGTCCGGTGGGGTAGAGGGCCGCGAGCTCGTCGACGCTCGCCGAGCCCGGGTACGTGATCTCGACGTCGGCGTTCGTCTCGGCGCCCCAGATCCACGCGCTCACGCGGTACGTGCGCGCCTCGGCCAGGACGTCGACGGGAAAGTCGACGCCGACGAACGCCTCGAGCTCGAGCGCGTGGACGCCGTGGAGCGCGGGATCCGCGGTCGGTGCGCCGCCCCCGGTGCCGCTCGAGCTGGTCGACCCCGCGCCTCCGGCCCCGCCCGTGCCTGGATCGACGTCCTCGAAATCGAGCGTCGACGTCGCCGCGGGGTCGAACACGTAGGTGCCGTCTTCGGCGAACGATCCGGCGTGCGCCGCACGCGCCCACACGAGCGCGGCGAGCACGGCGAGCGACGCGCGAGCGTGAGAGAGCTTCACGGAGCGCGCTCTTACTCCGCCGTCGCGCCCGCGAAAACAGCGATCTCTCGTCGAGGCGAGGTCCGTGAGCGGGCTCCGCGACGCGACCCGGCGCCGCGAATCTACGCGAAACCTCCGGGCGCCATGTTCGCGATCCCGCCCACCACGGGCCCCGCGGGCACGACGGGCGGGGCGAACGTCGGGACGGGCCCCGACCCGAGGACGTTCGTCACCATGCAGCTCGGCGCCCACATGTCGAACACCTTCTCGAACGCGTCCGCGACCGCGCCGAAGATCTGGGCGTGGTACGGCGCCGCGGGATCGCCGAGGTTCCCCTCCATGGCGCCCGCGAGCGCTGCGGCGGCGATGGGGGCGCGCACCTGCGTGAGGGCGACGAACGGCGCGGGGACGTTCGGCACCGGGGGCGCGAGGGGCCCCGGGAACGCGGCGAACGGGGGGTACCACGGCAGTCCGGGGACCTTCACCGTCGCCGTGAACGAGAGCCAACCCATGCCGATCGCGTCCGCGATCGCGCCCGAGTACTTCGCCTCCTGAGGCGTCGCCTGCGGGGCCGACGCGCGGATGAGCGGCCCGAGCGGGGGACCGACGATCGACCCGCCGCTCGCCGTGACGGCGTTCACCATCACGCCGACGAGGGTCGCGGTGCTCTGCCATTGACCCCACGCGCTGCAGATCGCGGCCGTGACGCCGTCGAGGTAGGCGCCGATCTTGTCGACGAGCATCTTCTGCGTGTCCGTGTGGTACTTGTTCGCCGTCGCCGCGCCGACCAGTGCGGGCGCGAGGATCGCGGTCGCGAGCTCTTCGGGCTTGAACGCGCGCCGGTAGTGGTCCTCGCTCACCCCGCTCGGCAGCGACCAGTCCTGGGGTGCGGACAAGCCGTACGAGGTGAACTTGAGCCTCGCGAACTGCTGCATGGCGGAAGCGCTGGGGGGCGGCATCGGAAGTGTGGATCGACGATAGGCGGATCGCGCATCACGCGCATCTGCTAGAGGCGGCGCATGCTGGTGGCGACGTTCAACTGCAACTCGATCAACGCCCGCCTCGACTTCGTCCTCGACTTCCTCGAGACGCGCCGGCCGGACGTCGTGCTCCTGCAGGAGCTCAAGCTCGACGACGCGTCGTTCCCTCGGGATCGCTTCGAGGCGGCGGGCTTCCGCGCGTTCACGCACGGGCAAGCGCAGTGGAACGGCGTCGCGGTGCTCCTCCGCTCGGCGCTCGTTTCGGGTGCCGACGTCCCGGAGATCATCCAATCGGGCCTGCCCGGGCAGGAGGCGAACGGCGCGCGCCTCGTCACGCTGCGCGCCCTCGGGGGCACGTTCACGAGCGTCTACGTCCCGAACGGGAAGTCCGTCGGTCACGCGGACTTTCCGATGAAGCTCGCGTGGCTCGACAGCCTCGCGGAACACCTCGAGCGCGCGATCGACGGCGCGTCGCGCGCGGTCGTCGGCGGGGACTTCAACCTCGTCCCCGCGGATCTCGACAGCCACAACCCCGAGGGCTTCCGGGGCCGCATCTTCCACACCGACGACGAGCGCGCGCGCTGGTCCCGCATCAAGGGTGACAAGCTCTTCGACCTCTTCCGCGAGAAGGAGCCGGAGCTGCAGAGCTTCAGCTGGTGGGACTACCGCGCGGGCTCGTTCCACAAGAAGCAGGGCCTCCGGATCGACTTCTTGCTCGGGACGCGGAGCGTCCTCGAGCGGACCGAGCGCGTCTGGATCGACCGCGATTTCCGCAAGAAGCGGAGCGACCGCATCCCGAGCGATCACGCGCCCGTGCTCGCCGAGATCGCCTGGTGAACCGATCGAGCGCGGCGCCCTATTCGGGATCGCAGGCGCCGTCGCAGGCCTGGACGATGGCGCCGCCGGGCCGGAAGAACGCGTCGAGCTGCGCCTTGCTCCCCGCGGTCCTCCGCACGCCCTCGTGCACCTCGTTGTCGTTCAGGCTGGCCTGCGCGACGTCGACCTGAGGGACGCCGAAGTCGAACAGCGTCATCGCCGAGCCCGTCACGGGCGACGGGATCGTGGGCACGCCGAACGGCTCGAGCGGCGTCGGCTCGAGGACCGGGACGCCCAGGATCCGCGCTTGATAGAACGAGGCGATGTTCGGGACCGCGGGATCGCCGAGGCCGATCTGCATCGCCACGTCGAGCGTCTTGGGGTTCTTGGGGTAGCGCTTCTCGAGCATGTGGGGCGCGTACGTCATCGGGTCGATCCGATCGAGGCCCGACTGGAGGAGCGCGCCCACCTTCTGCTGCTCGAGCGGATCGGGCGTGGTGATCCCGAGCAAACCCAGGAACGGAAGGAACGCGCGCGATCGGAAGAGCATCAGCGAAAAGTTCGCGGCGCCGACCGAGAGCGCCGCGCGGTCCACGTACGGCGAGAGGGTCACGTACGTGCTGCCGAGGATCGCGCCCAGGCTGATCCCGTAGTAGTAGAGCGTGGACGCGTCGTACGCGGGCGCGCCCTGGATTTGCAGCTCCGGGAGCGCCGCGAGCGGCCCCTTCGCGGCGGCGGCGACGGCGATGAAGTTCATCATCGCCTGCTGCAAGCGGTCCGTGAAGATCGTCGTGCGGCTGGGGTCCGTGACGAGGCTGTCGGCGACGGCCAGCTTGTCCGGGTCGGCGAGCCCCCACCAATCGGTCGCGACGACCACGAACCCCTCCTCGTCCGCGAGCTCGGCGGGGAACCCGTCCGCTTCGACGCGCCCGCCGAAGAACCCGTGCCCGAACTGCATCAAGCGCGCGGGGGGTGATCCGGGCGTCCGGTTCGCGACGCTCTTCGGGATCCAGATCGTGAACGGCACGTCGAACGTCGTCTTCGCGGTGACGACGCCGTCGTTGCCATAGACGAGCGCGCCGCCGGGGTCGGGCGAGTCCACCCAGAGCGGGACGGTGACGGTCGCCTCGATGCGCTTCGCGACGTGCTCGTTCGTGTCCGTCTCGACCTTCACGATCTTCACGACCGGGCCGTCCGCGTCGAGCTTCGCGAGGAGCTCGTCGCGCATGGCGAGCGTGTCCTTCGTCGGGCCCTCCTCGCTCGTGGTCGTGAAGTCCCACGCGAGCTGGAGCGTCTCGCGCGCGATCCCCGCGGCCTCGAGCGGCGCGAAGATCTCCCTGTCGTACCGGAGGGACATCGCGTCGAGCCGCGGGTGTCCTCGGCCCTCGTCGTCGCGCAGGTCGGCGAACGCGGGGGGCGCCTCGATCGCGTCGCCCGCTTTGTCGCGGAGCCCATGGATCGCGACGATGTAGCGGTGCCCGTGCTCGAGGCGCACGAGCGGTCGGATGATGAGCGCGCGACGGGCGTCGTCGGTCGCGCGCGGATCGAGCTCGGCGAAGTGGAGGATCCGCTCCCCGCTCGTCGCGTCGAGGAGCACGGTGGGGCTCGAGGGCTCGCGACTCCGCGCGACGTCCGTCTTCCAGAACACGAGGTTCGAGTCGTCCACCCCGCTCGGAAAGAGCGCGAGGATCGGGCTGCCGACGGAGAACCCATCGGGGCGGTGGAGGCTCACGAGATCCGCGGGGAAACCCTGGAACTTCGGGGACGCGTCCGCGCCGATCTGTACCGCTCCATCCACCCGGAACACATCGGACGGGTAGGGGAGGAGGCACTCCCCCGCGGGCGCGATCGGGTTGCACCCGTCAGGGATCGTGAGGGTCGGCGCGTCCGTGGAGTCGCAGGCCGCGCCGCTCGTGGCGGCGACCGTACCGAGAACCGAGAGCGCCCCGACCAGAGCCCATCGCCGTGCCGACATGTGGCGCGATAGTAGCCGAACCCCCCGTACCCTCGAAGGTCAGGCGCGTTGACCGTGCATTCTGCACGTGGGAAAGAGCTCGAATGGCTTCGGATGCGAGCGCACACGGTGGATCGATCGAGTCTCTGCTCGAGGAGCGCGTGCTCTTCATCGACGGCGCGATGGGCACCATGCTCCAGCGCCACCAGCTCGACGAGCGCGCGTGCCGCGGCGATCGGTTCGCGGCGCACGAGCAAGATCTCAAGGGCAACAGCGACGTCCTCTGCCTCACGCAGCCGGACATCATCCGCGGCATCCACGACGCGTACCTCGACGCGGGCGCGGACATCGTCGAGACGAACACGTTCACCGCGACGAAGATCGCTCAGGGCGAGTACAAACTCGCCCCCCTCGCGCACGAGATGAACGTCGTCGCGGCGAAGCTCGCGCGCGAACGCGCGGACGTCTTCACGAAGAAGGACCCGTCGAAGCCGCGGTTCGTCGCCGGGTCGATCGGCCCCCTCCCGAAGTCGCTCTCCGTCTCCCCGGACGTGAACGATCCGAGCGCGCGATCGGTCACGTTCGAGGAGGTGCACGAGGCCTACGCCGATCAGGTGCGCGGCCTGATGGAGGGAGGGGTCGATCTGCTCCTCGTCGAGACGGTGTTCGACACGCTGAACGCGAAGGCGGCGATCGTCGCCATCGACGACGTGTTCCGCGAGCTCGCGCGGAAGATCCCGCTCGTCGTGTCCGGCACGATCGTGGACAAGAGCGGCCGCACGCTCTCGGGGCAGACGATCGAGGCGTTCTTCACGAGCATCCGCCACGCGAACCCCCTCGCCGTGGGCATCAATTGTGGCCTCGGCGCCGCGCAGATGCGGCCGTTCGTCGAGGAGCTCTCGAACCTCTCCGACACGTTCCTGAGCTGCTACCCCAACGCGGGGCTCCCGAACGCGTTCGGCGCGTACGACGAGACGCCGGAGGAGACGGGCGCGCTGCTCCGCGAGTTCGGCGCGAGCGGGTTCCTCAACATCGTCGGCGGCTGCTGTGGGACGACGCCGGATCACATCCGCGGGATCGTGAAGGCGCTCGAGGGCGTCAAGCCGCGCAAGCCCGCGGCGCGACGCGCCTTCACCTCGTTCAGCGGGCTCGAGGCGCTCGTCATCCGCCCGGAGACGAACTTCGTGATGATCGGTGAGCGGACGAACGTCACCGGCTCGAAGCGCTTCGCGGACCTCATCAAGGCCGAGCAGTACGGGACCGCGGTGGAGGTCGCGCTCGACCAGGTCCGGAGCGGGGCGAACATCCTCGACGTCAACATGGACGAGGGGATGCTCGACGGCCAGGCCGCGATGGGGAAGTTCCTCCGCCTCATCGCGACCGAGCCCGAGGTCGCCGTCCTCCCCGTCATGATCGACAGCTCGAAGTGGACGATCCTCGAGGAGGGCCTGAAGAGCATCCAAGGCAAAGGGATCGTGAACTCGATCAGCCTCAAGGAAGGGGAGGCGGACTTCCTCGCGAAGGCGCGCGTGGTCCAGAAGTACGGCGCGGGCGTCGTCGTGATGGCGTTCGACGAGCAAGGCCAAGCGGACACGACGCCTCGGCGCGTCGCGATCTGCGAGCGCGCGTACCGGCTCCTGACCGAGGAGGTCGGGATGGATCCGAAGGACATCATCTTCGATCCGAACGTCCTCGCGATCGGCACCGGCCTCGAGGAGCACGCGAACTACGCCGTGAGCTTCATCGAGGCGACGCGGCTCATCAAGGAGCGCTGCCCGGGCGTGAAGATCTCGGGCGGCGTGTCGAACCTCTCGTTCGCCTTCCGCGGCAACAACGTCGTCCGCGAGGCGATGAACTCCGTGTTCCTCTACCACGCGATCAAGGCCGGCCTCGACATGGGCATCGTGAACGCGGGGCAGATCGTCGTCTACGAGGAGATCGACAAGGAGCTCCTCGAGAAGGTGGAGGACGTCGTCCTGAACCGCCGCCCCGACGCGACGGAGCGCCTCGTCGAGTTCGCCGACACGGTGAAGGGGAAGGGGAAGAAGAAGGAGATCGACCTCTCGTGGCGGGACGCGACCGTGGAGCAGCGGCTCGCGCACGCGCTCGTGAAGGGCGTCGTCGACTTCATCGAAGCGGACACGAAGGAGGCGCTCGAGAAGTACGGGCGGCCGCTGTCGGTCATCGAAGGCCCACTCATGGACGGGATGAAGATCGTCGGGGACCTCTTCGGTGAGGGGAAGATGTTCCTGCCGCAGGTCGTGAAGAGCGCGCGCGCGATGAAGCGCAGCGTCGCCTGGCTCCTGCCCTTCATGGAGAAGGAGAAGGCCGAGACGGGCGCGAAGTCGCAGGGCAAGGTCGTGATGGCCACCGTGAAGGGGGACGTGCACGACATCGGCAAGAACATCGTGGGCGTCGTCCTCGGGTGCAACAGCTACGAGGTCGTCGACCTCGGCGTCATGGTCCCGTGCGACAAGATCCTGGACGCGGCGATCGCCGAAAAGGCAGACATCATCGGCCTCTCCGGGCTCATCACCCCCTCGCTCGACGAGATGGTGCACGTCGCGAGCGAGATGGAGCGTCGGGGCATCGAGGTCCCGCTCCTCATCGGCGGGGCGACCACGAGCCGTCAGCACACGGCGGTGAAGATCGCGCCCAAGTTCTCGAGGAGCACGGTGCACGTGCTCGACGCGTCGCGCGCCGTGAACGTCGTCTCGTCCCTCCTCGACGACAAGCGCCGGGACGCGTTCGACAAGGAGAACCGCGCGGAGCAGGAGCAGCTCCGCCAGCTCTTCGCGAACAAGACGAAGAAGCCCATCATCTCGCTCGAGGAGGCGCGCGCCCGTGCGCCGAAGCTCGCGTTCGACGACGCGACGAGCCCGCTCCCGCCGTTCCTCGGCCGGCGCGTGATCGAGAGCGAGCCGCTCGAGGACATCGTCCCGTACGTGGATTGGACGTTCCTCTTCACCGCGTGGGAGCTCCCGGGGCGCTACCCGGCGATCCTCTCGCACGAAAAGTACGGGGCGGCGGCGCGCGATCTGTTCGACAGCGCGAAGAAGCTCCTCGACCGGATCGTGAAGGAGAAGCTCCTCACGGCGCGCGGCGTGTACGGCTTCTGGCGCGCGCACTCCTTCGGCGACGACATCGCGATCTACGACGGCGCGACGGGGGACACGGAGGCGCTCCGGTTCCACATGCTGCGTCAGCAGGCCGTGAAGGACGCGGGCGAGCCGTCGCGGTGCCTCGCCGACTTCGTCGCGCCGCGCGGTCCGCTCGGCGCCGCGCGCGCCGATCACGTCGGAGCGTTCGCCGTCACGGCGGGGATCGGCGTCGACGATCTCGCCAAGAAGTTCGCCGCCGATCTGGACGACTTCAGCGCGATCCTGACGAAGGCGATCGCCGACCGGCTGGCCGAGGCGTTCGCCGAGCGCCTCCACGAGCGGGTGCGGCGCGAGTGGGGATGGGAGCCGACGCCGCTGTCGAAGGAGGACCTCATCGCCGAGAGGTACCGCGGGATCCGCCCGGCGTTCGGCTACCCCGCCTGCCCCGATCACAGCGAGAAGGGACCGCTCTTCGATCTGCTGGGCGCCCGTGACGTGGGCATGGATCTCACCGAGCACTTCTCGATGACGCCAGCCGCGAGCGTGAGCGGCCTCTACTTCGCGCACCCGGAGGCGCGCTACTTCATGGTCGGTCGCGTCGGCCGCGATCAGGTCGTCGACTACGCGGCGCGGAAGGGCCTGTCGGTCGAAGCGGCCGAGCGCTGGCTCTCCTCGAACCTGAATTACTGAGCCGCCGCGCCGGCCGCCGCGTAGAGCTGCTCGAGGTCGTGCACGACGACGCCCGGCGGCGCCTTCCCGGCGCGCGCGCGGACGAAGATCCTCCGCCCGATCGTCGCGTTCCTCGCGTTCGGGTAGCGCGCGACCTTGGCCTCGAGCTCCGCGACGGGCGCGGCGAGGGAGCGAAGCGTTCCCCATTTGCACTCGCCGAGGTCGGTGCGCCGATCGTGCCGGAGACCGACGACGTCGATCTCGACGGAGCGGTCCCAGTACGATCCCACCTCGAAGGACGCGGTGACGCCCTCCTCCGCGTAGATCGCGGGGAGCGCCTCGCGACAGAGCCGCTCGAAGCAGCTCCCGAAGTAGCTCGGGAGGTGCGGCCGCACGCGCTCCGTGAACGTGGCCCGGGGGCCCGCGTGGTGGAGGAAGCTCAGGTTCGGGAACACGAACCGGAACCAGAACCGGAGCAGCGGATCGTCGACGACGTACCGCACGCTCCGGGCGGTGGGCTTCGCCTCCGTGAGGGGGTACCGCTTGCCGAGGTAGCCGAGCGCGACGAGCTGATCGAGGTAGTACGGGAGACTCCGCGCCGGGACGCTCGCGCGCGCGCCGATCTCCGCGAACGATCCCGCGCCCCCCTCGGCGACGGCCATCAGCACGCCGTGGTAGGAGGCGACGTCCCGGAGCTCTTCGCGGAGCAGGAACTCCGGCTCGCGGAAGAGGGGCGCGTGCTCGTTCAACAGCGCGCGAACGATCGACTGCTCCACGCTCGCCGCGCTGTCGAGCGCCAGCAGGTACATCGGCACGCCCCCCGTGAGGAAGTAGGCGATCGCTCGGTCCACGAGCGACCACCTCGCGTGGAACTCCGCGGCCTCGGCGAACGAGAACGGGAGCAGCTTGATCTGCGAGGTCCTCCGCCCGAAGAGGGGACTCTTCGAGCCGAGCACCTCGCGCTCCATGAACCCGACGTACGAGCCGCACAAGATGAGGAACACGTCGCTCCGCTTCTTCAGGACCAGGTCCCAGAGCTCCTGCAGCACGCTCGGTAGCTCGGGGCTTGCCTCGACCATCCACTGGAACTCGTCCAGCGCGATCACGAGCTTCTTCGGCCCGCGGTGCCGCTCGACGATGCGAAGGAGCGTCTGCTTCCAGTCGGTCGGCCTCATCTCCGCGAGGAGCGGCTCGTCGAGCGCGCGCGCGGCCTCGAGGAGCAGCTCGTCGCGTTGGAGCTGCGCGGGCGCGACCTTCCCGACGACGTAGATCGCGGGCTTTCCCTCCATGAAGCGCAGGATCAGCTCGCTCTTGCCGACGCGCCTCCGACCATAGATCGGCACGAGCGCCGCCTCGCGGTGGGCGTAGAGGCGTTCGAGCGCGGCGAGCTCGGACGAACGGCCGACGAAATGGCGCGTGGGCGAAGGCGTCAGGCCGTCTGGGCCGTTCTGCGCGGAGCTCCGTCGTGCGCTCATTGACAAGTGATAACTTGTCGAGTCACGACTTGTCGATAGGGGGATCGGCGTCCGCCCGGGGTCCGTCGGGTGTCGAGAGCTTGAGGCGCCCGACCGCAGCGGGTACGCTCGCAGACACGATGCCCCTCACGGCAGGCTCGCGACGGGCCCCACTTTCCAGAGGACGGGCCAGCGGCAACCGATCGGTCTCTGCGGACGCGGAGCCCACGTCGGGAGGGCCGTGGGCGCCTGCGTCGACGCCGAGCGGACGCGCGGCGCGGCGCGGCGTCGGCGTGCTCGCGGCGCTCTTCGTGCCCCTCGCGGGGCTCGGTTGCAGCGTCTACGACACGTCGTTGCTCGGCAACGGCGGGGCGGCGGCGAGCAGCGGGAGCCAGACCACGACGTCCTCGAACTCCTCGGGCGCATCCATGTCCTCGACCTCGAGCGGCATGACCTGCACGTCCCCCTCGATGTGCCCCGGGAAGGATACGGAGTGCTCCACCCGCACGTGCGAGGGCGGGCACTGCGGCGTCGCCAACGAGATGAACGGCAAGGCGCTCGCGAACCAAATGGCGGCCGACTGCAAGAAGAACGTGTGCGACGGCCTCGGAGGGACGACGGTCCAAGAGGACACGACCGACACGCCGAGCGACGGGAAGGACTGCACCACGGACACGTGCGAGGGCAGCAACCCGAAGTTCACGAGCAAGATGGACAGCACTCCATGCACGCAGGGGGGAGGAAAGCTCTGCCTGATGGGGGACTGCGTCGAGTGCGTCGTCGGCGGCGACTGCATGAGCGGTGTCTGCACGGCGCAGCACACCTGCGGCGCGGCGACCTGCAACGACACCATCAAGAACGGCACGGAGTCGGACGTCGATTGTGGCGGGACGTGCAGCAAGTGCATCAACGGGAAGCACTGCGGGAGTGCGACGGATTGCCTCTCGAACGCGTGCTCTGGCACGGTCTGTCAGCCGTCGTGCAGCGACATGATGCTGAACCAGGACGAGAGCGACGTGGACTGCGGCGGCGCGACCTGTCCGAAGTGCGACGTCGCGCTGAACTGCACCGGCAACGGGGACTGCGCGTCCAACGTGTGCGGCGTGAACATGAAGTGCTCGTGCTCGACCACGCACCTCGTCCTTAGCGAGGTGCGGACGACGGGCACGGCCGGCGGAAACGACGACTTCATCGAGCTCTACAACCCCACCGCGTCGCCGATCACGCTCACCAGCGCGTTCACGATCGAGGCCCGCTCGGACACCGGCCTGTCCTACACGCCGCGCTGGGCCGGCGCGAATCAGGTGCTCATGCCCCAGCACCACTTCTTGATCGTCGGCACGGCCTACTCGAACGGCGCCGCTGTCCCGGCCGACGCGAGCCTCTCGTCCGGCATCACCGACAAGGTGAGCGTCCTCCTCAAGCAGAACGGCACCGTCATCGACGCGCTCTGTGTCTGGTTCGGGACGACCGACCCGTTCACGAACGTCCCGATGGGGACGCCCGCTTACACGTGCGAAGGCGTTCCGTTCAAGAAGACCGCGGGCAACGCGGTCGCGGAGCGGAAGCTCGGCGGCGCGATGGGCAACTGCACCGACACGAACGACAACAGCGCCGACTGGATCTCGAACGCCGCCAGCAAAGAGCAGAACATGGCGAGCGCGCCCGTCCCCTGAGGGCGCCCCGGGACGAGCGGGTTCGGGAGGCAGTCGCGCCTCGCCGGCGTCACGAGACCCTGGAACGCGGCGCAGGCCCGCCCACACGTCGGGAACGCCCAGCCGACGAACGACGAGGCGACGAACGACGAGGCGACGAACGACGAGGCGACGAACGACGAGGCGACGAACGACGAGGCGGAGACTAGGCGGAGAAGCTCGACCCGCAGCCGCAGGTGCTCTTCGTGTTCGGGTTCAGGAATTTGAAGCCGGAGCCGTGGAGGCCTTCGACGTAGTCGATCTCGGTGCCATCGAGGTACTGGTAGCTCAGCGGATCGACGTAGAGCTTCACGCCCTTGTCCTCGAACGCCTCGTCCATGTCGGTGGGCTTGTCCTCGAAGTAGAGGTCGTACGAGAAGCCGGCGCATCCGCCGCCAACGACGCGCAGGCGGAGACCCTGGCCGAGGAGGTCCTCGTCCTTGGCGATCTCGTGCACCTTCGTCGCGGCTTTCTCGGTGATGGTGATCATAGGGAAGGACTGTGCCACGTCGATCGCGGCTCCACAACCCGGTCTCGATGAAGCCGCGCTCCGCGGGTCTCCGTGAGGCCGCTCGCGGTGATGGGCCAATTCCGCGGACGGAGCCGCGGCCGATCGAGCGCCTTCGGCGCGCTCATTCCAAAGCGCGACGCCCCGCCGAAGCGGGGCGCCGTGGTCGTCGCCGGGGATAAGCCGAGTTCTGTCACCGCACCCGAGTCGCCCCGGGGCGGGTGATCACCATTCCTCTAGGACGCTCGTTACCGAGCGCCTCAAGCAACCTACCCGGAGGCTTGAGCGGGCCGCTCTTCGACGCCGCCGCATCGCTGCGTCGGCGCGCGCCTCCCTACGTGGTCTTGCTCCGGATGGGGTTTGCCTTGCCACGCGCGTTGCCGCGTGCGCGGTGGGCTCTTACTCCACCTTTTCACCCTTGCTCGCGGGCTCGGACCTCGACGAGGCCGGGCGCGCGGGCGGTCTGTTCTCTGTTGCACTGTCCTCGGAGGAGTCGCCTCCTCCACCGGGCGTTACCCGGCATCCTGCCCTGCGGAGCTCGGACTTTCCTCCCGCGCCACCCCATCGCTGGGAGAGCGCCGGCGGTGATCTGCCCGACGACGACGCGCACCGAATACCCGCGCGCACGCTCGCCGGCAACGGACGAGGTGGGCCTCGGTCGTCGGACGACCTCGAGGGCGTTGCCGAAACGAGGCGTGGCTGCGAACATCGGGGCTGATGAACAAGGCGTGGTGGTGGGTGGGGATCGTCGTCGTGCCCGCGGTGGTCGCCCCGATAGCGTTCGGCGGGTGCGAGGTGACGATCCAGTGCGAGGACGGGGCGTGCGCCTCCTCCGCGGTGGGGACGACGGGCACGGGCAACGGCGAGTGTCTGCCGCTGCCGACGGATCCCGACACGCACGGCTTCCCGAAGGACGTGTTCGCCGTCTTGAACAAGAATTGCTACACCTGCCATGGCGACCCCCTCCAGAGCAACGCGCCGCACTCGTTCAACACCTACGAGCAGACCCAGGAGCCCTACTACTCGACGGACCTCAAGTGGTGGAGCCAGATGCGGGAGCACGCGGTGAAGAACACGAGCCCCTCGATGCCGTTCCAGCTCGACCCGATCCCGGACTGTCAGAAGGCGATCCTCACCGCCTGGTTCGACACGTGCGGGGCCGACACGGACGCGGGCAAGTGCGCGAGGGGCATGGGATCGACGGGGACCACGAGCTCCACGGGATCGAGCACCAGCGCGAGCACCGGCTCTGGCACGGGCGGCGCGGGCGGCGCGATGGCCTCGTCCTCCTCCACCGGTCCCTGATCAGCCCCCGCGGCGCTTCGCGGCGTGCGCCGCGCCGAGCTCCGCGGAGCGGCGGGACGCGGCTTCGACCGCGTCGATGAGGGTCTTTCGAAGGCCGCCCGACTCGAGCGTGTGCAGGCCTGCGATGGCCGTTCCCCCGGGGCTCGTGACCATGTCCTTGAGCCGCCCCGGGTGCTCCCCGGTCTCGAGCTGGAGCTTCGCCGCGCCGTACACGGTCTGCGCCGCGAGCATGAGCGCGGTCTCGCGCCCGAGACCGACCTTCACGCCGCCATCGGCGAGCGCCTCGATCATCAACATCACGTAGGCGGGGCCCGACCCCGAGAGCCCCGTGACGGCGTCGAGCAGGCCCTCGTCGAGCGTGGCGCAGCGGCCCACGGCGAGGAACAGGGCCTCCGCGATGGCCATGTCCCGCTCGTCGGCGTGCGTGCCCGCCGCGATCGCGGTCGCGCCGGCGAGCGCGATCGCCGCGGTGTTCGGCATGCTGCGGACGACGCGCGCCCCGCTCGGGAGCTCCCGCTCGAACGTCTCCACCGAGACGCCCGCAGCGATCGAGATCACGAGCGCCGACGGCTTCAGGTTCGCCGCGACGACGGGGAGGATCCGATCGACGATCTGCGGCTTCACCGCGATGACGAGCACGTCCGCCCACGAGACGAGGTCCGCGTTGTCGGTCGTCGTCTCGATGTGGAACTCCGAAGAGAGCTCGGCGAGGCGGGTGGCCTTCACGTCGCTCGCCCGGAGCTGACCCGGCTCCACCGTCTTGGAGTGGACGAGGCCCCGGATCAGGGCGGTCGCCATCGATCCGCCCCCCAAAAAACCGATGCGCCGGTCGTGGAGGGGGCGATCACCCAAAGGAGGCGTTTCCATGGCGGCGGACGGTACCACGGGGGTCCGCTCCCATCTCGGGGTTGCGCGGCCCCCGGATCGGGCGCCACACTCCCGAGGGGACGGGCCGCGGATGGCTGCCTCTCGGAGAAATCGACGCATGGATCGAACGCTGTCTGCGGTGGTGGGTGTCGCGTTGTGGGTCGGAGCGACGGGAGGGTTCCTCTGCGCCTCCGCCGGGCTCGTCGGCTGCAAGGACGGGACGCAGAACATCAAGAACCCAGATCCCGCGGCCGATGCGTCGTCGCGGCGCGATCTGCCGCCGCTCGTGACCGCCGATCCGCTGCCGCCCGCGCCCGTCCCCGCGACGTTCGACGTCGCGGAGCTCGCGTCCACCCTGCAGCCGACGGTCGTGAACATCACGACGCTCGAGATGGTCAACTCTCCGATGGTCGACTTCCCGACCGAGTTCTTCGGCGGGCAGGGCGGCCCGGAAGAGCGCGAGGGCGCGGGGACGGGCTTCATCATCGACGCGAACGGCTACGTCGTGACGAACGACCACGTCGTGCACGACGCCGACGAGGTCCGTGTGAAGCTCTCGGACGAGCGCGAGTTCGAGGCCGACGTCGTCGGTCGCGACACGAAGCTCGACATCGCGCTCCTGAAGCTGCGCGACGCGAAGGACTTGCCCACCGTGCACCTCGGCTCGAGCGACGGCCTACGCGTCGGCGAGTCCGTCCTCGCGATCGGCAACCCGTTCGGTCTCGGCCACACGGTCACCCTCGGCATCGTGAGCGCGAAATCGCGCGCCCTGAACGTCGGCCAGTACGACGACTTCATCCAGACGGACGCCGCGATCAACCCGGGCAACAGCGGCGGGCCGCTCTTCAACGGCCGCGGTGAGGTCGTCGGCGTGAACACGGCGATCCGGCCGGGCGCGAACACGATCGGCTTCGCCATCCCGATCGACGCCGTGAAGGACGTGCTCGGGCCGCTCCGCGACACGGGCCACGTCGTGCGGGGCAAGCTCGGGCTCGTCTTCCAGACGATGACGCCGGAGCTCGCGACCGCCCTCAAGCTCACCTCGGCGAGCGGGGCGCTGATCGCGCAGCTCGAGCCGGGCGGCTCCGCGGCGCGCGCGGGTCTCAAGCCGGGGGACGTGATCGTCTCCATCAACGGGACGGAGATCCACCACGCCGACGAGCTCGCCCGCCGCGTCGCACGGAACGCCCCGGGGACCACGATCACGGTCGCGTACATGCGCGACGGCAAGAAGGTCGAAGCGAAGGCCGTGCTCGACACGCTCGAAGACGACTCTGGGGAGGGCCCCGTCCACAGCCACGCGCCCCCGCCCGTCGCGAGCAACAACAAGCTCGGCGTGCAGGTCGCGAACGCGCGCGGCGGCGGCGTCCTGGTCGAGCGCATGACGGCGTCCAGCGCGCTGAAGGAGATCGACCCGGGCGACATCATCGTCGAAGTCGATGGCGTCCCGACGCCGAACACCGACGCGCTCACCAAGATCCTCGAGAAGGCCACGCCGGGCAGCACGCTCCTCGCGAAGCTTCGCCGCGGAGATCTGACACGCTTCGCTCCGATCCCCATCCCGAAGTAACGTCGCGCCCCTGGTGACTCCGGAGGACAGCGCGGCCCGTGCGGGAGGCGCCCCGAGCCGCGCCCGCTCCGGGCACGCGCCGTGGGCGTTCGTAGGCGCGCTCGCGCTGACGCTGGCGTTCGTGCTCGCGCTCGCGCTCGGTCCGTCACGCGTGGCGCTCGCAGACGTGGGGCGCGCGCTCCTCTCGATCGCGGGCGTCGACTCACCGTCGCTCTCCGAGTCCGCGCGCCTCGTCGTGGTGACGGTGCGGTTGCCGCGCGCCCTCCTCGCGCTCGGCGTGGGCGCGACGCTCGCGACCGCGGGCGCGGCCGTGCAGGGGTTGTTCAGGAACCCGCTCGCCGAACCCGGGCTCGTCGGGGTGTCCGCGGGCGGCTCGCTCGGCGCCGCGCTCGCCATCGTCGTCGGCGCGCCGGTCTTCGCGATCGCGCCGGCGTGGCTCCGCCCGGCGATCCTCCCGCTCGCCGCGTTCGCGGGGAGCTTCGCGGTGACGGAGATCGTGTTGCGCGTGGGCACGGTCGCCGGCAAGGCGTCCGCGCTCGTGATGATCCTCGCGGGGGTCGCGGTGAACGCGTTCGCGGGCGCGCTGATCGGCGCCGCCGCGTACTGGGCGAGCGACCGACAGCTGCGCGATCTCGTCTTCTGGATGCTCGGGAGCCTCGCGTCCTCGAACGAACGAACGCTCTTCACGGCGCTCCCGCCGATGCTCGTCGCGACGCTCGCGCTCCTGACGTTCGGCCGCCGGCTCAACCTCCTCGCGCTGGGCGACATGGACGCTCGGCGGCTCGGCGTGCGGATCGAGCGCGACAAGCGGCGCGTCGTGGTGCTCATCGCGCTCGGCGTGGGCGCGAGCGTCGCCGCGGCGGGCCTCATCGGGTTCGTGGGCCTGGTGGTGCCGCACCTCGTGCGGCTCGCGCGCGGGCCGGATCACCGCGCGCTCCTGCCGCTCTCCGCTCTGCTCGGCGCGACGCTCGTCCTCGCGTGCGACACGATCGCACGCACCGTGGTCGCGCCGCTCGAGCTTCCGCTCGGCGCGCTCACCGCGCTCGCCGGGGCGCCCGTGTTCCTCGCGCTGCTCCTCCGGGCGCGGAGATCGCTCGCGTGACCACGGAGCCCCTCCTCCGCGCGCGCGCCGTCGGCCTCCGCCGCGGATCGGCCGCGCTCGTGCGGGGCGTGACGCTCGACGCTCACCGCGGTGAGGTGCTCGGGCTCGTGGGCCCGAACGGCGCGGGCAAGACGACGCTGCTCGGGCTCTTGGCGGGGGATCTCCGCGCGAGCGAGGGGACGATCGCGTTCGACGGCGTGCCGATCGAGCGCCTCTCGGAGCTCGAGCTCGCAAAGCGGCGCGCGGTCATGGCGCAGTCGACGGAGGTCGCGTTCGCGTTCACCGCGCTCGAGATCGTCCTCTTCGGGCGGAGCCCGTTCGGGGCGCGCGAGTCGGCGGAGGATCTCGCGATCGCGCGCGAGGCGATCGAGAAGGTCGGGCTCGGCGCGCTCGCGAATCGAAGGTACCCCGAGCTGTCCGGGGGCGAGCAGCAGCGCGTGCACCTCGCGCGCACGCTCGCGCAGGTGAGCCTCGGACGGACGGGGCTCGCGCTCTTCCTCGACGAGCCGACCGCGTCCCTCGATCCGGCGCACCAGCACCGCGCGCTCGCCATGGCCCGGGAGATCGCGGCCGCGGGCCTCGCGGTGGTGGCGGTGCTTCACGACCTCGACCTCGCCGCGCGCTACTGCGATCGGGTCGCGCTGATGTCGAACGGCGAGCTCGTGCGCGCGGGTCCGCCGCGCGAGGTCTTCGAGTCGTCCGTGTTGAAGGCGGTGTTCGACATCGGCGCGCGCGTCATTCCGGCGCCGTGGGACGCTTCGAAGGTCTCGGTGATCTTCGACCCCTCGTGATCACTCCCCGGTCGGCATCGCCGCGATCCGCTCCGAACCGCGCCAGCAGCGAATCGAGCCGCGAAAAAGGCGGCGCCGCAGGTGCCTTCAGGGGCGGTGTGCGCCGTTGTTGAATTTGGCTTTCATCTTCGTGTCCATCGTGTTACCCACTGTTGAGAATGATTTTCGCTTTCGTTCGGCGCTTGCCGCGCCGCTCGTACACAGGCTGTTTCGGGGGCGGTGCGCTCGTGGCCTCCGCGTTGATGGCGTGCGCGGTGCTCGGCGCATGCAACGACGCGGGGACGGACTCCTCGACGGGCGGTAGCGGGGGCGCGCCGAACAAGCCCGCGCCCCTCCCGAAAGACGCCCCGGTCCCCGGCATCACGGACGAACAGCTCGTGGTGTTCGACAAGGGAGACAACCTCTTCGGTCTGCCCCTGCACGACGCGGACGGTCTCGGCCCCCTCTACACGCGGAACAACTGCGCGGCGTGCCACACCGAGGGGCTGCGTGGTCCGGGCCTCGTCCAAAAGATGAGCGTCGTCGAGGCCGACGGGTTCACCGCAGCGACCGACCAGTCGAAGCTGCCCTTCGGCCACACGGTCCATCCGCTGCTCACCGCGGGCGCGACCACGCCGATCGTCCCGCCGATGAACGATCCGACGGTGAAGGTCACTGTCCGCATGGGGCCGCCAGTCGTCGGTCGCGGGTTCATGGAGGCCGTGCTCGACAGCGAGATCGAGCGCCTCGAGGCCGAGCAGGCGGCGCGGCCGGACGCGATCCACGGGCGCATCAACCACGTGAAGTACGCGTCCGAGAAGAACCCCGACTCCCCGTTCCCGTTCGAGAAGGGCGCGGACGTGATCGGGCGCTTCGGCCTCAAGGCGCGCATCCCCACGCTCGACGACTTCACCGCCGACGCGCTGAACGGCGACATGGGGGCCACGAGCCCGATGCGACCGGCCGAGTTCCCGAACCCGGATGGCCTCCTCGACGACGCCAAGGGCGGCGTCGACATCTCCCTCGAGAGCATCAACTTGCGCGCGAACTACATGCGCATGCTCGACATCCCGCGCGCGAAGGACCGGCCCGCGGGGCTCGAGAGGGGAGCGGAGCTCTTCGTGTCGCTCGCCTGCAACGTCTGTCACGCCCCCGCGCTGAAGACGCGCGCCGACTATCCGATCGCGCCGATCGCCGGCAAGAGCGTGGACGTGTACACGGACTTCCTCCTCCACGACATGGGCGACGCGCTCGCGGACGGGTTGGAGGGGCAGGACGGAGAGGCGACGAGCCGCGAGTGGCGCACCGCGCCCCTCATGGGCATCAGCCAGCTGAAGACGTTCCTCCACGACGGGCGCGCGAAGTCCGTCGCGGAGGCGATCGAGCTCCATGGGGGCAAGGGCGCGGAGTCCGCCGACTCCGCCACCCAGTACGGCGCGCTCAGCGAGGCCGATCGGCAAGCGCTGATCGCGTTCGTGAGCTCGCTCTGACACGAACCACACCGGAAAGGAACCGAACGAATGAACGCTCCCAAGAAGGCCCTCCTCGGCCTGGCGTGCGCCGTCGCCGTCGCCTCGGCGGCCTGTGACGGCTCGAGCACGGACGCCCCCGACGACGCGTCGAAGGCCGCCGTCACCACCATGCACGCCACCGTACTCGGGGATCTCGACAAGCTCGTCGCGGCCACCAAGGCGCTCCAAGCCGCCGCGCCCGTGGTGCCGGGGCGCGGCTGGGACAAGGTGATGGACGCGGCCGCGATCCAGACGATGAAAGCGCGCTGGGCGGACTGCCGCATCGCGTACGAACACGTCGAGGGCGCGCTCGCGCCCATCTTCCCCGATCTCGATGCCTCGATCGACGCCCGCTACGACGACTTCATCGCCGAGAACGGCGCGGACGAGGACCTCTTCGACGATCAGAACGTGACCGGGCTCCACGCCGCCGAGCGCATCATCTACGCGCTCGACATCCCGGAGAGCGTCGTCGAGCTGGAGTCGAGCCTGCCGGGCTACAAGGCCGCCGCCTACCCGGCGACGGAGGCGGAGGCGACCGCGTTCCGCGACAAGCTGCTCGCGAAGATGGTGAAGGACGCCGAGGCGCTGCGCGACCAGTGGACCCCGGCGAACATCGACCTGCCGGGCGCGTTCACCGGCCTCGTCGCGCTGATGAGCGAGCAGCGCGAGAAGGTCAACAAGGCGGGCAACCAGGAGGAGGAGTCGCGCTACTCCCAGAAGACGATGTTCGACCTGCGCGCGAACCTCGAAGGCACGCGGCGCGTGTACGAGGCGTTTCGACCGTGGCTGAAGACGCTGAAGAGCGCGGATCCGGAGAAGGATGGTCCCACGCTCGACGCCGCGATCCTCGCGGGGTTCGACGGGCTGGACGCGGTGTACGACACGATCGACGGTGACGCGTTCCCGTCCCCACCGGCGACGTGGAGCGCCGAGAGCCCGAGCGCCGCGGATCTGATGACCCCGTTCGGGAAGCTGTACGTCGCCGTCACGAGCGCCGTCGACCCCGCGCGAGACGGATCGATCGTCCACGAGATGAACCACGCGGCCGAAGCGCTCGGCCTGGAGTAGGCATGCGACCGACGCGCGCTCTCCATCTCGGGCTCGGCACACCCTCGCCGCGCGCTCCGTCGCGCCCGGCGCGCTTCGCCACCGCGCTCGCGCGTGTGGGCCTCGGCGCGCTCGCGGCCGTCGCGATCGGCGCGGGGTGCTCCACGGGCGCGGACGACGCGGCGCCGCCCGGGGACACGTTCATCGCGTTCGCGACGAACTTCACGGGCTACCACGACTGGTCGGAGACGGTCATCGAGGGCACGTCGACGCCCGCGAGCACGCACCTCGCGGGTCGGCGCGTCGTCTACATCAACAAGAAGCCCCCCGCGGGCTCCACCGAGTTCCCGGTGGGCACGATCATCGTGAAGGAGCTCGAAGACAACGCCGACGGCGAGCTCCAGGTGTTCGGAATGGTGAAGCGCGGCGGGGGATACAACTCCAAGGGGGCCACCGACTGGGAGTGGTTCGAGCTCCAGAACCTGCCCGAGGACAAGGTGAAGATCGTCTGGCACGGGGTCGGCCCGCCCGCCGGCGAGAAGTACGCGGGCGATCCGAACGGGGGTTGCAACGTCTGCCACAGCGCCGCGGCCGAGAACGACTTCGTCCAAACGCCCGCGCTCGATCTCGACTCGTTCTGAGCTCCACATTGGACCGCGGGCTTCCGCGGAATACCTCGATGCGTCTCTCCCTGACTCGTGCTGCGGCGGCGTTCGTCGCGGCGCTCTGCCCCGGGCTGGCCCTCGCCAACCCGAAGCCGCTCCCCTTCACGTACACCTACCCGACGCTGCCGAAGGGGACGTACGAGATCGAGCAGTTCGTGGATCTCGATCCCGTGAAGGCGCTGTCGACCTCCACGGGCGAACCCACCTGGTACGTCGCGACGCAGCTCACGACCGAGATCGAGATCGGCATCACGGATCGGCTCGAGCTCGGGCTCTATGGGACGTTCGTCCCGCAGCCCACGGACGCGTTCTCGAACGCGCCCACGCTCCCGAACGGCAACGGCGCGAAGCAGCGGCTGCGCTATCGGTTCGCGGAGGAGGAGCAGCTCCCGATCGACGTCGCGCTCTATGGCGAGCTCGCGGAGAACGAGCGGGAGTTCGAAGTCGAGGCGAAGGTCATCCTCGCGCGCAAGATCGGCCAGCTGCACCTCAACATGAACCTCTCGACCGAGTTCGAGTTCTACTACCGGGGCGACCAGGAGATCGTGCTGAACCCGTCCGTCGGGCTCACCTACCAGGTGACCCCCTCGTTCCACCCCGGCATCGAGTATTGGCTGCACGCCGAGGTCCCCCTCGAGGAAGAAGGGGAGGAAGCGGAGGGGTTCAACCTCGAGCCGCAGAACTACGTGGGCCCGGCCCTGATGTTCAACTTCGGCCCCGCGTGGTGGTCTCTCGGCGGCTACTTCCGCCTGAACTCCATCGGCTACGCGCTGACCCCGGGCGACGCGTTCGGTCCGCTCTGGTTCCGGACCGTGGTAGGCGTAGGCCTATAGTGGTCCGCTCGATCGCGCTCGCCTCGTTCGCTCTTCTCGCCGCATGCAGCCCCGCCGCCGACGACGCGAGCGGTGGGCAGATCCCGAAGGGCGCTCCGCCGGTCGCCAATCTCTGGATGAGCAAGTGCGGCGCGTGCCACGAGCGGCCGCAGCCGAAGCTCCGGCCTCGCGCCTACATCGAGTCCGCGCTCCAGCGCCACAAGCGGCGCGTGAGCCTCGACGACGACGAGTGGGCGGCGATGGTCGACTTCCTCGCGAAGTAGCTCGGCGCGCGCGCCCCCGCCGCGCGGCGGGCCGACTGTGCGACGGCGCAGCACGGCGTTCGGAGCGCGCGCCTCCGGCGGATCAATCGCGGTCGTGCGGCTCGCCCGCGTGCACGAGCGCGTCGTGCAGCATGCGTGACACGTGCTCGTCCGCGAGCGCGTAGTAGATGTGCTTGCCCTCGCGGTGGCGCCGGAGGAGCCCCTCGCTGCGGAGCAAGCGGAGGCGCTGCGAGATCGTGGAGAGACCTTCGCCGAGCGACTCGGCGATCTCGGTCACGCACATCTCGCCGCGCGAGAGGAGCTCGAGGAGCTTGAGGCGCGGCACATCCCCGGCGGCTCGAAACAGCGCGGCGGCGCGCTCGAACGCAGCCTCGGAGTAGGGGGTCGGCGGCTTGGCGGCGTGGGAGTGCGTGCCCGTGTCGCACGCGGGGTCCCACTTCGTCTCGGTCATGCGCGCGAGCGTGCGCTCGTGCGCTCGCGCGTCGCAAGCGCTTTTCGTGTCCTCGACGGGGCTCGGCGGGCGATTCGTCACTCGACGAGATCGTGAAGCGACGCCGTCAGCCCGCCGAGCTCGCCTGGCCGAGGCGGCGGAGCGTCGCGCGCGTCGCGAGCGCGCCCTCGAGCGTGAACAGGATGCACGCCGTCACCGTGAGGCCGAGGACCCAGCGCGCGTCGAGGTGGAAGACCATCGCGAAGACGAGCGCGAGCGTCATCGCGCAGAAGAGCAGGTCGACGCGCGGCTTCTCGTGGCGGAGTCGGAACGAGAGCATCCTGAGGCCGAACGCGACGTTCGAGAAGTTGCCGATCAACATGAGCGGTAGGATGTCGAGCGCGCCGACGACCCAGCTCAGCATCAGCGTGGCGTTCAGCGCGAGGAGCGACAGGATCGGGAGGAACGTGACGAGCCCGCCCGCTCCGGAAGGTCGCCGGGCGACGCGCCAGATGCCGAAGAGGATGCCCCAGGCGACGCCCGTGAACGTCCAGATCATGATGACGTCCCGGATGCAGATCCCGAGGAGGATCGGCTTCACGAAGAACGACGTGTCGGCGAACACGTCGATGACGAGGGCCATCGAGAAGAGGACCGAGCTCTCGATTTGGCTCACGAGGCCGACGCGAAAGACCCCGGTGATCGCCTGCTCCCAATAGACGGCGGCGCACGCGGCGGGGACGACGAACCCCATCAGGATCCAGGTCTTGCCGTCCGCGCCGACGGAGAACGCGGACGCGGCCCCGATGTAGACGCAGTTGAAGAGGTCGAGCCCGTGATCGAGGAACTCGCCGAGCGGCGACGTCTGCTTCGTGCGGCGCGCGTGGGCCCCGTCCGCGTTGTCGCAGAACACGTACGCCCAGAGGAGGAAGAGGCAGAGCGCGAAGATCCAGCCGCTCGTCGGCCTCAGGATCAGGACGAGCGCCGCACCCGCCGCCATGAACAGGTGCCCGAGGTGCGTGATCGTGTTGGGGTGGAGCCGCGCCGGAATCAGCGGGAGGAACGGGTCCACGCAGTACCGCCGGTAGTAGGGCAGGAAAACCGATCGGTCGTCTGCCTTGTACTCCGGTGGCTTGATCGAGGGCATCGCGAAGCTGACAACACTACGAGCGAAACCGCGAAGCAACTTTGTTCTACCAGAGTTTGACGTTCGGTCTTCCAGCCCGATATCGTCTCAGCCCCGAAACTCCCCGATCTATCTGCAACTCTCGCCAGCCGTCTCGCTGACGCCGAGCCCCCGTCTTCATCGAACAGGAACCATGATCAAAGTCCTCGTCTTCGAAAGCGACCACGCGTTCGCTGGGGAGCTCCGGACGGAGCTCAGCCGACTCGGTTGCACGGTGAACGTCGTCGATGATGGGAACGTCGGCCTCCAGGCGGCGTCGTCGGACCCGCCGAACTTGATCCTCCTCTCGATCGAGCTCCCGCGCATGAACGGGTTCAGCGTCTGCAACAAGCTGAAGAAGGACCCGCAGCTCAAGGACGTGCCGCTCATCATCATGTCGAGCGAGTCGAGCGACGAGACCTTCGAGCAGCACCGCAAGCTCAGGACGCGCGCCGAGGACTACGTGCACAAGCCGATCGCGCTCGGCGAACTCCTCGAGCACATCCGGAAGTTCGTCGCCATCGGATCGGGCGACGCGGACGGCGACGCTATCCTCATCGACGACGCGATCGAGCTGATGGACGACGAGGAGAGTCCACGTCCGACCAGGCGGCCCCGGCGCCGTCCGCGGCGCCGCCCCCGCCCGCCCCCGAGCCGGCTCCCGCGCGCCGCAGCGTTCGGCCGCCGAAAGAGGAAGACAAGGAGATTGACGATTTCCTGGGCGGAGCGTTCGATCGACTCCTCGAGGGGGACGAGCCGACTGCGGCGTCCGCGGGGCCCGCCGCGGTGGCGACGCCGCCCCCGCCGCCCGCGCCGGTCATCCCGCCGCCGCCCGCGCCCATGAGCGCACCGCCCCCGCCGATGGCGCCGCCGCCGCCACAGCCCGCGCAGGTCGTCCCCGTGATCCCGGTGTCCCCGCCCACTCCCCTTCCGGGTGAGGCGCGCCGGAGCGTCCCCCCCGCGCCCCCTGCGGTGCGCAAATCGGTGATGCCTCCCTCCAACGAGGACGGCGAGAAGAGCGCGCGCGAGATCGGTCGCCTGAAGGACGAGATCTCGCGCCTGTCGACGGAGCTCACCTCCGCGCGCGCGAACGTGAGCCGCCTCGAGGGGGAGCTCGCCTCGCGCGGGGAGCCCGCCGAGGTGGAGCGGATGCAGAAGGAGATCGACGATCTCAAGCACCGCCTCACGACCACCGCGAGCACGGGCAAGGGCGGCGTCTCGAGCAAGGAGTTCCTGGATCTCCGCGAGGCGCTCAACAAGAAGGACAAGGAGCTCCTCGGCCTGCGCCAGGACATGTCGCGCAAGGACAAGGAGCTCATCGACCTGCGCGATCAGAACCTCTCCCTCGAGCGCGAGAAGGCCGATCAGAACGACAAGCTCCTCGAGTTCGAGCGCGCGAAGGCCGATCTCGAGGGGCAGGTCGACTCGCTCCGCGCCGACAAGGATCTCGCCACGAAGCGCGGCGAGGAGTTCAAGGCGAAGCTCGAGAAGGCGAACCAGACGGGGCAGGCGCAGGCCGCCGAGCTCGGCGCCCTCCGGCAGACGCTCGTCGACACGGAGGCCTCGCTCCGCGCGGAGATCGCCGAGGCGGCGCAGAACCACGAGAACGAGCTCGAGGCCGCCGAGAGCAAGGCCGAGGCGGCGCTCGCCGACGCGAGGGCGGCGCACGAGAAGGCCCAGGCGGAGCTCGTCGCGGCGCACGAGAAGGCGCGCGCCGAGGCGGACGCCGCGCACGCCGCGGCGACGCGGTGGGCGAGCGAAGCGCACGCGAAGGCGCTCGCGGACGCGCAGGCGGAGAAGGAGCGTGCGCTCGCCGAGGCGGCCGAGGGCAAGGCGCGCGCTCTCTCGGAGGCCAACGAATCGAAGGCGCTCGCGCTCGCCGAGGCCCGCGAGGCCGCGGCGCAGGAGCTCCTCGCCCGCGAGCGAGAGCTCGAGCAGAAGCGCGAGTCCGCGCTCGCGAACCAGCGAGCGGCGCACCAAAAGGCCGCGGAGGAGGCGCAGGCCGACGCGGACGAGATGCAGGCGCGCCTCGAGGCCGAGAAGAAGGCCCTCCAGGGAGAGCTCGGCGCGACCCAAGAGAAGCTCAAGGCGAGCGAGGCCCTCGTCGCGCAGCGCGACGCCGAGATCGCGCGGCTCACGGGCGAGCTCACCGAGACGAAGGCGGCGCTCGCCGCGGCCGAGTCCCGGGGGAGGGAGCTCGACGCGACGCTCGAGATCCGGACGTCCGAGCGCGACGAGGCGATCTCGGAGCGCGATCAGACCGCCGAGAAGCTCGAGAAGCGCACGCGGGAGCTCGCGAAGAGCAGCGAGGCCGCGGGCGCTGCCGAGGAGAAGGTCCTCGAGCTCGAGGCGACGCTGAAGCGGCGCACGAGCGAGCTCGACGACGCGCTCGCGGCCAAGACCGCGGAGCTCCACAGCGCGACGACCGAGGTCACGAACCTCACCGCGACGCTCGATCGCGAGCGGGCGCGCCTCGAGAAGGCGCGCATCAAGTGGGGCGAGGACAAGGCTTCGCTCGAGCGCGCGAAGTCCGCGCTCGGGTCGGCGCTCGCGCAGATCGCCGAGGCGGAGCAGCGCCCGCTCGAGGACTGAGTCAGGGAGCGATCGCGTCCCAGCCGGAGGCGCGGGCGAGCCGCGCCATCGCGAAGTCGAGCTCCATCGTGCTGTTCAGGACGTTGAAGCGGCCGAGCGCGTACGCCTTCGCGGGCTCGAGGAGCTCCTTGTCCTCGATGGTGCCGACATCGATGCCCTGTTGCACCTGTATCAACCACTTCTTCGCGGTCTGCACCGACCGCTGGTACGCGTCGCGCTGCTTTTGGAACTGGACGACGTCCGCGTAGGCGAGCTGGATCTCCGTGTCGACGCCGCGCTCCGCGAAGTCCACGGTGGCGGTCATCTCCGTCTCCTGCGCCTTCGCCTCCCGGAGCTTCGCCACCTTCGGCAGGAAATCGAGGCTCCACTGGAAGACGACCGCGGCGCCGTAGTGGAAGTAGTTCGCCGGATCGTTCGTGAACGGGTTCAGCTGATCGTCGATCTCCGGGGCGGCGGCGAGGCCCAGCATGAGCCCGATCCCGATGTCCGGGAAGAACATCGACTCGGCGAGGCGCGTCTGCGACTGCCTCGCGTCGAGCCCCGCGCGCGCCTGCTGGAGCTCGGGGCGCGCGCCGTCCGCGACGGCCTGGTAGGCCGAGATCGGCTGGAGCTCGTGGGACGGCGGTCGCAGCGGATCGGGCGGGATCTCGAGATCCTCGACGCCGCTGTAGAACCGGAGCCCGGAGAGCGCGACCGTCGTGAACTTCTCGGCCTCCGCCGCCCGGACGTCGAGCTCGGTGGCGAACGTCTGGAGCTTCAAGAGATCGATGGGATCGCCCTCGTCCTTGTCGATCTTCGCCTGCAGCGTCTTCTCGGCCTTGTCGATCTGGGACTTGGCGTCCGCGAGGAGCGCGCTCGCGTCGTGCGCGAGCTGCGCCGCATAGAACGCGCGCCGCACGTCCAAGCGGACGATGTCGCGCTCCTTCTCGACGCCCGCCTCGTGCACCTTCACGTTCGCCTCCGCGGCGTCCCAGAGGTTGCCGATCTTGCCGAACGTCCAGAGCGGCAGGACCCCCTCGAGCTGCACCTTCCAGGCGACCCCGAGGCTCGACGTGAGCGAGACGTCCGTGTTCGGCGAGAAGACGTTCGAGCCCGTGAGCTCGGGGGCGAGGGTGACACCGCCGGTCATCTTGAACTGACTGAACGGCGCCCAGTGCGCCTCGTCGAGCTGGGCGCGCACGAACGAGAGCTCCGCGCGTGCCTCCCGGATCTTCGGGTGGTTCTCGTCCGCGAGCGCGAGGATCTCGGGGAGCGTGTAGGCGCGCTTCGTCGTGGAGGGAGAGCCCGCCGCGGGTGGGGGCGCCTCGTCTCCAGCGCCGGCGAGGGCGTGCTCCGTGGCCGCCGCCGATGCGAGGGCGAAGAGCGCGCTCATCCACGCGGTCCTCCGTCGGAGCCGCGTTTCGAAGAGTCGGGGCGGAGCCGAGTCGCGAAGCTGTTGCACGCGTCGACGCTAGTTCAGGCCCCGAGATCCTCCGCCAGAAAAACATCCCCCGGCGGGCGAAGCCCCGAAGTCACGGACAAAGGGCATCGCGCGCGGAGCACGGCGCGCCGCGTTCGAGGGCGTCAGCGCGCGCGCGTGCGACGGAGGAGGCGCCGAAAGTTCGCGCGGTCCATCCCCGCGAGATCCGCGGCCTGCGCGATGTTCTCGCTGGTGCGCGTCATCGCGTCCCGCACGTAGGCGTCCTCGAACGCGGCGATCGCCTTCGCGCGCGCGGCGGCGTACGGCTCGTCCGCGAACGGCTTTGGAGGGCCGCCCGCGCGCTCGAACGGGAGGTCGCCCTCGACCAGCGTCGCGCCGCGCATCACCACCGCGGCGTGCGCGATGACCGCCTGGAGCTCCGTCACGTTGAGCCGGTAGTCGTGCGCGCGCAGCGCGCGCATCGCGCCCGCGGCGAGCTTCGCGGGCCCGAGGCCGCGGCGTGCGCGCTCGAGGCCGAGCAGGTGATGCGCGAGGACGGCGACGTCGTCCGGGCGCGATCGGAGCGGCGGGACGTCCAGCACGACGTGGGCGAGCGCGATGAACAGCGCCTTGTCGAACGCGCGCTCGGCGACCATGCCGTGGATCGACGCGTCCGCCGTGGCCACGACGCGGGGCGCGCGACGAGCGAGGAGCGCCTCGAGCAGGCGCTCCTGCCCGGCGCGCGACAGGCGCTCCACGTGCAGGACGAGCAGGTCCTCGCCCCGGTCGATCGCCTCGAGCTCCTTCGCCTCGTCGACGGCGCGCGCGAGGTCGATCCGATGGGCCTTCGCGCCGCCCTTCGCGACGTTCGCGAGGAGCTCCTTTCCCGTCCCGGGCTCGCCGATGACGAGCGCGCGCTCGCCGTTCGTCGCGCAGCGCTTCGCCTTGCGGACGAGCTCGCGCATCGACTTCGACGCCGTCACGAGCTCCCCGAGCTCCGCTCCGAGGCGGGCCTCGGCGCGCGCCGCACGCTCCTCCGCGATCGCGCGTGAGGCCGCGCGCTCGAGCGCGAACGCGGCCTCCTCGGGCGTGGCCGTCGCGCCGAGGATGGCGACGCACGCCCGCGGCAGCTCGCGGACCGCGGTGCGCGGGGCGACCGCGATCAGCATCGCGTCGCCCAGGGCGTCGCGGAGCGCGGCGTCCTCGAGCATCGCCGCGTCGAGCAAAGCGATGGCCGGCTTCGCGGTCCGTGCCACGGCGCGTGCGGCCTCGAGCGTCTGGCTCCCGAGGAGCTCGAGCCGTGTCTCCGCGTCTCCTTCGCGGCTCCGAAGGTCGGCGTGACGAGTGAGGTTTCGACGAAAGTCCGCGTCGGTGATCCCGACGAGCGCGCGCACGTCAGAACGCGGGCATGCCGGTCGAGCTGACGACGTTGGACTGGAACTTCGAGCGCCCCGACGCCTTCGAGTAGATCTCGTCGATGTTCGCGCTGATGTCCAAGTAGAACTGCGCGTCCGGGCTGTAGAACGGGTTGCGGAACTGCCCGTCCTCACCGAGGCTCAGGGTCTCGTTGTTGTAGCCGAGCGTCACGTCCACGACGTCGTAGAAGCCTTGGGAGAGAGAGACGTCGAAGCTCGAGTTCGTGATGTACGTGACCTGATCCGGCGACGTGGCGGCGCGGACGCAGCCCGTGAGCGTCTGCGCTTCGCAGTCCTGACCCTCCCAGCCGTGGCGGAAGCGGCCAATCAACCGACCTTCCACGGAGAGCGAGAGATCCTTGTAGAGCGGGAGCCCGAGGCTCAGCGAAGGGATGAGGCGATCGATGTCGAACGAGCCGGAGGTGAGGATGTCGTTCGCGACGCCTTGGCCCGTCGCGTTCTGGCGGACGCGGTTCAGGGACTCGTTCGTCGGCTGATAGCTGCGCGAGAACAGGTGCGACCACGTCAGGCCGACGCCGACGGTGAGGTTGTTCAGGCCGTCCGCGTCCGACCCGAGGAGCTTGATCTGCTGGCGCACGTTGCCGCCGAGCTGGAACGTCAGGTACTTGCCCGAGTTGAAGCTGATGGGCGACGTCGGGAAGATGAAGCGCGTGCGCACGCTGCCCTTCGTGGACCACTCCGAGTCCTCGCTCGTGAAGATGTCACGCACGTACTGCGCGCCGAACTGCAGATCCGTGAAGTACGGCTCGTGGTTCGTCGTCGTCGTGTCGCTGTTCGTGATCTCCACCGCGACGCCCGCGTCCACGTCCAGCCGGATCTTGTCCTTCGGCTTGTCGAGGACGTAGAGCGTGGGGTTCACGTCCCACTGCATGCCGTAGTACTCGGACTCGCCGCCGATGTTGTCCCGGCCGATGCCGATGGCGGTGCTCGTGACCGACTGGTTGAACGTGAACGTCGTTCCGCGCCAGATGAGCGGCTTCGGCGCCGGCGGCTGGGCCGCGTCCGGGGCGGGAGCGGCGGGAGCGGGAGTCGTGCCGGGCGGGGTCGCCGGGGGTTGCTGCGCGACCGCCGTCTGGGCGGTGGCGGTCAGGAGTGCGATCCCGGAGATCGATAGGAATGCCAGCTTGGACACGCGCGCTCTCTCCACCGCCAGGAATAGAACCCCGGCGCTCTTGGTCGGAGCCCTGCTCCGACCGGGTGCCAACTCTCATAGGTCCCCTAGGGCGTCAACGACCCCCCTCGGGAAGGAAACCTCAAGCGGTCTGCCTCAAGCAGGAAGCATGCCCTGGGCGAAATTGCAGCGATGCTCGAGAAAACAGGGCGATCGCGTTCCCCCGAGGATCGCCGACCACGCTTCGGTCAACTTTACGACGGGCCGTGTCCGCGCGCGTCGTTATCTCGGTAACGGTCGAGCGGAGCCCCATGTAGGGTCCCCGCCATGTTTCGCCGCCTGAGCGACCGCGTCAGCGCCCTCGATTTGATCAAGCCCTCCGGCTGGCGACTCACGATGCACGCCGTCCGACTGAAGGGGGGTGGGCTGCTCGTCCACAGCCCCGTGCGGCCTCACCCCGAAGTGTTCGACGCGCTCGAGGCGCTGGGAACGCCGTCGATCCTGCTCGCGCCGAACCACTTCCACCACGTCGCGCTCCCGCGGTATCGCGAGCGCTACCCGAAGGCGCGCGCCCTCGCGTCCGCGGGCGCGCGTCCCCGGCTCGCGCGGAAGGGCCACGCCGATCTCGGCGACATCGCCGGGGAGAAGCTCCCCGGTGTCCGGCTCCTCCCCTGCGAGCACGTGAAGAACGGCGAGACGATGGTCGTCGTCGACGACGAGGGCGGCCCCACGCTCCTCGTGTGCGACGCGTTCTTCAACGTCCCGGGGCCGCTGACGGGCTTCGAGGGGTGGTTTCTGCGGATGACGTCGACCGGTCCCGATCTGTCTCTCGGCAAGACTTATCGGTTCGCGGGGATCGGCGATCCTCGAGCGTACGCCGCGTGGCTCGAAGAGACGCTCGCGGAGATTCGGCCGCGGCGCGTGTCGTTCTCGCACGGCGATCCGATCGAGGGAGACGACGTCGTCGATCGCCTGCTCGTCGCGCTGCGGCGCGCGCTCGAGTAGCGCACGCGGCCCGCTCCTCAGGGGCACTCGCTCTTCGAGGTGACGGTCGCATCCGCGGTCTTCAAGGTCTCGAGCTTCCCGTCGTCGGGGTGCATCTTCATGCTGCGCTTCGCGGTGACGCCGCCGTGGACGACGAAGTCGTCGACCTTCACGGTCTTCGATCCGCCGGGCCACGTGAGCGTGTAGGCGGTGACCTTGCAATCCCCCGGACCCGGGTTCTCGAACGTGATCGACGCGTGGAGATCCTTCGATCCGTCGGTCGAGGGCTCGACCTCGAGGAGCTTCGCGGTGACCGGGCCGCCCGGCCCCTTGGGGGCGCTCGCGGTCGGCGCGGACGCGGGCGGCACGGCGTCGCTGCTGGGCGCGGCGGTGTCCATCACCGCGGCCTTTCCGAGCGGCTCGGGCGTGTTCGAACAAGCGACGAGGAGCGCCGTGAGAGGGATCGCGAGGTGGTGACGAACCATGGTCCGCCGACCGTAGCAGGCGCGCCCGCGAACCTCTCGATCCGCGCGGGGGCGGGGGGCGGGCGGCTCGTCGAATGGCGCGGGGGACAGCGGCTGAATCGAGCGCCTTCGGCGCGCTCGGGAACTCAATCCGCACGCCGCACGCGGTCGATCGCCGCGGTCCTCCGCGGAATTGGCGTTCGGGCGCGCGCCGTGGGAGATCGGCCCCGTGGCGCGGCGTCCCTCGCTCCTCCCGTCCCTCGCGCTCGTGCTCGCGGCGACGGGCTGCGGGGACGCCGCGGGCAATGCGTTCGCTCCGAGCGCGTCCGCGACCACCGAGGCTCGCTCGTCCGCGAGCCCGCGGGCCGACGCGAGCGTCGTGCTCTCGGCCGAGGCGACGACCGCGCCGCCCCGGACGCGACCACCGAGGCGAGCGTCCGAAAGCCCCGATCGGTCCACGTCCGAAAGGTCGAGTCGACCGCGAACCGCGTGGCGACGGACATCCAAGGCGCGGTGGAGGCGCGCGAGGCCGCGCTCCTCGCGTGCTACGACCAGGCGCTCCGCCTCGATCGAACGCTGATGGGGCGCGTGAAGGTCGCGTTCGTGTTGTCGACGAGCGGCAAGGCCGAGAAGGTGAAGCCGAGCGGCGACCTCCCGGAGGCGCTGCGCGCGTGCGTCGTCGCGGAGATCCACGCGGCGACGCTGCCCAAGCCGGGCGAGGACGCACAGAGCTCCGTGACCTTGGAGTTCGAGCCCGGGCGCGTGCGGTTCGAGCTCAACGGCAAGCCGTACTACGACGCGACCGGCGCCGACGTGAAGGCGGCGCTCCTCGCGCTCGGGTGCACCGGGCTCCTCGACGAGTCGTCCCGGCACAACCCGAAGCGCTACCGAGCGACGCTCGATGGCAAGCGCCTGCAGGTGACGTTCACGCCGAAGACGGGGCCGTCCAACCCGGGCGCGTTCCACATGTCCGCGCGCCAAATCGAGGCCCTCCGCGAGCGCGCCGCCGTGTTCCAAGCGTCCGACTTCGTGCTCGCGATCCGCGTCGAGGAGGACGCCGACTCGGCGACCGCGGAGGCGCTCCTCCGTCGAATCGTCACCGAAGAGTGACCGCACATGCTAAGTGCCCGCGCATCATGGAAGCCGGGCATGCGCTCTCTCCGCCGATCCTCGCCGCCCTCGAGAAGAAGGGGTTCGTCGAGCTCACGCCGGTGCAGCGCGCCGTCCTCGAGGTGGAGCACGCGGGGCGCGACCTGCGCATCACCTCGCAGACCGGATCGGGCAAGACGGTCGCGATCGGCCTCGTCCTCGCGGACTGGGTCGCGCCGGATCCCTCGCTCTCGGAGCGCTCCCGCAAGCCTCGCGCGCTCGTCATCACGCCGACGCGCGAGCTCGCGCGCCAGGTCGAAGAGGAGCTGTCCTGGCTCTACGCGCTCGTCGGCGCGCGCGTGACGTCCCTCACCGGCGGGGCGAGCTACCGCAACGAGTTCCGCGCGCTCGCGCTCGGGCCCGCGGTTTTGGTAGGGACGCCGGGGCGCGTCGTCGATCACCTCGAGCGCGGGAGCTTCGACACGTCCGAGATCCGCGCCGTGGTGCTCGACGAAGCCGACCGCATGCTCGACATGGGCTTCCGGGACGAGCTCGAGGCGATCCTCGCGAAGATGCCCGCGGAGCGGCGGACCCACCTCGTGAGCGCGACGTTCCCGGCGGACGTGAAGCGCCTCGCCGATCGGGTGCAGGCCGATCCCGTGCACGTCGAGGGGACGAAGCTCGGGGAGGCGAACGTCGACATCGATCACGCGGTGTACCTCGTGGATCCGTCCGAGAAGCTCGCCGCGCTCATCAACCTGCTGCTCCTCGATCACGAGGCGCGCGCGCTCGTTTTCGCGCAGATGCGCGCGGAGGTGAGCGAGATCGCCGCCGACCTCGCGGACGCTGGGTTCGGCGTCGCGGCGATGAGCGGGGACCTCGAGCAGCGGGAGCGCACGCGAGCCCTCGAGGGTTTCAAGAGCGGGCGCACGCGCGTCCTCGTCGCGACGGACGTCGCGGCCCGCGGCATCGACGTCGAGAACATCCAGCTCGTGATCCAGGTGACGCCCCCGACCGACGCGGACACCTACACCCACCGGAGCGGGCGGACGGGGCGCGCGGGCAAGCGCGGCAAGTGCGCGATGCTCGTGAGCCTGCGCGAGTTCGCGTACGCGAAGCGCGTGCTCGAGCGCGCGAAGGTCAAGTGGTCCCTCGCGAACGTGCCGGCCCGCGCGGCGATCGAGGCGATCGAGGACGAGCGGTTCATCGAGCAGGTGCGCGCGCTCGCGTCGCGCGAGGAGGCGATTCACCCCCGCGTCGAGCGGCTCGCGCGGCGCATCGAGGCCGAGCTCCCGACCCAGCGGGCGCTCTCGGTGCTCATCGAGAAGCACGGGCCGATCGGCGAGGCCGCGCCGCGCGAGGTCACGCCGATCGTGCCACCCGCGCCGCGCTCGCGACCACGAGCCGTCCCGCCGCGCGCCGATCGCGCGGAGCCGAGGGGGAGTCGAGGAGAGCCGCGCCCGGATCGAGGAGAGCCGCGCCCCGATCGGGGAGAGCCGCGCCCCGATCGGGGAGAGCCGCGCGCCCCCAAGGGCGAGGGAGATTTCGTGCCGTTCCGCGTGACGTGGGGCGCGAAGCACGGCGCGGACTCTCGGAGACTGCTCGCGATGGTGTGCCGGCGCGGCGACGTGCAGAGCCGCAGCATCGGGTCGATCCGCGTTGGGCCCATCGCGTCGACCGTCGAGGTGGAGCGCGCCGTGGCGCAGCAGTTCGCCGCCGCCGCGGGGCGCCCCGACCCGCGGGATCCTCGGGTGCGGATCTCGATGGCGGACGACGCGGTCGCGGAGCACCGCGCGCCCCCAGCGCCGAAATCGCGCCCGCGCACCCCGGCGGCGGTCGCGCCCGCCGCGCCGCCGCGCGCCCCGAAGATCGAAGAGGCGCCGAAGGCACCGCCGCCGCGCCGATCGAGCAAGGGCGGTCGCAAGGCCCCCCCCGTACTCGTGGACGACGGTGGCTGGGACACGCTCGCGCCCGCGAAGCCCGAGCCCCCGAGGAAGCTCCCCGCGCCCGTGCGGCGCGAGGTCGGCGGGAAGGGCGCGCCCCCCAAGCGGCGCGCGCCGCTCGGCCGAAGCGAGCGCCGTCGTTGATGGTGTTCACGAGCCGATCGCGGGAGGTACGCTGCCGCCACCACGATGCTCTCGCAACAGCTCCACGACGCTCTCTCGACGCTCGTCGCCTCCATCGAAGCGCAGCCTGAAGTCGAGGCGCAGCTCGCCGCGCGCTGGAGGGCGGCGACGCCGGGCGCGACGGTCGACGAAGCCGCCGGTGAGGTGGGCGCGGATCTCGGGGCGGCGGCGGATCTCGTCGACAAGACGCTCCCCGCGCTGACGCGATCCCAGAACGGGTTGAACGATCTCGTCGCGCTCTTCGGGAAGCCCGAGGGCGAGGTCGTCCTCGCGTGGTGCGCTGCGACCGCGGCCCGCCGCGACACGCGCGTCGCGCGGCTCCTCGCGCCCACGATGTCCCGCCCGGAGCTCGGCGAGAGGGCGGGAGCGGCGGCGCGGGCGCGGATCGTCGAGGGGCCGCTCCTCGACGCGCTCGCCTGCGCGCCCATCCTCGGATCGGGGGACCAGTTCGCGCTCGCGCAGAACGCGGAGGCCGCCGCGCGCATGGAGATCCTCATTTGGGAGGCCGGCGCGAGCGCCCTCGGCGTACCCGAGCTCGGCCCTTGGATCTTCGGCTCGGAGGAGACGTTCGAGGCGATGATCGGCAACCCCGCGCACGGCACGCTCCGCCACCGCGTCATCGCCGCGCGGTGCCTCGAGGTGAGCGTGCGCGGGATGCCGAAGGCGGCCGATCCCCAGCTCGTCGGCCGGACGCTCCAAATCTTGCAGCCCCTCTTGCTCCACCCCGAGCCGCTCGTGTGGGTGCACGCGGCGCGCGCGCTCGGCGGGCTCGCCGGGTCGATCGAGTACCTCGAGGGGACGCTGCTCGACTGGGTGCGCGGGGAGTCGCAGGTCCTCCGGCAGCGCGCCATGACCGCGTTCGCCTCGCTCCCCGCCGAGCGCCTCAAGTTCCTCGCGAGCGAGCTCGTCTCGCTCCTCGACTCGCCCGAAGAGGCGTGGGCGCTCGCGGCGATCGCTGCGGCGACGCCCTACCTGTTCTTCGAGCGTCGGGATCTCTGGGATCGCCTCGCTGCGCGGATCCTCGAGGGCGACGGCGGGGCCGTCGCCGCGCGCGCGCTCGCTCGCGGCCTCGCGACGCTGTGGCGCCGAGGCGTGCGCCAGGTCGCGATCGAGACGCCCATCCGGCAGCTGCGCGAGCTCGCGCGACGGGCGCGCGCGCACTCGATCGACGAGTGGCGACGGTGGCTCGACGTGATCTCCGTCACCGATCCCATCGACGACGCGGAGCGCGATCCGCTCGACCACGAGCTCGGCGTCGAGAACCTGGTCCGCATCGCGGCGCAGTACGACGACGAGGAGGCGGACGCGCGCGCGGCGCGCTTCGCCGACACGCTCTCGCCGACGTTCCTCGAGGCGCGGCGGATCGCGCTCGGCGGCGGGTCGCTGCGCCACCGCGCCGCCGCGATCAACGCGTGGGAGGGCTGCGCGCGCTCGCTCGCGCTGAGCCTCTGGGAGCCGCTGCTCGCCACGCGCCCCATGGGGACGCCCGTCGAGATCCCGGATCTGCGCGAGGCGTGGAAGGTCGTCGCGCGGACGCCCTCGGAGGTGCTCGATCTCGTCGCAGAGCGGAGGCAAAGCGGCGCGCCGGACGATCAGCTCGTGCCGCTCGAGGTGCTCGCGCTCCGCCTCGGGGGCTACGCGCTCGACGCGTGCGGCGACGACGACTCGAACCTCGGCAACGGTCGGGGCCCCACGGCGCACGACACGTGCCTCTTGCTCCGCAAGCTCGACGGGCTCTCCGAGGGCACGCGGAAGATGCCGCCCACGCTCGAGACCGCGCTCGGAGCGCTCTTCTGGCGGCTGGTCGACACGACGCGCGGGACGGCGCTCGGCGAGGTGGACGACGTCGAGTGGCTCGGGCCGTTCGCGGCGTGGTGGAGCCTCGTCATCGATCAGCCGGACATCCTGCAAGAGCTCACGACCGCGCTCCCCATGTTGTCGAAGGCGGCGCTCGCGAAGTGCTGCGAGAAGGCGGACGAGATCCGCACCGCCGTGTCGCTCGGCGAGGAGGATGGAGCGTGGGGCGCGGCGGCGCACGACGCGCTCGTCGCGCTCCACGCGGAGCACACGGAGCTCGCGCACGCGCTCGTGGGGCTCGCGAAGGGGCTCGAGAAGTTCGCGAGCGCGTCCGGCACGCGCCCCGATCTCGAGGCCATGTGCCTCGATCTCGCGCTCGCGGCGGAGCGGCTGCACGGCGCGCTCGCCGATCCCGTGAAGGCGCTCCATCAGGCGAGCGAGCAGTCCGCGGAGGACTCGCTCCGCAGGGGCGCGACCGAGAACACGCCGCGCGTCGCGGGCCTCGTGGCGCGCGCCATCCGGGCGCGCGAGCTCTCGCTCCTCGAGGTGTGGTTCACCTCGCTCGGGCCCGTCACCTCGTCCCTCGTCGAGGCGGCCGTGGAGAAGGCCGTGCGGCGGACGCCGCCCCCGCCGCCGAAGCCGAAGAAGGTCGAGGCGAAGCTCATCGAGGGGTACGAGCTCATCAAGCCCCTCGGCGAGGGCGGCATCGGATCCGTCTGGCTCGTGCGCAAGCCTGGCGCGGACCGGCTCTTCGTCCTCAAGATCCCCAAGGCCGAAGCGCTCGCGGGCGCGAACGAGGTGGAGCGCGCCGGGATCCTCGCCTCGTTCGTGGACGAGGCGAAGGCCCTCGCTGGCCTCTATCACCCGAACGTCGCGAACATCATCGATCGAGGGATCTCCGACAGCGTGCCGTTCCTCGTGCTCGAGTACCTCATCGGCGCCGATCTGAAGCAGTACTCGCATGCGCGCTTGATGAGCCTGTTCGAGCTCCGGCAGGTCGTCGTCGAGTCGTGCGCGGGGCTCGCGGCGCTCCACAACGCGGGCCTGGTCCACCGCGACATCAAGCCGGCGAACCTCTGGCTCCGCCTGCCGCTCCAGGGCGGCGAGCTGTTCGATCCGGCGAAGCACCGCGACCCTGCGCGCGTGCACCCGCTGAACTCGGTGGTCATCGACTTCGGGATGGTGCGCGCCATGCGCGTCGGCGCGGACGCCGCGGGTCGCTTCGTCGCGGGGACGCCCGGCTACATCGCGCCCGAGCAGGTCCTCGATCCGGTGGAGCTCGATCCGCGCGCCGACGTCTACGCGCTCGCGGGCACCATCTACGCCGTCACCAGCGGGCGGACGTTCTTCGACGACATCGACAACCAGCGCGACCGCGTGATCGCGCACATGCGCCGCGATCCGTTCGAAGACGCGGAGCGCGGGCGCGCGTATCCCGCGGCGATCCTCAAGCTGCTCCGCGCCGCCACGGCGAGGAACGCGGCCGACCGCCCCGCGCCGATCGAGTTCGGGAAGGAGTTCGCGGCGGCGCTATGACGGCGATGTAAGCTCGGGCGCCGATGCGCGTTTCGTTCGGACCCATGCGGATCCAGATCGCCCTCCTCCTCGCGGTCGCGTCCGCCGGCTGCGCCGGTCGGCTCACCACGAGGGACCGGCCCGAGGAGGCGATGCGCCTCCAGTGCTCCGCGCGATCGAACGGCAAGACGATCGCGGTCGGCGCCGCGCTCACGCGCGCGGACGCCGAGGCTCCGAGCCTCGTCGCGGACGCCCGCGGCCCGGAGCGCATCTACCTCGACACCTTCGATCACTTCGTCATCAAGTCGGGGGACCACGGCGCGGGCCTCTCGCTCTACACGGATCTCTTCGACATGCGGGACGGTGAGTCGTGGAAGACGTACGCCTACGAGGCGGCGATCCCCGCGGGCCCCATGCTCCAGATCGCCTTGTCGCGATTCGAGCTCGGCTCGGGCACCGTATGGGTGGACGTGCCGCTCCCCACGGCGCCCGAGCTCACCCTCGTGGGGCAGCAGATCGCATGGACGCCCTCGACCGTGAGCGGGCCGAGCGCGGAGTCGCTCGAGATCCACGTCGCCTGCAACGACGGCGAGCTCCCCAAGGTGGAGACGAACACCGCGGGAGAGCGCGTCGCGGCGCCGATGCAGAAGTCCGCGAAGTACAAGCCGCCGAAGGACGAGGGCGGGATCGCCGTGGAGACGCTGCTCGCTCTCGCGAAGGTCGCGCCCGCGTACAACACGAGCACCGACTGGAGCGGCTGCGCCGAGCTCGGCGTCGTCGTCTCGCGGAGCGCTCAGATCGAGCTCACGAAGAGCACCTTCGCGGGAGCGAGCTGCTTCGTCGAGTCCTCTCGAAGCATCCAGATCCCGCGCGCGGCGTCGACCGCTCCGCGCGCGGCAGAGGAGCCCGCCCGATGAGTCGATCAATCGATCTCCGCGCCGTCTTTGGGGCCCTTCTGCTCGGCGTGAACTCCTGCGCGGGCACGACCGGGTGCGCCTGTCCGCCGCCCTCCGGCCACATCAAGTGGGTGCCGTTCCCCCCGTCCGGGGAAGGTCCGGCCGCGCTCGCGATCGACTGCCAGCACGCGTGCGGTCAGCTCGTCGGCTGTCAGCGCACGGTGAGCGCCGACGGCACGCCCGGCGTCGAGTGCGGCTCCATCGAGGAGCGGACGAGCTGCGGCGCGGGCCGCCGACCCCTGTCGATGGCCGGTCGAGCGCGAGCCCCTCGGCGTGGATGGGGAGCGCACGTCCGCGCGCGAGATGCTCGAACCCTCGCCGAGCTCGCGATGCTCGAGTCCGCGTCGGTGACGGCCTTCGAGGAGCTCGCGCGACACCTCGAGGTGTTCGGCGCGCCCGCTGATCTCGAGCGCCGGGCGCGCGCGGCCGCGGTGGAGGAGGCTCGCCACGCGCGTACGATGCTGGGGTTGGCGAGGCGCGCGGGGGTGCGTTCCAAGCCGGTGCGCCTCCGCACGGTGGCCCCACCCACGCTCCTCGAGCTCGGTATCGCGAACGCCGTCGAAGGGTGCGCGTTCGAAACGTTCGGCGCGCTCCTCGCGCATCACCAGGCTCGCACGGCGACCGATCGACGCTTCCGGGAGGCGATGGCGGTCATCGCCGAGGAGGAGACGTCCCACGCGGAGCTCTCGCGCGATGTCGACGCTTGGATCCGCACGCGCCTCGACGCGCACGCGATCGAGGCCATGGATCGAGCCCATCGGGACGCATGGCGGGTACTCGCCCGTCCTCGCGCGACGCTCGCGTCCCGCAGGCTCGGGCTGCCGTGCGCAGGAGAGCAAGCGCGGCTCGCGCACGCGCTCGGGGCGCGCGTCACATGAGGCGTCGAGGCGCATTCGGCGGGATCCTCGCGCTCCTCATGGCAGGCTGCGCGAGCGACGGGCCGCGGGTCGAGCCGAGGCCCTCGGCCGTCGCCCCCACGAGCCCCGCGTCCGCCGCCACGAGCGTCGGGTCGGCGCCGGCCGCGTCCGCGTCCGCGCCGCGGCTCGCCGATGCGTTGCCCTCCGTTGACGCGTGCGACCGAGACGAGGACTGCGGCCTCTCGTACGCGTACCTCATCGACGGCAAATGCTGCACGGGGACGTGCTCCCCGCGCGCCGTCGCGAAGTCCACCGTGGTCGCCATCGAGACCGAGTGCTCCTCGCGCGGCTACGAGGAGAACCGCTGCCCGGCGCGGAAGTGTGTCGCGCCCGATCCGGTCGTCTGCGTCCAGCATCGGTGCGCGTTCGCGCCCAAGACGGGGCCGATCTCCTCGAGCAGCGACGCCGTCGACAGGGCGGTGGTCGCGGCGAACGTCGCGCTCGATGGGGCGTACGCGAAGTACGCCGCGGGGCCTGGCGTCGTCGCTCCCGTTCACCCGTCGAGGTGGGTCGACGCGAGCGGCGCGACGGTTCAAGGGCCGAACGCGAGCGGCGGCTACCGCGTGTCGTTCTCCTCCTTCCCGCCCGCGGGCTTCAGTCACGAGGCGATCGTCGCGGTGGGCAAGGACGGGAGCGTCACCGTGGAGCGGGCCGTCGCCGCGTTCTCACCCGACTGACCCCGAGGCTACGTACGCGCGGGAGGTTCGGCGGCGCGGGAGGGGAACAGCATGCCCTGCAAGCGGACGCGCCGCGCGAGCGCGGGCTTCTCGATCAGGTAGTGCATCAGCACCGCGGCGATCGCGGTGAAGCCCAGGTTCTGCGGGAACCGCGCGTACCACGCCGTCGCGTCGTGGAGGAGGAGCACCTGCTGCACCAGGTAGATCGAGTAGCTGAGGACGCCGATGAACGCGATCGGCCGCCACTCGAGGAAGCGGCCGATGACGCTGTGAGGGGTGCGCAGGCACGCGTCGATCGTGAGGCCGAGCAGCACGTTCACGATCGATTCGCCGACGAGCGAGCTGAACGTGACGTGGTCTTGGAGCTGGAAGACCGCGATCGCCAGACCGAAGTGGACGAGCGGCGTGACCGCGAACGACTGGATTCGGACGAACCACGCGACCGCGTCGAGCCGGGCGCGGACGAGCGCAAGGAGGCAGCCCGTCGCGAGCGTGTCCGCGACGGTCTGGAACGACTCGTCGACCGTCGACGCGGAGGCGGGGAACCACCGGAAGGTGGCGAACCGAACGATGGGGCAAGCGACGAGCGCGATCGCCGCAGCGATCCACGCGTGGCGCGGCTTGAGGAGGAGGACCACCGCCGGCCAGAGCAGATAGAACTGCTCCTCCACCGCGAGCGACCACAGGTGCCCGAGCTCCCAGCCCCGACCCGGGTCGGGGTGGTAGTTCATCGTGTACGTCATCGCGTGGAACAGGTCGCCGGAGTGGAGGTGCGCCACCCCCGCGAACGCGAGCACCGCGACGATCCCGACGAGCACGTAAAACGGCGGGAAAATGCGGAAGGTGCGACGAAAGTAGAACTTGAGCAGGGAGATGGAGCCGCGCTCCGCGTGCTCCTCGAGCAGCAGCCGCGTGATGAGGTACCCCGAGATGATGAAGAACACCCTGACGCCGAAGTGCCCCATCCAGTTGCCGTGGCCCTTGTAGGGGAACCCGGCCGTCCCGGCCGCGTGCGAGAGCACGACGAGGAGGATGGAGACAGCGCGCAAGCCGTCGAGGCAGGGGATCTTCAGAGGGGCCTTCGCCAAGACCGCGCTTCTTTCTTCGGTGGAGCTCGAGCCCGACGGTGGTCAGTCCCCGTCGACGATCGACCGGGCTGCGCCAGCGTACGGGCCCTTTGGATACACGCGAAGGTAGTCCTTCGCGATGGCCTTCGCCGCCCCAGTACCGGACGTCCGCCGCACGAGCAACATCTTGCGCCCGAGCGCCTCTGCGGCGAAGGCGCCGCCCTCGCTCATGGTCGCATCGTAAAGTGAAATGGCGCGTGCCGCGTTTCCAGCGTCGTCCGCCGCGCGCGCCAAGAGGAACGCCGCGGTGCTCGCGGGCTGGCTGCCCGGGAAGCGCTTGCGGACGACCTCGAGCACCTGCGTCGCGAGGCCGCTCCGGCCGCCGTACCGCGCGGCGTCCGCGAGCGCCATGAGATCGTCGAGCGGCGCCGAGGCGAGCGTCCCCTCGATGCCGCGCGCGTCCGCCTCGGAGAGGACCGTCGCGAAGTCCCCTTTCGCGATGCGCTGCGACCACGATACGCGCGCGGCAGGCTCGTCCTTCGGAGGCTCGCTCGACGGTCCAGCAGGCGCGGCGGAGGGGGCCGACGCGGACGCGGGCGGGTCGACCGGGGGGCTCGGCACGCGCTCGGGCGCCGCGTCGCGCGGTCCGAGATCGATCGCCTGATCGACCGCCACGGTGATGCCCTCCTCGGCCGCAGGTCCGGTCACGACCACGGACCCCTCCGTCACCGCGACGAGCATGTGTTGGCGCGCGGGGTCCCAGTCCACCGTGAACCGCGTGCCGGTCACTCTCACGCGGTACGGGCCGGCCTCCACGACGTAGTCCGCGCCGCCGTCCCGCTTCTGGACGTGGACGCCGATGTGACCCTGCTCCACCGAAAACCGCGCGCCTCGCGCGCTGACCTCGTTCACGCGTCCCGCCGCACCGGGGCCCAGCACGATCGCGCTGCCGTCGCTGAACGACACCGTGGACTCGCGCTCGGCGCTCGCGCGCATGAAGCCCGCGGTCATGGCGGGGCCGCCGTCCACGCTGAACGAGATCGGACTCGGCTTGCGCAAGATGAAGAGCCCGATCGCGACCGTCACGATCGCCGCCGCGACGGGGATCCACCACTCGACGCGGCTCCGCTTGCGCGGCCCCAGCCGGGCGACGCGCCCGACGAGCGCCGCCCGCTGCTCGAGCGCCGAGGCTCGCGCGGGCTCGACGCGGCTCCCGCGGTCGAGCAGCTCCGCGCTCGCGCGGAGGAGCTCCTCGTCGGTGGGGCGCTCGGGGGCGTTCATCCGGAGCGCCTCTCCTGGTCCGGCGCCGCGGAGGCGTCCCACGTCTTCGCGAACGCCGCGAGGGCGTCGCTCTTCCGCGCGTGGACGAGCACGCGCTCGTTCGCCTTCGCGAGCTTGCGCTTCACGGTCGCGAGGGAGCAGCCGAGGGCGTCGGCGACGTCCGTGAGCTCGAGTCCGTCCGCGTGACGCAGCACGAACGCGAGCCGCGCGTCCGAGTCGAGCTTGTCGAGGATCGCGTAGAGGTGCGAGAGGGCTTGTCGAGACGCGTGATCCATCTCCGGGACGGCGAGCTCTGGCAGCGCGCCCGTGGGGGTGAGCGTCACCCAGCGCCGGATCCGTCGGCGGCGCAGCTCGCTCTTCGCCGTTCGGACCACGATCCCGACGAGGAAGCTTCGAAGCGCCGAGTCGTCGCGCAGATCCACCACCCGGCGGAACAGCGTGATGAAGACGTCCTGCACGAGGTCGTCCACGTCCGCGCTCGGACCGAGCGATCGGAGGAGCAGCCGGCGGACGAGCGGATGGAAGCGATCCCACGCCGCGGCGACGGCCTGCGCCGAGCCCGCGCGCAACCCTTCCGCGAGGCGGACGTCGTCCGCGTACGGAGCGGGGAGCGCGCGGACGACGCCAGCGGGCTTCATCCGATCACTTCGGCTCCTCGGTGCAGCAGCCGGTGTTGCAGAAGAAGCCGACCGGGCAGGCCGCTTGGCCGGGCAGGCCGCAGGGTTGCACGTCGGGCAGGCACTGGCCTCCGCCGCCGCTCGAGGACGAGCCCGTCATGAACGCGCCAGTCGACGACGTCGTGGACGTGGTCGTGCCGCCGCACCCCGGATCGGGCGCGGGCTTGCCGATGCAGATCTCACAGGGATCGCAGCCGTTCAAGCAGTCCGCGACGGGCGTGCACGGCTGGCATCGCGACGGGTCGTCCACGTGCGCGATGTCGCACAGCCCCCCGGCGCTCTCCGAGCCGAGCCACACGTATTTCCCCTTGCCCGCCGGGAGCTCGCAGCACCCGAAGCAGTCACAGCCGTTCGGCGTGAGCGGCCCGCAATAGTCGTGGCACGCCGCGGACTGCGCCGTGTCGAGATCGGCGCACGTCGCGTTCGCGGTCACCTTGTACGTGGGCCCCGCGTATGCGCACATCGAGCCGTTGTTCGACTCCGGGTAGTAGTTCGGTGCGACCTCGTAGGGGTCGCACTTGTGGTCCCAATTGCAGTCGTCGTTGCCGGCGCCCGAGTCCTGATCGAAGTAGCAATCGACCTTGCACCCAGGGCCCGCTTGCCCCGGGATGCCGCCGAAGTAGCTGTCCTCCGTGTTGTCGCAAGGACCGAGGCAGTCGGGATCCTGGCTGTCGATGAGGCCATCCATGTCGTTGTCGACGAGGTCCCCGCACGCGTAGACCTTGCCCTGACACGTCGACACGTGGTCGGGCGGAAGGACGCCCGTCCCGCTGCTGCCGCTGCCGTTCATCGAGCTCGTGGTCGTGCCGCCGGTGCCGCTCATGGTGGAGCTCGTCGACTGGGTGCCCGACGTGGACAACGTACCCGATGACATCCCTCCGGTGCCGAGTTGAATGCTGGCGTCTTCGCAAGACGCGAGGAGAATGGCGCTCGCCGAGAGCAAGAAGGGGAGAAGGCGTCGGTTCATGGGCCTCGATCGCAGCCGTGCCTCCGCGCTCGGAACACGGCTCATGTTCTTTGCTGCCTCTCTCCGACACCGCCGCCCTGGTTTTTTGATAAGGCTGCCGCGTTGGGATCCGCGGGCCGAGCTCCCCTCTTCGCGCCGCTCGCGGCGATGATCGTCGCCTGGTCGGCGTGCGGCGCCAAGGCCCGCGCGGACGACACCGCCCTCGTGGTCGTCCTCGAGCCGGCGCCGCCGCGCACCGCGAGCGTCGACGAGACGTTCACGCGCCTCGAGGCGGAGCTTCGCGCGGGCGGCTTCGAGGTGCGGACCGAGATCCTCTCGAGCCTCGAACCTCGCGACGCGCTCGAGGACGCGATCCGACGCACGCACGCGATCGCCGCGATCACCGTGCAATCCGGGGAGGGACCCGAGCATCCGGAGGTCTGGGTGCGCGATCGCCTGACGGGCAAGCTCGTGGTCCGCGTCGACGACACGCCGAGCGGCTCTCCGCAGCTCGTCGCGATCCACGGGGTGGAGCTCTTGCGCGCGAGCCTGATCGAGCTGCGTGATCCCCCTCCGAGCAGCGCTTCGGACGCCGCGCCGTTGCCGAAGCCGATCGACGATCTGATCGGTCCGCGCGCCGGCGAGGGACCGGATCGCGCGCCCTCGAGCGCGTGGCGCGGCTTCGGCGTCGAGCTCGGCGTCGGCACGATCGTGCACTTCGACCCCGCGCAGCCGATGGTCGCGCCGGCGCTTCGATTGTCGCTCGGATCGAGCATCGGGCTCGGCGGGCGCCTGGTCCTCGTCGGGCCGAGCATCGGGCCGGACGTCCGCGGCGAGGCGTCGGTGAGCGAGGTCCTGCTCTCCGCGGAGGGCTTCTTCGCGCCCGCGCTCCCGTGGCCCTTCGAATTCATCGGCGCGGCTGGGATCGGCCTCTACCGCGTCGGCGCCGAGTCGACGATTCGACCCGATCCCGCGCCGAGCGGGGGCGAGGCCGCGATGCTGTTCACGTTCGGCGCGGGTACGGGCGTGCGGCTCACGGAGCATTTCGCGCTCGATCTAAACCTTCTTGTCGGTGTGTCCGCGCGGAGGGTCGTCCTCCTCCGCGGCGCGGAGGAGCTCGGCGCGCTCGGGCAGCCCCTCTTCGGGGCGACGGCTGGGGTTCGAGCAGCGTTCTGACCGCGCGCGAGCGCGAGTTCTTGAGCCGTCTCCGCGCGCCGAGGGCACGGCCGCGGCATGAACGTCTCCAAGCGCTGCGCCCAGGTCTTCGCTCTCCTCGGCTTCTCGGGGCTCCTCTTCGTCGCGTGCACCAGCGCGCCCGAGAACCCAGGGGATGCGTGCGAGGTCGGCGGGGATGCGTGCCCCGCGGGGACCGCTTGCCTCGCGAACGCCGACGGCGACACGGTGTGCCTCATCACGGCGGGCGGTGTGTGCGACAAGACCGCCGACGATCCGCTTTGCGCCCCTGGGACCGAGTGTGCGGACGACGGGACGGGCAAGACGCTCTGCCTCATTCCGGAGGGAGCGGCGTGCGATCCGACGCTCGATGACCCGCACTGCATCGGAGACAATGTGTGCGCCGAGGTCGAGGGCGGCGGGCACGCGTGTTACCCGCCCGTCCTCGTCGAGGGCCGCGTGTTCGACGGCCTCACCGACGCGGGGATCACGGGCGCGGACGTGCTCGGCCTCGACGACCAAGCCACGGTGCTGACGGACGTCGCGGTCTCCGGCGCCGACGGCGCGTACAGCCTCGGGCTGCCCGTCGCCCGGAAGAAGGACGGGAGCCCCGTCGAGATCACGTTCACGCTCCGCGCGAGCGCGCAGGACTACGCGACGTTTCCCTCCGGGCTACGGACGAGCCTCCCGATCAAGACGACAGGCGCCACGAAGAGCGACAAAGGCTGGATCGTGAAGAGCCCGCTCACCGATATCTCGCTCCTCGCGCTGCCCGCGGGCGAGAAGGGGCGACCGAGCATCTCGGGCACGGTGCTCGCCGGGGACCGGTCGGGCGGCGTCCTCGTCGTCGCGGAGGCGTCCCCGACGTCGTCGTTCGTCGGGATCAGCGACAAGACCGGCGCGTATCGCATCTTCAACGTCGCGCCGGGGAGCTACACCGTGAACGGGTACGCGGCGAACCTGTCGCTGACGCCAGTGATGGCCTCGGTGGCCGGCGCGCCGCTCACGAAGATCGACCTCTCGCCGTCGAGCGCGGGCGTCGGCTCCATCTCGGGCAGCGTCCAGATCGTCAACGCGCCTGGTGGATCGCGGACGAGCGTCGTCCTCGTCGTGGAGTCGACGTTCAACACGACGTTCGTTCGGGGCGAGGTCCCCCGTGGTCTGCGCGCCCCGCTGTCCGGCGCGCCGAGCATCTCCGGCGCGTTCGAAATCGCCGGTGTCCCGCCGGGCAAGTACGTCGTACTCGCGGGCTTCGAGAACGACGGGCTCGTGCGCGACCCGGATCCGAACATCGCGGGCACGCAGATCGTCCACCTCACGATGCCGAGCCCAGGCGCGAACATGAGCGTGCCGGACTCGTTCAAGATCACCGAGGCGCTCGAGATCCTTTCACCCGGCGCGAGCGATCCCGAGGGCGTGACCGGCGCGCCGACGTTCCGGTGGAAGGACGACTCGAGCGAGGACTACTACACGCTCGACGTCTACGACGCGTTCGGCAACCTCGTGTGGAACGATCCGATGGTGCCGAAGGTCACCGGCGGCGACGTGAGCGCGACCTACGGCGGACCCGCCCTCGAGAAGGGGATGTACTACCAGTTCCGCGCGACCAGCTGGCGCCAGAGCGGCGGCAAGCCGCCGGGCGCGATCTCGCAGACGGAGGATCTGCGCGGCGTGTTCTTCGCCGAGTGAACGCCGCTACATGAAGTTCTTCGTGTGGAGCTCCGCGAGCGCGCGCGTCGCTCGCGGAGAACCCGAGGCGCTCGAGCCGGCGCGTGCGCTTGTCCTCCATGTCGCGCTCGAGCGCGACGACGGCGGCGTGCCCCCGCACCACGTCGGCGGGCCTGAGCGATCCCGCGGCGAGCACCGTAAGCGCGTCCCACACTTCGGCGTTCAGTCCGGCCGTCGACCGGAGCGCGTCGTTTCGCCGCACGACGGCGAGGCGGAGTTCGTCGCGGAGCGACGGGTCGCGCGAGAGGTGGCGCGCGAGGTGCCCGAGCCCGAACGAGACGTGCCGCGCCTCGTCCTGCGCAGCGAGGCGCGCGACGTCCTTGGTGATCGGATCGGGGGCGTGGGCGTGGATGAACCAGAGCAGCGAGAGGAACGTCCCTTCGCCGAGCACCGACAGCAGGAACGACGCGGTGGCGAAGCGCGGCTCCTCCACGAGCGTCTGGAGCGACGACTGGCCGCCCGCGGTCGAGGTGCCGAGCTCCGAGCGCCGCAGGAGGGCGCGCCTCGTGAAGACCTCGATGTGCCGCGCCTCGTCCGCGACCTGGATCGCGAGGAGCTGCATCACCTCCCGGAAATGCGGGTGGACGCGCGCCACGAACCGCGCGGGCACGACGAGCGCAGCGGTCTCGTTCTCGACGAGATACGTCATGATTTGGACGACGGCGTCCTCCACCTCGTCGGGGACGTCGATCGGCGTCGACCACGCGATCGCCGTCGCTGGATCCCACTGGTTCGCCGCGGCCTGGGCGTAGAGCGCGGGCGCGTCGTCCGACCAAACCTCGTCCTTGTCGCCGAGGCCGAAGGCGAACTCGGGGCAGGAGGCGTCGACCAGCGCGCCGCGCGCCGCGAGGCCCCACCGCGGGCTCGGCCGGTCGACGACCGCGAGCGGATCGTCGAGCCGCGCCCGACCGGCGCGCTCCGCGCCCGCGAGGCGATCGAGCTCGGCGGAGCCGCGCGTGACGACGAGCCTCCCTTCGCCGGCGGTGAAGCCGTGACCCTCCGCGCGGCAGAACGCGCGCAGGTGCACCGCGAGCTCCGGCGACTCGCCGCGCACCTCCACCTCTCTGCCGAGCTCGACGCCGCGGAGCGCGCGGCGCACGAGCAGCGCGCCCCCCGCGTCGAGGCCCGCGCCTTCCAGGTCGAGCGTCGCGCGCACCGCTCTCCTCAGCCCGAGAGCCCTTCGAGCCAGGCCCGAATCGTCCCGAATCGCTCGATCGAGGCCGCGAGCGCGGCGTAGCCCGACGTTCGTCCGTCCTTCCACGCCTTCAGGCCCTCGAGATCCATGAGCGGGCGCACCGCGCTGTCCGCGTAGCTCATGCCGAGGAGGATCTCCTTGAAGCGCGCGACGAGCTCCGCGGGTGCGCCGTCGAGCACCGTGAAGTTGCAGTGATCGTAGGGCGCGGTCTGCGCGAGGATCCGCGTCTTCACGGCGCCGAACGTGCCGTCGTTCGTGAACGCGAGGTGGTTGCCGTCGATGAGGCAGGCTGCGTCGACCGTGCCGGCCGCGAGCGCCTTCGCCGCGTCCCGCTCGCCGCCGATGTGATCGCCGTGCTTTCCGAGCAGCACGTCGTGCTGCACGACGTCGAAGTCGCGCCGGGCGACGAGCCCGGCGGCCGCGAGGTGCTCGAGCGGGATGAGCGTGGCCTGCGGTGAGTCGCCCGCGCCGACGCCGACCCGCTTCCCCTTCAGATCGGCGATCGACTGGATCGACGCGTCGGCGCGCACGACGATCACGCTCGTGAGATCGCAGTCGCTGTCGCGCATCGCGATCGCCTCCGCGCGCCGCCCGCGCGCTCCGGCCGCGCGCTCCGCCTGGAGCCAAGCGAGCGGCGAGTTCCACGCCACGTGGATGTGCCCGGCGAGGTGCGCCTCGACCTGTCGCTCGTAGTTCGAATAGAGGACGTAGTCGAAGTCGAGGCCCTTCTCTGCGAAGAACGCGCGGAACCCGTCCCAGATCGTGACGACCTTCGGATCGTACGCGACCGCTCCCATCAGGATTGTCTGCTTCATCGCGCGCTCCTCAGAAGAGGTCCAAGCCGGTGACAGCCTTGCCGATGAAGTCGTAGAGCACGTCCGTGGTCGGGGCCATCACGGTGGACGCGCGCGCGTCGCGGAAGAGGCGCTCGACGCCGACCTCCTTGCGGAACGCGGCGCCGCCGCACACGCGCATCGCGAGATCGAGGACGTTCGTGGACGTCTCGCCGGCGGCGGCCTTCACCTCGAGGACGCGGAGCATCGTGTCCGCGCGCCCCGCCTCCATCGCGCTGATCGTGTCGGCGAGGAGGGCCTTCACCATGTCCGTGAGGACGCGCATACGCGCGAGGTACGCGCGGATGGTCGGCAAATCGCGGAGCGTGGAGCCGAGGTGATCGAACTTCGCGCTCGAACAGTGCGCCGCGGCGCGCGCGACCGCGCCCTCCATCACGCCCGCGGAGCACGCGCTGCCGAGGACCTGGAACCACGGCAGGACGGCCTCCATCATGATCTTGAAGCCCTCGCCGTCCGCCCCGAGGCGCGCGGACTCGGGCACGACGGCGCCCGCCGCGGTGACGGGGGACGAGTCGTTCCCGCGCAGACCGAGGCCGTCGAACGCGGGACCGACGGAGAGGCCGGGCGTCGTGCGCGGCACGAACCAGATCGTGCTCATCCCCTCGGCGCCGAGCGGCTTGCTCGACCAGACATAGTCCGCGTGGTTCGCGCTCGTCGCCCAGCTCTTCTTCGCGTCGAGGCGCACGCTCGCGCCGTCGCGCGTGGCCGTCCCCACCGGCGCCCAGAAGTGGCTCCGCGACCCAGCCTCGGAGAACGCGAGCGTGACGAGGCGGTCCTTCGCGACCTCTCTGCGGAGCTCGAGGGGACCGAACTTCTCGAGCACCGCGACGGCCGACCAGTGCATCGTGAGGATCATCGCGGTCGATGGGCACTCACGCGCGAGTCGCTCGACGATCGCGGCGCCCTGCCGCGGACCAAAGCCCAGGCCGCCGGCGTCGCGGGCCGACATCGCGCCGAGCACGCCGGCCTTCGCGAGCGCATCGACGCTCGCCTTCGGGAAGGCGGCGCTCGCGTCGACCTGGATCGCGCGAGGGCCGACGACGTCGCGCGCCACGCGCTCGACTTCGGAGAGGAGATCGGACTCGTTCGGACTCATGACTCAGCTCACTTTCGCGCCGACGCGCGAGCGAGCCGAGCTAGGGCGTGCTTCGCGGCGGGCGCACGGGGGAACCGGAACCTCCGGTTCGGGGTTGGATTCAGCGGCGGAAGGACGCGTACATCGAGGGCGCATCGAACGACTGCGTCTCGGGAGCGTCAATGCCGCCGAGCGGCCGCCCCGCGCCGGCCCGCGAAATGGACAGAGGGGTGGAGGGCGTCACGAGCTCCCGCGAACGCTGCGTCGGACACGAGCGGACGGGCCTCGCGCTACCCGCCGGGGCTCGACGGCGGGAGCGCGCGATCGAGGAAGTCGCGGACATTCGTCGTGGCCGTGCTGTCGATGACGCGGGGCCAGTCCAGGAGCAGCTCGAGCCCGGCGGCGCGCGCGAACGCGATCGACGTCGGGTCGGCCGCCCACCCGTCGACGTAGGCCATCGTTCGGGCCACCGAGCGCGGTGGACGCGAGAGGTCGGGCAAAAGGCTCCCGGGCGCGCATCCGCGGCCAGGATCCCCGAGCGACCCAAAGAACACGGCGATCGCAGCGGGCGAGAGCTTGGGCAGGTACATCTCGAGGCCGCGCGGAAGGATCCACACGTAGAGCGCGGGGCTCTCGGGCGCGTCCACGCACGCCCGGGTCGCGGCCTCGACGACCGACGCGTCGACCACCGCATCCACGGGGATCCGCCGGGCGTCGAAGTAGCGCGCGCCGCCGATGTCGACGACGGAGAGCTGGAGCTCGCCCTTCACGCGCTCGTCGGTAGCACGCCCGAGCGCGCGCTCAACGACGGAAGGGATCGGAGAACATCGGGTCCGAGACGAGGGCTGTGTCGTCGAGCGTCCGCAGGAAGGCGACGAGCGCGGATTTCTCCGCGGGCGTGAGGTGCAGGCGTCGCGGCGGGCCCATGCCCGGCTCGCGGAGCCGCCGATCGAGCGTCGGCTGGTCCTCGACCCCGCTGTCGTAGTGCTCGATCACCGCCGCGAGATCGCCGAATCGCCCGTCGTGCATGTACGGCGCGGTGAGGCCGACGTTCCTCAGGCTGGGCGCCTTGAAGCGCCGATCGTCGGGCGGCGCGCCCGTGATCCCGCCCACGCCCTCGTCCGTCGCGTCGGCGCCCGCGAGGCGAGGCAGCCCGTTGTTCGTCGGGATGTCGATGAAGAAGAACGCCTTGTTGGTGCGCGCCGTCGGTGGCACTCCGACGGGCGGGGGAGGGCCGTCGTCGAGGTGGCAGGCGGCGCACCCCGCTTTGCCGAGGAAGAGGGCCTTGCCGTGGTTCTCCTCCGCGCTGAAGTTCGCGAAGTCGGCCTCCACGGCGCCCGCTGCGGCGACGCCTTCGTCGTAGCGCGAGCGGTAGGAGACGATGGAGCGGACGAACTGCGCGAGCGCCTTGGAGACGCGATCGCTCGTGACGGCGCGGTCGCCGAACGCCGCCTCGAAGAGCGGGGCGTAGTAGTCGGCCGCCGAGACGCGCGCGACGACCGCGTCGAGGGTCATGCCCATCTCCTTCTCGTTTTGGATCGGCATCAGCACCTGCTGCTCGAGGGTCGCCGCGCGCTCGTCCCAGAAGAACTTCCCGTCCTTGTAGAACCGCGCGTCCGTCGTCGGCATCGTGTTGCGGCCGGTCTTCTCGCCCGCGAACCCGTCGCTGAGGGCGAGCGTGTCGGAGAACGCGGTCGCCTGCGCGTGGCACGACGCGCACGAGACGGTCTCGTTCTGGGAGAGGAGCGGGTCGTAGAAGAGGACGCGCCCGAGCGTCGCGCCCGCGTCCGTGATGGGGTTGTCGGCCGGAGTGTTGTCTCGCTGGGCGTCGAGCGACGACTGGAAGTGCGCGGGCAGTTGGACCCCCGAGTACGAAAAGGGCGTGTCGGGCAGATCCAGGACCGAGTCGTCCGGCGCTGGGTCGGTCCCTTCATCGCACGCGGGGGCTAGCGCCATGAGGGAGAGAGCCGCCAGGGGAACCACGATCCGTCGCATCGATCCTCGCTTTCGCGCCGGAAACGCGTGGTCGCGAGGGCGCGAGCCATCACGCATCCGGCTTCGACACGGACCATCGCAAGCCCGGTGCCAGCTCGTCGGGCGGCGCTCGCGCGCAGGCGCTCTATCTCGCGTCGCGGGCGCAGCGCACGCCGATGTGCTCGTAGTGGACCGTCGGCTCGTCGTATGTCCGCTCGGCGCTGAGGAGGAGCTCCGCGTCGTACTTGAAGGAGCCGCCGCGCACCACGCGATCATCCCCCTCGAAGGGACCCTCGGGGTTCTTGTCGGGGCTCGCGTTGTAGTAGCTCGCGAGGTGATAGTCGGCGACCCACTCCCAGACGTTGCCCGCCATGTCGAGCGCGCCGTACGGGCTCTTGTTCTTCGGATAGCTCCCCACGGGAGCGGGGCCGCCTCGATCGCAGTCGCTGTAGTTTGCGAGGTCGCACGTCGGCTCGGCGTTGCCCCACGGATAGAGCGCGCCCTCGGTCCCGCGGGCGGCCTTCTCCCACTCGGCCTCGGTGGGGAGGCGCTTGCCGACGAACGAGCAGTAGGCGCGCGCCTCCTCCCAGTCGATGCACACGACGGGATACGCGGCGCGCGCCTCGGGATCCCAGTCGGTGGGACGGTCCTTCTTGCACCGCGGGGTGACGCACGCCTTCGCCTCGACGCACTTCGCGTACGCGGCCTGCGTGACCTCCGTCTGATCGATGAAGAACGCGTCGAGGTCGATCTTCCGCTGCGGGTGCTCGTCGCGGAGCCCCACGCCCTCCACGGAGCCGCGGAGGAACGGCCCGGGCGGAACCAGCACCATCCCTTGCGGGAGCGCGGGCTTCGCGGGCTCCCCGCTCGACGCCTGCGCCGACGCGCTGGCCGGAGCGGCGTTCCCGATCGGTCCATTCGGCTCGCGCGCGGGCGTCGCGCTGCAGCCGACGAGCAGAGCGAGGAGCGGTAGGAGGGCGCGACCCGTCATCCGGAGATCGTGTACATCAATCGGATGCCGCCACCAGAGGAGACGCGCGCGGTCTCGGCGCCGGCGCCCGACTCCGCCCGCGTCGCGCTCGCCGTCCTCGCCGCGGCCCTCGGCTACTTCGTCGACATCTACGACCTCGTCCTGTTCTCCGTGCTGCGCGTGCCGAGCCTCGCGGCGCTCGGCGTGCCTCCTGGAGACGCGAACACGGCGGCGGGCGCGAGCATCCTCCAGCTGCAGCTCGCCGGGCTCGTGCTCGGCGGCGTCGTGCTCGGCGTGATCGCGGACAAGCGCGGGCGGCGCGCCGTGGTGTTCGGCTCGATCCTCCTCTACTCGCTCGCGAACGTCGCGAACGCGTTCGTCTGGTCCGTCGATGCGTACAAGGTGATCCGCTTCGTCGCCGGCTTCGGTCTCGCGGGCGAGCTCGGCGCTGGGATCACGCTCGTGAGCGAGCTGCTCCCTCGACGGAGGCGCGGGCTCGGCACGACGATCGTCGCGTCGCTCGGGCTCACGGGGGCGCTCGTGGCGGGCTCGCTCTCGAGTTTCCTCCTGAAGAGCGTGGGGCCCGACGGGTTTCGCTGGGCGTACGGGATCGGCGGCGCGATGGGGGTCGCGCTCCTCGTGCTCCGGTTCGGAGCGCTCGAGAGCGGGCTCTTCGAGCGGGCGCGCGCGGGCGCGAGCGCGGCCCGCTTCGGGGATCTTCGGCTCCTGTTCGCGAGCTTCGAGCGCGTCGGCCGCATGCTCCGCGTGATCGCGATCGGCGTACCCATCTGGTTCGCGGGCGGCGTCCTCTTCGTGTTCGCGCCGGAGATCGGCAAGGCGATCGGGCTCGCGGAGCCGCCGACGGGCGCGAACACGATCTTTTGGTCGTACCTCGGGGTCGTGATCGGGGACGTGGTGAGCGGCCTCGTGAGCCAGCTGCTCCGCAGCCGGCGCGCGGTCGTCGCGATCTTCCTCGCGCTCCTCGCCGCCACGTTCGTCGGCCTGCTCCTGCTCGGAGGGAGCTCGTCGACCGCGTTCTACGCGTGGATGACCGCGATCGGATTCGCCACCGGCTACTGGGTGCTCTTCGTGACGCTCGCGAGCGAGCAGTTCGGGACCAACCTCCGGGCGACCGTGACGACGAGCGCGCCGAACTTCGTGCGTGGCGCCGCCATCCCGATCTCGATGCTGTGGACCGCGCTGAAGGGGCACGGGCTCGTCGCCGTGACGCTGGGGATCGGCCTGTCGACGGTCGCGCTCTCCGCGGTGTCCCTCGCGTTCACGCGTGAGACGTTCGACGCCGACCTCGATCGCCTCGAGACCTGAGCCCGGCACGGAAGGTCCCGGGCGTGGGCCGCGTTCTCCGGGGCCATGAACCTCCGAAGCGCATCGGCCGCCGTCCTGCTCGCGGCGTGCAGCGCGCCGGCGCCCGTCACCCCACCGTCGGCGTCGGCGTCGGCGTCGGGCTCGGCCGCGGTCGTGGTGGCGTCGGGCTCCGCACCGTCCGTCGCGCCATCGGCGCGCGCGGTCGACCCCGCGAAGGCGGAGCAGGACGAGCGGGAGGCGTCCGCCTGCCTCGCGGATCCGCGATGCGCGCTCGACGAGGCGCGGCGGTTGTACGCCGAGGCGCTCGATCGGGGCAGCGTGGCGTCCTGCGAGCTCTTCTACCGGGGCGTCGTCGTCGAGAAGGACTGGCTCCGCGCGCGCGCGTGCTTCGAGCGTCGCTTCTCGCTGGGCGCGGGCTGCGAGGGCGACTCGCCGTCCCTCGATCGGATGACGCTCGCGACCATGCTGCTCGACGGCCAAGGGGGGCCAAAGGCGCCGCCCCGCGTCGGCGCGCTGCTCCGCGGCTGTTATGAGGACGTGTCGCGCGAAGAGCTCGAGCGGACGGTGGCCGCGCTGCCAACGGATCACGCGCCGGTCGACTTCTGTCACGACGTGGGCGGGACGACGCTCACGATGAACGACTGCGCGCTGGAAGATTTGAATCAGGCCCGAATCGAGCGCTCGCTCGCGCGGAAGGTGTTGGGTGCGCGCCTCGACGCGAGCGTGCTCGTCGCGGAGGAGGCGCTCGCCGCGATGCTCGAGCCGTACGTGGCTGCGGAGGTCGAGTCCGCGGTGTTCCCGGTCTCGACGGGGACCCTCGCGCCGCTCGTTCGCATGGGCGCGGAGGCCTCGGACCGGTCGGACTACGCCGCGTACCTGCGCGCGCTCGCGGAGGGCGGGTCGCTCCTCGCCGCGAAGCCGGACGTCGAAGCGCTCGAGCGCGCGGCGCTCGCCGAGACCCTGGAGCGGGCGACCGACCCCACGTGGCAGCGCCTCATCGAGGCGTCCGAGGCCGCGTTCCAACGATTCCTGAAGGCTGCGGCCTCCTTCGAGACGCAGATCTTCGGCGCCGCCGCGGCGGACGACGCGCGCGCACGGCTCCTGCCTTGGCGCGTCGCGCGCCTCCGCGCCCTCTCCCCCGAGTGAGCGCGGGCCACGTCAACGAGCCTGATCCCAGCCCGGCGGTGGCTCGCGCTTCGAGAGGCCGGCGCTGAGCGCGTCCGCGAGGTCGAAGAGCTGGTGCGCGCTCTCGTCGTACGCCGCGACCTCGCGCTCCCCATCTCGGTCGGCGCGTGCCTCCGCCTCGGCGACCGTTCGATCGATGTGCGCGCGCAGCATGCGGCGAATGGACTCGAACGGAGGTGCCGGGACCGCGCGCGCGAAGCCCGCGGCGATCGCGTCCGCGTTCGCGTACCACGCCTCGAGCACCGACTCGGACGGGGCACCACGTCCGTTCCTTGCCGCCCGGAGGACCGCCCCCTCGATCCGCGTGTGCTCACGGAGCAGTGCGACGAACGCGGTGCTGCCCGAGGGGCCGAGCGCGTCGGCCAGGGCCGCGAAGTCGCCGAGCGCTCGTTCGACCACGAAGGCGCTGGGTTCGTCGAGGTCGGCGCCGCACCACCGCGACGCGATCAGGTGCCGTTGCCAGAGACGCCGGAGATCCACGTGGAGCGCCTCGGCGCGGGCATCGAGCGCATCCTCCGAGGAGACGAGGTCGGGGCGAAGCGTCTCGAGGGCCTCCGTCATCGCGTCGGCGGTCTCGTTCATCCTGTCGTCGAGGGCGAAGGGGTCGCGCGCGGCGTCGTGCTCGGGGACGGCGAGCAGATCGTCCGCCGCCCGGTCCCCCACGAACGGACGCATCGCGCGGCGGAGCTCGACCTCGTTTCGGTCGAGGCGCTCGCGCGCCGCCTCCCCCGCGACCTCGTCGAAGAGCGCCTCACGCAGCCACACGCCGCGCTCGGTCCACAAGCGTCGCATCTCGTCGCGGAGCTCCAGGTGGCTCGTGATCGGCGCGCTCGATCCACCTGCGAGGGACGCCATCGCTGTGTCACCGCGCGCGGCGTCGTCGCAACTCGCGGTGAGCACGAGCGCGAGCGCGAGCGCGCATCCGCCCCATAGCCGCATCCGTTCCATGCTCTACCGTGCTGCACGCGGGATGCCGCGCGCGTGAGCCGCTTCCAGCGAGATGGCTCGACGATTCGCCTCGGGAGTCGCGGTGAAGTTCGCGACACCGGCTCGGCGCGCGGCGCCCGCGCGTGCACCGATGCCTCAGTGGTCGGTGGCCTGCGTGACCTCGGGCCCCACGGCCTTCGCCGGTCGACTCGGCAAGAGCTCTGCGAGGAGATCCAGGATGTGGCCGTCGAGCTGATGCGCGACGGTCCGCACGTTCCCCTGGGCGTCGACGACGATGATGGTCGGCAGCCGATCCGACCCGACGCCATCGGCGAGCTCGAACTCGTGATCGATGTAGATGGGGTAGGGGATGTTGCTCCCGTCGATGTAGCCCGCGACCGTGGAGCGGTCCTCGCCCTGATCGATCCCGAGGACGACGAGCCCGGCGTCGTCTGCGGAGCTCCGCGCGAGCTCGACGGTGCGCGCCGTCACCTCGTGGCAGGCGCCGCACCAGGTCGCCCACAGATCGAGCACGGCGACTTTTCCTTTCACGAGGTCGCGCAGGGAGGCGACCTTCCCGTCGAGTCCCTCGACGGCGATGTCCGGGAGCGCATCGCGGAAGGGCGCGCGTGTCCCGCTCGCCGGCGCATGGGACCCGTTCCCGGGCGTGGCCGCGGTGCCTCGCGGCGTCGAGCTCGAGCACCCGCTCGCGCACGCGAGCGCGACGAGCGACAGGACGGTGGCGGCGCGGCGGAGCATCAAAACCTCTTCTCGTAGCCGAAGTTGACGTAGTCCTCGGTCAAGCTGTTCGAGCGAGCGTAGTGCAGGTAGCCCAGGCTGAAGCTGTCGGTCGCGCGGAACGAGCGCGGCGCGCGGTCGCGCTGGAGCACCAGGCGGACACCGGCCTCGCGCGCGTTGAGCGTCTGCAGATCACTGTCGCTCGTGCGCCGGTCGTTCTCCGCGGGGCGCGGATCGTGGAACTCCGCGGCCCAGAAGTCGGGCGCGATCTGGGTGTGGAGTCGCCCGTGCAGACGCACGTAGAACCACGGCCCGAGCCACTGGTAGAGCTCGAGCTCGCCCGTGTGCGCGAGCGAGAGGTTCTCGTCGAGGTAGAAGCGGTAGCTCGCCTTGACCGTCGAGCGCGACTCCGGGATGAACTGCGAGAGCCGCGCGCTCCAGGCGAACCGCGATCGAGCGGGAGGAAAGAGCTCCTGTGCGCGGCGGACGCGGCTCCCTTGCTCCTCGGTGCTGTAGATGAGGACGCTGTTGTACGTCTGCGACAGGATCCCCCACTGGTCCGTCGCGCCGAACGACGCGTCGAGTACGGTCGTCGGCGAGAGGAGCTGGGTGATGGCGAAGTTGCCCGAGAGGGTCGTCCGCGCGACGTAGCTGTGATCGACGCCCTTCGGAGACACCGGGTCGAACCCGTCCGCGACGACGAGCGCGGAGACGCGCAGGACGGTGTTGTCCTCCGCGAGGTGGAACGTGAACGCCGGGCCGGCGTCGAACGAACGAAACGGCTCCTCGACGTGGAACCCATAGCGGAACGCGAAGTCGCTCTTCTCGTTCGGTGAGTACGTGCTCGTCACGTCCACCGCGAACGCCTCGTTCGTCGCGGACGCCGTCGCGACGACGTCGAGCGCGTCGGGAGAGGCCGCGGTCACGACGTCGACGGGGAGGAAGAACTCGTGCGTGAAGTGCTTCGACTGGCGCACGGTGAGCATCGCCATCGGCTCGACGATGAACGCCTCCTCGCTCCCGGGCGAATCGACCGGCGCTTGCGTGTTGAAGTCCTCGCCCGACTGGGACTGCAGGCCGTGGCCCTGCTGATAGAAGAACCCGAGCAGGAACCGCGCGCCGATCCAGCCCCAGCCGTCCTGGGCGTCCTCGCGCTCCTCGAAGCGCTTCAGCAAATCCGTCTCGGCCGGGGCGGTGGCGGGAGTCACCCGCGGGGCGAGCGGTGCGTCGTCGGCGCGAGCGACCCCAGCGTGCGCGGCGAGCGCGGAGAGGAGCGCCGCGATCGCGGGGACCGCCGCGCGGCTCAGTTCCCGCATCCGCACCCGCCGCCCGCGGGTTGTCCGTTGCCGCCGCTCGCCGCCTCGCGGGACGTGTGGAGCTTGTCGCGCGCCCGCGCCTCGAGCGGATCGCTCTGCATCGTGGGGTCGGCGAGGTACTGCCGCCGGTTCTGGGGCACCACGACGCAGCCACCGAGCAGGGGCGCGAGGAGCGCCGAGAGGGCGACGACCGTGTGGGGGAGACAGCGACGAAGCGAAGCGAATCGAAGCGAATGCATGAGCGCGAGGCTCCTTCTGCTGGCGCCGAGTACCACGTCCCCGGCGCGTGGCCAACGAGCTCCGCGTCGTGGCAGACTGACGACATGGCTCGCGCGGTCCACCTCCCCATCCGTCGTCGAGACGCGATCGTCGCGCTCGGTGTCGCTGCGGCGCACGCGCTGCCGATCCACGCCGACCCCGTCGAGCGCATCGACACGGTCGACGTTACGTCGGACTTCTTCGACGTGAAGGATCTCTTCGTGGAGGGCGATCCGAAGCTCGCGACGCGCTTCTCGCTCATCATGCCGAAGGCGCTGCCGAAGGACGTGAAGGTCCCCCTCGTCGTCGCGCTGCACGGCCTCGGCGAGAGCGGCGACGAGTCCCTCGGCGTCCGCGCGTGGCCGGAGCTCTACGGGCTGAAGACGTCCTACGAGCGCTTGAAGAAGCCGCCGGTGGTCCGCGAGAGCAAGCGGAAGGACTTCACGGACGAGCGGCTCGAGGAGGTGAACCAGCTCCTCTCGACGCGCGGGTTTCGAGGCGTGGCGATCGCGTGCCCGTGGACGAGGCACATCGCCGACTTCCCGGATCCGAAGGCCGCGTACGACGCCTACACCGCGTGGCTCATGGATGTCGTCATCCCGCGGGCGCGCATCGAGGGGCCCGTGTCGGCCGACCCGCTCGCGACGTCCATCGTCGGCTGCTCGATGGGGGGACCAGTCGCGCTCGAGGTGTTCCAGCGCCACCCCGAGGCGTTCGGCTCCGTGGGCCTCGTGCAGGGCGCCGTGAGCGCGTTCTACGCCGACAAGAACGCTCAGATGATCGCGGACGCTGCGGCGTCGTACGGGCGCCGGGACGTGCTGCTCCTCTCGAGTCAGGGCGATCCGTTCCGGGACGGGCACGAGGCGTTCGCGAAGGCGCTCGACAAGCGAGGGGTCCCGAACTCGCTGCGCGTCCCACCCGGCCCGCACGACCAGCCGTTCCTGCGCGAGACGGGGTCGATCGAGTTGCTCCTGTATCAGGACGGTCGCTGGCCCTGATCGCCGAACGGCCGCGACGCGGCTCCTCGGGCTCGCGCCGATCGTGGCGCTAGCGCGGGCGCCGCTTCGTGAATTCGACGTACTTGGGCCGCTGCTCGGGGGTGAGGACTTCGAGGATCTGAGCGTCGGTCTGCTCCCGCAGGGCATCGACCTCGGGGCGGCACGCCTTCATCGCGGCCTCGCGCGCGGGCTCGCCCCCCTTCATGATCGCGCTGATGTCGCCGATCTGCTTCTCCGTGAGATCCATCTCGCGCTTCATCGCCTCGATGCGCCAGCGCGTGCGGGCTTCGCCCGGGGGGCCCGTCATCGCGCGGCGAAACTCGGAGAGCGTGAGGGCGCGGCCGACGAAGCCGCCAGCGACCCCGCCGAACGCGAACACGCCGACCAGGATGGCGACGACCTTCATGCTCGAAGGACCCGTCCGCTGGGGCCCGAGCGCGACGGACGACGGCGTGGGCGTCGACTCGAGCGCGCGCGGGGGATCGCTTCCCGCCACGTTCAGTCCCCCGCTTCCACGGCGTCGACGCTGGTGAGCACGTCCGCGTCGAGGTTGCGCTCCGAGTACGACGCGTAGAACATCGCCGCAGCGGCGACGGCAGCGGCGGCGAACAGCGCCTTGAGGCCGTTCCGCGAGAGGCCCTCGCCGAGCCCGCGGCGTTCGCTCTGCCGGCGGACGCGATCCATGACGCGCTCGTTGAAGCCAGCCGTCGTGTCGACGTGCTCGGTGCGACGCGCGATGCGATCGAGCGGCTCCTCCGCGTCGACCTCGGCGGCCGCGACGCGCACGGCGCCCATGACCCGGTCGGTGAACCCGGCCCGGGGCTCGAGCGCCTCCGTGCGCGCCGCGAAGGCAGCGCCCTGGCTCTCGATCGGGACGCCCGCTTCGGACGCGTCTCGCTCCTCGGTCTCGGCCCGCGCGATCGCCGCCATCACGCGCGACGAGAAGTCGCCGCGAGGCGCGAGGTCCGAGGTCGCTTCAGACAATCGTTCGAGGTCTTCGTCGAGGTCCATCTCAGTCTTCCTTCGCGGTGGCGCGCGCGCGCCCGTCCTTGCTTCCGCGCGCCGCTCTCAGTGTCTTCCTTGCGCGCACGAGCCGCTGCTCCACCGCGCCCTCCGAACAGTTCAGCGCTTCCGCTGCCGCCTTCGTCGTCAACCCTTCGACCGCGACCAGGACGATCGCGGCCCGCTCGTCCGCGGAGAGCTCGGCGAGCATCCCCTCGAGCTCGCTCAGCGCCACGCGGGCCTCCGCGCGGACGTGGTCGTCCGTCTCCACGTCGTTCGAGGCCTCGACGACCGGCCCGCGCGTGCGGCGCCGACGGAGCGCGTCGACGGACGCGTTCGTGACGATCCTGTACAGCCACGTCTCGAGCTTGGAACGACCATCGTAGGCTCCACCGACGAGCGCCTTGTACGCGCTCACGTAGGCGTCTTGGAGGACGTCCTCCGCGTCGCCCAGATCTCCGACGAGGCGCGCGGCGAGCCGGAAGAGGGGCGCGCGCGTGAGGTCGACGACTTGCCGGAATGCCTCTGCGTCTCCCTTCGCCACGCGCGCCGCGACCAACCTGAGATCGACCGTCACCTCGATGTTCTCTCACGCGCTCGCGACGGCCGCGAGCGTGAACTCCATGGGCGCGCGGGATCGCGCGCCGACCTCAGTCGAACCTGCGGGACCCCTTTGCGCCCCGCTGACCGCGCGGACCGTGCTTGCCCGCGTCCATTCCCTTCATTCCGTCCATCCCTTTTTGCATTCGGTCCGCGAGCTCGTTGCGCTGGGCATCGTCCAGCAGCGGGACGACGACCTTCAGGGACTTGATCATCATCTCGATGTGATCCCCCTTCATCGGCGGGGGGGTGGGGAGGAGCGCCGCCGCGTCGAACTTGTCACCCTTGAACGCCTCGAGCAGGGCCTTCATCTTGGCCTCCATCTCCTCGCCGCCCTTCTTGATGTCCTCCATGGGCTGGTCGAGGTGCGCAGCGGCGAGCGCCTTCTCGATGGCATCCTTCTGCTCGTCGCTCACGTCCACGCCGTGGAGCAGCATGCCGAGGCCGCGCTTGCCCGCGTGTCCGCCTCGGTCGCCCTTGTCGCTTTTGCCCTCGAACCGGTGCATCGCCCCGAGCTTGTCCGCGAGATCGCTCGCGAGCTTCACGCGCTGCTCCGGCGTCAGCGTGTCGTGGACGGTCTGAAGCGCCTTCGCCATCGACGCGCGCATCGGATCCATCGCCGGCTTCTGGAGGCCGGAGGCCTTCGCGAGCAGCGCGCTCTCGTCGATCGCGTTCGCCCGGATCTCCTTCGCGGCCTCGTCGAGGAGCGCCTTGAACGCCTCCCCATTGCCCTCGGGCTGCTCCGGCCTCGCGTCCGCCAACGCCTTGTCGATCGTGGCCTTCTGATCCGCGCTGAGGTCGATGCCCTCGAGGGCGCGCTTCAGGATCTGGAGGGGGCCGCCGCGCATCATCCCGGGGAAGTCGTGCTTGCCCCGCTTCGCCCCGTCCTTCGCCCGGTCCGGCGCGCTCTTCACGGCGTCCCCTGGATCGGTGGAGACGGCCTCTTCCTCGGAGGCGACGTCTTCCTTCTCGTTGCCGCTGGGGGCGGTGGAGGTCGAGCACCCGACGAGCGCGGCGACCATGGTGAACGGCCCAAGAACACGAATCCAAACTCTGCGAATCATGGTTTGCCTTTGGTGGAGCGCTGCGGGCCTGAACATCTTGCCCGGTGTGGATCGCCTCTCGCTGGTAGAGACGCGCCGCCGAGCAGGTTCCTACGATTTTTTGTAGCCCAGCGTCAGGCCGGCACCGGAGGCCCCCCCGAGGGGTGGGCGGCCTCGTTCTCCTCTATCTCGGGGCCTTCCTCGTGATATCCCCGTCGGATGCGCGTGACCTTCTACGGTGTGCGGGGCTCCGTCCCGACGCCGGGGCCGTCGACCGTCCGGTATGGCGGGAACACGTCGTGCGTGGAGGTGAAGCTCGAGGACGGTTCCATCCTCGTGCTGGACGCGGGGACGGGCATCCGTGAGCTCGGCAAGGTCCTGAACCGGAGCCAGCTGCCCGAGGTGATCCACCTGCTCGTGACCCACTCGCACTGGGATCACATCATCGGGGCGCCGTTCTTCGGTCCGCTCTGGCGCAAGGACGCGAACATTCGCATCTACACGTTCTCGGATCGAGCGTTCGATCGGTTCAGCGGGCCCGTGCTCTTCGACGGGGAGCACTTCCCCGTGCAGTACGACGCCATCCCCGCGACGCTCGAGCGCGTCCACGAGCCCTCCGGGAAGATGCGGATCGGCTCGGCCATGATCTCGCGCGTCGCGCTCAACCACCCGGGCGGATCGGATGGGTTCCGCATCGACGACGACGGCGGGTCGTCCATGTGTTTCCTCACGGACAACGAGCTCCGGCCCCCGACCGCCCCGCGCACGTCGCTCCACGAGCTCGCGCGCTTCTGCGCGGGTACGGGGCTCATCGTGCACGACGCGCAGTACCTCCCGCAGGACATGCCGCTCAAGCACGGCTGGGGACACAGCGTCGTGGGGGACGTGCTCGAGCTCGCGAAGGAGGCGGAGACCGCGCGCCTCGCGCTCTACCATCACGAGCCCGAGCGCACCGACGACGACCTCGACGTCATCGACCGCGACGCGAAGGAGTGGGCCGCGACCAAGGCGCCCCGCCTCGACGTGCGCGTGAGCCGCGAGGGCGACAGCATTTCTTTTTAGGGGACTCCGTCCCCTCTGCTTCGCGCCTGGGGGCGCTCAGCCCCCCGTGGAGGGCTGCCGCCCTCCAGACCTCCCGCACCAAACGGGGACTCCGTCCCCTTTTGGAATTCCCCTGCCGGACGCCTTCGGCGCAGAAAGTCGCAGCGTGGCCGAGCTACTCGAGGTCGACGATCTTGAGGACGCGGTTCGGGCAGTACGCGACGGCGCGCTCGACCTTGGCGCGGAGCTCGGGGGCGGGCTCGACGACCTTGAGCTGGACCTTGCCCGTCTTGCCGACGTGGAAGACCTCGGGGGCCTCGCCCATGCACACGGCGTGGCTCTGGCAGAGGTCGAGGTCGGCGACGACCTTGTACTTCTTGGTCGAGACGTGGACCGCGCCGTTCACGCCGCCGCCGTCGCTCGCTCGCGCGCCCGCGGTCGCGCGCTTCTTGTACCGAATGCGGCAGGGCTGCGCGGGGCCGATGACGAGGCCGTGGAAGTCACTCGCGACGTTCGGCTCGACGAGTTCGAACTCGTAGCGGCGGAGGAGGATCGCGAGGATCGCCTTGATTTGAAGGATCGCGAACGCGTTCCCCATGCACTTGTGGCGGCCGCCGCCGAACGGGATCCACGCGAAGTCGCGCTTGTCCTCCTCGCGCTCGGGGGAGTATCGACCCGGGTCGAAGAGCTCGGGATCGTGGAACACCTCGGGCATCAGGTGCGCGATCGCCGGCGAGACGAGGACCCAGGATCCCTTCGGGATGAAGTAGTCCTTGTAGACCCAGTCCTCCTTCGCGGTGCGCACGAGCATGAAGAGCGGCGGGTGCAGACGGAGGGATTCCTTCACGGCCCACTCCGTCTGAGAGATCTCCCGAAGCGAGTGGAACCCGACGGTCCGCCCGTCGCCGTAGACCTCGTCGAGCTGCTCGACGACCTTCTTCATCCACTCGGGGTGCTGGCAGAGCTCGATGAGCGTCCACGCGGTCGTCACCGAGCTCGTGTGGTGCCCCGCGAACATCGCGGCGAGCAGGAGCCCCGTGATCTCGTCCTCCGAGAGGGACGCGCCGGATCGATACTTCGCCTCCATCAGCGTCTGGAGGAAGTCCTCGCCCTCCTTGCCCGAGCGCCGCCGCTCGTGGATGAGCTCGGTGATCATCTCGACGCAGCGGACGCGCGCCTGGTTGCGCTTCCGGAAGGAGGGGATGGGGAGGTTCGCGTTGAGGTACGCGAGGGGCGTCACCCCGCGCTCGAGGTCGTGGTACACGCCGGCGAACTCGTCCGTCATGCCGTACCTGAACTCGGAGCCGATGAGGCAGTGGCTCGAGGTGAAGTTCGTGAGGACGCGGCAGTAGTCGACGATGTCGATCTCGCCGGAGTCGCCCCACTGCGCGATGCTCTTCTCGACCTCTTCGACGATGATCTCGCCGTAGGTCCGCATACGCCGGTCCTTCAGCGCGGGGAGCAGCATCTTGATCTGCTCGTTCATCTTCGCGGGCGGCGCGTCGTAGACGATGTCCTTCCCGAACACGGGGGTCATGATCTTGTAGGCCTCGGAGGGGTTCAGGACCTCGTCCGGGGCGCGGAACACGGCCTCCTGCGCCTCGGGGCCGAACACCGCGACCATCTTCAAGTGCGCGACGCGGAACGAGACGACCTCGCCGGCGGCCTCGGCCTGCTTCAGGAGATCGATCGTCCCACGCACGAAGCCCACGGTGTGGCCGAGGACGGGGAACTTCCCCTCGAGCTCGACCGGAGCGCGCAGCCCCGGGGGCACCGGCCGCTGCTCCAACATCTCCGAGATGCCGAGCTTGTCCGTGAGGTTCTTGACGAGGTTCCGTGCGCTTTCGAACTGCATCGCGCGCGCCTGTACCACGGCCGCGCCGCCCTGGGCAGCGCTGAGCCCGCTTTTGCGCGGGGCGGCGAGGCGCGGGGATCAGTTCGGGACGAGGATCCCGACGACGCCGAGGCACATCTCGTCGAGCGTCATCTCGCCGAGGCGGACGTCGGTGGGGGCGCCGAGGCCCTGCTGCTCGAGCGCGTCGTACACGAACGGGTTCTCCTTCGTGTTGTTGTACTCGCAGTGCATGTGGAGCACGTCCCCGGCTTGGACCGTGGGGAGGTGCTGCAGATCGGTGTCGTACTGGTACCAGCGCTGCCAGTTGAAGTCCCAGTGCGGCGTCTCCACGAGGCACTCGTTCGCGGGCTGGTCGGCCGTGGGGTTCTTGCGCTCGATGGAGAAGCGCATGTCCGTGCCGACGTAGTGCATGTGGGTCCCCACCGCGAGGACGGGGAGGGGGATGATGACCGCGTCGGGCACCGTGTAGACCATGTCTTCGGTGTGCTTCGCCGCGCCCGCGGGGATGCGGAACTCGGGCGCGCCCGCGTCGTCCGGACCCGGGAGGAGGCCCTCGCTCGCGTCGCTCGCGTTGCCGATGAGCGCGGTGACGTAGCTCCAGGTGGGCTTCGTCGCGGCGAACCGGAGCTCGAGCTTCGACTGATCCGACTCGGACTTGTCGCGCGGGTGGTAGTGCATCTGCACGACGATCACGTCGTCCTTCGTGACCTTCATGCCGACGCCCGCGGGGAGCTCGAGGGGGACGCCGCCGGGCGCCCAGCCGTTCAACAGCGTCGCGCCGGGGGCTCCAAAGCAGGGGAACTGCTTCGCGCCGCCCGACTGCGCCGCGACGTCGGTGCGCGGCGCCTGGAACACGAGCGCGTGGTGCGCAATGTTCGAATTTCCGGGGACGAAGTGGAGCCCGTCGACCCATTTGTCCTCGGTGAGCGCCGGATCGTACACCACGCAGACGAACTGATCCGTCGTGCCGTCCACCGTCGTCGCCTCGGGCGCGGTGATCGTGAGATCCGGGTTCGGGAGCCCCGACGGCTTGAGCTCGAAGGGAGGCGGAGCGTCCTTCGGGTCGCCCTCGGGGGCGCCGATCTCCGCCCACTTCGAGAGCGTCGCGAGCTCCGTCGCGTCGAGCCGGGGATCGTCGCGCCAGCCGAACCGCGAGGTGCACTCGGCCGTGTTCTGCGCGGAGAACGGGGGCATCTCCCCGGCCGCCGTCTTCTTCACCATGAGCGAGGCGAGGGGCTTCGCGTCCTCGTACTTCGCGAGCGAGAACCCGCCGATTTGACCGTCCGAGTGGCACGTCAGGCAGTGCTGCTGGAGGATGGGCTCCACGTCGCGGTGGAAGGTGACGTCCGGCGGGACCGCGACGTCGTCGTCCGTCGCGTCCGACTTGCACGCAGCGCCGAAGGCGCTCCCGAGACCGGCGAGGGCGAGGGCTGCGAGGAGGCGAGTGCGCATGCGCGCGAGCGTACCGGAGTTCGGCCGCCGAGCCCCCGGAGAAAGCAGGGAACGGCCGACCGGGATCCGGGGATCCCGTACACTCGACTCGATAGCGCGTCCTGACGCGAGTGAACGAAGGGGCCGGTTCGTCGCAACCCGGTTCGGAACCACGCTTCCGCTCGACACGACGTGCGGCGACGACTGATGCGGCTGCGCGCGCACCGCAAGGGTCGGCACCTCCGACCAGGCGAGGTCGAGCGCCGGAGCCGCGGCGACTTCCTGAACCTCGGCTCCACCGCCGCGCGGCACCGTGAAATACTCGGGGGCTGCGGGTGTGGCGGCTGGGGAGACCACCCGTGGGCCGTCTGCGGGAAATCCGCGCGCACCGCTGAAGCGGGTTTGCTCACAGCCACCACCGCGGTGGCGGAAAGTAGAATCTACCGATGAAGCTCGAGATTCGCGTCGACGTCGGTCCTTCGGAGTCGCGATGGATACGTCGCGCGCTGCTGCTGGGCGTCCCGGTCGCCGCGATGGTGATCACGGGGAGCGTGTTCGGCACACCGAAGCACCACTTCGATGCCAACACGAAGATCAGCTCCAAGGAGATGAACGACAACTTCGAAGACCTCGACGCGAGGTCGACGACCGCGTGGGCAAGTTACGCGTGCGATGTGAAGGACTCGACGGGCGTGAAGATCGGCGGGGATGAGACCGCGTGCTACTACCGGCGGGTGGGTGACTCCGTAGAGATTCGACTGAAGACGTACTTCGCGGTCGATCCCGCGCCGAATCCCGCTCGAATCCTGATGTGGCCGCTGCCCGCGGGGCTCACGCTGGACCCGACGAAGGTCCCGGATCCCAATGCCGGCCCGCTCCTCGGCGTCGCTCAGGTGCTCGCGAGCTCGGGCTACCTCGCAGGCACGGTGGAGAGCGACGGCCTGAGCAGCGTCGGTGTCGTGGTGCACGGAGACCCGGACTTCCTGGCGACGTCGAGCGCCAGCGTCGCCGTGGGCACGATCGTGAAGCTGAGCTTCGGCATCCCGGTGAAGTAGCGCCGCTCGCCAGCCGACCACCCGTAGGTCATGGACGGGAAGATGCGCAGCACGACCCATCGGGTTTTGCTCGCACACACCACCTCGGTGGTGGAAAGTACAATCTGCCAATGAAGAAGACGCTCGCCCCGATCCTCACCGCCGCGTTGCTCCTCGCGGCCTGCAGCTCCGCGTCCGACGAGCCGAAGGCCGCGTCCGTCGGAGGTGGGCCGGGCCCAGCCGGGTCGGTGAGCCCCACGTCCACGCCTGCGGGCGAGGCCGCTTGCGAGGCGGACGCGGACTGCGCCGTCGTCGAGACCGAGTGCTGCGATCACTGCAACGGCGGGAAGGTCGAGGCGTATCGCCGCGAGTTCGCGGACGCCCACAAAAAGGCGGGCTGCGAGCGGACGATGTGCACGGAGCGCGGGTGCGGCGCGGCCTCCGCGGTGTGCCGCGATCACGCGTGCGCGGTCGTCATCGCGCCCCTGTCGGCGCCCGAGTCCTGAGCGGTCGCGCGCTCAGGCGCGCAGCGCGGCGCGCGCGATGACGATGCGCTGGATCTCGCTCGTGCCCTCGTAGATCGTCGTGACCCGCGCGTCCCGGAGGAGGCGCTCGATGGGGAACTCCTTCACGTAGCCGTAGCCGCCGTGCACCTGGAAGCACCGCGCGGTGATCCGGTTCGCGGCCTCGCTCGCGTAGAGCTTCGCCATCGCCGCTTGGTGCGAGAACGGCTGGTTCGTCTCCTTCAGATACGCGGCGCGGAGCGCGAGCATGCGCGCCGCGTCGAGCTCGGTCTTCGAATCCGCGAGGGGCCACTGAACGCCCTGGAAATCGCCGATCGGCTTGCCGAACTGCTTGCGCTCCTTCGCGTACCGCACGCCCTCCTCGAGGGCGCGCGTCGCGATGCCGATCGCTTGCGAGGCGATGCCGATGCGCCCACCGTCGAGCGCCATCATCGCGATCTTGAACCCGCCGCCCTCCGCGCCGAGGAGCGCGTCGCGGCCCACGCGCACGCCCTCGAAGCTCAGCGGGACGGTGTTCGACCCGCGCAGGCCCATCTTGTCCTCCGCCTTGCCGACCTTCAGTCCGGGCGCGCCGCCCTCGACGAGGAACGCGGAGATCGCTTTCGTGCCGGGGAGCGCCTTGCCCGCCTCGTCCACCATGCGGGCCCACACGACGAACACGCCCGCGTACGCGCCGCTCGTGATCCACTGCTTCTGGCCCTCGAGGATCCACCCGTCCCCGTCCGGGCGAGCGACGGTCCGCATCCCGCCCGGATCGCTGCCGGCCTCGGGCTCGCTCAGGGCGAAGCTCCCGGCGGCGTATTCGCCGCTCGTCAGCTTGGGAATGAACCGCTCGCGTTGAGCGTCCGTGCCGAACTTCTCGATGACCTCGCCCACCATGTTCGTCACGGCCATCGTGACCGCGGTCGACGCGCAGCCGCGGGCGACTTCCATCATCGCGAGCGCGTACGCGACGACGCCCGCCTCCGCGCCGCCGTACGCGCTCGACACGTTGACGCCCATGAGGCCGAGGTCCGCGAGGCCCTTCAGCGCCTTCGTGGGGAACGCCTCCGTGCGATCGAGCTCCGCGGCGAGCGGGATCACCTCGCGCTCCACGAACTCACGCGCGGTCTTGACGATAAGCTCTTGCGTCTCGGTGCGATCGAAGATCATGTCGGCCTGCGGCTGGTGTAAGAACCTGGAGGGCGCCGCTTCTAACACGGCGCAACGAGTGTCGCGATGACTCCCTATCTGCCTTCACGCTGCCTCCAGGCCTCGCTCGTGCTCGCCCTCCTCGGCTGCAGCGGCAACGGGAGCGGCGGCGCCTCCACGGCGACGCCCAGCGCGACTCCGCCCGCGTCTGCGGCGCCCGCGTCCGCCGCGCCAGCCACGGCGACGCCCACCGCGGAACCCAAGCTCGCGCCGGACTCGAAGGCCGACCCGAAGCCCGCTCCCGAGCGCGCCGCGGAGGTCGACGAGCCCGGGGATCGCATCTACGCGAAGGCGCGGAACGTCTGGATCCAGTCGTCGCCGCGCCAGAGCGATGGGTGGCTCGGCTACCTGTCGCTCGGCGGATCGGTCCGCCTCTACGAGGGCGACAAAGCGAAGGCGAAGACCGTTGGCCCCGGGTGCGACGCTTGGTACCGCGTCGAGCCGATGGGGTACGTCTGCCTGGACGCGGGATCCACGCTCGATCCGAACGACCCCGAGTACGTCGCGCTGAAGAAGGATCGCGCGGACGTGACGTCGCCCTACCCGTACCAGTACGGCGAGTCGCTCGGCGTCCCTCGCTACGATCACATCCCGACGGCGGCGGAGCAGCGGCGCCTCGAGTGGGATCTCGAGGAGCACGAGAAGAAGGTCGACACGCTGCGCGCGGCGCTCGGCTCGGGGGACATGACCGGCGTCGACAGCGCCTACGTCGGGCTCGACGTGTCGCCCTCCGGCGAGTCCACGCCGGACTTCTTCCCCGTCGGGCCGCTCGTGCGCGAGGGGCGCGCGCGCGTGCAGCGGACGAGCACGATCGCGTTCGTGCGCGCGTTCGACCAGGGCAACCGCACCTGGCTCGTCACCGCGGATCACGCGCTCGTCCCGAAGGATCGGGTGCGGCCCTACAAGAAGGTCGACTTCGCGGGCGTGAAGCTCGATGGCGACGTCGAGCTCCCGATCGCGTTCGTGCGCCGCAAGGACTGCGAGCTCTATTCGAAGGTCGGGGAGCGCTTCGAGCTCACGGGCGAGAAGGTGAAGCGCCTCTCGTGGATGATGCTCACGACCGAGACGGCCGAGTTCGAGAAGAAGACGTACTACCACGTGAAGCCGGGGGCGAACGGCGGCTCCTCGTTCGGCCCGGACATCTGGGTCCGCGAGGGCTCGAACATCGGCGTCGCCGCGAAATCCGAGACGAAGCCGTTCCTCAAGAACGAGGCGAACGTCGGCAAGAAGACGTGGGTCGACATCAGCATCTACGCGGGGACGCTCGTCGCCTACGAGGACGACAAGCCCGTCTTCGCGACCCTCATCGCCCCCGGTCGCGGCGGCGCCCCGCTCCCCGGTCACGACGTGCTGTCCACCGCCTCCACCCCGACGGGCACGTTCCGCGTCGACGGGAAATTCAAGACCGCGACGATGGTCTCGAGCACCGACTCGAACATCGTCCACGACAACGTGCAGTGGGTGCAGAACTTCCACGGCCCGCACGCGCTCCACGGCGCCTACTGGCACGACGGCTGGGGTGAGCTGAAGAGCGGCGGGTGCGTCAACCTCTCGCCCTCCGACTCGCAGACGCTGTTCGACTGGACCGAGCCCAAGATCCCGAAGGACTGGTACGGCATGCGCTCCGACCCCGTCTTCGGCCCGCCCACCCGCGTCGTCGTTCGACGCTGACGTCGTTGCTCGCGACCATGATCGACGAACCGCCGAGGTCGCGATCGACGAACCGCCGAGGCCCGCTCTGTCTCCCCGCCCTCAGCGCCTCGATCCGTTTGTCTGCTCTCGCCGAGTGGCGGTTCGGGGCAGCGCCGAACGCTGACGGTCTGTTGCCTTCCGTCGCGGCGAGGCTACGCTTCTCGACGTGAAGAAGATTCTGTTGGAGATCATCCGACTGCTCTGGAAGTTCGCGAAGCTCGTCCTGTGGAAGTGGATCAAGCCGATGCTGATCCCGATCCTCCTCGGGGCGGTCGCCATCGCGATCTTCATCGTCGTGGTCGGACTCCTACTCGCCGGCTCCTGCTGAGCCGATCCCCCGCTCGGGCTCAGGCCCGAGCGGCTCCTGCGCGCGGAGCGTGCGGGACCCATGCCCGCGGAACGCGCGTGACCCGAGCGCGCGAGACCCATGCGCAGCCTACTCCGCGCGGAGCGTGACTTTCGCGGCGAAGCTTCCCGGGGAGTCGAACTTCAGCTTCGTGATCTTCTCGACGACGCACTCGCGCGCCTGAGGGCTCGCCTCGCCGCCGACGCCGAGGCTCTGCACGGTGCCGTCGGTGTTCACGTAGAGCGTGGCGGTGAGGTTGCCGCCGCCTGCCTTCGCGCGGCACTCGTTGAGGGCGGCGGCCGCGTCCTTGCCCTTCTTGCCCATGTCGTCGACGGACCAGTCCACCGGGGGACGGCCTTCCTGGAGCGGGAAAGTGAACGGGTCGTCCGCCGTGCCCTCGCGGCCGCCTACGGGCTTCGGGAACGTCATCCGCTGGAGCGTCGCGATCATGCACTTCTCGGTCTCGTGGTCGCCGAGCTCGGAGTCGATGTAGATCCTCGACGGCGCGCCGGATTGCGCGATGCGCACGTGGAACTTCACCTCGCCGGCGAGGTACGGGATGCGCTCGAGACCGGACGCGAAGCACTGCTCGATCGCGGGCTTCGCCTTCGCGAACACCTTCGTCGCGTCCTGCTCGTTGATCCCACCGATGTCGGCGTCCGCGCTGATCGTCGGCCCGGTCGAGCGGTGGGTGGACGCTCCGTCCGTGTTCGTCGCGTCGTCGGGGGGCGGGGTCGCCGAGCTGCACGCGGGGAGGATCAGGAGGATCGCGAGCGGGGGGAGGAGGGTGAAGCGCTGCATCGGTCGTTGCGCCGAAGGTTACGCGCGGAGTAGCGAGTTCGCGACCACGATCCGCTGAATCTCGCTCGTTCCCTCGTAGATTTCGGTGATCCTGGCGTCGCGGTAGTGCCGCTCCGCGGCGTACTCCGTCGAGTACCCGTAGCCTCCGTGGATCTGGAGCGCCTTGTGCGCGACGCGCGTCGCCACCTCGGACGCGAACAGCTTCGCCATCGAGCTCTCGGCGGTGTGCTTCACGCCCTGGTCCTTCATCGCCGCGGCGCGGAGGACGAGCAGCCGCGCGGCGTCGATCTCCGTGGACATGTCCGCGAGCATGAACTGGATCGCCTGGAGATCCGCGATGGGGCCGCCGAAGCTCTTCCTCTCCTTCGCGTACAGGGCCGCCTCCTCGTACGCCGCGCGCGCGATCCCGACGGCCTGCGCCGCGATCCCGATGCGGCCCCCGTCGAGCGTGCTCATCGCGACCTTGAAGCCGTTCCCCTCGCCGCCGAGGACGTTCTCTTTCGGGACGCGCACGTTGTCGAAGAAGATCGTCGCCGAGTGCGCGGCGTGGATCCCGAGCTTGTGATCGCGCGGAGCGACGGAGAACCCGGCCATGTCCTTGTGGACGATGAGCGCCGTGTGGCGCGGCTTCACCGGATCCGGGGTGCTGATCGCGAACACGACGATGTGCTCGGCGTGGGGACCCACGGTGATCCAGTTCTTCGACCCATTGAGCACGAACGAGCCGTCCCCCTGGGCCTCGGCGATCGTCTTCATCGTCCGCGCGTCCGAGCCGCTCGAGGGCTCCGTCAGCCCGAACGCGCCGAGGATCTTGCCGGACGCCGTCGGCGCGAGGACGCGCGCGCGCTGGTCGTCGTTCCCGAACTTGTAGAGCGGATCGCAGAACAGCGAGTTGTTCACGCTCATGATCACGCCGGTGCTCGCGCACGCGCGGCTGATCTCCTCGACGACGAGGGCGTAGCAGACGTGATCGAGTCCGGCGCCGCCGTGCTCGGCCGGGATCGCCATCCCCATGAACCCGAGCTCCGCCATCTGGGCGATGATCTCGGCGGGCCAGCGCGCCTCCTTGTCGAGCTCTCGGGCCTTGGGGAGCACCTCGCGGGTCGCGAAGTCGCGCGCCGTGTCGCGCACCATCGCCTGTTCTTCGGTCAGATCGAATTTCATGAGTACGCCGAAGGCGTTCCTTTCGGCCGCGGTCCTCCGCGGAAATCTGCGCGGCTCGCTCATAACCGAAGAACCCGCTGGTTAGAAGCCATCCGCGCGGGTGTCGCGCCAGAAAGGACCGCCTCCGGCGCGCTCGTGGCGATCCCGGCAGCGAGCGGTCGGTGATAAACCACTCACGCGGAGTCCATGAGCGACGACTTCCAGGACGTGCTCGCCCGCGAGGGGCGGGAGCTGACGACCGATCGCGCCGCGACGCTGCCGAAGACCTACGGCCGCCTCGCCGAGGTGGAGGCGCTCGCGCGCGCGCTCGTGGGCAAGAAGTCCGCGGTGCTCCTCGGGCCGCCCGGCGTCGGCAAGACGGCCGTCATCAAGAAGCTCCTCCACTACATCCGAACGGATCGACTGCCCGGGCTCGGAGGGCTGAGCGTCTTCGAGATCTCGACCGTCGGGCTCGTCTCGAACACCCGCTACACGGGCATGCAGGAGGACAAGATCGCCGCGCTCCTCCGGCACTCGAAGCCCGAGCGGATCATGTACGTGTCCGACCTCTGGAACATCACGACGGCCGGGAGCTACGACACGAACCCGCGCGGCGTCTACGACCTGATGCGCTCCGGCATCGAGAACGAGACGCTCGTCGTCTGCGGCGAGATGAGCGCGGGCCGGTGGGAGAAGCTCTGCCGCGAGTGGCCCATGCTCGAGCGCGACTTCGCGACGATCACCGTCGCGCCGACGAACGAGGAGGAGACCCGCGACGTGCTCGTGCGGACGGCCGCGGATCTCGGGTCGAACGTGATGTTCGAGAAGTCCGCGATCGAGCGCGTCTACTCGCTCACGCGCAAGTTCCTCCCGGCGCAGAGCTTCCCGGGCAAGGGCGTCGACATGCTCCGTCGCCTCGCGCAGGCCTACGGCGGCAGCATCGGCGAGAAGCGGGCCCGGCCGATCGACGACGAGGTCGTCGAGACGGAGTTCGGCAAGCAGACGGGCCTGCCGATGCACATGATCTCGCCGCGCGTGACCGTGTCGTACGACGCGATGCGGGACTTCCTCACCGAGCGCGTCCTCGGGCAGGCCGAGGCGGTGCGCGCGGTCGCGGACGTGCTCGCGCTCTACAAGACGGGGCTCTCGAACCCCGATCGGCCCGCGGGCGTGCTCCTCTTCGTCGGGCCGACGGGCGTCGGCAAGACGGAGCTCGCGAAGGCGACCGCGGAGTTTCTGTTCGGCTCCGCGACGCGAATCTTCCGCGTCGATCTGTCCGAGTACAAGGACTACCACTCGTTCGAGAAGCTCATCGGAAACCCGCGCGGCAACACGGTGGGCCTCCTCACGGGGCACGTCCGGCAGAACCCCTTCACGGTCATCCTGCTCGACGAGTTCGAGAAGGGGCACCAGAACGTCGCCGACCTGTTCCTCCAGGTGTTCGACGACGGGCGCCTCACGGACTCCGAGGGCGAGACCGTCGGCTTCCACCACGCGCTCATCATCCTCACGTCGAACGTCGGCTCGGACCTCGCGGAGATCGGGTCGAGCATCGGCTTCGCGGGGGAGGCGAAGACGAGCGACAAGCGCGTCGAGGTCGCGATCCGCCGCGCCCTCGAGAACCACTACCGCCCCGAGTTCTTGAACCGGATCGATCGCATCCTCGTGATGCGACAGCTCCGCCGCGAGGATCTTCGCCGCATCGCGCGGCGCGAGCTCGGGAAGATCTACAAGCGCGAGGGGTTGATCGAGCGCGACCTCCTGCTCGAGGTGGATGACGGCGTGATCGATCTGCTCCTCGAGAAGGGCACGGATCCGAAGTACGGCGCGAGGCCGCTCAAGCGCGCGATGGAGGAGCTCCTCGTCATCCCCCTCGCGCGCGCGCTCCTCTCCGCGGAGTCGCGCCGGTTCCAGCTCCTCCGCGTCGTCCGCGACGGCGAGGGCGTCGACCTCACCTTCGAGGAGACGGACGTGTCGCGCCGCCTCGAGAACCTCGAGCGACGCACGCGCGCGAGCGATGGGGAGGGCCGGACGATCGACCTCTCGCTCGCGGACGTGCGGCGCGGCCTGGGGGACGTGTACGAGCGCCTCGCGCGGCTCGACGAGGCGGCGAAGCTCGACGACTTGAAGAAGGAGCTCGAGGAGCTCCAGCGGAAGGGCAACACGCCCGCGTTCTGGGAGGACGCGTTCGGCCACTCCGGCGTGCTCGTCCGGCAGCACCGGATCAGCGTCGAGATCCAACGCCTCACGGATCTGCGCGGCCAGGCGAACCTCGTGCGCGAGCTCTGCGAGGCGTCCTTCCAGGAGGGGGACGACGCGGTCGCCCCGGATCTCACGCACGCCTACGCGAAGCTCCTCCGGAAGCTCTCGCGCGCCGAGCGCGAGGTGATCCGGTTCAAGGGCGCCGATCACGGGGACGCGCGGATCCTGGTCTCGCCGGCGGGCGCGAAGGAGGGCGCGGCCGAGTGGGCGGAGACGCTCGCGGACATGTACGCGAACTGGTCACGCGAGCGCGGATACGACGTGGAGCAGCGCTCTGACCGCGACGGGGCGCGCACGGTCGACGTGCTCGGGGCGTATGCGTACGGCTACCTGAAGGGCGAGCGCGGGACGCACCGGCTGATCCTCCCGCCGCCCGCGAAGACGGATCGGCGCGGCGAGACGTTCCTCGCCCGGGTGGACGTCGTCCCCGCGGACGGGAGCCCGCCGCCCTCGCGCCCGCACGGCCGGACCGACGACCCTCCCGTGCGCACGTACGACATGTGGCGATCCCGTGGCGTCCGGGACCGGCGCACGGGGCAGGTGGACGGAGACGCGCGCGCCGTCCTCTCGGGGCGCATCGATCGCTTCATCGAGGCGTTCGTCGACGACGGTGCGGGCCCGACGGCGGAGGGGGTGGATGGTGAAGGGGTCTGACCGAATCCGCGCCCTCCCGATCGGCGCGCTCGCGCTCACGCTCGCGTGCGGCCAAAAGCCGACCGACCCGATCGGGACAGCGGCGCTCACGCCTGCTCCCGCGCCCACCCCGAGTGCTGCGCCCTCCGCCTCGGCTTCCGCGGAGGAGGCGCTCGAGGACGACGAGGACCTCGATCCCGACGATTTGAGCGACGCGTTCCCGCCCGACGAGGAGGAGGAGGTGACGCCGGACACGCCGGGCAGCCGCTCCACGTTCCCGTACGCGTTCACCGGCGCGCCCCCGAAGCCGTTCACCCAGCTCATCGACGACCGGCTCGCGACTGCGGTGCGCGACTACTCGTGCACGACGGGGACGGACCACCGATATGTGCCTTATTTCCCAGGTATCCAAGGCTTCAACGACGGCTCGTTCAGCCTCAAGGCGAAGCTCGGGGGGGACAAGGCGACCGCCGACCTCTACGTGAAGTTCGCGAAGCGCTCCACCGCGCCGGGCTCCACCTCGGACATCCAGGGCTGGAGCTTGCTCTTCTATTACAACATGCCGTCCGTCGCGGTGGACGACCCGGTCGAGCCGACGTTCGTCGAGCCCCTCTCGGGGGACGCGGATGGCCGTGGGGTGCGCGTCTTCGGCCGCGCGAACCGCTCGACGTTCCGGCTCCGGCGGCACGGGGACGCGGCGCGCGAGGGGGACCAGGTCGAGGTTCGCCTGCTCGGGCTCTGGGCGTCGACGCCCAAGGACGAGGACTTCGGCGCGATCTCGCCGGATCTCAGCCATGACGCGCAAGGCGACCGAGACGCGATCGACCTCGAGCGGTTCAAGTCGAGCGTGGTCGACGACGACGCGTTCCGGAGCTTCGTCTACCGCGCCGCGTACGAGGTCGCGGTCGCCTGGAAGTGCGGGACTCCCGTGTTCGCGCACAGCGGCGGCGGCGCCATCGTGACGCTCGTCGCGCGGCTCCTCGCGGCCTCGCGGCTCCACGACGAGATGGTCGCTTGGAAGACGGACTTTCGAGTCCTCGGGCTCGAGGCCGTGCTGAGCGAGGACATGCGCGCCCGCCTGAAGGATGCCCTCGCGCACGTCACGATGAACGAGTTCGTCGTCGGAGCGGAGGGAAGCAAGACGTGGAAGAACGTCATCGTGCCCGAGGAGAAGCAGTGCGGCTTCACCCCCCTCGGGTCGCAACCCGTCACCGAGAGCGTCGACCCGCCCGGCTGGAACGGCGACGCCGGCGGGCACGGAGGCCTCGGTTTTTTCGCGCTGTTGAACGGGCGACTCCCGGGCGTCGCGAAATGGATCGCCCACTGAGCCCGGGGCGATCGACCGAGCCGGTTTGACCTTTCACGGAGCCGCCGTGTCCAACGGCGTGGAGGTTCGCGATCTTTGGGCAAGACGTGGGTGGGGGTGCTGTTCGGGTTCCTGATCGTGGGCGCGCTGCTCGGTGGGCTGGAGCTCGCCGTGCGGCGTGGGCTGCTCGGTGGCGCGGGGCGTCCCGCGAAGCGCGGAGAGCCGCGCTCGCTCCGTGAGCTCGCGAGCGACGTGAGCTACTGGCTCCTCGGTCCCGCGCTCATCCACCCGATCGTCCAGTTCGTCGTCGTGTCCGTGATCGTGCTCGCGGCGTTGCTCGCCGGGGCACACCTCGGCGGGGAGGGGATCCGCGTGTTCCTCGCCTCCGTCGCGGCGCGCTCGCCCGTCTCGAAGCTCCCGCTCCCGCTCCAGTTCCTCCTCGGCCTCGCGCTCGCCGACCTCATCGCGTATTGGACGCATCGCGCGTTCCACCGCGTGAGGCGGCTCTGGCCGTTCCACGCCGTGCACCACTCGTCCGCGCGCCTCGACTGGCTCGCGGCGGCGCGCGTCCACCCCGTGAACGAGGTCGTCTCGCGGGCGGCGCTGAGCTTGCCGCTCGTGTTCCTCGGGTTCGACTGGAGGGTGTTCGGCGCGGCGGCGCCCGCGCTCACGCTCTACGCGATCCTCCTGCACGCCGACGTGCCGTGGACCTTCGGCTCCCTTCGCTTCGTGATCGCCTCGCCTCGGTTCCACCGCTGGCACCACACGAGCGCGGACGAGGGCCTCGACAGGAACTTCGCCGGCCTCTTTCCCATTTGGGACCTCCTGTTCGGCACGTTCTACATGCCGGCGCACGAGCCCACGAAGTTCGGGGTCCGCGAGGACGTGCCGACGACGATCCTCGGCCAGCTCGCCTATCCGTTCCGAACGCGGGCACCGGAACACCCCGCGAGCGCGCCTGGAGCGTCGACGAAGGATGCCTCACCCACCGCTGCCTCTGCCGGTGGGCGCCGTCTGCCCACCCAGCGCATCGCCAGCTGAGTCGACCGGACGCCGTCTCGAGCGCCTCGCAGCGCGCGAGTCGAGGCGCGGAAAGGGCTCCGCGGCGCGTGCCGTCGTTTATCGTGGGGAGCATGACGCTGCCGCCCGGGCCGAAGGTCCCCTCGTTCGTCGCTGGCTACCGCTTCGGGCGCGATCCGTACGCGTACCTCGAGGCGTGCGCGGCCGAGTTCGGTGACACGTTCACGCTCCCGCTGCCCGGCGGCCCCCGGTTCGTCACGCGCGATCCCGCGCTCGTGAAGCAGATCTTCGCGCTCAAGCCGGACGACCTCGAGCAGCGGCTGAACGCGTTCCCCGCGAACATCGGGGACCGGTCGCTCCTCTTCCTCGACGGTGAGCGGCACCAGCGCGAGCGCCAGCTGATGATGCCCCACCTGCACGGCGAGCGTCTGAAGGGGTACGCCGAGGTGATGCAGCGGCTCACGCGCGAGACCCTCGCCACGTGGCGCCCCGGCGAGCTCGTCCGCATCCAAGCGGAGCTCCAGCGGATCACCCTCGGCGCGATCCTCGAGTGCGTCTTCGGCGTCGCGTCGGACGAGCGCTCCCGGCCGCTCCGGGAGGCGCTCCTCGCGTGGATCGACGGGGTGATGCAGCCCGCGACGTTCTTCGCGTCGACGATCTTCAACGCGACGCGCGTCCGCCGGTTCCTCGACGGCGCAGCGGACCGGCAGGAGCGCGGCGCGATGGGCCGGCTCGAGTCGCGGATGCCGTGGGCGCCCTGGGCGAAGGGCAAGGCTCACGTCGTCCGCCACCTGCGCGCGGAGGTCGAGCGCTGCCGCAGCGAGGGGAGGGGAGATCGCGCGGACATCCTCGCGCTCCTCGCGCACGCCACCTACGAGGACGGATCCCGAATGGAGATCGACGCGATCGTCGACCAGCTGGTGACGATCCTCGTCGGCGGGCACGAGACCACCGCGACGACGCTCGCGTGGACCCTGTTGCATCTCCTCTCGGAGCCGCGCCTCGTCGTGGACGTGCGCGCGGAGATCGATCGCGTCTTCGGTGGCGGCCCCATCGATCCGTCGCGCGCGGGCGAGCTCGCGCTCGTGGACGCGTCGATCAAAGAGGCGATGCGCCTCACGCCCATCGCTCCTGCGGTGACCCGCCACCTTCGTCGGCCCCTGTCCCTCGGCCCCTACGATCTGCCCGCCGGCGCGATCGTCTGGCCGTGCGTCATGCTCACGCACCGACGGCCGGACTTGTTTCCGGATCCCACGCGGTACGACCCGACCCGATTCCTCACCTCGACCGCTCCCAACCACCACTTTTTTCCGTTCGGCGGCGGGCGGAGGGCGTGCATCGGCCTGTCGTTCGCGGCGTTCGAGATGCGGATCGTGCTCGCGGAGATCCTCCACGCGGCCGAGCTCGCGCTGCGGCCCGGGGATCGCGTCCCGGCCGAGCTCCGCGGGATCACCATCGCGCCCGCCAAAGGCTTCTCGTTGTCCTATCGCGGGCCGCGCTCCGCGCGGGTCCCGAGCGGCCTCGACGTGGCCCGCGCCTAGAGCACCGAACAGGCTGAAACGCCGACGTATGCGCCCGATTCCGGAGAGAAGCACACGGCCTCGTCGCTGTGCTCCTCAGATGACGAGGAGTCGTCTTCTCGGTGCTCGGTCCTCGGGCGTGCGCCTCTCCCTCGAACTCGAGCGCATTCGTTCGGGTTTCAACCTGTTCGGTGCTTGAGCCGTGCGGGGAGACATTGGGCCCGCCTCGACCCGTGCGATTGGCGGGCTCGTCGATTGGCTGTTGGGTTGCTCGCCGCTTGCGCTCGGGGGGCGTTGGAAGGGGCGACCCTGTCCAGCATGGACAACCCCAGGTCGCCAATCTTCAATGGATTCATGAGCGCGCCGAAGGCGCACGACTCAGCCGCGGCTCCGTCCGCGGAATTGCGCTAAGTGATGCAACTTGCCACGGGGGGCCTGGGTGAGTGGGTGCTATCACGGTCTCCGAGGCGACGATGGCGCGCGGAGAAGGCAAGGGCCCACCGGGGCCGAAGCGGCGCCGCAAGCCGGGCGGACAGTCGCCCCGCCCCGCGCAGACGGTCGGGCTTCCGCACGTCGATGTGATCGCGGCGCTCGTCAACGCCGATCAGGCGGTCGTCCGCGAGCAGCTCGGCCTTTCCGCAGGCGGTGATCTCGAGGCGCGCGCGGTCGCGCTCGAGGGCGCTTGGGCCCTCACGCGCAGGCAACGTCAGGTGCTCGAGCTCGTCGCGGTCGGTCTCTCGAACAAGGCGATCGGTGCCAAGCTCGGCTGCGCTCAGGTGACTGTCGAGCTCCACATGACGCGCCTCCTCGCGCGATCGAGATGCGAGAACCGAGCGATGCTCGTCGCTCGCTTCTGGACGTTCCCGATGCCGCCCACGGCGCCCTAGGCCCTTTCACCTAGGGCTTTCCATCATAGGCATGTCACGCTGCGTAGCTATTCTCGCCCGAGTTTTTGTGGGCGACAGGTCACGGCGTTCTCCGACGAAACCGAGAATCAAGGTGGACGAACCCACCGCCCATGACCTGTCGAGCTTGCGCGAGATCCTCGACGAGCTGGACGACTCGGGCGACATCGACGAGGGGCTCGAGGCCGCGCTCGACTCCATCGGCTCGGCGGCGTTCGTGTTGGGCGCGAACGGCGCCGTGCGACACGCGAACGCCTTTGGTCGGACGCTCCTCGCCGCGGACCGCGACGCCGTCACCGAGGAGCTGCGCTCGTCGCTCGCCTCGGCCTCGACGGGCGTCACGGCGGGCTCGGGCACGCGCTATTGGGTCAGCCAATTGGCGCGCTCCGGGGAGCCCCAATATGTCGCTCTACTCCGCGCGATGCCGGGCGATCCCGGGCCGCGACTCCGCATCATCGCCGGCGCGTGGGGGCTCACCTCCAGACAAACCACGGTGCTCGGCCTCGTGGCTCAAGGGCTCGCGAACAAGACAATCTCCGCGTACCTCAACTGCGCCGAGGTGACCGTCGAGCTCCACATGACCGCGCTCCTCGCGCGCTCTGGGGCCGCCAGTCGAGCGGAGCTCGTGGCGCGCTTTTGGACGTTCCCCCTCGCCTGAACCCACCCTTCGACCAGACATTCGCGAGCCGAGCCGTTGCGACCCGCGGAAGCGCGGCGAGCCCTCGGCTTGACGAAGGCGGCGGGGACCGCGGACACTCGTGCCAATGGACGTCTACCGACCGAGCCCCGAGGTGATCCCGTTCGGCCTCCGCGCCATGAAGATGATCGCCACCGCAGACGGAGCGTTCTCGCCGGCGGAGCGCGGGCTCATCGAGACGGCGCAGCGGGCGTTCGGCTCGAACGTCGACGTCGACGCGCTCGAGCCGATCACGCCCGAGGAGCTCGCGTCCGTCATCACGGAGCCCGGCAAGCGCCGCCAGATCGTCCGCGGCATGATCATCCTCTCGCTCGTCGATGGCGAAGCGACGCCCGCCGAGTCCGCGCTCGTCGAGCGCTTCGCGCGCGCCCTCGGGGTCGACTCGCCGAGCGTCGGCACGCTCCGGCTCCTCGCGGACAAGAGCTTCCTCCGGGCGCGCTTCGACATCGCGCGCCGCTTCTTCGCGCGCGAGAAGGCCACGGAGATGGCGAAGGAGAAGGGCCTCGGCTGGCTCGTGAAGTCCCTCGCGGTGATGGCGGGCGTCCGGGAGGACGCGGCGATCGCAGCGCCCTACCGCGCCCTCGAGGCGTGCCCGGCGGGGTCGCTCGGGCGGGGGTACTTCGATTTCATCCGGTCGAACGGGTACTCGCTGCCCGGTGAGAAGGGCAGCCCGCCCGAGCCGCTCTTCTTCCACGACCTCACCCACGTCTTGAGCGGGTATGGCACCGACCCCGACGGTGAGCTCTCCGTCCTCTCGTTCCACGCGGGCTGTCGGCGCGAGGACAAGGATCCGTTCGCGTTCATCCTCTTCGGGATCGCCGAGTTCCACCTCGGGATCGCGATGAGCCCCGTCGCCGTCGGGACCAAGATGATGCTCGACCCGGCGAAGATGTTCCGCGCCATCGAGCGCGGGTCGAGGTGCACGATCGATCCTACGGACGGATGGGACCCGTGGCCGCTGATGAACGAGCCGCTCGACGAGCTTCGCGCGAAATACGGAATTTCACCGCTCTCTTGAGCGTGCTGTTCGAGCGGGCGAAGGCGGCCGTGGCGGGTCCCGGATCGCCCTCCCACGCGTCCGTGGTGCCGAAGTACGCGCTCGCGTAGGCCGGGTCCACGGTGAAGCCGATCGGGATGACGAACCCGAGGCACGCGGGGTCGGGCGCCTTCTCGGGGTCTTTCACGAACGCGTAGAAGTCGATGAGCCCACACGAGCCGCCCGCGGCGGTGACGGCCGTCCACGGATCGTGCGTCGCGCGTGGATACTCGACGAACGACTGGTGCGCGCCGCCGAGCGCGTCCACGAGGGGCTGGTAGTCGGCGCTCGTGATGAAGTCATACTCCCCGTTTTGCAGGAGGATCGGGATCGAGGTCGCGGCGGGCTTGCCCGCGAGCGCGGGGTTCGGCGTGTACACGGGCCACTCGTCGCGCAGCGCGCCCATGTCGACGGCGACGTCCGGGGAGACGTTCGCGGTGGCGGCGTACGCCTCGAGATCCGCCTGCGGAGGAGCGCCGGCCGCCCACATCTCCGAGAGGCCGATGTGGTCCCCGAGGAGGATCGACGCGTTGCGATCGCTCGCCGTGAGCGGCGCGGCGGAGCGCGCGACGAGCGCATCGACGAGGTGGGTGATCGCGTTCACGTCCGCGGGGCTACAGCGCTCGAGGCGGTACACGAGGGGCGGGACGAGGGTCCGATCGTCCCAGCCGTAGAACAGGCTCGCCGACACCTCGCGCACGATCGCGCGGTCCACGCCCAGCGCTTGCACCTCCGGGCAGTGCCCGGCGTCGAGCGATTGCATGAGCGCGGTCATGCGCGCCCACGGATCGGGGCCGAGCTTCGACGCGCAGAACGCGTCGGCCCCGCACGCCGCCATGAACCGCTCGCCGAGCTCGTTGAAGCGCCGATCGATGATCGTGAACGAGAAGTTCACCGCGAGCGCGCCGAGGGCGACGCCGGTCGCCTGATCCGGGTAGAGCTGCAGGTAGCGGTTGCCCCAGTGCGACCCGTACGAGATGCCGTACAAGAACACGTCCTCGCCGGGGGCGCGGGTCCGCGCGATCGTCTCGCCGACGTCGCGGGCCGCGTTCTCCGCGGACAGGCCCGCGAGCCGGTCGCCCCAGGTGTCCTTCAGGTACTGGATGCACGCCGGCATCTCGGCGAGCGTGACCTCGTAGCCGCCGTCGCTCGCGGGCGCCTCCTCCGTGGGGCACGAGAGGCGGCCGGAGCGCCCGACCCCTCGGTGCTCGGGGAGGTACAGATCCAGCGTGTCGTCGTACCCGTGCAAGTACTCCGCGATGGGCTCGAAATCGACGACGGAGCCGCCCGGGCCGCCGTTCATGAACCAGACCTGCGCCTTCGCCGGCTGCGTCGACGCGGGGATTCGCTTGATGGAGAAGGGGACCGTGCCCTTCCCGGGCTCGGCGTAGCTCGCAGGCACCTCGAGGATCGCGCACTGCGCGTCCTCACCGGGGCCGTCCGTGAGGATCGAGCAAGGCGACCACGCGATGTCCGGCGCGCCTCCTCCGCCGGTGCCGGTCGAGGCCGTCGACGACGCCGTGGACGAGGCGGAGCTCGAGGCGCCCGACCCCGTGGTCGCTGCGCCGTCGTCGCACGCCGCGAGCAGCATCCAGGGGGTGAGGACCAGCGCGTGTCGTCGTCGCATCGAGCGACGGTCGCACCCGAGCGGGTGCGACGTCGACCCAAGGAACCTCAACGGAAGCGCCGCGCTCGCGTCGACGAGCGCTACGATCGGTCGATGTTCTCCCGCCTGCCCTACGTCTCGACTGGCGTCGGACTCGCGCTCCTCGGAGCAGGGATCGGGGCCGCGTGCACCTCCTCGGGCGCGGACGGGGGGCGCGGAGGCGCGGCGCCGACCGCGCTCGAGGTCCCGAGCGGAGCCGCGATCGGGGACGAGCTCGTCGTCTCCGTGCACGCGACGAAGGTCGACGGATCGTGGGGCGACGCGGCGAACGTGGGCGCTGTCCTCCGCGTGACCGCGGGCGCGAACGTCCCCCGGGACGTGCTGCTCGTCGGCGGTTTCGCGGCCGACGTCCGCGCGTCCCTCGGCCCCTGGGATGGAGGCGCGGTGACGTGGAGCCCGCTCCGAGGTCACGCGGAGGCGGCGCTCTCGGTCGAGGTCGATCCGAGCGCGGCGGGCGTGCCGATCCTCGGCCTCGCGAACGATCCGGGGAACGACACCCCGCTCCTCGTCTTCGAGAGCGGGGACGAGTTCGAGTACGTCATGACGAACGAGGACGGCGGGACGGGGTTCTTCCCGACGCTGCTCCTCGCGCAGTGGGGCCGGCCCCACGACATCGAAGGGCTCTTCGATCGAGCACACCGCACCTACCAAGGGCCCGACCACGCGACGCTCGCGTTCGACGGAGTGAGCGAGGGGACGCACCCGCGCCTGGAGATCACGACGACGAACGGCCTGGTGTCACCCGAGCCGCTCGATGCTCCCGCCGCGCTCCACGTCGCGCCGATGCCCGTCGCGTTCACCCCGTCCGGCGCGGCGCCGCGTGAGGCCGTCCTCGACGGGTTTCCTTGGCTCGTCGCCGCGGGTTGGCTCGAGGTGGAGCGCGAGGGGAAGGTGTCCGCCGAGGGGGGCGTAACGGACGACAAGCTCGCGCCGCTCTCGTCCTGGGTCTTCCTGGATCACGGTCTCGACGGCGACGCCAAGGTCGCGTTCGAGGCGGAGGTCGAGGGCGCCTGGTACAGCTCGCTCGGGCTCTACGCGAGCGCGATGGACGCGCTCGACGCGCGCTGCTCGGGGACGGGCCGCACGGCCATCGAGCTGCCGCCGCACCGAACGCTCGCCGACGTGACGGCGATCCGCGTGAAGGGTTCGGCGGGAGCGGGCACCCTCCGCCACCTCCGCTTGCTCGCCTACGATCCCACGACCTACGCGGTGATCGAGGGCGGCGCGCTCCCGAGCGCGCTGCCCGTCGATCCCACCACGAGCGCCACCGTCATCGAGCGCTGAGGGCGAGCGCGCGCTCAGAGGCCGCCGGTTCCGTTCCACCAAATGGGCTTGCCGCCCGCGTCGAAGATGATGAGCGCGCCGTGATCGTCGAGCGAGAGCCAAGCGCCCGGGTGCCCCTGGCTTTGGCTCGACCAGATCGCGCCCGGGGGGCCGTAGATGACGAGGTTCCCGTCGTCCTGCATCACCGTCGTGTCGCCCGGCTTGCCGTACGTCTGCGTGGACCACAGGGCCTTGCCGCCCTGTTGGTAGAGCACGAGGTTGCCGTCGCCCTGCTGGATCAGCGTGAACCGACCGTCGCACGAGGACATGCCCTGGTTGATGCCGAGGGATTGGTTCGCCACCATCGACCCGCACGCGGGGCTCGGCTCGGGCGTGGGGGTGGGCTCGGGCTGGGGGCTCGGATCGATGACGGGCGCGACGGGCGCGGGGGCGTGCGTCGATCGGATGGGGACGTAATCGGAGAGCTCGCTGCGCTTGATCCGGATCAACGCCGCGGGCTTCCCGGTCGAGTACTCGTGGATCAGGAAGAGCTCCTGGCGGTCGAAGCTCGCCCAGCCCCCGAAGAGCATCACGTGGCCGACGTAGTTGCCTGCGCTGTTCTTGATTCGCGTCTTCCGGTTCACCGCGTCGCCGGGCGCGAGATCGTCGAAGCTCCCGAGCTCCACGGCATACTTTCCGCTGTAGTTGAACGGCGGGAAGAAGATCGTCCCGGGGTTGTCCTTGTAGCTCCACGCCATCGAGACGAACCCGCTGCAGTCCTTTCGGTAGCCTTGGTACGAGGCGTTGGCGTCGTACCGCACACCCGCGTCGAGCCACGTCATCGCGCGTTCGATGATGTCGCCGCGGCTCGTGACGAACCCCTGGAAGCGCACGCTCTCGATCGCGTCCTGACAGGGCTTCGAGCCGAGGTTCGTGACGTCGCACAACATGGATGACGAGAGCGCGACCGACCCGTTGTCGGAGGCCTCTTCGACGTCCTCGTCGTCGACGCCCTCCGGGGCGCACCCCGCGGACGAGAACGCGAGGGCAGCTGCGATGGACACGATGGGGAGCACACGGCACCAGGTGTTCGAGCTCATGGTCGAACACTTGAGCAACGGGCACGCCACGCGTCGAACCACGGTGTTTGCCGCTGATCTCGCGCACTGGGGGAATCCCGAGGTGGTCTCTCGGGAGGCCGGCTAGATCGCGCGCCCCCCAGCGATGCGACAGTGTAGGTGCGAGCCTCGCGCGCAACCTCGAACGCACCCCAAGGGGATGTAAGGCCCATGTAATCCTCGGAGCCGTAAGCGGAGCGACAAGCTCGGGTTCAACGACCATGAACTCGACTCTTCGACCTCCGTTGCTGTTCGGTCTCCTGCTCACACTTGCTTCGCTCGCCTCGACGGGGTGCGGAGAAGGCGCGCTGCGGGCCGCCATCGCGACCGCCGACACGTGCCTCCCTGGGCAGGAGTGCGGCCACGCCGGGTTCGACGCCCCCGTCGCGGTCGGCGCCGTCGTCCACCCCGACTTCCAGATGAAAATCCCCGGCAGCGCCGGAGCGAGTCATCGGTACGTGTCGGTGTCGCCGAGCGTGCTCGAGGTCGACGACGGCGACGTCGTCGGCCGGAGCGAAGGAACGAGCGCGCTCATGCTCGTGACCGACGGGGACACGGTCGTGGACTTCATCCACGTCTGGGTGAAGGCGCCGACGAAACTGCGCCTCGCCGCGACCGTGCCCGGGCGCGAGAAGGCGATGGTCACCGGCGGGCCGATCGAGCTGCTCGTCGGCGATGCGATCTTCGTCTCGGCCGTGCTCTCCGCGGACGGTCAGCGCCTGATCGGCTCCGCGCCCGGGGAGTGGTCCGCGGACGAGGGGGTGCTCTCCATCCTGCGCGAAGGGAACGAGGACCGCCGTCGCGTGGTCGCGCTGAGGCCCGGCAAGACGGAGCTCTCGCTCGCGACGCTCGGCCTCGAGGCGTCGATCGACGTCGTCGTGCGCGCGAACGCGGTCGAGTCCCGCGGGAGGCCGCTGTGAGGGCCTTCGTCGCCGCCATCGCCGCGCTCGCCCTCGGGGGGTGCACGCCCTACTTCTTCGCGGTCACCGATCCTCCGCCCGCTCACCAGGGCAGGTTCGCCGGGACCGACGACAAGGGCGTCGAACAGATCGTCCTCTCGAAGGGCGTCGCGCTCGCGATCGAGTGCCGCGAGCCCTGGCTCGGAGAGCCCTGCGCGTACACCAGCGCGACCTCCGCCAACCCCCAGATCGCTGCGGTGCTCCCGTCGCATCTGTCGGAGGTGAAAGACCCGATGCCGTACCGCTATTACGGGCCCGCTTACAATCCGCAGCCGCGCGCCGGCTTCGTCGTCGCGGGCGTCAGCCCGGGCGAGACCACGATCACCGTCGCGTCCGCGGACGGTGATCGGGTCTTCCGTGTGATCGTCGCGAGCCGCTGATCAGCGCTCGCTCAAACCCACTTGCCCGCGGCCATGCACTTGTGGAGCTCGTGGATCTCGAACCCGAAGTGCCGCGTGAGCGACTGCAGGGCGAGGCCTTCCTTCGTGCCGACGCCGCGATCGAGCCAGGCGACCGCGGACGCGAGGATGAGGAGCGAGCGGCGCCCGTCGGCGTCGGTGACGGCGTCGGCGATCATCTTGCCGGTGCCCTCGAGGCCGTGCGCGTCGTAGTACTCCTTGGCCGCCGCGACGAAGCTCTGCGCCTCGTTCTCGCTGATCGCCCCGAGCATCGTCGACAAGCCCGCGGCGAGCTTCGCGCGCTCCGCGTCCGAGACGGAGCCGTCCGCGGCGGCGACGGCGTACACCGCGTCGAAGATCGATTGCTTCTTGGCGTTCTCCGCGGAGCGCGCGGCGGCCTCCGCGGCGGCGGCTTGACTCGCCTTCTCCGCGTCCGCCGCTGCGGCCTTCAACGCGTCCTCCGCGGTCTTGCGGATGAACGCAGCAGCCTCGGCGTTCTCGACCTTCTGCTGCCCCTCCGCGGCGACTTGCTGCCTGGCCCACTCGAGCGCTGCGTTGATTCCCATTCAAGAGCTCCGTTCGTTGGTCTTGGGGTTCTTCGGAAGGACGAGCGCCGACGCGGGGGCGCGGCGAGAACACCTCCTCGTGGGAGAGTGCTCACTCGTCGTTTTCGTTTTCAGTCTCGTTCTCGTTGTCGTCGTCGTCGTCGTCCGCGGCGAGCCGCTTCTCGATGTTGGCGGTCGCCTCCTCGCGCTGCTGTTGCTCCTTCTCGGCGCGGGCGTCGCCCTTCATCTTCGCGCGGAGGCGCGCCTTCTCGGCGGCGCGCTGGAGCACGGCGGGCTTCGGCGCCATGAGCAGTGTCATCGTGCGCTGCTCCATCGCCGGGCGGACCTCCACGTTCGCGAGCTCGTCGAGCTTGCTCGTGATCCACTCGAGCTGGCTCTGCGCGACCTGGGGGTGCGTGATCTCGCGCCCCCGGAAGCGGACGGTGAACTTCACCTTGTGCCCGTCCTCGAGGAAGTGGGCGGCCGCGCGCGTCTTGAAGTCGAGATCGTGGTCGTCCGTCTTTGGGCGAAGCTTGATCTCTTTGATCTCGACGACGCTCTGCTTCCGGCGCGCTTCCGCGGCCTTCTTCTTCTCGTCGTACTTGTACTTGCCGTAATCCAGGATCTTGCAGACCGGAGGCTCCGCCTTCGGGTTCACCTCGACGAGGTCGAGACCCTTCTCTTGCGCGCGCCGGAGCGCGTCGCCCGTGGCCATGATGCCGAGCATCTCGCCGTCATCCCCGATGACGCGGACCTCCGGCACACGGATTCGCTGGTTGATACGGATTTGCGGGCCACGCTGGGCTTGACGAGGGTCGAAACGTCTCATCGACATGTTGGCGGTAGATCTCCAGTGCAGGGGCACATGCCCCCGCGCTCACGGGTTTCGAAAGGACGAGAGGGGAAGCAAGGCACTGCGAGAAAGAGGATGGTCCGACTGCGGCGCCGCGCGTTCACGGCGTCCGGGGGCGCGTCGGCCCCCCGGGATGGACGAGCGCGGATGAGAGACGATCGCCCCCCTCGAAGCAAGGGACGCGTGTCGTTCGCCCCGACCCCGCGCCCGCGGCGTAGCGGCAAGGCTCAAACCGGGCGAGCCGCCGCGAGTGGGGCGTTCCGCCGCGGGGGTTTCGCCTCCGAGGCGAGCCGCTCGATGAACGTGTCGAGCGGCATTTGTCCGAGATCTTTGTTCTCGTCGCGCGAGCGAGGGGCGACGAGGCGCCCCGCCGCCTCCTTGTCGCCCACGACGACGACGTACGGCACCCGCGTGAGGCGGGCCTCGCGGATCTTCGCGCCCAGTTTGTCCGGGCCGACGTCCGCGCGCGCGCGGAGGCCGCGATCGGCAAGCGCCTTGACGACCTCGTTCGCGTACTCCGCCTGCTTCTCGCTCACCGTGACGATCACGGCCTGCTCGGGCGCGAGCCAGACGGGGAACGCGCCGCTCACGTGCTCGATGAGCACGGAGAGGAACCGCTCGAGCGAGCCGAGGATCGCGCGGTGGAGCATCACGGGGCGGTGGTGCGCGCCGTCCGATCCGATGAACTCGAGCTCGAAGCGCTCGGGCATCTGATAGTCGACCTGCATCGTCCCGAGCTGCCACGACCGCTTCAGCGCGTCCTGGATGTGGAACTCGAGCTTCGGGCCGTAGAACGCGCCCTCGCCCTCCGCGACCTCGTACGCGAGCCCCTTCTCTTCGAGCGCTTGCGCGAGGGCCTTCTCGGCCGCGTCCCACTGCTCGTCGCTCCCGATGCGCTTGTCGGGGCGCGTCGCGAGCTTGATGTCGACCTTCTCGAACTTGAACGCCGCGTACACCTCGTAGAGCAGATCGATGAACTTCGAGATTTCGGGCTGGATCTGATCGAGCGCGCAGAAGATGTGCGCGTCGTCCTGGCAGAACGAGCGCACGCGCGCGAGGCCGTGGACGACGCCGCCGCGCTCGTATCGGTGGAGCCGGCCGAAGTCCGCCATGCGCCACGGGAGCTCGCGGTAGCTGCGGCGCCGGTGCCCGAAGATGAGACAGTGGCTCGGGCAGTTCATCGGCTTCAGGCCGAGGCGCTCGTGCTCGCTCATGCGATCGACGACGGCGCTGTCGCGCGCGCGGTCGACGTCCTCGTAGCTCTCGCCCTCGCTCGCCTTCACGCCGAGGCGGAGGGCCATCTTGGTCTCGTCGATCTGATCGGCCGTCATCGGCAGGTACATGTTCTCCCGGTAGTTCGGGAGGTGGCCGCTCGTGAGGAAGAGCTTCTTGTCGAACACCTGCGGCGTGATGACCTCCTCGTAGCCGTACGCGAGGTAGAGCTCTCGCATGTACGAGACGAGCGCGTTGTAGACGAACGCGCCCCTCGGCAGGAGGAACGGCATCGCCGGGGCGTACTCGTGGAACATGAAGAGCTCGAGCTCCTTGCCGAGCTTGCGGTGGTCCCGCTCCTTCGCCTCCTCGAGCATCTTCAGGTGCGCGGCGAGCTCCTTCTCGGTCGCGAACGCCATCCCGTAGACGCGCTGGAGCATCGGGTTGCGCTCGTCGCCCCGCCAATACGCGCCCGCGACGGCGGTGAGCTTCACCGCGCCGATGGAGCCCGTGGTCGGGACGTGCGGGCCCTCGCAGAGGTCCATCCACTGGTCCGCGTCCTGCCCGGGCGCGGCGCCGGCGAGCGAGCCGTGCCGGTAGAGCGAGATCTCCGCGTCCGCGGGGAGGCGGTCGACGTGCTCCGCTTTGTACGTCTCGCCCATCTTCTGGAAGATCGCGCGCGCGTCCTCCCGCGAGACGACCTCGCGTCGGAAGGGCAGCTTCAGCGCGACGATCTCGCGCATCTTCTCCTCGATTTTGGCGAGATCGTCCTCGTTGAACGCGCCGCCTTTGCGCGCCGACTGCGCGGTGTCGACGTCGTAGTAGAAGCCGCCGTCGGTCGCGGGGCCGAACGTGACCTTCGTGCCCGGGAAGAGGCGCTGCACCGCGTCCGCCATGATGTGGGCGGTCGAGTGCCGGACGATCTGGAGGCTGTCGGGATCGCTCGTGCGCACGAGCTTGAGCTCCTTCGATCCGCGGGAGGATCGATCGGCGTGTGGACGTCGATCGTGCGGCCCTTGTACCGCGCGCCGACGATGGTTCGGTCCTTCGCGAGGTCGTCGCCACGAAGGTCTTGAGCGTCTTTTCGAGGAGTCCGGCATGGTAGGTCGATCGGAGCGAGGGAGGGACGGCCGAGCCGTCCCGGTCGGACGCGACTTAGTCCCGCGGACCGGGGCGGGCAACCTCGCCGACGCGCCGACCTCGGCCGCCGGTCCAAGGACACGACCCGCGGCCCACCGGCCGCGCGCTTCTCGGGCGGGTTTCCGCTCGGGGTGCTCGCTCGATCGGGGCGTGTCCTCGCGCGCGGTCTCACTGCGGCGCGATCGAGACGGTGACCTCGGCGCCGGCGTCGGGGGTGGTGATCTCGAGCGAGCCGTCGCCCTTCGTGAACGCGCACGCGCCGCACGACACGGTGTAGCCCGTCGGGTACGCGCGGGCCGGCACGGAGACGATCGTGGGCGCGGTGATCGCGCGATCGGGGCGATAGAGGAGCGTGAACGTCTTCGTGAGGGGATCGAACGCGTACCGCACGGGCGCTCCGGCGACCCGCTCGGGCCACGGTCGCACGAGCGCGCCGACGAGCGCCTCGCGCTCCTTCATGTCGGCGTCGAGCACGCTGTAGCCGCCGCCTGCGTCGTACGCCCAGTACGTCGATCCGGCCGCGACCGAGGCGAACGCGTCGTACTCGGCGGTCATGTAGTCCACGATGCCGGGCTTGTCGGCCATGCCGCCGTACTCCCCGATCCACAGCGCCGCCCCGAGCGCGCGCGCCTCCGTCGCGAGGTCGGCGGCGTTGCTCAGGACGGCGTCGCGGTGCGCGGCGTCGAACCCGACGCCCGACTCGGCGTCCCGATCGTACGAGTGCGGCGAGTACACGACGTCCGAGAACGTCATTCGCGTGAGACCCGTGGGGATGCCGAGGTTCCGGCTCGACGCGGGCTCGATGAACGCGATCCACGTGGGCCTCTCGGCGCGCACCGCCTTCACCACGTCCTCGTAGAACGGCTGGAGCACCTCCGCCTCGAACGCGGTGATCGACGTGGAACCCCAGTACGGCTCGTTCATCGGGTCGAAACCCAGGATGACGTCGTCGTAGTCGCCGAGGCTCCGCGCGAGCCGGGCCCACGCCTCGATGTACTCGGCGCGGATTTCGGGCGTCTTCCAGAAGTGGTCGTAGCAGCCCGTGACCTCGGGCGTGAGGTAGTTGAAGTACCACTGCTCCGCGTTCGGGACGAACGACGCGTAGCTCGCCTCGTCGCACGACCACCGCGGCGCGCCGTCCCCGCCGCCGCTCGCGAAGCCCTCGCCGTACACGTCCTGGTGCATGTCGAGCACGACGAAGAGCCCCGCCTCGCGCGCCCACTGCATGCGGGTCCGGACTTGCTCGAGGTACGCGTCGTCGAAGACGCCCTTCGCAGGTTCGATCGCGGACCACGTCACGAGGAACCGGATCGCGTTCATCCCCCACGCGTCCCGCACGCGCTGGAAGTCGGGCAGGGTGTGGAACGAGAAGTAGGGCGCGGCCTTGTGCGCCCCCGCGAGGTTCATCCCGCGAAGGAGCAGCGCGCGACCGGCGTCGTCCCGGATGAAGCCGCCGGCGACGCGCCCCTTCGGCGGGTCGAGCGGGGTGGGGTCGGCTTCGCGGCACGCCGCGCAGGCGAGCGCCGCGACCCACGTGATTCGGAGCGCGCGTTTCCGCATGACCCATGAGACCACGACGCGGGCGAGCCGGTCGATCCTTCCTCCGCTCGCGCGCGGCGGACCCGGCGCGTTCATCGATCGTGGGATCAGCCGCAGAGCTCGATGAGCTTCGTGATCGTGCGCCAGTTTCGACCGGTCGACGTCGTCCCGAGCTGCTTGTCGAAGTACGCGTTCGTGAGCTTCGAGTCCGCGACGCCGCGTCGGAGCCAGAGGTAGACCTCACGCCCGACGAGCGCGTATTCGTCCCCGGGGGACCGGTTCGGATCGAGCCCCGCGGCCGCGTCGGGCGTTGGCGTGTCCGCGAGGAAGAGGACGTTGAGGAGGGGCGACGGCGCCGCGCCACCGTCCGACCCGGCGCGGTCCAACGCGGCGCGGTCAGGCCAAGGGTTGTTGCGGGGCACGCGCGCGAGCTCCTCGCGCGTCCGCAGGACGACCGGGGTGGTGAGGCCATGCGCCGACAGGATCTTCGCAGGGACGTCCGCACGGAGCTTCGCGGCGACCGACGCGGACGCGTCGAAGAGGACGTTCCCGCTCTGGATGAACGTCGTCACGTTCGTGCATCCACACGCGGTGAACGCCGCGGCGAGATCCTTCATCGCGAGCCGGTTCTTCCCGCCGACGTTCAGTCCGCGGAGGAGCGCGACGAAGCGCTCCTTCGTCGGCGAGGAAGACTTCTTCGAGGCCGCCATCGCGCGCGGGCATGCTATCGCAACCCCCGTGGAAGCGAAGCTCACGGACCTCGAGGTCAGGTACACCCACCAACAGCGCTTGCTCGACGAGCTCTCCGGCGTCGTCTACGAGCAGAGCCGCACCATCGCGAAGCTCGAGGCGCGCGTCACGGATCTGGAGCGCCGGCTCCGCGGCGTCGAGGAGCCCATCGGCAACGAGCCCCCGCCACACTATTGATGGTCGGGCGCGAGCTCCTCCGACCCGCGATCGGCGTCGTCCGCGCCATCGTGCTCGCAGGCGGTGCCCTCGTCGGGTGCTCGAGCCCGACGCGGTCCGACCGGAGCGCCGCGCGCTCCGCGGCTCCCGCGGTCACGAGCGCGAGCGCGGAGCGGGTGAGCGCCGCCGCGCCGCGCTCCCCGCCTCTCGCGTCGTTGCCGCCGAGCGGGCCGTTGGCGACGAGCGCGAGCGTCGCCGCCGACGCGGCCGCGATCTCGCGGGATCGACGCTTCGTCGCGCTCCCGATCCGCACGTTCGCGGACGACTGCGAGCAGGTGGACGTCGTCGTCGCGCGGGTGGGCTCGGTGGAGGGTGAGCATTTCCTCGCTCGCGCCTCCGGCGCCTGCCCCGTTGGCGTCCTGGCGCGGCTCGCGCCCGCGGAGCTCGACGTTCGCCTCCTCCGGGACGGCTTCGTGTCGATGCCCTGGTCCGGCGGCTTCCCCAAGATGACGCTCGGCGAGCTCGAGGTGGAGGTCGCGCCCGACGACGCGGGGTACGCGTTTGGCGTTCAGCACGCGGGGGCGACCCTCGGCACGGTGCGCCTGCCGAGGGAGCCGGGCGGGGCGCTGACGCACGCGATCGCTGCCTGGGGAGATCCGACCGTGGTCTACGTCGAGCTCGGGGTCGAAGTGTCGAAACCCGGCCCCGCATCGCCTCACGGGTCGGGGCCTGGCCTCGCGCGCCGTTCTCTGCGCTGGGCGGCGATCCCGCTCACTTCTCCGCTGCCGCTCCCCCTCGAAGAGATCGGAGCCGGGGAGGGGACGTCCGTCCCCGACGAGGTCGCGCGAGAGACGGGGCGTCCGAGCTGGGGGCGAGTCGATTCGGCGCGCCGGAGCCTCCCTCCAGTGGTGCGACGCCTGGCTCCGCCTCCGCGGCGTTCGCGGCGAGCTCCTCCTCGAGCAGAGCGTCGACCCGCGCGCGACGTTCTCACTGCGCGTCTACGCGCTCGATCCCGGACCGATGGTGTGCCTCGAGATCGACGCGGAGAGCGGCGACGAGCTCCGCTGCTTCGACGCGCAGGATTCGCTCGTCGCGGACGTCGCGGGGGCGCGGCTCTCGTTCGACTTCTTCGCGAACCCGGACACCTACCTCCGCGTCGCGTCGTACGCCGTCGAGCCGACTCGGGTGCAGCGCCTTGCATGGGAAGGGACGCGGTTCGCGCCCGCCGCGCCGTTCGCGCGCTGAGTCGAGCGCCACGCCGAACGGATCGACTCAGCCGGGTTGAAACGTGACGGGGATCACGAGCGTCGCGCCGCCCCCCTCCGGCGGGGAGAATTGAGCGCTCGCGACGCGGGACTGCACGCAGGCGACGACGGCCCCCGACAAGTTGCCCGTGGAGGTGGCCGATGTGGACTGCACCTCCCCCGAGGGGCCAATTTTCGCGGTGACCCGCACGGTTCCGGCCATCGTCGGATCCTCCGCGAGGCCGCGCTGGTAACAAGCGCGGAACCCCGCGGACATGCCGGCCACGACCGACCCCGCGTTGGCGACCGTGCCCCCGCTCAGCGCCGCGCCTCCCACGGCGGCGGCCGCCGGAGGTGCCGAGGACGCCGCGGGCGGGGGGGAGACCGCCGAGCTCGTCGGCGTCGGGAGCGCATCGAGGAGCTCGGCCGAGAGCACGTAGTCGAGTCTGGGGAATTCGCGCCGCAGGAAGGCGTTGCCCGTGGTCGCGATCTCCTGCTGCCGCTTGCTCGGCTCCTCTCGATACCCGGCGTAGAGGCGGTCGACCACGTCCATTCCGGCTCCGACGACCTCGCAGACGGGAGCGAAGCCCAAGCGGTCGAGGCTGGTGTTGTCACCCAGGTCGACGAAGAGCTGCGTGGTCCGCGTCGTGGGGCTGCTCCCCATCGCGAACGTGACTCGGCCTCGCGTGTTCGACGTCTTCACCGGGTCCACGGGGAGCGTGGCGTCCTTCCATGCGGCGTTCACTCGGGGGTCTCCGTGGAGGCCGAACTGCGCAACGAACGGCTTCGGCGTGACCACCACGCGGAAGAACCCGACGTCCGTGAAATAGCCGAGCTTCACGAGGTTGTAGATGCGATCCGCGCCCGCCGGAGCCCACTCGCGGCGGCAGTGCATCGCGAAGTCCCCGGCCGTGGTGTGGAACGCCACGCCGAAGTCGGCGGGCGCGATCAGGTTCGCGAACGAGGGCCGAAGGAGCGCGTCTCCGCTCGGCTCCGGATCGCTCGAGGCGATCGTGGGGACCTCCTCCGCGGCGCGCGCGCGCGGCGGATCGTCGTCGTCGCGCATCGCGCGCCGCGACGACTTCGCCGGCTCGTGAAGCATGAGGACGCTGCCCACCGAGGCGGCGACGATGAACCCAGCGGCCAGGAGCGCCGGCACGATCCAACCCCGCTTCGCGGTCGGGGCGGGTGACGCGACCACGTGGACGGGACCGACCGGGGCTCCGGCGATCGTGAGCGCGCGCGTCGGGTCGAGGGACGCGCGCTCGCCCGTGGGCGCGGGCACGTCGGAGGCCCTGGGGGGCGCCGCCTCGGGGGGCGCGAGCAGCGGATCGAGCGCGTCGAGCGCGGCCTGCGCGTCGGGGAAGCGCGCGCTCGGCTCGCGATCCGTCGCCGTCGCGAACCACGCGTCGAACCCAGGGGGGAGGGGCGCCGCGCCGATCGCCGCCGCGCGCTCGGACGCGGGGGGCATCGGGTCGAAGAGCACCTCGCGCAGGACCTTCATCGTGGAGGGATCCGGGTCGTGCGAGCTCATCCAATAGCTGCGGCCGCCGAGGAGCGCGAAGGCGAGGAGGCCGAACGCCCAGACGTCCGTCGCCGGCGTGATCGCCGCCCCCGGAGTGGCCTGCTCGGGCGCCATCCAGAACGGCGAGCCGATCGTCTCCGTCGAGCTCGTCTTCGACTCCGCGGCGATGCGCGCGATCCCGAAGTCGAGGATCTTCACGACGAAGTCGGGCCCCCCGGCGCGGCGCGCCTGCGCGAGGAAGATGTTCTCGGGCTTCACGTCCCGATGGATGACCGACGCCCGGTGCGCCGCGGCGAGCCCGTGTCCGACCTGCCTCAAGATCGCCGCCGCCGCGACCGGCGGGACCCGGCCCTCGCGCGCGAGCCGCGCGCCGAGCTCCTCACCCTGGAGGAGCTCCATCGCGAGCCACGGGATGCCCGTCTCCGCGTCGACCCCGGCGCCGACGACCTCGACGACGTGATCGCTCTCGATGCGTGCGCCGACGCGCGCCTCGCGTTCGAAGCGCTCGCGCAGCTTCGGATCCTCGACCAGCGAGGGGAGCATCAGCTTGAGCGCGCGCTTCTTGTCCGTGCTCGTCTGGTGGGCGACGTACACCGCGCCCATGCCCCCTTCGCGAAGGCGCGACTCGATCGTGTAGTCGCCCCCGAACCGCGCCCCTTCGCGGACGGATGTGAACGTCGCCATCGAGGGCAGCGTACGCGCGTCCGCGGGGGTGTGTCTCCGCCGCGCTCTCGTGGCCCCCCACGGACGCGCGTTCTCGCGCTGCGTCCGCCGAGTTTGCCTATGATGTCAGCGCGGTGCGGCGCGACCCGGACCGCGAGGACCTCCGCCCCGAGCGAAAAAGAGAGAGGATCGACCATGGACATCGAAGACCGCGCGAAGGTCGTTCAGCTCGTGGAGGCGATGATCTCTGCCGACGGCGTCATCAACCCGGAGGAGCGCGAGTTCCTCGCGCGCGTCGTCACGAGGTTCGGGCTCACCCAGGAGGAGCGCGACGACCTGGTGGTCCCGAGCGATCCGGGGCGCGCGACGAAGACGCTCCGGACGCTCGCCGCCGACGATCAATCCCGCGTGATGGCGCTGCTCGTCGAGGCCGCGATCGTGGACGGGCGCGTCGAGCCCGAGGAGCGCGCGCTCCTCCTCGCGTCCGCGGCGACGCTCGGGATCGACGCGTGCGCCCTCGAGGAGCGGATCGCGCGGCGCTTGCAGTCCGGCGTGCCCGCCTGACCCCCCATCGCGTGCGGTCCCGCGTAGTACATCGAAGCCGGGAGCTCGCGACGAAAAAAGCGGAGCCTGACGGCTTCAGTTGCGCGCCAAGCGGAAGTAGGGTGCCGCAATGACACGCAAGCAAGACGCGCTCGACTATCATCAGCGCGGCCGCAAAGGGAAGCTCGAGGTCGTCCCGACCAAGCCGCTCGTGAGCCAGCTGGATCTCTCGCTCGCCTACACCCCGGGCGTCGCGGAGCCGTGCCTCGAGATCGAGAAGGACGAGGACAAGTCGTTCGAGTACACGGCGCGCGGGAACCTCGTCGCGGTCATCTCGAACGGCACCGCGGTGCTCGGCCTCGGCGACATCGGCCCCGCGGCGGGCAAGCCCGTGATGGAGGGCAAGGCGTGCCTCTTCAAGAAGTTCGCCGACATCGACGTGTTCGATCTCGAGATCCGCGAGAAGAACGTCGACAAGTTCGTGGACATCGTCGCGTCCCTCGAGCCGACGTTCGGCGGGATCAACCTGGAGGACGTCGCGGCGCCCGAGTGTTTCGAGATCGAAGAGCGCCTCCGCGAGCGGCTCCGCATCCCCGTCTTCCACGACGACCAGCACGGCACCGCGATCATCTCGGGCGCGGGGCTCCTCAACGCGGCCGAGCTCTCGGGCAAGGCGCTCGACGGCATCAAGCTGGTCGTGTCGGGCGCGGGAGCGGGCGCGATCGCGTGCGTGGAGTTCTTCATCTCCCTCGGCCTCAAGCGCGAGAACGTCGTCCTCGTGGACTCGAAGGGCGTCGTGCGCGAGGGGCGCACGGATCTGAACCGCCACAAACAGCGCTTCGCCCGACCCGACGACGGCCGGCGCACGCTCGCGGACGCGATGGTCGGCGCGGACATGTTCATGGGCCTCTCCGTCGCGGGCGTCGTCTCGACCGACATGCTGAAGACGATGGGGCCGAAGCCGATCATCTTCGCGCTCGCGAACCCGGATCCGGAGATCTCGTACCCCGACGCCGTGGCCACGCGCCCTGACGCGCTCGTCGCGACGGGCCGCTCCGACTACCCGAACCAGGTCAACAACGTCCTCGGCTTCCCGTACATCTTCCGCGGCGCGCTCGACGTGCGCGCCACGACCGTGACCGAGGCCATGAAGAGCGCGGCCGCGCGCGCTCTCGCCGCGCTGGCGCACGAGCCCGTGCCGGACTCCGTCGTCTCCGCGTACGGCGGCAAATCGATCCGCTTCAACGGGGACTACTTCATCCCGAAGCCGTTCGATCCGCGCGTCCTCTGGTGGGTCGCCCCCGCCGTCGCCGAGGCGGCGATGCAGTCGGGCGTCGCGCGGACCAAGATCGACATCGCGGAGTACCGCGAGCGGCTCATGAGCAAGAGCTCGAACGCCGCGTACTCCATCATGCGGAACGTCGTGCGCGTCGCGCAGACCGAGCCGAAGCGGATCGTGTTCCCGCACGGGGGGAACCCGAAGGTCCTCCGCGCGGCGCAGCAGCTCGTCGAGCAGGGGATCGCGCGGCCCATCCTGCTCGGGCGGACGAACGAGATCGAGAAGCTCGCGGCCGAGCTCGACGCGGACATGCTGAAGGGCCTCGACATCATCGACCCGCGCACGTCCGAGCGCGCGGCTGGGTACGCCGAGCAGCTCTGTCGCCTCCGCGAGCGCAAGGGGATGACGCGCGCGATGGCGGACAACCTCATCCAGACCGGCAACTACTTCGGCAGCGTGATGCTCGCCGCCGGTGACGCGGACGGCATGGTCACGGGCCTCACGCTCAACTACCCGCAGTCCATCCGCCCCGCGCTCCAGGTGCTCGGCCTCGAGCCCGGGGTGAAGGTCGCGGCGGGCATGTACATGCTCGTCCAGAAGAACTCGGTCGTGTTCTTCGCGGACACGGTCTTCAACGTGGATCCCGACGCCGAGACCCTCGCGGACATCACGCTCCAGACCGCGCGCGCCGTGCGCTCGCTGGGCGTCGTCCCGCGCGTCGCGCTGATGTCGTACTCGAACTTCGGATCCGTGGATCACCCCGAGACGCGCAAGGTGTCGCGCGCGCTCGCGCTCGTGCGCGAGGCCGACCCCGAGCTCGAGATCGACGGTGAGATGCGCCCCGAGATCGCGCTCGACCCCGCCAAGCGCATGGAGCACTACGCGTTCTCGACGCTCACGGGGAGCGCGAACGTCCTCATCTTCCCGTCCCTCGCGTCGGGCAACGCCGCGTATCAGACGTTGAAGGCGCTCGGCGGGGCGACCGCGATCGGCCCGCTGCTGCTCGGGATCGCGAAGCCGTTCGCCGCGCTGCCGCTCGACTCCACGGTCGAGGACGTCGTGAACGTCAGCGCCTATCTCGTGAAGAGCGCCGTGCAGCGGCGCGACAGCGGTCCCCCCTCCGCGCGCTGACGCGCGCCCCACGCCGCTCTCTCAGCGCCGCGTTGCGTAGACGACGAGAGCCGCGAAGCGGAGGAGATCAAGGTCTCCGTCCATTCGCGGCTCGCCGAGGTCGTGTCCCCTTCGTCATCTGCGGTGATCGCTGGATCACCCGCGGGGTCGGGCGGCGGCTATGCCCCCTCGCGCTGAGCGACGCCGCCCGTTCAGATGCAGCTCGCCGTCACCATGTGCGTGTGGACCGCCGCGCTCGAGGTCACCGTGACAGGGGTCTTCGCCTTCAGCATGGCGAGCTGCGCGGCGGTGAACGTCACCGTGTGATCGTGCACGGCCGTCCCCATGATCGAGTACGTTTTGTCGGTCGTCGCGTCGAGATCCGCCGCGGGGATGACGAGCTCGTGGCCGTGGTTCGCGGAGATCTCCGTGCCCGCCGCGCCGCACCCCATCGTGTGGCCGCCCGCGCCCGTGCTCGACCCGGATCCCGTGGTGGCCTTCGTGCTGGAGGAGGTGGTCCCCGTGCCGCCCGCGCCGCCGCTGCCGGACGAGTCGTCGCACCCCGTGCCGACGAGGGGGATGACCGCCGCAGCTGCGGTGAACTTCAGCGCGACCCGAATGAACTCGCCACGTGTCAAAGCCATGAGTGTCCCTGCCTGTCTGGAAGTGAGCCGCCACGATACCGGGGGCGACGCCGTGGAACCAAGAAACGACGGACTCAACGTGACGCGGTGCGGGCCATCGACAAGGACGCGGCCGCGTATGTCTGCCATAGGTAGGAGCTATGGCGCGCCGATGTGGCTTCTGAGGAAGGGCACGGCTCGGCTCCACGCGAGCTTCGCCGACGCCTCGTCGTAGGCCGCCGGGTCCCCCGCGCGCATGAACGCGTGGTTCGCCTCGTAGACGAAGAGCTCGAACGAACCGCCCGCCGCGCGCACGCCCTCGGCGATGGCGCGCGTCCGCTCGGCGTCCACGAACGTGTCCTTCGAGGCGTAGTGACCCTGGATGGGCGGGGTCTTCTTCGCGAAGTCGACGAAGTCCGCGCGCGGGATCCCGTAGAACGGGATCGCCGCGGACAGGCCGTCGACCTGGAACGCGGCCGCGAGCGCGACGGCGCCTCCGAGGCAGAAGCCCGTCACGGCGGCGCGCCCGTTCGAGCGCGGGTGCGCCGCGAGGAACGCGACCGCCGCGCGGATGTCCTCGAGCGCGTTCTCCGTCTTCATCTCCGACGAGAGCCGCATCGCCTCGCTCGGCTCCGACGTCACGGGCCCGTGGTAGATGTCCACCGCGAGCGCCAGGAACCCCTCGTCCGCGAACCGCGCCGCGAGCCGCCGCGTGTCGTCGTTGAGCCCCCACCACTCGTGGATCACCACGAGAGCGCCGTGCTTCCCATCCCCCGCGGGGACGGCGAGATCCCCGGACGTCGAACCGAACGTGACGCGATCCATCAGTGATCCTCCTCTTCTTCTTCGTCTTCGAACACGGGCTGCGTGAAGCGCTGCCCGCTCACCTCGAGCGTGAACGACTTGCACCCGCTCGGCACCGTGAGCTCGAGCGCCGCCGGAAGGCGGCCCTCGTAGGTTGCGGGCCGAGGCTATCCCCCGGGCGAAACGATTCGAAGTCTTTCATCCACCCGGGGCGAGGTGCGCTTCGGGCTCGGTGGCTTGCGCCGGGGTTGGGTTGGGACCCTCGCCGAGCGGGCCGATGGGGCGCTCACGATGCCTTGCGCTCCCGATAGAGCAACAGCCGGAGCCCGTTCGCGACGACGAGGAGCGTCGAGCCCTCGTGGAGCACCACGGCGTGTGAGATGTTCACCCATCCGAGCGCGGACGCGAGGACGAGCAGCCCGCTCACGGTGAGGGCGATGACGAGGTTCTGGCGGATCGCCGCGCTCGCGCTCCGCGCCAGGCCGACCGCGAACGGGAGCCGCCCTAGGTCGTCGCTCATGAGGACGATGTCCGCGGTCTCGAGCGCGACGTCGGATCCCGCGCCACCCATCGCCACCCCGACGGACGCGGACGCGAGCGCGGGGGCGTCGTTCACGCCGTCGCCGACCATCGCGACGCCCTGATCCCGGCTGAGCTCGCGCAGCGCGACGACCTTGCCGTCGGGGAGCAGCGGCGCGCGCACGTCCGTCATGCCGACGCGATCCCCGATCGCCTTCGCGACGAGCGCGTTGTCGCCCGAGAGCATGACCGTTCGCTCGATCCCAAGCTCCCGGAGGCGCTCGATCGTCTCGCGCGCGTCGTCGCGGAGCGTGTCGGCGACGCCGAGGACGCCGAGGATGCCCGCTCCGCGCTGCACGATCATCGTCGTCTGGCCGGCCGCTTGGAGCTCCGCGATCTTCGCCGTCACCGGCTTCGTGACGAGCGCTGCGTCGAAGAGCGACGTCGCCCCGATGCGCACGAGCTCGCCGCCGACGGTCGCCTCGAGGCCCTTGCCGTGGAGCGCCCTCATGTCACGCGCCTCCTCGGGCTCGATCCGGCGGTCGCGCGCGCCCTCGACGACGGCCTTCGCGAGCGGGTGCGCGCTCAGCGCCTCGGCGCTCGCCGCGGACCGGAGCAGCGCGTCCTCCGCCACGCCCGGCATCGCCCACACCGAGACGAGCTTGGGCTTGCCGTGCGTGAGCGTGCCGGTCTTGTCGAACGCGATCGCGCCGACCTCGCCGAGCGACTCGAGGTGCGCGCCGCCCTTGAAGAGCACTCCCCCGCGCGCGGCGCGCGCCACGGCGGAGAGCACCGCGGCCGGCGTCGCGATCGCGAGCGCGCACGGGGACGCCGCGACGAGCAGCGACAGCCCCGCGAGGACGCCGTCCTTGATCGACGCGCCTTGCGCGAGGATCCGCACGAGCGCGAGCGTCGGCGCGGCGAGCAGGACGAGCGGGACCATCCGGCGCTCGAACTTCTGCGTGAACCGCTGCGTCGGCCCCTTCTGGGCCTCCGCCTCGGAGACCATCTTCACGATCTTGGAGAGCGCCGAGTCCGTGGAGAGCTTCGTGACCTCGACGTCGAGCGCGGCCTCGGTGTTGATCGTGCCCGCGAAGACCTGAGCGCCCACGCCCTTCGCGCGAGGGACGCTCTCGCCCGTGATCGCCGACTCGTCGACCGCGCTCTCGCCGGCCCGCACGACGCCGTCCACCGGTACGCGGTCCCCGGGCCGCACGACGACGATGTCCCCGATCGCGAGGCTCCTCACCGGTACGTCGACGATCTTCTTCCCCCGCCTCACGTGCGCCTTCGTCGGCCGGAGCCGCGACAGCGCGGAGATCGCGCGGCGCGCGCGGTCCATGGCGCGGTGCTCCAGCGTGTGGCCGACCGAGAACAAAAACAAGAGGAGCGCGCCCTCGAGCCACGCGCCGAGGATCGCGGCACCCCCGGCGGCGAGGACCATGAGCGTCTCGATGTCGAGCCGCAGCATCCTGAGCGAGTTGAACGCGTCCCGGATCGCGAAGAGCCCGGCGCACGCGAGCGCGACGCCGTACATCACGTTCGCGGCGAGCGGGGCGATCAGCTCCCGCCACTCGAGCAGGTACGCCGCGGCGATCAGCGCCCCCGCGCCGAGCGCGAGCGGGAGCTCGAGCGCACCTCCGCCGTGGTTGTGGCCCGCGTGGGGGTCGGCATCGCCCATGGGGATCGCGCGGAACCCCATCTCCCGGGCGCGCGCCTCGATCGCCTCCTCGCGGACGGCCTTCTTGTCCCCCTCCACCACGAGGCGCTCGGTCGAGTACGCGACGTCCGCCGTGAGGACGCCTGGCAGCGCGCGGATCGCCGCCTCGAGGGAGGCCGCCGCCTGCACCGACGTGATCCCCTTCACGTCCCAGCTGAGCCGGATGTACCGCTCCCGAAGCTGGGCGCCCGCCGATCGCGCGAGCGAGACGACCTGCGAGAGCGTCACCTCGGTCGGCTCGTAGTGCACGCACACGTCGAGCGTGTCGCCGTTGCGCCGGAGGTGGACCTCCGTCACCCCGCGAGCGGCCTCGAGCACCTCCTCGAGCTTTTGGAAGATGCCCTTCTCGTCCGTCTCCCCCGGGAGCAGCAGCACGAGATCCAGCTGGCAGGCCGTCCCCCCGTTCTCCGCAGGCGCCGTTCGCGGCAAGAGCTCCTTGGGCTTGTGATCATGATCGCAGCCCTCATGCTCGTGCTCGTGCTCGTGCTCGTGCTCGTGCTCGTGCCCGTGCTCGTGCTCGTGCCCGTACTCGTGTCTTGAGTGCTCGTGCTCGTGCTCGTGCTCGTGCTCGTGTCTTGAGTGCTCGTGCTCGCGCTCGGAGTGTTCGCGCCGCGAGTGCCCATTGCCCGAGTGGTCGTGCGTTGAGTGATCGTGGCCCTCGTGCGGGTCGCGGTGGTCGTGCTCGTGCTCGTGGCTGTTCGTCGACGCGGCGCGCTTCTTCTTCGGGCGCTTGTTGGTTCCGGGGGTCATCGCGGTGCCTTCGCCGAGCTCGGGCTACAGTAGCCACTCGGGACGCCTGGCGCGACCTCCGCTGACCCGTGCGCGTCGCGCCGCGCTCGCGCGCGCGGCTCCTCTCGTCGATCGGCGATTCGATCGATCGGCGGTCCGTCCCGGGCGGTCGCGCGCGTCCGTGGCGACCTCGGCTCTGCCTGCACGGCTCGAGCGTTGCGCGCTACCTTGGCGCCACCCGCCGTTGGGCTGGGGCCGCGCTCGGACCCGAGCCCGGATCCGCGCTCCGAACCTCATGTCCAAGCTCGATCTCCAGACGCTGCTCCTCGTGCGCGACATCGCCGGGAGCGATCTCTCGCTCGCGCAGCCGGTCGCGGACGTGTCCCTCGCGAGCGTGTCGGACGACGAGGATGCGCTGCTCCTCGAGCAGCGAATGTTCCTCGCCGAGCACGCCGCCACCATCCCGCCGGAGCGCGCGTCGCGCTTCGTGGTCCCAGCGGGCGTGAGGCTCGTCTCGACGGACGTCGTCGTCCCGAAGGCCGACGTGCCGCGCGCGCTCCAGGTGCGCGTCCCCATCTCGATCCTGAGCGTCCTCGTGCCCGCGTCGGAGGGGGATCCCGCGCGCCGACCGAAGGCCCGCGCGCCGGCGGAGGAAGGGGAGCGCGAGGCGGACGCGCTCGACGCGGGCGCGTGGATCACGATCCTCCCGCTCGAGCACACGTTCTACTTGAACGCGGGGGAAGGGCTCGCCTCGACGATCCGGCGCGAGACGCTCCGGCTGATCGCGGCGCGCGAGGGCGGTCAGCGGGACGTGCTCGGCCTGTTCCCCGTCGGGGACGACGCCGAGCTCACGCCGGTCGATCTCTCCATCGGGCGCGCCGACGAGGGCCCCCGCGGGCGCGCGGCGTCGCTGCGCAAGGCGATCGCCGAGCACGAGAAGCGCAAGCAGGCGGTCGCCATCCTCGAGTCGGTAGCCCGACCCCTCCACCGCGCGTGGGCCGGCGCGCGCGACAGCGGGCGCCCCTACCTCTTCCGCGATCGCGAGCTCGGCCTCGTGGACGCGGCGCTCGGCGGCAAGACGCGGCTCTCCCTGCTCGTCGTCGGCGAGCCTCGAGAGGGTAAATCAGCGCTCTTCCGCGCGTATTGGGAGCGGCGTGCGGCGGAGGCGCACGTCGAGCCCATCGTGTACGCGACGTCCGGCGCCGAGATCATCGCGGGGATGAGCGGCCTCGGCCAATGGCAGGAGCGGGTCCGCCGCGTGATGGACGCGGCGGAGACCCTCGACGCGATCCTCTACCTCGACGATCTCGGGGATCTCTTCGCCGCTCGCGGCCTCGAGGGGATCGACCTCGCGGGCGCGATGAAGCCGTGGATCGAGGAGGGCCGCGTCCGCCTCGTCGGCGAGCTCTCCGCCGATCGCGTCGACTTCGTGGAGGCCCGGAACCAAGGCTTCTTCGCGAACCTCCAGCGCGTCCGCCTCGGCGCGATCGACGCGAAGGCGACGAAGGAGATCCTCGTCGCTCGCGCGCGGTTCGACGCCGCGCGGGAGCCGTCCCGGCCCACGATGGGGGCGCGCGCCATCGAGACCGTCGTCGACCTCGCGGAGCGGTATTTCCCGTATCAACGCTTCCCAGGCAAGGCGATCGGGCTCTACGAGGATCTGGTCAACGCGCGCGCGGCGAGCGCGGAGCGGGAGGGCGCGCGCGAGATCTCCGATCGCGAAGTGTTCGAGGCGATGAGCCTGCGAACGGGCGTGCCGCTCGCGCTCCTCAACGAGGATCGCGCGCTTCGCGTGGAGGACGTCGAGCGCGCGCTCGGCCGGCGGGTGCTCGGTCAACGCGAGGCCGTGCGGCGCGTCGCCGAGACGCTCGCCGTCGTGAAGGCGCGCATCGAAGCGCCCGACAAGCCGCTCGGCACGTTCCTCTTCGCGGGCCCGACGGGCGTCGGCAAGACCGAGCTCGCGCGCGGGCTCGCGACCTGGCTCTTCGGCAGCGAGCAGCGCCTCGTGCGCCTCGACATGAGCGAGTACGCGGATCCCGAAGCCGCGACGCGGCTCTTCCGGGGCACCGATCGGGGGGACGGCGTGCTCACGCGCAAGGTGCGCGAGCAGCCGTTCGCGGTCGTGCTCCTCGACGAGATCGAGAAAGCGCACGGCGCGGTATTCGATATCCTATTGCAAGTGCTGGGGGAGGGCCGGCTCACGGACGCGCGCGGGCGGACGGCCTCGTTCCGCAATACGATCGTCGTGCTGACGACGAACCTGGGCGCGGAGCACCGGTCGACCGGCATCGGGTTCGAGGGCGCGCGCTCCGCCGAGTCGGACCAGTACGCCGCGGCCGCGGCGCGCGCGTTCCGGCCCGAGCTCGTGAACCGCCTCGATCGGATCATCGGCTTTTCGAGCCTCACGCCCGGAGAGTCGAGCGCCATCGTGGGCCTCGTCGTGGAGAGGATCGCGGGGCGCCGCGGCCTCGCGGATCTCGGGATCGAGCTCGACGTGAGCGAGGACGCGCGCCGGTGGCTCGAGCGGGAGGGGTTCAGCGCGGCGTACGGCGCGCGCTCCCTCCGCAGGCACGCCGAGCGCTACGTCTCGGCGCCCATCGCGCGACTCGTCGGGGAGCACGGGGCCGTCGCGCGCGGAGGCCGGCTCGAGGTGGGGCTCGCGGGGCCGTCCGCGCATGCCCCCGCCGTGCCCGCGGGGCACGCGGTCGTCGCGGAGCTGTCTCTGGGTCCGTTCGCCCTCCGGCTGCTCCGGCGGACGCGCGCCGCAGCGGCGCGCGATCTCCGGGGCATGACGGGCGTCTCCACCGTGCGACGCGAGATGCAGGAGGCCCTCGCGCTGCACCCGATCCAATCCGCGCGTGAGCGCTTGCGAACCCTCGCGGCCCAGCTCAACGCGGACGCCGAGGCGCGGCACAAGAGGCGCGGGAGGAGCGAGAAGGGGGCAGGGTCGGCGTCGTTTGCGAACGTGGGCAAGCTCACCGCGGAGCACCGGCGGTACGAGGCGCTCGTCGCGGCGCTCGACTACGCCTACCGGGACGCGTGCCGGCTCGAGGAGTCCGCCATGATCGGGCTCTTCGACGGGGAGCGGCTCGACGCGCAGGCGGAGGAGGCGGTGGAGGTCCGCGCTCGATTGCGGCGCGTGCTCGCGCGCACGCTCGTCGCGGACGAGCCGCGGCGAGACGCGATGTATCTCGCGCTCCACGAGCTCGACGACGCGCGCGCGTTGAACCTCTACCTGCTCCCGCTGCTCGAGCACGCGGGAGACCTCAAGTGGCACGTCGAGACGCACCTGCCCGCCTCGAGCCGCGAGGCTCGGGCGGACTGGCCGGCCGAGCGGCGCTTCGGCCCACCCAGAGACGCGCCGTGGATCGCCGACCGCCTCCTCGGGCGCGAGGGTGGGGGCGCGACGAGCGCCGTCGTCTCGGTGCGCGGTGATCTCGCGGGGATCTTCCTCGCGCTCGAGGGGGGCGTGCACCGGTTCGAGTCCGCGGGGCCCGATCGGCGGACCGCCCGCCTCTACGTCGAGCGACTGGCGCGGAGGCCGAGGCTCGCGACCGCATCCTGGACCCACGAGCGCATCGCCGTGCTCGACGGCGCCGAGCGGGAGAAGCGCAAGGCCGAGAAGCCCGTGCGACTCCACGACGGCACGAACGCGCGCCTCGAGATCTGCCAGCGAGCGCTGACGCTCGATATCCGGCTCGAAGACTATTGGGCGCGCTTCGAGGACGTCGCGGTCGAGCACCTCCTCCTCGGAGAGCGTGACACGCGCTTCGGTCGAGGGAGCTGGCTCGGAGAGTCCGTGTCGGAGAGCGTGACGCGCGACTTCCCGGACGTGCTCGAGCTGGTGCGCGCTGGCAAGACCATCGACGCGTTGCGCGCGTACCGCGCCCACACCGGGGTCGGCCTGCCCGAAGCGAGGGACGCGATCACCGCGATGCGGGTCGCGCTCGCGGCGGAGGACGAGTAGCGCATGCACGTCACGGCGCTCGTCTATCAATCGCGCTCGGCGAACCGCATCGCCTGGACCACCGTCGGCCTCGGCAAGTTCACGCGCGCGCGCGCGGGCGCCGTCGCCGCGAAGGTCCAAGAGGGCCTGATCGAGGATCTCAAGAAGGCCATCGAGGAGGCCGACCCGCGCGACCTCGTCGCCCTCGCGCCGAAGCGCGGGACACGCCTCGTCCGCGTCCGCCTCGAGCTCACCCTCGAAGCGCCGGAGGGAGGGAAGCGCCGCAAGTCGACCGGCCTCTTCCCGATCATCGTCGAGCCGCGCTGGGCGGGCCCGGAGCGGCCGCTGGACATCGGGTACCACCCGCTCCGGCAGGACGATTGGTTCCCGATCCCGCCGGGGGAGCCCATCGAGGGCGTCGCGTCGCTCGCGCTGTCGCGTCTCTTCGGCGCGCTCGGCGACGACGCGATCGGCGCGCTCGGCTCGAACGAGAAGGATCTCCTGAAGACGATCGCGTTCAGCGCGTCTCCGCCGTCGCTGCTCGATCAGCTTCGCCAGAAGGAGCGCGGGATCTGGGACGATCTGCGCGTCGACCCGGCGCGCGAGAAGGCGAAGAAGCGGCCCAAGCAGCTCGTCGTCCTCCCGAAGCTCGGGACGGATCTCACCGCGGCGATCGCCAACCAAGGGGACGACGCGCGGGAGGCCGCGCTGGGGATGCCGCGCGCGCCGCACCGCGAGGTCCTCGCGTCGTTCCTCGTCCGCCCGGAGCCGCGCTCCGTCGTCGTGGTGGGGGAGCCGGGAACGGGAAAGACGTCGCTCCTCCGGCGGTGGATTCACGATCAGCTCGAGGCCGACGGCTTCGCCGTGCACCGGAACCTCGACCGCGTGACGCACGTGTGGTCGATCTCGGGCAAGCGCCTCATCGCGGGCATGTCGCACGTCGGCGACTGGGAGCAGCGCTGCATCGATCTCGCGCTCGACGCGACCCGGCGCCCGGGGCGCCCGCGCGTGGTGCTCTACGTCACCGATCTCCACCGCTTCGGGGCCATCGGCCGCTCGCGCGGCAGCGATCGCTGCCTCGCGGACTTCTTCCGGGGGCCGCTCTCGCGCGGCGAAATCGTGATCGTGGGCGAGGTGACGGCCGACCAGATGCACCGCCTCGAGGAGGACGCGCCGTCGTTCGCGCAGCTCTTCGTGCGCGTCCCGCTCCCATCCGCGAGCCCCGCGGAGACGTTCCGCGTGCTCGTGCACGAGTCGCGCGCGATCGAAGCAGCGCACGCGGTCTCGTTCTCCCCGTTCGGGCTTCGCACGCTGCTCGAGCTCGCCCCTCCGCTCGCGCCCGCGCGCGCGCTCCCCGGACAGGTCGTCGATCTCCTGCGGCAGATCGGCGAGCGGGCAGCGGGAGGAGGCGGAGGCGGGCGAGTGGAGATCGACTCCGCGCGCGTGATCGATCACCTGGCGGAGGTGACCGGGCTGCCGCGCGCCCTCATCTCCCCGGACGAGCCGCTCTCGCCGACCGAGCTCGAGCGCCGGTTCGCGACGCTCGTGATGGGGCAGGACGAGGCCGTTCGGGTCGCGGTCGACGTCGTGATGCGGCTCAAGGCGGGGCTCGCCGATCCGGGGCGACCCGCCGCCGTCTTGCTCTTCACGGGGCCGACCGGGACCGGGAAGACGGAGCTCGCGAAGGCGCTCGCGCTGTTCCTGTTCGGCTCGACGAAGCGGCTGGTCCGGTTCGACATGAGCGAGCTCTCCGGGCCGGACGGCGTCGCGAGGCTCGTGGGCGACGCGTTCGCCCCGGAGGGCCACCTCACCCGCGCGGTGCGCGAGCAACCGCTCGGCGTCGTCCTCCTCGACGAGATCGACAAGGCGCACCCCGCGGTCCTGAACCTGCTCCTGCAGACGTTCGACGACGCGCGGCTCACGGACGCGGCGGGGGACACGGCGAACTTCGCGGGGACGGTCATCGTGATGACGTCGAACCTCGGCGCGCGCGCGCGGGACACGATCGGCTTCGGCTCGTCCCCGGAGGGCATCCTGAAGGACGTCGCGCGCGCCGTCCGCGAGTTCTTCCCGCCCGAGCTCTTCAACCGGATCGACCGCGTGGTCCCGTTCCGCCCGCTCGAGCGCGAGACGGCGGTGCGCGTCGCGGAGAAGGAGCTCTCGCGGCTCCTCGCGCGCCCGGGGCTCGTCGGCCGGAACGTGTTCGTCCGGGCGAACCGGGGCGTCGTCGAGCGCGTCGCCGAGGAGGCGTTCAGGGAGCGCGACGGAGCGCGGTCGCTGAAGCGCTTCCTCGAGGATCGCGTGGGTACGGCCCTCGCCGAGGTCGTCGCGCGGGCGCCTCGCGCGGTGCTCCGCGTCCTCTATCTCTTCGACGCGCCGTCCCGTGAGCCCGGCTCGTACGGCTTCCGGCTCGAAGACGAGCCGCTCGAGGAAGCGAAGCCCGACGACGCGACGTACACGGTCGAGCCGCTCCTCGCGCTCTCGGCGGAGGCGCTCCAGGCGCGCGTACCCGAGCTCGTCGCGCGCCTCGACGATCTCCTCGAGGGTTGGGTGAAGGACGCGAAGGCCCGCTCCTCGCACTCGATCGCCGACGCGACGGCCCGGTATTGGCTCGAGGAGCTCGAGTCCGCGGTGCTCTCCGCGCGTGAACGAGCCGCGGATCTCGCGGGCATCGCGCGGCGCTCCGCCCTCCGCGCCGACGCGGCGGAGGACGATCGAGAGGACGACGACGAGCGCTGGGGGGAGTTCGAGTCGGGCAGGGGCAGGGACCACACGCGCGTCCGCGTTCGCCTGAAGAGCCCCCGCGTCGCGGCGCGCGCGGTGAGCGGAGCGCGCCAGGAGATCCTCGGCTCCATCGTCCGCGCCGAGGAGCTGCGCCGGATCGCGCGCGCGTTCGCGGAGGGCGACGACGGGACGGGGCACTCGGTGACGCTCGAGCTCGCACGCCTCGTCGCGCCCGACCGCGACGAGCGCGCCGGGAGAGGGGAGCGCTCGCGTCTCCTCGGCTGGCTCGTCGACGCGTACCTCGCCGCGGGCTTCGCGTTCGAGGGCGCCGCCGTGGTCCTTCGAGGGGAGGCGCCGAAGAGGGCGCGCTCCGCGATCGAGCTCGCGCGGCTCGTCGCGGACGGAGCGGAGCTCGCCGTCCTCGCGCTCGCGGGCCTCGGCGCGCGCGATCGGTTCGAAGGCGAGCTCGGCTGCCACGTGTGGTCCTCGCTCGCGAGCCCGCCCGAGATCGTGCGTGTCCGCCTCGCGTCCGAGGAGGGCGGCCACCGCGGGGAGGATCGCGCGCACCGCTCCGCGCTCGCGTACGTCGCCGCTCGCCGCGCGTTCGACGCGGCCGTGATCGGGAGGGCGGGCGGCGAGCCGCCGCCGAACCCAGGTCGCCTGACGGAGCTCGTCCGCAAGATCCGGTTCGATCCGCCGCTCCGCGAGGGCCTCCCAGCGACCGTGGAGGTCGAGGACTACCGCATGGGTCAGCTCTTCGAGACGAAGGCGAGCTCGGTGGTGGAGGCGCTCGAGCACGTCGCGCTCGTCCGGAGGTCACGCGCGTGAGCAAGCCGGGTTTTCGCGTGTACTTCGTGCCGCATGGCCCCGACGGGGAGGGGAGGCGGCTCCTCGTCGGCATCCTGATGCGCACCTGGGACGCGATGTTCGACAAGGCTCCGCCGTCCGCGATCGGTGCCACCGAGGAGGACGTCCTCGAGGACCTCGAGCGCGAGATGCTCGAGCGCGTCGCGCGCGGCGAGGACGAGATCGAGCGGTACCTCTGGAGAGAGGACTTCACCGTCCACGAGGTGAACATCGTCGCGCACCCGCTCACCACGGTGAAAAAGCGCCCCGTCATCGGGAAGCAGCCCATCCCGATTCGACTGCAATATGCGGCGTGTCGCCTCGCGGACGGCGGGTTCCGCGTCGCCCTGCCGCGCTTCGGTGGGTTCTTCATCCTCGAGGATCTCTCCTTGGCGGCCGAGGTGCTCCGCGCCGCCGTGTCGTCGTGGCTCTCCGGCGCCGCGCCCCGGGAGCTCTACGACTTTCGCTCCGAGGGGACCGAGTGGGTGCGCGCGTTCCGGCCTGCGCTCCTCGATCGGGCGCCCCCGGCCGCGGAGGACGACGAGAGCGCATCGTTCCCGGAGCTCTCGCGCGTCGCGGACGATCTCGTCGCGCGCGCGAAGAAGGACCGCCTCGGGCCGATCGTGGGCGAGTTCCCCGCGCTCGCCGAGGTGCTCGGCCTCTCGGGCAAGACGGGGCTGCTCCCGTCCCTCCTCGTCGTCGGACCGGAGGGCGCCGGCAAGTCGACGTTCGTGCGGCGCCTCGCGCGCGCCTACGCGAAGGGCGCGCTCCCGAAGGACGTGCGCGCGCCGCGCGTCTGGTCCACGACCGCCGACCGCATCATCGCGGGGATGGTGTACCTCGGCATGTGGCAGGAGCGCTGCCTCACGCTGATCCACGAGCTCGGCGGGGAGGGGGACTACCTGCACGTCGGCGAGCTCGGCGCGTTCCTCGAGCCGCAGCCGGACGGAACGTCGATCGCCGAGATGTTCGACGGTCCGGTCGCGGCGGGTCAGCTGAGCCTCATCGCCGAGTGCACGCCGGCCGAGCTCGTGCGGGCGACGCGCGTCTTCCCATCGTTCGTCGCGCGGTTCAAGGTCGTCCGGATCGACGCGCTGACGCCCGCGTCGACGCTCGCGCTCGTCGGACCGTACGTCGAGCGCCGGCGCGCGCCTCCGCTCCACCCGGACGCCGCGCGAAAGCTCGTGGAGCTCGTGAGCTCGTTCGCGCGCAGCGCTGCCCTGCCGGGCAGCGTGTTCCGGTTCCTCGACTGGTTCGCGCGGCACGAGGAGTCGACGAAGCCGATCGCGGCCGCCGACACTGCGGCGACCGCGCGCGGGATCGTCCACCCGACGGACGTGACGGCGGCGTTCTCGCGGTGGTCCGGTGTCCCGCTCGACATCCTCTCGGACGACGTGTCCGCGGGCGCCGCGCACTTCGCGGATCGGCTGCGCGCGCGCGTCATCGGGCAGGACGAAGCGTGCGATGCCTGCGGCCGGGTGCTCGCGCGGTTCAAGGCGAGGCTGCACGACCCGGAGCGCCCGACCGCGTCGCTCCTCTTCGTCGGCCCCACGGGCGTCGGCAAGACGGAGCTCGCGAAGCAGCTCGCCCGCTCCACGTTCGGCGACGATCAGCGCCTCGTCCGCGTCGACATGAGCGAATACGGCACGTGGGGCGCCGCCGCGCGCCTGTCCGATGTCTCCCCGGGGGCGCGCAGCCTCGCGCGCGCGATCGCGGAGCAGCCGCTGTCGGTCGTCCTCCTCGACGAGATCGAGAAGGCGCACCCCGAGGTGTTCGACGTGCTCCTCGGGCTGCTCGACGAGGGACGCCTCACGGACTCGGCGGGCCGGCTCGTCGATTTCCGGGGAACGATCGTCGTCATGACATCGAACCTCGGCGCGACGGACAAACGCCGGATGAGCTTCACGGGCGAGTCGGCCGCGGACTTTCAGCGCGCCGTGCGGGATCAATTTCGACCGGAGATGCGAAATCGGATCGACTACGTCGTCGAGTTCAAGCCCCTGTCGATCGAGAGCGTCACGCGGATCGTCGACCTCGAGCTCGACAAAGTGCAGGCGCGCACCGGACTCGTCCGGCGCGGCGTGCGGCTCGTCGCGACCAGGGAGGCGAAGGAGCGCCTCGCTGTGCTCGGGTACGAGCCCGCGCGCGGCGCGCGGCCGCTCCGGAGGGTGATCGAGGAGCTCGTCGTGGTCCCCATCGCGACCGCGCTCGCGGCGCACCCCTCGCGCCGCGGGGGCGAGGCGCGCGTCGAGGTCGAGGGCGAGGCGGTCACGGTCGGGTTCGTCGACTAGCGCGTTTCCGAATCGGCGGCTGCGGCGCGCCCCACAGGCACAGCGGAGCCGAGGGGCGACGTCGAGCTCGGTCGCGGCGGCCGAACTCTGAGCAAGAAAGACTTGGTTGCTCGAGGATTTTCGGCCTAGGGTCCCGGGATGCAAGCCAAGAAGCGCCCTGCGATCTACGGAGCCCTCTTCGCCGCCGCCTTCGCGGGCGTGGCCGCTGCCTCGTCGTGCGCGACGACCCCGGACGAGTTCGGTGGCGCGGTCGGTGCGACCGCTTCGAGCGGCTCGAAGGGCTCGAGCAGCAGCACCAAGGCGAGCTCGACGACGAACGCGAGCTCGACGAACGCGGCGAGCACGTCCGCGGACGCGAGCTCGAGCACGGACGCGGCGAGCTCGAGCACGGACGCGGCGAGCTCCTCCGTATCGGCCTCCTCGGCGAGCAGCACCGCCGCGAGCACGACCGCCGGGAGCACGACCGGCGCGACCACGTCGAGCTCGAGCTCTACGGGCGGCGGCACGACGTGCACCGAAATCACCGCGGGGAATTTCTGGGGAGTCATCGCGGACCCGGCGGGTGGGGCGCTCTACCGCGCGCTGAGCGCGCCGAACTACGACGGGGCCACCGCGGACATCCTGAACGTCGAGTTCTACGCGGGCGGCACGTTCAACGGCCAGAACACGGGCACGTTCGATCTGTCGATGGGCGGGGACGACAACTACGAGACCTGCTCCCGCTGCGTCCGCGGCATCAGCGACGTGGTCTCGGGCACGAGCAAGCAGTTCTTCCAGCAGTCGGGGACCATGACGATCCCAGCCGGATCGATGCACCTCAACGGGACGATCAACGCCACCCTGACCGACGTGACGTTGATCGAGGTGACGATCGATCCGAACACGTTCGTGTCCACGCCGGTGCCGAACGGCGCCTGCCTCCACATCGCCTCGGCCAATGTCGCGGCGACGGTCCCGGCGGCAGCTCCGGCCGCGTGGACCTGCAACGACGCGTTCTTCCTCGATGGCCAGGACTGCGACTGCGGCTGCGGCGTCTTCGACCCGGACTGCGTCACCCCGGAGGCCGGCGCGTGCGGCTTCTGCGACGACACCGGCTCCTGCAGCGCGACGGCGTGCCCGGGCACCATCAACGCGTCGAACAACGCGATCTGCCCCTGATCGACATCCCTCCGACCCGCCGACGTTCGGAGGCGTGCGGGCGCGCTCGACTTCCTTTGGAGCGAGCGCGCCGCCGACGAGCACCGGCCGGGCTCGGTGCTCGGAGCCTTCACGCAGCGCGAGGCGCTCGATGGCGCGCGGCAGCGCGTCAGCGATAGAGCTCGGAGCCGAGCTTCTGCTCGAGCGCGCGGAGCTGCTCCGCGGGGAGCGAGAGGCCCGACACGTTCGCGCGTGTGAGCTTCGGTAGTCCGAGGAGCGGGCCCGCATCGGTCACCTTCGACTCGTAGAGCATCACGCGGGCGAGCGCAGGGAGGCCCGCGAGCGGCGTGAGGTCTGCGACGGGCGTCTCTGCGATCGACAGCTCCTCGAGCGCGCGCATGCCGCGCGCGACCTCGATGGAGGCGACGGCCGTCTCTCGGACGTGGAGCTCCACCATTCGCGTGAGGCCAGCGATCGGCGCCAGATCGGCGACCGAGGTGGCCGACAGGTCGAGCGCGCGGAGGTTCGTGAGGCCCGAGAGCGGAGTCAGATCGCTGATCTTCGCGAACGAGAGGTCGAGCCGCGTGAGCGTGGGGATCCCGGCGAGGAACGAGAAGTCGGACGCGCGCGCCCCCGGCACCTCGAGCGTGAGGAGATGAGGTAGCGTCGCGAGGGCCGACAGATCCTCGGCCTCGAGGTGGCGCAAATGGACGACCTCGAGCGCGTGGAACGGCGTGAGCGCCGAGGCCGACGCGAGCCGCGGGGTGTCCGTCGAGAGCTCTCTCAGCCCACGGCACGCGCGGAGCGCGTCGATGGCCCGGTCGTCGATCACGCCGAGGCCCACGCGCGTGAGCGCGCATGGGGCCGGGAGCGGCGTCGACAGCTCCACCTCGCCGATCAGCGTCTCGACGTGCGCGAGGAAGCGCGCCGCCTCACTCGACCCGAGGCGCGCCGTCGTGTTCTCTCCTGCCGCGTCGAGGTACCGCACGTTCGGCAGGTCGTCGAACGGGAGGGACTCGAGGAGCGGCGTGTCCTCCGCGCCGTCGCCCGGCTCGAGCGCGAGCGCCTCGAGGGAGGGGAACCGCGCGAGCTCCGCGAGCGACCCCGGAAGCCGGATGCTCGACGCGAGCCCGAACACGCGCGTGCGCACGCTGTCGTCCGCGGCCAGCGCGGCGAGCTCGTCGTCGCCCCGGCACGGCTCGTCGCGGTGCGATCGGTAGAGGCACCCGGTCAGGTAGAACCGCGGCGCGGCGAGCGACCGCAGACAACCCACGACCGACTTCGTGATCGCGCTGTCGAACGAGAGCAGGAGCCGCTTCGGCTTCCCCTTGAGCACCGCGGCGCGGAGGGCCTCGCCGCACAGGCTCGGTTCGTCGAGCTCGATCGCGGTGTCCTCGAGCGAGAGCTGGGCGAGCTGGAGATCGTGAAGGTCGGGTACCTGCCGGAGCATCGCGCCGTCGAGCCTCACCCAGCTCGCGCCCTTGTCCCCGAGCATCGAGAGCAGCCGCGGCTCGGGGAGCTTCACCCACCCGAGCTTCCCGCTCACGCCGGGGTGAAAGGTGATCGAGAGATCGAACCCCGGCGCCGGAGCGGTCGCTCCGCGTGAAACGGTGGCCTGCGCCGAGGGGAGGGCCGCCGAGCTCGAGTCCGGGGGCGATGATCCCGCGCACCCCGCAGCGATCGCGAAGACGAGCGAGGCCGCCGACCGAAGGCGTGGGGCCGACCGGTACGGCGCGGGTCGGCGGAGCGTCGTGTCCACCATCGGCGCACTCTACATCGGCGCGGGATCGCGGGACCACGGACACGAAGATCGCGTAGCCACCATGCTCGCCGCTCGGCTCTTCGCGCTCCCGATCGCGCTCGCGCTCACGGCCTCGCCCGCGCTCGCCACTCGAGGCGCGGCCTCGTCGGTCGCGGACGGGGCGAAGAAGGCCAGGAAGGGGAGCGTCACGAAGAAGCGTGACGCGGTGGCGCTCGTCCGCGATCGCCTCTCGGCGCTCCAAGGAAGACTCTAAGGAGGAGAGCCGACCTCGAATGCGCCGAGGTCGGGCGCGCCGCTCCGCGCGAAGCCGTTGAAGTCGGTCGTCGGTGCGGAGTGTCCGGCGAACGAGGCGATCCCCGCGTCGATCGCCGGCGCACCTGGCGCGAGGCGGAAGTCCCCGGCTGCCGCGCCCACGAAGAGGCCGTCGAGCGCGGCCACGTCGAGGTTGTTCGACGTCATCGGCGCGGTCTCGTCGATGACGAACCCCCCCTCGGCGTTCGCCGCGAAGAGGTCGTTGAAGAGGACGTGGCCGCCGCCGTCCTCGCTCATCTTCACGCCAGATCCCTTGTTTCCGACGAACGTGTCGTTGATGAACACGTCGCCCTTCGGGCCCTCCGCCGCGTCGATCGCGAAGCCGCGCACGCCGTGCCGACCGTTGTTCGCGAACACGTTGTCGACGAACGTCGACCCCTGCACGCCGTCCATGTTGAAGCCGTTGACCGCGTTCGACGCGATCAGGTTCCGCTCGAAGAGGTGACCGGTCTGGATCCCGTCGCCGCCGACGGACGCGTCCCCGTTGAAGTGGATCCCGTTGCCCGCGTTGCCCACGAAGCGGTTGCCCCGCACGACGACGTTGTCGGTCCCCGCGTTCGCGAGGTAGACGCCGTTGCCGTTGCCGTTCTCCTGCTCGAGCACGTTGTCGTGGATGGAGTTCCCCTCGAGCAGGAGCCCCTCGGCCTCGGAGAGGTAGAGTCCGGACGGGCTGCACCCGCTCACGTCGTTGAACCGGAACGCGAGCCCGTGCATCGGCGCGTCGGGGGTCGCCCCGCGCGCAGCGACGCAGGCGTAGTCGTAGTCGTACGGCTGGGGCTGCCCGCTCCCCTTCACGACGAACCCCTCGATCGTGATGTAGCCCGCGTTCTCGATGCGGATGAAGTTGTGCGACCCCGCCTCCGCGCTCGTCAGCGTCACGCCGACCTCCGCCTTGATCTCGATGCGCGCGCTCGCCGTCCCGCTCGTCTCGACGCGGAAGCCGCCGTAGGCGCCCGCGAACACGAGCACGGTGTCGCCGGGCGCGGTCGCGTCGACCGCCTCTTGGATCGAGGGGTACTCCGCGCTCGGCCCCGGCGTGTCGTCGACGCACCGGATCTCGGGCGCCGCGCAGCTCGCGGGATCGAACATCGTCATCCCGCCGCTGGAGCTCGAGGACGTGGGGCCGCTCGCCGTCCCCATGCTCCCGCTGCTCGTGGGGGTGGACGTGGACCCCGTCGAGGCGCTGGTCCCGCCGCCGGCGCTCGTCGTCGCCGCATCGTCACACGCGCCGGCTGCGAGGGCCCCGACGCCCACCAGCACGAAGAGCAAGCTTCCTCGAATCATGGCCTCGCATTATCGCCGGCCAAAGCCCTCGGGTCGCTCTTGTTTTCGCCGAGGGAATCCTCGACCCTCCGGCGTCGTGGGAGACATCGCAGAGGCGCTCGGCGACGCCGTCGAGAAGGCGCGCGCATCGAAGGCCAAGACCGGCGGGGAGGGGCAGCCGGACAAAGACGCGGAAAAAGAGGCGAGCGAGTCCCGCCTCAACACGATCATCGCCGCGTGCGTCGCCATCGCGGCGACGTTCATGGCGATCTGCAACGTGAAGGACGGCAACGTCTGCCAGGCGATCGCGCAGGCGCAGACGAAGAGCGTGGACGCGTGGTCGTACTATCAGGCGAAGGGGACCAAGGAGAACCTCGCCGAGCTGACGGTCGACCAGCTCACGATCCAGCGCGACCTCGGCGCCGCGACCGCAGCGCCCGAGGCGAAGAAGCTCCTCGACGACAAGATCGCCGAGTACGCCGCGAAGGCGCAGAAGTACGCAGGCGAGAAGGCGGAGATCAAGAAGCAGGCGGAGGACTACGAGAAGTCGGTGGACGAGCTCAACATCCACGACGATCAGTTCGACATGGCGGAGGCCGCCATCTCGATCGGCATCGCCCTCTTCGGCGTCACCGCGCTCACGCAGAAGAAGTGGCTCCTCGTCATCGGGCTCGTGTTCGCTGGCTTCGGCGTCTTCCTGGGCGTCGCCGGCTTCGCGGGCTGGAGCATCCACCCGGACTTCCTCGCGAAGCTCCTCAGCTGACCGAGCGCGACGCGGCTCGCGGAGCCCGCGGCGGATCCACGAAGGACACGACGATGACCGAAGAAGAAGGCCCAATCTCCGGGCGCGTGCGCTCCCGCTCCCGCGCGCGCGCGCTCGTCGCAGGCTCGACGGGCCTCGTGGGCGCGCGCGTCACGGACTCCTCGCGAGCCGGGCGGAGGTCACCGCGCTCGTTCAGACGCCGAAGGGGCGCGAAGGCGTGAACGAGCTCGTGTTCGACTACGAGAGCGACGAGGCGTACGAGGCGCTCGAGCGCGAGGCCTACGATCTCGTGTTCCTCTGCCTCGGGACGACGAGGAAGAAGGCAGGGAGCGACGAGGCGTTCCGACGTGTGGACCTCGACTACCCGTCGCGCGTCCTCGATGCGGTCGCTCGAGGCGCCCGCGCCATCGGGCTCGTCTCGTCGGTCGGCGCCGAGAGCGGTCGCGGCCTCTATCTGGGCACCAAGCTCGAGCTCGAGAGGCGCGTCGTCGCAACCGGCGTTCGCTACGTCATCGCCCGTCCCTCGTTCCTCGTCGGCTCGCGCGAGGAGTTCCGCCTCGGGGAGCGCATCGGTCTCGCGACCGTGGCCCCCGTGCTCAAGGGGCTCGGCGCGCTCGCGACCGGGATGAAGAAATACGCGCCCATTCGCGCCGAGGACGTCGCCGCGGCGCTCGTCCACGCGATGCTCGCCGACGGCGGCAGCGTCGTCCTCGAGGGCAAAGCGCTCTTCGACGCAGCGACGCCCTGACAGCGACCCCACGCGTCGGCGACGGCCCCGTCCTAGGGCCCCGCCCCGCGCCGTGATGCGCGTGCACGCGCATCGACAGCGAGGAACACTACTTCGCGACGCGCGCCGCGATGCCCGTGCATCACGGCCGAGCAGGACTACTTCGCGAGCTCGGCCTCGATCGCCATGACGATCGCGTTGCCCTCGAAGCTGTCGGTCGCGTTGTTCGGGTCGTCCCCCGGGTAGAGCGGGCTCTCCCAGTGCGCGACGAGCTTCCCGTCCTTCGAGATCAGATACTTGTTGAAGTTCCAACCGGGTTGCAACGAGGCCTCGGGCCCGACGACGGGCTGAGACAGGAGCCACTTCCACACGGGCTGCGCGTTCGCGCCGATGACGTGATCGATATCGAACTGGGGGAACGTGATGCCGTACTTCTCGGTGCAAGCGCCGACCTGATCGGGGTTGCCTCCCTGGCTCCCGAAGTCGTTCTCGAGGAACCCAAGGACGTGAAAGCCCTGACCGCCGAAGTGCGCCTCCAAGACCTGGAGGCCTGCCATCTGAGGCGTGTAGCCTCAGACGGCCGCGGTGTTCACGATGAGTAAGACGTCACCCCGAAAGGCGCACATGCTCGTGGGATCGACGTCGAAGAGCCCCGTCGCCGAGTTCTCGTAGAGGCTCCCCGGCTCCGCCGGCGGGTCGCAGACGAACGCCATTCCGCTGCTCGAGGAGTTCGCGCTCGTCGCGGTCACGGTGACCGACTTCGACGACGAAGTGGCGACCGTGCTCGAGCCGGTTGACGCGGTGGAGCCTCCCGACCCCGACGGCGTCGAGTCGTCGCAGGCAGCGCTGGCGAGCAGCGCGGCGAGGGGCACGAGGCCCGCGAAGGACGGACTCCGCGGGCGGAGCCCCGGCGGAATCGAGCGCGCTCGGCGCAGTGGACCTCGGGATGCCATTCGACCCATGCGTGCATTCTATCGATGCGTGGCAGCGCGAAGCGGAAAATTTCGATCCGGAGCGCGCCGCTGCCGGTTCCATCACCGACTTCGCGGAGCGGCGTGAGCGCGCCGCTCGAGATGCCGCAAGGGGACTCGAGCCGTCGTCTCGAGCGGTAGGAGCCCGGCGCTTCTCGATGTCCGAAGGATCTACGGCGCGGCCAGGAACATCTTCGCGACCGCGGCGCCGATGGCGCGAAGGATGGGGCGACCGGTCTCCGCGTAGTCGTACTTGTCGTCGTTCATCACGCCGTCCGCGTTCGAGAGCACCGTCGCCGCGACGAAGATCGCCCGATGGGTCTCGGTGTCCTCGATGTACGCGCTCTCGAGGAGGAAGCCGTAGGCGCGACCCGCTTTGCCCACGTAGCGAAGCCGCTTCTGCGGCACGACCTCGAGGATTCCGGGACCGAGCGGGTTGTGATCCGCGATTCCAGGGCCGGGCATGGGAACGCGGGTCATCGGCGTGATGAGGAGGGCGCGTTGCTCCGCGTCGAGCCCGAGCGGCACCGCGCCCGGGTGATCCGGAAACATCAGCGCGATGAGGAAGCGCTGCAGATCGTGGAGCGACACGTAGTTCTTGGTGCCGAAGTCCATCGGCGTCTCCTCGAACCCGTGCTCGCCGTGGTGCTTCGCGCCGAGGAGGAGCCCCTCGGCCGGCGTGGGCGGGAGCTCGAGCTCGCTCTTGCGCGCCTTGAGGAAGAACGTCGGTCGGCCCGGCGGGAGGATGCGCACGGCGAGCGTCTCCTTTTGGGTGCTCGCGGGGCCGCTCATCCGGTGCTGAAAGCGCACGTCCGGAAAGCCGAGCGTCGGCATCAGCTCGTTGAGCTCGCGGTGGCCCACGATGTCGTAGAGCCGATCGTAGGAGTCGTTGTCCGAGTAGCTGAGGAGGTTCTCGATCTCCTCCTTGAGGACGAGCTTCTTGTGCTTCTTCTTCGGTGGGTCGGCGCCGGGCGCGGGCGGCGGAGCGTTCTTGTCGTCGTCGTCCTCGTCCGCCTTCGGGGGTTCGCACTTCGGCTTGTTCTTCGCGCAGCGGATGATGCGCGTCGCGGGCGGGATGGGCCCCTTCGCCCGCTCCGAGAGCGCGCGGAGGGCGGCGGCCGCGAGCAGCGGTTTGATCGCGCTCGCGGGGTAGAAGTACTCCTTGTCGGCCCGGTACGCGTACGTCGCCCACTCGCCCTCGGGCCGCACCTCCGTCACGAGGATCTGGAGCCTGAGATCCTGGGCGGACTGCATCCACCCCTCGAAGCGCGGATCGGACGCACGGAGCGCTCGCTCGAGGCGGGTGTCGGGAGAGTCGTCGGGGGGAGGGGCGCTCGCGGCGCTCGCGGCCGCCGTCGAGGGGAGCGAGTCCGCGGGCGCTGCCGACGGGGAGGCCGAGGCGGGGGGAGTGGGGGCGTTGGGGGCCCCGCGATCGCAGGCGAGGAGGGCGAGCGCCGCGGCGAACGCGGACACCCGCCCGATCCCAGCGTGGCGGCGCGCCGCATCCTCCCGCGCAGGCCCCGCGGAAACGATGTGCGCTCGCGCCACGCGCGTCGGTCTCATGGCGGGCTTGGGAAGACCACGGGGCCGGGATGCACGCAAGAAAAGTGATCTGGCCAACGACCCGATCGCGTGGACGAGATGCGATGCGGGCCGAGGAATGCGTGAATGGCCCGAGGAATGCTACTTTTGAGGGGGTGGGACGCGAACTCGCTTGGATGATCCCGCTGTCCGTCGTGACGCTCGCGCTCACGACGTGCGCCGCGGACGCGCCGCCTCCCTACGAAGAGCCGCAGGGTTGGTCGGACGACGTCGCGCTCGCGCGCGTCGTCGATCTGAACCCCGATCCTCACGTCCTCGAGATCCACCTCGTCGCGAAGGAGGCGGACCTCGAGATGAAGAAAGGCAAGACGACGCACGTGTACACGTTCGACGGATCGATCCCTGGGCCGCTCATCGAGGCGACGGCGGGGGATCGCGTGATCGTGCACTTCGAAAACCGCCTGCCCGAGCCCACGACGCTGCACTGGCACGGCGTCCGTGTTCCGCGCGCGATGGACGGCGCCGCGCGCCCCGAGGAGGCCGTGCCGCCGGGCGGCACGTTCGACTACGACTTCGTCGTCCCGGACGCGGGACTGTTTTGGTACCACCCGCACTTCGACGCTTCGAAGCAGGTGGGGTACGGCCTCTACGGGGCGTTGCTCGTGCGCCCCGCGGACGACAGCGAGGCGAACCTCCCGAAGGACGAGGTCGTCCTCGTGCTCTCGGACATGGGCATCCTGGACGATGGCAGCATCATGCCCGCCGACGCGGGCGGGGACGTCGGTTCGCTCATCGGCCGCGAGGGAAATGTGGTGCTCGCGAACGGCAGGCGCCTCCCGCGGCTCACCATCCGAAGCGGCGTGACGCAGCGCTGGCGGATCGTCAACGCCGCGCGCGCGCGCTACTTCCAGCTCGAGCTCGGCCACACGCGCTTCCTGAAGATCGGGGGTGATGGCGGCCTGCTCGAGCACCCGATCGAGACAGACAATCTGCTCGTCGCGCCCGGGCAGCGAGCGGACGTCCTCGTGACGCCCGTCGACGAGGCGGAGGGGCTCGAGTTCCTGATCTCGAAGCCTTACGATCGGGGCTTCGGGAGCGCGACCCAGCTGCGCTTCCCGGAGGAGATCCTCGCGCTCGACTACCTCGACGAGCCCGGCCCGCGGCTCGTCCCTCGTCGCTATCCGGACGTGCACCGCGCGATCGAGCCGCTCGACACGACCGGCGCGACGACGGTCCACATGGCGCTCACGCAGACCAAAGAGGGACAGCAGAAGCTCGAGCTCGGCGTCAACGACGTGCCGTTCGACGCCTCTGTCCCGTTCCCCGCGCGCGTCGGGGACACGCAGATCTGGGAGCTCGAGAACACCCTCCAATGGGCGCATCCGATCCACCTGCACGGCTTCTTCTTCCAGGAGCTGGACGCGGCGGGGCAACCCGTCGATCCCATCGAGTGGCGCGACACCATCGACGTCCCCGTCTTCGAGACGCGGAGGTTCGCCGTGAAGTTCGACGACCGACCGGGTCAGTGGATGTTCCACTGTCAGGTGCTCGATCACGCCGACGCGGGGATGATGGGCATCGTCGACGTTCAGCCCTGACGCGGCTCGCTGCCTGCGGGACCGTCGACTTCAGCGTTCCTGCGGCCTGGAGCGACGCGGCGACACTGTGTCGCGCGCGCGCCTGTCATTTCTGGCGCGTAGCGCCGTTCAAGGGATCGGTGGGCACCGGCTCGGGCGTCGGCGCGGGTGGCGGCTCCTCCTGAGGTTCGGCCGTCGGGGGTGGCTCACCACCGTCCTCCACCGCGGGGGCGGCGCTCGCGTTGGGCGGCGCGGATGCGGCCGCCGAGGGCGTCGCGGAGGGCTCGGCGGACGCTTTGGGTTTCGCGGACGGGAGGCGACCGAGGAGCGGCGCTCTCCCCGCGGAGGTCGTGGGCGCGGGCGTCGCGCCGTCCTCGGTGGGCGAGTCGACGAGCGTGGGGAGATCCCCGCTCGGCTTGGTGATCGCACTCGTGGCGGGCTTGGTCTGGGTGCTCGCGCCTCCCGTCGACGTTCGCGCGTTCAGAAAGAGGACCGTCGCGACGACCGCCGCGACGACGGCGCCACCGATCGCGATCATGGGCCACAGCGAGCGCCTCGGGGGCGGCATGGACGACGCGCGGATCGCGGGGCGGCGCGACGGATTGCCAGTCGGTCGTCGTCCGCGCCTTCTCCACGCGCGCGTCCGAGGGCGTGGCCGCGGGCGGGCGCATGCTTTTCGGTCGCGGCTTCGGCGATGAGCCGGGGGGCGCGGACGGGGTCGCGCCGGGCGCCGCGTCGTCCCAGTCGATGTCGACGTTGATGAGGCTCTGCATGGGCGCGCGCGGCGCCGGCGGGGCCTTCTCTCCCGACGCGGAGGGGGACGCGGCCGTCCGCGCGCGGAACCTCGCCGCGCGATCGACGCACGCCTGCGCGTCGCCGGTGCCGAACGGCGCGATGGCCTCCGCGAGATCCGCGACGTGCTGGAACCTCGCGTCGAGGTCGCGCGCTAGGCACTTCATGATGGCGCTCTCGAGGCCCGCAGGGATGGTCGCGCGCCGCTTCGAGGGACGCTCGATCTCCTTGTGGAGGATGCCGCTCCAGATCTCCGCGACCGTCCCCTCGTGGAACGGAGGGTTCCCGGTGAGGAGCTCGTACAAGATGATCCCGAGCGACCAGATGTCGGCGCGCGCATCGACGTTCGCGGACGCCGTGAGCTGTTCGGGTGACATGTACATCGCCGAGCCGAAGATCTCCGTCGCGCTCGTGATCCCCTTCTCGGGCGCGCGCGGGTTCGTGCTCTTCGAGATCCCGAAGTCGAGGACCTTGATCTCCTTCGAGCCGTCCGCCTGATGCGCGAGGAACAGGTTCCCGGGCTTGAGGTCACGGTGGACGATCCCGTACGCGTGCGCCTCGGCGATCGCGTCGCACGCCTGGAGGACGTAGTCGACCGCGCGCACGACGGGCAGCGACTCCTCCTTCAGCATCACGGCCTCGAGATCGTTCCCCTCGAGGTACTCCATGACCATGTAGGGCCGCCCGCCGAGGAGCTTGCCGACGTCCGTCACGCGGGCGACGTGACGGCTCTTGATCTTCACCGCGGCGCGCGCCTCGCGCTCGAAGCGCTCCACCACCTGCGGGTTCGCCATCACGTCCTCGTTGAGGACCTTGATCGCTACGTGAGCCTCGAGCTCCGCGTGGAACGCGGCCACGACGACGCCCATGCCACCCTCGCCGATGACACGTTCGACCGTGTACTTGCCCTTGATGACGTCTCCGGGCTCGAGACTGGTGGACATCGGTTTAGCCAAGGTACCACCGCTCGCCGCCCATGGCGTCCCGAAGAACGCGCGCGCTCAGAGCACGGAAGAGAGCCTCTTCCAGAGGCTGCCGCCGCCGAGCACCACGCGGACGACCTTGCGCGCGATGCTCAGGCCCTTGTCAGTGTAGGGGAAATCGATGGGCGCGGCCGGCGCGGTCTGGTCGAGGACCGCGCGGTCGAGCAGGATGTGCCGGACGTCGCACATCTCGCGGAGCGACTCGTCGCCCATCATCCGCCCGAACCCGCTCTGCTTAACGCCGCCGAACGGCGCCTCGGGGCAGCCCCCGTTGATGAGGACGTCGTTCACGCAGACGCTCCCCGCCTCCACGCGCTGCGCGACGCCGTACGCGTGGTCCCGATCCTTCGAGAACACGTACGCGTTGAGGCCGAGGTGCGACGCGTTCGCGAGCCGGAGCGCCTCCTCGTCGCTCGAGACCTTCATCACGGGCACGATCGGCCCGAAGATCTCCTCGTTCATGACGGTCATCGTGTGGTCGCAGCCCGCGAGGATCGTCGGCTCGAAGAACTGCCCCGGGCCCTCCTTGCGCTTGCCGCCCGCGACGACGCGCGCCCCCTTCGAGACCGCGTCCCGGATGTGGGCCTCGGCGATCTCGATTTGCTTCGGGAAGATGATCGCCCCGACGTCCACCGAGCCGGCCGCGGGGTCGCCCTGGCGGAGCGCGCCGACGCGCTCGATCATTCTGTCGAGGAGCGCGTCGTGGATCTTCTCGTTCGCGTACACGCGCTCCACGGAGATGCAGATCTGCCCCGAGTTCGAGAACCCGCCGAACACCGCGGCGCGGGCGGCCTTGTCGACGTCCGCGTCCTCGCAGGCGATGAGGGGCGCCTTGCCACCGAGCTCCATCACGCACGGGATGAGGCGCTCTCCACACGCCGCGGCGACGCGGCGACCCGTCGACGTGCCGCCCGTGAAGACGACGAACGCGGGGTGCGCGTCGATGAGCGCGGCGCCGGCGGGCCCGTACCCGGTGACGACCTGGAGGACGTCGGGCGGGAGACCCGCGCGATCCCAGACCTCCTTCGCGCGGAGCGCGATGAGCGGCGTCACCTCGCTCGGCTTGATGACGACCGAGTTGCCCGCGATGAGGGCGATGAGCGCGTCCCTCAGGGGGAGGAAGAACGGATAGTTCCAGGGCGAGATGACCGCGACCACGCCGCGCGGCGTGTAGTGGATCATGCTCTTCTTGTGCTTGAGGAGCAGGAGCGGGGTCTCTCGCGGCGCGAGGAGCTTCGGCGCGACCTTGCAGAAGTAGGTCGCGACGCTCGCGGTCGTCGCGATCTCCTGCATCAGCGCCTCCTGGCGGGGCTTGCCGGTCTCGCTCGAGAGGAGATCGGTGAGCTCCTCCTCCCGGTCGATGATCGCGTCCCGGTAGCGCAGCACGCGCTCGCAGCGCTCCTCGATCGAGAGCGCGCCCCAGGACACCTGGGCCCGCTTCGCGCGCAGCATGGCCGCGTGCACCTCGTCCGCGCTCATCACGGGCGCGGTCCCGAGGAGCTGACCGGTCGCCGGCGCGTAGCTCGCGATCCGTTCGGACTTCGTCGCGCCGTTCGTGGGAACCAAATCAGTCGCCAGCATGCCCATGTGCACCCTCCGTGGCCGGCTCGTCGCGAGGAGAACGAGCGGTGGGAACGCTATGACACCACCCGGCCTCCGGTTCCATCCTCGAAACGATTCCGCGCGCCCCGTCCGCGCGCCCTCGGTCCCTTTTCCACAGCCTGCTAAGGTGGGGGCCCCGAATGGCCCTACCGGAAGAGTTGAACCGCGTCGCGCTGCTCCTCCATCCGGACCCTCACGCCGTCCTCGGCGCCCACGTCGAGTCGGGCTGGGGGGTGCTCCGCGTGTTTCGTCGCGCGGCCTCGAAGGTGACGTTCCACCTCGACGGGCGCGCCATCCCCGCCGCGAAGCGAGCGCTCGGCGCCCCTCTGGACAAGGGCGCCGTGTTCGAGGCGCACGTCGACGCGGAGCTCGCGCGCGGCGCGGATCCCGCGAAGCTCACGGTGGAGACGCACTTCGAGGGCGGCGCCGAGGAGGTCCGCGCCGATCCGTACTTCTTCAAGAGCTCGATCGGGGAGCTCGACCTGCACCTCTTCGCCGAGGGCAAGCACGACGAGCTCTACCGCCACCTCGGCGCGAACCCCATGACCCGCCAAGGCGTGGAGGGGACGAGCTTCACCGTCTGGGCTCCGAACGCCGCTGCGGTCCGCCTCATCGGGGATTTCAACGCGTGGGCCCCGTGGCGCGGGGCGATGCGACGGCTGCCGTCGGGGGTCTGGGAGCTCTTCGTCCCCGACGTGGGGGACGGCGCGCTCTACAAGTTCGAGGTCCTCACGCGGTCGGGCACGAAGATGGAGAAGAGCGATCCGTTCGGCCGCGCGATGGAGGTGCGGCCGGGCACGGCGTCGCGCGTGGTCGTCTCGAAGCACGCGTGGAGCGACGCGGCGTGGATCGAGCGGCGCTCGCGCGCGCGGCCGGACGCGGGCCCCCTCTCGATCTACGAGGTCCACCTCGCGTCCTGGAAGCGCCGCCCGCGCCAGGCCGCGCCCGGGGAGCCGCCCCTCCTCCCCGAGCACCGCACGAGGTGGCTCACGTACCGCGAACTCGCGGACGAGCTCGTCGATCACGTCGCGGCGATGGGGTTCACGCACGTGGAGCTCCTGCCCGTGATGGAGCATCCGTACGACGGGTCGTGGGGGTACCAGGTCTCCGGCTACTACGCGGCGACGAGCCGGTACGGGAGCCCCGACGATCTCCGGTACCTCGTCGATCGCTTCCACGCGAAGAACATCGGCGTCCTGCTCGATTGGGTGCCCGCGCACTTCCCGAAGGACGCCGCGGCGCTCGGCCGGTTCGACGGGACGCCGCTGTTCGAGCACGCCGATCCGCGGCGCGGCGAGCACCACCACTGGGGCACGTTCATCTTCGACTTCGGCCGCAACGAGGTGAAGAACTTCCTCATCGCGAGCGCGCTCTACTGGATCTCCGAGTTCCACGTGGACGGTCTCCGCGTCGACGCGGTCGCGAGCATGCTCTACCTCGACTACTCCGCGCGCACGGACGACGACTGGACCCCGAACCGGTACGGCGGGAACGAGAACCTCGAGGCGGTCGCGTTCCTCCGCGAGCTCACGACGCGCGTCCACGCGCGCTTCCCGGGCGCGCTCCTCGTCGCGGAGGAGTCGACGACGTGGCCGGGCGTGACGAAGCCCGCCTACGCGGGCGGGCTCGGGTTCGACCTGAAATGGAACATGGGGTGGATGCACGACACCCTGAAGTACTTCGCGCTCGACCCGTTCTTCCGGTCGTTCAATCACGCCCTGCTGACGTTCGGCATCGTCTACGCGTTCTCGGAGCGCTTCCTCTTGCCGCTGAGCCACGACGAGGTCGTGCACCTGAAGAAGTCCCTCCTCTCGAAGATGGCGGGCGAGCCGGACGGGCAGCGCGCGAGCCTCCGCACGCTGTTCGCGTACATGTGGACGCACCCCGGAAAGAAGCTCCTGTTCATGGGCGCGGAGCTCGGTCAGACCACGGAGTGGAACCACGAGGCCGAGCTGCCGTGGTCCCTCCTCGGGGATCCCAAGCACGCGGGCATCCGCGCGTTCCTCGCGGACCTCAACGCGCTCTACCGATCCACGCCCGCGCTCTTCGAACTGGACGACGACCCCCGAGGGTTCCAGTGGATCGACGCGAACGAGGCGCGCCTCAGCATCGCCTCGTTCATTCGGTTCCCCAAGTCCCGCCTCAAGCGGCGTCGAACGGGCACGCACGTCGTGTTCGTCGCGAACTTCACGCCCGTCGAGCGGAGCGGCTACCGCCTCGGCGTGCCGCGCGCGGGCGCGTACCTCGAGCGGATCAACTCGGACGCGGCGGTCTACGGTGGGGAGAACCGGGGGAACATGGGGCGCGTCGTCTCCGAGGAGGTCGCCTCCCACGGCTTCGATCGTTCGATCGTGGTCTACCTGCCCCCCCTGTCCGCGATGTGCTTCGTCCCCGAGGAGGTCGACGAGCCCACCGCCGCGGAGGTCGAGGCGGAGCGCGTCGCGATCGAGGAGGAGCTCCGGGTCAAGATGGAGGAGGCCGAGCGCGCCGCGCGCGCCGAAGAGGAGCGCGAGCAGACGCCGACGAAGGCGCGCGAGCCGTCCGCGGACAGCCCCGACCGAGCGCCGGCGAAGAAGGACTCGGAGCCCTGACGAACGGGAGCTGCTCGGCGCCCTGAGACCGGCGACGGTGTGGGTCCCGGTGCCACCGATCTCGGTGCCCCACCCAACTCGACCGCGCGCCGCCGTGTTGAACCCTCGTGGGCGTGGGATCGGTCCAGGTCATCACTCGCTTCGGTGAGTCGGTCCTCCACGTCTTCTGCGGCGCGCCCACGCCGGAGCTCGAGCTCTCCACGATCACGAACGGCGCGAGCTCGAGCCGCGCGAAGCCGTTCTTCGTCCGGGGGGAGGAGCTCGGCGTGTTCGGAGCGCCCCTCGCGCTCGGCGCCCGATCGCTGCACACCGTCGACGGCCTCTGCCTCGAGGTCTCGCGGTGCAGCGAGCGCGCGCCGAGCCGCCGTCGGCGCGCGCTCGGCGGCGTCGCCCTCGGCGTCGCGCTCAGCGTCCTCGCGCACGCGGCCTTCGCCGCCTCCATCGCGACGTCGGATCCGGACGACGAGACCGCGGAAGCGGATCGCGCGGAGCTCCTCGCGCGGCTCGACGCGCGCACGTCGGGCGCTCCGAAGCCGGCGCTCCGACGGATCGGTTGGGTGAACGACGTGCCGCTCGACGAGCGCTCGGAGCGGGCAGGGGACGTCCCGACGCTGCCCGCGCGATCCACGAGGATCGGTGTCACCGTGGTGGCGCCGCGTTCGCTGCAGCGCCCCGAACCGAGCCGCGCCGGCGTCGTTCGACCGGCCGCTCGGGGAGCACGCGCCGGCGCGCGCAGCGATGGGCGGACGGCTCGACCCGGAGACCATCCAGCGCGTCGTCCAACGGGAGCCGCGGCCGCTTGGCGATGTGCGTCGCGACCGCGCACCAGATCGACCCCGCGATCGAGGGCCGCGTGTCGGTCGCGTTCACGATCGGCCTCGACGGGAGGGTCGCGACCGCGTCGCTCGCGTCGGCGCCCGCGGGCGCGTCCGGCCTCGGCGCGTGCCTCGAGCGCGCGTTCGAGGGCCTGTCGTTCCCCAAGCCGGACGGGGGCACCGTGCGCGTCGTCTACCCGTTCGCCGTGGAGCGGGACCGCTGAGAGCCGCGGTCGCCGCGCCCATTCCGGCGCGGCCGTGGATCGAAAGCCTCTATACTCGGCGCGGCTTGGTCGACATCGCGTACACCGTTCACACCAAGAGCTGCAGCTTCATGCTGGACGACGCGGGGATGTGCCGCCGGATCCTCTCCTCGACCGGGATGGTGCCCCCGGACATCAAGCAGTGCATCGGCGCGCAGTTCGTCGCGTGCCTCGATCTCACGCTCGAGGGGGGACTCGCGGGGGAGCTCCTCCTCGGAGCGGCCGCGCTCTTCGTGAAGCAGGACGCGACGGGTCGCATGCAGCTCCTCCGCACCGGGATGATCTTCCAAGTGGAGACTCGGCCGGACCTCGCAGCGCTTGAAGCCGCGGCGGAGACGGGGCCGCCCGCTCGATCGGCGAGCGGCCCAGCCGAAGCGTTGGACGGCCCGTTCGAGGAGGAGACGGAGGACTTGCCGCCCCCGTCGTTCGCGGAGACGCCGGTCCCGAGCCGGGGCGGCGACACGATCCCGCCACCGAAGCCCACGCTGAAGCGCGCACCGGAGTCGTTGCGCGAGCTCGCCGCCCAGGTGCTCGACGTGAACGAGTCCACCGTGACGCTGACGCTCCCGCTCTACCGACAGGAGTCGCAGTCGAATCGCGCGGGCCTCCAGCGCCCAGCGTGGCACCACCGGAGCGCGCCGCCGCCGGCGCCGACGGTGCAGAACATCCCTCCGATGCCCGTCGAAGCCCTCCCGTCGTCGCGCGGTGCTCCCCCGAGGAACCGCGGGTGAGCGCGGTCCGTACACGCTTTGGAACGCGCGCGTCGACGAGTCCCCGAGAGACGCCCCATTCGATTCTCGTTTTGGTGTAGGAATCCAACATGTCTGCCGACGCGCACCAGCAGCAGCGCTACCGAGTCATCGATCGCCTCGCATCGGGCGGCATGGCGGAGGTCTTCGTCGCCGAGAGCGCGGGCATCGAGGGGTTCAAGAAGCGCGTCGCGATCAAGCGCGTCCTGCCGACGCTCTCGAACAAGAAGAGGTTCATCTCGATGTTCCTCGACGAGGCGCGCCTCTCCGCGCACCTCTCGCATTCGAACTGCGTCCAGACGTTCGACATCGGCGTGGGCGACAACGCGTACTTCATCGTCATGGAGTACGTCGACGGCGCCGACCTCAAGGCCGTCATCGACTACCTGCGGAACAACAACCGTCAGTTCCCCGTCGAGATCGCCGTGCTCCTCACGGTCCGCATCTGCGAGGGCCTGACGTACGCGCACGAGCTCACGGGCACGCAGGGCGAGCCCATGCAGATCGTCCACCGCGACATGTCGCCGCCGAACATCCTCATCACGAAGTACGGCGAGGTGAAGATCGTGGACTTCGGCCTCGCGAAGGCGTCGAGCCAGCTCGAGAAGAGCGAGCCGGGCATCATCAAAGGGAAGTTCAGCTACCTCTCCCCCGAGGCGGCGCTCGGCGGCGAGGTCGATCACCGCACGGACATCTTCGCGACCGGGATCATCCTGTGGGAGCTGCTCGCGGGAAAGCGCCTCTTCCTCGGAGACACCGATTTCGCGACCGTGAAACAGGTGCAACAGGCGACGATCCCGCCGCTCTCCCAGTTCCGGAAGGACGTGCCGGAGGAGCTCGAGCGGATCATCCGCCGCTCCATGGCGAAGGACGTCTCCGCACGCTACAGCTCGGCGCGCGATCTGGGGCGCGACCTCACCGCGTTCCTCTACAAGTTCGGGCGGCCGGTGAGCTCGTTCGACATCGCCGAGCTCGTCCGCGGGGCGATGGCGCTGCGCAAGAAGTCGCAGCCCGACAAGTCGAGCATCATCGATCGGCTCATCGAGGAGGCGCTCTTCGAGTTCACGTCGCTCACGGACGACAAGAAGGGCGGAGCCGCGGGCGCGGGCGCGGCGGCCGCGAAGGCCGCGAAGCCGAACGAGCCGCTCGGGTTCGAGGACATCGGCAACTGGGCCCTCGAGATGGAGAACTCCTCCGCGACCCACGCGAAGCCGACGAACACCGAGATCAGCGTGCGCAAGACGATCTCGGGCGTCGAGATCGGCAACCTCGCCGCCCTCGAGGACGACGGCGATCTGCTCGGCGGCGCCTCGGGCGACAAACCGAAGGCTCAGAGCTCTGCGCCGCCGCCGGCCCTCCACGTCGCGGACGTGCCCCGCATCTCCGATCACGGGACGCGTCGGGACTCTTCTTCGACGTCGGCGCCGATCGCGAGCACCCAGCCCGAGAAGAAGGGGGGCAACGGCGCGCTCATCGGGATCGTGGTCGTGCTGCTCCTCGCGGGGATTTTTGCTGGCCTCTGGTTCGGCAACGTGATCCCGCACTGAGCCGAGGGCGCGTCGCCGCGCGGCCGCGCGCTCCTTCGCTCGACGTCTCGACGGTTCTACTTCTCGACCGGCGCGGCGGCGTCTGCGGGCTTCAATCCCGAGAGGATGTCGGCCGCGAGCAGCGTGCCGAGCTTCTTGTACCCCGCGCCCGTGAGGTGGATCCCGTCCGCCTGCGCGAGCGGGTTGTCGCTCGTGCGCCAGGCGTGCATCGCGCCAGGGCCGCCCATCGTGTGGTACGTGTCCCAGAACGCGCAGCCCGCACGCTCGGCGGCGGCCTCGAACGCGGGGGACACGACCGCGACCGCGTCCGGGTTGGCCTCGATCTCCGTCGGCCCGACGACGACGCAGTCCGTGTTCGGGGCCGCGCGTCGCACGCGCGCGATGAGATCCGTCGCGTCCTTCGCGTAGTGCTCGGGGCGCAGGGTCGGCTCGGCGGACTCGTTCGTTCCGTACTCGAGCACGACGAGATCGGGCGCGCGGCGCGCGACCTCCGCGGTGAACGTCGGCTCGTCCCACGCGAGCGGCGTACCGAAGCGCGCCCCCGCGATCCCGAGCGAGTCGAGGACGACACCGGGCTCGTCGGCGCGCTCCATGACCACGCCGCAGAGCTCCGCGTCCCCGCTCACCTCGAGCTCGATGGCCCCGGGCTCGGGGACGACGAAGGTCTCGTGGGTGGGCCCCGCCTTCGGCGTGAACGCGAAGGGGGTCGCGGCCCCCGCATGGACCAGGATTCGCCCGCGACCGCTCGGGCTGCGTGCGCAGACGTCGACGCGCATCCGGCCCGCCACGTGCGGGGTCAGCCCGACGTGCGCCGTGCCGGTCGTCGCGGACGTGAGGATGCCTCCGAGGCCGAACACGCCGTCGCCCTGCTTCAGGGGCGAGGACGGCGCCTTTGGGGTGATCTGCCACGCGCCGTCGAGTCGCTGCGAAGACGCGTCGTTCCGGTGCGCGTGGTCCCCCGCGTAGAGGAAGCCGGGGCCACCGTCGCCATACGCCGTCTGGAGCGCCTCGCGGAGGGCGTTCGGGAGGGACTCGCCCTGCGTGTGGGAGTCGCCGAAGAACAGCACGCGCACGTGCTTCGGTCCCTTCGCCGCCGTGAGCTTCACGAGCGCCGCGTGGAACCCCTCGAGCGGATCCCCTCGGGCGGGGCCACGGAGCGCGCGCGCCTCGGGAGACCACGCGCTCGCCGGGGGCGGCGCGTCGTCGACCTCCGGCGCGCTCTCCGAGTCGCTCGCGACGGGAGGTGTGACGCCGGCGGACACGCTCGAGTTGCCCCGCGAGGCGACGAACAGGGCCACCCCGAGGCCCGCGAAGAGCACGACGGGCAGGATCCACCCTCGGGAGTGGCTGGAGGCGCGCGTCGGTGGAGGAGCGGTGACGCTCACGCCCCAACGTTAGCAGGCCAGCGCCCCGACGTTGACGCCCGAGCGGCCTCGGCCGGCGCCCGCATCCGCGATGCAGGTGCAATTCGCTGAGCGCGCCGAAGGCGCTCGATTCGGCCGCGGCTCCGTCCGCGGAATTTGGACCGAGGGCGGAACTCGGTGAGACGTCCTACTTGTCGAGCGGGACCTGGACGCAGTCCTTGAGGATGCCGGCGTTCCAGTCGGGGTTCTTGTCCGCCCACGCCTGCGTCGGGTTCCAGCGGATGAAGGGGGACTTCACGATCCCATCGACCACGTACTTGCACTTCAGACCGAAGCGGACGCCCGCCGCCGGGAGCTTCGACTTGTCCATCGATGGCTGCGACCAGAGGCCGGCGGCGAGGAACTGGGCGCCGTCGAGCGCGGTGTACGGCTTCAGCATCTTCGCGTCGTCGAGGCCCTCGTTGCGGTCCGTCTTCGACGAGAACTCACACTTCTTTCCGTTGATTTCCTGGGGCGACGCGCAGGCGAGCGCGGTGGCGTCCTCCGGGATGACGGAGATGCTGACCTCGTTCGTGGTCCCCACTTTGAACCGCGGGCCGTTCGGCGTCTCGGACTGGGGGAGGAAGTAGAGACCGACGCTCAGCCCGACGAGCAACACCGCGAAGATGAAGATGCGCTTGCCCATGCTCGCCACGGGGGGTGGCGGGGGTGGGGGCGCCTCGACCGGCCGGGGCCGCGCGATCGCGGGTGCGCGCGCGGCCTTCGCGGCGGCGCGGGTCTTCTCGTGCGCCGAGGACACGTCCTCGAGCGGCTTCGCGGGCGCCGCGGTCTTCGCGGGGGCAGCGGGCGCGGCCGCAGCCTTGTCGGCTTCGTCGTGCTCGTCCTCGCCTTCGTCCTCGTCTTCGTCCTCGTCCTCGTCTTCGCTCTCCTCGTCGTGCTCGTCGGCGTCGCCTTCGTCGGCGTCGCCATCGTCTTCGTCACGATCGTCGTCGGAGTCGGACTCGTCGCGAGCTGCTTTCGGGGGTGAAGCGGCCTTCTCTACGTCGCCCTTCTTCGCCTGCTCGTCGTCGTCCTTGGACATGGCGCCGCACTCTAGTTAGGTCGCTCTGAACGCGCAATCGTGAGGTAGAGTCGCGCGGAATGGAGCGCGGTCGGTGCGGTGCGCTCGCCTCGTGGGCGGTCGTCGTCAGCACGCTCGTCGTCGCGCAGACCGTGCGCGCCGAACCGGGCACGGCGACGCTGTTCGTGCAGCGGGGCGTGGGCGCGGAGGGGTGTGAGGACACGCACGCTTTGCGCGAACGCATCAACCGCATCGCCGAGCGCGACGCGATCGTCCGCGGGGACGCATCGTTGCGTCTAACCCTCCAGTTCGATCGCGCCGAGGCGGGGCCGGGGTTCCGTGCGCTCCTGCATGTGAGCAGCCAAGAGGTGGACGCGCCGAGCGGCAACCGCGAGTTCTCGGACGTCGGGCCGACGTGCCTCGCGCTCGACGAGGCGATCGCCGTGAGCATCGCGCTCCTCCTCGACGATGTCCCGCGCGCGGCGCCCGTGATCTCCCCGGACGCGACGACCCACGCACCGCCGAAGCCCCTGAGCCCCGTCGAGTACAGCGAGCGACCGACGGCGAGCGCGACGTTCGACGCGTCGGCGATCACGAGCGCGGGAGTCGTCGGCTCCTCGACGTTCGGGTTCGAGCTCGGGTTCGACTTTCGCGCGACCCGACCGGCGCCAGGCAAGCGGATCGCGCCGTACCTCACCGTGGGCGTGGGGCTACTCACCCTCATCGAGGACGTGGAGCCCACCGCCGGAGGCGAGATCCATCTCCACCTCGTGGCCGCTCGCGTCCCCGCCTGTTTCGCGTTCCACGTGGCCAACCAGTCTTTCGGCGCCCAGTTCTGCGGCTTCCCCGCGCTCGGGACGATGATCGCGACGGGCCGCGGGTACGCGGAGAACGCGACCGCGTACGAGCCGTGGTTCTCGCTCGGCGCGTCCGCGATCGCGGAGGCTGCCATCGTCGGTCCGCTCAGCTTCACGGGGCGGCTGGAGCTCCTCGTCCCGATCGCGAGACCCACGTTCGTCCTCGAGCGGCTCGGCACCGGGGGCGCGACGCAGGACGCGTTCGAGCCCTCCCCGGTGGGCGCCGCCGCGGGCGTGGGGATCCGCGCGCTGATCCCGTAGAACACCGAACCCGCTCGGTGCTCTCGTGCACCGAACCCGTTCGGCGCTCGAGCGCCGCTCCCTCGTTTCCGCCGTCCAGCGGTCGCTCTTTTCGAGATGGAGCAGGGAGCGAGCCTCCACTCATCGAGTGGTGGTAGCGTTTTGTGCAGACCTCGGGATGCCTCTGGAGCACAGGAAAGCAGCCGCGGAGACCGCGGGGGTGGCCTCGTCGCAGCCCATGCCTCGCGCGACGCCGTCGACCTCGGGCGTCGCCGCGAGCGTCTTTCGCGGAATCTATGACGAGCACTTTCCGTTCGTGTGGAAGTCGCTCCGGCGGCTCGGCGTCCGTGAGGCGGACGTCCCGGACGCGGTGCAGGAGGTGTTCCTCGTGGTGCACCGCAAGCTCGACACGTTCGAGGGGCGAAGCAAGATGACCACCTGGCTGTTCGGCATCGCGTTCCGCGTCGCGCGGGATCGGCAGCGCTCCGCAGCGGAGCGGCGCCACGTCACGGACGACGCGGCGATCGACGCGTCCGCGGACGAGTCGGTGGACGTGCACGCGGACGCGGAGCGCCGTCAGGCGCGCGACGTCCTCGAGACCATCCTCGACGCGATGAGCCTCGAGCAGCGCGCCGCGTTCACCCTCTTCGAATTGGAGGGGATGTCGACCGCAGAGATCGCCGAGATTTGCGGGATCCCGCTCGGGACAGTCTACACCCGCCTCCGCCTCGCCCGCGAGGTCTTCCAGGAGCACACCGCGCGCCTCAAGGCGCGCGCAGAGTTTCAAGAGCGCGCCAGCGCATCCCCTCCAGGGGGGGCGCGGGCACGCACCGCAGGAGCCGCGCGATGAGCGAACCTACTCGACTGCTCGACACGGAAGGCGATCCGTTCGGCGCCTCCCTCTTGCGCGCCGGCCTGGACGACGCGCCGCCCCCGGGCGCGAAGGACGCCGTGTTCCGCTCGATCCAGGGCGCGCTCGGCGTCGCCGCCGTGGCGACCGTCGCCGCCACGGCGACGAGCGCGAGCGCGAGCGCGAGCACCAGCGCAGCCGCGAGCGCGGGGACGGCCGTGAAGATGAGCGCCGCGAAGGCGCTCGTCGTGAAGCTCGGGATCGCGAAGACGCTCGGGATCGTCGGACTCTGCTCGGTGACGGTCGTGGGGACCGCGTCCGGCGTTCGGGAGCTCGCGCGTGATCGCGCGGCCCCACCCGCCGCGGTCCCCTCCGCCTCGTTGGCACAGCCGAGCGACGCGCGCGCAGCGACGCCCCCGGCGAATGAGCGCACCCCGCGGGACGACGCCGCGTCGGCGTCGTCCGCGCTGGCGAGCTCCGAGCCACCTCCACCGAGCGCGGACACGGCGCCGCCGCCGAAGGCGCAGGTCTCCACGCGGCCCGAGGTGGCTCCGCCGGCGGTCGCCGCGCCGCCGCCCTCCGCGTCGGCGCTCGCCGCGGCCGATCCGGCGCCGGGCGCGATCGCGAGCGAGCCCGCTGGCGTCACCGAGGTTCGGTCGAAGCTCCGCTCTGGAGACGCGGCGGGCGCCCTGGCGCTCCTCTCCGCGATGCAGAAGCAGTTCGGCGGAGGGCACATGTCCGAGGACCGCGCCGTGCTGACGATCGAGGCGCTCGCCGCGAGCGGGAACACCAGCGCGGCGCGCACGAACGCGGACGCGTTCCTCGCGGCTCACCCTTCGAGCCCCTTCGCGTCGCGCGTGCGGACGTACTCGAGCAACCCGTAGGCGTCCCCGCTTCGTTTTGCATCACGAGTACAAGAGAAGCTTAGTAGTCTTTTGAAAAAGATGGATGGCGAACCGAGCGGCGCCCCACCCACGCTGCAACGGAGGCAACAGCGATGCGGCGATCAATCTTCTCGGGCGGGCTCGTAGCGGTCACCATCCTCTCTGGCGCGGCGTGCACGAACGTCGTCGGGGGCATCACGAATCCGGGCAGTGGCGGCGGCGGCGACGCTCCGCTCGGCCCCGTCCCGCAGGTGCAGAACGTCGACCTCGTCCTCGTCGTCGACAACTCGGCCTCGATGGCGGACAAGCAGGCCGTCCTCTCGAAGTCGATCCATCGCCTCCTCGATGGCCTCGTGAATCCGCCCTGCGTCGACGGAGCGGCCCACGTGCAGCACGTCGCCGGGCCGCTCGACGCGTGCCCCACGGGCTACCATCGCGAGTTCAACCCGATCCAATCGGTGCACCTCGGCATCGTCAGCTCGAGCCTCGGCAGCTTGGGTGCGGAGCAGTGTCAGGTCGATGCGGCGCACCAGAACAACGACCACGGGCACCTCGTCTCGCGCGGTCCATCGGGCGATCTGCCGACGTACCTGAACTACGGGTTCCTCAACTTCGACCCGCCGAACCTCGTCGGCGGCGAGACGAACTTCGACTCGTTCATCGCGTCCGCGGTCGACATGGTTCAGGGCGTCGGCCAGGTCGGCTGCGGATACGAGATGCCGCTCGAGGCCGCGTACCGGTTCCTCGTCGATCCGGCGCCGTACGCCGAGATCCAGCACGACGATCCGAACAACCCGTACTCGCCGACGTCGCTCGTCGGCGTCGACACGACGCTCCTCGAGCAACGCGCGAACTTCCTCCGCGCCGACTCGCTCGTGGGCGTCGTGATGCTGACGGACGAGAACGACTGCTCGTTCAAGACCGGTGAGCAGTGGTACACGCTCATGAACTCGAGCGGTTTCTTCAAGCCGACGTCGATCTGCGAGACCGATCCGAGCAGCACGTGCTGCCACAGCTGCGCGCTCGAGGGCGACCCGTCGTGCGGGATGGACTCTGCGTGCGACGGGACGCCGAAGTACAACACGCAGGCCGGCGAGGACTCGGTGAACCTGCGCTGCTTCCACCAAAAGCAGAAGTACGGGATCGACGCCCTCTTCCCGACGAGCCGGTACGTGAACGCGTTCACGAGGGCGAAGATCGCTCCGAGCGCGGACGACCTCGTCCCAGATACGGAGCACGCCGGGGTCGACAACCCGCTCTTCTCGAGCGGGCGCGACCCGCGCCTCTTCGTGTTCGCCGGCATCGTGGGCGTCCCGTGGCAGCTCATCGCCGTCGATCCGTCGGACGCGTCGAAGGGCAGCTTGACCGCGGAGCAGCTCGAGGCGCAGGGCAAGTGGGATCAGATCGTGGGTGACCCGGCGAACTACGTCCCGCCGAGCCACCCGAACATGATCGAGTCGATCGAGAAGCGCCCCGGCGTCGACCCGACCAGCAACGGCGGTGACCGCACGATCGACTTCCTCGCGCCCGACGACCTCCAGTACGCGTGCATCTTCCCCCTCCCGACGCCCCTCCCGAACGGCCCCAATTGCGGCGCGAAGAGCGCGCCGGACAGCCCCCTTTGTGACCCCGCGATGCACAGCACGCAGGTCGCGGCAGCGGCGTATCCGGGCCTCCGAGAGCTCGCCGTCATGCGTGACCTCGGAGACAAGGCGGTCGTCGGCAGCGTGTGCGAGCCGAGCACGACGATCGAGGAGGAGGTCGACGAGCCGAACGCGGCGACCTTCGGCTACAACCGCACGATGACCGCGATGGGCAACCGCATCGCGACGCTCCTCGTGCAGGGCACGCCGAGCCAGAAGTAGACGTCGGCTCGAGCGATCCGACCGACAGGGGGCTAGAGCACCCCCCGCGCGAAAGCGGTCGTCACGCGGATCCGAGCTCGTCGCGGAGCGCCTGGGAGAGCTTCTTCCCGGCCTCCGCGTCGAGCTTTTGGGCGGGCCAATCCACGCCGAGCCCCTCGTCCGCGTTGGGCTTCGGGATGATGTGGAAGTGCACGTGGAACACCGCCTGGTGAGTGGGGGCGCCGTTGTTCTGAAGGATGTTGTAGTCGGCGACGCCGGTGACCTTCTTCACCGCGCGGCAGATGCGCGGCAGCACGCGGCCGATCGCGGCGCTCGACTCGTCCGACAGCTGATCGAGGGTCGCGACCTTCTCTTTGGGGATCACGAGCGTGTGCCCCGTGGAGAGCGGCCCGACGTCGAGGAACGCGAGGACGAGGTCGTCCTCGTAGACTTTGTGGCAGGGGATCGCGCCGCTCAGAATCTTCGAGAAGATCGTCTCGCTCATGCGCTCACGCTACCGCAACCTCGTTCGGGGGAGCAGCGGTGGACGTCCGAGCGCTGCGGCCCGCCGAGGTGTCGTTCACCTTCACGCCGACGAGCTTGGACACGCCGGGCTCCTGCATCGTGACGCCGTAGAGCACGTCGACGGACTGCATGGTGCGCTTGATGTGCGTGATGAGGATGAACTGCGAGCGATCCGTCATCGCGCGGATGCCCTCGTTGTACCGAGTGACGTTCGCCTCGTCGAGCGGGGCGTCGACCTCGTCGAGGATGCAGAACGGCGAGGGCTTGAACTGGAAGATCGCGAAGATGAGGCTGACGGCGGTCAGCGCCTTCTCGCCGCCGCTCATGAGCTCGATGCTCGAGAGCTTCTTGCCCGGGGGCTGCGCGAGGATCTCGATCCCGGTCTCGAGCATGTCCTCGGGGTTCGTGAGCCGGAGCTCCGCCGAACCCCCGCGGAACATGCGCGGGAAGAGGGCCTTGAAGCGCTGGTTGATGCCCTCGAACGTCTCCTTGAAGAGGCGCTTCGACTCCTTGTTCATCTGGAGGATCGCCTCCTCGAGATCGGCGAGCGCCTTCTCGAGGTCCGCCTTCTGTCCCGAGTAGTACGTGTGCCGCTCGAGCGCCTCGGCGTGCTCGCGCACGGCGTCGATGTTCACTGGGCCCATGCGATCGATGAGATCGCCGAGCTCGGTGATGCGGGCGAGGTGGGCGGCGTCGACGAGCGGGCGCTTGTGGTAGTCCCCGACGACGGTCGCGAGCTCGAGCCCGCGGAACTTCTCCCGCACGCCCTCGACCAGGTGTCGCCGCTCGATCTCGAGCTTCGCGAGCGTCGTCTCGTGGGCGCGCAGCGCGTCGGTCGCGGCCTCGACGGCCTGGCGGAGCCTCCGCAGATCGACCTCGCGCGAGGCGAGCTCCGCGCGCGCCTCTTCGAGGGTCACGCGGCACCGCTTCGAGAGGTCCTCCGCGCGCTGCGCCTCGACGACGGCTTCGACGAGGAACTCGCGCTCGATCACCATGCGCGCGGCGCACTGACCGGCGCCCTTCGCCGCCTCGATCTCGTCGACGGCGAGGCGGTTCACGCGTCCGCGCATCTCCTCGCACGACTTGCCGAGGCGATCGACGGTCTGGCGAGCGCTCTCCGCGCGCGCGCGGACCTGAGCGAGCAGCACCTTGCGCTCGGTGACGACGTGCTGCTGGCGCGTGACCTCGAGGCGCCACGTGTTCGCGAGCTCGTCCGCCTCGCCGAGCGACATCTCCGCGCGCTCCTTGCGCGCGCGCCCCGTCTCGAGGGCGGCCTCGGCGGCGGCGCGCTCCTCGCCCGCCTTCTCGAGCGCGGAGACGACCTCGCCCGCCTCTCGCTCGACGGCCTCGAGGCGCCGCGTCGTCGTGGCGACGCGCTCCTCGGTGCTCTTCCGATCGCGCTCGCGCGCGACGACGAGCAGCTCGACCTCATGCGCGTCGCTCCGCGCGAGATCGAGCTCGCTCGCGAGCTGGCTCATCTTCGCGCGGTACGCGTCGTGCTCCGCGATCAGCGCCTCGAGCTCGGCGCTCTTCGCGGCGACGGCGTCGTGGAGCTGGTGGATCTCACGGTTCTCGGCGAGCCGGCCCTCCGCGACCCGATCGCCCGTGCCACCCGCGACGGAGCCGTCCCGGCCGAGGAGCGTGCCCTCGAGCGTCACGATCGGGGAGAGCTCCCCCTCTCGGCGGAGGCGCACGGCGGCGTCGGCGGTCTCGACGACGATCACGTCCCCGAAGAGGGACGCGGCGAGCGCGTCGTCGGCGGGGTCGCGGGTGACGAAGTCGACGAGCCGCCCCACGACGCCCTCTCCCGTCGCGCTCGGCCGCGCGCCCGCGACGAACGCGGGGCGGCGGGACACGATCGATCCGCGGCCCTTGTTCGTGCGCCGCAGCTCCTCGAGGAGCGCGAGCCCCCGGTCGGCGTCCTCGACGACGAGGCACTGGAGTCGATCACCGAGCGCCGCGGCGAACGCGTGCGGGAGGTGCTCGGGCGCCTCGAACCGGTCCGCGACCAGGCCGACGATCGTGGGATCCTTCGTGGCCATGAGGGCGCGCGGGCCCTGGCCGACGCCCTCGAGGCGCGCGTGGAGCTCCTCGAGCGCGCGCAGTCGGCTCCGCTTCTGGTGGAGCTCGCCGCGCTTCTGGTCGACGTTCTTCTCCCATTGCACCGCGCCCTCACGCGCGGTCTTCAGGGTCGTCTCGATCTCCGCCTTCTGCTCGAGGGAGATGCGCTTGCGCTCGACGAGCCCCTCGAGCTCGTCGACGAGCTGATCCCGGCGGGTGGTCGCCTCGGTGAGCTCGACGCGCAGACGGATCGTGTCGTCCTCGAGGCGGCCGCGGCGCGTCCCGAGCTCGGCGATGCGCCGCTCTTGCCCGCCGAGGAGCGCCTCGGCGGAGGCGACCTGCGTGGACGCCTCGCCGACCTCGCGCCGCACGGCTTGCGCCGCGGCGTTCGCGGTGCGCTCCGTCTCCGAGATCTCGTCCAGCTTCTCGGCCTCGATCTGCATGCGCTCGGCCTCGGCGGCCTCGCCCTCTTCGGCTTGCGCGAGCGCCTCGAGCAGCCCTTCGCGCTCGCGGAGGAGCTCGCCGAGGCGCGCCTCGAGATCGTCGATCTCCATGCGCGCCTCGTCCCCGCGGTCCGTGTGGACCCGGTACTTCTCGCGCGCGCGCTCGAGCTCGGCCTCGTGCGCGCGGACCTCGTTGTCGCGCCGGTACGCGTCGGCCTGAGCCTTCTCCGCCGCCTCCTCGTGCTCGAGCGCCGCGAGCCGCCTCGCGTCGAGCTCGGCGTCCTCCGTGTCGAGCGCGGCGCGCGTACGCTGCTCCTCCTCGGCCATCGCCTCGCGCCCCGCCTCGGCGACCTGAGAGCGCACCGTGAGCTCGAGCAGCTTGTGGCTCGCCTCGTGGAGGACGAGGTCCTCGAGCTCTCGTTTGTAGTTCACGTAGCGCTCGGCCTTCGCGGCTTGGCGCTTGAGGGAGGCGAGGTTGCGCTCGATCTCGCTCACGATGTCGCCCACGCGGAGCAGGTTCTGCCGCGTGAGATCCATCTTCTGCTCGGCCTGCTTCCGGCGCGCCTTGTACTTCGTGATGCCGGCCGCCTCCTCGATGAGCATGCGCCGGTCCTCGGCCCGCGCGGACACGATGAGGCCGATCTTGCCTTGCTCGATGATCGAGTAAGCCTTCGTTCCCACGCCGGTGCCGAGGAAGAGATCCGTCACGTCCTTCAGGCGGACCTGCGTCTTGTTGATCTCGTACTCGCTCGTTCCATCCCGGTAGAGGCGCCGGGTGACGGCGATCTCGGCGTAGTCGCGGTACTCGAGCGGGAGGGTGAGGGCGGCCTCGCGGTCCGTGTTGTCGAACGTGAGCGTGACCTCGGCCATCCCGTGGGGCCCGCGCGACTGGGAGCCCGCGAAGATGACGTCGCTCATGGCCCGACCGCGGAGGTGCTTGGCGCTCTGCTCGCCCATCGACCACCGGATCGCGTCCACGATGTTCGACTTGCCGCAGCCGTTCGGCCCGACGATGCCGATGACGTCGTGGTCGAAGTGGATCACGGTTCGATCCACGAACGACTTGAACCCGCAAATCTCGAGCTTTTTGATGTGCATCGTCGCTCTTCCACCCGACCTCGGGACTCACGCATGAGTCGAGCGGGGTATATCGTCACGGCTTGCCACGTACTGCCACGTGGTGTCTGTCGATCGGTACACGCGGTCAGTCGAGTGCACAAGTCTTGACATTCGGAGCGCTGAGGCGAAAGGAGGGCAGCATGCCCACCTACGAATACGCCTGCCAGGCCTGCGGCAACGAGTGGGAGGCGGAGCAGTCGATCAAGGACGCTCCCCTCACCGAGTGCCCCGCGTGCAAGGCGCAAGCAGCGAAGCGCCAGATCTCGAAGGGCGCCGGCTTCATCCTGAAGGGCGGCTGGTACTCGACCTCTACTCCTCCTCGGAGCAGCAAGTCCGAGGGTTCGAGCCGAGTCGAAGACCGAGACGAAGACGGAGACGAAGTCCGAAACGAAGTCCGAGTCGACCTCCACCTCGACCACGACGAAGGAGAGCTCGAGCGCGTCCACGCCGTCCACCACCTGAGGCGCGGCGTCCCGACCGGTGAAAAGCGCGAGCCCTCGGCGCGGATCTGAAGCATCATCCTGGCGATGAAGAGCAAGCTCGAGGAGCTCACCGATCTTCTCTCCGAAATCGACAAGGACATCCTCCGCGCGATCGAGCGGCGCGGGCGGGTCGTAGCGGATCTCGTGAAGCTGAGGAGCGACTCGGCGAAGTACCTCCCGCTCCTCGATGGCGCTCGCATCCGAGCGCTCGAGGCGGCGGTCACCCCGCCGTTCCCCACGGCGAGCGTGCGGCCCATCTTCACGGCGATCGACTCGGCGTGCCGCGTCTACGAGGTGGCCCCGAAGGTCGCGTGCGTCGGGAGCGAGGGCGCGTTCGCGTTCATCGCCGCGCTCGAGCACTTCGGGTCGCGCGCGCAGCTCCTCCGGTCCGAGACTCCGGAGAAGGCGATCGACGAGGTCGCGCGATCCCGCGCGGACTTCGCGTGCGTGCCCTACGAGTCGCTCAAGGAGGGCCTCGCGTTCGCCACGATCCAGGCGATCGCGGCGCACGACCTCACGCTCGTCGGGGAGCGCGAGATCTCGCACGTGCTGGACCTCGTCAGCCGGACGGGGAACGCGGCGGACGTCGAGAAGATTTACGTGTCGCCGCATCACCACGTGCTGTGCGAGGCGTTCCTCGACGCGAACTTCCCGAAGGCCGTCGTGCTCGACGTGCGCTCGGCGCAGATGGCGGGGGAGCTCGCGCTCGACAACCACGGCGCAGCGGCGATCGTCCCTGCGGGCCTCACGGGCATCCCGGGCGATCTCGCGGTCGTGCGCGAGAACATCGCGGACGAGGGGGAGCTCCGCGTTCGATACGGCCTCGTGTCGAAGGTGCCCGTCCCGCGCACCGGGAACGACGCGACCGCGGTGCTCTTCAGCGTCCACGACAAGCCCGGCGCCCTCCACGACATCCTCGAGGCGTTCAAGGAGCGCGGCTGCAACATGCGCCGCATCCAATCGCGCGCGATCGCGGGGGACGGTTGGGAGTACCTCTTCTACGTGGAGGTCTCCGGGCACATGACGGACCGCCCGCTCGTGTCGGCGCTCGACGGCGTGAAGAAGAAGGCGCGCATGCTCAAAATCATCGGCTCCTTCCCGCTCGACGTGGCGGAGCCCCCCGTCTCCTCGCAGCCCGGCTGACGAACGGCGGGCGTCGAGAGCCGGCCGGAAGGTGAGCTCGGGTCGGGGCGAGCGCGGATAGCGGATGGATGGGAGCGCGGAGCTCCGTTAGGATGCGCCGGTTGGCGCGGCGTCCGAACCCGAGGAGGATCTCTCGACGCGCGGCGATCGCCGGGTCGATGGCGCTCGCTGCGGGGTGCTCGTCGAACGCGCTCGTCCCGTGGGGGGGCCGAAAGGTGGACTCCGCGGTGATCGACGCGGACCCCATCCTGGTGCTGCCGGCCGATCCCGTCATGCTCGCGTACCTCGACCTCCAGGCGGCGTTCCGCTCGAGCCTGTCGGCGGACGTGGTCAGCCTCGTGTCGACGTTCGTGCCGCTCGGCCCGGAGTCGAACTTCGTGCCGACGCGCGACGCGGCGCGGATCTACGGCGGCGTGTACGCGATGCAGGGCCTCGACTTCGCGGGCATCATGCAGGGGAACTTCGACCTCGCGGCGATCGCGCGATCCGCGGACGCGCGCGCGGCGGCGGGGGGCGCGAGCCCGCTCGTGAAGACGCGGTACGCGGACTCGGACATCTACACGATCAGCAACGTGGGGTTCGCCGCGCTCTCCCCGCAGACGATGCTCCTCGGCAACGAGACCGGGATCCGGCGGGGGCTCGACCGTCTCCGCAAGCGCGTCATCACGCGCGGGATCCCGAGCTGGATGTTCGCCGAGGTCGGGCTCCCCGGGACCGCGTTCGGGCTCGTCGGGGATTTCGGCGCGGAGAGCGTCTACGACACGGACGCCGATGGCCGGTTCTCGAAGCGCCCCTCTGCCGCCGCTGCGGCGGGCACGCCCGCGCTCGATCTCTCGAGCGGGTCGTTCCCGTTCCTCCAGGGGGCGAAGCTCCTGCGCGCCCGCGGGACGTTCTCTCCCCCGGGTGCGAACATCGTCGGCGCGCTGACCTACGAGACGGAGGAGCGCGCGAACGTGGCCGTGGGGCAGCTCGCGAACGTCGGCAACGTGAGCCCGGGGATGTCGATCCTCCTCTCCATCGGCGTCGGCGCGTCGATCGCGAACCCCACGGTGGCCCGCGCGGGGCGGGACGTGGCGTTCATCGAGCCGGTGGACGAGCGCCTGCTCCGAGCCGTGTTGCAGCAGCTCATGGATCGCAAGTAGCCCTCAGCGGGGCGGCCTCGGGGGGCGGGGCGCGGGCGGCGTCGCGGTGAGCGGATCGTCCGGGAACGGGTGCCGGGGGTAGCGGCGGCGGAGCTCCTTGGCGATCGCCGGGTAGTGCTTCGCCCAGAACCCGGCGAGATCCGTCGTCACCTGCACGTCTCGATAGTTCGGGGCGAGCAGGTGCAGCACGAGGGGCACCGCGCCCCCGGCGACGCGCGGACCGTCCTTCATGCCGAAGAAGTCCTGGAGGCGGGACGAGATGCTCGGAGGCGCGCCCTCCGCATAGACGATCTCCACGCGACGCCCTCCGGGGAGCGTGACGTGCGTCGGGGCGAGGGCGTCGAGGAGCGCGCGTGCTTCGCGGGGGATCCGTGCGGCGACGAGCTCGTCGAGGTCGAGCCGCGTGAGCTCCGCGAGGGTGCCGTCCGCGCTCGCGGCGTCTCGGAGCGCGGCGAGCTTCGCGGCCTCGTCGAGCGCGGGGAGGGGGGCGTCCTTGCGGTGCTCGTTCACGAACGCGACGCGCCGCTCGAGCGCCCCGAGCGCGCCGCTCGGTCCGTACGCGCGGAGCGCCTCACGGGCGAGCAGCTCCCGCGCGGCCTCCGCGTCTCGGGGCCGCGCGATCGTCTCTTCGAGGACGAGCTGACCGAGCCGCAGGCTCCGCACCTCCTCGACGCGGCCGGTGGACGGGTGGACGCGGAGCTCGGCGACGTCCTCGATGGACGGCATCAGGAGCTCGAGCACCTGATCGAGCTCCACCGCCGAGAGGACGCTCGCGTACATCCGCGGTCGCCCGCCCATCGCGCGCTCCTCCGCGTCGACCGCGACGACGAGGTCGCCGGTCGTGACGGCGCTCGTCTCGGCGACGATCGCGGTGCCCCCCGCCGCGAACACGACCTCGAGCCGGTTCCGACCCGTCGACGCGTCCGGGCGGCGCAAGCGCCCGACGCGGTCGGGGTACCCCGCGAGGACGCACGCGAGGAGCGCTCGCTCGTGCGCCTCTGGAGAGCCCGGCGGATCGGCGTTCGAGCGCGCACGCGCCGCGAGATCGTCGGCCACCTTGAGGACCCGTTCGAACCGCTGGGGATCCATCCCGCGGGCGCGGCGCTCGTCGCGCCGGAGCTCACGCGCGGCGTCCAGATCGTCGAGGGCGCGCACGACGTCCGAGCTCCGCGCGGGGCCGCGGTACGGGCCGTCCGGCGCGCGCGCGTCCCGCTCCCCCAGGAGTCCGGCGATCATCGCGCCGTCGCGCGCGACGCCGCGATCCTCGGCCTCGATCGCGAGCCGCGCCAGCCGAGGGTGCAGCGGGAGCTCGACCATCCGCGCGCCGATCGGGGTCAGCGTGAGGCCGCCGGCGCCCGCGTCGACTGCCCCGAGGCGCCTGAGGAGGTCGAGGGCGGCCTCGGCGCGGCGGGGATCGGGCGCCTCGAACCACCGGAACCCCAGCGGGTCCGAGACTCCGCTCGCCACCATCTCCAGGATGGGCTCCGCCAGATCGAGCCGCTGGATCTCGGGCGCGTCGAAGGCGGGCCGGGCGAGCTCGTCCGCCTTCGTGAAGAGGCGCACGCACACGCCTGCGCGGGTGCGGCCCGCGCGGCCCGCGCGTTGCGCGAGCGAGGCCTTGCCGACCTTCGCGAGATCGAGCGCGGGCAGACCCGACCACGGCGAAAGGGATGCGCGGAGCGCGACGCCACTGTCGATCACGACGGAAACGCCCTCGATCGTGACGCTCGTCTCGGCGACGTTCGTCGCGAGGACGAGCTTGCGACGGCGTGACGGCGCGAGCGCCCGGTCCTGCGCCGCCGCGCTCAGCGAGCCGTGGAGCGGGAGGACGTCGAGGTCGTGCTCCTTCGCGAGCGCTGCGCAGCGCTCCTCGGCAGCGGCGATCTCGCGGCGGCTCGGGAGGAACACGAGGAGGTGGCCTTCGTGCGCGGACGCGAGGACCTCTCGCGCGGCGCTCGCCACACGAGAGGCGAGGGGGCGGTCGTCCGCCCGCTCGGCGTGGCGGATCTCGACGGGGTACGCCCGCCCCTCGGACGCGAGGACGGGAGCGTCGAGGAACGCCGCGACGGGCGCGGCGTCCAGCGTCGCCGACATGGCGACGACGACGAGATCCGGTCAGGCGCCTCGCCGGAGATGGCGAGAGCGCGCAGGCTGACGTCCGTCGCGAGGTGGCGCTCGTGGAATTCGTCGAGGATGACCACGCGCGTGCCGCGCAACGTCGGGTCCGAGAGCATCCGCCGCGAGAGGATGCCCTCCGTGACGAAGCGGATCCGGGTAGCGGGTCCGAACGCGCGCTCGAACCGGGTCTGATAGCCGACCTCGGCGCCCAGGCGCACCTCCATCTCCTCCGCGACGCGCGCCGCCGACGCGCGCGCGGCGATGCGCCGGGGCTCCAGCACCACGACATCCCCGAGCTCCGCGAGCGCGCGCGGGACCCTCGTCGTCTTGCCGGCGCCCGGAGGGGCCACGAGCACGGCCGTCCCGCGGGATCGCGCGGCCTCGACGATCTCCGGCAGGACGGGGTCGATCGGGAGAGGGGTCGGCATCGAGAGGGGGGCACCTTTACCCCAACGAAGCGCTCGCCACGAACCGGGAGCCATGGCAGAAGAGATGCGACCAGTCGCTGTCCTCGAACGTAGCTGACGAGCTGGGTGAACGGATGACGTCGACCGCGAGCGTGATGACCGAAGAGCCCTTCGCCGACGGCGACGCGGAGGAGTCGCGACCCCGCGCGCTCCTCTCCCGCGTCGCGGGCGTCGAGGACGGGCGCTCGTCACGGCCGCGCGCGCGGGTCACTCGCCGAGCGCCGGGCCCTGGTCAACGCGACGGACGTGACGCCGATGTTCGCGGCCTCGGTGGAGGAGGTCGAGCCGTCGGACGCGCTCCGGGCGCGCCTCCTCCGGTCCGCTCAGAAGGTCGTTCGCGCCGAGCAGCCGCCGCCACCGCCGCGGGCGCTCTGCGAGGTCCTCGCCGACCAGCACTCGGTCGGGCCCGTGGACGAGGAGCGGCAGCGACGCATCGCGGAGCTCCACGCTGGAGGCGCGCTCGGTGGTTCACCCGAAGCGGAGGACGTCGACCGAGAGATCGCTGCGTTGCTCGAGCGGATGGCGCCGTTCGTCCCGAAGGGGCGCTGTTCGTGAGCGTCGTCCGCGGAGGGCAGACGATCCACCGGGTGCATCGGGGCTTTCCGAGCGAGTTTGGCAACGTCGACGTCGTGCCACGCTGCTTGTCGTTCTGCACGCACACGGTCTCCGCGGACACCACGTTCGTCGTTCACGACACGCGCCGCGAGGCGTTCTTCCGCCGCTCGCTCGTGGCGACGAAATACGGTGCGCGGAGCTACGTGGGCGTCCCGCTGCGCGTCGGTCCGCGCGCGGACGGTCCCGAGGGCGATCTCGCCGTGGGGGCGCTCTGCGCGATCCAGTTCGGCCAGGGACCGTCCGGGGAGGGGCGCAAGGTGCCCGCCACCGAGGTGCGGTTCTTCGAGCATTGCGCGAAGCACGCGGAGGCGCTCGTCGCGAAGCGCGACGCTTCGGCCCTCGTCGGCGACGGAGTCTACACGGAGCCGTTCTTTCGTCGGCTCCTCGAGATCGAGCTCGCGCGCTCGCGCGACGCGGCCGCGCTCGCTACGCGCACGCTCACCGTCGTCGACCCGCCGGCCGGGGCGGATGGCTTCTACGGGCGCGTCGGCCCTCGGCTCCTCCGCCTCTCGGTGGGGGCGGGCGAGGGCGCGATCGCGGAGCCCGACGTAGCGGACGTCGACGCGTGGATCTCTCGCGCGGTCTCGGCGAAGGACGGCACTGGCGGTCCTTCGGTTTCTTGAGTAGACCGCCCGCATGACGATTCGGTGGAGAGCCCTCGCGAGGAACGTCGCGTTGGGCCTCGGTGTCCTGGTGCTCGGTCTCGGCTCCGCGGTCGCGGGCGCGTGCAGCGACAAGGCGGCGGACGGCGCGCTCGCGAGCGCCAGCGGCAGCGGCAGCGCGAGCGCGGACGCGATGGCGAACTTCGGTGGAAAGATCGGCAAGGCGCTCCGCGCGCCGCCCTCGGCGATCAGCTCCGCGAGCTCGCAGCTCGGCGGTGAACCGCCTCCGCAGGGGATTTTCGCCCCCGGGGACGCGGACAAGATCGTGAGAAGGGGCGCGCCGCAGGTCACCGTGTTCGACGAGGGCGCGAGCCCGAAGGTGAACCTCTCGAGCTACGTCCTCGCGGGCGAATGGAAGATCCCGCTCGCGCTCCAGGTGAGTATGGGGCAGCGGAGCATCGGCGTTCCGGCGCTCGGGATGATCCTCCACATGCGCCCGCTCAACCCGGGGGAGGAGGAGCCGCGCGAGGCACCGCCCGAGCCCCCACCGGCGGCGAGCTCGTCGGCGAGCGCGAAGCCCTCGAGCGCGCCCAAGGCCCCCAAAGCTCCGGCCTCCGCGTCGCCGTCGGCGCGCCCCGCCGCGGGCGCACCCAAGCCAGCGGGCTCGGCGTCCGCCGCCCCGAGCGGCTCGGCCGCGATGGAGATCCCGCCAGGGCCGCCGCCCGTGGTGCCGTCGAGTGAGCAGAGCGTCCGGATGCTCGTCACGATCAGCGACGCCAAAGTGCAAGCGGACGCGGCCGCGGTGACGCCGGCCCAGGCCGAGCTCGCCGCGGGCCTGAACGGCAGCTCGATCGTCTTCACGGTGAGCAGCATCGGACCGACCGCGTTCCGCAGCGTGCTTGGGCCGGGCGCGGACCAGCGCCTGCACCTCGTCCTCTCGGCGATCGAGGAGATCCTCAGCACCGACTACGTGCCCGCGCCGAACAAGCCGATCGGCACCGGCGGGTATTTCATGGTGCTCGACCGCGTCTCGTCGATGGGGATGGACGTCGTGCGATATCGGGTCTTCAAGGTCGTGAAGGTGACGGGGGACGTCGCGACGCTGATGATCGACGACCGGCAGTACGCGGCGAACGCGAAGATCGACGGGCCTCCGGGCGCGCCGGACCAGGGGGAGCTCGCGGGGTATGCGGCGGTCGCGAAGGGGGTCTCGGAGCTCCCGCCCAAGTCGATGTACCCGGTCGGCACGATCCTCCAATTCCAGATGCAAGCAGCGATCGGCCAGTCCATGGGCGGGCTCGAGTTCCTCGCGCAGCTCGGCGCGGTGCCCGCCGGAGTGCAGTTCCAGGCGGGCCCCGGGGACGAGGAGTAGGGAAGTACACTTCGCCCGGGAAACCGTACTACTCTGACGCCGTGGATCGACGAGCCCCGCTTCGTTGCTGGGTCTGTCCCGCTAGCGAGCTTCGGTGAACGAGTACACACGGCGCGAAGAAGTCCGCTGGATCGTGGTCGCCGCGGTGGCCGTCGTCGCCTGCATCGGCGGTTCGATGGCCTCCCTCGCGACCGCTACGGGGCAGCTCGTCCCCGACCCCGAGGCGCGTTCGGCCGCGGAGTCGCTGAAGGAGAAGGCGGCGGCCCTCCAGGAGTGCCCGAAGTTCGCGAGCCTCGTGGCGAAGGAGCTCCCCGCGTTCAAGCAGATCGAGGAGACGGCGCTGACCCCGCCCGAGCCCCCCGCGCCTCCTCCGTCGTCCGCGCCCCCGTTCAACCCGCGCGCGCCGAAGCCGGTCGAGAAGAAGAAGCCCACGCCCAAGGACGACACGAAGCTCGCGTGGCCCGGGGCGGAGGCGATCTACGGGTACACGCAGTCGCTCGCGAAGTGCGACGCGCCCGTCCGCGCGGCGCTCGCGCCGAGTGACTCGGCGGAGCCCGGATGGAAGGCGATCGCTGCGGCGGCGGCCATCGTCGCGCCTCCTCAGGACAACGAACCCGCGCGGCTCGAGGCGGCGAAGCAGCTCTACGGTCTCCTGAAGGACGCGCCGATCGCGGAGGTGACGGCGAGCGTCGAAGCCGCTGCAAAGAAGGCCGAAGCGGACGCCGCCGCGGCCGAAGAGAAGGCGAAGAGCGCGACCGTCCGCAAGCCCCTCGCGCGCGGTCTCTTGGGGCGCGAAGCGGCGATCGGCGGCGGGGTGCTCATCTCGCTCATCGCGCTGCTCGTGCACTTCTTCAGCCTGCGGGCGACGTCGTCGCGTCGCGCGACCGCGCTCATCGCGCTCCGCTCCACGGCCGCGACCCCGCAACGAGGACTTCAGGCGGCCGCGATCATGCGGCTCGCCGCGGAGCCGAACGGAGGAGAGCCGGGCCTCGTCCTCGGGTGCGGGCTCGGCGGTCTCATCGCTGCGGTCGTCGCGCGCTCGGACGCGGACTGGTTCGTCGTCGGCGTGATGGGCGGTCTGCTCCTCGGCCTCCTCGTGCAGCTCGCGATCCGGTTCTCGGGTGGGAGCGAGAGCCGGTTCCGCTCGCGCGCCCTCGAGCTCTCGGAGGTGGAGAAGCCGACGGTGCCGATCGTCCTCGTCCTCTCTGCGATCGAGAAGGGTCGGGAGGCCGAGTTCCTCGACGCGTTCCTCCAGCTCCCGAAGGAGCAGCAGCGCGAGTCGGTGGAGAAGCTCGCGCAGCAAGCCGAGGAGCGGATCCTCGTCGCGGCGGACGCAGAAGCTGCGAAGGCGCTCGGCGCTCCTCCATAGCCTCTCGGCCGTAGGGCTTCGGGGCCCGAGCCTCCTCCAAAACTTTCCCCGATCGCCCAAATCGGCCTAGAGCACCGAACAGGTTGAAACCCGAACGAATGCGCTCGAGTTCGAGGGAGAGGCGGGCGCCCGAGGAGCGAGCACGAGAAAACGACTCCTCGTCATCTGAGGAGCACAGCGACGAGGCCGCGTGGTCCTCTCCGAAATCGGGCGCATCCGTCGGCGTTTCAACCTGTTCGGTGCACTGGTGGACGGGTGGCGAGTCTGGGCGCAGCACCGACCGACGGCACTGACGAGGTCGCGGCGCCAGCCGCCCCGACCGACGTGCGCGGGACCTGCCGTGGGTCATCACGACCAACTTCGCCGAGGGGTTCCCGTATTCCATCGTCCACCAGGTGTCGGCCCAACTCTTCGTCTCGATGGGGGCCGCGCCCTCGACCGTCGGGCTGACGGCGGCGTACGGCTGGGCCTGGAACCTCAAGTTCCTCGCGGCGCCCGTGATCGAACGGTTCGGCGCACCACGGCAGTGGGTCGTGGTGTTCGAGCTCCTCCTCGCGCTCGCGATCCTCGGCGTGTCGGCGCTCGCGGTCGGCACGTCCATCGCGCCGATCGCGGCGTCGTTCCTCGTCGTCGGGGTCCTCGCGGGGGCGCACGACGTCGCGGCCGACGCGCACTACATGGCGATGCTCGACCCGACGACGCAGACGCGCCTCTCGGGGATCCGCGTCGCCGCGTTTCGGGGCGCGATGCTCGCCGCGGGGGGCGGGCTCGTCGTGCTCTCCGGCCTGCTCGATTTCCGCTTTGGCCTCTCGGTCGGCGCCGTCGTCATGTTGTTGCTCGCGGCGTTCCACTTCAAGGCGCTCTTCACGCGCGACCCCGTCGCGCGCGCCGCGCCCGCGCGAAAGGCGCCGCGCCCGTCCCCCGTCGAGACGCTCCGCACGTTCGTCGCGAAACCTCGCATCGGGGCGACGCTCGCGTTCCTCGCGCTCTACAGGGCGGGAGACGCGCTCATGCTCGCGATGAACCCCTCGTTCCTGAAGTCGTTCGGGTTCGACACCGCGATGCGCGGCCTTCTCCAGGGCACTCTCGGAGCGTTCCTCTCCGCCGGCGGCGCGACGCTCGGGGGCCTCTACATCGCGCGCCGGGGGCTCTCGCGGACGCTCTTTCCCATCGCGGTGCTGCAGTCGGTCGCGCTCCTGCTCTACGTGTGGATCGCTGCGGTGCCGCTCCCGACGCCGGTCATCGTCGCCGTGGTGTGCGCGGAGCAGCTCCTCGCGGGCATCGGGACGGCGGGCCTCACGATCTTCATCCTCCGGCTCGCGCGCGGACCGCACCGGACGACGCACTACGCGGTCGCGACGTCCCTCATGTCGATCGCGACGACCGTGCTCGGCCTCGGGAGCGGGTTCCTCCTCGAGGCCACGGGCTTCCCCCTGTATTTCTCGATCGCGTTCGCTGCGTCCGTCCCGGGCGTCGCCCTCGCGGCGCGGGTGCGCGACACGTACCCCGACGAGAGCGCCTGACCGCTTGCGCTCGTGGCCGAGGCACGCAAGTCTCTCGCGCCATGCCGACGCGACGCACCCTGAAGAAGATCTCGGCCCTCGCGGGGCTCTCGGCGAGCCTCATCGCGGCCTCCCTGCTCGCGTCGACGACGAGCGTCTCGACCGCGCGCGCCGCGGACGCGCCGAAGCTCGAGATTCCGTTCACCCAGTTCACGCTGCCGAACGGCTTGAACGTGATCCTCAGCGAGGATCACACGGTCCCGATCGTCAGCGTGAACATCATCGTGAAGGTGGGCTCGCGCTTCGAGGCCGACCGGCGCTCCGGGTTCGCGCACCTCTTCGAGCACCTCATGTTCATGGGGACCGATCGCGTCCCCACGGGGCAGTACGACGCGTGGATGGAAGGGGACGGGGGCTGGAACAACGCGTGGACGAGCGAGGATCGCACCGACTACTACGACGTCGGCCCCGCGCACGAGCTCCCGCTCCTGCTCTACCTCGAGGCCGATCGGCTCGACGCCCTCGGCAAGACCATGACGGCCGAGAAGCTCGAGGCCCAGCGCAAGGTGGTGCGCAACGAGCGCCGCCAGCGCAGCGAGAACGAGCCGTACGCGAAGGTCGAGCTGCGCATGCCGGAGCTGCTCTACCCGGAGGGCCACCCGTACCATCACCCCGTGATCGGATCCCACGAGGATCTCGAGGCCGCGCAGGTGAAGGACGTGCAGGAGTTCTTCGCGACGTACTACGTGCCCTCGAACCTCTCCCTCGTCGTCGCGGGGGACTTCGAACCGACGGAGACGAAGGCGCTCATCGAGAAGTACTTCGGTATCCTCGAGGGCGGAAAGACGCCCCCGCCCCCGCCGAGCGCGCCGCCCGCGAAGCTGACGAAGGTCGTGAGGGAGACGATCCTGGACGCCGTCGAGTTCCCGAAGGTCGTCATGGCGTTCCACAGCCCGGCGCGCTTCCAGCCGGGGGACGCCGAGCTCGACATCCTCGCCGAGGTGTTGGTCGAGGGGAAATCGAGCCGACTCTACAAGACGCTCGTGTACGACAAGGAGCTCGCCCAGAGCGTCTCGGCGAGGCAGAGCTCGCAGGACCTCTCGAGCTACTTCACGATCGAGGCGTTGGCGCGCCCGAACGTGAAGCCGGAGGAGCTCGAGGCCGCGATCGACGCGGAGCTCGCGAAGATCGTGAAGGATCCCGTGGCCCCGGAGGAGCTCGAGCGCGCGAAGAACGCGTTCGAGACCAACTTCGTCCGCCGGCTCGAGTCGACGGAGGCGCGCGCGAGCCTGCTCAACAGCTACATGACGTTCCTCGGTGATCCGGGTTCGATCCAGCGCGATCTCGATCGATACCGCGGCGTGTCGCGCGACTCTCTGTTCTCCACGACCTCGAGCGTCCTCAAGCTCGATCAACGCGTCGTCATCTACGTCGTGCCGAACCCCGAAGAGCCGGCCGAGAAGAGCGGAGGTTCGAAGTGATCCGGCGAAGCAGGGTCTGGCTCTCGCTCGGCGCGCTCCTCGCGCTGGGCGCCGCGTGCGACTTCTCGACGCGCATCGCGGGCTCCGCCGCGCGCGCGCCGCACCCTCTCGCGGCCCCGGAGACGTCGAGCGCCCCCACGGCGACGCCGAGCGCGAACCCGTCCGATCTGGGCGAGCGCCCGAAGCTCGGGGCGCCGAAGACGTTCGCGCCCGCGGTGCCGCAGGAGTTCGTGGTGAACGGGATCCGCGTCTGGCTCCTCGAGCGCGCGGACCTGCCGCTCGTGTCCGCCTCGTTCGTCGTGCAGAACGGCGTCTCGAGCGACCCGAAGGACAAGCCCGGCCTCGCGTCGCTCACGTCCGACATGATGGACGAGGGCGCTGGAAAGCTCGGCGCGGTGCAGATCTCGACGGCGATCGCCGACCTCGGCGCGTCCCTGTCGGTCGCGTCGAACCTCGACGGCGGGTTCGCGTCCGTCTCGTCGCTGAAGCAACACTTCGGCAAGGCGTTCGCGATCCTGAGCGACGTCGTGGCGCGCCCCACGTTCGACGCGACGGAGTTCAAGCGCGTCGCGGGCCTCTGGAAGAACGCGCTGAAGAAGCGCGCGGACGACCCCGGCGCCGTCGCGACCCTCGTCGCGCAGAGCGCGATGTTCGGCCGCGACACGCCGTACGGCCACCCGTCGCTCGGGCTCCTCTCGAAGGCCGATGGGATCACGCTGGCGGACGTGAAGAAGTTCCATCAAGCCGTGTGGCGCCCCGACAAGGCGACGCTCGTGATCGTCGGACAGATCGACAAGGCCGAGGTGGAGGCGCTCCTCACGACGCACCTCGGTGACTGGAAGCCGCAGGGCGAGCCGCTCGCCGCGGTCAGCGTGACCGGGCCCAAGGTCCGCTCGGAGCGCCCGCGCCTCATCGTCGTCAACCGGCCGAAGGCGGTGCAGTCGATGATCATGGTCGCGCGCGAGGGCGTCTCGATGAGCGATCCGGATCGTCCCCTGCTCGATCTCGTGAACACCGCGCTCGGCGGTTCGTTCACGTCGCGCCTCAACCACAACCTCCGCGAGGACAAGGGGTGGACGTACGGCGCGGGCTCGGCGTTCGCGTCGACGCGCAACGTCGGGATGTTCTACGTGCGCACCGCCGTCGAGGCGAAGGTCACGGGCGTCGCCGCCGCCGAGATTCTCCACGAGCTCGAGCTCATGGCCGAGAAGGGCCTCACGGACGAGGAGTTCGAGAAGGTGAAGGCGCAGGATCGGGCCGACCTCGTCGAGACGTACGAGACGGGCAGCGGCGCGTCGGGTCGCTTCTCCACGTTCGCCGCGCTCGGACTACCGAGCAACCAGGACGTGGTCGCCACCCAGAAGCGGCAGGCGTCGACGAAGAACGGCCTCGCCGCCCTCGCGCGTTCGCACGTGGATCCGGCCGAGTGCACGTTCGTCATCGTCGGCGACTCCGCGACCATCCTCCCTCAGCTCACCGCCGCGGGCTTCGAGCCCGCGGCGGTGTGGAGCACCGAGGGCGAGCCGCTCACGAAGAAGTAGCAGGTGGGCGGCGGGGCCCGCACGGCGGAGCGAGTCGCTCGAGCTGCGGGTTGCCCTTCACTGCCCGGGGGGCGGGATGAACACCGTCGGGTTCGTGGGGGCTCCCTCCTTGTGGAGCACGCCGTCGCCGATCCAGAAGATGACGTTGTTGGCGTTGTCGCCGTCGTTGTAGGCCTCGATCTCGACCTCTTCTCCGAGCGGCGTGTCGAAGGAGAAGCCGTCCGTGTCGATGTCCGTCACGAACGACGCGTGGAGCTGGTCGCCGTACTCCTCGAGGTAGTCGCCATCCTCCAGGTCGTGGTCCTGCAGCATGCGGATCCCGGGGCTCCGGGTGTAGAGATCGTAGTGGCACGCGTATCCGTGGTTCTTCGAGTCGCACGTGAAGCGGACGTTCCACACGCCGTTCCCTGCGTACTCCACGATGATCGACGCGCCTTCTCCCGGGTCGGTGACGATCTCCCCGGGCGCGACGTCGATGTCGACCGCGTCGACGTGCGTGGAGGGAGACGTGTTGTGGGGCGTGTCGTTCGTGTCGTGAACGATGATGCACCCGCCGAGCAAGGACGGCGCCGCAGCGAGGGCGAGGGCACGAAGAAAGCGCGACATTTCGAGAGATCTCCTCGGCTCAGCGTTTCGAGCCACGATGGACGGTCGGGCTGCTCTTTCGGATCACGGGCGCAGGCGTCGTGACGACGGGCTTCGAGGGCGCGCTCGGACTCACGACCTTCGGCGCCGTCGGCTTCGGGGTCGAGATCACCGTGGGTGTGGACGACGTCTTCGGTGTGGAGACGACCTTCGGCGTGGAGACGACCTTCGGCGTGGAGACGACCTTGGGGGACGAGACCACCTTGGGCGTGGAGACGGTCTTCGGCGCGGAGACGACCTTCGGCGTGGATGACGTCTTCGGTGTGGAGACGGCCTTGGGCGTGGACACGACCTTCGGAGTCGACGTCGTCTGCGAAGGCACGACGACCGCCGAGCCCTTCTTCGAGGGCGCGGAGCGGGGAGCCGATGCTCCTCCACTCGCGCCGCCGCTCGTCGCGGGAGCGGCCTTCTTCTTGGGTGGAGCGGGGCTCACGCTCGTGTTGTTCGCCGGCCGCGACAACGAGATCGCCTTGGGATCCGCGGTGCCGCGCGTCGGCGGTACGTTGACGTGCGCGTCCTTCGGGCTGGGTTGCGCCGGGCCGTAGTGCGGCGTGCTCTTCTGGTGCTGATGCGTCCCGTCCACGGCGCGCTGGACGTCGGCGCGGTCGTGATAGACGTACGTCGTCACGTTCCGCTCGTAGACGTAGGTCGTGGACACGAACACGTAGGCCGCGACGGGCGGCGTGCACGTGTAATAGACCCCGCCCATCCAATAGTAGGCGGGAGGCATCGGTGCCCAGCCGATGTACCCGGCTTCGCCCGTGCGCCACACGACCCATGCGGGTGCGTACGCGCGGCCCGGGATCCAGGCCCAGCCCGTCTGATCGATCCAAACCCACCGGCCGTAGTGGAAGGGGATGTAGCCCCACGAGTAGTCGCTGACCCAGAGCCACTCGTCGTCGACGGTCATCTCCCAGTGGCCGGCCGTTTGGTAGGGCGCGAAGTCCGCGCCGACGACCGTCGCGTTGGGCACCCAGACCGTGCCCCAGCGCGGATCCTCGACCCACGCGCCGTAGGGCTGGAGGTCGCTCGTGTAGATGGTGACCGCGCTCGGATCCGTGTCGGAGTACCCGCCGTCGATCGTGATCGTCGTCGTGGCCTCGTCGTCCACCTCCTCCGTGTCGTCCTCCTCCACGTCGTCGTCGGCGTACGCGTGCGTCGCGCCGAGGAGGAGCGGGAGGGCCGTGAGGGCGTAGGCGAAATGCCTTCGTAGGGTGTGCAACATGGGGACCTCGAGAAGAGCTCCACGGGAAACCGCAGGGGAGCTTCTTGTCCCCCAATGATGGCGCCGGTGAGGGGGGACGTCGAGGGCCGACCCGCCCGGGATACGGCGATCGCCAGAGGGAGTTCCCCGCTTTTCTGGGGGCGCTGCACGCTGGACCCGTCCCCCCCGGATTCCGCGCGGCACGTCTCCGACGCGACGTGGTAGCGTCGAGCCAACATGAAGGTCCGTGGGTTCGCCGAGCTCGTCTTCTCCGACAGCGCTCGCTTGGCGTTCATTTCAGCCCTCGAGCGCGCCCAGACCGACATCGACCAACAGGCCCCGGACGCGTGGCTCATCGACGAACGGCGCATCCGGTTCGCCTTCGAGGGAGACATCCCGCTCGGCTCGCTCGACGCCTACCGACGACTCCTCGAGCAGCTCATCGAGCTCGCCGAGGGGGGCGAAGCGAACCTCGCGCTCGAGTCCGGTGAGACATGGGCGAGGCACGTCGGCGACTCGGCGTCGCACGCGCTCGGGGACGAAGATCGCTTCCCGACGCTGCGCACGGCGGGGTGAGCCAAACAGGCAGGCGGAGCCGGTCGCGGTGCCAAAGTGTCAGCGGGTGCGGGCGTCTTCGTCGAGCACCTCCGTGGGTTGGGCGGATGACTCGGTGCTTTACACCCTGGCACGTGGTGTGCTGAAAGGCGGAGGCGAAAACATGCGGAGCCGAACCCCTCGTACGATGCTCGCTGCGGCGCTCGTCACCGCCGTCGTCGCGCTGCCAGCGCAGGCGAAGGTGACCGTGCAGTCGGTCGTCGATCGGCCGGACGCGAAGCACCCCTCGGGTCACGAGTTCGAGATCAGCCGGAAAGACTGCGAGAACGCGAAGGACCTCTTCACGTTCGACGTGAAGCTCGCGGACTTCGGCAGCAAGCAGCTCGAGGTTTGGCTCGCCGAGGACTCGACGCTCGACTGCAAGCTGAAGGAGGATCGCACCCAGTCCCAGGCGTCTCACTGCGTGCTCGTCACCACCAAGGCCCCGGACGACACGCTCAAGGTGGCGATCAGCTCGGCGGAGATCGCCGGCAAGTTCGACGGTGTGAGCGGGTGCATCGACTCCAACTCGAACACCGCCGCGCGCACGTTCTCCCTCTATTTCCTGCTCATCGATGCGAACGGCGCCGACGTGGACGCCACGGACGCGGGCACGTGGACGAGCAAGCTCGACATGCTCGGCCCCGGTCCGCCCACCGATGTGACCGCGGGCCTCGGGGATGGCCTGCTCGTCGTCGACTACACCGCCCCCTCCTCGAGCGACGTGGACGGGTTCACGGTCTACTGCGACCCTCCCGCCGGAACGACCTCCGCGACCTCGGGGGTCACGACCACGGGGGCAGGGGGCGGCGGCGGCGGCGGTAGCGGATCGTGTAGCTCGAGCGTCCTCGTCCCGGGCAAGGTCCCGGACTCGTCCCTCGTGAGCTGCGGATCGGCGGCGAAGTCGTCGGCCACCGCCAACGCAAAGGGCCTGACGAACGGCACGACCTACGCCGTCGCCGTCGCCTCTCACGACGTGCTCGACAACGTGGGCGCGCTGAGCGAGCTCGCGTGCGGGACCCCGGCGCCCGTCGACGATTTCTTCCAGACCTACCGCGATGCGGGCGGCACGGGGGGCGGAGGGTGCAGCATCTCCGGCGCCGGTCTCGTCGGCCAAGCGGGGCTCTTCGGGCTCGGCCTCGCGGGCCTCGCCCTCGCCGCGCGTCGCGCGCGGAGCACCAAGAGATGATGGAACGCCCCTGGATCGTCGCCTCATCCATCGTGTGCGTCGGGCTGCTCGCACCCGCCTCCGCCTTCGCGCAGGGCCGCATCGCGGACAACGATTGGCGCCATGACTCCCGCCCGACCGACGCGGAGACGAAGAACACGATGTTCGCGGCCGAGCTCCGGTTCGGCCCGTATTGGCCTCAGGTCGACGATGAGTTTTCGTCCGCGCCCGGGCCGTACGAGAGGGTCTTCGGCACGGGTCCGCAGTTCTATTTTGGGCTCGAGTTCGACTTCATGCCCTTGCGCATCCCGTACGTCGGGATGATCGGGCCGGGCTTTGGTTGGGGCTACACGGCGACGAGCGCGAAGGCCCTGATCTCCGGGACGAACACCGCGAGCCAGGAGGACACGTCGCTCAGCATCATGCCGATGCACCTCTCGCTAGTCGCGCGCTTCGACGAACTCCAGCGGCGTACGGGCGTCCCCATCGTGCCGTACCTGAAGTTCGGGCCCGCGCTCGGCGTCTGGAACGCCAGCACCTCCGAGGGGACGAGCGTCGCGGGTGCGGGCTGCACGGTGGACACGCCGGACGCGGCGGGGTGCACATCGGGGAACGGGATCACGTGGGGGCTCAACTTCGCGATCGGCGGGATGCTCTCCCTCAACTGGCTCGATCCGCGATCGGCAAACCTCCTCGCCCACGAGAACGACGTCGCGCACGCGTACCTGTTCGGGGAGTGGATGGACGCCGTCCTCACGGGGTTCGGCGCCGACGCGATGCACGTCGGCTCGTCGACGGTCGTCGTCGGTCTCGCCGCGGACTTCTAGAGCGCTGCTCGGCGCGTGACAGTCGCGCGGACCTCGGTAACGCTTCCCCGACGGTGACTCGCATTCTCTCCTCCGTGTGGTTCATGGCGCTCGTCGCGTCGTGCTCGTCCGCGGTCTCTCCCCCGTCGACTTCCGACGGCGAGGCGCCGTCGACCGCGTCGAGCGCGCCCACGCTGAAAGAGCTCGTGCAGCGCAAGATCGGTGCGGAGCGCGCGTCGTTGACCGCGAGCGGGGTGGACTACGCATCGATCCCGCTGCTCGGCGTGCCGACGACGAAGTGCCTCTGGGACGATCCGCCACCGGACACGAACCCGTGCGGCCCGTTTCCGCTCACGAGCGGGTGGTCGACCCCGAAGTGTGCAGCGGACGAGCGGCCGCACCCGCGGCGGCTCTGGTCGTTCGGCAACATGACGTCGGCCACGACGGTCCTGCGACCGGCGCGCACCCGAGGGGCCGAGGGCGGACAAGACGCGGGCTCGCGCGACGAGTGGACCTGGATCACGCGCCCGTCCGGCTCGGACGCGCTGTTCGTGGTCCGCTTCGCTGGAGAGCTCCGCGATCCGGGCGCGGAGAGAATGAGCGGCGTCGCGACGTCTCGCCGGAAGGTGGCCGCGAAGGCTGTGGTCCCGCACCAGGTGTACGTGTTTCGGTCCTGCGATTCCGCCTGCGACGCGCCGCTCGGCGCGGCCGAGCGCACGGAGCGGGTGACGATGATCGGTCCGCCCTCGGTGTGGGTGGGATCTTCGGGGGACCCGGCGGACGCTCCGCTCTCGGGGGATCAGCCGTTCACGATGATCTCGTCCGTCGTGAAGCCCGGCGCCGCGGCGAGCCTGTCGATCGCGTACACGTCCGTCGCCGGGAGCCGCTTTCAGGGCGCCGAGAACGTCAACTCCGTGTCGACGAACGTCCAAACGGTGATGCTCGAGATCGTCTGGGACGCCGACGCGCCCGAGCTCACCGTCTATCGTGGAACCATCCCCGCGGGCGCGGCGTCGGACGTCGCGGAGGTGGCCGAGGAGTGCGAGCCCGCGTCTCGAGAGGCCGCGGCGCAGTGACCGCGCGTCGCGGGAGCGCGGCTCAGCGAGCCCCGCTCCCGGAGCTCCTCGTGGGCCGCTGGTAGCTACGCGAGGAGAACCCGCTGGGCCGCGCGATCCCGCGCCGATCGAGGAGGGCGAGGGCGCGCTCGAGGGCGACCGCAATGTTCGAGACGATCTCCGAGTCCCCGATCCGGGGGAGGATCCACTGGAGCGCGGTGACGACGCCGCGGAGGATCGCGCTCTCGATCACGATGATGCTGCCGACGGTGAGGCGCGCCGTGTAGTCGGGCTGGGCGAGCGTGAGATCCGCGATGAGCTTGCGCGCCTTCGCGGAGGGCTGCTTCGTCGCGAACGTGTCGGTGACGAGGATGAACGGCTCGTTGAGAGATCGCGCCCGCTCGAGGAGGACCGCGTGGGCCTCGAAGTAGCGACGCACGAGGGCCTCCGTCGGCTCGTCGAACCACGTCGCAACGACGATCGGCCATGCACGCGCGTCGAGGATCGCGACCGACGCGCCGTCCTCCACGCGGATGAGATCTCCGCTCGCGGTCCCGTGTGACGAAGAAGCCAACGGAACGGAAATCCCCCCGATCCGGGGCGAGCGCAAGCGTGGACCCGAAGCGCACGGATGAGCTCGGCCTTCGTTCCCAATGCTATCGAGTGGTTGTCGGATCAGAACTGGCCAGCGAAGAGCACGCCGGGGGAGTGTCCTCCACCGTCCATGCGCCACGGCGGGCGAATCAGCGCGGGCGCAGCCGTCCACGTCGCGCGCGCGCCGCGAGCGGCCGCGGGCTGGTTCGACGAATAGCTCCTCTCGCGCTCGATCCCCGCGACGTTCGCGACGAGCGAGAGCGTACCGTGGACCGTGAGCGCGCTCGTCCAGATCCCGAGCGCCATCCAGGAGCCGAAGTGGCTCGGATCGCGCGCCGCCATCACGAACGAAGGGATCGCCTGCGCGGAGCCGAGGATGATCTCCGGGACCGCGAGGTAGGGTGTCGCGTAGTGCGGCCGAATGATCGACGCGGTCAGCGCGCCCGTCGTGAGCGCGGCGTCTGCGCCGATCATCATCGAGATCCCGAGGCGCGTCCCCACCGAGAGGCGGGAGCCCTCGAGGGACCACGCACCGAACGTCAAGAGACCGTTCGCGAGCGTCGCGGGCGCGAGCGCCGCGAGGGTGATGGCGGGCCCACCGTCCTCGTCCACTTGGCCGAACGTCATCATCAAGACGCCCACGGCGGCCTGCGGTCCCGTGACGAGGCTCTGCGCGATCATCGCGCCCTCGGTCGGCTCCGTCTCGTCGTTCGCCTGGACGATGTCGTACGCGAAGAAGCCGATGTCGGCGAGCCCGAACGCGGTGCCGACGATGGCGCTCGCCGTGATGAAGCCGTCGCTCGGCTCAGCGACCGCTTCGCGCGTCGAGAGGGCGAGCGCGAGCACGGCGACCGAGCCAATCCCCTTGGAGAACCGCATCTGGGCGGCCATGGTAACGAGCTCGACCTCGGAACCTTACGCCCACCGGTCGTGGAGGCCCCGCCGCGCGCCGGACGTCACTCGTCCTCGGGATCCCGCCGGTCGCCCGTGATGATGATGGTCTTCGTGCCCTGGCGGTTCGGCGTGTCGCGCACGGTCGCGGGGCGCTGCGGCGAGGTGAAGTTCGCGTCGAGCTGCTTGCGGGTCTCGGGGTCGGGGGCGCCGACGATCGGGATGATCGCCTCCGCGACCTTCCCGTCCCGTTCGTAGCTGATGCGAAGCTCGGTCGCCTCCGTGAGCTTGAGAAACGCGTCCCAGAGGTCGTCCTGGTTCTCGAGGGAGGACCCGTTCACCTTCAGGACGATGTCCCCGGGTTGGATGCCCGCGTGGTCCCAGTTCGTCGGGAGCCGATCGACGCGCCACCCCACGAACTTGTTCGCGCGGATCACGTCGTCGATGCCGACCTGTCGAAGGAGCCACCCCGGGCCGCGCAGCAGCACCTGATCGACGCGGCCGCGGCTCATGGACCCTTCCGGCACCGGGGGCTCTTCGGAGACCGCGGGCGCCGCCGAGGCGGACGCCTTCGCCGAGGGCAGCCCCGCCACGTCCTCTTCCCCGCGCGCGCGGGTGCTCGACCCGCACGCGGAGGCCGCGACGGACGAGACGAGACAGAGCACGAGGGCGAGCCGGTTCGAGGATGCGGCGGGCATCCCTCGACTATGTCCAAAACCTCGCGCCCGGCCAACTTCCGGGTGCGTGCGGGCCGACCTCGGGGACGAAACGGGTCACGAAATCGCCGCACCTGGGCACGTGTGGTCCAAGAGGAGCGACGAAGACATGGGCCGCACGAGTTGGATTCGGTGGGTGAGTGGGATCGCGGCGCTCGGTGCGGCGGTGGGGTGCGCGGGGCCGAGGATCGTCGACCGCGCGGTCGTGGTCGCGGCGGACGAGGGGCGCGACGAGCGACCCCGCGCTCCGATGTCGACCCAGGGGCCGTGGATCGGCGCTGCGATGGCGTCGGACGCCATGCTCGCGGGGCCGAACGAGAGCTTCGTCGCGGTCTGGGTGGACGTCCCGAAGGCCGAGCAGAAGGTGCACGCTCCCGCGAGCGTCGCGATCGTGATCGACACGTCGGGCTCGATGGCGGGCGCGAAGATCGGGAACGCGCGCAAGGCCGCGGCGAAGTTCGTGGACGGTCTCGCGGATGGCGACTTCGTCTCGCTCCACACGTTCTCGGACGCGGCGGAGGTGCGCGTGGCGCCCGTGAAGCTCGACGCGCGGTCGCGCGCGGAGCTCGCGTCCGCGATCGATGGAATCTCGGCGGAGGGCGGGACGAACCTCTTCGAGGGCGTCCGCGCGGGGGGGCTCGCGGCGATGGCCGCGCCCGAGGGATACGCGGTCAAGCGCGTCGTGCTCATCTCCGATGGCCTCGCGACCGCCGGGGACACGTCGCGGGCGAGCCTGTCTCTCCTGGGAGAGAAGGCGGCGGAGCACGGCGTGCAGATCACGTCCGTCGGCGTGGGCCTCGACTACGACGAGAAGGCGCTCAACGCGCTCGCGATCAACTCGGCGGGGCGCCTTTACCACCTCGAGGATCCGGGCCAGCTGGCGGGCATCCTGAGCGAAGAAATGAGCCTCCTCTCGGCGACACGCGCGACGGACGCGTTCGTCGAGATCGTCGCGGCCCCGGGCGTCGAGCTCCTCGGCGTGGAGGGCGCGCGCTCCTCGCGCGAGGGCGCGGCGCTCAAGGTGCCCCTCGGGTCGATGTTCGGCGGGCAGCACAAGGAGTTCATCGTCCGCGTCCGCTCGAACGCGCCGAGCCCCGGGACGCGCGCGATCGCGGGAGTGAGGCTCACGTTCCAGGATCCCGCGGAGGACGATCTCGCCCGGATCCAGGAGGCGATCGCGCGCGTCGAGGTGGTGACCGATCCGGCGCTCGTGGAGCGGCGCAAGAACCGGAAGGCGGAGGGCATCCTCGCGATGATCGACGCCTCCAAGTCCACGGAGATCGCCATCGCCTCGATCCACCGCGACGACTTCAAGGCCGCGGACGACCAGCTCGCGCAGGCGGAGAAGAGGATGACGGTGCAGGCGGAGAACGCGGCCGATCCGACGGACAAGGCGCGCTTCGAGGAGAGCGCAGCGCGGATCCGTCAGGCTCGCACCGACGTCGGCGCGGCCGCTGCGGCGCCGCCCTCGGCCGCGCCGGCCATGAAGCGCGGGCTCGAGCTCCGGACGAACGACATGGAGATGGACATGAACGGGATGTAGCGGCCACCGCCCGGCCCGCCGGAGAACACGGAATGCGCGCGAGGGCCTTCCGCTTTGGAGCGCGTATGGCAGGATCGATCCATGGCTTTTTCGCGCGCGCTCTTTCTCCTCGGCTCCTTGCTCACGATCGCGGCTTGCAACGCGGACACGTCCGACGTGTTCGGCAACAGCGAAGGGACGACGAACGCCACCGGTTCACCGAGCGGTTCGACCTCGGGCAGCGGGACGTCGAGCGGGGCGGGGGGCATGGGTGGCGCGCCGGCGCAGACGGGGGCGACGACCGGCGCCACCATGCAGACGTCCACGACGGGCCAAGGGCCGTCCTCCAGCGCGGCAACGACCGGTAGCGGGATGACGACGACGGACGTGACGTGCGGCAATCAGGCGTGTCAGCCGAACCAGGTGTGCTGCTACTCGAACATCGCGCCCACCGACCACTGCGCGATGAAGGGCACGTGCGGGATCGACGCCCAGCTCGAGTGCAACGGTCCGGACGACTGCCCCGGAGCGAAGTGCTGCGGGAAGAAGAATGGAGGCAACTGGCAGTACACGCACTGCGCGCCCAATTGCGAGGGCGGCGAGATCTTCATGTGCGCGGAGGCGCCGAACTCCTGCGGCCCGCAGAAGAGCTGCCAACCCATCGAGGAGCTGGGGCAGGGCTGGTTCGGCTGCTTCGGCGGCTGAGCCGCTGAGCGATCTCGCGGACGAGCTCCGGGCGACGCCCGGTTCGAGGGCAGAGGGGACACGGTGGACGTGGACCGAGAAGCGACGGGTGCCGTGAGGCCCGATGCGCACGGTCGAGGCGCGCGGGCGCGCACGCGCGACGCGACCTACTTGCGGGGCGGGCGACGGCGCTTGTTCCACCAGCTGCGGATGCTCTCCATCTTCTTGCGCTGATCGGCGGGCGCGCGGCGCTTGCAGGTCGACATCTCGGCGCTGCCCTCGGGCGCGCCCCAGCGCGACTCGACGCAGTCGTTCGGGTTGTAGGCCATTTCGAGCGCGGCCTGCCGATCGACGACGTCTTGGAGCGAGAGGGTGAACGACGACCCATCCATCCGCGTGTAGGTGACCTTCCGCGCGGCGAGCTCGCGCGTGAGGATCTCCTTCAGATCCTGCTCGACCTGGTCGACGGTCTTGTTCGGCGGCATGTGGAAGCGGTTCGAGCGGCGCGCGAACTTCGCGGGGAACCCCGTCGCGACGTCGATCGCGATGAGGAGGCGCATGTCCCGACCGGGCGTGGAGAAGTCCTCCCAATCCCCGACGGTCTCGAAGATCGCGGTCCCGTCCGGCATGGGGATCATCCCGCTCGACTTCTTGAAGCGGTTCTCTCCGTTCGCCACGCCGATGACGCGCGTCTTCACCTGCTCTTCGAGCGCCTGGATCGTGTCGAGCAAGGCGCGCTCGGGATCGCGCGGCTCCGGGTTCAACACGTCGTCGACGTGGTCGTAGAAGTCGCTCGGGGTGCCCGCGTACTGATCCATGCCGTAGTCGGCGTTCGCGGGGTTCTTGCCGAGGTCCTTGTTGTCGATGCGGCGGATCGCGCCGCCCTTCAGATCGAGCCTCCGGAAGCGCTTGAAGCCGGGGCCCCCCATCGCGGGGTCGTCCGTCATGAAGAGGAAGTTGCCCTCCCAGAACCGCTTGCGACCCACGGTCCCGTCCGGCTGTCCGTCGACGGCGAAGAGCGCGCCGCTCGAGTCCTTCGTCTGCGGGACGATCTTCGCGACGACGAGCACGTGGCCGTAGGGGTCCGCGTAGACGACGCCGGGACGGAGCGCGTCGTGCGTCAGCGTGATGGGGTAGTAGTCCGTGTCGTCGTCGTCCCCCTTCGTGCGGCCCGACCCGGAGTGCACCGTGTCGGCGACGGTCTTGCGCACGAACGTCTCGAAGCGCCGCATCGTGTTCTTCGGCGGATCATCCATCCCGTCGGCGATCGAAAAGTCGTGCAGACATTTCGGCGCGAGCCCGCCGCCGCCGCGCGAGCACTGCGAGTACGCGAACGGCAGCGCCATTTTCCAGGCGAAGTACGCGCGCAGGTAGTACGGGAGATCGGCGCAGTCGGGGTCGAGCTTCAGGCCCTTGGGGGGCGGCGCGTCCTCGTCGATGCCGAGGTAGTCGTGGAGGAAGTTCTTCTTCGCGTCGCTCGTGATGGGGTCGAGCGAGTCGTAGCTCGGCTGCTCCTCGACGGGCGCGTCGAACATCTTCTCGATCCACGCGGCGTAGAGATCCTCGTCCGCGGCGGTCCAGTCGCGCTTCGCGACCCACGCGACCGTCGACGGCGCGACGCGGGACGCGTGAGACGCCTTCTTCGCGACGGCGATCTCCGCGCAGCCGACGAGCTTCGGGCCGGCGTGGACCAGGACCTTGTATTTGCCCTCGAGGGGCGTGGGGATCTCCGCGTAGACGTTCGCGGGCGGGCCGGGGCGGGGCTCGCTGGTGAGGCGTTCGCCCGTGCCGCCGGGCGGGATGACGATGATGCCGTCCGCGGGCTCCTTGGAGGAGGTCGCGAAGAGCTTGACCGGCCCTTCGATGCTCGGCGCCTGAGGGGCGGCGTGGATCGAGACGCCGTCGTTCAGCGTGCAGCCGGCCTTCGCGGCCTCGAGGACGTCCGGCGTGGGGTCCTTCGGCGGGGGTGGGGCGGGGGCGGCGTCCGCGACGGCTGCGCTTGCGGAAGCGCTTGCTGAAGTGGACGCGGAGGCGACGGGGTTTTGGGGAGCAGCTTGCTGCGGCGGGTGGCGATCGCATGCGGCAGCCGTGAGGGCGGCGAGCAAGAGGACCGAGCACCGGGCGCGTGACGACATCGGGGACTACCTTCCATGGACGCAGGAACGCGCCAAGAAAAGAGGGAGCGGCTGGTCGACGCGCTGGCGAGGGCGGGCATTCCCGGGAGCGGGGGGCGGGGATTGTCTGTTGCCGGGCGGTCGTATGCGAGGATTGTCCGCTTGGGTGTTTGATGGTGCCGCGCGCCCGGGGCTATCCATACCGTGCTCGTCATGCTCGGGGGCCTGACCGTCCCGCGCTCGGCCGGGTGGGGCTTCGCCCGATGACGGAGAGCACCCCGAGCGGGCGTCGACCGCGGAGCGCGGACGAGATAGGTCTCCGGGGGGCGATGTGGAGGCGCAGGGAGACCGGATGAGCGCGGCGGCGTCCCTGCTCCGTGCCGTGCTCGCCGTCGCCGTCGCGAAGGGCGTCGATGAGGAGGCGGTTCTCTCCCGCGCCGGGTTGTCCCGCGCGGTGCTCGAGGATCGGGACGCTCGCATCCCCACGCTGGCCTACCTCGCCGCGATCCGCGCGACCGCGGACCTCACGCGGTGCGACCGGATCGGCGCCGAGATCGCCGCCGCCATGGACGGTGCTGCGTTCGGCGCCGTCGGCTTTCTCCTCGCGAGCTGCGCGAACGTCCGCGAAGCGCTGCACAGGTTCGCGCGCTACACGCGGCTGCTCTGCGACGAGCTTCGGTTCGAAGTCCGCGAGCGCGACGGGCGGGTCGAGATCGTCTACGCGCTCGAGGGGCCAGCTGAGCCCGCGCTCTTCGAGATGGCGATGACCCACCTCGTCCTCATGGCGAGGCGAGGGACGAACGGTCGGTTCCGCGCGCGGGAGGTCGTGTTCCAGCACGGCGCGCCGCCCCGGGGAATGGAAGAGACGATCGGCGCGCCGGTGCGGTTCGGGGGCCCGTGCAACATGGTGGTCGCCGAGTCCGCGGCGCTGGACCTGCCGCTCCGCGCCGGCAACCGCACGCTCCTCGGGATCCTCGACTCGCACGTCGAGGGCGTCCTCGCGAGCCTCCCGCGAGAGGACGACGTCCTCACGGTCGTCCGCGCCGCCATCCGCAAATGCCACGAGCGCTCGGGCGAACCCACGCTCGCGGCGGTGGCGAAGACAGCGGGCCTCGGCGCGAGGACGCTTCAGCGCCGCCTCGTCGACCGAGGTGTGACGTTTCGCCAACTGGTGGACGACGTGCGCCGCGAGATCGCCGTCGCCGAGCTCGAGAAGGGCGGCGCGTCCATCGCCGAGGTGGCCTTCGCGCTCGGTTTCTCGAGCCCGAGCGCGTTTCACCACGCCTTCCGTCGCTGGACCGGTCGGAGCCCCGGCCGTGCCCGCATGACGTGATCGAGCAACCCTTTGTCGCGCCGTCGCATCGCGCGCGCGCGGCCCTCTCACTAGGAATGTCGGGATGCGCTCCTTCACCCGATGGGTTCTCGTCGCTTCGCTGTCGTCGTGGGTCTCGCTCGTCGCGTGCGACGCGCGCGAGGACGGGCAGGGAGGGAGCGGCGGCGCGACCGCGTCCTCCGGGGACGCCACGTCCACGGGCGAGGCCTCCTCGGCCGGTGGGACGACCGCCGCGTCGACGAGCTCGGCAGCGACGTCATCGAGCTCCGGCCCGCAGACCTTCCTCGACGTTTACCCGCTCGACGCTCAGTACCCCGAGGGCGGCATCTACGATCCCAAAGGCCACGCGTTCTACGTCGGGAGCCTGGGGGACGGCTCCGTTCACCGCGTGGACGCGGCGACCGGCGCGGAGACCCTCCTGTTCCACGAGACCGCGCCTGGGACGTGGTGGACGCTCGGTATGGACGTCGACACGACGCGCGAACGCCTCTGGGTGTGCGCGATGGACGATTCGGTCGATCCGCGCGCGGGATATGTCTGGCTCTTGGATCGCGCGACCGGCAAGCGCATCCTCACCTATGACCTTTCCACCGCCGCGCCCGACGCGTCTTGCACGGACGTGGTCGTCTCGAAGAACGGGACGGCGTATGTCTGCGATCGCGAGGCCGGCCGGATCTACGTCATGGATGAGCAGACGGCGCCGACCGTGTTCGTGGAGGACGACGCGCTCTCGGCGTCCTTCGTCGGACAAAACGCGATGGTTCTCCTCCCGGACGAGTCGGCCATCCTTTCGTTGCTCTATCTTCCCTCGGGTCTCGCGCGGGTGGATCTATCGAACGGCGTGGTCACCCCGGTGGACGTCTCCGGCAAGTTCCCCGACCTGACGCCTCTCCACGGCGCCGATGGGATGACCTACGCGAACGGGAGCCTCTACGTCGCCTTCACCGAGGAGCTGATCCGCCTGGATCCGGTCGTGGCGGATTGGACGGCGGCGGCGAGTCAGGTCGTCGTCGTGCCGAACGGCCAGACCGACGTCATCTCCACGCCGAACGGCCTCGATCTGCTCAACGGACAGTCCGTGACGTTCGCCCTCGGCGATACGCCAGATCCATTCCATCTCGTGAAATTCACCGGGAACCTGTGAGGCCCGACAGGCGCCGCCGTCGTCGCGCGTGAGCTCCACTCCCCACCCGGCTGCGGGGAGCGCCGCCGTGACGATCCGGCGGGAGGGTTGGCGCGTGGCCGCAGTCGCTTGGCGCGTCGATGGAGCTCGGCTCGCGTAAGAGCGAGCCATGAATCGTTCACGATGGGCCATCGCGGTTGCGGCATGGACGCTCACCGCGTGCGCAGAGGGCGCGCGCCTCGAGGAGCTGGCGGACGACGGCGACGTGGACCACCCTTCTTCGACCGCTGGGCCGGGCAGTCCCACGAGCAACGCTACGGGGTCGGGCGGCGGAGGCGGCCAAGCTGGCGCCGGAGGCAACGGCGACTCCGCGCAGAGCGGGACAGGATCGTCCGCGCCCTCGACAGGATCGGGCGGCGCGCCTCCTGCCGTCTCGAAGATCTTCGCGGCACCCGGCGGGACCTGTGCGATCGTGGCTGGCGAAGTTCGGTGTTGGGGTCAAATCAATGTGGGGATAGAGAGCGCCGTCGCCGTCGCCGTCCCCGGGCTTCCGACGAGCGACTACGTCTCGATGGCCATGGGCAGGTCGCATCTCTGCGCGCTCGACGCCGTCGGCGTCGTCCGGTGCTGGGGCAGCAACCTCTTCGGGCAGCTCGGCAACCCCGCGACGTCGTCCGAAGGCGCGATCGGGGAGGTCATAGGACTCCCGCCGGCGGTCGCGGTGACCGCGGGAGAACGGCATACGTGCGCGATCACCGTCGGTGGTGCGCTGAAGTGTTGGGGAGACAATCAGGATGGTGCGCTCGGAGATCACTCGCACACGAACAGCCCCGTCCCCGTCGACGTCGCGAACCTCTCCTCCGGCGTCCTGGACGTGTCGGCCGGGTCATCGTTCACCTGCGCGCTCCTGAGTGGCGGCGCGACCGAGTGCTGGGGCATGAACGATGGAGGTTTGGCGGGTCTCGGGGGCAACACCCCAGCCGACGTCCTGTTCCCTTCCGAGCCGGTCGTCGGAATGGCCTCGGGCGTCCAGGCCATTTCTGCGGGGAGCATTCATGCGTGCGCGATCCTCGCGAGCGATGGTCTGGAGTGTTGGGGCTCGTTCGCGAACGGCGCTCTCGGTCACGTGAAGGACCACACATGGGGTAGCCTGCCGGGCGGCGTGCCGGGCCTCGGGGCAGGCGTATCCATGGTCCGGGCTGGGTATACCCTCAGCTGCGCGCTCACGACCGCGGGAGGCGTGAAGTGCTGGGGCAACAACGTCTATGGTCAACTGGGCAATGGCACCACGGGGGGCGGTTGGGCGCCCGTCGATGTAGTGGGCCTCCAGTCGGGCGTAGTGGACCTCGCGGTGGGTGAGGCCCACGCCTGCGCGCTCCTCGCCGACGGTCGGGTGCGCTGCTGGGGCCTCAACATCGCGGGGCAGCTCGGCGACGGCACGACGACGGACAGTGCCATCCCAGTCGACGTAGTCGGTCTGTGAGGAGGCGTGGCGCGCCCGCTTCGCAGGCCCATTCGAACCACGACGGCGCTCGCCTTTCGCAACAGTTGGTTTGGCGGCTCGCTGCGGTCCACCGGAGATCGCGCGACCCGTTCGCCCATGGCTCGACCCGCGTGTCGTTCGGCGGACGCGAGCGCGACCTATCGAGGGCGGGACGACAGCGCGCGCGAGGCGCGGCGGGCTTGACGCAGTCGTTCTATCGACCGAGGCTCTCGCGCGAGATGGCGGGACTCTTGGGGGAGCGCGTCTTTCTGCTGCTGACGACGGCCACGCTGGCCGCCGCGTGTGCTTCCGCGCCGGTGGAGCGGCCCGCCCCCGCGCCTTTCGAGCCGTCAGCGGCGAGCGTCGACCGCATGTGCCCGGACCTCGCGACCGCAGCCTGCCTGGAGCGGATGCGGAGAATCGAGGCCCGCGCGCTCTTCACCGTCTCCCAACTCCCCATCACCACGAAGGGGTTTGTAGAGCTGCCGAGGGTCAAGTTCATCTCGGACGAGAGCACCGTCTTCATCCACTCCGAGAAGGAGCGCGCGAGAGCCGCGAGCTTCGCGAGCGACGAGACCGCGGGCGACGGAGAGCTCCGCGGCGCGGTGATCGATGAAGTCCAGTCGTGGCAGTCGGGGACGTATGACTTCTGGCTGTTGCGACAGTCCCACTTTGGCCACGGCCTCTATGGAATCTTTCTCGATCGAACCGCCAGCCCACCCGTGGCCGTCTATCTTCGATTGTTCGAAGCAGACAGGGCGCCCGTCCTTCGAGGTGCGAGCTGCTACGAGTGCCACCCGTCCGGCCCGCGCGTCATGCGGCCGCTCATCCCTGCGTCCACGCGCGACGCGGCGTCGCTCGCCCTGCGACTGTCGACGGAGGACCAGGCTCGGATCGAGGAGTGGAACGAGAGGATCGTCGGCTATGGCGAGGTGGCCACGCTGTTCCCGTCCTCCGAACCCCACGTTCCAAGTCCGCTCGTCACGGACGGCGCGTGCACCCGATGTCACGCTCGAGGGGGGACACGCGCGGCGCTCGAGCAGGGGCACGCCGCGGCGATTCAATACGTGACTCACGCAAAGCCCATGTCGCGCTACTTCGTGTTCGAGGGCGCCGCGGGACCGGATCCCATCATGCCGCCCCCGCCGGATCCCCGCGGCGTGTTCGTCCTCGGAGATCTCGCGGTCCCGTGATGGGCCGCCCAGGCGCCGGCCATCGCAGCCGAGCGATCCTACGCCTGGCCCCAACGCTCGCTGCGGTCGAAGAGGGCGTCGTCGCCGAGAGCACCGACCGGTTTGAATCGGCGGTGGATTCGCCACTCTGCTGGGACAATCAGGGCGTCAGCGGGTATTCGTCGTGCGGGCCCTCGGCGATCTCGCATTCCTCGCCTGCTAGCGTCTCGTCGTGCGAGAAGCTCGGCTCGAACACGGTTTGCCCGATGGTCCTTCCGGTCGGCTCCGCGCCCGCGAACACGACTGCGTGGATCTTCTTTGGCGGGTTCGCGAGATCCGGGTAGGTGAACGAGAGGGTCACGATGTGTGGGTCGATCATCGCGGACGCGAACGGCTCGCCCTCCACGAAGTCGAACTGTGGGGGGCAGCTGACGCCCGCGTCGGGCTCGGCCGTGCAGAGGAAATGGAACTCCCGATCGTCCAGCGCGACCATGACCGCGTGCTGCCCCCTGACGGACGGCTCGCCCGTCGTATTGTCGGTCCTGAACAGGACGTGTCCGCTCCCCCCGGCGGTGCAGTCTATCCCGATGTCGTTGCACGCGGGCGCGCAGACGCCGACGAGCAGCAATCCCAGAGAACCCAAGCAAAGTGTACGAAGCATCTGGAAGGAGTAGCACGGCGCGGTGGTCTCCATCCAGTCGAGAGCGCGCACCTCGCGGAGATCGGTCGGTGAATCGAGCCTTCGCCTTCTCTCGGCGACGCACCTGCGCGACTCGGCCGCTGACAATCGAATCGCCGCGTCTTTGCGCGACTTCAAGACGCCCTCGCCCTGCTGGTTCGAGGCTGGAATCATATGCTGCGATGACGTCGATCGACCGGTGTGCGGTGAGGTTGGGGCCTTGTCCGGAGCCCACGTCCGCGTGACCTCGTTCATCGGTACTGAGGCGATCTCGCGTCTCTATCGGTTCGATGTCGGAGTCGTGTCTCCGCTTCCGCTCGAGGTCCTTGAGGTGCTCGTGCTCGGCAAGCGCGGGGTGCTCGCGACCCAAATCGGAGGCAAGAGCCGCAGCGTGCGCGGGGTCGTGACGGCGATTCGGGCCGACGGGACCCGGGAAGTGGGCGATCGAGAGCGCAGGGGGGCGGGTGGAGGGCCGCACGGATGGTGACGGCTTCGTCTCGGCCGAGGTGCCCGTCGCGGTCGTCGGCGCGACATTGTGGGCCTGGCTCGAAGGGGACAATGGCGCCGTACACGCGTTCCCATTGGCGATCCGTCACCTCGATCCGATCGACGAGCGACACGCGCCCGAATGCTCCGCGCCCACGGCGGCAAATGAGCCGGAGCGGATCCGGGCGCGCGGCGGACACTTCGCACGCCTACGCGGTGACGCGGGCGACGATTGGGGGCGCGAAGCAGGCACGGCTCAGCCGGCGCCCGTCGTGGTGCATCGACTGGCACGCGAGTCAGCAGCGTGGGGCTCATCCTCGAGCTCGGACATCGAGAGGATACGGCGCTCGGCATGACGCTGGCGCATGAGATCGGCCACGTCACTTGGCGCGTCCGAGCATGACGAGCCCTTCGACCGATGGTGAGGTCGGCGTCGCGCGTCGCACGCTCGCGGCGATGATTCGAACGCCCGCGCTCTTCGGGCGCCGCGCCGGTAGTTGACGATGGGGCGAGTCTCGAAGCGGAACCGCGCCCGACGATGCGCCGTCGGATCGTCGCAACGCTTCGGTGGTCAGGCGGCGAAGCATCGAGCGTGGTCGCCGTCCGCGTCGTGGCGCCGGGGGAAGGCGGCTATCGGTGAGGCGACCTGCGCGACGCGCTTGGTGAGGCGCTGGAGTTCGCCTAGAGGTCTCGCCTGATGAAACTCCGCCCACTCGGTTCGTTCGCCGCGCTCTTCGTCCTCGCCGCGTGCGCCTCGACTCCGCCCCCCGAGCAGCACGTGAAGCCCACCGACAGCAGCGCGCCGGTTGCGGCGCCGACGAACCCGTTCTTCGAGGAGAGCAAGCTCGCGTTCCACGTCCCCCCGTTCGACAAAATCACGGACAAGGACTTCATGCCCGCGTTCGAGAAGGGCATGGCGGATCACCTCGCGGAGGTGAAGGCGATCGCCCACGATCCGGCGCCGGCGACGTTCGAGAACACGATCGTCGCGCTCGAGCGTTCGGGCGCGCTCCTCACCCGCGTGTCGAAGGCGTTCTTCAACCTGAACTCCTCCAACGGGAGCGACGCGCTGAGCGCGATCGAGACGGAGATCACCCCGAAGCTCTCCGCGCACGAGGACGCCGTCCTCCTCGATTCGGCGCTCTTCGCGCGCATCGACGGGCTCTACCAGAAGCGCGCCGAGCTGAAGCTCGATCCCGAGTCCGCGCAGCTGCTCGAGCGCTACGAGAAGGAGTTCATCCGGGCCGGCGCGAAGCTCTCCGACACGGACAAGGCGGCGCTCGCGAAGGTCAACGAGGAGCTCTCGACCCTGACGACGGACTTCCGGCAGCGCGTCCTCGAGTGCACGAAGGAGGGGGCCGTCGTCGTCGACGACGAGAAGTCGCTCGCGGGGCTCTCGCCCGCGGACAAGAGCGCCGCCCTCGAGGCCGCGAAGGCGCGCGGCCTCACGGGCAAGTGGCTCATCACGCTCCAGAACACGACCATCCAACCCCCCCTCGGGACGCTCGAGGACCGCGCGCTCCGCGAGAAGATCTTCAAGGCGTCGAGCGGGCGGTGCGTCGGGGGCAAGAGCGACACGACGGCCGACATCACGAAGATCCTCAAGCTGCGCGCGAAGAAGGCCGGGATGTTCGGGTACCCGAACTACGCGGCCTACGCCATCGCGGAGGAGACCGCGGAGACGCCCGAGGCGGCGCAAGGGATCCTGAAGAAGCTCATCCCCGCCGCGCTCGCGAAGGCGAAGAGCGAGGCGACCGAGATCCAGGCGATGATCGACAAGACGACGAAGGCCGCGAAGGAGAAGTCCTTCGAGCTCGAGCCGTGGGACTGGGACTTCTATTCGCAGAAGGTCCAGCGCGAGAAATACTCGTTCGACGAGGCGGAGGTCCGCCCGTACTTCTCCCTCGAGCACGTCCTCGTCGACGGCGTGTTCTTCGCGGCGCACGAGCTCTACGGAATCTCGTTCAAGGAGCGGAAGGACATCGCCGTCTACCAGCCGGACGTGCGCGTCTTCGAGGTGACGGACGAAGACGGGTCACCGCTCGCGCTGCTCCTCGTGGACTACTACAAGCGGGACTCGAAGCAGGGCGGCGCGTGGATGGACACGTTCGTCGATCAGTCGAAGCTCCTCGGGTACCGCCCTGTCGTCATCAACAACCTCAACGTCCCGAAGCCCGCCGCGGGAGAGCCCGCGCTCCTCTCGTTCGACGACGTGACGACGATCTTCCACGAGTTCGGCCACAGCCTGCACGGCATGCTCTCGAACGGTCAGTACCCGACCATCAGCGGGACCGCGACGCCGCCCGACTTCGTGGAGTTCCCGTCGCAGTTCAACGAGATGTGGACGCGCGACCCCGTCGTGCTCGCGCACTTCGCGAAGCACTACAAGACGGGTGAGGCGATGCCGAAGGCGCTGCTCGACAAAATCCTCGCCGCGCAGACGTGGGGCCAGGGCTACGCGTCGCTCGAGTACCTCGCGGCCGCGAGCGCCGACATCTCGTTCCACCAGGCGGCCGAGAAGGACATCCCGACCCCCGAGAACGTGATGGCGTTCGAGGCGGACGCGCTCACGAAGGCGGGATCGACGTTCGCCGCCGTGCCGCCGCGCTACCACGCGCCGTACTTCCAGCACATCTTCGCGTCCGACGGGTACGCGGCGGGCTACTACGCGTACATCTGGAGCGAGGTGCTCGCGCGCGACGCGGGCGCGTGGTTCACGAAGAACGGCGGCCTCACCCGCGCGAACGGGAAGGTCTTCCGGGACAAGATCCTCTCGCGCGGGCGCACGAAAGAGCCGAGCGTCCTCTTCAGCGAGTTCTACGGGGGCCCGCCCGACATCGCGCCGCTCGCGGAGTACCGCGGCTTGGTGCTCACGACGAAGTAGGCGGGGCTCGCCGCCGCCGAGCTGACAAAACCCTTGGCTTTGGGGAGAGCTCGACTAAGGTGCGCGGCTCCCGATTCGTCGGCATGTCTCGGTCCTCGCCCGGACCGACCTCGAGCGCTGAAGACAGCGCGAGAGGCGACGAGGAGGGCCCGCCGCCTCGGTGTTTCGAGGGCGCGGGAAGGTCCACGCACTCCAACCTGGGCGAAGGAACTCCGATGAACAAGAACCTCGGCATCATGGGCAAGAAGATCGGGATGACCCAGATCTTCGACGAGAAGGGCGAAGTCATCCGTTGCTCGGTCGTGCAAGCGCCGACCGTCGTGATCGGCAAGCGCACCCTGGAGAAGGACGGGTACACCGCGCTCGTCGTCGGCCTCGGCGATCGCAAAGAGAAGCACACGACGAAGCCCGTGAAGGGTCAGTACGAGGGCGGCAAGAGCGGCGGCGGTCTCTACAAGGAGTCCAAGTCCGGTCCGAAGCGCGTGGTGAAAGAGCTCCGGCTGTCCGCCGAGGACTGCGCGAAGTTCGAACTCGGTGAGAAGCTCGCCGTCGACAAGGTGTTCGAGGTCGGTCAGCGCGTGGACGCGCAGGGGACGACCCGCGGGCGCGGCTTCACCGGCGTCATGCGCCGTTGGAGCTTCGCGGGCGGCGTCGGCAGCCACGGCACCCACGAGTACTTCCGGCACGGCGGCTCGATCGGTACGAACATGACCCCCGGTCGCACGCTCCCCGGCCTGAAGATGCCCGGGCACTACGGCGCAGAGACCGTGAGCACGCTGAACCTCAAGATCGCGAAGCTCATCCCGGAGGACGATCTCGTCCTCATCGAGGGCGGCATCCCGGGCGCGAAGGGCAGCGTCGTCTTCATCCGCGGCGCGGTGAAGAAGAAGAACGCCGGCAAGAAGGCCTGATCTCGGCCAGAGTTCGCCGCCCAAGCACGCCGATGGCAGACGCCAGGAGACGCCAGGAGAAGTCCTCTTGGCGTCTTCTGGCGTTCTGCCTTGGCGTCCTTGGCGGCCTCTCTCCCGCTGGTTCGTCCGTATGAAGCGGAACCCGTACAGCCGCCCCGACGCCGCCGCCGTCCGCGCGAAAGCGGAGGGGTTCCCCGCGCGCAGCGTCTACAAGCTGGAGGAGATCGACCAGCGCGTGAAGCTCCTCCGCCCGGGGATGCGCGTCGTCGATCTCGGCGCGGCGCCGGGTTCTTGGTCGATGTACGTCGCCAAGGTGATCGGCGAAAAGGGCCGGCTTCTGTCGATCGATCTATCCGCGATCCACGGCGCGATCGGGCCCAATGTGACCGTGATGCAAGGGGACGCGCTCGACGTGAAGAGCGAAGTGTTCGCGGAGCACGGGCCGTTCGACGTCGTGCTCTCGGACATGGCGCCCGCGACGACCGGGAGCCGCGCCGCGGATCAGTGGCGCAGCTTCGAGCTCTGCATGCGCGCGATCGAGATCGCGAAGGCGCACGGCAAGCCGGGGTCGCACTTCGTCGGGAAGATCTTCATGAGCGAGGACTTCCAGAAGGCTCGCGAAGAGCTGCGCAAGGCGTTCGAAGACGTGAAGACGCTCCGGCCCGACACGGTGAGGAAGAACAGCTTCGAGGTGTTCCTCGTCGCAAAGTCGAAGCGTCTGGTCACGCTTTGAGGGCGCTGCGCGGCGCGGTGTCGACGCGCGTCATGCGCTTCGCCGCGGCCCCACTGACGGAAACGTGACGCAGACCTTTCTGATTTCTGTCGAGCTCCATCCCTACGTTCGGAGCCGTGCAAAACCACGCCGCGACCGCGCCTCGGGGATTCTTCGCCGCTCGATCGTGGAGCCAGTGGACGAGCCTCCTCGGCGTCATCGCGATCCACGTCGCCACCGTCGTCGCGATCGCGCGCGGCGTGACGTGGCAGCTCCTCGCGCTCGCAGCGGCCACGTACTGGATCCGGATGTTCGCGATCACCGGCGCGTACCACCGCTACTTCTCGCACCGCACGTACAAGACGAGCCGGGCCTTTCAGTTCTTCCTCGGGCTCCTCGGCGTCATGTCGACGCAAAAGGGCCCGCTCTGGTGGGGGGCGACGCACCGCCACCACCACAAGCACTCGGATGACGAGCTCGATCCCCACAGCCCCGCGCGCAAGGGGTTCCTCATGGCGCACATGGGCTGGTGGCTCGCGCGCGAGTGGGAGAACACGGACGAGGCGGCGATCGCGGACTTCGCGAAGTACCCGGAGCTCCGGTTCCTCGACCGGTTCCACCTCGTCGGGCCCGCGCTCCTCATGCTGCTCTGCTGGTTGATCGCGGGCTCGGACGGCATCCTCTGGGGTTACGTCGTCTCGACGTGCGTGCTCCTCCACTGCACGTTCACGATCAACTCCCTCGCGCACGTGTTCGGATCGCGGCGCTACGCGACGACCGACACGAGCCGGAACAACGTTTGGCTCGCGCTCCTGACGATGGGCGAGGGGTGGCACAACAACCACCACCACTACATGTCGAGCACGCGTCAGGGCTTCTTCTGGTGGGAGATCGACGCGACGTACTACGTGCTCTGGCTCCTCTCGAAGGTCGGGCTCGTGTGGGATCTGCGCGGCGTGCCCGAGAGCGCGCTCAAGCGGAACCTGATCGCGGACGTGGGCGAGCGCTGCGAGCTCCTCGTGCCGAAGCCGTCCGCCGAGCCCGTGGCGCCGCCGCTCCCCGTCTCGCTCGCCGACGCGGAGTAGCTCACGCCTTCTTGCGGAGCGCGCCGGGGGTCGTCCCCTTCTCTTGGCGGATCAGGTCGATCAGCGCGCGCTCCGAGAGTCCGACGCGCGCGGCGACGGCCGCGACCTTCGCGTCCCCGTGGATGAGGAGCGGCAGCGCGACCGCGAGGCGCGCGTCCCGCAGTTCGTCGCGGAACGAGGTGCCGCTCGCCTGGAGCTCGCGCTGGAGCGTGCGCGGAGAGACGGCGAGCTCGCGCGCGCAGTCCTCGATGGTGCCGCGGATCGGCTCCCGCCGAAGGATCGCGCGGAGGCGTCGCAGGTCGTGCGACTCCCCGCGCGCCCGCGTCACCGCCGCGTCCAACGCGGCGGCCGTCGCACCTCCGTCCTTCGCGAGAGAGGTGATGGCCTCCCCGCGGTCGCGCGACAGCGTGAACACGTGCGTCTCGCCGAGGAGCGGGAGGATCCCCGTCAGCGTGGCGCTCGCGAACGTGTCCGAGACCACGCCGATCTGAAGGCGGAGCCTGCGGACGAGCTCCTCCCGACGCTCGCGCAGCCACGGGATGAGGACGCCGAGCGTGTCCGGATCGATCACCTCGATCGCGCTTCCATCGAGCACGACGTCGAACCGCTCGGCCATCGACGGGTGTCGGTAGTGGAACGCGTCCAGCATTGCCTGCGCGTCCTCCGCGGTGGGCCGCCCCCAGGACACGGCGCCGCAGAGCTCGGGGCTCGCGCACCAGACGATGACGGTCGGGGCAGCCGCGACCCAGCGTCCGATCGGGTTTTCGAGGAATTCAGCGAGCGAGAGCGCCTGATCCACGGGCGGGAGGGTACACCACGAAGCGACGGATCGAGCGTCTGCCGACCACGAGGCGGACGTGGCGAGCGCACGCCCGCATCCGAGCCCGCCGGGCCGCGAGTGCTCTAGCATCCGGCGACGTGGTGCACGCGACGCTCGAGATCCGACCCGAGTGGCTCTCCAAGCTCTCCCCGCGCCGCTCGTTCCCCGGCTCCGCGCGTCCGATGCGGGAGTCCGCGATACCACGGGCCCTCGACGTGATCGCGCGCTCGGTCGCGAAGAGCGGATACGGCTACGACTACGGACGGATCTTCGCGCGCGGACTCGAGCGTCTCGAGGGGGAGCCTCGCCGCGCGTCCGCCGAGGCGCTCGCGCTCGTCCGCGCGCCGAGCGTCTCCCGCCTCAAGGACGCCGAGCCGGGGGTGCTCGCGATCGCGCTGCACATGGCGCGGCGCGTGGACCAGCTCGCGCTCCTGCCCGTGATCGTCGCCGCGCGCGGAGTCGAGGACGCGCTCTCGATCGCGATCCTCGCGGGGGCGCTCGCGCCCACGGCGGACGACGGCGGGTGGGTCACGGCGATCTGGATCGTGCCCTCCACCGCCCGCACGCACGAGCTCGGGTTCGGCGCCTTCACGCCGCTTCGCCACGCGGTCTGCGCGTCCGACGCGGAGACGTACGCGCGCCTGGTTCGTTCTGCGGCGCAGCACCGGGAGCGCCTGTCCGACGACGAAGCGACCGCCCTTCGTCGCCGCGCGTACCTCGCTTACTGCTTCCCCGACGAGCCCTGGGCGGACGAGGATCTGCGCGCGTGCCACGCGATGCCCAGCGCCCCTTGGCCGGCCGGTCCGCCCGACCTCTCGGTCTTGCTCTCCGCGGCGACCGACGCCGATGCGATTCGGGAGGAGATCCGCCGCCGGGGCGACGAGGTCGCTGCGGCGCACGCGATGGATCTCGCCCACGCGCTGCCCGAGGACGCGGCGCTCGCGCTGCTCGCTGAAGTGCTCGGGCGCTTGGTCGACGCGGCGCGGAGGCCCCGCCTCAAGACTCCGCCGCGCGACGTCGCGGCTGCGATCGCGAGCCTCGCGTCGGACGCCGCGGACGCCGTCCTCGGTCGCTTCGAGCGAGAGCCCCTCCTCGCCCCCATGCTGCGCGACCACTTCCGCGCGCGTGCCGGAGCCTCGGCCATCGCGGCCGAGCCTGCGCCGACCGCCTCGTCACACCGGCGGGTGTCCTCGCTCGCGCTCTTCGACGAGCGACCGTGGCGCGCGCTCGCGGCGAAGACCCGCGTCGCCCCCCTGGTCGTGCCCGAGGTGCTCGGCCTCGACGAGGCACGCGTCGACGGATCCATCGAGATGCCTGACGAGGTCGCTCCGGTGCGCGACATGACCGAAGCCGAGCTCGCCGCGTGGCGGACCCAGACGGACCGCGCCCTCGCGTCCGGGGCCTACGCGTGCGCCGACTATGAGCTCGTGAGGGGGAAACCCCCGCGTGGCGGCGGCGCGGCGAAGTTCGAATACCTGCGCGTTCCGCCGGCGGCGGCGCTCGACGCGTACAACCGAGGAGCGAGCCTGCGCGGCTCCGCGATGCGCATGGTCGGGCTCCACGGCCTCGACGCGACCCCGGCGCTCGTGGGGCGCGATTGGCTGTCCTCGCTCGGGTGGTACGGTGGCTCGCTCGACGAGTTCCGCGCCGCGAAGAAGCTCCTCACGCCTCGGGTCGCGAGCCGGATGGCGCGCGTCGCGGCGCGGCGCAAAGCGTTCCGCCGGGAAGCGCTCGCGTGGCTCGAGCGCTCACCTCGGATCGCCGCGTTCGGCCTCATTCCGGACGCGGTGGGTCCGAAGGGGGAGGCGCGGACCGACGCGGAGTCCGCGCTTCGTCACCTCGTCGGCGCCGGCCACGCGGAGGCGATCCGCGACGTGGCCGCGCGCTACGGCGACGATGTGGCGCGCGCGATCGACGCGCTCGTCGCGCGAGACCCCCTCGCGCTCGACGCCAAGCCGCCGAAGCCGCCCTCCTTCCTCGACGTGGAGCGCCTGCCCGAGCTCAGGCTCGCGTGTGGGGATCCACTCGCGGGAGACTCGCGCTCGTCGCTCGCCGAGATGCTCCAGGTCGCGCCCGTCGACGCGCAATACGCGGGCTTCGATCGCGCGCGGGAGGCATGCGATCCCCGCAGCCTCGAAGCGTTCGCGCTCGCGCTCGCCGAGCAGTGGGTGCTCGCGGACGCGCCGCTCCGGCACGAGTGGATGCTGTTCTCGATCACGCGCTTCCCCTCCGACGCGGGCGTCCGCCGTGTCGGCGCGCTCGCGCGAGAGTGGTCGCGGAGCAAGGGCGACAAGGCGCGGCGCGCGTGCGTCGCCCTCGCGACCCTCGGAACGGACGCGGCGCTCATGCACCTCGCGCACGTCGCCGAGACGACGCGGTTCGACGCGGTGAGGCGCGAGGCGACGGAGCTCCTTCGGGAGGCCGCGGGGGCGCGCGGCCTCTCCGTGGACGAGCTCGAGGATCGCACCGTGCCCGACGTCGGGCTCCGAGCGGACGGCACCGCGCGCTTCGTCCTCGGAGAGAAGACCCTCGTCGCCAGGTTGGACGCGGAGCTCCGCCCCCACCTCTTCGACGGGCAAGCCCCTGTGCGCGCGTTCCCGCGCGGAGCCAGCGAGGAGCGCGACCGGTGGCAAAGGCTGAAGAAGGATCTCGCGGAGGTCGCCGATCGGCTGCTGCGCCGGTTGGAGCGCGCGATGTGCAGCGCGCGGGCTTGGTCACTCGGTGATTTTCGCGCGCTCGTGCTCGGTCACCCGCTCGTCGCGCTCGTCGCGCGGCGGCTCGTCTGGTGGAGCGACGCCGGGCTCTTCCGCGTCGCCGAGGACGGCACGTTCGCGGACGGGCGCGACCGCGCGATCGCGATCGACGCCCCGACGGTACGCCTCGCCCACCCCGCCTCGGATCCCGCGCTCGCGACGTGGTCCGAGGTCCTCGCCGACTACGAGATCCTCCAGCCGTTCGAGCAGGTCGGCCGCGCCGTCCATCGGATCCGCGCCGAGGAGGTGGATGCGACCACGCTCGAGCGAATCGGCGCCATCGTCCTGCCCGCGAGGAAGGCGCTCGGGCTCTTCGAGTCCCGCGGGTACCGGCGTGACGCCGCGGGTTTCGTCGCCGCGTACCTGCGTGAGGCGCGCGTTCGAGGCGGTGGCTCCGTGGACGTCCGCGTGCCCCTCTCCCCGGGGATCGAGATGGATCTCCTCGACACCGCGACGACCATCGGGCCGCCGACGCTGAGCGGAGACCAGCGCTTCGGGGCGCTGGACGCGGTGTCCTTCTCGGAGCTCGTGCGAGACCTGGAGGCGGCGCGGGGCGCCGGCTGACCCAGACCACCGTCCGCGTGTCGTCGGGCACGCGCCCCGCGATCGGTGAGGGGCCGCCGACCTCATCCGCGATCGCGCCGCGCTCCGTTCCGGCACCTGATAACGTCTCGGCATGGACAGGCACGAGCGCGCCGCGGGCGCTGCCTCTCTCCGCGGTTCGTCCGCGGACACCTTCGAGTTCACGCTGAACGGCGAGCGCGTCGTGGTCACGGGTGAAGACCCCGAGTCGACGCTCCTCCAGTTCCTGCGGAAGACCGGCCGGACGGGGACGAAGGAGGGCTGTGCCGAGGGGGACTGTGGGGCGTGCACCGTGGCCCTCCTCGACCGCAACGCGCACGGCGCGCCCACCTACCGCGCGATCAACTCGTGCATCGCGCTCCTCCCGATGTTCGCGGGGCGCGAGGTGATCACGGCCGAAGGTCTGCACGACGCGCGCGCGTGCGACGCGCACGCGCGCGGCCACGGCAGCGCGACGGACGGCCTGCACCCCGTCCAGGCGGCGATGGTCCGGCAGTACGGCTCGCAGTGCGGGTACTGCACGCCGGGGTTCGTGATGAGCATGTTCGAGGGGTATTGCCGCGAGGATCTCCAGGTCGGCGCGCCCGACTCGGGGGAGACGAAGGCGCGCATCGTCGATCAGCTCAACGGCAACCTCTGCCGCTGCACGGGCTACCGGCCGATCCGGGACGCCATGGTGGATGCGCTCGAGGAGAAGTCGAAGCGCCCCGCCGACCTTTTCCAGATTCGCCTCAAGAAGCCCGTCGAGTCGCCCCCATCGCTCGCGTACGCGACGACCCAGCGCGACGGCGCGGAGAAGCGGTTCCTCCGCCCGACGACCCTTCGCGAGCTCCTCGAGCTCCGCGCGACCCTCCCCGATCACGAGCTCGTCGCCGGCGCGACGGAGATCGGCGTCTACATCAACAAGCGATCGTGGGCGTTCCCGCGCCTCATCTCGACCGAGGGCGTCGAGGCGCTGGCGCGCATCACCCGCACGGACGCGGGCTTCGAGATCGGCGGCGCGGCGACGCTCACCGCGATCGAGGAGGCCCTCGGCGGCGCGCACCCCATGATCGACAAGATGTGCTGGGCCTTCGCGTCCCGGCCCATCCGGAGCCGGGCGACGCTCGCCGGGAACCTCGTCACGGCCTCCCCGATCGGCGACATGGCGCCCGTGCTCCTCGCGCTGGACGCGACGATCACGCTCTCGTCCGTGAAGGGGTCGCGCACGCTGCCGCTCCACGCGTTCTTCACGGGCTACCGGAAGACGGTGCTCGCGAAGGACGAGGTCGTCACGGCGATCACGATCCCACACGCGAACTCGAACGTCCGCACGATCGCGAACGCGTACAAAGTGTCGAAGCGCCGCGAGCTCGACATCTCGATCGTCGCGGCGGCGTTCGTCGTCGAGCTCGACGAGCGGGACGTCGTGGTCGCGGCGCGGTTCGGGCTCGGCGGCGTCGCCGCGATCCCGAGTCGTGCCCCGAAGGCGGAGGCGTTCCTCGTCGGCAAGCCGTGGACCGCCGCCACGGCGCGCGCCGCCGGGCAGATCCTCGCGAGCGAGTTCTCCCCCATCGACGACGTGCGGTCGGGCGCGGAGTACCGGCGCGAGCTCCTCCCGTGCCTGCTCGAGAAGTTCCAGAGCGGCGAGGAGTCCCTCGCGCAGGACGTGAAGCTCACGTTCGAGCGCGACGCGCGCCTCACCGTGGAGGACGCGTCGCGCGACCTCGCGCACGAGAGCGGGCACCTCCACGTGACGGGCCGCGCGCAGTACGTCGACGATCTCGCCGCGAGGCGCGACGCCCTCTTCCTTTGGCCCGTGACGTCCCCCCACGCTCGCGCAAAGGTCAAGTCGGTTGACTATGCGGAGGCGCGCGCGATGCGCGGCGTGGTGGACGTGCTCACCGCGCGCGACGTCCCCGGCGAGAACGACGTGGGGGCCATCCGGAAGGACGAGCCGCTCTTCGCGGACGACGAGGCGCGCTTCGTCGGGCACATCGTCGCGATCGTCGTCGGCGAGTCGATCCTCGAGGCGAAGGCCGCCGCCGCGAAGGTGAAGGTCGAGTACGAGCCGCTCCCCGCCATCCTCTCGCTCGACGAGGCGATCGCGAAGGGGAGCTACCACACGGAGCCGCACGTCATCGCGCGCGGGGACGTGGACGCCGCGCTCGCGCGCGCGCCGCACCGGCTCTCGGGCTCGAAGCACATCGGCGGACAGGAGCACTTCTACTTGGAGGCGCACGCCGCGTGGGCCGAGCCCGGGGAGGATGGGGACGTGTTCGTCTGCTCGTCCACGCAGCACCCCTCCGAGGTGCAGGCGGTCGTCTCGCACGTGCTGCACGTCCCGCGGAACAAGGTGATCGTGCAGTCTCCTCGCATGGGCGGCGGGTTCGGTGGCAAGGAGACCCAGGGCAACACGTGGGCGGCCATCGTCGCCCTCGCCGCGCGGCGCACGAACCGGTGCGTCCGCGTGCAGCTCGATCGGGACATCGACATGACGCTGACGGGCAAGCGCCACCCGTTCTTCGGCGCGTACGACGTCGGCTTCGACGAACAGGGCCACGTCCTCGGGCTCAAGGTGGAGCTCACGAACGACGGCGGCTGGGCGCTCGACCTCTCCGAGTCGATCTGTGATCGCGGGCTCTTCCACCTCGACAACGCGTACTACCTGCCGGCCGTCCGCTTCGTGGGGCGCGTCGCCAAGACGAACCTGGTCTCGCACACGGCGTTCCGCGGGTTCGGTGGTCCGCAGGGGATGATCGTGATCGAAGAGGTCCTCGACGCGATCGCGCGCGCCCTGGGGCTCCCCGTGGAGACGGTGCGCGAGCGGAACCTCTACCGCGGCTCGGGGGAGACGAACACGACGCACTACGGCCAGGAGATCGCGGACGACCGGATCCAGCGGATCTGGTCGCGCCTGCGCGCCACGTCCCGGTTCGACGCGCGGCGCGAGGAGCTCCGCGCGGCGAACCGCGCGGGCGGACGCATCAAGCGCGGGATCGCCATCACCCCCGTGAAGTTCGGGATCTCGTTCACGGCGACGTTCCTCAATCAGGCGGGCGCGCTCGTGCTCGTGTACCGGGATGGGACCGCGCAGGTGAACCACGGCGGCACCGAGATGGGGCAGGGGCTCTACACGAAGATCCACGGCATCGTGATGCGCGAGCTCGGCCTCGACGCGAGCCAGATCCGCGTGATGCGGACGCAGACGGACAAGGTGCCGAACACGTCCGCGACCGCCGCATCGAGCGGGTCGGACCTCAACGGGCAGGCCGTGCGCGACGCGTGCGAGCAGATCCGCGCGCGCCTCGCGCCGATCGCGGCGAGCCTCCTCTCCGAGGAGAGCGGCGGCCCCGTCGGCGCGGACAGCCTGGTGTTCCAGCGCGGGTTCGTCTGGTCCGCGAAGTCGCCGGAGCGCCGCGTGCCGATCCGCGCGGTGACCGAGAAGGCGTACGTCGGTCAGGTCCAGCTCTCGGCGACGGGGTTCTACCGCACGCCCGGCATCGGCTACGACCGGAAGATCGGGCGCGGCAAGCCGTTCTACTACTTCGCGTGCGGCGCCGCGGTGAGCGAGGTCGAGGTCGACGGCTACACGGGCATGAAGCGCGTCGTGCGCGTCGACATCCTCCACGACGTCGGTGACTCGCTCAACCCGGGCATCGACCGCGGGCAAATCGAGGGTGCGTTCGTGCAAGGCATGGGGTGGCTCACGGGGGAGGAGCTCAAGTGGGACGCGCAGGGGAAGCTGCTGTCGCACTCCGCGAGCACGTACCAGATCCCCTCCATCGGGGACGCGCCCGTGGAGCTCCACGTCGACCTGCTCGAGGACGCGTACCAGGACGGCGTCATCCACGGGAGCAAGGCGGTCGGCGAACCTCCGTTGATGCTCGGGATCAGCGCGCGCGAGGCCATCCGGGACGCGATCGCCGCGTTCGGCGACGAGGGGGGCGAGGTCGAGCTCGGGTGCCCCGCGACCCACGAGGCGATCCACGCCGCGATCCGTCGGCGCGTCGCAGCGCGGGAGGCGGACGTGGTGCGCGCCGCGGAGTGAGCGAAGCGCGGCGACCGAGAGCGTGACGATTCAGTGCCGCCTTCCGGTGACCATTGAGTCAACCTCCGTTTCATGAGAGCGAGCGTCATGCGCTTCATCACCGCTCAGGGCGTTCGCTCGGTAGGGTTCCTCGTCGCCGCCGGGGTCGCGTTCGCCGCGTGCACCTCCGGGGACGACGACGCGACGGGCGGCAAGGGAGGGAAGGGCGGTGGCGCGCCGGCGTCGATCGTCCCGCCGAACTGGGATCGCGCCGTGACGAAGCCCGCGGACGACGCGGCCCAATCGGCGCGCGAATCGTGCACGTTCAAGGCGGGCGCGCTCGCCGGAGAGACGCAGGGCGCGTCCCACCCGGACGGCAAGGACATCCCGGTCGATCACGTGCTCATCGTGATGATGGAGAACCGCTCGTTCGATCACTACTTCTCGAAGCTGCCCGAGTACGGCCAGCCGGACGTCGAGGTCTTCCCCGCGACCTACACGAACCGGGACTCGATGATGAACGACGTCGCCCCGTTCCACGGCACCGACTATTGCTTCGTCGACACGAACCACGAGTGGGACGGGACGCACGTGTCCTACGCGGACGGGAAGATGGACGGGTTCTTCCTCGCGAACGACAACCACGGCGGCGCGCCCCCGCACCCGAAGCCGGACTCGCTGAGCGGCAAGCGGGCGCTCGCGTACTTCGATCAGACCGACATCCCGTTCTACTACTGGCTCGCGAGCGAGTTCTCGATCGCGGATCACTACTTCTGCGGGCTCCTCGGGCCGACCTGGCCGAACCGCGACTACCTCTACGCGGCGTCGTCGCGCGGCGCGATCACGAACACGCTCGTGAAGTTCGACGACGCGAAGGGGTATTGCTCGAAGGAGCTGCCGTGCGCGAACGGCGCGGAGTGCGTGAACCAAGCCTGCAAGGGGACGTGCACGAAGGACGAGGACTGCGGCTTCGAGCCCCCCATCGGGACGTGTGACGTCGCCGGCGGCGGGACCTGCAAGCCCATCGGCCGGACGATCTTCGACTACCTCGAGGTGCGGAAGATCGACTGGAAGGTCTACGCGTCCGGCACGCCGGGCTTCGGCCTCACGCTCGACGCGTGGCTCCGGTACAAGGACGAGCACCAGAAGTCGATCGACGACTACTACGCGGACGCCGCGGCCGGGAAGCTTCCCCAGGTCGCGTTCATCGACCCGGCGATCGGCGCCGAGGGGTTCGGCCAGAACGACGAGCACCCGCCGTCGGACATGCAGTTCGGCCAGGAGTTCAGCGCGAAGATCATCGACGCGCTGATGAAGAGCCCGAACTGGTCGAGCTCGGCGCTCTTCCTCACGTACGACGAGCACGGAGGGCTGTTCGACCATGTGCCGCCGCCGAAGGCCTGCCCCCCGGGGGACGTCCCTGCGAACGTGCAGCCGGGGGACGAGCCCGGGGAGTTCGATCGGTACGGCGTGCGCGTGCCGATGATCCTCGTGTCGCCCTTCGCCAAGAAGCACTTCGTCGCGCACGGCGTCTACGATCACACCTCGATCACGCGCTTCGTCGAGGCGCGCTTCAACCTCCCCGCGCTCACGGGCCGCGACGCGAACGCGGCCGTGCCGTGGGAGATGTTCGACTTCGACACGAAGCCTCACCTCACGCCGCCGGCCGTGACGATCCCCACGATCGATCAGGCGAAATTCGACGCGTGCAAGGCGGTCTTCGGGGACTGAGCGCGCGCGAGCTCGAGCGCTTGGTGCTCGAGCGCCGCTCGGCTCAGTCGCGGATGGACTGGTACGACTCGTCGTAGACGATGCGGCTTCCGACGTTCGTGGCGCGGACCTCGGCGAGGTAGTCCGAGTACGCGTAGGTGCTGGAGAGCTGGCGCAGCGGCAACCCGAGGTAGGCCGCGTCCGCCTCGCCCTGCGTCGCGCTCGGCGCGCCGATCGCCTGGGACAGATCGGCGGTGCGCGTCGCGAACCCCGAGACCGCGTCTTCTGCGGAGACGCCCGTTCGGGACGCGCGCAGCGCGACGAGCGCGTCGCGGCTGTCGAACTGGAGGAACAGATCCGCGACGCCGCCCGGCGCCCCCACGAGGGCGCTCTTCGGGACGTCGTGGCAGCGGGTCGAACGACCGGGGACGAGCGCGTTCCCTTCGTCCGGTTTGCAGGTGACGCCGTGCGCGCTGGCCCACGCGTTCACGTCGGCGAGCGTGGTCTCGCCGAGCGTGAAGCCGAGCGCGGGCCGCGCGGCGGCCTTGGTGCTGCCTTTGAAGGGTTGGAGCGCGGCGTCCCGCGTCGCGTCGAGCTTCTCTCCGGTGAGCGCCTGATCGTAGCCGAGGGGGCACGCGCCCATCCCCGGCAAGTACTTCAGGAGGAAGCGCCCGTGCTTCGTGTGCGCGAAGCCCACGACGCCCACGAACGCGAGCGGCAACCCGAGCCCGAGCCCGAGCGCCCAGCGGAGGATTCTCTTGCGACGCGGGGTCACCGTCACTTCCCCACGATGGTGCTGGAGAACGTGGGGTCGACGAGCGGCGGAGCGAAGCAGTTCGTGATGTCCGCGTCGGCGACGCCGTCCGTCTTCAGCACGGTCGCGATGAGCGCGATGAAGTCGTCGTACTGCTTCTGGGTGATGTTCAGGCCCATGTGCGCCGTCGCCATCGTCGGGCCCGTGTACTTGCCCGTCGTGCACTTGTAAGCGTCGCTGATGAAGTTCGCGAGGCTCGTCTTGAACGCGTCGACCGCGGCCTGACCCTTCGCGACGAGGGGCGCGAAGAAGTCCTTGAACTCGGGGTCGGCGGCCGCCTTGTCGACGATGTCGCTCGCGGCCTTGGGCACCGCGGCGCCGTAGGTCGAACAGATCTTCGAACAATCCGCCATCATGCCCGTGCCGGTGGACCCGCTCGTGGTGCCCGTGCTGGTGCTGGCCTTGGTGGACGACGTGGTCGACGTCGCCCCGCCCGCTCCGCCCGAGCCGCTGGAATCGTCGCAGCCGGCGCCTACGAGGCCGAGCGTGCCGACGGTGCTCGCGGCGAAGACGAACTTGAGAATGGAACGCTTCATGGAGTCTCCGTTGGGGTAAGGATCGCGCGACCCACCGCCCTTCCTTGCCGAGGTCGAACGGGGTGGGTCGCGCCAGACAAAAAGCGCGGCAGACCCAATGGCGAGGGAAGGGCACCAAAGGCGAAGTGGTCTGCCGCCTGCTTGTTACGTGTGATCAGCCGAGGTGGTTTCGGCGGCTCATGCTCGACCCGTCGCGAGGAGGAACGCGAGCTCCCTCGAGGCGACATCGCGCAGCGTCTCGGCCCTTCGGAACCCGTGCTGTTCGCCGTCGTACGCGTGGAACTCGGTCCGCACGCCGCTCGCGCGGAGCGCCGCGTGGAGGCGCTCCGTCTGCGACACGGGGACGGCCTTGTCCTCTTTCCCGTGGAAGAAGATGACCGGTGTCCGGATGCGATCGGCGAGGAGGAGGGGTGCGCGCGCCTCGAAGGCGCGCGCGCGGGCGTCCGCGTCCCCGAAGAGGTAGCGGTCGTAGTGGGACTCGAACTTGTGCGTCTCCTCCCCGATCGTCTTCGGGTCGCTGATGCCATAGAGGCAGGTCGCGGCGGCGAAGACGTCCGGGTAGGTGCACAGCGCCATCAGCACGACGAACCCGCCCGCGCTGCCACCGCGGATGAAGAGCCGGCGGCGATCGACGCGCCCCGCGTCCGCGAGCGCGAGGGCGCCCTTCACGCAGTCGTCGACGTCCGCCTCGCCCCACCGGCCGCGGAGCTTCTCGCGGTAGTCCCGACCGAACCCGGTGGAGCCGCGGTAGTTCACGTCCAGGACCGCGAAGCCGCGCGTCGTGAACTGCTGGACCGCGAGCGAGAACGTCGGGCTCGCGCACCCGGTGGGGCCGCCATGGGCGAGCACCATGAGCGGCGGCGGCCCGCTCTCCGGGGGCGCCTCGAAGCGCGCGGATCGGGGCGCGTAGAACCAGCCGTGCGCGATCTCGCCGTCCGTCGTGTGGAACGCGATCGCCTCGGCCGTCGAGACGTCGTCGCGAGATAGCACGGCCTCGCCGCCCTCGAAGAGGGGCGCGAACACGTCCTCGATCACGGCGGCGGGCTTGCCCTCCACAGCGAGCACGAGGCTCGCCCCGGAGCCCGCCCAACCCGAGGTGAACAGGGCGCCGCGGCCGGGCCGCGCCGTGAGCTGCCCGATGTGCCCGTACTCGGCGCGGTCGGTCGCCTTCGCCTGCACCCGCCCGACGTCGACCTCGACGAGGTGACCCGCTCCGTCCCGCATCGCGGCGCCGACGATCGTGCTCTTCGACGTGAACCCGAACGTCGTCGTCCCGAGGTTCCAGAGGGGCGCGCCCCACTCGTCGTCCGACGTGAGGACGCGCTCGATCGCGCCCGTGCGGCGCCGGTGCAGCGACCACGCGCGGCCTCCGCTCGAAGGGGCTTCGAGCGCGAAATAGAGCTCGCCATGGGGCGCATAGGTCGGCTGAAAAGCGGAGCCGCTCGGGCCTCCCGCGATCGCGCTCGTGCGCTTCAGCGACCCGTCGTCGGCGAGATCGGCGACGCGGAGCGCCGCCGCGTCCCACGGCATGCTCGGGTGATCCCAGGTGAGGAACGCGAGCTCTCGTCCGTCGGGCGAGAGCGCGGGCGCCGCGAAGAAGTCGTGACCCTGGACGAGCCACTCGATCGCGCCGGTCGCGAGATCCACGCTGACGATCCCGTTCTCCGGGTAGCGCGACTTCGTGTGGACCTCGGCGACGGCGACGAGCCGATTCCGCGCTCGATCCCAGACGGGCTCGGCGATCCGAACCTTTCCACCGTGAAGCTCGTCGCTCGGCGTGAGCCGCGCCGGCGGGGTCGGGGACCCGAGCGCGTCGTCGACGCGGTAGAGCGCGGCGTCCGCGTCGTTCGAGAAGACGAGGCTCGTCCCGGCGAACACGAACGGGAGGCCGCCGTACTCGTGGACGCGTGTCCGGGCGTTGAAGGGCGCCGGGATGAGCTCGCGCGGAGCGCCGTCCCCGGCGCGGAGCATCACCGTCTGCCGCCCACCCTCGCTCGGGCGGCTCTCGAGCCACGCGATCGCGTCCGGCTCGACGAACGTCGGGAACGAGAGCCGCTTGCGGCTGAGCATCTCCGGCGTGATCGGGCTCTCCCAGCGGTCGTACGGCGCGGCGGTCTTCATCTAGAACGCGTTATAGCCGGTGAGCGCCTGGCCGAGGATGAGGGTGTGCACGTCGTCCGTGCCTTCGTACGTGTAGACGCTCTCGAGGTTCAGCATGTGCCGGATCGCGGGGTACTCGAGCAGGATGCCGTTCGCGCCGAGCACGTTGCGCGCGGTGCGCGCGATCTCGAGCGCGACGCCGACGTTGTTCTTCTTGCAGAGCGAGACCTGCACGGGGGTGATGTCGCCGCGCTCCTTGATGCGCGCGAAGTGCATCACGAGGATCTGCGCCTTCGCGATCTCCGCGCCCATGTGCGCGATCTTCTGCTGGACGAGCTGCTTCTGGGCGAGCGGCGCGCCGAACGCCTTCCGCTCGCGCGTGTACGAGACGACCGTGTCGTAGCAAGCGCGCGCAGCGCCGAGCGCGCCGAACGCGATCCCGAAGCGCGCCTGCGTGAGGCACGAGAGCGGGCCCTTCAGGCCCTCGACGTTCGGGAGCATGTTCGACGCGGGGACGCGCACGTCCGTGAGGACGATCTCCCCGGTCGGGCTCGCTCGGAGGCTCATCTTGCCGTGCATCGTGGGCGTCTCGAACCCCTTCATGCCGCGCTCGACGATGAACCCTCGGATGCTCGCGGCGTCCCCGTCGCCCACCTTCGCCCAAACGACGGCGAGGTGGCACACGGGGGAGCTCGTGATCCACATCTTGGCGCCGTTGAGGACGTAGTCGTCCCCGTCCTTCCGCGCGCGCGTCTTCATCGCGGCCGGGTCGCTCCCCGCGTCCGGCTCCGTGAGCCCGAAGCAGCCGATGAGCTCGCCCCTCGCCATTCGCGGGAGGAAGCGCTCCTTCTGCTCCTCGCTCCCGAACTTCCAGATCGGGTACATCGCGAGGCTCCCCTGGACGCTCGCGAAGCTGCGCAGCCCGCTGTCCCCGTACTCGAGCTCCTGGAGCGCGAGTCCGTACGCCGCCGGGGTCATGCCCGCACAGCCGTACCCCGTGAGCGACGCGCCGAGCAGGCCGAGCTCCGCGATCTCCGGGATGAGGTCCGTCGCGAACGATTCCTTTGCGAAGAGCTCGGCAGCGCGCGGGAGGTAGCGCTCCTTGACGAAGCGGCGGACGGTGGATTGCACCATGCGCTCCTCGTCGGTGAGGAGGGCGTCGGTCGCCATGAGGGAGTCGAGAGAGAGAGGCTCGCGCATGGGGGGCGTCTAGTACGGGGGCGGGCGTGCGGCGAGGGAGAGCGGGAGCGGGAGCGGGAGCGCGATGGACTGACTGGACTTTCAACTGTCCCTTGTGACGGCATGGGAGCGAGAGTGTCCGCTCGGACTTCAATCGCCCCATCGTGAGGGGCGGGAGCGCTCGTGTGGAGACGAGTGTCCGCTTCGCTCTTCGATGGTCGCGGCGCGCTCGGGGGTGCGCTTTGCGCAAATCGGGGCAGGAGGAGCACTGGCTGCCTCGTATCGACGACTTGCTGGATCCATCGGCAGGCTCGTGGAGCCACTGGACGACAGAGGCTTCGCGGTGCGCTCCCGCCTTCCACGCGCGAGCGCATCGCTTCCGCTCCCGCTCACCGAGCGAGCGCGCCGAGGAGCTCCGCGCGCCGATCGATCCACGCGGGGAGCAGCTCTTCCTCGACGCCCCGCTGCTCGGCCTCCGTGATCGCGAGCACGTTCTTGAAGAGCTGCGCGCGCGTGTGGGCGTAGGCGACGCGGGGGCTCGACGAGAGCCTCTCCAGCATCGCGACAGCGGCAGGGAGGGGATCGTCGCTCACGACGTCGACGAGGCCGAGGGCCTTCGCGTCGAGGGGTGAGTGGGTCGCGCCTTCGAGCAGCACGCGGAACGCGGCGCTCGGATCGAGGCGCGCCGCGGCGAGGCGGAGCACGCGAGGAGGGAACACCAGGCCGAGCGGCACCTCGTTGAGACCGATGCGCGCGGCGGGGTTCGAGGTGGAGACGCGGACGTCGCACGTCATCGCGAGGAAGCAGCCCCCGGCGATCGCGTGGCCGTTCACGGCGGCGACGAGCGGCGCGTCGTGGCTCACGAGCGTGACGATCAATTCGTCGAAGAGGCCGAGGAACGCGCGGAACTTGTCCTTCGTATCGAGCGTCGCGATCTCCTTCAAATTGAGGCCAGCGCTGAACGTGTCGCCTTTGCCGGTGAGCAGGATCGGCTTGCCCTTCGCGGCCCGCACCGCGTCGAGCGTCGCGCGCATCACGGGCGTACCGAGCGCGTTCTTTCCGGGACCATCGAGGTGGATCGTTTCGAATGAGCTCATCGCGTGCCCTCCTCCGGGAGCCGTATCACGCAGCTCGAGACGGGCGACGCGACGAACCGCTCGCCCGTCATGCGGTTTCGCGGGTTGACCCTCCTCGTGTTGCATCGCGTACCGCGACGAGAGGGCTCATCGCCTCGAGCGCGACGGCGCCCCGAATTCCGCGGACGGAGCCGTGGCCGATCGAGCGCCTTCGGCGCGCTCATCGAATTGTATGCGCTCGCCGAAGCCGCTCGACTGAGCCGCGGTCCCCCGCGGAATTGCATGAGCGCGCCTGCGGCGCCTCGTGAACAAAGCGTGCGGGTGTTCTCCGCCCGTTGGCCGGGGCGACAAATTCCGATAGGGTCCGCGCCTCTCGTGCGGCGCCAGCAGATGGACTCCATGCCTAGAGCGAATGATCCTCTCGAGGCCGGTCCCGAGATCGAGACACAGCCCATCCCGTGGTCGTGCGCGGACGAAGTCCTCTCCGAGCTCGTGGGCGAGCTCGAGTCGTACGCGCGCGTGCGCGAGAAGGTCCTCGAGCGGCTCGATCTCCGCGCGGCGCGGCGGGCGCGCAAGCTGGTGGAGCTCCTCCTCTCCGCAGAGGACGACGCTGCGGGGATCGCGGCGCTCCTCGAGGAGTGCCACATGGTCTTGTCATCCGCGGGGCGCGAGTCCGTCGCGCCCCCGGCGGGTCACGTCTCGGGTGCGCACCCGGCGCCACCGGCCTCGTCGTACGCGCCCCGGTCGGCCGAGCGACGATCCACGCGGTCCTTCCCCATCCCAGCGCCGCTCTACACGGACGACGAGCCGACCCTCCCCGGCAACGTCGTCTCTGGCGCGAGGAGGCACGAGGCCTCCTCGTCCTCCCTTCGACTCGACAGCCAGTGGGAGGAGCAGCTCGCCCGCGCTGCGCGGCCCTCGCCGAGCGCTGACGAAGACAGCCTCCCCGCCGTGCTCAGGCTGGTCGTCGCGCCGCGCGAGGCGCCCTCGACCGAGCCGAGCGCGTCGACGCCGGGCGGGCTCGACTATGAGGACGAGGCGGAGACGTCCACGGGGGTCCCGCAGAACGTCATGCAGAGCTACATGCTCGAGGTCGCGAAGCGGACCGGGAACGCGCGCTGAACGCAGCGGGGGCGGCGCGCCACGTCGATCTGGAGCGAGGCGCAGCTCAACGAGCGGTCAGCGCCTCCGCGAGCAGCTCGTAGGACCGGCATCGCGCCTCGTGCTCGTGGACGTGCGTCAGGATCATCACCTCGTCCGCGCGGCATTCCTCGGCGATCGCGCGGATCCGGGGGGCGACCGTCGACGGGGCGCCGACGAGCGTGCGGCCGCCGAGCGCCTCGAGGATCGCGCGCTGCTCGTCGTCGAGCGGGTTCGCCTCGGCCTCCTCGACGGACGGGAGCGGCAGATCGCGCATCCCCTGCATGAAGCGGACGAACGAGAGCTCGCCGCTCCGCGCGAGCCGCTGCGCCTCCTCGTCCGTGGGGGCGCACACCGCGGCGACCGAGACGATCGCGAGCGGCGCCGACCCGTGCGCGGACGGCTCGAACGCGCTCCGGTAGTGGCGGAGCTCCGACTCCGCGTCCGCCGGGTTCATGTGGCGCGCGAACGCGAAGCCGAAGCCGCGCTTCGCCGCGGCCCGCGAGCCGTAATCGCTCGATCCGAGGAGGAAGAGCGCGGGCGGCGCGACGCCCGCGGGGACGGCGATCGTGTTCCGCGCGAACGGCGGCCGCGGCAGATCGTCCGCGCGGAGGAACCCGATCAGCGCGTCGACCTGCTCGGCGAACGCGTCGACGCCGGGCGGCTCGATCCTCGGTCGGAGCGCGTTCGCGGTGCGTGGATCCGTCCCGGCGGCGCGGCCGAGGGCGAGATCGATCCGACCGGGGAAGAGCGCGGAGAGGACGCGGAAGAGCTCCGCGACCTTCAGCGGGCTGTGGTTCGGGAGCATGATGCCGCCCGCGCCGACGCGCAGGGTCTTCGTCCGCGCGGCGACCTGGCCGATCATGATCTCGGGCGCGGAGCTCGCGACGCTCGCCATGTTGTGGTGCTCGGCCAGCCAGTACCGCGTGAAGCCCGCGCGCTCCGCGCGCGCGGCGAGGTCGATCGTGTTCCGGAGCGCGTCGGTGGCCGTGAAGCCGCTCGGGATGGGGGAGAGATCGAGGACGGAGAGGTGCATGGTCGTAGTGCTCCGATCGCTTCAGCGGTGCTTCCTGCGAGGCTGCTTCGCGAGCGCGTGCGTGGCCTCGAGCCCATCGAGGATGGTCGAGAGGCCGAGCTCGAACAAGCGGTCGAACTCGAGATCGAAGCCGTCGTCGATGTCCGCGAGGGTGCGCGCGAACGCGGGGAACCGCCCCGACGTCGCGAGCTCCGTGAAGCGCGCCTCCTTGGTCCGCATCCAGTCGTCCTCGGTCATGCCGGTCGCGCGCGCGGCCTCGGACTCGGCCTCGAGGTTGGCGGCGAGGCCCTGGACGAAGCTGTGGAGCACCAGGTGGATCCGCATCTTCTCCCGGCCGTCGAGCCCGAGCTCGTCGAGCGCGCGGAGCACCCAGTCGGCGAACGCGATGGCGTTCGGCAGCGGCTCGGGCCGCGTGATGTGGACCACCCGCGCGAGCCACGGATGGCGCGAGAACACCCGCCACTCGAGGCGGGACGAGAGCTCGAGCTGGGCGCGCCAGCCGCGCGGCGGAGGGTCGGGGAGCGGCTCCTCTCCGAGGACGACGTCCGTCATCAAGTGGAGCAGCTCGGCCTTGCTCCGCACGTGTCGATAGAGCGACATCGGCCCGACGCCGAGGCGCGCGGCGACGCTGCGGATCGAGAGCGCGGAGATCCCCTCGAGATCGCAGAGCTCGATGGCCGCGGCCGCCACGCGGCGCGCCGAGAGCTCCTCCGACTGCGCGCGCGACGGAAGCGCGCCGCTCACGACGTTGCCCACGCGCGGGGTGGCCCGGATGATCCCTTCCTCCGCGAGCGCTCGCAGCGCGTGCGCCGCCGTCGCGGGAGCGACCTTCCAGGTCCGCGCGAGGTCGCGCGTCGATGGGAGGCGATCGCCCGGCTTCAAGCTGCCGACCGCGATCCGCCGCCGGAGATCCGACGCGATCCGCTCGAACGGCGAGGTCGCCGCCGCGTGAGACATGGATCTGTGCTAGCACAGACAGCCTCTTGGTACAGTCGAATTGTCCTTCAAAACGGCTTTGCGCGGTTGATTTGAACGCCTTGATGCGTACGGTGTATCGCTCCACGCAGCGCCGCCCATGAAGGGAGATGTTCCATGCGAAAGCTCCATGTCCTCGTCTCGGGCGCCGGCATCGCCGGCCCCGCCCTCGCGTTCTGGCTCGTGCGCCGGGGCGTCCGATGCACGCTCGTCGAGCGCGCCGCCACGCTGCGATCGGGTGGTCAGGCGGTCGACTTCCGGGGCCCGGTGCACCGCGCGGTCCTCGAGCGGATGGAGCTCTGGGACGCGATCCACGAGCGGCGGACGAAGCCCGCGGATCTCGTGATCCTCGACGAGCGAGGGCGCGCCACGGCCACGCTGCCTCCGGTCGTGATCGGTGGGGACGTGGAGATCCTCCGAGGGGATCTGTCGGAGCTCCTGTTCGAGCGAGTGCGCTCGGACGTGGAGGCGCGATTCGGTGACTCCATCGCCTCCCTCAGCGAGGACGCGCTCGGCGTCGACGTGAGGTTCGAGAGCGGCGCGCGTGATCGCTTCGATCTGGTCGTCGCGGCGGACGGGCTCCGCTCGCGTACGCGTTCGATGGCCTTCCCCGAGCCGCCCGAGGTCGCCCACCACGGGCATCGATGCGTCGGCTTCGGGCACGCGAACGCGCTCGGCCTCGAGGGCGAGACGCTCCTCTGGTCCGCCCCGGGGCGCTCGGCGCTCGTCTCCGACACAGGGGCGCTGTTCGTCTTCACCGGCCGGCCGATCGCGCGAGGCGAGGAGCCGCGCGCGCTCACGCGTGCGCGCTACGGCGCTGACAGGTGGGAGGTGCCGAGGCTCCTCGACGCGCTGGACGCGGCCGAGGACGTCTACTTCGACGCGATCGGCTCGGTGCGCGCGCCGCGATGGTCCTCGGGGCGCATCGCGCTGCTCGGCGACGCCGCGTGGGGTGGGACGCTGGGCGGGCAGGGCACCTCGCTCGCGATCATCGGCGCGTACGTGCTCGCGGGAGAGCTCGCGCGGGCCGGCGGCGTCCACACCGCTGCGTTCGCGGCCTACGAGTCGCGCATGCGACCGTTCGCGACGCGATGCCAGCGAGGGGCCGAGCGCGCCGGCGGCTTCCTCGCGCCGCGGACCTCCCTGGGCCTTCGGGCGCGCAGCGCGTTCTACGGCGCGATGGCGTCCCCCCGGATGGTCGGCTTCTTCGAGCGGCTCGTGAAGAGCTCCGCGGCGGACTTCGATCTCCCCGACTACGCGGACGTCGCGCTCGCGCCCCGCCGCGAGCGGTCGAAGGGCTCCCGCGACGCGGAGCTCCAAGTTTGCGCGCAGCCCTGAATCTCTGTTCGGCGGCGCTCGAGAGGGCCGCGGTCCTCCGCGGAATGTCGGGGCCACATCGGGTCAGCGGTTCGCCGAGGCGCTCACCTCGACGCTCGGCGCGCGCGCCGCCGGGCAGACGTCGATCATCGGCGCGCTGCATAGCGGGCTCCACGGCTCGCGCCGGGCGAGCGCGCGAGATGGTCTCCGGAGGAGGACCTCGCGGCCGGCACGCGCGACGCGCCCCTCCGCGCGCACGCCTCGAGCCCGCGCGCGCCGAACACGATCCACTTCATGACGGGTCGGGCGCCGGCGGCGTTCTTCTGACGCGATTCTTGGCCCGAACGGAGCGGCGTGAGTAACGCGGGCCATGCGCATTCGCGGCTTCACGGTCGCCGTCCTCGCGCTGCTCTCCGCGAGCGGGCCCGAGTCCCCCTCCACTCGAGGTGCGTCGAGCGCAGCGACCCTCGCCGTCGCATCGGGTGCTTCGTCGCCGGCCTCGCCACCGCCGCCCGTCGCGCGGACCGCGGTCGTCGCGCCCGCGGTGCTCGAGGCGGACGACGACGTCGCGCCCGCGGCCACCTGGGGGGTGCGCGAGGCGAGCGCGCCGCGCGTCGATTCGGTCGACCCCGATCTCCCCGAGGCGGTCGTCTCCGAGCAAGAGGCCGAGGCAGAGCCCGCCCCCGCGGACGCGAAGTGGTTCGACGGCGTGCTCGCGATGGGCGCGGAGATCCTGAAGGACAACGGGCCCCGCATCGCGAGCACCGCGAAGGAGACGTGGGTCCGAGAGAAGCCGAGCAAGCGGGCCCGACGCATCGGCTATTTGCGCGCCGGCGCCACCGTCCGCCGCAGCGAGGACCCCGTCGGCAACGACGGCTGCAAGGGCGGCTGGTACAAGATCGAGCCGGCCGGGTACGTCTGCGCGGAGCGCACCGCGACGCTCGATCTCGACGCGATGATCGTGCGCGCGTCCCGCACGCGGCCGCGGATGGACGGGCTGCCGTACGACTACGCCATCGCGCGCCTCCAGGCGCCGCCCTTCTACACGCGTGTCCCCACCAAGGCGGAGCAGGCGAGGGAGGAGCCCGATCTCGGCTACCAGCTCCGCGCCGCGTCCGCGATCGCCAAGGACGCCGCGTTCGTCGCCCCGACGCCGATCGAGATCCCGAGCTTCCTCGCGGTGAACGAGAAGGGGCGCGCGCCCCAGCTCCCGGGGCTCTCCGACGGTCCTTCGCGCGGCGGCGACCTCACCGTCGGCCGCGCGAAGCCGCGCGCGGGCTTCGCGCTCCTCGATCAGATCGACGTCGACGGGCGCGCGTTCGGGCTCACGACGGAGCTCGCACTGATCCCGCTCGATCGCACGCGCATCATCAAGGGCTCGTCGTTTCACGGGCTCGAGCTCGCCGACGGGACGCCGCTCCCGGTCGCGTTCGTCATGAAGCACATGGCGAGGCGGTTCACGCGCGCCGAGAGCGGGCAGATGACCCCGTCCGAGCCGCTCGGCTACCGCGAGGCCGTGCCGCTCACCGGCAAAGAGACGGGGAGCGGCGCTTGGCTCGAGGCGCGCGACGGGACGTGGGTGCGCGGGGAGGACGTCCGGCGGATCGATCCGATCCACCGCATGCCCGCGTGGGCGTCCAGCGGGCGACGCTGGATCGACGTGTCGATCCTCAAGCAGTCGCTCGTCGTCTACGACGGAGAGACGCCCAAGTACGTGACGCTCGTCTCGACGGGCGCGGACGGGCTCGGCGACCCGAAGAAGACGCACTCGACGATCCTCGGCGTCTTCAAGATCCACACGAAGCACATCACCGTGACGATGGACAACGACGACCTCAAGACGGGGGACGTGTTCGATCTGCGCGACGTGCCGTTCGTCCAATACTTCAAGGAGGGCTACGCGCTCCACGCGGCCTACTGGCACGACGACTTCGGGACGCCGCGCAGCCACGGGTGCGTGAACCTCGCGCCGATCGACGCGGCTTGGATTTTCGGGTTCACGACGCCCACCGTCCCGGATGGGTGGCACGCGGCGCTTTCGCTTCACAAGGGCACCATCGTCTACACGCACCCCTGAGCTCGACAGGCGCCGCGGAGAACCAGCGGCGCGGGGCCGCTGCGGCGGGGTAGCATCGGGGCCATGATGAAGCGTCTCTCCGTTTGGGGTGGCATGCTGCTGGTCGCGGTCTCCGCGGCCGCGGTGACCGCCTCGTGCGACGACTCGGTGACCACGAGCGGCTCCGGGACCACCGGCACGGGCGCGGGCGGCGCGGGTGGAAACCACGCCGTGTCGTCGTCCACCGGGTTCTCGACGAGCTCGCAGTCGACGGGCGCGACCATGCAGGGCTTCGACGTGCAGCCCGCGCCCCTGCAGACCATCACCGTCGGCTTCAACCAGCAGACCCCCACGGTCGTCTACACCGCGACGCTCAACGGCACCCCGGTGAACGCCGCGTGGGGCGTCGATCGCGGCAACATCGGGACGGTCCCCGCGACACCCGCGAGCACCGCGACGTTCACCCCCACGGGGACGACGGGCGGCCTCGTGAACGTGCTCGCCGGCGCGAACGCGCAATCCGTGAAGCGCCAAGTCTTCGTGAAGATCGTCGGCGAGCAGAACGGCGCCGATCCCACGAACCCCGCGACGCTCTCGCAAATCGCGACCGATCTGAACAGCCTGAAGACGGGCGGCGGGCTCGGCGGCGTCGGCGGCGAGGGCCTCGGCCCCGCCGTGTCGGATGCGCCCACGCTGACCGCGCTCGGCGCCCCGACGAGCGACGGCACGGCCGAGCAGCTCAAGCTGCTCTACCCCTACGACAAGACCGTGTGGCCTCGCGGCCTGCTCGCGCCGCTCCTCCAGTGGAGCTCGACGCTCGGCGGCGTGGACGCGATCCAGATCGAGCTCGCGACGACGAGCGGGTCGTTCTCGTGGAAGGGCACGTTCGCGAAACCCCCGATCCTCACGCAGACGGGCGGCCCCTTCGTCCGGCACCCGATCCCCGAGGACGTCTGGAAGGCGGCCACGGACACCGCCGGCGCCGCCGCGCCGGACGGCACGATCGATCAGCTCATCGTGAAGCTCACGGTCGCCAAGGGCGGCGCCGCCTACGGACCGATCACCGAGACGTGGAACGTCGCGCCCGCGCGGCTCAGCGGGACCGTCTACTACAACTCGTACGGCACGCAGCTCGTCAAGAACTCCACCGACAACGACTACAACGGGCAGCAGTACGGCGCGGCGGTGCTCTCGATCCGGGGCGGCGAGACGGGGCCCACCGTCGTCGCGGGCCCCTCGAGCGGATACAACGGCAACGGGTGCCGCGTCTGCCACGTCGTCGCGAGCGACGGCAGCAAGCTCATCGTCCAGGACGGGAACCTCTACTCCCGCACGTCGACGTACGACCTCAAGAACGGCAACGCCGAGACGACGCCCACCGGAGCGGACGGCACGTTCGGCTGGGCCGGGCTCTCGCCCGACGGCAAGCTCGCGTTCACGAACACCGCCGACCTCGCCGCGAGCGGACCCGCGAGCCAGCTCTACGCGTTCCCGCCCACCGGAGGGCCGCTCGCCGTCACCGGGATCCCCGCGAACCTGCAGGCGGGAACGCCGACGTTCTCACCCGACGGGAAGCACGTCGCGTTCGACTTCCTCGGCGGCACGATTGGCGCGACGACGGGCAACGGGACGCAGCTCGTCGCGATGGACTTCGACGGCGCGACGAACACGTTCTCGAACCTCAAGGTGCTCGCGACGATGACGGGCGGCCACCGCGCCGGCTTCCCCTCGTTCTTCCCCACGAACGACGCGGTCGCGTACCACCACCAGATCGTGCCCTCCAACCACCGGTACAACACCTGGCACAACGCGACCGCGCAGGTCTGGTGGTCGGATCTCGCGACCGGTACCAACGCGCCGCTCAAGGCGCTGAACGGGCTCGACGCGAACGGCGTCAGCACCCTGCCGACGGGGCCGAACCACGCGGACGACACCGTCCTGAACTACGAGCCCACGGTGAACCCCGTGGCCTCCGGCGGGTACGTGTGGGTCGTGTTCACGAGCCGCAGGCTCTACGGGAACGTCGCGACGACGCAGCCGTGGCTCAGCGATCCGCGCTCCTACGACACGAAGCAGCTCGCGAACGTGACGACGAAGAAGCTCTGGGTGTCCGCGGTGGATCTCAACGCGCCCGCGGGCTCCGATCCGAGCCACCCGAGCTTCTACCTCCCCGCGCAGGAGCTCCTCGCGGGGAACGCGCGCGCGTTCTGGGTGCTCGATCCGTGCAAGAACGACGGCGAGAGCTGCGAGTCCGGCGACCAATGCTGCAACGGGTTCTGCGAGCCGGATCAGACGAACGCCCTCGTCTGCTCGAACATGAACCCGAACAGCAACTGCTCGATGCCGCAGGAGAAGTGCACGACGGCCGCCGACTGCTGCGACACCACGAACCTCTGCGTGAACGGGTTCTGCTCGCAGCTCACCCCGCCGAGCCTCGTGCCCTGACGCGCGCGCGGGGCGGGAACTCCTTCGAAGGGCGCGTGTCGGTCCTCGAGTCATGACGGCCGCCGCGCCCGCGCCCCGCTTCGGCGAGGGGCATCCGCTCCGCATCGTCCACGCGCTCGTCCTGATCCTCGTTCGGACGTTCCTGCTCCGGGCTCGCGCTGCGCGTCGTCGCTCCCCGCGTGCTCGGCGTGGAGGACGTGTTCTCCGCCGAGTTCGAAGCGCTCGGCCTGGTCGCGGTTCTCCTCGGCGGGCTCGACGTCGGGGTCGTCATCGTCCTCGGCCTGCTCGTGTTCGGTCGCACGTCCCTCGGCGCGCTCGGGTGGCGGTTCGATCGGCTCGGGCGGGACGTGCTCCTCGGCCTCGGCGGCTTCGTCGTCTGCACCGGTGTGCTGCTCGTCGGGTTCCTCATCGCCGGCGCGTCGCCGGCCGAAATGTTCGAGCGCGCGTGGGGCTTCAGCGTGGCGCAGCGGCTCATCTTCCTGCTCATCGCGGTGTTCGGCGCCGCGCTCGTCGAGGAGACGCTCTACAGGGGCTACCTCCAGCCCGCGCTGATTCGGCGCATCGGGTACGCGCCCGCGCTCATCGTGTCCGCGCTCGTGTTCGATCTGATGCACGCGAACTTCGCCCCCGCCTCGCTCGTCACGAAGTTCGTGTTCGGCGTGGTCTTCGGCGCGCTCCGGGGCCGCGATCGCTCGCTCGTCGCGCCGGGGATCGCGCACGGCCTGATCTGGGCCGTGTACGGCGCGTGAACGCGTCAGACCCGCTTCGCGCGGACGACGACCGCGTGGTGGAACGGGGAGGGGAGCTCGGCGGGCTTCGTCGCGACGCTGAACCCCGACCAGCGGAGGCGCCGCTCGATCTCGGGGAGCAGGAACGTCAGGTAGTACATGATGAAGGGCGGCTTGATCACCGCGTTGCGGACGCGCATGGCGGCGTTGAACGCGTGGGCGACGACGGCCTTCGGCGCGTAGAACGGGGGCTTCGGCGCAGTGACGAACACGAACTCCCCACCCGGGCGGAGCGCGCGGCGCACGATCTCGAGGAACCTGACCTCGTCCGCCTCGAGGATGTGGCCGAACGCGCCGAAGCACGTCACGACGTCGAACTCGCCGTCGTAGCGGAGGTGGAACACGTCGCTCTCGACGAGCTCGACCCGCGGATCCGCGTTGGTCACGAGCCCGTCGAGCTGGAGCTCGTGGCGCGCCTCGTCCAGCATGCCCTTGCTGAAATCGACGCCGACGAGCCGACTCGCCACGCGCGGACGGAGCTTCACGAGCCCGACGCCCGTGCCGCAGCAGAGGTCGAGCGCCGCGTCGACCTTCGGGTCGATGTGCTCCACCGCCTTCTCGACCAGCTCGTCCGGCGTGCGGAACGGTGTTTTGTCGAACTTCGGCGCGAGCAGGTCGTACCCCTCCTCCGTGGACGACAGCGCCTGCTTCATGAGCTCGAAGAAGCTCGGTCCGCCTTTGCCGAACATGGGTCCCGCTAGCCTCCCGTGGGTCTCGTCGCGTCCAGCACCTCGGTCGCGATCATCTCGGCGAGGAGCGCGTAGAGCCGCTCCCCCTCCGCGCGCGTCGCGCGGGCGGGCGCGCCCGCGTAGGCCGCGGTCATCCCCATCTCGAGGAACGAGCGCTTCCCCGCCTTGATCCCCTCGGAGAGCGAGACAGGCACGGCGCCCAGCGCGGCCGCGACGTCCCCCCGAACGCTGTCCGGGCGCGCCGCGAGCACGAGCGCGGTCTCGTACTCGCCGGCGTGGCACGCGCCGCTCTTGAACTCGTCCGAGAGCGTCCGCGCCCACCTCCGGGTGAGGGGACAGGCGACGGACGCGCGAGCGCCGAGCCCCTCGATCGCGCCCCGCACCGCGGCGTCCTGCGCGGGCTCGAGGTGGTTGTTCACCACGCACACGTGCGCGAACCCCGCGTCGAGCGCGGCGTCGATGGCCGCGCGGACGAACGCGGTGACCGCGCTCCCAGGCAGGCTGATCGCGCCCGCGAAGCCCTTCGCGAAGTCCGTGACGCCATACGGGATCGCCGGGGCGACGAGCGCCTCGACGCCGCGTGATCGGAGCAGCTCCACGGCCGCGGCGGCGGCGCGCTCGCTGATCATCGTGTCCGTCGCGAGCGGGAGGTGCGGGCCGTGCGGCTCGACCGAGCCCACGGGCAGGATCAGCGCGACCGGCCCGCGCGCGAGGCGTGCGCGGACGTCTTCGGTGGTGAGCTCGGCGAGGAGATCGCTCATGGCGCTCAGTGCCCGCGCGGGTTCTCGCCCGCGCGCTCGCGCTCCCTGAGCGTCTTCTTGTCGACCTTGCCGCGATCGTTCTTCGGCACGTCGTCCACGAAGACGACGAACCGTGGGTACTTGTGCTTCGTGAGACGCGATTGCACGTGCGCCTTGAGCTCGTCCGCGAGCGCCGCGGGCTCGCTCGCGACGCGGCCACGCGCGGCGTCGCTCGGGACGACGAACGCCTTCACCTTCATCAACCCCTCCTCCTCCACGCCGATCACCGCGGCGAGCGCGACGGCCGGGTGCGCGAGGAGGCACTCCTCGACCTCGATGGGCGCGACCCAGACACCGCTCACCTTCAGGAGGTCGTCCGCGCGGCCCGAGAACCAGAGGTAGCCCGCCTCGTCGATCCGGAAGAGATCGCCGGTGCGGCACCAGGGCCCGAAGAACGTGCGGAAGCTCTTCTCCCGGTCTTGGAAGTAGCCCATCGCCGCGCTGTCGCCCTTCACCCACATGACGCCCGTCTCGCCGCGCGGTAGCTCGGGCGCGCCGGGCGCCTCCGCGTCGGAGGAGAGGATGCGGATCTCGTAGCCCTCGACCACCTTGCCGAGCGAGCCGGGCTTGATGTCGCCCGGGCGGTTCGACGCGTAGATGTGGAACATCTCCGCAGATCCGATGCCGTCGTACACGTCACCGCCGAACCGCTCCCGGAAGCGCACGAGGAGGGCCTCGGGCAGCGCCTCGCCCGCAGACAGGTGGAACCGCACGCTCGACAGGTCGAGCGGCGCGCCCCCCTCGCGCGTGCGCTTCGCGTCGTGGTCGAGGAGCTTCGACATCATCGTCGGGACGTTCGTGACGATCGTCGGGCGATGGCGCTCGATCGCCGCGGTCAGGCTCTCCGGCGTCGGCCGCTCGGCGAAGAGCGCGGTCGTCGCGCCGACGGCGAAGGGGAACATCAGGTTCGTGCCCGTCGCGTAGCCGAAGAAGAGGCGCGGCACGCTCACGGTGACGTCGTCCCTCCGGTAACCGACGGTGCGCTTCGCGTAGCGCTCCGTGTTGAACGCGAAGTCCTTGTGCGCATGGACGTTCGCCTTGCTCTTGCCCGTCGAGCCGGACGTGAAGAGCCAGATCGCGACGTCGTCGGCTGCGGTGCGGCGGGGCGCGTGCTCGGCGGAGTCGATCAGCTCGTGGCCCGTGGTGAGCGCGTCCGCGAGGACGACCGCGTCGAGCGAGCGGAGCTCCCCGACGTCCACCGAGCCGAGCACGTCACCGCCCGTCGCCACCTCCGGCACGAGGACGAGCGCGCGGAGGTCGGCCGCGGCGAGCAGCGGGGCGAGCGCCGCCGCGACGCGCGGGATCGTCACGACGGCCGTGGCGCGCGTGTACTCCACGAGGTGCTCGAGATCCGGCTGGGGCGCGTCCGGGTTGCCCATCGCCACGACGGCGCCGTGGTGGAGCGTCGCGAAGAACGACCACACGAACGCCGGCGTGTCGTGGAGGATCGTGAGCACGCGCTCCTCGCGCCGGACCCCGCGCGCCGCGAAGAAGCGCTGGAGGCGACGCGCGCGCTCGGCGACGCCGGCGTACGTGTGCCGCTCGGCGCCGAAGAGGACCGCGTCCTTGTCGCCGAGCCCCTCGCTCAGGCGGTCGAACAGGTAGTAGTCGGCGAGGTTGAACGCGTCGGCCATGGCGGGCGCGAGGATAGACGAGTCCGCGGCGGTTCCTCGGTCGAACTCAGTCGCACTCGTACCCGCCCGACGTCGCGGTGGTGTGCGCGACGCAGGTGTGCGGGCACGTCTCGCCGATGAGGACGTGCGCGTCGAACGCGCAGGAGACGTGGACGAGCCCTCGGCACTCGGAGTGATCGAGGTCTTGCGAGCAGTCGGTGACCGGCAGCAGCGCGCACCAGCCGGAGGTCTCCCCCGGCGTGAGGACGCACGTCGAGGTTGCGTCGCACGTCGTGTAGAGACGCCAAAACCCGCTGTCGCCGCACGACTCGATGCGCGACCCGTCCGCGGTGCAACGGCTGAGCCCGTTCGGCCGTGGTGTGCAGGCCTCGCGGATCGGCAAGACGCACTCCGCGATGCCGTTGCCCTCGGCGCACACCGCGTCTTCGGTGCGGCAGTCCTGCTCGTTGCAGCGGTGCTCGCACACCCCGATGTCGCTGCAGTGCTCGCCGCACGACTCGAGCGTGAACTCGTCGGTGCAGCTCGTGCTGCGCCCGCAGCTCGGCGCCGTCATGCCGACGGCGATCGCGAGCGCGAGCGAGGCCGCGGCTCCAGTTCGAATGGACATGTCGTCTCCCTTACGGCGAGACTATGCGGATCCATCGGCGCCGCGGGGCGTCGTTTGCAGCGCAAGAACACGCTCGCCGAACCGAGAGTCGCGATCAGCGAGCGCAATTCTGGCCACATCCACAAGATCAGCCGCCAAGAGCGCCAGGAAGACGAGAAGTGGCCTCTCCGCTGGCGTCCTTGGCGGTTCGCCTCTCCGGTGTGTCGTGATTCAGGATCGCGCCCAGCTAGCGCGCCCAGGGCGGCGCGACGAGGCGGCGGCGCCCATCCGCGGTCCTTGGCGCGCCGGGCTCGTCGAGCGCTTCGCGGTCCCACGTCTGACACGTGACCGCCTTGTGCCGCTGATCCAGCGCCTCGCAGTAGTTCGTGAAGAGGCAGCGCCGGACCTCGCCACCGCGCCCGCGGCGCATCTTCTCGAACCAGTCCGGGTCGGCGAGAGACTGCCGCGCGGCGCCGATGAGATCCGCATCGCCGCGCGCGAGGATCCCCTCGGCGCTGGCGAAATCGCGGATGCCTCCCGCCGCCACGATCGGCGTGCTCAGGCCTCGCGCGACGAGCGCGCGCTTCACCTCGGCCTGCTTGGGCACGTTGCGCATCAGGGGCCCGCGGGCATCCGAGTAGATCGTCGGCATGCACTCGTACCCGCTCTCGCCGGTGTACGGGTACGCGGCCTCGCCCACCTTCGGCTGCGCGGCGTCGTCGAACTTTCCGCCGGTCGAGAGGGAGACGAAGTCCATCCCGGCCTCCCCGAAGCGGGCCGCGAACGCGATCGCGTCGTCCGTGCGGCTTCCGCCCTCGATGATCTCGTCGACGAGCATGCGGCAGCCGACCGTGAACGACGAGCCGACGCGCGCGCGGACCGCGCCGAACACCTCGAGGGGGAGGCGGGCCCGCCCCTCGAGATCGCGGCCGTAGCCGTCGGCGCGCGTGTTCGTGCGCGAGAGGAACGAGGCCATCGTGTAGGCGTGCGCGTAGTGGAGCTCGACGCCGTCGAACCCGGCCACTTTCGCGCGCGCCGCCGCGTCCGCGAAGAGGCCAGGGAGCACGGCGGGGAGCTCACGGACGTGCGCGAGCTCCACGTCCGTGACGCGCTCGCGCTCCCCTCTCTCGAGCGCCTCGCGCTCGCGCGGGGAGAGGACGGCGAGGAGCGCGTCGTCGTCGAGCGCCGAAAGGAGCTCCCGCACGACGTGCTCGGGCGCCGCGCGCGCCTCGTCGCCCGGCGCCACGCGCGCGAGGCGCTCGCGCAGCGCGTCCGTGATGCGAATGAATTGCGACAGGAACTTGTCTTTGGGAGGGCGCCTTCGGATCCGCAGGAAGTCGATGAGCTGGAGGAAGAGGCGCGTCCGGCCGCCGCTCCGCGCGCGCACGACGTCGGCGAGATCCCGGAGCCCGGGCACGAACCGATCGTGCCCGGCGCGGAGCAGCGGCCCGCTCGGCACGTCCCGGATCCCGGTCGCCTCGACGACGATCGTGCCCGGCCGACCCTCCGCGTAGCGGCCGTTCCACGCGAGCACCTCGGGCGTGACGAAGCCCTCGTCGGTCGCGCGCCATGGGACCATCGCCGGGATCCACGTGCGATCGGCGAGGACGAGCCCCGAGCGCAGCGTGATCGGGGAGAACAACGTCGACGCCTCGGCCTCCTCGCGCGTCGGCCACACGGGCTCGGGGAGCAGGTGCTTCTTCCAGCCGGGCGCGCGGTACATGGCGACCTGGGTCAGGAGGGCTTCGGCTCGACGAGGGCGCGCGCGATCACGAGGCGCTGGATCTCGCTCGTCCCCTCGTAGATGCGGAGCGGCCGGACGTCGCGGTAGAGCGCCTCGACCACCGACCCCGTGAGCACACCGCTGCCGCCGTGGAGCTGCACCGCGCGGTCGATGATCGTCTGCGCGTGCTCGGTCGCGAAGAGCTTCGCCATCGCGACCTCCGTCACGGGGCGCCCGCCCTTCGTGTCGCGCACGTGCGCGGCCCTCGCGACGAGGAGGCGCGCGGCGTCGAGCTCCGTCGCCATATCGGCGAGATAGGCGCGCACCATCTGCTGGTCGGAGAGCGGCGCGCCGAACTGCTTGCGCGTCGTGGTGCGCGCGATCGACTCGTCGAGCGCGCGCGACGCCATCCCGTTCGCGGCGGCGCCGACGGAGATGCGAAACGTCTCGAGGGTGCGGAGGGCGAGCGCCATCCCGCGACCCACGGCGCCGAGGCGCGCCGCGTCGGGGAGGCGCGCGGCGCGCAGGGCGATCGAGCCGAGCGGGTGCGGGCTCGACATGGGGAGAAGCGCGGTCGTCACGCCCGGAGTCGACGCGTCGACGAGGAACGCGGTGATCGCCTTCGACTCGGGGACGCCCGCGCCGATCGCGCGCGCGAAGATCACGAAGTAGTCCGCGATCCCGACGTTCGAGATGAGGGTCTTGTCACCCTCGAGGACCCAGCCATCCCCGTCCTTCGTCGCGCGGGTCTCGAGGCCGGCGACGTCGCTCCCGGCGTTGGGCTCGGTGAGGCCGAAGCCTCCGACGCGCTCGCCCCTCACCACGGCGTCCGCGTAGGCGGCGCGCTGCGCGTCGGTGCCCTCGAGCGCGACCGGGTAGGAGGCGAGGCCCTGCACCGCGAAGATCGAGTCCGCGGCGGTGTGCGCGTAGCCGAGCGCCTCGCGGATCGTGACGAGCGCGCGCACGTCGATGTCCTTCTCGCCCGGGCGCGGGCAGACGTGCCGGTAGAGGCCGAGCTCGCCCATGCGCCGCGCCGTGCGCGCCGCGTCGTGGCCGACCTCCGCGTCGAGCGCCATCGCGATCGGGCCGACCTCGCGGCCGAGCGCGCGGTGGCGATCCTCGAAGAACACGTCGAGGTGATCGGCGGAGAACGGGGGGCGCCTCATTCCGAAGCCTTCGGCGCGCCCTCGAAGATCGGCTTCTCCTTCTTCTTGTTCGCCTCGTACGCGGTCCGAAAATCGGGGTGCGCCATGCAGATCGCCTGCGCCTGCGCCTCGGCCTCGATCGCCGCGGCGAGGCTCATCGTCGACTCGCTCTCGAGCATCTGCTTCGTGATGGTGTGGGCGAAGGCCGGCCCAGCCGCGAGCTCGCGCGCCCACTCCATCGAGGTCGAGAGCGCCTGCCCCTCGTCGACGAGCTTGTTCACGAGGCCCGCAGCGAACGCCTCGGTCGCCGTGATGATCCTCCCGAAGAACAGGAGCTCCGCGGCGCGCCCGCGGCCGACGATCCGAGGGAGCAGGAACGACGCGCCCATGTCGGCGCCCGAGAGCCCGACCTTCGGGAAGATGAACCCGAACTTCGCGTTCGTGGAGGCGATGCGCATGTCGCACGCCGTCGCGATGACGGCGCCCGCGCCCACGCACGTGCCGTTCACCGCGGCGATCACGGGCTTGTCGCACTCGCAGATCGCCTGGATGAGCGCCCCCGTCGCGCGCGTGAACGCGAGCAGGCCGCGCGCGTCCTTCGCGAAGAGCTCCGCGATGATGCCCTCGACGTCCCCGCCGGAGCAGAAGCCGCGCCCCTTGCCCGTGATCACCACCGCGCGCGCCTCGCCGGCCGCCCCGTTCGAGCTGTGGAGCGACCGGAACGTGTCCCTGAGCTCGCCGTACACCTCGAACGTGAGGGCGTTGAGGCGCTCGGGGCGGTTCAGCGTGATCAGGGCCACTCCGCCCGAGATCTCGAGTTCGAACGACTTCGGGGAGAGGGTCATCTCGCGTCCTCCTTCGTCAGCACCGCGACGGACTCGATCTCGACGAGCGCATCGCGCTCCACCAGGCCGGCGACGCCGACGAGCGCCATCGCCGGAAAATGCCGCCCGAGGTGCTTCTTCCAGGCCGCGCCGACCCCCGCGAGGCTCGACCGGTACGCCTCGAGATCCGTCACGTAGATCGTCATCCGCGCGACGCTCGAGGGCTCCGCGCCCGCCGCGCGCACGATCGCGACGACGTTCGCGAGGGCGCGATCGAACTGCGCGACGAAGTCGCCCTTCGGGAGGGACCGGTCGACCGGGTCCCACCCGATCTGGCCGGCGACGTGGAGGAGGCGGCCCTCCGTGATCACGCCGTTCGCGTACCCGCTCGGTCGGGGCCACCCGTCCACCGCGACCGTCTTCAGGGCTTCCGTGCTCATGCCATCACCTGCCCGCCGTCGAGCGGGATCGCTTGACCGTGGATGCCGCGCGCCTCGTGCGCGCAGAGGGACGCGACGAGGTGGGCGACCTCGGTCGCTTCCATGATCCGGCGCTGCGGCGACATCTGCGCGAGCGCGTCCCGCGCGTCCGCCTCGCTGCGCCCCGTCTTGTCCCGGATGCGCGACGTGACCTCGCCGAGCATCTTCGTCTCGACCCAGCCCGGGCAGACCGCGTTCACGGTGACCCCGGACCGCGCGATCTCGGCGGCGAGCGCGCGCGTGAACCCGACGAGGGCGTGCTTCGCGGCGCAGTACGCGACCGTGTACGCGTACCCGACGCGGCCCGCGTTCGACGCGACGTTCACGACGCGCCCGTGCTTTCGCTGGATCATCGGGGGGACGAGCGCGCGCGCGAGCGCGAACGGGGCGCGCGCGTTGAGCTCCATCGTGCGGTCCCAGAGCTCGTCGTCCGTCCGGTCGAACGGGACGCTCGCGCTGATCCCCGCGTTGTTCACGAGGATGTCGACGCCGCCCCGCTCCGCGAGCGCCTTCGCCTCGCGCTCGAGCGCGGCGCGGTCCAAGAGGTCGAGGACGAGGATCGTCCCGTCGATCGCCTTCGCGACCTCGTCGAGCTCTGCCGCCGTGCGACCCGTCACCGTGACCTTTGCGCCGTCGGCCGCGAGCCGCTCGGCGATGGCTCGGCCGATGCCGCGGCCTCCGCCGGTCACGAGGGCGGACCTTCCAGCGAGGGGACCGTGCGTCATGGCCGGACGCTAGTACATGCGGGTCGTCGGTGGGGTAGGATCCGCGGATGAAGTCTTTGGCTTGGTGGTCGAGGTGCGCCCCCCGTCCGGCGGCGCGAGCGGCGCTCGTCGCGATTCTTGCCGGCGCGCCCTTCGCGTTCTCCGCAGCGTCGTGCACGAAGAGCGGCGACGCCGAGGGGCTCTTCGAAGTCCCGGAGTCGCTCGACCAGCTCGCCGGGGACACGTTCTTCAACCTCCCGTTCCCGAACGACCTGCGGAGGGAGAACGGCAAGGTTCGGTTCAAGGGCTACCCGAACCCGAAGGGCATCCTGCTCCTCGACGGCTACACGAACTTCATCGACGGAAAGCTCGACGGGTTCTCCCCCGTCGCCGCGGGGTTCGTGAGGTTCAGCGGCGCCCTCGACGAGGCGACGCTCCCCGCGGATCCGGCCGCGTCGATCGCGGCCGACGCGCACGTCTTCCTCGTCGACGTGACGCCCGGCTCACCGGGGCTCGGCAAGAAGCACCCGATCCGCGTGAGCTTCCACGACGCGGCGGGGGTCTATTGGCCCGCGCACACGCTCGCGTTCATGCCCGCGGTGGGCTTCCCGCTGCGCCCCCGCACGACGTACGCGCTCGTCGTCACCGACGACGTCACGGCGGACGGTGGAAACCCGGCGCGCGCGTCGTCCTCGCTCCGCCAGGTGCTCGGCGTCGAGGGCGCGGCCACCGAGGGCCGGCGCGCCGCGCGCGACGCGGTGGCCCCCGTCGTCGACGAGCTCGTCAAGCAGGGGGTGGATCTCGCGCACGTCGCGCAGTTCACGTCGTTCACGACGGACGATCCGACGGACGAGTACCTCCGCGCCGCGAACGCGCTGCCGTCGCAGATCGCCGCGCCCACCGCCTACGCCGCGAACTGGGCGGGGAAGCAAGCGCAGCCGACGTTCGACGAGTACACCGGGCTCTACGGCCCGCTCCCGAACTACCAGGCGGGGAAGATCCCGTTCGCGAACGTCGGCGACGGCGGGAGCTTCCAGCTCGACGCGGCGGGCGTGCCCCAGGTGGTCGACACGTTCGACGCGCGGTTCTCCATCACGGTCCCGAACGCGACGAAGTGCCCGATGCCCGAGGCGGGCTACCCGATCGTCCTCTACGCGCACGGGACGGGCGGGGACTACCGGAGCTACGTGGACGACGACACCGCGAAGTCGCTCGCGGAGGAGTGCCTCGCGTCGATGGGGGTCGATCAGATCTTCCACGGCACGCGGCCCGGCGCGCCGAGCGACAAGACCGAGGTCGAGATCCTCTTCTTCAACTTCAACAACGTCGAGGCGGCGCGCACGAACGTGCGCCAGAGCGGCCTCGACGAGATGCAGCGCGCGCGGCTCTTCACGGAGTCGCACATGTCGATCCCCGCCTCGATCAGCAAGACGGGCAAGGAGATCAAGTTCGACGCCTCGAAGCTCCTGTTCTTCGGCCACTCGCAGGGGAGCCTGAACGGGCCTCTCTTCTTGGCGGCGAGCCCGGACGTCCGCGGCGCCGTGCTCTCCGGCGCCTCCGGGCTCCTCTCGATCACGCTGCTCGAGAAGACCGAGCCGCAGCCGAGCATCGCGGGGCTCGTGAAGGGGCTCTTCCTCGGCCTGAACGACGAGGAGGGCGCCGAGCTCTCGATCGATCACCCGGCGATCGCGCTCGCGCAGACGATCGTCGACCCGGTCGACCCCATCAACTACGCGCGCTACGCGCTCACGCCCGTCGTGGGTGTCCCGAAGAGCGTGTACCAAACGGAGGGCGTTCGCGCGGACGGCACCGGGGACAGCTACGCGCCTCCGCACGGCGGCGAGGCGCTCGCGCTCGCGTTCGGCCTCCCGCTGATGGACCCGTTCGTCCACGCCCCGCCGGACGCCGCGTGGACCGGCGCCAAGCCCGTCGCGATCCCACCCGAGGGCTTGAGCGGGAACGTGGCGGACGGGCAGGCGAGCGGGATCCTCGCGCAGTTCGACCCGGGCAAAGGGGAGGGGCACTTCGTCGTCTTCAACGTCGCCGCCGCGACGAACCAGTCGGCGGGGTTCTTGAGGGCCCTGGCCGACGATCCGCGAGGCCGGGTTCCCGCGCTTTGACGCGCGCGCCTTTGCGCGCGGAGCCCGCGCGGCTCGGCGCGCTCGCGTGCTTGATCGTCGCGCTCGCGCTCACGCCGCCTGCGCAGGCGGACGACGCCGTGGCCGCCGGGCAGCACTTCAAGGAGGGGGAGGCCGCCTTTCAGCGTCACGACTACGTCGCGGCGGGCACGGAGTTCGACGCGGCGTACGCGGCGTCCCCGCACGAGTCGTCGCTCTTCAACGCGGCGCTCAGCTGGGAGAAGGCTGGCGAGCTCGCGCGCGCGGCGAACCTCTACCGGCGCTACCTCCGCGTCGCGCCCGCCGATGCGAGCGATCGCGCGAAGGCGGCCGGCTCCGTCGCCGAGCTGAGCAAGCGCCTCGGCAAGCTCGACGTCGTGAGGGACCGGGCGCGCGACGTGCGCCTCGACGGCCGGCCCCTCGACGAGGACGCGCTGTTCACGACGCCCGGTGAGCACTCGCTCGCGTGGACCGCGGAGGATGGCGCTGCGCGATCGCGGGTCGTCACCGTCGCGCTCGGCGAGACCGCGTCCGTCGTGCTCGGAGAGCCCGAGAAGCCCTCGCTCCCGCCGACAGTGCGCCCCGCGGATCCGCCGCCGCCTGGCCCACCTCCCGCCGCGACGCGATCCGGGATCACGCCCTGGGTGGCGATCGCGCTCGGCGGCACGACCGTCGTCTCGGGCGCGGTGCTGCTCTGGTCCGGGATCGACGTGCTGCAGGCGAAGTCGGACTACGACCAGCAGAAGAAGGGCCTCTCGGTCGCGGACCAGCGCACGCTCATCGACGACGGCAAGGCCCGGACGGATCGCACGAACGTGATCGTCGGGGTGACCGGCGCGCTCGGCGTCGCGACCGTGATCAGCCTCATTTTTACGGACTTCCACGCGTTCTCACGGGAGACCGCGCCGGGCGTGTCGGCGCGGATCGGCCCCGGCTCTGTCGGGCTTCTGGGATCGTTCTGATGGATCGCTTCGGCCGGTACGAGCTCCTGTTCGAGATCGGCTCCGGAGGGATGGCGCGCGTGTACCTCGCCCGGCAGCTCGGCGACTCGGGGTTCGAGCGGCTCGTCGCGGTCAAGCGCGTGCACGGCCACCTGGTCGGGGATCCCGACATCTACTCGATGGTGAGCGACGAGGCGCGGATCGCGGCGCTCCTCCGGCATCCGAACGTCGTCTCCGTCGTGGACGTCGTCGACCGCTCGGGCGAGCTGCTCCTCGTCCTCGACTACGTGGAGGGCTTCGCGTTGAGCAAGCTCGCCCGCAAGTTCAAGCAGGCGCTCCCGCCCGCGCTCGCGAGCCGCGTGGCGATCGACGCGCTCGCCGGGCTGCACGCCGCGCACGAGGCGCGCGATCTCCTCGGCGAGCGGCTCGACGTGGTGCACCGGGACGTGAGCCCGCAGAACCTCCTCGTCGGAACGGACGGCGTGACGCGCGTGATCGACTTCGGGATCGCGCGGGCGCGCGGGAACGCCGCGCTCACGCAGACGGGCGTCGTGAAGGGGAAGGTCGCGTACATGGCCCCCGAGCGGCTCGACGAGAAGGCGGTCGATCGCCGGTCGGATCTGTTCGCGATGGGGGCCGTGCTGAACGAGCTGCTCCTCGGCGAGAGCGTCCGAGCCGACGGGGACGAGGCGCGGGACCTCGCGCGCGCGATGCTCCGAACGTTCGACCCGTCGGACGTCCAGCGAATCTCGCCGAGGCTCGCACCCGTCCTCGAGCGCGCCCTCGCGCGCGCGCCCGCCGATCGGTTCGCGAGCGGCGAGGAGATGGCGCGCGCGATCGCGGCAGCCGAGCCGCCCGCGCCCGTCACCGAGATCGCCGCGTGGGTCCGCGCGATGGAGGAGTCCGCGATCACCGAGCGGCGCGCGAAGATCGCGCAGGCGATCGAGGCGGCGCTCGCGGATGACGCTTCGCTCGACGCCGACGACGGAGCCGGCGCCGCGCCGAGCGCGCGCGCGAACGAGCCTCCCAAAGCGCCTCCGGCCGTCGCGGAGGCGCGGACAGCGGCCGCTTTGCAGCCCGAAGCCCGCCCCGCGCCGCCGACACCCGGCAGGCGCGGCTCGGCCCGCTGGGTCGCGATGGGCGTCGCGGGTCTCGTCGCGGCGAACGCTGCCATCTGGCTCGCCGTGCGGCGGCCCGACCTCGTCAGCGCCAACCCTCCGCAGCGCCCCGCCGCGGACGCTCGGCTCGACGCCTCGAGTCCCTCCACCGCGACCGCGCCGGTCGAATCGGTCGCGTCTGCACCGACGCCGCCCGCGCTCGCGTCCGCGTCCTCGTCCTCGTCGTCCGCCGGTTCCTCCACTTCCCCGTCTGCGCTCGCGGCGACGAGGCCGAGCGCGCCGCCCTCCGCCCTTCGCCCTGCGGTCAACCCGAGCACGAGCGCGAGCTCGGGCCTCCACGCGAACCCGTATGCGTCGCATTGACGTGGCCGCGCTCGCTGCCCTCCTCGTCGGCGCGCCCGCGTGCACGACGTTCTATGGGCTCGAGCCGGATCCGAGCTCGTCGAGCTCCACGGGCTCGGGCGGGGCAGGGGGCTCTCCGCTCTTCTCTCCCACGAGCCTCCTGCCGATCTTCGACGCGGCTCATCTCTGTGGGTTGATCGCGACGTGCCCGACGCTCGGCGACAGCGTGATCGCGTCGACCGCGCTCCCCCTCGTCATCCCCGCGGCGAGCGACGCGCGGAACTTCTCGAGCTGCGTCGGCTGGCTGACCGCCCCGCTCGCGCCCGACGCGAGCGGCGCCGCGCGCGCGGGGTTCGCCGAGCTGCGCTCCATGATCGTGTGCATGGCCGCGACCTCGACGTGCGCGGACGCCGGCCGGTGCGGGTTCGACGTGGTCCTCGACGCGGCCGACGCACGATGCGCGGCGCAGACGGGATCCCGGTGTGAGATGGGGCCGCGATCGACTGCGGCGCGATGCGCGCGTCGCACTGCAAGTCGAAGGGGTTCGCCCCCGGAAGCGCCTGCTTCACCGGGAGCGACGGGGTCGCGGCGTGTGCCCTCGGCGCGTGCTCCGCGCCCGAGGTGTCGTGCGATCCCTCGAGTGACCCCGGCCCCGCGGCCCCGAGCTACGTGTTTTCGTGCGACGCGTCCGGGCTCCGATCGGGCGTCGACTGCCGGGCCGCCGGGCTCGTCTGCGACGAGAGCGCCGCCGACCTGGGGCAGCGCGGCTGCGTGGGGGCGACCGGGAAGGCGTCCTGCTCGGCGCTCGGTGAGGCCGCGTGCCTCGGGGACCGCGTCCGCGTGTGCAGCGGGGCGCTCACCGGCGAGGTCGACTGCGCGGCGCTCGGGGAGGCGTGCGTCTACGAAGGCTCGACGGCCCGATGCGCCCCGACGTCCGCGGAGTGCTCGCCATTCGACGCGGACGTGAACGTGTGCGCGGGCAGCGTCATCCACCTCTGCGTCGGCGGGAAAAAGGCGGATTTCGACTGCGCCACCATCGGGGCGACCTGCGTCCCCACCGCGGGACCCGTGTCGGGACACTGCCAATGACGACGATGATTTTCCCTTCCGGGCGCCCACCGTGTCCTCCCCTCTGGAGGCCCCCGCCGATGTCCCCCAACGCCCGCTCCGCGCACGTCGCAGCCCGTGTCTCCGGGGCGCTCGTCTCCGTGGCGCTCCTCTCCGGCGTGCTCTTCGTCTCCGGTTTGCTCGGGGCGTGCACGCCGAAACCCGTGGATCTCGGCGTGGAGGGCCAGCTCCTCACCGCGGACGCGCAGGACACCACCGACACCGTCGAGCTCGCGACCACCGTGGCGGCGCTCCCGTCGCTCACCCTCGAGCCCGGGCAAGTCACCCTCGCCAGCGTCGTCGCGGCGCAGCAGGGTGCGAAGAAGTTCTTTCAGCCGTCAAGCTGCTTGACCGTCGAGGCGGAGGGCAACGTGGTGACCTACACGTTCGACCACTGCAGCGGGCCGTGGGGCGCGGCCGATCTCACCGGGCAAGAGGTGGTCGCGTTCTCCCCGGGGGACGGCCCGGGAGCGACGCTGCTCGAGATGCACAGCGAGGGATTGAAGGCCAACGGCAGGGACGTGGAGCACCACGCGGAGGTGTACGTGGCGCTCGAGGAGGGTGGCCGCCGCGTCCTCTGGCGGGGTGGGTTCAGCGGCGTGACCGGGCTCGGCAAGACCTTCGCGAACGACTCGGATCTCGACCTCTTCGTGGGCGACGACGGATGCTCGCGCCTCTCGGGGACGGCCGCGTCCACGCTCGGACTGCGCGGCCTGACCCTCGACTTTCAGAACATCGAGCGCTGCGGCCCTGCGGGGACATGCCCGGACGGGGTCATCACCGCGACCGGGAAGCTGAGCGGCGTGACGGTGACGCTCGTGTTCGACGGCACGCCGACGCTGACCGCCATCGGCGAAAATGGCGGCGAGCTCGACGTGAAGCTGAAGTGCACCCCGCCCGCCGAAAAGGCCCCGTGATGGACGACGACGACGACCTCGTTCGCCGCGCCATCGAGGGCGACGCCCAAGCGAAGGACGACCTCGCGCGCAAGCACTTGCCGGTGCTACGGCGCGTCGTGCGGCGGTACGTGAGCGAGAGCGACGCGGAGGACGTCTCGCACCGCGCGATGATGCGCGGCCTCGCCAAGCTCGGGACGTTCCGGGGCGACTCGAGCTTCCGATCGTGGATCCACCGGGTCGCGATCAACGTGGCGTTGAACCACGTTCGCGACACGAAGCGCGAGGCGACGGACGAGCTCGCGGAGGCCGACATCATCACGAACACGCTCGGCACCGAGCGGCTCGTCGCCCGCGAGGCGCGGGCGAGGCTCCTCGGCCTCGTGGAGCAGCTCCCGCCGAAGCAGCGCGAGGCCGTGAAGCTCCGCCTCTTCGGCGAGCTGAGCTTCGCCGAGATCGGCGCCGAGATCGGCATCAGCGAGGACAGCGCCAAGGTGAACTTCCACCACGCGCTGAAGCGCCTCCGCGCCGATCTATCGAGCTAGATGCCGGAGCGCGCCGAAGGCGCTCGATTCAGCCGCGGTCCTCCGCGGAATTTCGTCGAGAGGGGCGCAGGCGGAGGCGAGGCCGTCGGTCGGTTGTCCTCAGCGCGGGCAGACCACGCTTCGGAAACTCCTTGGCGTTGCCTCCGCTGACACCCCCCCCGTCGACGAAATCCGTCGTCATGGGTGCTGGAGGCGAGGCCGTCGGTCCGTTGTCCTCATCGTGGGCAGGCGATCCGTCGAGCTGAGCTGCTTCTTGGGCTACGCTGCCGCCCGACCGTCGCATGGGCTTCTACATCATCCTCTTCTCGACGCTCGCGTTCGATGCCGTCCTCCTCGGCGCGCTCGTGTGGGCGTTCTACTCTCCGCGGTTCGCGAAGCGCCGCATCGATCCCGCCCCGCCGATCAAGGTCCCGATCGAGCGCCGCATGCGGAGCGCGGTCGTCTCGAGCGGGATCTCCCTCGCGACGGTCATCGGCTCGACGTATTTCCTGCGCGCGTCGTTGATGCACGATCGCCCCGCGTCCGTGGGCGAGAAGCTGCTCCAGGCGGGCGCGATCCTCCTCGTGTACGACTTCGCGTACTACTGGCTGCACCGGGCGATGCACATCAAGAAGGTGATGCGGTTCGTCCACGGCGTGCACCACCGGGCGACGAACCCGTCGGCGCTCGAGAGCTTCTTCCTCCACCCCGCGGAGCTCCTCGCGGGCCTCGCGCTGCTCGTGGGATCGACGGCCATCGTCGGCCCCGTGCACGAGCACGCGTTCGTCGTCGCGTTCTTCGTGTACTCGACGCTCAACATCCTCATCCACTCGGGCCTCGTGTTCGGCAGCTGGGCGCTCCGCCCGATCGACTGGCTCACGAAGAAGCACCACGTCCACCACCACGACGACTTCGCTCGGAACTACGCGTCGCTCACGCCCCTGCCGGATCTGATCTTCGGCACGAGCGGTTGAGCCGCGCTCAGGCGAGGCGCACGGTCGCGCGCGACGGATCGCGCGGATCGTCGAGCATCGCGACGGTGTCGCCCACGCGGTACCGGCCGGCGAGCACGCGCGCCTCGAACGGAGCTCCGTCGACCTCGTAGGTGACCCGCGCGGTCCCCGAGCGCTTGGCGTCGACCTCCGCGACGTGTGCCACCACCGCTCGGCCGCGCGCGTGGAGGCCGCGGACGGCGGCGGCCCGCACGAGGACCGCGGCGGCGCCGCCGAGCACGACGAGGGCGGTGATCCCGGCGAAGGCGATCGTGAGCGCGGGCGTGCGCCAGGAGGCGCCGAAGCCGACCGTCGCCGAGAGCACGACCCACATCGCGACGACGACCGCGCTCACCTGAGCTTTGCGATCGTTCCGGAGGATGGCGAGGTGGGTGGGCATCGCGGGCCCATCACACCCCGCGCGGGCCGCGGCGTCGAGCGCGAGCGCACCGCGAGGAGCACGAGCGCGGGGCTCCCCTCGGTCTCGTGCCGTCTATCGCCTCCCCTGCCCTCGATCGATAGGAGGCCTGCGCGCCGAGCTCTGGGGTAAGTTTCGTTCGCCATGACCACGTTCGCCGTCGTCTACCGCCCTGAGCGCGTCGTCCCACGGATGCGGACCGGGCTCGTGGGGGAGGGGACCGTCACGCTCACCGCGACGGGCTTGCGGCTCGTCGGGAAGCAACCGCGGACCACGCTCGCCAACGTCGTCGCGGGCACCGTCGCCCTCGTCGCGACGTTCTTCGCGCTCTTGTTCGCGATGAGCGCGCTCGACTCCTGGATCCGTGGACGACAGACGATGAAGCTCTTCGTGGCGATCGGCCTCGTGGTCGGCGTCGGGGTCTTCGTCGCCGTCCGCGTTGGGCTCCTCAAGGTGCTGTCGCTCGCGCCCGTGGATCGGACGATCACGTTCGAGGATGTCACCGCGGCGCGCCTCGCGGCCGACGGCCTCGAGCTCTCGACCTATGCGCGCGGGTTCACGGGCGTGACCGCGCTCACCGTCGCGGGCGATCCAGCGTTCCTCGTCGACGCGGTGACCGCGGCGAAGCGCGGCGGCGCGGCGGGCTACCGGTCCCCCTGACGCACGTTCCCCCCGCGGATCGAACGCTCCCCCTCGGAACCCCGCGGCTCGCGTCGGCGCTTAGTGCGTCAGGATGATCCGGCCCTCGTGCACGCGGAGGTTCGACGCGAGCGCGCCCAGGCTGAGCGCGAGGGCGCGCGAGAACGGAACGACGTAGCCCCGGTTCTGGCCCTCGAGGTTCGGGTTGAACGCGAGGAGCGAGCCCTCCGCGTCCCACGGGGTGAAGCGCGTCAGCCCTTCGGTGTCCTTGGAGGTGAGGACGATCTCGCGCTCCTTCACGTCGAGCACGCTGATCCCTTTCGTCGCCCCGAGGAGCATCGCGCGGCCATCGTCGACGATGGCGATGTCGTCCCAGGAGTCCGCGCCCGTCCCCTCGAGCACGCGATCGACCGCCCCGTTGCTCCTCGCGACGAGGATCCCCGTGCTGTCGGCGAACGTGATCTCCCCGAGCCCGGGACCGCTCGCGATCGCGCTCGCCCGCGGCGTTCCGTAGCCGACGACGAGGACGCCATCCGTCTTCGCGTCGATCCGCGCGACCGCGCCGCTCGAGACCGCGACCACGAGCGCGAGCCCGTCCTTCGAGAGCTTCCGATCGAAGACGTATCCATCGAGCGTCGCGATCTCGCGCGCCTCGCCTCCGGTCAGGGGGTGCGCGAAGAGGTGTCCGCCGAGGCTCTCGAGATAGAGCTTGTCACACGCGGGGGAGACCCCCACGACGAGGCTCTCGCGGCGCGGAACCGAGCCGATCTCGGCGGACGTGCGCGCGTCGAAGATCTTGAAGTTCGCGCCGTCCTTGCGCCACGCGGCGATCTTCCCGTCCTGGCAGAGCCCGAGGAGGTGACCGCCGGCTTGCGCGCCGAGGCGCCGGCCCTTCGCGTCCACGAGGAGGAGCTCGCTCTGGTGCTCCACGGCGACGAACTCACCGCTCTTCACGACGTCGACGAACGCGTCCTCCGCGGGGCGATCGAGCGGCGCGCCTTTGTCGTCGCGCTCCACGAACTGCGTGGCCCGCTCGAGTCCCTCGTTCTTGCCCGAGATCACGGCGAGCGAGCGCGTGAGGTAGCGGCCCTCGCCGAGCTTGAACCCGCCGTACGAGAGGTGCATCCCCGCGGACTTTCTCTCGAGCGGGCCGTACTCGGCGCGGTCCGCCTCGCGGATCAGCGCGGGCGCGTTCGTCGCCCGATCGTCGCACCGGACGCGCGGCTCGACGTCGAGCGGGGCGCGCCCGCCGTGTCGGAGGTACGCAGCGTGCGCCCCCTCCGCGGTGCAGATCGTCAGATCGAGCCCGCCCTCGTCCCAGAAGAGATCGGACGGCGGAGCGACGTTCGGCGTCCGCTCGACGCCGAACGGAAGGACGCTCCCCTCGAAGACGCGCGAGGCCGTGCGCGCGTCGAACACCTCGAACCGACCCTTCGAGACGAACGCGAGGAGGGGCTCCTTCGGAGCGAACTTGGCGGTGAGCACGTCCTCCACGACGTCCACGGAGCGGACGGTCATCGAGGCCGTCTCGAGGATGTGGAGCCGCTTGCCGACCCACGCGGCCAGGTATTTCCCGTCCGGGGAGAGCGTCGTCCCGTCGACCGAGAGATCCCGCGAGACGACCTTGCCGGTGCGCAGATCCCACGCGCCGATCCCGGACTCCGTCGTACAAGCCACGACGGGCGCGGACTTCGCGACGGCGAGCTTTCCGCGGCAGACGAGGTCGGGCTTCGCGACGAGCGCGGCCTCGCCGTCCTCGGTGAGGCGCACCACGCGCACCTCGCCGGAGGCGCCGCGCGTCGCGAACGCGGTGTCGAACCCGAACGGCGCGATCTCGGCGACGGGGGAGTCGCTGGGGCGCACCTCGATCAGGTGGGGGCGGCGTCGGAGGAGCTTCTCGTTGAGCGAGCTCGAGTCCTGCTCCCCCTCCTCGACGGGCTCGAGCTCGCCCTTCGGCGGAGCGAGATCGATCGCGACGACCGACCCCGTCCGACCGCGCCCGAGGACCCAGCGGGAGTCCCACGGGAAATCCAAATCCTGCACGCTGTCGCGGGAGATGAACCGCGCGGGCACGAGGTTCCGCGTCGCGTCCATGAGCTCGAGCGTGATCTGCGGGCTCGCGGCGCCGCCGGGCGAGTCCCCCGGGCCGTGCTGGATCGCCTCGATGATGAGCGCGGTGGCCTCGTAGGGATCGCCGGTCTGCTGCGCGCGCCCGAGCAGGCTCGCGCGGTACGACTCGCGGACCGCGGCCTCCTTCTTCGCGATCGCCTCCTGGCGTTGGCGCTCGAGGAACCGCTCGCCGACGTAGAGGCCCACGACGAGGCCGAGCGTCGCGAGCACGAGGACCGTCCCGACGATGAGGCGCCGCCGCGCGGCGCGCTTGCACGCCGCGAGGTACTCGGTTTCGACGACCCCGAGCCCGCGAAGCGCGCCGTCGTGCGACGTGAGCTCCCGAAGGAACGCGCGACCTTCGAGGAGCTCCTTTCGCTGGCCCGAGCGATCCCACGCGAGCGCCGCTTCCTTGAAGCGCTCCCGCGCCGCGAGCCGCTCCATCGCCGCGAGGCGCGCGCCCTCGAGCGGCGGCCACCCGATGAGGCGCTCGTCGGCGAGGACGACCCGATCGCCGTGGCGGCGGACGAGGTAGCGCCGGACGAGCGCGGCGACGTACTTCTTCGCGCCCTCCGCGTCGTCGATGCGCTCGCCGAGCTCCTCCACGGTGTGCTCCACGAGCTTCCCCTCGGTCGTCGCCATCTCCGTCATGAGCGCGAGGAGCTCCGCTCGCTCGTGCCGCGGCAGGGCGTCGTGGACCGCCTTCGCCTGATCGAAGAGCGCGGCCTTCACCCCGCCGAGCTCGCGGTAGCGGGCGGTGGAGAGGAACTTCTTGCCGGCCCGCTCGTCCCACCAGTGACCGAGCGACGCGGCGAGGAACGGCAGCGAGCCCTTCTCCGTGAGCGCTTGCTCGACGTCCCGCGCGAGCCCCTCGGGATCCTCGATCTTCATCCCGGCGAGCTTCAACGGCCCGACCGCGATGTCCGCCCCCGACGTGGGAGGGGGCTGATCGATGAACCGGATCGCGGCGCGCACCGCCGCGTCGAAGCCGCAGACCTCCATCACCTCCGCGACGCGCTGGCTGTCCACGGCGGCGATGAACCGGAGGCCCGCGGTCTTGGACGCGTGCACCACGTCGTGGATGAGATCCACGAGCGCCTTTCGCTGGCTCGGCGCGAGGTCGAGGAGCGCCTCGAGCGGATCGACGACGAGCGCGACGCCCGTGGTGCTCTCCGCGATCGCGGAGATGACGGCCGCGAACTCCGTCGCGGGGAGCGTCGCGGGGTTCTCGCTCGTCACGGGCCGCGCTGCCGGGGCGGGGGCCTCCGCGGCCTTCGGTGGGGGCGCCGAGCCCCTCGCGCCGACCGGGGCGACGGCCTCCTCGCCCTCCTCGTCCTCGCCGTCTCCCTCGTAGTCGATCGACTTGAGCGTCTGCATCGCGGCAGCGCCGGGGCGCGCCTTCTTCTTCGGCGCAGGCAGCGCCTCGATCACCGGCGTCGCTGGCCTCGGAGCGGGCTCTTCGTCCGTCTTCTCCTCGGACACCTCGGTCGCGGAGAGCGCGAGCGTCCGCGCGGGCGCGGCCGCCTCCTCCGGCCGCATCCTCCAGACGACGTCGGCGACGCGATCGTCGAGGGCCGGGTCCACGAGGACCGCGCGCCAGTCGTCGCGCCCGTCGACCTCGGACTTCGCGAGCTCGGGCAGGACTCCCGCGACGAGCAGCGACGTCTTCCCCGCGCCGCGCGGGCCGGCCATGACGAGCGCCGTCTCGTACGTGAGATCGCGCACCATGCGCGTCGCGTCTCCCTCGCGCCCGAAGAGGACGCCTTCGTACGACGCGTCGAACGGCGCGAGCCCGGGGAAGGGCCGGAGCGGCACGCCGAAGGGGCGCGTCCACACCTCGTCGAGCTGCGCGAAGAGGGATCCCGGCGGGCATCCGCGCGCCGTCGGATCGACGGAGAGGAGGCGCCGGACGAGCGCGGCGAGCCCGCGCGGGAGCCCCTCCTTCTCGAGATCCCGGAGGCTCCCGCGGAGCGTCGCCTCGCGGAGCTCGAGCCACCAGGAGCGCACCGTCTCGGGGTTCGAGAGGTCCTTGGGCTCGTCGTCCACCGCGTGCGGGAGGTGGCCCGTCACGAGCTGCACGATCGTGGCGCCGAGCGCGTACGCGTCCGCGGCGGACGTGGGCTCGAGGAACTCGATGACCTCCGGCGCGACGAACCCGGGCGTCCCGGCGATCGTCCTGCGCGACGAGCCCGCGGCCTGCGTCTCGGCGAACGGATCCGTCCCGTCGTAGAGGACGCCCGTCGCGATGGAGGCGTCGTCGGACATGGGGCGGCTCGCGAACGTCCGCGGTCGCGCGCCCTGCTTTCGCGAGAGCCCGAAGTCGAGCACCTTGATCGTCCCGCGGAGCGCACGCCCGCGCCTCGTGCGCGCGGCGGAGTCCACGCCGTCGACGCCGCCCGAGTCGGGGCGCGTGACGAAGAAGTTCGCAGGCTTCAGGTCGAGGTGGACGATGCCCTTCGCGTGGATGACGTCGAGCGCGGCGGCGACGTCGCGGGCGATGCGGAGCGCGGCGCGCCACCCGAGCCGCCGCTTCCGGCGGAGCACGTCCGCGAGCGTCTCGCCCTCGAGGAACTCCATCGCGACGAAGGGCGTGTCGCGCGTCTTCAGGACGCCGGCCGCGAAGATCGTCACGAGCGACGGGTGCGAGAAGGACGCGAGCAGCTTCGCCTCCTCTGCCCAGCCCGCGCCCGCGAGCTCGGGCGCGAGCAGCTTGAGGGCCACGTCCCGGAACGGGGTGCCGTCCGCGAAGAGCTCCACGGCGCGCCACACGTCCCCGAAGCCTCCTTGCCCGATGCGCGAGAGGAGCTGGTAGCGGCCGTCGAGTACGTCGTTCGCGCGGAAGTCGTCGAGCCCCAAGGGTCCGGGGAGAGTATCCGAAAGGCTCGCCCGTGATAGATCTCGCCGACGCATGTCGGCCAAGATCGTCGGCACCTTCTTGCGCGCCGCGCTCGGGCCCGTGCAGTACGCCGCGGGGCTCATCACCGCGAACAAGATCAAGATGGGCCTCGCCGAGCTCACGCCCGAGCCGCTCGAAGCCGCGCTCCGACGTGGCATCGCGGACGTGGCGGCGCTCGTCGGCATCCGCCCGTCCGACATCGAGAGCGCCCTGCCGATGGCGGCGTTCGCGGACGCGCTCGCGAAGCTCCGGGTGGCGCACCCGAACGCGATGTCCGCGTGGGAGATGTACGCGGGCCCCACGGGTTTCATGTCCGTGATGACGGCGCTCACGGTCGATGGGCGCAAGCCCGAGATCGGCCTGTCGATCGAGCGCGTGGCGAAGAAGCTCTCGCAGGACAAGGGCCTCGTCGGTCCGCTCCTCGCCCTCGCGGACGCGATCAACGCGTACGAGGAGCTCCTCAGCAAGTCCGTCACCGTGCTCGAGGGGGACGGCTGGCTCTCGCGCGCCCTCCTCAAGCGCCGTCTTCGGCGCGGTCTGCTCGTCGCGATCCCCGTCATCGTGCTCGCGGCGTTCGGCGTCCTCGGCTACCGCGTGCTCGCCGGTCGCAATCGCCTCGACGCGGCGCTCGCGAACGCGGATCCGTGCAGCGCGTACGCGATCCCGGACGCGGACAAGCGGTTCGCGAGCAGCGGACAGGAGGAGAAGATCAAGGCCGCCGAGCGCACGTGTGACGAGCAGCGGGCGAAGGCGGCCGAGGAGGCGCGCCTCGCGGAGGAGGCGCGGCTCGAGGCGGAGCGCCGCCACGCCGCGGAGAAGGCGCATTTCGACGCGTGCGGGCGCGTCGCCGCGGCGGTGAAGGACGGGACGTTTCCGAAGGTCGACGCGGGGGACGTCGTGTCGAAGGACGCGAAGCCGCTCCTCGAGCGCATCGCCGCGAAGGCGCTCGTCGCAGGCGATCTCGGGCCCGACGAGATCGCGTTCCCGTGCCCGGACACCGCGTTCGTGAAGGACATCGAGGCCGCCTACACGAAGGCGGTGCTCGCCGCGCCGGATCTCTGGAAGACCCTCTCCGAGCCGTCGAAGCGCACCGAGCAGATCCTGAGCGAGAGCAAGGAGCTGGTCCCGCCCGAGGTCGTCCGCGCGGTCGCGGAGTCCGCCGAAGAGTCCTCGAAGCGCTCGCTCACGACGGGGGAGCGCGCGGCCCTCGAGCGGACGAAGAAGCTCTGCCACGTCGCGCACCTGCTCTTCACGGGCGAGCTCCGATACTGCGCGGTGGTCGAGAAGCTCTGAGCCGCGCTCGGGCCGAGCGGCCGACGCGTGCGACGCGCCGCATCCCGCCGCGCCGCGCCCGCATCGCCGAGGGGTGTCGGCGCGTGCCGACTCACGGAGGAGCGTCGATACGTCGCCGATGGGTGGGACGAGCGCGCGTCCCCGGCTCGTTTTCCCCGCAACCCGACCTTGCGCTCCGGACTTCTTCGGGGTAGTGAAATCGAAAGTTGTTTTCAACTTCGCGGGCGGCCGCAGCGGCGGAGGCTCCTGCGATGAGTCGAGGCGCATGGGGATCGAGCGGGTCGGAAGGTCGATGGGCGATCTGCAGGTGGGCGAGGCGGCGACGGTCGCGCACGTCCGCTGCGCGCGCGGAACCGCGGTTCGACTGATGGAGATGGGGCTCGTGCCGGGCACGCCGTTCGAGGTCCGGCGCGTCGCGCCCCTCGGCGATCCGATCGAGCTGTTCGTGAACGGCTACGCGCTCTCGCTCCGTCGCGAGGAGGCGCTCTCGATCGACGTCGACCCCGCGACCTCACCATGAGCGACGCGCCGGTCGTCCTCATCGCGGGGAACCCGAACGCCGGCAAGACGACGGTGTTCAACCTGCTCACCGGCGCGAGCGCGAAGGTCGGCAATTACCCGGGCGTGACGGTCGATCGGCGCTCGGGGAGGCTCGCGGTGAGCGGTCGGTCGGTCGAGATCGTCGACCTCCCCGGCACGTACAGCCTCACGTCGCGCTCGGCGGAAGAGAAAATCAGCGTCGATGCGATCCTCGGCGACCCCCTCGGGCAGCGCGCGTCGCTCACGCGTCCCACGGCGATCGTCCTCGTGCTCGACGCGACGACGCTCCGACGCGGACTCTATTTCGCGACGCAGGTGCTCGGCACGGGCATCCCGGTGGTGCTCGCCCTCAACATGATGGACGAGGCCAAGACGGCGGGGATCGACGTCGACGCCGCGGCGCTCGCGCGGGCGCTCGGGTGCGAGGTCGTGCCGATGGTGGCGAGGCGGAGCGTCGGCAAGCGCGAGCTCGTCGACGCGATCGGTCGCGCGATCGAGGCGCCGCTCACGACGGAGGCGCGCGAGGCGTTCGAAGGGCCCCTCGGGGAGGACGTCGAAGCGATCGACGCGGCCGTCCGGACCGCCGTGCCTTTGGGCTCCGAGCTCTCGCCGGCGTTCGTCCGCACGCTCTCCATCTGGGCGCTCCTCTCCCTCGGTGAAGACGAGCTCGCGTCGGTGCCCGCCTCCCTCCGGAGCGCGGTCGAGGCCCGCCAGCGACGCGCGGCCGAGTCGGGGCGAGCGCTCGACGAAGCGATCATCGCGGCTCGGTACGCGGCGATCGATCGCATCACGGCCGCGGCGATGCGGCCCCCGCGCGTGACGGCGCGCCGCCTGAGCGATCGGATCGACGCCGTGCTCGTGCACCCGGTCTGGGGTCTCCTGATCTTCGCGTGCGTCATGGTCGGCGTGTTCGAAGCCCTGTTCTCGGGCGCGGAGCCGCTCATGGACCTCGTCCAGGCGGGCGCGGGCTGGCTCAAGGGGCTCGTGATCGCGCACATGGGGGAGGGCGCGTTCCGCGATCTGCTCGTCCAGGGCGTCATCTCGGGCGTCGGCAACGTCGTCGTGTTCGTCCCGCAGATCGCGCTGCTGTTCATCTTCATCACGGTGCTCGAAGACTCGGGGTACCTCGCGCGCGTCGCGTTCGTGATCGATCGCGTCATGGGCCGGATCGGCCTGAACGGCAGGGCGTTCGTGCCGATGCTGTCGGGCTTCGCGTGCGCCATCCCCGCCGTGATGGCGACGCGGACGATCGAGAGCCGCAAGGACCGGCTGCTCACGATGCTCGTGATCCCCCTGTCCTCGTGTAGCGCGCGCCTCCCCGTGTACGTGCTCCTCGCGGGCACCGTGTTCCCGCCGGGCCACCGCGTGCTCGGGCTCTTCTCTCCGGGCGCGGTGTGTCTCTTCGCGATGTACACGCTCTCGATCGTGTTCTCGATCGGCGCGGCCTTCGTCCTCCGGAGGACGGTGGTGAAGGGGCCGAAGCCGCCGCTCGTGCTCGAGCTGCCGCCCTACCGCGCGCCTGGGCTCTGGACCGTCGCGGTGAGCACGTGGGAGCGCGTCCGCCGCTTCTTGATCGACGCCGGCACGGTGATCCTCGCGCTCACGATCGCGCTCTGGGCCGTGCTCGCGTACCCGAAGGATCCCGCGGTGCACGCGAAGTACGAGGCGGAGCGCGCGACCGCCGCGCAAATCGAGGATCTGGACGCGCGGAAGGAAGCGCTCGCCGCGATCGATCACCAGGAGGCGGGCGAGGATCTGCGGGGCTCCCTCGGCGGCCGGCTCGGCACGGCGATCGAGCCCGCGCTCAAGCCCCTCGGGTTCGACTACCGGATCGGCGTCGGGATCCTCGGCGCGTTCGCGGCGCGCGAGGTGTTCGTCTCCACGCTCGGCATCGTGTTCGATCTCGGCGACGAGGCGGACGAGGAGGACGAGGGGCTCCGAGCCGCGCTGCGCGAGGCGAAGAACCCGGACGGGTCGCCGCTCTTCACGCCGCTCGTGGGCGTCTCGCTGATGGTGTTCTTCGTGCTCGCGTGCCAGTGCATGAGCACGCTCGCCGTGGTGCGGCGCGAGTCGGGCTCGTGGAAGTACCCGCTCTTGCTCTTCGGGTACATGACCGCGCTCGCGTACGGCGTGACGCTCCTCGTGTTCCAAGTCGGCCGGGCGCTCGGCTGGGGGATGCGGTGAGCCCCGCGGTGCAGGACGCCCTCGCGTTCGTGACGGTGGCGCTCGCGTTCGCGTACCTCGGCTTCAAGCTCGTGCTCGAGCCGCGCCTTCGATCGCGTCGCCCGGATGTTCGAGCGGATCGTCTGGTGCGCCGGCACCGCGGCCCCGCGCCTGCGCCCCATCGGCGCGGCGGATGCCACTGAGCGCCGCGAGCCGCGCTCAGCTCTCGGTGACGAGGTGGTCGTAGGCGCGGAAGCCGCGATCGAGAACGAGCGCCCACACTTTTTCCGTCATGCACTCGCTCGCGGCCTGGCTCGACGCGCCGTCGACGTGGACGTCGACGATCTCGTCGAGCGTGCTCTCGACCGAGACCTTCGGCTTCGCGCTGGGGTCGCACGCGAGCTTGATCGCAGCGACCTCCCGATCGAGGAAGCCTTGCGTGTCCACGGCGGGGAGCGGAGCGGGCTGCGTGTGCGTGGGCATCGTGCAGCAGCAAGACGTCGTGCCGATGCTGCCCCCGCCGAACCCGCCTCGGCCGATCGCGTCCCGGTCGAACGGCGCGTTCGCCGCGTCCTTCGCGACGAGGCTCGTCACGGGGGACACGACGTGCCCGAGGTTCGCGAAGGCGAGCATCGTCTCCGGGTCGAGGTCTTCGAAGGCCCCGTCTGCGAACACGAGGCCCGCCGCGAGCTTCCGGTAGGCGGCGGTGGCCCCGAACACCTTGTGGAGGGGCTGCGACCAGAGCTCGCCGTCGATCGTGACCGTCGCACCGTCCGCCGCCCGGAACGCCGAGGAGGCGATGCGCGTGCCCTCGTCCACGCGGCCCATCTGCCCGTCGGAGTTCGCGTCGGGAGCGGGGGAGACGCGCGCGTGATCGATGGCCTTGGGTCGCGCGAGCTCCTCGAAGACGCTGCGCTGCACGGCGTCGTCATCCGCGGCGGCGGCGCTCCAGACGAGGCCACCGGTCGCGCGCGCGAGGGGCGCCCATGGGGAGGTGTCGTCCCGCTCGAGCGTCGCGAGGCCCGCGCCCGCGGCGACGACGTGCAGGATGGCGCCCGCGGGAACGTGCGGCGTGACGCTCTCGGCCGTGAGCCGATCCGCCGTATGCAGATCCGTGAACAGGACGACGCGCTTCGGCCCCGCTTCGGGCGCGAGGAGCTCGCCCGCCTTCGCGAGCGCGACGTCCAGGTTCGAACCGTTTCCGCGCGGGTTGGTCGCGCTCGCGCGCGCGGCGAGTGCGGCCTCCGCGTCTGCCGCTGGCGCGAACCCCGTCGCCGGATCCAAGAGGCGCGCGGACCGATCGAACGTGACGAGCGCCACCTTCGCGTCGTGCCCGTCGAAGGCATGGACGTAGCTCTGCGCGGCGAGGAAGAGGGCGGTCCCGTCCGCATCGTCGAGGGAGCGCGAGGCATCGATCAACACGACGATGCGGGCGTGCTCGGGGATCTCCGCGACCCGCGGCGCGACGTCCAGGTGGTAGTCGACGAGGGCCATCGGCGCGGTGTTCGTCGATGCGGCCGCGGCTTGCCCCGACTTCGGGAGCACGGCGATCTCGCCGAAGACGGGATCGGTCACGGGGACGGTCCACGCGAGCGAGTGCCCCGCGTCGATCGTGAGGCGCGCGCGCCCGTCCGGAGAGGGGATCTCGTCGGCGACGAGCGCCCCGCCTTTCTCCGCGACGCGCACGTTGACCCAGCCCGGGACGGAGTAGTCGAGCGCGGACAGCTCGTAGTGGTAATGCCCGCCCGAGTACGTCACGGGGGCGACGAACTTGTACGACACGACCTGCTGCCCCTTGGCGGGCACGCTCGCGTAGAGATCGAGGTAACCGGCGGAGCCCCACGCGAGGATCGCGGAGAGCGGCTTCGCGCCGACCGGCGCCTCCGCCATCTGCGTGTAGCGGAGCATCGCGGCGTCGCCTCGCTCGAGCTCCGCTTCCTGCCACAGGTTCGCCCCCCAGGGACTGAGCAGCGCGAGCCCGGTCGCGGCGCCCGAGCCGATCGACACGCCGAGCTGCGCCTCCACCGCGGTCTCGGAGTCGTTGCTGATCGACACCATGACGGACACCTCCGCCCGGTTCCGATAGAGCTCCACGTTCGCGCCGGACGAGGTCTCGTTCCACTGGGCGAACGCAGCCTCGGGGACGAGGAGCGCGGAGGCGACGAGGGCGGGACGGAGGAGGCTCCGGGGCATCAGGCACCCGAGACAGCGCTCGGTGCGAGCAAGTTCCCGCCGTCACGAACTTTCGTCGAACGGCCACGCTCGCGCCCGCGCGCTAGCGCTGGAGGAAATAGAAGAAGTCGCGCGCCGAGGGGTTCTTCCAGCCCTCGCCCTTCGAGTACTTGAGATCCTTCATCAGCGGGTTCGACGCCGTGAAGTCGCCCGAGTCCCCTCGCTCGAACACGACGAAGCGCACGTACGAGTAGTTGATGTCGAACTGGCAGGCCGACTGCATCCCGATCGCGGCGAGCGCCTTCGCGAAGAACGCGGGCTCGACCTGGTTGCCGATCGCGAAATAGAGGACGTCCTTCTCCTTCGAGAGCGCGTACGCGCTCCGACGAATGTCGCGCTGTCCGTTCTCGGCCGCGCCCCACACCCGCACGTTGAACGGGGCGGTGGTCTCGGGCCCCGGCGCGCCGTCCTCCACGAGGCACGGCGCGCCTTGCCGGAACCACGCGAAGTCCGCCGCCTCGGGGGCGAGGCGCGACCACGTCCCGAGGCGCAGCTCCCCGCTCCGTGTCCTCGCGAGCGTGCAATCCGCGTCGATGGGGGGGAGGAACTCGGTCTCTCCGACCTTCATCCCATGGCTCCCGTGGCGCGCCTTGAACCCACCGTTCGTCATCGCGAGCAGCCGATCGAGCTCGCTCGCGGGCACGAGCCCCGTGCGATCCGCGGCGGCGACGGCGCTGCTCGTCGGCTCCTCCTTGCCCGCGGCGAGGTTCAACGACGCGCGCGTCAGATCGACGGCGGCGACCGCGACCTCGATGAGCGGGCTCGTGGGGTGGGGGTGAATCACGGTCATCGCGAACGGTGACGGGCTCAATCCCCGCGCAGGCAGGGGGCTCCACACGCCGTCTCCGTCGCGCTTCGAGCCGGCCTCGGGGGGCGTCAGGGGCGGCGGGGGAAACACGTGGACCTCCGCGGGCGGCGGCGACGACGCAGGGGCGGAGGCGGACGGGACTGCGACGGCGACGGGAACGGGATCCGTCGTTGGCGCGGGCCCCGTCGGAGGGCGGTGCGTGCGGGGGCGGTCCGCCGACCCACACGACGCAACCGCACCCAACAAGATCAAAGCAAGGAATTGCTGGCCTCGGTTCACGCGGCCTAGCTTAGAATGCGCCGCTCGCGTTTCGAGCCCCGGGACCAAGGAAGTGAACATGTCTTATCGAACACTCGCGGTGTGCGCCGGCTTCTCCACGATCCTCGCTGCGGCCCTGCTGGGGGCGGGCTCCGGCTGCCAGGCCGGTGTCGTCGGCATCGGCGGTTCGGGGGACACCTCGACCGGGGCGAACCTCCAGAGCTCGAGCAACGGGTTCTCGAGCGGCACCGAGATGTCCACGGGCACGAGCCTGAGCAACTGCACCGACCCGACGTGCGTCGGCAGCACGCCCCAGGGCGGGTGTGACGGCGCGCTCGCCCTCGCCGCGAACGACCCGATGGACGGCGCTCGCGCGATCGGCCTCTGCAAGGAGTACACGGAGGGCACCTGGGGCGTTCGGAAGGCGGAGTGGATCCGCGCGGACGGCTCGCCGCTCGGCATGGGCGACGGCGGGCAGGACGGCGACGGCGATCTCGCCCTCGGCAAGGGCATCGTGAGCAAGTTCGGAAGCGCGGTCACGCCGCGCGAAGGCAAGTCGATGCTCGTGCTCTCGTCGGGCTCGGCGCGGAACCCGAACCAGCCCGGGTATCACTCGGTCTCCGGCTATTGGAAGGACAACAACGAGCACGGCGCCCCGAACGGATACCCGAAGGCGTCCGCGTCGTGCGATCTCGTGGGCGGCCCTCCTTACGACTCCGCGGGCCTCCGCCTCCAGATCGCGACGCCGACGGACGCGAAGTCGATCAGCTTCAACATCGACTTCTACACCTACGAGTTCCCGAACTTCGTCTGCGACAAATACAACGACTTCTTCACCGCGATCATGTCGCCCGCTCCCGCCGGCTTGCCGGACGGCAACATCTCGTTCGACTCGATGAAGAACACGATCAGCGTGAACGCGGGCTTCCTCACGGTGTGCCACCCGCAGCAAGCGTCGAACGGCCAGAACTTCGCCTGCCCGGACGGTCCCGGCGAGCTCGCGGGCACGGGGTTCGACGTCGACTTCCTCGGCGACGCGACGGACAACAGCGCCGCGACGAGCTGGCTGCAAACGAACGCGCCGATCGCGAACCCGGGCAGCGACATCACGCTCGAGTTCGCGATCTGGGACGACGGGGACGGCGTCCTCGACTCGACGATCCTCATCGACAACTTCACGTTCACGCCCGACCTGACGGACACCGGGACGACGCCCGTGCCGAAGTAGGCGCCGCACATCGCCGACATCGAGACGCGAGCTCGCGGAGCCTCTCCGCGAGCTCGTCGCGTTTGGGTCGGCCTCAGCCGATCGACTTCGCCCCGACCACCCCGAGCACGACGAGCGCGATCGCCATCGCAGCGACGAGCGTCGCGAGGCTCATCGCGACGAACGGGTGACGGTCGACGAAGCGGCTGGTCTCCGCGATCGACCGCTTCATGAACGTCACCGGGCACTGGACGGGGATCTTGCCCATCGCGCGAGCGCGGAACCGATCGAGCATCTCGCCGACGGACTGAAAGCGCTCCGCCGGATCTTTCGCGACGCCCTTCTTCACGATGTGCGTGAGCTCCGCGGGGGGCGACTCCTGGAACGCATTCTTGGGCCCCTCGAGCATCGAAGGGACGGGCTCCTCGATGACCGCCTTCAGGACCTCGTCGATCGTGCGCTTCGACTCGAGCGGGTGCGTGAGGAGGAGGAGCTCGCGGAAGAGCATCGAGAGCGAGTAGATGTCGCTCCGATGATCGACGGGCTTCCCTGCGGCTTGCTCGGGTGACATGTAGAACGGCGTGCCCACGAGCGATCCGGCGACGGTCTCGTGGAGGGACGTCGTCACGCTGGTGTGCGGATCGACGTGCCCATCGATCCTCACGCGCCCGAGGAGGGGCTCGGGTTTGTCGAGCGTCTTCGCGATGCCCCAATCCATGAGCATCACCTCGCCGTAGCGCCCCACCATCACGTTCGCGGGCTTGATGTCGCGGTGGACGATGCCCTTCGCGTGCGCGAACGCGACCGCCTCGAGGAGCTGGACGAAGAGCTCCACGCGGCGCTCCACGGTGAACCGCGCGTGGTAGCCCGGGTCACCCTTCGCGAGCTTCTCGATGATGTCCTCGAGGGTCTCGCCCTCGACGTACTTCATCACGAAGTAGTGGTCGCCGTTCTCGTCCACACCCACGTCGTGGATGGGGACGATGTTCGGGTGTTCGAGCTGCCCGACGGTGCGCACCTCGTCGGCGAAGCGGACGAGGTGCTCGTCCGATTTGACGTCGCTCTTCAGGCGTTTGACCGCGACGCGCCGACCGATGTCCTGATCGAGGGCCCGCGTCACCTCGCCGAGGCCGCCTTCCCCGAGCTTCCCCTCGGGTTCGTACCGCGTGCGCTCCGCCTGCACGATCCGTGGGACGTTCTCGATCACCTCGACCCGTGGGAGCACGGTCACCCGCACGGACGCTTGCTTCGCCGAGGGCGTGATCGACGACGGGCCGACGATCGACGGCGGGGCGCTGACGGCCGCGATCGTCTGGGCGAACGCGTCGTGCGCTGGGGCGGCGGAGGCGGGGCCCCGGCTCGCCGTGCGCGGGTCGACGAGCGTCGCGTCGGCGTTCGTTACGAGCGTCCCCTTCGCGCTCACGCGGCGCAGCGTCGCCGCGCGATCGTCGGCCGTCGCGGTGAACGCGGCGCCGGGGGAGGCGTACCCGATGGTCTTCGTTCGCACGTCGTTGGCTCTGGTGATCGCGTTCATGGCTCTCCGAGGGAGGTTGGTGTCCAACGTACGTCGAACGGCGGCGCACCGGATCGACACCTACTGGTTGGTGCGGCTCGTTTTTCTGTAGACTCCCCGTGTGCCGAGGCGTGGTTCAGTGTGGTTGGGTGCTCTCGTCGGAGCGGCGATCGTGTGCGCGGGCGCGCCAACGGCGTTCGCGGGGCCGGACCAGAGTGATGCTCAGATCCTCTTCGAGCAAGGCCGCAAGGCGCTCGATCGCGGAGACGAGGCGACGGCGTGCACGAAGTTTGAAGAAAGCTTACGGCTCGCGCGCTCCGCGGGACCGCTCTTCAACCTCGCGATGTGCGAGGAGCACAAGACCCACTTGGTCGAGGCCGCGCGCAACTGGCGCGAGGCGCTGAGCCTCGTCCCGCCGGACGATCCGCGCGTGGAGCCCGCGTGGGAGCGCCTCGCCGCGCTCGACAAGAAGCTCGGTCGGCTGACGATCTCGCTCCCGGTCGACACGCCCGCCGGCGCGGATCTCCTCCTCGATGGCGTGGAGGTCCCGCAGCGCGCCGCGAAGGAGGGCTCGGCCGGCGCGCGCGAGCCGGGCCTCGTGATCGAGGTCGCTCCGGGCGATCACAAGGTCGAGCTGGACGTGCGCGGGCGCGACCCGGCGACGGCGAAGGTCACCGTCGCCGCGGGCGAAAACAAGGACATCGCGCTCGCGTGGCCGAAGTCGTCGAACCCCGACGAGCAACCCGATCCGCAGCCGGATCCGAAGCCCGACCCGGACCCCAAGGAGAAGGACACGCCCGACTCCGGCCGGGGCGTGCGCGTCGCGGGGTTCGTCCTCGGTGGCGTGGGGCTCGCGACCACGATCGTTGGCGCGGCTACAGGTATCTTGACGATTCTCAAGAAAGGCGAGGTCGAGGACAACTGCACATCGACGTGCAACGACGCGGCGAGGGACGCGGCGACGGACGGCAAGGCGTTCTCGATCGCGAGCTCGGTGACGTTCCCGACCGGGCTCGCGATGACGGCCGTGGGCGCCATCCTCGTCTTCACGCACCTCCCGTCGAGCGACGAGAAGGCGAAGCCCGCCCCCGTCACCGCGCTCCTGCCCATCGTCAGCCCAAGCTACTGGGGGCTCAGCTTCGCGGGGACGTTGTGAGGTCGGCGGTCTCCAAGCTCCTCCTCGTGATGACGGGCGTCGGCTTCGTCGCCGCGGGCTGCGCGCAAATCATCGGGGCGGACTTCGACAAGCCGTTCGAAACGAGCTCGTCGAGCACGAGCGGGGCCTCCTCCTCGTCGGGCGCAGTCGGACCCGCGGTGTGCGGGGACGGCGTCTGCTCCGGCAACGAAACGAACGCCACGTGTCCATCGGAATGCCCGAGCCGCTGTGGCGACAACGTCTGCGATACGGACGAGAACGTCTGCGTGTGCGAGACCGATTGCCCGGTCGAGACGAAGTGCGGGGATGGGTGCTGTTCGTTCGCCGAGATCGACTCCGGGGGGCCCGACTACTGCGCGACGGATTGCGTGATGCCCTGCGGCGATGCCCAGTGCTTGGACGGTGAGACGTGCAGCACCTGCTATCCGGATTGCTACTGCGGGGCGACGCAGGACTGCCGCGTTGACGGGTGCCACCTCAGGGATGGACAAGCCTGCAAGGACAACGCCGAGTGCTCGAGCAGCAACTGCGTCGACACGGTGTGCTGTACCGTCCCATGCGGCCTGTGCGAGACCTGCGCGGCGGATGGGAGCCAGTGCGTCCCGCTCGTCAAGGACGTCCGCTGCCCCGGGAGCGACGTTTGCGCGAATGGGCAGTGCCAGTGCGCGAACGGCTCGCAGGACGGAACCGAAGACGGCGTCGACTGCGGTGGCGTCTGCCCGCCCTGCAAGACCTGACGCCCCCGCAACGCTCCTGGCAGCTGGGGTGCTCTGCCGCCTGGCCCGAGCGCAGGGTTCTTCGGCCAAAGACCTTGATCCGCTGCAATTAGCCGCGTCCCCCACCTTCCGCTATTCTCCGAGCCGGGCATGGACGCATCGACGATCCGCAGAGCGCGGGAGCGCATCGGCTCGGTCCTTCGCGAGAAGTGGCACCTCGACAAGCTCATCGGCGTGGGCGGCATGGCCGCGGTCTACGCGGCGACCCACAGGAACAAGAAGCGCGGCGCCGTCAAGCTGATGCACGCGGAGGTGAGCGCGAACGAGGACACGCGCACCCGGTTCCTCCGCGAGGGCTACGTCGCAAACCACGTGGATCACCCGGGCGCCGTGTCGGTGCTTGACGACGACGTCGCCGAGGACGGCTCGGTCTACCTCGTGATGGAGCTGCTCGAGGGGCGGAACGTCGAGCACACGCTGCGGACGCGCGCGAGCGGTCGCTTCGAAGTGGGCGAGGTGCTCGCCATCGCGGACGCGGCGCTCGACGTGCTCGCCGCGGCCCATGAGAAGGGCATCGTCCACCGCGACATCAAGCCGGACAACCTCTTCATCACGCGCGCGGGGCAGCTCAAGGTCCTCGACTTCGGGATCGCTCGCGTGAAGAAGGAGGCGCCCTCGGCGAGCGACACCGCGACGGGCGTCGCGATCGGCACGCCGATGTACATGCCCCCCGAGCAGGCGCTCGGGGAGTGGCACCGGGTCGATGGACGGACCGATCTGTGGGCGATCGGCGCGTCGATGTTCGCGCTCCTCACGGGACGCGAGGTCCGGAGCGCGGACAACATCCAGAAGCTCTTCCTCGCCGCGATGACCGAGCCGCTCGATCCCATCGCGTCCGTCGCGCCGGGGCTGCCGCCAGAGGTGTGCGCGCTGGTCGATCGCGCGGTCGCGTTCCGCGTGGAGGATCGGTTCGCGAGCGCGCGCGAGATGCAGGCTGCCGTGCGCGCGCTCCGGGCGCGATGGCCCGGTGCGCTGAGCTGCGACGCGGAGCCGGCGGCGCCGCCGCCGCAGCACGCCGTCGCGATCACGCCAATGACGCCCCCGCGCGAGCTCGGATCCACACCGTCCGCGAACTACGGCGCGCCCATGGGGGGGCCGGTCGTGGTGGGGGCGATGACGCAGCCTCCGATGACGACTCCGCTGCCGCGCCCCGTCAGCGCGCCCGTGATCCCCACGATGACGGTCGCCGCAGCGCCCTCCTCGGCCGGGCCTCCGCGGGGCGCGATGGACACCGCGGCGATGCCGCCGGGGCGTGCGCCGATGTACCCCACGCCCCAGCCTGCGGTGCTCGCGGCCGCGTCCGCGCGCCCCTCGAGGCGGAGCCCCGTCGTCCCCATCCTGCTGGTGCTCGCAGCGCTCCTCGGGATCGGGTCGGGTCGCCTTCTTCGTGCTGAAGAAGCCGAGCGCCGAGCCCGCGGCCGCGTCCGCGCAGGTGGACACGGCGGGGCAGCCAGCGGCGCGGGACAGGTCGACCGCCCGCCGGACATCGCGCCGGCGCCACCCCCGTCGGCGAGCGCCCTCATCACTCCCGCCGCGCCTCCATCGGCGCGCACCCTTCGAGCTCCGCGTCCCCGTCCGCGTCCACGTCTGCGCTCGCGGCGAGCCCTCCCGTGGGACCGACGCGGCTCGCGCCGACCCCCCCGGTGACGCCCACACCGGCCAAGTCGGCCGACCCGTTCTCGAAGTACTGAGCTCTACGACGCTCCGCGGAGGGCGCGGTGCGCGGTCTTCCTGCGCTGCTCTTCGGTGCGTTTCGGCGCGGCGGATCGCGTGGTAGACGAGACCCATGCGCCGTCGGCTCCTGCCCGCGCTGCTCCTCGCGTCCGTGCTCGGCGCGGGTTGCAACGCGGTTGAATCTGTACCTGGGGCGCCACCGGACGGCGCGCGGCCCTCGCTCCCCGCTCCGGTCGGTCAGGAGCCCGAGCGGCTCGGCACCGCGCGGCAGGCGATCAGCGCGAGCGAGGTGCTCACGCGGGCCCAAGAGTGGGTCGACCTCGAGGTCCCGTACTGCGGCGGGGTGAACGGCGGCACCGACTACATCTGCGGTGGGACGTGCGACCGACCCTCCGCGCCGTGGGACGACTTCCGCACCGACTGCTCTGGGTTCGTGTCGTGGTGCTGGCAGATCCCGAGCGATCCGACGACCGACTCGTACATGAACGACAACGCCGGCGCGAACGGCTGGACGACCATCGCGATCGACGAGCTCGCGCCGGGTGACGCGATCGTGTGCGACGGGCACATCAAGCTGTTCTCGCAGTGGGTGAGCGACACCGAGGCGGAGATCTACGAGGAGTACAACTGCGGCAAGGTGGCCCGCCGCGCCGTGCAGTCGTTCACCCGGAGCGACAACCACATGTTCTTCTCGGGCGACGCGCGCACGTACCACCCGATCCGGCGCAACGGGATCGAGCCCCTCGCGCCCGTGAAGGGGACGCCTCGACGCCGCGGGCGTCTACGTGAAGGGCTGGGCGCTCGACACGAAGGCGCCCGGGACGCCCAGCTCCGTGGACGTCGCGTTCGATGGCGCGCCCGGCGATGGCTACACGGTGTCGCTCGTCGCGAGCGACCCGCGCCCCGACGTCGGGGACGCGCTCGGGGTCGATCCGAACCACGGCTTCTCGATCTTCACGCCCCTCTATTACTGCGATGGCGCGGAGCACGCCGCGCACGCCGCGGGTCACGCGGTGGACGACGGCGCCGCGGTCGCGCTCGCGTCCTCGCCGAAGACGTTCACGTGTCCCGTCGCGATCACACCGAAGGGGGCGCTCCGCCGGATCGCGTCGCCGAGCGCGCTCGACGCCTGGAGCTTCTCGCGGCCGGCCGATCAGCGCTGGATGACGAAGGAGGACCACGCGACCCACCCCGAGCGCGGCGCGTGGCCGGACGCGGTGTCGCTCGGTCGCACGAGCGACGGGAACGTGTGGGTCGTCGACGGGGGCGTGGTGCGTCACGTGCCGACCCCCGAGGCGCTCGTCGCGTGGCGGTTCGACGCGGGGAGCATCGAGGATTGGTCGAGCGCGGACCTCGCGAAGTACGAGCGCGGCCAGGCCCTCCCCGACGCGCCGACGCTCGTCCAGGAGGTCGGCGATTCGACGGTGTACGTGCTCGACGCCGAGCTCGACGATCCGATCGACGCGTCGAGCGGCGCGAGCATGACGGGCACGACGACGGGCGGCGCGAACGCGAACGCGAGCGCCGAGGCGGGCGCGGGCTGCTCCATGGCGGACGCGGAAGGCGGCGGCGGCTCCTCCGCCGCATTCGGCGGCGCCATCGCGATCGGGTTCGCTGCGGCCGCCGCTCGGCGCCGGCGCCGAGCGAGCCGGCTATAGCCCGGGCGGCGCGAGCGGTGGCGCGCCGGGCGGTGGCGCGCCGGGCGGTGGCGGCTCGTCCGCGGGCTTCGCCTTGCGCGAGAAGAGCGATCGGTAGAGCTCCGAGCGCTCGAGGAGCTCCGCGTGGGTGCCCCGGTCGACGACCTTCCCGCCTTGCAGGAGGACGTTGAACGTCGAGGGGAGGAGATCGGGCGCGTGCGTCGCGATGAAGAGCGTCTTCCCCTTCGAAGCCTCGACGGCGGCCTTCAGCACGGCCTCGACCTGACCACCGGGGAGCCCGGCCTCGGGCTCGTCGAGCACGAGGACGCGCGCGTCCTGCGCGAGCGCGCGCGCGAACAAGACGCGACGCTGCTCGCCGCCGGAGAGGTTCGGGGGGGCCGGGGAGAACTTCCGTGCGATCCCTTCGTCGGTCGCGAGCGCCTCGATCTGCGCGCGCTCGAGCGCGCGCTTGGCGGCCTCGCGGCGAGGGGTCGTCGTGGAGGGCGCGCCGAGGAGCACGTTGTCTTCGATGGATCGCGCGAGGAGCTTCGACTCCTGCCCGAGGCGGGAGAACACGCGCGACAGATCGTCCACGACGATCTCCCGCACGTCCTTGCCGGCGACGCTCACCGCGCCCGCGCTCGGATCGTCGAGCCGGAGCAGCATGCGCAAGATCGTGGACTTGCCCGAGCCGGAGGGCCCGCAGAGCCCGACGACGCTCCCCTCGGGGACCTCGAGCGAGACGTCGTCGAGGATGGGCTTGTCCTTCCCCGCGGGCGTGAACGTGACGTGATCAAGGACGATGCCGCCGGGCCCGAGATCCGCCGCGCGCAGGTGGGCGCGCGACGCGTCCGGGCGGGGCTCGATGTCCATCACCTTGACCACGGATCGCAGGACGAACGCCTTCTCGATGGCGCTCACGCGGAGCGCGTCGATGGCCTGGAGGCGCGCGACGAGCGCGGGGATCGCGAGGAGGAGCTTGCCGACCTCGCCGGGGTTCGGCGCGTGGTGGGTGGCGGAGAGGACGAGCAGGAGCAGGAGCGGCGCCATCGCGCCGAGCACCGTGGTCACCTGGCTCGACAGCGCGAGCGCGCGCGCGAATCCCCGCCGCGCGACGACGGACTCGCGGAGCGCCCCGTCGACCTCGTCGAGCGCCCGGTCCTTCGCGCCCGCGAGCCGGAAATCCTCGATGTGCGTGAGCTTCTCGCCGATCTCGCCGAACACGCGCGCGTCCGTCGCCTGGAGCGCCTGCGTCGCGCGCGCGACGCCCTTCGACGCGCGCAGGCTCGCGAGCCGCGACAGGACGAAGATGACGAGCCCGCCGAGCGCGACGAGGCCCGAGCCCGATCCGATGAGATCCGTCGCGAGCATCGCGAGGGCGACGATCGCGTAGGGGAGCGTGACGAGCCCCGCGATGACGAACTCCGCCGCGCTCTGCGCGTCACGCAGCACCGTGAGCTTGACCGTGTCCGTGCCCGCCGCCTTCGGCGGACCCACGCCCGGCGGGCGCGGGATGTTCGAGACGGGGACGAGCGCGAGGCTCTCGCCCAGCGTCGCGATCTCGCGCGGCGAGCTCTCGATGAGGGAGCGCATCATGATGGCGCGCAGGCGCGAGGACGTCTCCGCGGTGAGGCGTGTGCTGTTCTGGCTCGAGAGGAGCGCGACGAACACGCTGAGGAGGATCGCGACGAACGCGATCACGATGTAGACCCACGACGCGGTCGTCGCGGGGGCGAGCACCGGCGCGAGGATGCGTGCGAGGGACGCGCGCGACACGTTCCCGAGGAGCGCCTGGACGCCCGTCTCGACCGCGGCGGGGACGAGACCACCGAGCGCGCCCGCGGTGCTCGAGAGCGCCGCCGCGAAGAGGATGCGGCCCGCGAAGCCTCCGGCGCCGCCCGCGCCAGAGCGCTTGGATTCGCGCGTGAGGCGGCCGAGGAGGTGCCGCGCGAGGCCGAGCGGAGAGACCTTCTCGAGATCGTTCGCCGGGCCGAGCGTCGCGCGCGCCGGCGTCGCCGGAGGGGCAGGGGCGGTCATCGGCGCATGATAGACACGCCGGCGCGCGGCCCGTGCAATGCCGGATGGATCGGGTACCATCCGGCGCCATGCCGCCCTTCCGCGCGGAGCAAGCCGCGTTCGCGTCCCGCCTCTCGGATCTGCTGGGTACGCTCGAGAGCGCCGCCGTGATCGGCCTCGCGCGCTCGCGCGTCCGGGGGCTCGGCGAGCAGCTCCGCTTCGCGTGCCTCGCGGTGGGGTGCACCGAGGCGCTCGTCGCCCTCGAGATGACGGCGCTCGATCGGCTGACGGTCCCCGCGGTGGCGGACGCGAGCGGCTACCGCGAGGTGTCGCACGAGCTCCTCCCGGACGGCACGCCGATCGCGTACCTCCTCGCGGGCGGCGCGGGGCACTCCGTCGAGATCCTCGACGACGACGGCGCGATCGCCCCGTTCCGCGCGATCCTGAACCACGCGCCGACGAGCGCGATCTTCTCCCCGATCCGCGTGGGCGAGCGGTTCGTGGGCGCGACGGTGCTGCTCTCGTCGGAGGCGCCGCTCGGCGATCGGGAGCTCGACATGGCCGAGCGCCTGAGCGAGGTCCTCGCGCTCACCGTCGAGTCGTTCTTCACGGAGCGGACGCTGTTCGAGCTGTTCGCGCTCGCGCTCCCGGAGCTCCTCGGACCCTCGGCGCCGACGTCGCTGCCCCGCGCGCTCGAGGATCACATCCGCGGGCTCCGCGTCGCCGCCCCGTATCGCCGCCGCCTCGAGCTCGCGATGGCGGTCGGCAAGCTCGCCGGTCGGTCGCAGGCCGAGGTGGACGTCGTGAGCCGCGTGCTCGCCGCGTTCGACTCGTACGTCGCGAACATCGAGGGAACGGTGGTGTGACCCCGTGAGCTCCGGCTCGGAAGAGGCCGCGAGCGCGGCGCCGCCCGATTCGCTCGCGGCGCACCGGGCGCTCGGCGAGCTCCAGATCGACAAGGAGGGGCGCGGCGTCGCGGTCGCCGTCGTCGACTCGGGCGTCGACGTGTCCCACCCGTGGTTCGCGGGGTGCGACGTCGAGGCGTTCGCGATCGAGCAGAAGGGCCCGCAGTTCACGATCGATCGGACGACCGCGGGGGACGCGAGCGGCCACGGCACCGCGTGCGCGGGGATCATCCTTCGTTTGGTGCCGAAGGCAAAGCTCGTGAGCGTGCGCGCCCTCGGCGCGGACGGGCGCGGCTCGCGCGACGCGCTCGTGACGGCGCTCCGGTTCTGTGTGCGCGAGGGCTACGCGGTCGTGAACCTCAGCCTCGGCATCGACGTGCCGAAGGCCGCGCCGCTCAAGCCGACCGACTACCGCTCCGTGCTCGATCTCTACGAGATCGCGGACGAAGCGTTCACGAAGCGCGTGATGTTCGTCGCGGCCGGTCCCAACGTGGCGTCCCTCCGCACGTACCCCGGGCGCGCGAAGTCCCTCATCGGCGTGGGGCGCGGCAGCTTCGCGGATCCCGAGCGCGTCGAGACGAACCTGACGGCGGACTACGAGATCCTCGCCCCCGGCAACGACGTCGTCGCGCCTGCGCTCGGCGGCGGCGAGCGGAAGTGGACGGGGACGAGCTTCGCGTGCCCGCACATCGCGGGGCACGTCGCGCGCATCATCGCCGGCAAGCCGTCGCGCACCCCCTCGGAGGTGCGCTGGGTGCTCCATCAGCTCGCATCGATCACGAGCGCGGCCCAGGCGCCGCCCTCCACCGCTCGCTCTCCGACGGAGGTACCAACGACATGAGGCCGCTCGAAGGGCTCCCCGACATCGAAAAGGCGCTCCTCGGCGCGCCGCCGGCCCGCGTGCGCGCGGCGCTGGACCAGGCGCTCTCCGAGCCCAGCACGGACGCGCGTCGCGCGGCGTCGATGCTGTTCGCGGAGGGCGCGTTCCTCCTCCGCAACGGCTCGCTCGAGGCCGCCGCGACGAAGTTCGACGAGGCGGTCGCGGCGTTCGAACCGCTGGGGGACGCGGAGTCGACCGAGCTCGCGCGGATCGAGGCGCACACCGCGCGGATCCGCCGCGGCGTGCGCGACCTCGCGACGCGCGCGCGCGAGGAGCTCGCGGTGCTGGCCGAGTCGGGGGCGACCGATCGAGTGAAGGTCGCGGCCCTCGTGGTTCGCGGCACGAGCGAGCGCGTTGCCGGGGAGGCAGCGCTCGCGCACGAGTCCTTCCTCGCCGCGCTCGAGCGGAGCGCGCGCCTGCCGGATCTCCGCACGCAGGCGCTGAACTCGCTCGGCACGCTCTACGTCGTCACGGGCGCGCTGTCCGCCGCGGTGCCGAACCTCGAGCGCGCCGCCGAGCTCTGCCACGCGCGCGGGGACGTCGTGGGCGAGGCGATCGCGATGGGGCAGCTCGGCGCGGCTGCGCTCGGTCTCGGTGATCTCCACACCGCGAGGCGGTACCTCTCGCGGCAGGAGTTCCTCGCGCGCAGCGTGGACGACGCCTTCGGCCGCGCGCGCGCGCTCGTGTGGCTCGCGGAGGTCGCGCTCGCGCTCGGCTCCCCGAACGACGCGATCGAGGTCGCGGCGCGCGCGCGCACGGTCGCCGAGGAGGCGAAGCTCTCCACGTGGGTGGCGTACTCGAACCGCATCACGGGGCGCGCGCTGCGCGAGCGCGGAGACGCCTCGACCGAACCGACGGAGCGCGCCCTCGCGACGTTCCGAGCCCAGAAGCTTTCGCTCGGAGAGGCGCTCTGCCTCTGGGATCTCGGCGTGGCCACGGAGCCGCCGGATCTCGAGCGGACCGAGCGCGCCCTCCAGCTGTTCGCCTCGCTCGGCCTGATCGATCGGGTGTCGGAGGTGCTGCTCGACCTGCGGCGCCTCGGAGCGTCGAAGCGCGGGGGCGCGCCGCACGTGGACGTGCTGCTCGCGGCCGTGGGTCTCACCGGGCGCCGCGCGGAGTCGGTGGAGGCCGAGCTCGTGCACGATGACCCCGTCGGGCTCGCGCACGCGACGGGCGTCCGCACGTGCGCGAAGAGGAACGTCGCGCGGCTCGCGCTCCTCGCGACGACGGCGCCCGGGCTCGTCGTGCTCGCCGTCGTGGGCGTGCCGGACCCCGCTCGCCTCCTCGAGGATCGAGCGTTCGAGGGCGTGATCCTCGGCTCCTTCGGCGATGCGGCGCTCATCGGGTGGACGTCGTGGACGGATCGCGCGGCGATCGTCGCCGACCGAGCGAGGGTGATCGCGCTCGCGCCTTCGGCGCGTGGCGTGTTCGCGCGCCTCACGGACGCACGCGTGGACGCGCCCGGTCATGGCGGCGGCCTCGGCGCGCGCCTCCTCGGGGTCGACACCACCTCGCTCCTCACCGCCGCGCTCGCGGAGCGCGGCGTCGCGGAACCACCCGAATGGAACCCGTAGAACCCCCCGTGCGCGCGGAGCCGTTCGAGGCGACGCTCGTGTCCGCGCGGAACCTCTCGAGGAACGTGCGCGAGCTCGTCTTCGAGCGCAGCGACGGGCGGCCGCTCCGGTTCTCCCCCGGGCAATGGGTGAACGTTCACCTCGCGACGGCGAGCGACGCGGAGCAGGAGGTGAAGCGCGCGTACTCGATCGCCTCCGCGCCCCGCGCCGACAATCGCTTCGAGCTCGCGATCACGCGCGTCGAGGGCGGCCCGATGTCGGAGGCCCTCCACCGATTGGACGTGGGCGCGACCGTACGAGCGGTCGGCCCGAGCGGCCTCTTCACGCGCGCCGCGACGGACGAGACGCCCGCGCTGTTCGTCGCGACGGGGACGGGCATCACCCCGCTCCGAAGCATGATCGCCGCCGCGGCGGACGCGGGCGTCCTCGACCGGGGCACCAAGATGGTCGTCCTCTTCGGGGTGCGAACGCAGGCGGACATCCTCTACCGCGACGAGTTCGATCGCCTCGCGGCGCAGCATCCGAACGTGCGCTTCGTGGTCACCCTCTCGAAGCCCGACGCCGCGTGGACAGGCCGCGTGGGCTACGTGCAGACGCACGTGCGAGAGCTCTGGGACGAGCTCGCGGAGCCCACCGCGAACGCGTACGTCTGCGGCCTCGAGAAGATGGTGAAGTCCGTGCGGGACGTGCTCCGCAACGAGGCCGGCGTGGGCCGCCGGCAGGTCCATCAGGAGCGCTACGACTAGGATCGCTCAGAAGAGCGGAGAAAAACCGCCAAGGACGCCAAGGCAGAAAGAGAAAATATTCTCTCTTTCTGCCTTGGCGTCCTTGGCGCTCTTGGCGTCCTTGGCGGTTTCTCTGCCTCTGCCTCAGACCATCAAAGGGACCAGCGGGCCCTGGTACTCGGGGCGATCCTTGAGATCGCGGTCCCCGAAGAAGTTCACGTCCGTCTCGCCCATCGCGTGGCAGATGCTCGTGAGGAGCTTGTTGTGGGGCACGCGCTCGTTGCCCTGGATGTTCCGGAGCCTGAGGTAGCGGCCGAGCTTCAGCGTGCGATTGCCCCCGCCCGCGATGATGGCGGGGTGGCGCGTGTGCTGGTTGTCGTGCCCGTCGTGGCCGAACTCGTTGTGCCAAAACACGATCGTGTTGTCGAGCATGGTGCCGCCCGTCGGATCCATCGGGTCGATGACCTTCGCGAGCTCCTCGAGCACGGCGGCGAAGTGCCCCGCGGCCCAGCGCTGCCCCGCGCAGTAGCCCTTCCGAAGCGTGTCGAGCTGGCTCCCGGACGCTTGCCAATAGTCGTGCACGAGGTTCTCGTGGAAGCGGAAGTCCGCGCCGTAGAGGTTCGCCGCGCCGGACGCCTGGACCTCCGGGATCTCGGTGTAGAAGTTCGGGTAGTCGTCGAGGATCCGGAGCGTCGCGCAGACGCTTCGACCGCAGGCGAACGCCTGCGCGATGACCGCGGCGTGCGCGCGCGTGATCTTCTCGACCATCGTGTAGTCGCCGACGTTTCCGTTCTCGTTCGGCACGTCCGTGCCCTTCGTCGTGCACTGCCCCGTCTGCATCCCCGTCTGCTGGAACTTCTTCATCGCGAGGCGGTGGTTCGTGATCTTCTCCTGCTCGACGCCCTTGAGGCGCGCCTCGAGCGCGCTCAGCGCAGCTTGCCCGTGGTCGAGGATGCGGTTCTCACCCGTCGAGTAGTCGACCATCGGCTGACCCGGATCGAAGTCCGCCGGGAACGCTTGCTTGAAGAGCTCGCTCGGGCTCGTCTCCGCGTTGCGCGGGATTCCCGCGGAGTCGAAGCTCATGCACTTCCACGTGTCCGCTCCCGAGACGCTCGCCGTGAGCAGCACCGGCGCGGTGCTGAGCCCGTGCAGGTAGAAATCGAGCGAGGGGTGGTTGTCGAAGTTGCCTCCGCGATCCGCGGGGCCCTGCGCGCCGGTGAGCATCGTCCCCTGCTCGTTGTGTCCGTGGAACGGGTAGAGGTTGGCGCGCGTGTTCTCTTTGGTGCACTGCGTGTCGAGCCCGTCGAGCACCGTGATCTGCGAGCGCCACGGCATCAGCGCGTCGAGGATGGAGTTCTCGTAGACGAACGTGAGCCCCTCGAGCGCCTCGTCCGTCGAGCCGGGCTCCGATCCATCCATGTTGCGCGGGATCCAGTAGTCCCGGTCCACGCCGTGCGGTGTCCGCACCGCGAGGAACCGCACGGGCCCCGCAGGCGCCGCGCGCGCCGTGCGCTGCTTGAACTGCATGCCGAGCAGCGTCGCGGCGGCCGCGGTGCCGCCCATGAGCGCGAAGCTCCTCCGCGAAAGGGTAAACGGCCGGTTGGGCTTCATGGCTACTTCTTCCTCTCGATGAAGGACCGATCCCTCACGATGGCGACGAGGAGCTCCTCGAACGAGCCGCCGCTCTTCTTGAACGCGTCCGACGCCTCCGCCGCGGCGCGCACCTTCACGGGCGCGCCGAACTCCGCGCCCATCACGAAATGTCCGAAGCGCTGCACGAGGCACTCCTGGAAGCTCGCGTCGTCGGCGAGCGTCGCCTCGATGGCGGGGGCGGAGTCGTAGCTCACGCCGTCGAGCACGACGGACGCGTCGACGGGCTTGCCGTCGGGGTAGACGGTCTGCCACTTGCCATCCCCGGCGAAGTTCTCGAACGCGAGGCCCACGGGATCGCTCGTCCGGTGGCACGCGCCGCACGTCGCGTCCGCGCCGCGCGCCGCCGCGATCTCCTTGATCGTGGCGTCGGCGCCGACCAGGTCTTTCTGCGCCTTCTCGAGATCGATCATGAGCGGGACGATCTCGTTGCACATCGCGTCCCGGTACACGGCCATGCCGCGCCGGACGACGTTGTCGCGCCCCTTCTTTCCGTGGGAAACGAGCCATGAGCCGAGCGTGAGGAGGCCACCGCGTTGCGCCGGGTTCAGCTCGAACTGGGCGACTCCGCTCCCGGGGTGGCTGACGCCGTAGTAGCTCGCGACCTCGGGCGTCGTCGTGAGCAGGTCCTTGAGCGTCCCGTGCTGCTTCACCACGATGTTCGAGACGAACTCCTCGTACTCGGCGTGGAGCGCCGCGACGAGCGCGGGGTCGAGGCCCGTCTCGTTGCCCTGGCTCTCGAGCGTCGACATCTTGAGCCACTCCCAGAAGAAGCGCTGCCAGATGGGCGCCGTCCCGCTCATCAGGCGCCGCACGTGCGCCTCGCGCACATCCGGGTCGTGGAGCTTCTTCGCCTTCGCGTCCGCGAGGAGCTGATCGTCGGGGCCGCGGTCGGTGAGCGTGAACGAGAGGAGGCTCGCGATCTCGTCGTCGTCGATCTCGACGACGCCCGTCCCGTCCGGACCGATCTCCGATCGGTAGAGGAACTGCGGCGAGAGGAGCGTCGCGCGCACGAGCGCGGAGAACGCCCACGCGGGCCCGTACATCGGCGCGGTGTCGTCGTAGACCGCGCGGAGCGCGGTGGTCTCGGCGGCGGTGAGCGGCCGCCGATACGCCGCCTCGGGGAACCACTTCATGAACGTGTCGACGCACTCGGGGGTCCCGAACGTCGTGCACTTCGCGGCGCTCGCGCCTTGCTGCGACACCCAGACGCCGACGCTGCGCGCGGCCTCGATGAACTGCGCCGCGTTGCCCTGATCGATGCGCGCGGTGAGCGCGATGTTGGTGAGGCCGTACTCGCTCGAGCCGTCCGCCACGCTCACCGCGGGCGCGCCTGGAAACAGGCGCTGGACCTCGTTGTTGAACTGCTGGGACGTCAGGCGCCAGACGCGCGCGTCGAGCCGCGGGTCGCGAGCGTCTGTTCCATCGGGCTTTCCTCCTGGAGGATCGCCGATGTTCCCGATGCAGCCGGCGAGCGCGACGGCCACGACCATGTAGGCGGGTTTGGAGGGGCGCACCCCACGAGGATACGAGCCTCGCGCGCGAGGCCAATGGTCAACGGAAGACCCGGACGCGGCTGCGTCCAGGTCCCGTCACGCTCGGGCGCGTACCTCGTCGATCCGCTCGGAGAGGACCGCAGCGTCACCCGGGGTGAACGCGACGAGGACGATGCGCGCGAACGCGGCGTGCTCCGTCAGAAACGCGGCGCACTCCCGGACCGCGATCTCGCTCGCGGCCCTGATCGGATACCCGAACACGCCCGTGCTGATCGAGGGGAACGCGATGGACGTCGCCCCGTGGGCCGTGGCGAGCGCGAGGGATTCTCGGTAGCACGACGCGAGGAGCGCGGGCTCGCCGCTCCCGCCCCCGCGAAAGACGGGGCCCACCGTGTGGACGACGAAGGACGCGGGGAGTCGGAAGCCCGGCGTGATCCGCGCCTTGCCTGTGGGACAGCGGATCCCGGGGGCGATCTCGGGGACACGTCGACACGCGTCGAGGAGCTCGGGGCCAGCCGCGCGATGGATCGCGCCGTCGACGCCGCCGCCGCCGAGCATCCACTCGTTCGCGGCGTTCACGATCGCGTCCACGCGAACCTTCGTGATGTCACCGAGGAAGACGCCGAGGCGAAGGGGACTCATGGAACCTCCGAGGGTGTGCGAGGGACGAGCGAGCGCCGCGAATCCGACCTCGGCCCGGGCACCTTTCTTCGTGGGTTCCGTTCGCCGAAGCGCGCCACATGGAGCTCGAGCGCCGCTCGCGACTCCATCCATCAAGCGCGGGCATGGATCGCCTCCGCGTAGAGCGCGACGCGCTCGAAGCCGAGGCCCTCGTAGAGCCGGATCGCAGGTCGGTTGCCCGCCTCGACGTTCAGCCCGATCGCGGGGATCTCCGCCTCGACGAGGGCTTCGACGAGGGCCGCGACGCACCGCCGCGCGTACCCGCGCCCGCGGCTCTCGGGGTGCGTCGCCACGTTCCCGAGCGCCGCGACGCTTCGAGGCGCGATCACGTGCAGTCCCGCGAAGCACCGGAGACCCTCCGCGTCGCGAAGGCCGAACGCCATTCCCCCTTCGAGCACGCGCTCGTGGAAGAAGTGCCCGGGGTAGGCCGCGTCGAGGAACGCCCTCACCTCGGCCGCGTGCTCCGGGCCGAGCCGCTCCGCTCCATCCGCCCGCGCCCCGCCGCGCGGCTCTCGGAGCACCATCTTCGCGTGCTGTCCGCGATCCTCGCGTGACGCGAACCCGCGGAACGCCGGCTCGATCCCAGCCGTCAGGTGCGTGTAGAGCCGCGGGGGCAGGGTGGGGAGGACCGCGACGAGGAGCTCGAGCAACGCGGCGCGCTCGACCTCGTCGGCCGCGAAGGCGAGGAGGGTGGGGGGATCGGATCCGTCGTAGAGCGCGGCCGCCGCGTCGATCTCTCCATCGGATCGGGTGGCCGCGAAGAACCGCGTGTGCGAGCGGAACGGCTCGGCCAGGTCCCCGAGCTCGTAGAGGTGGAGGCCCGGGTGCTTCGCGAAGAAGCGCGCGAGCGCGGCGTCGTCCGAAGTGGGCGAGGGGGCCATGTCCCTTGCGAGCTTAGGGCGCGTCCGGAAATAAGTGGCCGAATGCGCCAGTTATTTCCGGACGCGCCCTTAGCCCCTGCCGCGTCGCGCCCGGCTTGGATCGCGCCCCCGGCTACGGCTTCGCCTTGGCGGGCTCGTCCTTCATCGCGGTCAGGGCCGATCCGTCCCACTTGAGGCGCTTCGCCGTGCCGGTGAGCGCGAGATCGAGCTCCATCGTAGTGAGCACGGGCTTCGCGCCCCCGCCGAGCACGAGGACCTCGACGTGCCGCGGCGCGCTGGGCGCATACCCCTTCGGCTGGGCGATGGAGAGGATCGCGTTCGTCACGTCGCCCTCCGGGATCGCGATCGTATAGAGCCCGATCCCGGCGATCGCCGCGTCGGCGACGACGACTTCGCGCGCCTTCTCGGGGCCGCGCGAGAGCCCGAGCTCGAGGGCGGGGAGCCCTCCCTCGGTGCGCACGACGACGATCGGGGATGGCCCGAGCGCCGCGAAGTCGTTCGCTCGGCGCCCGAGGGCAGTGAGATCCGCCTCGGCGAGCTTGTTCTGCGCTTTCGCGCTGGCGACGACGAGGTGCGCGAGCCGGTTCGCGAGCAGCGAAGCACGCCGGTCGGCGCTCCGCCCACCGCTCTTCTCGACGCGCGAGAGGATGCGGAGCGCCATGTCGATCCGACCCGCGCCGACGTGGGCGAGCGCGAGGCGGATGGCGCTCGCGCCGTCCCCCGGCCGGAGCCGCTCGAGCGCTTCGTACGAGTCGGTCGCTTCGTCGAACCAACCCTCCGCGCGGAGCCGATCGCCCAGGAACGCACGGCCCCACGGATCGTACGGGCCTCGCTCGGTGATCTCGAAGAACGTGCGGCGGGCCTCCCCCTCCAGATCGGCGCTCGCCGCGCGCAGCAGGTGCGCGCCGAGCGCGAGCACCGTCGCGTCCGCGAGCGGATCGTCGCGCAAAAGCGCGACGCGCTGCACGAGGTTCGGAGCGTCCTTCAGCGCGGCGAGGAGCTCGAGCTCACGCGTGCGGAGCAGGGTCGAGTGCGGGGCGAAGCCGAGGAACCGCGCCACGACGGCGAGCCGCCCCGCGTCGTCCTTCGCGTCGCCGTACTGCTTGTCGAACTCGGCGCCGGGGATGCGCTCGTGCTGGAGCATCGCGGCGCGGAGCTCCTTCAGCTCGTCCGGCCGCGCGAAGCGCTGCGTCTCGTCGCGCACGAGCTTCGCCGCGTCCCGATCCATCGCCTTGAGCTCGAGCTCGTCGGCGACGCCGAGCCACTGCACCGCCGTGAGATCGGGGCGCGCCGCGCGGGTCAGCTCGAGCAGCGACCGCTTCGCCGTCCACGTCGGGAGCTCGCAGCTTCGCAGCGCTTCGACGTACGCCTCCACGGGGCCGAGGCGCTCGACGCGCTCCTGCCACACGCCGCGGCGCAGCGGGAGCGGGAGCGACGAGGTGGGCGAGCACTTGTGCGCGCCCAGCGTGCGATCGGGCGGCGGGAAGTTGACGACGTACGTCACCTCGACGGCGTCCTTCGTGAGCGACTTCGGGTAGTCGAGCTTCGCGACCACGTCGGCGAGGCATCGGTCGAGCGCGGGGACGTCGTCGCCGACCCCTTGGACCCGAACGTCCTTCACGCTGCCCGCGCCATCGAGCTCGAACCGGATCTGCGCGTTCCCGGAGAGCTCGGGGCGCTGCGCGAGGTGGCTGTCGCGGCACGCCTTCATCGACGTGTACGCCTCCCGAAGGACGCGCGCGGCGGCTGCGGAGAGCGCCGACTCGACGTCCCAACCGAAGGACTCCGTGGTCGCGAGATCGGCCGGCGCCATCAGCGTCGAGCCGGGCGAGCTCGGCGTGTTGAACGCCGCGTTGAACCCGAGGTCCAAGCCGATCGCCGTGTCGAGGACGCGCGCCGCGAGCGCGGTGCCCTCGTACTCGCCACGACGCCCCGTGGCGAGCGCGGTCCACGGGGTGATGAGCTGCGCCTTCATCGCCGCGTCGGTCGTCGCCTCGCGCCCGCCTCCCGAGAGCGCGATGGACTCCACACGGAGCGCCGCCCAGCGACGGCGCGCGTCGTCGGCGTAGACCGCGTCCTTCTTTTCGATGGTGCGCGTCTCGGTGCGGATCCCGTCGGGCCCGCGCCACGTGAGGACGAGGTTCTTCGGTGCGTCTTCCCGCAGCGTGCCCACGTACGTGATCGTGCTGCCGCGCGGGACCGCGAGCTCCGAGCGCGGGTAGACGCGCTCCACGCCCGGGCCGAGGTCGATCGACACGCCGGTGACCGTCGGCACGAGCGCGCTCTCGAGCAGATCCACGGAGGCGCGCGCGGCGTCTGCGGTGTCGGCGATCTCGATGAGGGGCCCCGAGTCCTTGGTGAGCGCAGCGAGGAACCGCCGGTTCGCGCTCGGGCCGACGACCACGGCGCCGACGCGCGCTGCGCCGGACCGTCGACGGGCGAGCCGCGCGCGGATCGCCTCGGGGGTCGGATCCCCGAGCGTCGGCCAGCCGTCGCCCACGTAGATCACCATCGCGTCGGGCGCGTCGGCCGGGAGCTTCGCCTGCGCGAGCTCGAGGCTGCGCCCGAGGTCGGTCGCGCCGCCTCGCTCGAGCTTGGCGAGCGCGTCGCGGATCGCGGCCTTCCGCTCGGCGTCGACCGGCCCGAACGCGGCGGGGCCGACGGGCGAGACGCCTTGGTCGGCGGCGAGCACGAGCACGCGATCGTTCGGGCCGAGCGCCTCGACGAGCGCGCCCACGAAGCCCTTGCCCGCATCGAGGAGCGGTCCGTCGACGCTCGTCGAGCGGTCGAGCACGAGCGCGATCGTGACGCCGCTCGGCGGCGGCGCGCCCTCCTTGCCGTTTGCGCCTCCGAGCGTCGTCGGGACCTCGGTGCGGACGACGAGCGTCGGGTCATCGTCCCCGAGCCCGCGCGCCACGTAGGCTCGCGCGGGCTGCTTGAACCGCGGCATCTCGATGTCGACGACGAGGTCCGCGGTGGGGCGGAAGTCCGGGCGGCGGACCTCGACGGCCGTGTCGTTCACGCGAGCGTTCATCCCGGCCGCGAGGGCGATGGGCTTCGACGGACCCGCGTCGATGCGCGCGAAGAACTCGCCGATGAGCGGTGGCGCGCCGTCTCCGACCATCGGGAAGCGGTACTGCACGACGGTCGAGTCCGAGCCCTTCGGGCGGGGGGAGAGCCACTCGACGTAGCTCACGATGATCGTGGCCGTCGCGCCGGGCGCGATGTTCGGGATCGTCCCGCGGAGCCAGCCGTCCCCCGCCCATTCGAGCACGTCGCCGCGCTGTCCGAGGGCGGCGAAGTCGGTGCCGATGTATCGCCCGCGGGCGGCGAGCGCGACCGCGCCCTCCGCGACGTTGTTCCCGCGCTGAACGGCGAACCGGGACACGATCGCCCCCTTCGGGATCGCCATCCGAAAGTCTCCGACGACGAGCTTGCTGCCCGCGTTGAAGAAGGTCGTCTGGACGTTCGTCTTCGCCACCTCACCGTCGACCACGGCGTCCACGTTGGACGACCGGATCGTCAGCGGAGAGCCGGGATCTTGAGGGGAGGTGCGGCCCCACACCTCACCGAGCGCGCGCCGCGGAGGCCCCTCCGCGGCCCATGGCGCGGCCATGCCGCCCGTCCAATCGTCGAAGCCGCGCTCGCCGGCGACCTTCGCTTTCCCCCCGTCGATCACGCCGCTCTCGCCCGTATGGATCGTCGTGTCGGCCCCCCCGATCCGGAGCGTCACGTCGCCGCTCGCGGCGTAGACCTTCGTGGTCTTCCTCCGCTCGAACGCGGTGCTCGATGCCGTCGCGATCACCGTCGCGTCGCCGAGGCCGATCGTGGACGCCTCGGTCGACGTGACGAACACGCGCCCGCTCTTCAGGTCGACGCCCTTGTCAGTGACGGTGATCGCCGTCGACCGATCGACGAGGATGACGGTGCCCGTATCGAGCCGGAGGCGCGCGCTGCCGTTCTCGTCCGTCGCGATCTCGCTCCCCACGCCGACGCGCGTGAGCACGCGGATGTCCTCTCCGGCCGCCGTGACGCCCGCGTGGACGGGGGCGAGATCGGCGAACGTCGTGATGAGGGGACGCTTGAACGGCACGGGCGGCTTCGGCCGCAGGAAGATCGCGACGAGCGCGAGCCCGGCGAGCACCGCGACGACCGCGATGAGCGCCCACGGCCGCTGCCCCGATCCGAGGTGGGGCAGGGGATTGGGCGCGGGCGGTGTTGGCGGAGCGTGCGACGGGGAGGGCTCGCGGCGGAAGGGCGAGCTCGGTGGCCCTTCGGGGTTCCACTCGGCGCTGTCCTCGAGGGGCCCGCGCTTCACGACGAGGCGATCCTCCTCGTCCGGAGGAGGTGCGCTCGTCGCCGTCGGGGCGCGCGTGGCTTCGGCAGCGGCCGACACGTCGCGCGGGCCGGGCGTCGGCTGGACGTCGGCTGGGTCGGCGTCGGCGGGCGTGCCGACGGGCGTCTCGCGATCTTCGGGGGCGCTCACTTGGACGGCTCCTCGGTGATCGTGCCGTTCGCGACGCGGAAGTGGAGCGTGCTCGCGCCGCCCTTCGAGAACCCGACGTCCGACTTGGCGACGATCTCGTTCGCGCCGTTCTCCTCGGCGATCACCGTTAGCGTCGCCTTCGCCCCGAGGCGCGCCGCGCGCTCGAGATCTTGCGGCTCGATGCGCACCTCGACGGCCGCGTCGGCCCTCGCGGGCAGGATGGCCTGGGAGATGCCGAGCGTCGCGTCGCCCTCGGGCGCGGGCATCGTGGGGCCGAGCGCGTTGCTCCAGAGCGCCGGGTGGAACTCGGGGTGGGACCACGTCAAGACGACGCGCAGCTGACCCTTGCCCGCTTTGGAGCCGCCGGCCGCGAGCACCTTCGTGAGGCGTGTCGTCAGCGCGTCGAGCGTGGGCGTGTCCTTCGCGCCGCGCGCCTCGAGCTTGCCCCAAGCGAGGTAGGTGACCGCGAATGCGCGGGCCGTCGCGTACGGCCCTTGCGACGCGTCGGGCGCGCCCGCGGAGCCGCCCTTCTCGGTCCAGCGCACCGCCTCCTCGAGCTTGCCGAGGCCGTTCGCGCACGCGGCGAGGAGGAGCGGTACGGCGGGATCGTCGGGCAAGAGCTTCCCGAGGGTCTCGTATTGGCGGGACGCGTCCTCGTAGAACCCGTGCGCCCGGAACAGATCCCCGAGGCGGCGCCGCGCGACGGGATCGTTCGGCGCGAACTCGACGATCTCGCCGAACGTGCGCCGCGCTTCTTCACCGTCGCGCCGCTTCTCTTCGGCGTCCGTGTCGACCGCCGCGAGCCGGAGGTAGAGCTCGCCGATCGCGGTCCGCACGCGCGTGTCGGCGTCGGGCCGGGCGCGCAGCGTGTCCGCGAAGAGCCGCGCGCCGGCCGCGTCGCTCGCGTCCTCGAGCGCGTCGAGCACGAGGAGCGCGAGCGCGAGGTCGTTCGGGAACTGGGCGAACAAGCCGCGCAGCGCGGTCACCTTCTCCGCGGGGGTCTTCGCGTCCTTGATCGCCTTCTCGAGGACGCTCGGCTCGACGGTCACGAGCCCGAGCGCCAGCGAGAGCTCGCGGACCTGCGCGGGCGTGGTGACGCGCGCCAGGATGCCGCGGTAGAGGATGTCGGCGGCGCCCATGTCGTCGACCATCGCGCGGTAGAGCGCGACGCGTCCGGTCGTGGACGGGATGAAGTCGAGCATCATCGTGAGGAGCGCCGCTCGTTCGCGCGGCGTCGGCAGCTCGCAGTCGACGAGCGCGGCGTCGTACACGCGCCGCATCCCGTCGGGCTGCCCGCCCATCGCCTGCAGGCGCTCGCGCCACAGGCCGAGCGCTCTCGAAGGGCAGCTTCGAGGCCTCTCCGCAGGGGCGCGCGATGCGCCCCGGATCGTCGATGTCGATGATCACGTGGGCCTGCCCCTCGTATCGAATCGGCGTCGTGCCCGTCGACGCGATCGTTCGCTTCTCGCGGGCGTTTGCGGCCAGGTCGCCGGGCGCTTCGCTCGCGGCCTTGTCGACCTTGCGCTCCGGCGCGCGGCCACCCCCGGCGTCCCCCTGCCCGGAGCCACCGCCGTCGGGCGGCGCGACGTAGCCGAACCGCGCCTCGGGTTTCGGCGCCATGTTGTCCTTGTTTCCGAGGGCCGGAGGTTGCGCGGGCATCGACGCGGGGGGCATCGCGGTCGTCGGAGCGGTCGTCGGCTGCACCGGCTCGTCGCGCTCCTCCGCGTTCGCGCCGCGCGGTCCCAGCGGTCGCGCCGGGGACGGCTCGGGATAAAGATCGGGGCGAGGCGCAGCGGATGCCACCGCGGTCGCTTGCGGCATGGGATCTTCAAGCGCCTCGGCTTCGTTCTTCGCGCCCGGCGCGCTCTTCGGGCTGGCGCGTTGCTCGACCACGCGTGCTCCGGTGCCCCCCGTTTTGCTGTCCGCGAAGAGGCGGCCCGTCGCCGATGCGGGTCGTCCGCGGTCCGAGCCGTCGAAGTGGCCCTGGTCGTCGTCCTCGGAGCTGGGAGAGGTCGCGTAGCGAGCCTTGGGCCGTTCGATCGATGCGCGTTGCTCGGGCGTCATCTCCGCGAGCGTGGGTACGTAGATCGACGTGAAGGGCGTCAGGATGCCCTGGCGCACGCCGAGGTCGACGAGCGCTGCCTGCCCGGCGCCGTCCGCCATGAGCTCGCTCAGCCGGGATTGGGCCCATCGCCGCCGCAGGTCCCCGTGATCGTCGAGCGTCGCGGCCTTCAGCTTGAGCGTCGACGTGCCGGCGCTCCCCTTCGCGACGAGCTCGCTCGGGAGATCCTTGCCGCTGAGCCGCCCGACGACGAGGAGCGTCTCGCCTTCGGTGATCGCGGCCGCGTCGTGCGGGTAGAGGCGCTCCACGTTCGGTCCGAGATCGACCGTCACGCCGAGATCGACCGCGCGGGTCGCGCGCTCGAGGACCCGAAGGGACGCGAGCGCGGCCTCGTGCTCGTCCGCGATCGGCGCCGCGAACCCGCCCTGCGCGATCCCGTCGAGGAGCGGGAGGTTCGCCGATTCGCCGATGCCGAGCGCGAAGAGACGCGCGGGCCTCGGTGCCTTCTGGAGGCGCGCCTTCAGATCGGTCAGCGAGAGCTCGCCGACCGTCGGGTTGCCGTCGCCGATGTAGACGATGGCCGACGTGCGCTTCGGGTCGAGGTGCTCGATGGCCGTCGTGAAGACGCGGCCGAGATCGGTCGCGCCGCCGCGTCGCACGCGGGCGAGCGCGGCGAGCGCGTCGGCGCGCGCGTCGTCGTCCACGGCTCGAAACGCGGGGAGTCCGCCGCGGGGCGCAGCTGATCATCGCCCGTGAAGACCGCGATCGATCCGACTTCCCGAGATTGCGCGAGGAGGGACTTCGTCGCGGCGCGCGCGAGCGCAAGGAGGACGCGTCGTCCGTCGCGGCGGACGAGTCGACGACGATCTCCACGTCAAGGCCACCCCCGGTCGCTGACGAGATCAGCGCGACGGTCACGGGCACGAGCACGTAGTCCGCTTCTCCCGACGCGCTCCGCGCGCGCGCCTCGCCGGGGGCAGCATCACGTAGTCGGGCACGTGCGACGTCCGGTACACGGGCGTGACGCTCGGATCGCGGACGACAGTCGTGTCTCCTTCCTTGCCGGTCGGGATCGGATCGAAGAGCTCGACCGCGAGATCGGCCCGGGGGACGAAGTCGTGCTCGCGCACGTCGATGCGCGTTCCGCTGCGCGTCGCCACCGTCCCCGACCGCACCTCGCCGGCGTTCGCCTTGCCGAGATCGATCGACGCATTGAACTCTTCGGCGATGCTGCGGGAGAAGTCCTCGCGGATCCCTCCGCGGCCATCAGGTAGACGTACAGGCGGCGCTCGCCTTGCTCCCCGCCCGACCAGGCCACTCGGTGTACCGCGACGACGCGGCGAGTCCCTCCCGGCGGGATCGGATAGAGGCGCGCCTCGTACTCGCAGGCGCTTTCCACTCGAGCAGCGCGGGATCCTCCGTCGATCCGCGGTACGTTGAAGGCTTCTTCTTTTGCGCGGCCGCCGCGCAGCTGTCTTCACGTAGCCCCACGCGGTGATCCGTCGAGCCGGTCGACGCCGAAGCGCTCGAGGTTGCGCCCTCGGGCGCGCGGAAAGTAGATGCCCTCCACCGTGTCCGAGACGGGGTTGAAGAACGTCTCGTCGACCTCCGTCGTCGCGGAAGTCGCCGTCGATCGATACGCGCGCGTCGAGCCTCTGGATCGTAGGCAGCGCGCGCGGCGCGCTCGCGCCGGGCGTGCGCGCGCCCACCGGTGCGCCAGGCCGGGTAGGGAGGGCACCGTGCGATCGGTGGTCTTGAGCCCGCCGTCCAATCGTCCGCGGCCTTCGGCGAGACGGTCGCGGCGCCCTTGTGAGGTGCAGGAGCTCCCCGGAGGACGCAGCGTCACCGCCAGCCAGTTCAGACCTCCTGTGAGAACGTAGACGTCGGACGTCCCGTCTCACCTCGAGGCTCGCACGGACGTCCGGGTTAGACGGCCCCTCAGGCGTCGTCACGCTCGTCGTGCCCTGCGGGCTCTCCGCGAGGAACACCGCGCCCCTCGACGACGTCGAGGGTCGCCCAGTGCGTGACGATCTTGCCGCAGCCCCTTCACGAGCACCGTGGAGCCTCACGTCGCGGCGGATCCACGCGAGCCGCCGTCCTCGATCCGCACACGACCTCCGCCTCGGTGAGGCGCTCGCGCGGGTAAGGGGTCCCGTTCGGGTCCCTCCCTCCTCGGTGACACGCCCGCGCGCACGCGGGGCTCCGCCAGCGTCTCCGTCTTCGGCGGGAGCTTCTCCGGCTTCGGCTTGCTGCAGGACACCAGCACCGCGGCGCCGGTGCCGAGCACCAGCGTCACCAGGATTCGTCGGATGGGACGCATGAAACCTCCGGAGCGCGAGCCCCACGTGTCGGGCCACGAGCGCGTTGTGACGCACGCCCCCGGTAAAAGTTTCCTCGCGCGGTTTTTTAGAGTCTCCCGATGTTCGCTCGGGCCGCTCCCATCGGGGGCGCGTCCTCGGCGGGTCCGGGCTCGAGCGGCGGATCCCTGCGGGCTTCATTCCCACTCCGACGAGCCTCCGCGGGCGGGGTGCCCCTCGAGGCGGCACTTCACCTTCGTCACGCTCACGCGACGGGGCTGCGCCGAGCTCGATGGTCCGCTGCGTCCACCCCGCAATGGAAGCGTGCAGCGTGTGGGGGCGAGGGAAGTCCTCGAGGCAGACGCGCACACCGTGCTTCCCTCGAGCGACGTCGAGGGCCGCCCGCCGTCGTAGTGGTGGGACAGAAGGCCGCCCGCGAGCTCCATGACCATCCGCGGGCTGAGGAGGCGGTAGACGAGGGCTGCGCCACGCGCCCATGTTCGCCTCCGCGCCGAACGCGCCGATCGCGCGCGCGAGGTGCGGGTTCCCGTCCCGAAGAGCTCGCACACGAGCGAGGTGGACTCGATGAAGAGGCCGAAGTCCGTTGAGACGTCGCCGGGCGTGGTGAGCACCGCGACGAGCTCTCGCAGAGCGGCCTTTCGGAAGGACTCGCGCGCGGGCTTGCCGTACTTCGCCATGACGAACTGATCGCGGACCCGCACCGTCCCGCGCGCACGCGCACGCGCTTCGGGCATCGCCTCGCCTGCTGTGACGCCATCGATGTGGGTCCCCTCCGAGGCTCGGCGTCCATGCGTGGAAGAACGCGCGAGCCGATGGAGATCCTGGCACCGCTCGGCGCGCGCGCCTCTCCGCGTGGGCTCGTCTCGGTGTGGGCTCATCTCAGGGCTTCGGCTTCGGCGCGGGCTTCAGGATCGAAGACTCGACGCGCCGGTTCTTCCTGCTTTCCCGCGGTCGTGGAGTTGTCCTCGATGGGTTTGTCCTGCCCGTACCCGACCGCCTTGAGACGCTCCGCGGCAATGCCCTTGCCCGTAAGGTACTTCATGACGGCGTCGGCGCGCTTCTGGGAGAGCATCTTGTTCTGGTTCGCGTCGCCGACGTTGTCCGTGTGCCCCTGGACCTCGACGAGCTCGATGTTCGTGTAGTTCTTCAGCACGGCCGCGACCGCGTCGAGGACCTTGAAGCTCTGCGCGCCCTTGATCTTGTCGCTGCCCGTTTCGAACTCGACGCGATCGAGGATCTTGATGTCCGTCTCGGTGACCTCGACGAGCGTCTGACCCGCCTCGGGGCAGCCGTCGTCGTCTTGCACGCCGTTGTAGTTCTCGGGCTTGTCTTTGCACTTGTCGCGGGAGTCCGGGATGTTGTCCCCGTCGCTGTCGGGGTCGGGGCAGCCGTGCATCTCCTTCGTGCCCTTCTTGTCCCCGCACTCGTCCTCGATATCGGGCACGCCGTCGCCGTCGTTGTCCAGGTCGGGGCAGCCGTCCGTGTCCTCCCAGTTGTCGGTGTCCTCGGGCTTGTCCGGGCACTGATCCGCGGGATCGGGGATGCCGTCCTCGTCCGTGTCGGCGCACCCGTACCACTCCTTCGTGCGGACCTTGCCGGCCTTGTCCGGGCACTTGTCGTCCATGTCCGGGATGCCGTCGGTGTCCGAGTCCTTCACCTCGTCCGGGCAGCCGTCGTCGTCCTTGTAGTTGTTGGTCGTCTCAGCCTTGTCCGGGCACTGGTCCTTCGCATCCGGGATCTGATCGTTGTCGTTGTCGTCGTCGGGGCAGCCGTCGTCGTCCTGGTAGCCGTCCTTGTCTTCCTTCTTGGTCGGGCACTTGTCGTTCGCGTCGGGGACGCCGTCGCCGTCCGCGTCACCCGAGTCGGCGGACCAGCCGATCCCGAAGAGCGCACGCCCCGCGGGTACGCCCACCCCTTCGATGATCCCCGCGCCGCCGCCCGCCGTCAGGGTGAGTCCATGCCGGAGCGGCATGAACTCGACCCCGCCATCGACCTCGAGCGTGTTCGTGCCCTGGATGGAGGAGAACTGCGTCGAGCCGGTTCCCTCCGCCATGATTCGGAAAATGGGGCTGAACCGATAGCCGAGGCCCACGCCGTAGCGGAACTCCATCGGCCCCACCGTGGTCGTGCCGAGCGTGCCTTCGCCGCGGTAGGAGCCGATCAGGTTCGCGGCGACGCCGAAGCCGCCCGCCTTGATGTCGACGATCCCGCGCCAAGTGATCGACACGCCGGGCGACGAGTTCCCGAGGTAGAGGTTCGGCGTCGCGTAGTGGCCGGCGGGAATGCCGATCGTGAGGCCCGCGCCGAGCGCGACGGTGCTGTCGGGGGTGCCGAAGAAGCGAATCTTGCCGTCGACCTGCGGATCCCCGATGCCGAAGCCGCTGAGGCCCCCGGCGGCGGGCTGCCCCGTCGCGGGATCGATCCCCTGCCCATCGACGTACGAGAGCGGGATCTTGAGCCCGACCTGCAGGCGATCGAGGGGGTTCAGGCTGCCCATCAGATCGAACTGGAACTGGTTCTGGACGACGTGGACGTTCTGCGTGTTTTGCGCGTTGGGCTCGTCGCAGTTCGTCTCCGCGACACAGCTCACGAGGACGAACGGGTCGCGCGCGTAGTTGAACATGAGGCCCGCGGTCCACCCGAGCTGGGTGCTCATGCGTACGCGCTGGACGCTGAGGAAGTTCTCGGCGCCGATGGCGGCGTCGAACCGCTGGATCGCGAACTCACCGTCGGCGGCGGAAGACTGCTGCGCGAGCGCGGTGCTCGCGTGGACGATCGTGAAGCAGGCAAGCGCCGCGGCGGCGGCGGGAGACAACACGGAGAGCGTTTTCATCCATCCTCTTCGCGGGTCGAACCGCACCCGAAACAGTGGTCAGGCTGCGAGAAAAGGTACCCGAAGTGAAGTGGTAGAAGAAAGCCTCATCGCGTCGCCGCCTCCCGCTCGGGTGTGCGCACCGCCACAGCTCGTTGATAGGGGAGGGGTCCGGGATGGGCCTCACGAGGGCGCTTGCTTCGAGGTCGATCCCGTGAGACACGCTGCGCGCTCATGCGGATGCTCCGAACCTGTGCGCTCGTCTCGTCGTTGACCGCAGCGCTCGCCGTGACGACGAACGTCCTCGCGCAACCGGCGACGCCCGCGCCCGATCAGCCCGCGCCAGCCCCGCCGCCGGGCGACAAACTCCTCCCGGACGACGCGCCGCCGCCCACGGGGGACAAGAAGCCCGAGGACAAGAAGCCGGAGGACAAGAAGCCGGAGGACAAGAAGCCCGAGGACAAGAAGCCCGGCGACAAGGACGAGAAGGCGAAGCCGAAGGGCGACGGCACCGAGTCCGACACGGATGTCTTCGCGGAGCAGTGGTGGACGTCCGCGCGCCCCACGGTCGAGCTCCACGGCTACTACCGGCTCCGTTCCCAGCTCTACAGCCACTTCGCGCTGGGTCGGACGGACACCGCGGCGAACGTGCTGTGGCCGCAGCCCACGGACAACGACTACAACACCGTCGATGACCGCAACAAGGTCGTCCTCTGCGGGGACAACCCGCTGAAGCCCGAGCCGTGCGAGAACAACATCCAGGCGGGCGCGAACATGCGCTTCCGGATCAACCCGGAGCTCCACATCAGCGACAACGTCCGGATCATGGCGCAGATCGATCTGCTGGACAATTTGGTCCTCGGATCGACGCCGGACGGATTCGCGAACCAGCCCGGCACGACCGGGGGCTACGACCAGATCCAGCGCGGCGGGTACTCGCCGACCGGCGCCTTCGCCACCACGCAGTTCGCGCCGGTCGCGGGCGTGAACAGCCTGACGGACTCCGTGACCGTGAAGCGGGTGTGGGGCGAGTACCAGACCCCGATCGGCCTCCTGCGGTTCGGCCGGATGCCGAGCCAATGGGGCCTCGGGATGCTCGCGAACGCGGGCGACGGGTACGACTCGGACAACGGCAGCACCGCGGATCGCTTGCTGTTCGTGACGGGCATCAAGAAGTGGGACCTCTACTTCGGCGCGCTCTGGGACTTCGTGAACGAGGGGCCGACGAGCGGCCTCATCGGCCAGGGCCAGGGTCAGTCCTACGACCTCGCCCAGAGCGACGACGTCAACCAGTGGGGAGTCATCGTGGTCCGGCGCCGCAACCCCGAGCTCCAGAAGCTCGAGCTCGCCCAGAACAAGGTCGTGATCAACGGCGGGTTCTACGGCGTCTACCGCAACCACTCGCTCGAGTACGTCGGGCAGCAGGGCCTCGGCGCGTCGAGCCGGAACTACACGGACGGGTACCTGAGGCGCGGCGCGGAGGCGTTCATCCCGGACTTCTGGTTCCAGTTCCTTTGGAAGAAGCTCCGCATCGAGGCGGAGGCGGCGTTCATCGCGGGCTCCATCGAGAACCCCCAGATCCAGGCGGGCTCGGGCACGAACTACAAGAACGCGAACGTCCCCGACGGCTCGGACGACGGGTGGGGGCTCCTCTCGTTCGGCCTGGCCGTCCAAGCGGAGCTCCGGGCGGTCGAGGACAAGCTACACAGACAACTGGACTTTGGATACGCGACCGGCGACCAGGACGTCGAAGGGCTCGCGCCCACCGAGAGCGGCCTCGACCCACAGCTCACGCACGACCGGACGTTCTCGACGTTCCGCTTCCACCCGGACTTCCGCGTCGACTACATCCTGTGGCGCAGCATCTTCAACCGCGTGCAGGGCGCCTACTACTTCAAGCCCACGGTCGAGTACGACTTCACCCGGAGCGAGAACGGCCAGCGCATCGGCGGCGGAGGCTCTGTGATCTGGAGCCGCGCGAGCCAGCCCATCCAAGCCCCCGGCAACGACCCTGACCTCGGCGTGGAGCTCGACTTCCAGCTCTACTACCAAGCGAAGGACGGCACGCTGAACGACGATCTCTCGAAGATCGGCGGCTTCTACACGGCGATCCAATACGGCGTCATGTTCCCGCTCGGGGGCCTCGGCTACCTCACGGAGGAGAAGAAAGATCTCATCGCCGTGAAGGAGACGGGCGAGCTCAGCACCGCGCAGATGCTCCGCTGGTATCTCGGCATCATGTTCTAGCGAAGGGCGAAGGGGTCGCTGGACGCGCCAGCGAACTCGTGGCGTCGGTCGGCGTGCTCAGCGTGAGCAGACCACGCTTCCGCGCGCCTCCCATAGCCACGCTGGGCGCGCCAGCGAACTCGTGGCGTCGGTCGGCGTGCTCAGCGTGGGCAGACCACGCTTCCGCGCGCCTCCCATAGCCACGAGTCCGCTGACGCGCCCAGCGACCTTCGCGGACAGGTCTGGGTCGTGCTCGGCGCTTCGCGCCTTGCCTGGCGGCTTCGCGCCTTGCTGGGGTTGGGGCGAGTGGGTTGGACTTGGGCGCGTTCTGCTTCTGGGGCGTACATCGGGGGCAGAGCTGCGACCGATTTGTTCGAAAACGTGCACTTCGCCTTGTCAGATCGCGGGCGTCAACGTCCAATGGTGCTCATCGGTTCGGCGCACCGCTTCTTCCTTTCAGGTGCAGCGAATTCGGGGGGTCCCTGGCCAGCTGTGCGGGGACCTGGATCTTCACTTACTCAGCTGCCGCGTCGCCTGTGCTCCCTAGGGAGCCCGGAACCGATGGCGGATCCCTCGCGCACCTCCGTGGCGGTCGCTCGCTCGGCGGGGGCGCTTCTGCACCACCCAAGGGAACCCCATGCGAACATCCCCGACGAGGAGACCTTCACGGGCTCGGCGTGTTGCCGCTGCGGCGCTCGTGGCGCTGGGGATGGCTGGCTTCGTGGGCGGGCCTTCGATCTCCACGCTCCACTACGCGGAGGCGCGGGCGGACGAGGCGTCCCTCATCAAGGACCTCGGCGGCGCGGACGACTTCCGCATCCGGGTGACGGCGGCGCTCGCGCTCGGCAAGACGAAGAGCCGAACGGCTCGGCCGGCGCTCGAAAAGGCGCTCAAGGACAAGCACGCGGCGGTGCGGACCGCGGCGGCCGCGGGGCTCACGGCGCTCGGGGACACGAGCGCGATCAGCGCCCTGAAGACGGCGCGAGGGAGTGAGAGCGACAGCGACGTGAAGACCGCGCTCGACGCCGCGATCAAGGCGCTCGAGGCGAAGAAGAACGCGAAGTTCCTCGTCCAGCTCGGGAAGCTCCAGAACAAGACGGACCTCAGCTCGAACTCGGTGAACACGGCGTTCCGCAAGGCGGCGCGCGAGCGCATCTCGTCCATCTCGGGGGTCGAGCTGCTCGCCGACAGCGACGACATCGCGGCGGAGAGCCAGTCGCGGGGCCTGCCCGCGATGATCCTCGACGGGAACCTCACGAAGCTCCAAAAGACCACCAGCGGGAGCGACGTCGGGTATGCGGCGCACGTGGATTTCGCCGTCCGGAAGATCCCGGATCAGTCGCTCAAGGCGACCGTCGGCGGGGACGCCAAGGCCCTCGCGAGCGCGAGCTCGGTGGGCGAAAACGAGCTCCAGATCCTCCAGGTCGACGCGGTGACCGCCGCGACGCAGAGCGCGCTCAAGGGCGCGCCGAGCGCGATCGAAGCCGCCGCGAAGTAGCCCGAGCGTCGTTGATCACGGGGGCGCGGAGGGATCGCGACGCCGAGACGCACTGTCGGGCTCCCTCCGCTCCACGGGAGCCTCGTCGAGGTCGTCACGACGCGCGCCCACGATGCGCTGCGGATGAGCCGCCCTCTCTCCGAAGTGCGAGCCTCGCCGAAGACCGAGGGAACGGGCGCGATCTGGGCGCGGGTCGGTCAGCTCGCGCGCGCTCGCGTCGGTTGTCGTCGAGGCGGGGCGTCCGTGCTGCTATGAGCGCGCCGAACGCGCTCCTCGTTGCCGCGGTTGCCCCGCGGATGGCCAAAGGCACGGTGTGGTCATGACCCTCGAAGACAAGACCTCGGCAAGCATCCGCTCCTCGTTCCTCGACTTCTTCAGCGCCCGCGGCCACGAGGTCGTCAAGAGCGCGCCGCTCGTCCCCGAGAACGACCCCACGCTCATGTTCGTGAACGCGGGCATGGTCCAGTTCAAGGACGTGTTCACGGGCAAGGACAGCCGCCCTTACAAGCGCGCGGCGTCGAGCCAGAAGTGCATCCGCATCAGCGGCAAGCACAACGACCTCGAGAACGTCGGGGTCACCGCGCGCCACCACACGTTCTTCGAGATGCTCGGGAACTTCTCGTTCGGCGACTACTTCAAGGAGGAGGCGATCGTCTCGGCGTGGGAGTACCTCACGAAGGTCGTCGACATCCCCGCCGAGCGGCTCGTGGTGACGATCTTCAAGGGCGAAGAGGGGATCGCCGGCGCGGACGACGAGGCGGCCGAGATCTGGAAGAAGGTCACCGGGTTCGGGGACGAGCGCATCATTCGGCTCGGCAAGGAGGACAACTTCTGGTCGATGGGGGACACCGGCCCGTGCGGCCCCTGCAGCGAGATCCACTTCTTCAACGGCGCCGAGGTGGACGTCTCGAAGTTCGGCGACGAGCCC